>CAWHOW010000001.1:0-25951 GCA_963831005.1 uncultured Bacteroidota bacterium
AACACAATTAATAGCTTCTTTATACTTGACTATCTAATCATTAAGATTATGAATGAAAATATTTAATTAAAAAGTATAAAAGGGAAATAGGAAAGAGGTGGCAGTAGAAGTCGGTAGTAAATATTGTTATTAAGGACGAAAGACTTGAAACTAATTACTTGGAACCTACGATTGTTTCAAATCAATTTCAATTTTCACCACAGTTCCGTGTCCGGCTATGCTGCTGAACTCGCAACTGCCCTGTAGTGATTTCACCCTGTTGATAATATTATTAAGCCCCATGCCGCGGTTAGGATTACTGAGGGTTTTAGCCACATCGAAACCTGTGCCATCGTCAGTAAACAATATTGACAGCAGCTTGTTTTCCTCGCCGAAAGTGATGGCTATATTCTTTGCCGAAGCATGCTTGATTGAGTTATTGATAAGTTCCATCAGCACCCTGTAAAGCGTAATTTCCACAGAAGAATCATATCTTCTGGTTTCATCCTTTGTATTGAAATAGAAATTCACCGATTTGGCCACATTAAGCTTATTACAGAATGATTGCAAGGCTTTAACCAGTCCGTAATCGCTAATAACGCCGGGCATAAGGTTGTTGGCAATGGTACGCGTGCTCGAAACAGCATCATCAATCAGTTCGTTAGTGTATTTCAGCATTTCCTTTTTCTCCGCATCTTCCGTATCAGCCGATTGCAGCTCGTTCACATATAGCTTCACACTTGAGAGTAAAGGGCCTAAGCCATCGTGCAGGTCTTTGGCAACACGCTTGCGCTCCTTTTCTTCGGCTTCAATAATGCTGGTAAGTATGCGCCGCTCTGTTTGCTTCTGCTCGGTAATATCAATGGCAATCCCTCGCAAACCACTTTGCTTTGTCTGGTCAACAAAAGGACTGAAATAGCACAGCACTGGGAAAGTGGTGCCGTCTTTCCGCTTTGCCGAATATTCAAGCGTTTTTGTTTCAACTCCATTATAAATATCTTTAAGTGTTACAAGAAGCTTCTCTTTTTCATCGTGGGCGAATATTTCGGTGATGAACATGCCATCCATTAGATCATCGATAAAATAGCCTGTCATTGCCAGTCCTGACGTATTGATGAACGTAAGGTTGTTTGAATTATCCAATTCGAACATTATCTGGGGAAGCAGATTGGCTAAGTCTCTGTACTTTTCTTCGCTTTCACGCAAAGCAATTTCGGCATTCAGTTGCTTAACCCTTTGGCGATGCCTGTAATTGGTAAAAATAAATATGATAAGAACAACAAGCAGCACGAATACCGATATGAGCGAATACATCAGTATTTTACTTTGATTGTATTTAAGGTTCTGCACTTCCGATTCTTTTTTGAGCAGCTTGATTTCTTCTTCTTTCTTGTCGGTTTCATACTTTGCTTGCATTTCAATCATCTGCTTAACACCTTCTTCATTGAAAATGCTATCTTTGATATCAGAGTATTTCTTTTGAAAATAATAGGCATCCCCTGAATTTCCTATCTTATCATAAACATCCGACAATACCTTATAATCCTGCTCTAATGTTTCTTTAATGTCAAGTTCATTAGCAATATCTATACTTTGCTTATAACTTTCAATAGCATCAGGATAATTTCCCTGTGCATAATAAATAGCGCCGACCAAACCAAGAGCATTTGCCTGCGCTTTTTTATCCTTCAAATCAATATTCAACTTATCGGCTTTAATAAAATATTCAAGCGCTTTAGCATAATTCTTCTGATCGCGATAATAATCTCCTAAATTCAATAAACAAGTTGAAATGCCGTCATAATAACCAATATCCATATCTATATTAAGGGCTAATAATAAATTATCGAGGGCTTTCTTACTGTTTCCCAACTTTAAATACAATAATTCACCTATATTAGTCAGCGAAGCAGCAATGCCTTTCTTATCACCAACCTCTTTCGACTGTTCCAATGATTTATTATAATATTCAAGCGACTTCTCATAATTATTCTGCGAATCATATATCATCCCTATGTTGTCATATAGATAAGCCATCCCTATCCTATCATTTATGATTTCACTAATCCTGAGTGATTTGAGACAAAGATCAAGCGCTTTGGAATAATTTCCCTGTTCAGAATATATCATTGCAATATTCTCAAGCAACTTCGCCACGCGGTTGCTGTCATTTATTTCCTGTGCAAATGACAAAGAGTTAGAATAATAATCAATGGCTTTTTTATAATTGTGCTGGGAAAAGAATAGATAACCAATATTGGCCAGTGTAATTGCATTGCCTCTTTTATTATCTATCTGAACAAATATGTCGTTTGCTTTCAGGTAATACACCAAGGCTTCGCTGCTTTTACCTTTGTTAAAATAATAAAAGCCAATATTATTATAGGCAGAAGCCTTTCCCTTTAAGAAACTGATTTTATCAGAAAGATCAAGAGCCTGTTTTGCATATTTCAAAGCTGTTGCAAGGTCATTATCCTGGTAGGCAATGAAAATATCATTTAGGAAATTTACCCTTGATGTATCTTCAGTAGTAGATTTCAATAATTTTTGAATACTGTCAACTTTATTCTGTTGGGAATACGAAATCGAGCATATCAGAAATAGTATGAAAGAAAAACAGAATGTTTCTTTTAGTAAAGAAAGAAGAAGCTTCTTAATTGGAATCATAAACTTTGAAAAGGTTGATTATCTTCCTGGAAAATCATTTTGCCTTTCTTCACTCCATCAACAAAATACATGTCAATATCCTGTTTGTTCTTAGCAGGTATTTTCCCTCTGTAAGTGCAATCAAAAAAGTCTTTAATATATTCGTATGTGCTGCCGGATATATTAATTCTTCCTACTTCACCTGAAGATTCCATGCGGCTTGCTGTGTTAACAGCATCACCCCATATATCATAAGCAAATTTCTTTTTGCCAACCACGCCGGCAATAATATCGCCTGTATTTATCCCGATTCGTATTTCCCAGAGTGGCTGGTTCCATTTCAATTTCTCTTCATTGCATTCATTAACAAATTTGAGTATTTCAATTGCTGCAAGTATTGTTTTCTTTGGATTGCTGATATCCTGGTTATGCAAACCGCCTGCACACATATAGGAATCGCCAATGGTCTTTATTTTTTCAAGGTTATATTTTCCTGTAATGTCATCAAATTGAACAAAGAACTTATTAAGCTCACTCACTAGTTCAACAGGGGTAAGCTTTTCTGCTATCTTTGTAAAGCCTACAAAATCAGTAAACATGATGCTTACATTTTCATAATGCCTTACAGAAGCATATCCTTTATGTTTTAATTCTTCTGCAGTTTCAAAGGGAAGAATATTCTGAAGAAGAATCTCCGACTTTTGTTTTTCTTTTTCCAGTTCACTTCTGCTTTGCGTTATCTGCTCCTTTTGCAGAGTTATTTCCTTGTTTTGATTTCCTAAAATGAAATTTGCTTTTTTGTTATTCCTGTATGCTTTATAAATTACAAATGTCAATGCGATGATAAGAATCAATATTCCAACAATTGAATAAATCATTATTGAATCCCTACTTATCTTCAATGTCTGAACTTCGGATTCTTTTTTTAATAATGTAATTTTCTTTTCCTGTTTTTCAGTTTCATATTTAGTTTGCATATCAGCAATTTGATCGGCACTTTCTTCTGTATAGATACTGTCTTTTATATCAGAATATTTCTTATGGTATATAAATGCTTCAGCAATATTTCCCATTTTTTCATAAACAGATGAAATTGACTGAAAATCTTGCTTCAATGTTTCTTTAATATCAAGTTCGCTGGCAATGTCAATGCTTTGTTTATAACTTGCAACAGCATTGGAATAATTACCTTGTTCCGAATACATATCACCAACTAATCCAAGAGCATTTGCCTGGTCTTTTTTATCTTTCAATTCAATATTCAGCTTATCAGCTTTCATAAAATATTCAAGCGCCTTGGAATAATTTTTCTGTTTGCGGTAATAATCTCCTATGTTGAGAAAACAGCTTGAAATACCGTCATTATAACCAATTTCAGTATTAACATCAAGAGCCAATAATAAATATTCCAGCCCCTTTTTGCTATTTTTCAGTTTTAAATACATCAGCTCTCCAATATTGGTTAAAGATGCTGCAATGCCTTTCTTGTCTCCTATTTCTTTTGACTCTTCCAAAGATTTGTTGTAATATTCAAGTGATTTCTTAGGATTATTTTGTGAATCATAAATCAATGCAATGTTTCCATAATCATATGCAATGCCTTTACTATCATGTATAAGTTCACTTATCTTTAATGATTTCAAGCAAAAGTCAAGCGCCTTGGAATAATCTCCCTGTTCATAATAAATCATTCCAATATTTTCAAGCAATTTAGCTACCCGGCTGCTGTCACCATTTTCTTTTGATACAATTAATGAATTGAAATAATATTCAATTGATTTTGTATAATTATGTTGCGAAAAGAACAGAAAGCCTATGTTTGCTAAAACAATTGCATTATTTTTCTTGTAATTAATTTGTGAAAAAATATCATTTGCTTTTAAATAATAAACAAGCGCATCACTACTTTTTCCAACATTAAAATAATAAAAACCAATATTGTTAAATGAAGAACCAAGTCCTTTCTGAAATCCGGATGATTCAGCAAGCGTTAATGCTTTTTTAGCATAGAAGAAAGATGTATCCCAATTAGAAAACTGGTATTGCATACATATATCATTCAGGATTTTTACACGGGAAGTGTCTTCCGTTTCATTTCTAAGAACCTTTTGCAAACTATCAACTTTATTTTTCTGAGAAAAAGAAAAACTCGCTAATGAAATAAGAAATAATAATATATAAACACGTTTAAACATTTCTATTATTTAAATTTTATCACCTGTCAATTCTTTAAGTTCAGCCAGATGTTCTTTCATTTTCTGCTGGCGTAACTTAATAGCTGATTTTGTAAAGTATTCATGTTGTTGCAAAAAATAGACTTCCTGTATATACCATTCTTGTAATGTTGTAGGGATATCATTTTCATTCCATTCTCTCAATAATCGGATACCTACCATATAAAAATCATCTCTTCCTAAGTAATCCAAATCGGCATCGCATAATATTTTCTCAAAGACATTTTTAGGTTTTCGTGGAATCTCAGTACTTAAAATCAATCTGCTGATTCTCTCTATATGTTTTAAGGAATAGCCAAATTCTGGTAAGTTTTCGCAAACAATCTGTACAGATGCAACTTCATTATTACAGTATTTTACAATGTAACCACTGTCATGGAAAAGAGCTGCTGTTTTAAGAATTATCAGATCTTCATCTTTTCTGATTTTCTCCATTGAACTTAAGGTCTCAACAGCTTTTAATACATCAAGTGTGTGATCAATACTGTGATAATAAAGATTATCAGGTAGTTCTTTGATCAACTTTGCTATTATATGTTCTTTAGCTCCTTTATAATCCATATAGTGCAATTAAATGTTTAGGGTTTCATATAATTCCCAGAAATTCTGATTAGGTATTCTTCCTTCTTCTTCAACGGAAAGCTCTTTTTTAATCTTTTCAGCAAAGTACATATCAATATCACCTTTATGTTTCACAGGAATCTTACCCCGATAAGTGCATTCAAAGAAGTTCTTTACCAATTCATGCGTATCCTCTGAAATATTTATTTTATTTGGCAGACTTGCCTGTTCAAGCCGGCTGGCAGTATTGACAGTATCTCCCCAAATATCATATGCGAATTTTTTCTTTCCAACTACCCCTGAAATAATCGGTCCGGTATTGATACCAATTCTAATCTTCCATAAAGTATGCCCTTTAGACGATTGTTCTTTTTTTAACCTGCTGATAAAATCACGCATTTCAAAAGCGGCTAAAATCATGTCAACAGGGTTTGTCTTATTCTTCATCGGAACTCCACCCGCACACATATAGGAATCGCCAACAGTCTTTATTTTTTCAATGTTATGGCGTACACAAACATCATCAAAAAATATAAAGCACCTGTTTAAATCGGAGATCAATTCCTGGGGTTCCATTTGTTGTGCAATAACCGTAAAGTCTTTAAAATCGGAAAACAAAACAGTAACCTGTTCAAATGTTTTGGTTTTAGCATTTCCATTTGCTTTTAATTCTTCTGCAATCTTAAATGGGAGAATATTCAATAGCAGTTTGTCGGCTTTTTCTTTTTCCTTTTCAAGTTCTTTTTTTTGTTTATTCAGGTCGGTAGTACGTTCTTTCACTACATCTTCCAGCCTGAGCTTTGCTTCCCGCAGTCTGTTATTACTGAATTTGATGGCCGAATAAATAATAAAAGCAAAAGCTATTAAATAGATAAAGTAAGCAAACCATGTCCTGTACCAGGGTGCAAGGATTTTAAATTCATATATTGCTTCCGAGCTTTCCTTATCAAAGATATTCTTAGCTATAACATGAAATTTATATTTGCCGGGAGGTAAATTTGTATATTCTTTTTTAGTTTCATTTGCCCATCCTGACCATTTCTTATCAAAACCTTCCAGATAAACTTTGTAATATTTCGATTTTTCATCGTAATAACTTGGTGCGGCATATTCGAATGTAATGCTGTTATATGCATATGAAATCTCCGATTTAAGTTCTTCTGGCTGCTCAAGCGAATGCCCGATATATTCACCGCTGTCGTTTACATCAGTATAATAAGTGCCGCCAAAAAGCATTGAATCCCTTTCAAGAACAACTCTTCTTATCAAAGCATGAAAATCCATATTATAGCCATATTTTCTGTTTCCGTCAAACCTGATGAGTCCATCATCACCTCCAAACCATGTAACATTTGAAGTCTCAGGATAAATAGAATACACCTCTGTCTGAGGCATAGGTTTAAAAGGAATAGTTTTTATGGAATACAGGTTATTCTTGTTTCTTACAGCTTCTACGATGATCTTCTGCTTGGTGAATTTATTGGTTATCTGAAGCCATACATTTCCTTTTGTATCTTCTGCCATCATTGTAACATAAAACGTTTTCTCAAGGAAGCCAAGAGATATAGTTCTATCTTTAATAAATTTAACTCCTGTAATTTTATTTCCTTTACATTTCTCAACCGGAAGAAAAATCCCGTCTTCGGAAACAAAAAGAAGCTTATCTCTGAATTTATAAATTGTTATATCGTTTGATGGGAGTCCATCTGCTGCATCATATTTGGAAACCGTGTAGATTTGATTTCCAATTATAGGAAGCGTATTTTTTTTAGATGATAATTTCTCAAATTCAAAAAGATAAACACCGGCATACTCGCTTGCAACCCATAATTTCCCAGCCTTGTCCTCACAAATTCCTGCAACTTTTTCATTAAGTCCTTTAAGCTTTCCTTCATTTCTGAAAGTGAGTTCATTCCCTGAGTAGCCAATAGAAAGACAATATACACCCTCGTCAGTTCCTACATAAATAATTGACGGGTCTCTGCTGCTTATATATAGTTTTGAGGCTGTCGTCTTGAATAATAATTTACTGCTAAATAAATCCACTTCATAAATACCATCAGTGCTGGCAACTAATAATTTATCTTTTGAAGGATTTTTTAAATTCTTCACAACCAATAAATCCCAAGAGTGTGATTTAATACCTTCTACAGGTTTAAATTGTGAAATATCAACATTATATTCATCTTCTGATACAGTATATTCTTCAGAAGAAAGATCCAGATAAAAAACTCCCTCCCAGGTCGCAACAAACATCTTATTTTTAAACCTTACTGATGAGAGCACGGCTCCTTTAAGTCCCATATCATCGTTCCAGGTGCTTAACGGAGATGAAATGTCAACACGCGATATACCGTTATTTAGAGAGATCCATAAAGCATTTTGAGAGTCTTGTCCTAAATTGTTATGCGATTCATTTTGAATGCCTGCTTTTTTATTCAGTATCTGAACAAGTGTTCCATTATTATCAACGATAGCAGTTCCGCCTCTTAAAGTAGCAAAAGCATAATCTCCATTCGAAAGAGCCGTACTGTTAAGCAATTGATTAGTTGAAATGAAATAATCTGCCTGACTGTAGAACCTGTATATCTCAGGATAAGTATTTTTCTTTAATTTAAAAGGGTCGCTCATCACATATATACCGCTGTCTTTGCAAACAACAAGCATTTTATTACCCTTAAAAGGCAGGATGTTAAGAATAGTTTTATCTGCAAAATATTCTCCTCCATGAAGTTTTAAAATAGTATCGCCAGGAAAAATAGCAAGACCAATGTTATGTTGCCATACCAGTATATTATCATGCAATTTAAAACAAGCGCTTTGGTTCGAGAGACGCCAGGATTTTAAAGTTTTATCATTCCACTTATATAGTTTTCCACCAGCAATAAAATAGATACCGGATTTTGTTGCTTGTAAATTTCTTACATGATTAAATTTCCTTTCTGCGGGAGGGAAATAACTCAATAAGGAATGGTACGTTAAGTCCCCATTTTTTTTAGGAGTCAAATAACCTACTTCCGAACTCGATCCGACATATATCTTATTGTCCTTATCAATAGCAAGTCCAAATACCGCATAATCATTAACTATTTTTATTGTTTTCCAGTGATTGCCATCAAATTCCAAAACACCTTCTCCGTTGGCAAAATAAAGAACACCCCTGTCATCCTGAACAAATCCCCAGTTCTGCGAGAAGGCTTTATATTCACTTGTGGTGTAATTGCGAACAAGTGGCAGTCCTATTTCATATAATGAGGAGACCTGCCCATAATTCATCAAGGGCAATAAAAGAAGGATAAATAGTTTAATAATATTTTTCATCCTAAACAAACAAAACACATCTCGATGTGCTTTTACAAATATAATATAATTTTGAAAACGAAGTGAATATTTAGACTATGATTTATTTATCTTAATAATAATAATTTGCACTTATAATTTAAAATTTATTGGAAATACAAGCAACATATTTACCGGATAGCCTTTTCTTTTTGCCGGTTTCCATTTAGGCAAAGATTTAATAACCCTCAGGGCTTCTTTATCCAATAAAGGATTAACTCCTTTTTTTAAGGAAACTTTTACAACATCTCCACTTTTTGAAATGACACATTGAACCAAAACGGTTCCACTAACATGCTTCAACCTTGCTTCATCCGGATAATGGGTGTTCTTTAAAAGGTATTCCACAAGTGCTTTAATACCACCCGGGAACTCCGGCAATACATCCACTTTTGTGTATATTTTTCCACCGGTCATGCCATTTGCACTTCCTTCTTTTGATGTATCTGCCGGTATTAAGCTGTCGATTTTCACCGTATCCTTTTTCATGTCGGGCAGCTTAACAACTTTTTGTGTATCTATTTTGGTTTTAAGTGTATCAACAACCACAAAAGTTTCATTATCTTTCTTCGCGATAACCTTCTTGGGAGGAGGAGTATTCATGCGCAAGGAATCCAGGTCCTTCATCGTATTATACTGTTCAAAATCCACCATTTCTTGGTAAAGTTCATTGTCAGCATAATCATTTGCTTTTGTACTGCGGATAAATACATAAATCGTTACTGTAGTAACAGTTAATAGAGCGAATAGCAAACCATAACTTGCGCTTTTATGGTACCTGCTTCTTAATTCATAAGCGCCATAAGATTTATTCTTATTTTTAAATACTATGTCGTCGAAATTATCCATTACATTCTATAGACTGCAAACTCGTCCTGTGGGTTTTTATTGCTCTATATTTATTATAAGATGCAAAGATATTCGGTTTTTATTATCTGTATTTCCTGCTGGTTAAGAATCTGCAAATATTAATTTGACAGATACTACTTCAGGCCTGTTTCCAATGCGTATAGGCGGTCCCCATGTGCCGAAACCACATGAAACATAAAAATTTGCAGAGCCTATTTTCTTGTACCCCCAGCTTATTTCATAGATAGCTTTGGTGATAAAATGTATTGGCCATACCTGTCCGTGATGTGTATGCCCTGATAGCTCGATCAACGCCACACTCAACAGCTTTTTCAAGGTGAAATGGTTGATGGTCAAGGAGTATGAGTGGTAATGAAGCATCAATATCTATAAGCAAATCCTTTAATTCTTTCCTTTTATCTTTTGTAAACCTGCTGATGTCGTGATCGTATCTTCCGGCAAGGTAAAAAGCATCAGCTATCTTAATCACTTCATCTTTCAACACTCTTATACCAAGTGATTCTATATACTTTATTGATTTTTCTATGCCACCGATATATTCATGATTACCTGTAATGGCATATACGCCAAAGGGGGCTTTTATCCTCCTGAATGGTTCGCCTAAATTATATTTAATGATTGGATCAATAACTTCATCCAGCATATCTCCGACAATTAAAACGATATCAGGCCTTAAACGAATGATAGTTTTAACCAAACGGAATATCATTTTGCGCTTAACCAGCATTCCCATGTGAATATCGGAAACAGCCACTATCTTTAGTTCCTTTAGGTCACTTGCTTTCTTGGGAATCTGAATATTCAGGCGTTTTATTATCGGATTTCGTGCATTGATAAAGCCCGCAATCAGTGCCAATATTACTATACCTGCAATACTCATTGCAGGTATAGCTTTTAAATTTATATCGGGTAAGAAATGAAACAGGTAATCCAGCAACCTTACAATATCAATCAGAATAATGAAAAGAAAAAAATAAAACATGGCCAGTAACCAAAATGAACCTATCCATGTGAAGGGCTCTGAAAGCTTTACCCATCTTGTTCTTTCAAGAAAACGGCTTAAGATGTAAGAAATAAAAAGTAATATACAGACAGCAATGTAAACGATCCTCAAAGTCTGAACATCAGGTAGCGCCTTCCATCCACGAATAAAGACATAATAATTCAGCAGAAAGTAAATACCTAAAACAATTGAAAGAAATATGATAAAGGCTTTTTTATTCATGCTTAATTTTGAATTTATTCAACAAAAAAGAATTAATTATTACATCTTATTAGATTCCTCACTTCGTTCGGAATGACAATTTTATTCTTTTCGGGGGAGAAGGAGGGTGCGGGGCGACGTAGCCGCCCCGCACCCTCCTTCTCCTAATGTCACACAGGTTACTGTCATTCCGAACGGAGCGTAGCAAAGTGAGGAATCTAATAATAACTATTTTGTTTTATCCCGTTTTCAAAATAACTATATTAATCATTATTTATTTCTTTAGTTCTTTTCCCACACTCCATGCCTTTGCAAAGTTTTCCCCTATTGTCCAATATGTGGAATCATGAAAGGAAAATAATATAGGTTGTATCTTCTTAAGGTCGGCTTTGCCGTCGGTCATATATTTTTCATCACACCAGGTATTCACAATTTTACCAATGAATATATCATGATTTCGCGAATCTATCGTTTCAATAAGTTCGCATTCCATGTTGGCAGCACACTCTTCTATCATGGGAACATTTCCAAGCTTACCATAAAACGATTTGAACAAAGTTGATTTATCGGTATTCTTCCCAGAATACAAGCCGCAATAATCGGTTTCCTTCACAAGGTTTGCAGAAGGAATGTTAATGCTGAATGATTTATTTTCTATTATGCCTTTGTTGGTGAAGTGTGATTTGTTCATGCCGATATACAGGCTATCCATCCCCATGATACCACCCCATGCAATGGTAATGTAATTGGGTTTGCCATTAACATTAGCGCCAACAATTACTGTTAATGTTGGATAATAGAAGTTCTTTGCGCCCAGATCTTTTTTCATAACCTATGTTTTGTATATATGTTTTTTAACGCAAAGGTCGCCAAGGTTTGCGCAGAGTTCGCAAAGGAAATATCTTCTCAGCGTACTTGGCGTTTCTTTTCTTAGCGCTCTTTGCGGTTAACCATTTTATAGAATTTCTTCAATCAAAGATGATGTCTATTTTAATTTTGTCAATTCTTCGCTTACCTCCCAAAGTTTCTTTTGAACATCATGGTTATAGGAAACAGCCATTGATTTTATTTCCTTTTTATCTTTAAAGTATTTCCCTGAAATTCCTTCAATTTCAGGCGATGAAGCTAACCATATTATAGTCTCTGCTCCTTTCTCGGCAGAACGTAACAAAGGTGAAAAAGTCTTCCATATAAATCCAAAGAAACCTTTCATATCGCCGGCAAAGCCCGTCCTTACTCCGCCAGGGTGAAGACAGTTAACAGTTACATTAGTTCCACTTAGTTGTTTAGCAAGCACGTATGTGAAGATAATATTAGCAAGCTTCGATTGTCCATACGATTTCCATGAATTATATTTTTTTTCAAACTGAAGGTCGTCAAAATAAATATTTCCCATCCTCGATGCTTCCGATGCCGTGCTTACTATCCTTGCTTTATTTGCAGCTTTCAGGTTATCAAGCAAAAGATTGGTGAGGAGAAAATAAGCAAGGTGGTTCACTGCAAAAGTGGTTTCGAAACCATCTATCGTGGTTGTCCGATTCGGATTTATAGCGCCTGCATTGTTTACCAGAACATCTATTACCGGATATTTAGCTTTAATTTCAGCGGCAAGGCGGCGTACATCAGACTGCGATGACAGATCGGCAACAAAAAGCTGGATATTATTGTTCTCTGTCTTTCCTTCTATAGCTAAAATAGCGGCTTCGCCTTTAACCCGGTTCCTGCATACAAAGCCAATAGTGGCACCCATGCCTGCCAATGCTGTGGCTGTGGCAAGCCCCATGCCCGATGTTGCGCCTGTTATAATGCAAATTTTGTTTTTCATACTTTCTTATTTTATTTATTTCACATTTCTTTCTTTTTATAGTCACTCAGAGCCTGACAAAGTGCTGGTACGTGCATGGGAGTCAGTGTCGAAGAGTGGCTATCAATGGTCGACTTCGACACGATTCGCCTTCAACCTTCGTTTCAGTCGAATCGGCTCTGCCTGACCATTGTTATTGTTTATGTTTTATTTTGTTTCTTTAAATGAAATACGCCGTATATTTTAGGAAGGCAAATTTACTACATTGCAGTTAACAGGAAAATTCCGAAATGTTATTAGATGTTAATAGAACCTGTGATTTATGAATAATTGTCAAATGTGTCAATCAACTCGTCTTATGTATTCCTTTATTTGGCAACAAATATAATTTTTATTAAAAATCATTATTTCATATATGTTTTTTTAGATATTTTCGCACTATTGCAAATTCACATTATTTATAATAAATTTTAATGTATTATTGCAAACAGGTTCTGGGGTAATGAGGTTGATATTTTAATGAATTTAGAAAGCATACATACAAAAAAGATAACTGCCGCTTCGCTTCTTGTAGCACTGGGAATTATCTATGGTGATATTGGCACCAGTCCTTTGTATGTACTAAGGGCTGTTGTTGGTAACCGACCTATAAGCGAAATGCTTGTGTTTGGCGGAGTTTCCTGTATCTTCTGGACACTGGTCTTTCAGACTACCGTTAAATATATATGGCTAACACTTAAAGCCGATAACGATGGTGAAGGTGGGATATTTTCACTTTATGCGCTTGTAAGGAGGTATGGAAAAAGATTGGTGATACCAACTATTCTTGGCGCAACAACACTGTTGGCCGATGGCATAATAACCCCGCCTATAACCGTAACTTCTGCAATAGAAGGGCTGGATATGATCACTCCGAATTTACATGTTATGCCTATTGTAATTGTGATCCTTTGCTTATTATTTTTCTTTCAGCGTTTTGGTACACAAAAGGTGGGAGCTGCATTTGGCCCTGTGATGGTGTTGTGGTTTGTGATGCTTTTTGCCGTGGGCATGTTGCAGATAGTGCATTTCCCCGATGTACTTAAAGCTATCAACCCTTATTATGGATATGTACTGTTATCTAAATACCCGGGCGGGTTCTGGCTGTTGGGAGCTGTGTTCCTTGCCACAACAGGAGCAGAAGCATTATATTCCGACCTCGGGCATTGTGGCAGAAAAAACATACGTATCACATGGGCCTTTGTAAAGACATGCCTGGTAGCGAACTATATCGGTCAATCTGCATGGATATTGCACCAGGGGCAACCAACCCTTAACGGTATAAACCCTTTCTTCGGCATGATACCCGAATGGTTCCTCATTCCCGGGATAGCCATTGCAACGGCCGCATCCATTATTGCATCACAGGCGCTTATCAGCGGCTCATACACCCTTATCAGCGAAGCTATGAACTTGAATTTCTGGCCAAGAATAAAGGTAAGGCACCCGACCGAACTGAAAGGCCAGATATATATACCTAGTGTAAATAACATTATCTGGATAGGTTGTATTTTAATGGTTTTATACTTCCAGAATTCAACTAATATGGAAGCTGCTTATGGTTTTTCTATCGTTATCGCCATGATGATGACAACCATACTCCTGAGTTATTTCCTTATCTATCGGAAGAAATGGAATATTGTGCTGGTTGTAGCTATTCTGCTGGTGTTCGCTACCGTTGAAACATCTTTCTTTATTACCAATGTGGCGAAGATAAGGCAAAGGTGGATGTTCCTGTTCTTCGAACTGTTCATTTTCTCCACCATGTATATATGGTATTATGCAAGGAAAATACATAACCGCTTCACCAAGTTTGTTCCGTTGTTGAATTCCGCCCCCCTTCTTATAGAATTAAGCAACGACGACAACATACCGAAATTTTCAACGCATCTTATCTATCTTACCAAAGCAAACAATAAGCTTGAAATAGAAGAAAAGATAATTAACTCCATATTAGCTAAAAAGCCCAAACGGGCTGATATGTACTGGCTGCTTCATATCAACAGGGTGGAGCATCCATATACCCTTAATTATAATGTTATCGAACTGGTTGAGGATATAGTATTTAAAGTTAACATAAACATTGGCTTCCGTGTGCAGCCCCGTTCAGAATTGTATTTTAAGAAGATATTGCAGGAGTTGGTAGAAAATAAAGAACTGAAACTGCATATCAGGCCCGATGGTTCTACCAAATATAATACAACTCCCGATTTTAAATTTGTGGTATTTGAAAAGTTCCTTTCGGTTGAGAACGAATTCGCCATACGCGACGGCATACTTTTAAATTCGTATTTCTTCTTAAAACGAATGAGCCAAACCGATCAGAAAGCATTCGGGCTGGATAAAAGCGATGTACAGGTGGAACAAGTGCCTTTAGTGTATCACCCCGTAGAAAAAATTGGCCTTACCAAGCAATGCCATTAAGCATTTGTTGAATGTGGCATCTTTTGCCCGACATTTTCTCCTACTTTTACAATAACTAAAATGCCTAAATTAGCTTTAGTTTGAAAGTTATAAAGTATATTGTGAAAAGAAGGCAGTAAGCAGTGACACTGGTTAGTTCGATATTCATTATTTTTTGTTCAATATTCGATATTCAAGGAGTTTGAGGGTTAAGGTTTGATGTTAATTGAATTTAAGACAAGTAAAGTCAATATTAGTTAACGACCCTTAATTGCTAAAATAATCAAGCCAAATATGCCCAGATAAATAAGAAGGGCTATTAATAAGGCATTCCAAATTTTCTTGTTTTTATATTTTAATTTTTCAGGGTAGAATTTACTTCCAAAATAAATTGTAATTATATATCCGCCAGCAATATTTAAAAGAGCGCATAATTCTTTTAATGTTCCTGAAGGTAATGCATAAGCTAAAAGCAATGTCAGTATAAAATAAATAATGCCAAAGAATATTACCTGGTCTCCCCCGCTTTTTTTGAGAGTTTTTAAATTTTGTGAAAAAAGTATTGCACCTGCGATACTTGTAAAGAATATTGAAAATCCAATTATTGCTTTATCAGAATATAATTCTGTTAAACTGGTTTCTTTAAATTGTTTTTCTTGTTTGATATCTTCAATTTTGGCTTTCTTTTTAGTAAACTCTTCAATTATTTTATCACTTTTTGATTTAAGCCCTCTTTTTTCAGCATCCTTTACTGCAAGTTTCCAAAATTCTTCCTGATAATCTTCTTTTGATTTAATAACTTCCAATAATTCCTTATCAGAAAGTAATCTAATCTTTTCATCAAATTCTATCATGGGTTAAACTGTTTAAATTAATAACTGATGTTACGCAAAAAAGTATTTTCCCATTTTTAGATTCCTCATTCCACTATGTTTCATTCGGAATGACAATTTATTTATTTTCTTGTGGGGGATAAGGTGGCGATTTGCTTTAAGCAAATCGCCACCTTATCCCCCCTTTCCCATCAATTCTATATGTCATTCCGAACGGAGTGAGGAATCTAAATTAAAGATAACATCAAATCATTCGTGCGTAACATGAGTTAATAACTGTATTATCTTATTTTTCCTTTACAAATTTACCACTTTCTCATTCATCCTTACAACAATTTCCCCGTTTCTTTTAACATTTCCCCCAACTTTCATCATTAATAATCCTTAAGCTCAAAGAATCCTGCCTATCGGCAAGACATTCAAATGTAAAATTCAAAGAATCCACTCATTTATCTTGGAATTTGGGATTTGAAGCTTGAGACTTGGGGCTTATAATTTGCGACTTGGAGCTTGAGTCTTGAGATTTGGGTCTTGCTTCAAAGCTTTCCCCCCGCTTTTCATAACACTTGCACCAATTATTAACTCAATACTCCTAACTCGCTACCGAGAACTCACTTCTCGCTATCGAGTATTCACTTCTCGCTATCGACTACTCACTTCTCGCTACCGAGAACTCACTTCTCGCTACCGAGTATTCACTTCTCGCTATCGAGTACTCACTTCTCGCTATCGAGTATTCACTTCTCGCTATCGAGTATTCACTTCTCGCTACCGAGTACTCACTTCTCGCTATCGAGTATTCACTTCTCGCTACCGAGTACTCACTTCTCGCTATCGAGAACTCACTTCTCGCTACCGAGAACTCACTTCTCGCTACCGACTACTCACTTCTCGCTATCGAGAACTCACTTCTCGCTATCGAGTACTCACTTCTCAGTACTAAATACTCACTACTATCTACTGAATAACCACATAAATCCACCCATTCCAGTTATATGGGTCGGGAGAATTGAAGTAGAAAACGGGATGCTTTGCAACACTTACAGGCAATACAGTGGCTTTTTTCATTTTCGCCGAGTCATCCTCCGATTTAGGCTTGGTATGGCTAACAGGCAGTATGCTTGCATGGTTAATAGCCAGTATTTTCCCGCTAGGCACGTTGTGAATTTCAATAGTTCCTTCCATTGAGAAGAAATATACACAGTCTGCATCAGTAGGTACGGTTCCCTTGTCAGAAACAATGGCGCATTTGAAAATATGTCCTTCGGCTCCTTCAACAATCTTGCGGATATGAATCTTAATCCAGTTAGGTCCTGAGCCGGTTATCCCGAAATCGGGCTGGGTACTGGTAGTTTTCTTTGATAAATGAGCGCCACAACCCAGAACCAGCGCTATCCCTGCATTAATATCGCCTGCCTGAGTGGCCTCATCGTCGGCTGCACCTTTCATGAAGTTGATTACCTTATTATATAATTTCACCGTAATTCTCTTCTGGCCGGTTACCTGGCTGTTTGTATATAATTGCGGACTTTGCAGGGAGCCTGATTCATAGGTTTGCAGTAAATGAGCTGCATCATGCACCGTGGTATCCGGGGTAGTACAACCACTCATTGCGGCAACACCGGAAGTTGTCAGGGCGAGTGAATCTTTAATTACTTTATCAGTTTTGTCGTTAACTGAAAGTTCGTTTATCCCGATTGATAACATGTTTTTAAGGGTCATAGCTTGATAAGTTTAAAGTTTATAAAGTTGAAAGTTAAAAGTTGAATTTGTTTTTAATAACTTATGTTACTTATTTTCAATTTAATTATTTATAAGAGTCACTCAGAGCCGGACATCAAAAGCATTGTGGGTTGGAGTACGTGTCGAAGAGTGGCTCTTAATGGTCGACTTCGACACGCTTCTCATTTCACTGTCGTTCCACGAGAATCGGCTCTGTCTGACCATTAATTTATTAAAGATTAGTTATGTTTGCTTTACATCACTTAATAATTTTGATGATGTAAATATAGGTATTTAAACTATACAAATAAAAAGTTGGGCAAATTTTTTAAGTAGGCACTAAGCAGTAGCAGTAAGCAGTAATGAATGAATGATGGAATGAGTGAATGAGTGAAGGAAATTAGGGGAAACTGATGGAAATTGAGAAATTTACCAGTAATGATTTTCAACATTTGCCCCAAGAATCTTGTCAGGCTGAGGAGTGAAACGTCTCGAAGCCTGGCATACGTATGTCGCACTTCGAGACGAGGCGTTGCCTCTCCTCAGTGTGACTAATGTTTCAGGGCTGGGGCAATCAAATTGATTTTCTTTGATTACTCATTTATTAATAGTTAGGGAAATTGAGAGACGTCAGTAAATAAAGTAAATTTGCTATGTAATAATATTGAATAGGATGGCAGAACAAATGGGTAATAATAATATTGATAAAAAAATATATCAATATACCGTGAATATGCTGCTTGGTGGATTAACTAGAGATAAAATAATTCAATCGCTTTTTGAAAAAGGCCTTAATAAAAGCGAAGCTAATAAAATGTTGAATTATGTTGAAAATGAATTAATAATAGTAAAAAGAAAAAAAGGCAAAATTAATATCATAACCGGTAGTATTATTTTACTTTTTGGAATTGGTGTTACTATTTTATCCTTTTATTTATCAAATCGAGGCGCTTTCTATATTTTGATAATTGGTGCTGTTGGGTTAGGTATGTTTAAACTCGGGCAAGGATTGATTCAATATTTCTCAAAATCACCTATTGATAATTTTTAACATCCTTACTTCTAAACTATCACAATTATTAATTAGGTAATTCACAAATTAACTATTAACCCAATAACTTTAGGTACTCCACTGCCTACTGCCCCTGCCTCCTGCTTACTTTTTCCAGTCTTCAGTCCTCAGTTTACAGTCCTCACTTCAATTTTCATTATTGATTGCTGACTGCCAATTGTTGACTGCCTACTAATTACAATGTCAGAAACTCTATTCTTTTAAGTTTTTCATCGCTTCTTCAGTGGCATCAATCAAAGCCTGTCCGCTAATTTCGCTGCCTACGGCATTCTTCATCCATTGCTGGGGAGTTATGCTGCCCGAAAGTAAAATACGTTGCAGTTCGGTGGCAAAGTTCTTGCCTTCCATATATTTCTCGATCTGGAAATCTACAAGGTGACCGATAGGGTATGCCGATAAATAGAGGGGGTCTTCAATCATGTGCGAGTAAATGGCCAGTATAGGCTCGTCCCTGCTGCCCATCACATCGGCATAATACTTGTTCCACACATTCTTGGCAATTTCAATAGTGGAAGTCCTTAGCTGGTCGGCAGTGGCATTCGGATGCTCGTACATCAGCCGCCACACAGCCATATCCACCAGCGAAACGCCCATAATCTCGTAAGCTGACCAGAAATTGTCGAGGGCGAAATAAGCCTGCCTTGTGGCTTCGTCCTCCTTGTAACCCAGTAACTGCAGGTCTTTCTGCTGGAACATGAAAGCCACGGCTTCGGTGCATGAAGTATTGGGAACGCTGCGAAGCATGTAATAATCAATATCGTTAAGGGTGATGGTCTGCTCCACATTGTGTCCGAATTCGTGAACAGCTATATTATAACCTTTGTAATCCATGCCATCTTTGCCTACTCTTGTGCGGAGGTGAGCTTTATCGCCTTTCATATCCGATTCCCAGGCATGACCTGCGCCGCGTGAAGCATCCACTTCCACCTGCGATACAATGAAATCAGCTTTCTCCTTTGTGAAACCAACCTTCATCAAAATATTGGGAAGGTCCTTTGCAAAAGCTTCCTTGGTAGGGTATTTGGCTTTGGTAGCTTTAGTCAGATCATCTTCCGACATGGTGCTGCGGCTCTTGAAACCATCGTACCAAATATCGAAAGGCTCAAGATTGCGTTTCAGCCTCTTGCTGATAAGCGCGCCAACCTTTTTAACGGTGGGAGAAGAAAGGAAGGTAGTGAATATCTTTTCCAGTTCTTCCTGCGTCATCTGCATCTCGCCGTCGAACTTCCTCTGAATGTAGGTCGGTGCCTGCGGACTGTATTTGTCAATGGCAAGGTTAGCCTTGAAATTATCAAGTATATACTGGTAACGCTTGTTCTTCTCTGGCGTAGCCGTATGCTCTTTGCCATCCTTGTAAAGCTTGTTTGAATTGGGGTTCCACTGGTAATCGTTCTTGTCTATCACTTCCGTAGGGATGTCCTGAGTGATGATGTCTTTCATTACGGCATATATCAGTTTCATTTTTGGCAGACCGTCAGCATCGGCATAATGCGATTTTAATTCATCGCGCAAACCCCAGTGAGTAATTAACTTGAGGTCAGCAGGGAATACAGGCTTCAGATTGTCATCCACTATCTTGCCCATATAAATGTTATACGATGAAATGTACGATTCAGAAGCAGTAAGTGCATCAGATAACTTCTGTTCCAGTTCCGAAGGCACGCGGGCGGTGAACACATCACCCATCTTTGAATAAGCCCATTCCAACCTTGTCCATTTTGCGCCCTGTTCCTCTTTTTCTTTCAGCGAGAAATGAGGGAAATTAAGGATGACGGTAAAGGCTATCTTGTTAGCAAAGAAATCATCAGAGAAATGTGCTGAAGGATCGTAGCTTCCAAAGAGGTCGTCAACGGGAAGCATATCGCCCATGTCTTCATCAAGAGGCTTCTTAAGGTTAAGGTGCATTTTATTGAAGCATCCGAACAAAGTTTCGAAGTTAGTGGAAAGCCTGTCGAACAGCTTCTTCAGGTCGTCGCCGGGCTTAGCAAAATTGGTCATACAGAAATCCTTGAAAGCATTGGCATCGCCATCTTTATCTGTCCATAAGGCGGCACATTGTTTTACGCCCTTTTCTATCTTAACTTTATTTGCTTCGCCGTATTTATCAACCAGTGCTTTAATAATGTCGTCGGTTGAAAGCACCACGCTAACCATAGTTCTTGCTTTTAGTTTCATTGCAGTTTGTTTTGATGAATTTGTTCCTGACTGGCTAAAAGCGAAAATAAACGGCAGAGCCAGTAAAATGAATAGTTTTCTCATATAATATTTATTAAATTAGTTTATGTTGGAATGCAAATATAGAAAAAGAGTTTTGAAATTGGATTATACGATATTATCAAATTCTCATTTAACGAAATTGCTTTTAAGGAAAGTATTAGGTGCTTAGTTTGTTTATCATTGTTTTTAAATGAAAATATTTATTCATTTAACAGAATATGGATTTATATATTTATCACAGTCGTTACAAAAGAACTTGTTCTTAACAAATATAAATATTTTGGGAAAACCATAAAAACCAACGTAACTCTCATGAGATGCTGGTTGCTTATTGTATCCTTTTTTAGTTAAATATATTGCTAAATTCTTGTTTTTGTCAAAATATATCTGATATGGCCATTGATGTTTCCTGATAATTGATTTCTCTCTATCAATTGTATCATTCGTAGTTGATGCAATAGCAATTATCTGGTAATTCTGATACCTAGTTTTGGTTTTATAAAAATCCAAATAGTGAATACAGGCGCCGCAGGTTTTACACCATGCAAAAACCATAACAGTATCCTTAGTGATTTCAATTTGTTTTAAATTCACTTCTTTATCATTAGAATCTTTAACAATAACATCCTCGGTAAATATGCCGTTAGCTGGAATGCTGTCTTTTATTTTGGCTTTTGTAACTTTATCACTGTCATTTTTATTGACAGAATTATTGCTGCTAGAAGAATAGCTGCATGCAATAGCTGTGGTAACCACTATAGCTAAAGTTACATTTATCAGAAGTTTCATGTATGTTTTAATTGGTGATATGCAAAAATAGGAATAATTAGCACTTTTAAAAACATTAAGACTTGAACAAATAATGAAAAATAGAACACTGATTACACTGATCTTTTATGATAGTGGCTGATTAAATCAGTGGGAATCATAATCATCAGTGTCATCTGCGTTCCATTATGATTTCGGGAATATGTTCTAAGAATTATCATAGGCATAAAAAATACTTTATTTTTGCTTATTGGTTATCTACAATTAATGGCGCAAACTAAAAAGAATATCATTTCACAAACAAAGCAAAACAGCAATAAAGCAAAGGCTGTTACAACTGTTGGCAAGAAACCTTTTCCTGTTAAGTGGGTTGCCATAGGGCTATTTGTAGTAAGTGTGCTGCTTTATGCTAACACCATAAAGCATTCATATGTGCTTGATGATAATCTTGTGATATACGGAAACAAGCTTGTAAAGCAGGGATTGAAAGTTTCCAACCTTGGTGATATTTTTACTAAAGGATACCTGTATGGCACCAATGGCAGCAATTACGGCACATATCGGCCCGCAACTATTTTTATGTTTGCTTTAGAAATCCAATTGTTTGGGAAAGATGCCTACAAACAGCAACATTTCATGAACATACTTTATTATGCATTAACTGTTTTACTTTTATATCTATTGCTTATCAAGATATTTAGAAAGTATCACCCTGCATTTCCTTTAATTGTAACATTGCTTTATCTTGCACATCCATTGCATACAGAAGTGGTGGCGAATATTAAAAGTCGTGATGAAATATTTGCTTTTCTTTTTGGACTTGTTATTCCTCTATTACTAATTTTTAAATTCCTCGAAAAGCAGAGTCAGACACATCCTGATAAACATCATAAAACTATTTCAGCTAATAAAGGCATATCTACTAATTTAAATAACGTCATTGCGAGGGAGGAACGACCGAAGCAATCTAATTGGTTGAAAGATTGCTTCGCTACGCTCGCAATGACGAACTCAGGTGGTTCGGTTAAAGGAGAAGAAACATTACTTATCTGGGCTTCCATAAGCTTTTTGTGGGGATTACTATCGAAAGAAAATGCATTGACATTTATTGTCATCATCCCATTAACATTGTATTTCTTCACCGAATTATCTTTAAAGAATATCCTGAAACTCTGCATACCTTTTGCGGCTATGGCATTGCTATATATTATTGCACGTTCGTATTTCCTTGTAAAAACTCCTACCGGCAGCATTACCATACTTGAAAACGTACTTATCGCTGCAAAATCAATTAATGAAAGATTTGCTACTATCTTTTATGAGTTATATAGGTACATAGTACTGTTGATATTTCCGCATCCCCTTAGTTGGGATTACTCATTCAGCGAAATAAGCCTGACAACTTTCTCTGATATATTTTCATTTGCAGGACTTGTAATTTATGTTGCCCTGTTTGCTTATGCTATAATTAATTTCAGAAAAAAAAGCATTTTCTCCTATTGCATATTATTCTACCTTATTTCTATTTCAGTCGTGTCGAACATATTTGTAATGAATGCTGCGAATATGGCTGAACGATTTATGTTCACACCTTCGTTAGCATTCTGCATTCTGCTTGCAGCCGGTGTATTTATGATCTTTAAATTCGATATTAGAAACGAAAATTTGAAATTAAAAAGGGATGCCCTCTTAATTTTTGTTCCGATACTTTTGTTATATTCAATTAAAACCTTTTCACGCAACAATGACTGGGAGAACAGTTACACCATTACCAGGGCGGGTGTTGAAGCTTCTCCGGGAAGCGCTAGGACTCATTCAGGTTATGCTTCATACTGTTATAATTATGCTATGAATGGTGGTTATCCCGAACAATACAGAAGAAGTTTCCTGAAGGATGCACAAAAACACTTTACTATTGCCGATTCCATAATGCCCGGAAACGCAGAACTAGAATATGAAATGGGAATAGTGTGTTTTACCAATGGTGATACTGTTGCTGCTGAAAAAGCTTTCAGAAAGAATATTGCGCTGAAGCCTAAGGATAAAAAGGCATTGAATAATATTGCGGGAATATTCTATTTCAGAAAGCAATACGATTCGGCATTTTATTATTTTAAACGCTTTGCTGACTTGAATCCCAAAGATGCTAAAGCGGTGAACAACCTCGGTGATGTGGCTTTGAAGAATCTTAACAATCCGGATGAAGCAATTTATTATTATTTAAAGGCAATTAAGTTACAGCCGTCTTATGCTGATCCTTACGAAAGCCTGGGTAAAATATATTACAGGAGCAATGATTATGCGAATGCAGTGAAATGCCTTGAAGCTGCCATTAATATAGATCCTTCCCGCAAAAAACTTAACAAGCTTATAAGTGATTGCTACCTGAAACTAAACGATAATCAGGATGCCGTCAAATATATGTTTAAAGAGTAGGGGAGTCTTTTCATTTTATTTACTAAAGTTACAAAAATTTGCAGAAATGAAATTGCATGGAATCCGAAAATGTTTAATTTAGTGCAGCTAAATTTTGTAGTATGAAAAAATATTTGACCATCATTATGATAACTACAGCATTTATTGCTGTTATAATGCCATCATGCAAAAAGAAAGATGCAGATACTACAACTAACACCAGTAATGCACCGACAACATCCGTTCTTTGCGACGGTAACGGAACAACCATCTATTTCCCTTTAAAGACAGCTGATTCATGGCAATATACAGAGGCAGGCTCAAGTACAGGCTCATACAGTTACACTGTGCATGGAACAGCTGCTTTAGGAACCAACACCTATTTTGTGATTCCAAGCACATTGAATGATACTTTATATTTAAGACAAGCCTTAAACGGTGATATTATGATTTATAATAAGGCAGTTGATTCAGAATATTTGTACGTTCCGGCTGCGCCTGTGAGCGGTAAATCATGGCATTATACATTGAACGGAGCTAACAGCAGAAAAATTATCAATACCTCTGCATCAATAACTACGGCATCTTGTTCCTATACAAATTGTCTTGAGATTCAAACACTCGATTATACAGGCAATCCTATTTTTACTTACTATTTCCAGATGGGTATAGGAATGATAAGTTCAATTGAAGAAGCGCCACTTTATATTGTTTCAAATCTATCTTCGGTTTCTTTGCATTGAAGATATTATTTTATAATGTTTTATTGTGTCAGAGGACATTCTAATCAATTACTGATTTCAATAATATCTTAAAGCCGGATGCATTAGATTATCCCCCGTTCGATTTTTCTTCACTTGCTACGCAGGGCGACTATTATATTTACGATGTCACAAATAATGTTGGTTCATTTAAATTTACTATAGATCCCTGCGTTTACAATAATGTTCTGAAGCAGCATTGAGAATGTTCTACTATCAACGTTGCGGTTGTGCAAAGACTGCTGCCTGTGCCGGAGCAGGGTGGGCCTTAACGCCGCCTGTCATGCAGGAACAAAGCAGGACCTTGATTGCAGATTGTACAACAACAACAGTGGTGAAGCGTTTTATCCATTCTCCTTTAAAATTTGTATGTGGTAAAATTGATACTTGCTTAAAGATGAATATATGAAAGGCTATGGGCAGGCGGAGTATCGTTAATAATATTTAAATCCGCTTTTGAAAGAACCTCAATTTTAACATTAGCAATTCCTGAATTAATAATATTAAGTTTATTCGCCGCAGCTTTTAAAAGGTTTAATATTCTATTGCTATAATTCGGACAACGGTTCGTTTATTTTTACCACAACAGAAATATTATTTGAAAGATTGGGTAACTTTTACTAATGTTTGAAAATAGGGAGATCGGGCATGAGCTGGATAACTATAAAGGTATAATCCATCTTTCTCCCCGCAACTTGTATATCTTCCCTGAAATGCATCTGAATAGTAGGTAGCAATACCAGTTGTACAAATTTTTCCTGTGCAGATAACAAACTGTTAAAAAAAAGAGAAATAAACAATAAGAAAGCAAGACTCTTCCCCATTTCCATTTAAATAAAAAATATACTATAAAAGAGAATCACTCAGATAACTTTGTCATTTGCTGAATAAATTCATCTCTGTTTCTACGTGAAAGTGTAATTGAAGAACCATCGTTCATTTCAACCATTCCTTCATTTCGTAAAAAGCGTTTTACCTGCAGTAAATTAATCAGATGAGAATTATGTGCCCTGTAAAACATATTCTGCGGCAACATATTTTGAAATTCCTTCAGATTCTTTGATGCGATAATCTTTTTATTATT
>CAWHOW010000002.1:0-15219 GCA_963831005.1 uncultured Bacteroidota bacterium
AATATTAATAACTTCCTAATCGGTTTTCATGAAACAACTCATTTCTTTTTTATTAATAGGATTTTTAGCAACTGGGTTATTTGCCCAGAAAATAAGTTCTTCACAGGTTCCTTCCTCCATATTAAAAGATTTTAGCAATAAGTTTACTGAGGCTAAAAAGGTGAAATGGGTAAAAGAGGAGAATAATTATGAAGTAGAATTCACTCTTAATGGAAAAGGGAAAGACGTTACTTATGACACTATAGGAAATTGGGTTGAAACACTTTCTGAAATACCATTGGGCGAATTACCTCCTACAGTAATTGATTCTATTAAGAGACTTTTTCAGAATTGTACTATAACCGGCGCTGCCAGAATAGATCAAATAAGCAATGCTGCTTTGTATGAAGCTGAAATAAAATTCAACGGGAAGAAATCAATTGCTACCTTCGATAGCAACGGAAACCAAGTAGATTAAACGCAATAATAAAAGTCAGTAACTGAAGCCTTCAATAGATAATCAATTCTTTCAATTGATTACATTCCTCCTACTACTATACTGAGGTCAACAGGGTTTATAGCCATTATAGGAATTAATGATTCATTAAATAGAATTTGTTCTTCCCATTTACTTATAATGAATGTTGGCAACAGATTATTAGGATTTGTCATTATAAGAATCAGGTCGGCATCTATTGATTGAGAGTATGACAGAATTTGTTTAGGGAAAGGTGTTCCTTTATCAGAAAGCTTTTCGGTAAATGCAATGTTATTCTGGGCAAAGAATTTCTTGATCTGATTCATGCTCCCTTTTATTTTCGACATGCGAACGCTATCTGAAACATTCATGGCAAAAATGTGAACATTTGAATTGAATTTCCTTGCTATGTGAATAGCCCATTTTACTTTTTGCTTTGATTCCATGGTATCATCAATAGGAAGAACGATATTGTTATACCCATCCCTGAAACCTCTTTTCTGCACAACAATTACAGGTGCCGGTGAGCTTTCAATTACTTTCATAGCATAGCTCCCAACTAAATGTTGTACGCCAACTTTACCATGTGTTCCTAGCACTAGCTTATTAGCTCCAACTTCTTTAGCCACTTTGCCTATAGTTGAAAATATACTTCCTTCTTTTGCAACAAAATCAACTTCGATACCGTATTCACCCGCAATTTCCTTAGCTTTCTTATCAAGTCTTTCAATAATAGACTTGTCGGTAAGTTTTTCTTTTTTTAAATATGATTTGGTATCCTTATTTATAACATGTAAAAGCGCAAGCTTGTATCCCTGAGTTTTGCAAATGCCGGCTGCATGTTCAATTGCATAATCAATTACTTCTGTGAAATCAGTTGGTACCAGTACGGTGTGTTTTTTAGTTTCCATTTAGTTAATTTTATATGTAATAAAAGGTTTAAATGAACAAGAGGCAAAAATATGAAAATTTAAGTTCATAATGATATTTTTACTTATAAAAAAGCATTGATTATTCGTTGGTCTTGATTTTTTATGAGGTTCGAAATTTATTAATCTCTCTTTCATTTAAACTCCTGTGGATATTATTAACGAATAAGTCAAAAGATTATTGTTCAAATGGTGCAGGCAACCTCTGCGTTTAACAATTTTAACTTTTTTATATGCCTTCTTAACATAAATACTTTATAATTTTACACTATCTAGATTAAAAGGCAGAAGACGAAAAGCCAAAACAGAGTAGTCGAAATTATAAACTTAAATATTATGTGTTTTGTAACTAGTTTCGCATTATCGCTTCTTGCATTGACTGCAGGTCTGTTTCTTCTGATGAAATCCAAACAGGATACCGGAAAATTCTTAAGAATAATGGCTTGGATAATTACTTCATTGGGTATTCTTGCTGTTTTGATGTCTGTTCATGTAGCCATTTTCAAACATGTGATGCATAAGCACCACAAAGCTGAAATGATGGAGCATTCCATGTTCTTTCAGCACAGGAATCCAATGGGCGGATGCGACAGGATGGATATGATGCAGGGGATGCCAGGCTGTGAAAAAGGCGATGGCATGGCTTGCTGTTCATCTGAAAAGAAAGCATGCGACAGCAAATGCTGCAACCCTGATGTGGAATCAAAAGCAATCATGAAAATTGTTTCTGCCAATGTTAAGCTTACTCCCGATCAGGAGAAGATCATTACAGCAGCTATTATGCAATCAATAAAGGCATGCTGCTCACCTGACAAGGATAAATCATGCAGCACTGCTGACAAGGATAAACCTTGTTGTGCAAAAGATAAGGATGGGAAAGAAACCAAATAATTTTCCTTATTAGAAACATTGATGAAAAGACCTGCAATTGCAGGTCTTTTCGTTTTTTACAACAATTCATTCCAATACATCAAATTTAAATACAGGTAAATCTACCTGCATGAAATGGGGTAAATCTACCCTTGAATGGAGTATGCCATTTAGGGTAATTTTGTTTCGAGAGATTTACAATAATTGTTAACCTTAAAAAACTTAAACTATGAAAACAAAAATGATAATCCTCGGAGTTATTGCAGCAACCGCAATTGGATTAATATTCAACTCCTGTAAAAAAGATGATGCAGCATCTAAGCCGACAACATCTACAACAACTACAACAACAGCCAATGCTTCAAAATCGGCTACTGAGAGTGTAACTATTGACGGTGCCTTTACTGATGCCTTCCATCAAGTTGATCAGGCGGCAAAACAGAATCCGGGGAAAGATACTTTGTCTTGTCCTACTATTACACTTGTTCCTTTTGATCTGACCACTTATCCGAAAGATCTTACCATTGATTTCGGGACATCTTGTACAGGACCTGACGGTATTGTAAGAAGCGGACAAATATTAGCACATTTAACAAAAGCATATACTGATTCGGCTTCGGTTACCACAGTTACTTTTAACAATTACTATGTGAATGGTAACAAAATAACCGGAACGGAGATTATTACAAATGAGGGAAGAAATTCTGCCGGACATCCAGTTTTTGGAGTTCAGGTTATTAATGGCAACCTGTATAGCACCAGCGGTATTACTACTTATAACTCCACACAGCAAAGAGAATGGATACAAGGTTATAACACTTTACTTAACCCTATGGACGATGTATATTTAATTACAGGATCTGCTAATGGTGTGGAAACAACCGGAACTACTTATTCTATAACGATAACTTCACCATTAAAGGTCGCATTGGATTGTGCATGGATTGAAAGCGGAACCCTGAGCATTACAGAATCTAGTCTTCCTGTAATTACTGTAGATTACGGCCCCGGCACTTGCGATAATGTAGCTACTGTTACTTGTGATGGCTACACATTTACTATTTATATGTAACATTAATGTAATACTCAAAAATAGGGAGCGCAGGCAAATTGCCTGCGCTCCCTATTTTATGTGTCTATCCTTTCCGGTTTACTTAAAAAATCAATGATGCCCGCCAAAATGAAACCATCTCTTTTTATAGGAAATAGTTTTCAGCGAACCTGAATTGGGATAATAGGATACCTTAAGGCTTTTCTTTATGGGCAGTTCGCTCAC
The DNA here is from genome assembly GCA_963831005.1 of uncultured Bacteroidota bacterium. Classification (GTDB taxonomy): domain Bacteria; phylum Bacteroidota; class Bacteroidia; order Bacteroidales; family CG2-30-32-10; genus CAWHOW01. The sequence goes on from CAWHOW010000002.1 coordinate 3,533, forward strand.
AGCGCCAAACTGGTCAATCAGTATGTTGGTCTCAGCCTGAACCTTGTCATTGCACACCACTGAAACCGTTGCATATTCGGGAATACGGTAATAATAGCCATGTTTTTTCTTTTTGGCATTGTTCTTTGTTTTTTCGAAATCGGAAACAACCTTGGTATTCCCTGAACGCTGTAAGTGCAGGTAAACATTGTCACCATGTGTCTTAGTGGTGTCAATTAAGCCCTCTTTTGCAGAAAACCGGAACAAAGGTGTGAACATGTTGTTATCATTACCTGAAGGGTAATAAATGAAATTATATTTCAACTGGTGCTTTACTGTATTTCCTGTGAAAAGATTAAGGTATTCAGCTTCCAGCTTATCAAGCTGCTGGTTCATATATTCTATGCTTTCCTTGCTGTAGGCCACTTCGGCAAAGCCCCTGATCATATTGAATTTTTCGCCTTTTATCTTCATGATGATATCAGATGCTTCCTTTGCTTTCTGCTCTTCTGTTTTTTCAACAGTAATGCGTTTTATGACCTTTTTCGTGAAAAGGGAAGTGTCGAGGTATACCTGTTCTATTGAGGTATCGAAAGATTCGGCAAGGCTTGAACTGAGGAAAGTAAGTGAAGGCGGCTCGTTCAGTTCATCGGTCTTTTCAACGGTGGAAACAACGCCATTCGTTGATTTCATATCGCCGGGCGCATTGATGCTGTTGATGATTCCCGATTCGCTAAGCTGCATCATGATGGTATTCTTTTTATGCCCGCATTTGGGAAGCTCTACAAAGTAATACTGAGCCGGATCGGGAACAGAATAAGAGTTTATCTTAACGTTTTCAAGACTGTAAGTAACGGAGTTATCGCTTATAACTTTCGAAATGCCCAGGTATTTGGCAGCATAGGCGGAATAAGGCCCTTTTATCTTATTTATCTTATCCAGGGTAACCTCAACAGAAATAACTGTTTTGGGCAATGAATAATAAACTCCCTCTTTCTTTACATCGGTTTTTGAATTATCCACATGGTAAACGTTTATGGTTGAACATGCTGCTGTAAGGAGTATTATGGTAGTCAGAAAGTATAAGCTGTATCTTCTCATCTTGGTTTTAATTGAAGAATCCTTTTTATTAGGTCACAAATATATAGAGAAATGAATAAACAGCGATATATAAAAAACGGCTTAAGTATAATTAACATTTATAGCGGAAAACAGCGTTTTAGACTCTTCTTTTGTATAAAAGTATAAAAACCAACTTGTTTTATGATAATATAGGTATAATCTTATTGCGTTAGCGGCAAGGCAATATGTTTAATAATAATTGATTTAAGATTTCTTCAGGGAGTTTATCCTTCTGAAGGAAGGGATATAAATAACGCTATTACTGTTTTGCAGCCGTTTCATTAAAATTTCACCTAATTTTGCGCCTTATCTTATATCTTTTTGATGAAATTCAGCAAACTGCCCATTATTCGCTCTACCTATCACGCCCGACTCGAAGTGAAGCGCAAGGCAAGGCGGAAAGCATTACGCAAGTCGCTTATTATTGTTGCAGGAGTGCTGGCGTTGCTAATTATAGTTTTCTTTTCGGCAAGAAATGCGGTTCTAAGGCATATCATCCGCAACAAAATAGAGGCGTTTAATAGTAAATATCCCGCAAAGCTTATTATAGCCGATGCGCATTTCAAAGGATTATTGGGAATAGAGCTAAAGAATGTCAGTATAGTGCCCGAAGGGAAAGACATATTGTTATCGTCGGCTTACATGTATGCCTCGCTAAAGCTATTTCCGCTGATAGTCGGCAATATCAATATTGAGAACCTTGAAATATCGAGGCTCAGGGTGAACATGATGAGAAAGAACAAGTCCGACAATTATTCTTTTCTTCTTTCCGGGAAACCTAAAAAGCGTAAAATGGAGACCGATTACGCCGAACGCATCAATAACCTTACAGATGCTGTGTTTGAAAAGATACCCGAACGTTGTTCACTCGATAACTTCTTGCTGGAGGTGGCAAACAATAATAGTATTGCTACTGTTTTCATCAAAGAACTAAAATTAAAGGATCATCATTTTTCAGCTCCTTTGCAACTTAGCGAAGGAAAAAGAACAACTTCCGTGATAGCCGAAGGCAGCATCAGCAAAAGCGATAGAACCGCTTCAATAAAGCTTTATGCTAAAAATGGCGGCAGTGTAAAAGTGCCTATGGTGAAGAATATTTTCGGTCTTACCCTGCAATTCGACACGCTGCAGGCGGGAATTAAGGATAATAAATTAAGAGGAAACTACATGAAGATAAGCGGCTATGCTTCTGTTTCAGGGCTACTGCTGCATCATAAAAAAATATCAAGGAATGATGTAAAGATGCAATATGCTTCTCTCGACTATAATTTAAAAATTGGAAAAGATTATATCGAACTCGACAGTTCATCCGATATTACATACAATAAACTTGTGCTTAACCCCTACTTCCTTTATCAAAAAGATACTTCTAAGAAGTTTACTTTCAAACTCAACAACAAATTCTCATCGCAGGATTTATTCGAGTCGCTGCCTGCAGGCTTGTTCACCAACTTTGAAGGCATCAAGACAAGTGGAGAACTTAAGCTTTCGGTGAATTTCTTTGTGGATATGGGCCTCCCCGATTCATTGAAGTTCGATGCCTCTTTCACAGGCAAGGATTTCAAGCTTATCAAATGCGGCGTTACCGATTTATCCATCATGAGCCAGCCATTTACTTACACTGCTTACGAAGGGGATACTCCTGTTGAATCCTTTACCGTAGGCAACGACAATCCTGAATTTGTTACCCTCGATCAGATAGCGACCTGCCTTAAAGAGGCAGTGCTTATTTCGGAGAATGGCGATTTTTACTATTCCAACGGTTTCAATAAAGATGCCTTTAGAATGTCAATAATACAGGATATAAAATCCAAGAGCTTTGTCCGCGGCGGCAGCACCCTCGATATGCAGCTTGTGAAAAATGTTTTCCTGAGCAAGAACAAAACCATTGCACGCAAGATAGAGGAGATGCTTATTGTGTGGCTTATTGAAACCAATAAGCTTTGTTCGAAAGACAGGATGTACGAGGTTTATCTTAACGTGATTGAATGGGGACCGCATGTTTACGGTATTAACGAGGCTGCGCATTACTACTTCAACAAATCTCCGTCGGCGCTTAATCTTGCCGAAAGCATTTATCTTGCAAGCATTATCCCTAAGCCCAAATGGTTCAAATATTCATTTGATAAAGATGGAATTTTGAAGAAGGATATTAATCAATATTACTTCAGCAAGATTGCTGAACTGCTACTTAAAAAGGATGTTATTTCCGAGGCTGATACTTTCGACCTTTTGCCAAAGGTGAAGATAAAGGGCGCTTCACGGCTTTATATGGCACGTGATACGGCAAACTTTAAAGTGGGTTCGCTGACGATTAAGAATGATTGAAAATAGAGTTGACCTGATTATTTCACAAATTAGGGTTAAAACCCAATTATAACGTCTATTATTTCCATTAACCCCAGACTTAAGTCTGGGGTTAAGCAGAAAATGACTGAATAAAGGACTTTAGTCCTGAATTATTAAGCTAAGAATATTTCAACCTATGAATGATAGTTTTAATTCTTTACCAGGTCAAGCAATGCTTTAATGGTATCATTCCTCTTCTGGGCATATTCGGCAAGGGTTTTATTTGCCTCATCGAATTGCTTTAAAACATGCTTTAATTCTTTCTGGTCAACGGAATCATTGTTCAGCATTTGTTTCACAAGGCTGTCAACCATATTAAAATCGTTGATAGCTTTTTCTAATGTCGTGATTACTTCATTTTTATCTGTAAGTTTAATTAAATCTTGTTTTTGGTTTCCGGTTTTTTTTGTTTCATTCATGTCGTTTCCCTTTCATTAATTAAATAATTGTTTAGTAAAAACTGTTGTTTTTAGCACAAAGTTCCAAAGATACAAAATCGAAAAATAAAAGTCAATAGGTAAATTGTTATTTTTTCTCCGTGCTGAAGAAAGTAGGTTTAATGGTAAGCATAATAAAACCCCATCCTCCGGGATACATGCTGTTACCACCGCTGATCACTTCCATTGATTTAGTGGCAAGCATCAGTGAGAAACCAGCCGTAAGCGTAACATCATTCCTTATGCTGTAATTAAAAGATAAATCGCCTTCATCACCTAAATGTTTAGGAATAACTGAAGTATTTACAACGTATTTATTCTGCAGCATTAAGTAATGCATATCCAGTCGTGCAGAAACTTTACCACCGAATTTATAAATCAGGTTCAGATAAGGGTCAACAAGTCCTGCACCTTTAGCATTTGCTTCAATATCGGAGAAATAATCCATGTTTCCGCTGAAACTATGAGTTGAACCATAAAGAGTATTAAATGCATTGTTTGTTTTATTGTACATGTTAGTACCATCATTACCCGAAACATATTGCATGCCTATCCACATGGTGAATTTTTTGTTTAGTGTATAAGAAAAATCTGCGCTTACATAATAAGCATTGATAGGCTGACCGGAACTGTCTCTTCCATCCTGGTAAAAACCACGAATAGCAGCAGAAAAATTATCAACTTTATTATAATTAAGAATACCGCCATAAGTGCCACGCATATACATGGTGTTTGGCCAGTTAGTCTTTTGATAACCATCAGCAACACCCAAAACAGAAACTGTAAAATTATCAGTGATTTTTTTTGATAGCCATAATATATTAAGCGTTTTATAATTGCCTAAGGCAGCATCGTAAGCAGTCCCGAAAAGATTATCCCTACTCTGGTTGAATGCGCCAGTCAGATCAATCTTTAATCCATTATTACTGTATTTCAGCATAACGGCGTTGTGTGTTATTCCCTGTTGTAACCAATCGTCAGCACTGAAAAGGCGTTCATTATCATAAGATATTTCCTGTTTTCCTGCTTTAATAGATAAGCTATCGAAAAGGGGAATCTGAGCCCATGCTTCATAAATGCCAATATCAGGAACATTGGTTTTTATTGGTTCAGTACCCCAAATACCTACATCCTGAAATGATAATTTAGTGATGATCTTATCGTTTTTATAATTCAAATTAAGCCGACTCCTTTGACTTACCTGAGCAGCGAAATAAGTTGTAGTATCTGGCAGACGTTTATATCCGTTCCGGTATTCAAATCTTGGTCTTAATTCACCCTGAATGGAAAATTGTGAAAAAGCACTTGACTGGATAATGATTATTAGTCCTGCAATAAAAGAAAAATTAGTAATGATTTTTTTCATAATTCTTTGTTTTTCAAATTAGAATATATTGTTTTTTAAAAAAGGAATTGAAATGGTTGCTAATATTGATTAAAAAGCAATTTAATATGGTGCAATATTACATATTTTTACTCAAATAGTTTAAATGACTTCAGAAATTGATATATTTTCTTTTTTTAATTCCTTTTTAACCCCGTCTTAACTGATTCTTAACATAAGCCTCTAAATATTTTTGTAAATTTGCCAACAGAATTACACAAAATAAATGCAATTTAAAAACATATATATTGCTTTTTCAATTTGCTTTGCGATATTTTTCAAATTGTCGTTCTTTAACATTGTTCTTTTTGCATCGAACAATGATCTCTTAAATGATATTTATTCAACCAATCAAATTTATAAGGTTACACGAAATAGAAGCCGTACGATTCGTTCAATTATAGTTACAGAAGGTAGTCCCATTAATGAAGAACAGACTTTTATTGAGAAACCTGAAACCGAAGATTCCCAAAAGCTATTAAATAAATTAAAATTACCTTTCTTGTCTTTTTTTGCAACATATCTTTCTGCTTGTAAATCGCAAATAAAAGCAAGTCTTCTTAATTTTCTTAATTTCTTTCCCTCATCAGAAGAGCAATTCTCCTTATCAGTTTTAAGAGTTTGATATAAAGAATATTTTTTAGAAATATTTTTTAATCATTAACTTAAAATTGAAAATATGTCATTGCGATCATCTTTATTTATTGCAGTATTTGCACTGAATACTTCTTATCCATTTTCTTCAAACGGACAGATTACAGAAAAAATAACACTTCTTCAGGCACTTGACCTTGCAGAGAAGAATTATCCTTCCATAAAAGCCAAAGAAGCGGCACAGAAGGCATCTACATATCATCTGCGTTCAGTAAAAGATGAATACCTGCCTGATTTATTTATACAGGATCAGGATTTATATGCCAGTACAAACAGCATAATAGGGACGTATTTCTCTAATGAAGGAACTGCCATTCCCATATCAGGTACATTGAAGAATTACAGTTATCAGGGTATCTGGAGCAGCTTTGCCACTGCTATGGTTAACTGGAAGTTTTTCAATTTTGGCAAAGTGAAAGCTGACGTAAATGTTGCTAAGACCGAATTGAAAGAAAGTATATATGATTACGACAATGAAGTATTTCAGTTAAAAATTAAGGTGGCTGATTCCTATTTATTGCTTATTGCAATGGAGCAATTGGAAAAGGTACAGCAGGAAAACTTTGTAAGAGCTGAATCGTTTTACAAAATGACACATGCTTATTCACAAAGCGGCATAAAAGCAGGCGTTGATTCCTCTGTTGCAAGGGCAGAACTATCGAAGGCAAGCCTGCTATTATTACAAAGCAAGAAAAACGTTGATGTTCAAAAGTTCAACCTGATAGGCCTAATGGGTATAAATAACAACTTCAGCACTGACACTTCAAAGTTTCTTTCTAAAATTCCTGCCCCTGTTTTCCAAGATACTTCTGCATTGACAAATAACCCGCTGTTAAAACTTTATAGCACGAAAATAGATCTATATCAATCAAAGGCAAAAGTTGAAGAGTTATCATATCTTCCATCATTGCATTTGCTTGGAGCAGGCTGGGCAAGAGGTTCAGGAGTAAAGGATATTAATAATACCAATGTCCTTAATTCTGATTTATCAGAAGGGTTGCCCTTTGAGGCTTATAATTATATGATAGGTCTAAGTTTTGTCTGGAATATAGCAAGTGCACCACGCGTATTTTCAGAATATAAAAGCCAGACCTTTCGTGTCAAAGAAGAACAATACAATTATAGCAGTGCTTATATAGAATCGAAAGAGGAGTTGAATCAGGCAAACCTTGAATTTGCAGATGCGCTGGCTGAAGTAAAAGAAAGCCCGATACAATTTCGAGCTGCAACTGATGCCTATAATCAATCAAAATCCAGATATAATGCAGGTTTAAGTACCTTTTATGAAATATCGCAGGCACTTTATGTGTTAAATCGGGCAGAAGCCGATCAACTGGCTGCATATAATAATTTGTGGAGAGCCTTGCTTAAACAGGCTGCTGCCACAGGCGATTTAAACATTTTCACAAATAACATAAAATAGTTAAACGATAATAATTGTATAGTTTATGAACCTTGTAACCTCAGCATTAAAAAGGCCCATTACAATGATTGTAATTGTGGTAAGTGTACTTATTTTTTCCATCATTGGCCTCACTACTCTCCCTATTGATATTTTCCCAAAACTAAACCTGCCCACGATATATGTGATTGAATCGTACGGTGGAATGTCGCCACAACAGATGGAGGGATTTTTCTCTACCCGAATGCAGGATCAGTTTCTTTATATCAATGGTATAAAAAGCATAGAAAGTAAAAATATACAAGGTCTTACTTTATTAAAATTAATCTTTTACGAAAGCACAGACATGGCAGAAGCATCAGCCGAAGTGGCATTACAGGTAAACAGGGTGATGAAGTTTTTTCCACCCGGAGCTTTACCACCCCAGGTTATTCGATTTGATGCTTCTTCATTACCTGTTGGACAATTGGTATTATCATCACCTGATAAATCACTGAAAGAAATATACGATCTGGCAACTACCCGTGTTCGTCCTATGTTTTCATCCATCAGGGGTTTGTCTGCGCCTCCTCCTTTTGGAAATAATTCACGTACCGTGCTTCTTAATGTTGATCCGGATAAAATCAGAAGTTTCGGCATTTCGCCCGAAGAAATGGTTGCTGCGCTTGCAAAGTCAAACGTTATGGCGCCTTCGGGTTATTTAAGAGTAGGCAATACTATGTTTGTAACCACTATGAATTCGCTTGAAAAGACAGTAAAAGAATTCAGCGACATTCCTGTTGCCTCAAAAAATGGGCAGATAATTTTTGTAAGCGATATAGCCACAGTAAAAGATGGTGCAGATATGACAGTCGATTATGCTCTTATCAATGGCAAGCGTTCTGTTTACCTTCCTGTTGTAAAAACTGCAGATGCATCAACATGGGATGTTGTGCAGGCTTTGAAAAAGAAGATACCTGAAATGCAGTCTCTTTTGCCCGACGATGTTAAAATATCCTATGAGTTCGACCAATCAGTATTTGTCATGAATGCTGTTAAAAGCCTTGCAACTGAAGGTATTTTGGGTGCGCTGCTTACAGGTTTAATGGTGTTGCTTTTCCTGCGCGATTTCAGAAGCAGCCTGATTGTTATTATTACAATTCCTGTTTCAATACTTTTCGCTTTATTGTTGTTACGCTTATTCGGGCAAACCATCAATATAATGACCTTAAGCGGACTTTCATTAGCCGTAGGTATTCTTGTTGACCAGGCTACTGTTACCATTGAAAACATCCATCAGCATTTGGAAATGCACAAATCAAAAGCTCAGGCTGTGTATGATGCATGTACAGAAGTGTCATTTCCATTGTTCCTTATCCTATTATGTATTATTTCGGTCTTTGCTCCATCGTTCCTTATGAAAGGCGTTCCAAAAGCAATGTTCTTACCACTATCTCTATCTGTTGGGTTTGCTATGATAGCTTCTTTTTTGCTTGCCCAAACCTTAGTTCCGGTGATTACTAACTGGATTTTAAAAGAAGGAATGTTTCAATCAAAACATGGAAGGCATCATGCCCACGCAGGTGAGGCATTTGATGAAGGAGAAATAAAGGAAGTGGATGAACATTTGAAAGAAGAAAAGAAACATCCCAAACGCAGCGACTTTTTTCAAAAGCTGAAAATACGATTTATGTATATTATAAAACGAATGCATAGAAAAAGAAATACAATTATTGCGGTTTATCTTTCAAGCGTAATAATCCTTACAGGGGTTTGCTTTCTTTTCATTGGAAAAGATTTACTGCCCAAAGTGAATTCAGGTCAGTTCCAGATGCGTATTAAAGCCCCCGAAGGAACCAGGCTGGAACGTACAGAAGAAAAGCTGAAACAGGTTCTAAGTATAATTGATAGTACAGTACAACACCATGTGGAAATCAGTTCGGCTTATGTGGGGATGATCCCCAGCAGTTACGGAACCAGTAATCTGTATGTTTTTAATACCGGCACTCATGAGGCGGTTTTACAAGTGAGCATTGATGAAAAATATCATTATTTAATGGATGACTTGAAAGATGTTCTGCGTAAGAATATCAAAGCCCGTTTGCCTGAACTCAATATAAGTTTTGAACCCATTGACCTTACAGAAAAAATTATGGGACAGGGAGCTTCCGCTCCCATTGAGGTCCATGTGGCCGGTAAAAATTTCGAAGACATTGAAGGCTGGTCAAAGAAATTATTAAAGAAACTTAAAGAAGTACCTTATCTCAGGGATATACAGATACAACAACCTCTTGCTTTTCCAACCATTGATATTAAACTTGACAGGTTCAAATTAGCACAGTTCGGTTTAACTGTAAGCGAAGTAGCTAATTCGGTAACTGCAAGCACTACCTCAAGTCGATTTGTAGAAAAAAACATGTGGCTCGATGAAAAAGTTGCTTACACATACCAGGTGCAGGTACAGGTGCCGGAATATCAAATGAACAATTTGAATGAATTAAAAGAAATTCCGCTGATAAAGGGACAAGACAGGCCTGTTTTATCTGATGTGGCGGATTTTACCATTAAAGAATCGCCCGGCGAATTTGACAGAACCGGACCAAGGAGGTTTCTTACGGTTAGCGCTAATCTGTATAAAAAGGATTTAGCTTCAGCTTCAAGTGACGTTCAAAAAATTATCAATTCATTAGGTTCGCCACCAAAGGGATTAATAACAGAAGTAGCCGGAATGTCGGGTTTATTGACCGAAACATTGGATAGTTTACAAACCGGTCTTGCCTTCGCCATATTAGTAATATTATTATTGTTATCTGCAAATTATGAATCGTTTAAACTTGGATTAGCTGTATTAACAACCATCCCTGCTGTGCTACTTGGTTCATTGACTACTTTACTTCTTTGCGGCGATACGCTTAATCTTGAATCATACATGGGAATTATTATGTCCATAGGGGTTTCAGTGGCAAATGCAATTCTAATCGTAACCAATGCCGAGCAATTACGATTGCATTATAAAGATGCTCAAAAAGCTGTTATAACAGCAGCAGGTATGCGATTGCGCCCCATACTTATGACAAGCTTTGCAATGATAGCAGGGATGATACCAATGGCTCTTGGTATGGGTGAAGCAGGCGAACAAACAGCCCCCTTGGGACGTGCAGTTATTGGAGGACTTGCAGCTTCTATTTTTGCAGCCCTGTTTATTTTACCGCTCATATTTACATGGGTGCAGAATAGCGCAGGATTTAAAGAAAAATCATTAATGCCAAAACTAAAAAACGTTATATCATGAGAAAATTAATAATTATAATTACGGCTGCTTCATTAATTGTTTCATGCCATAACCGGGAAGTCCCAATGGAACTTAAAGGAGGAAACAATAAAAATTATGCAAGCGTTAAAGTTATTCATAAAGGTATGACATCGTTCATTACAATACCGGGGGAATTTATTCCTTATGAAGAAGTCGAACTTTATGCAAAAGTCAACGGTTTTGTTAAAGATGTTTTGGTTGACAGAGGCTATTCTGTTAAAAAAGGACAGACATTGTTGGTAATGGAAGCGCCCGGAAATAGAACAGCAACTTATTCTTGCAAAATCGAAACTGGCAGAAACAGAAGCAATGCTGAGTATCAAAAAGGAAAGATATGATAGGCTTGTTGTTACAGCACAAACACCGGGAAGTGTTTCTCCATTCGATTTGGAAAGTGCGCATAACGAATTTATTTCTGTACAATCTTCAGTAAAATCCGAAGAAGCCAATGTTGCCGCTTGCCAGGCAATGAAAGATTATCTTAATATGAGCGCTCCTTTTGATGGCATTATCACCCAACGAAATGTGCATCCGGGAGCATTTATTGGCCCAAATAGTCAGTTTAAAGACCCTGTGCTCGTTCTGAAACAAGTTGACAAGCTTCGTTTGACAGTTTATGTACCGGAAACTTTTGTGAATAAGATTGATGAAAACGCTGAGGTTATTTTCAGTATTAATGCAATACCGAATAAAGAATTTAAAGGAAAAATAAGTCGCACATCAAAATCCGTTTATAATAAAACCCGCTCTGAGGCAATGGAAATTGATATAATTAACGAACCTGAAATAATGCCGGGTATGTATGCTGAAGTGAAATTACCGGTTACTGCTTCGGGCATCAATTCATTTGTTGTGCCTTATTCTGCAATAATTACAAATACTGAAAGAAAGTATATTGTGGTTTTAGATAAACAAAACCATGCACATTTAATTGATGTTATGGAAGGAATTACTGATGGCAAAACAACCGAAGTATTTGGGAAGCTTGATAATGAGGATGAAGTTCTCACAAAACCTGATAATGATATAAAAGAAGGGGATATGGTTGAATAAAATGTAAATATAATA
>CAWHOW010000003.1:0-10374 GCA_963831005.1 uncultured Bacteroidota bacterium
AATTCAATTCAATTGACATTCTTCCTGTTGACAGTAAAATTTACAAAATAATTGCATATCCAATATTTGATATGTCTGAATATTTCAGGACCAATGAATATCAAACCAATAATAATAATTTAAAATTTATTAATCGTTTTCTAAAAAACTGCTTTCAAACGCTTGGCAGGGCCTGTAGATATATAGAAAGAAAAAGAAAAATACCGGCAGATCATTTCCATTTTAATGACACCGATCTTTATTTTTCGACATATAATAAATTTCCAATAGATGTTTCATTTTTATCAAAATTACGAAAAACCATCATTGTGCATGACCTGATACCTATATTGTATCCTGAATATTTTTATGACCAGGAAAATAAGCAAATAATGGAAACAATTATTCACAGTATCTCCGATAATGATAGAGTAATATGTGTGTCTGAATCCACTAAAAGTGATTTTTTTAAAATCCGTGCATCATTTGATCCGATAAATATTTTTGTAACACGATTAGCCGGTGCTGCCTGTTTTCAACCGGTTTTATCATCGAATAAATTAAGAACTGTAAAAGAAAAATATTTAATTCCTACACAAAAAAACTATTTTCTCAGTGTCTGCACCATAGAACCCAGGAAAAACATTGATATGCTTATTCGTGTCTATGAAAAATTATTGAAATTTAATAAAACAGATGAACTGCAAATATTGGTTTTAACCGGAGTAATCGGATGGAAAAGCCAAATATTGATTGACCATATTAAACAAATCAATGCTGACCATCCTAATTGTATAATATTAACGGGATTTGTTACTGATGAAGAACTGTCTGTTTTATATTCTAATACCATCGGATTTATTTATCCGTCATTGTATGAGGGATTTGGCCTGCCGCCTCTGGAAGCCATGAAATGTGGGGCTCCGGTTATTACATCTGATAATTCCTCTTTGCCTGAAGTGGTTGGGTCTGCCGGTATCATGATCGATGCAAGGAATGAAGATGCCCTTCTGAACGCAATGTTGAATTGCATGGATGAGGACAAAACCAAAGATATGCGGGAAAAATCATTGCAGCGCGCGGCATTATTTTCATGGGATAAAACTGTAGAAGAGATAGTGAATATATTAAAAAGTTTCTAAGTTTATCTTCTACCGTTAAGTCATCTACGCTTTGGGATTGCTTCTCCCGTCCAAATCGGGATCGCAATAAACGCATTGCGAGGAGGAGCGATGAAGCAATCTATATAACATAATATTGTTAACATAAAATTACCTTATTTGCTTGAAAGAAATCTTTATATATGTGACCAAAGCCCATTCGAAAGTTCTAATGGCGGCCAGCAAAGATCGGGCTTGCTATTAAAAGCATTATGTGAAAAAGCCAATGTTGATATCGTTTGCTTTACATCGGTACCGCTGACATTGAAAAATGCAGGCACAAATTATTCAATAAAATTCTATGGCAGCTTAGCAATTAAAACTCATAAAAAAATAATTATCCGTATTAAAAGATTATTTAATATTTTCTTATCCTTAAGCCCTTATTCGGTATATGGTAAAAATAAGGATGCATATAACATTACTTATGACTTACTAAAAAGCAATAAATATGACCATATCGTTATACGCTATATCCGAAATGCATTTCTATGTGGTTTGTATAACGACAAGCGTATAATTGTTGATGTTGATGATATACCAGAGCAATCCATTTTATCCTATGCTGAATTTATTAAAATGTCAAAAATTAAATATTTCCAATACTTGTTTTATGCAAAAAGGGCAAAATTCCATACTAATAAATTCATTAAAAAAATAGATCATTGTTTTGTTTCAAATAAGGATCAATGCTTCTGGGAGAATTCATCGTATTTACCTAATATTCCTTACTGGAAAAATCAATCGCAAACCAACGATATTTCATCAATAGAAAATAATCATGTTGTTCTATTTGTAGGATATATGGAGCATTCACCTAATGTGCAGGGAGTAAGATATTTTATTGAAAACATTTGGATGAAAATAAAACATCACATTCCGGATGCTATATTTAGAATCGCAGGAAAAGGAGTCACCGCTGAACAAAAGAATTCATGGGAGAATTATGAAGGGGTAAAGGTTCTGGGTTATGTGCCGGACATTAATTGCGAATATGAACATTGCAAAGTTGTTGTAGCGCCTATATATTATGGCGCCGGAACGAATATAAAAATCCTTGAAGCTATGTCATTGCAAAGGGCTTGTGTAATCTCAGATTATGCGGCTATTCCTTTTAAAAATGATCTTGTTGATAAGCAAAATATTTTAATAGCACATAACAATGAGGATTTTTCAATAAAAGTGTTACAATTATTAACCGATGAAAAACTTTACGCATTCATAACAGCTAATGCTGCAAAAGTCATAAATGAGAAATATACCTATGCCGTGTTTTCAGACTGTGTTAATCAATATCTCAATTAATATAGAGGTTATTCATTATTTAAAATAAATAAAATTACACCAAAAGTCAGCATAATTATAACAGTCTACAAGGCGGAGCAAACTATAGAGCGCTGTGCCCGTTCACTATTGGAGCAGACATTTCAAGAGATTGAATTCATATTTGTAAATGATTGTACACCTGACTCAAGTATCAGGGTACTTGAAAATGTTCTAACTGAATACCCACAAAGGCAATCACAGGTAACAATTCTTCATCACGAAAATAACCGGTGGGGTTGCAGTAGCCAGAAATACTGGATTAAAAAAAGCCTGTGGTGATTATATTCTGGTGTTAGACAGCGATGACTGGGCTGACCCAACTATGACTGAAGAGATGTACTCCAAAGCATTAGCAAATGATTCAGACATGGTTTGGTGTGATTTTTATGTTGATTTTCTTGACGATTTAAATAAATCATACTTACAGTAAACAGATTGCACAGGAAAATCCATCTGCATGTATCCATGCTATCCTTACCGGATCATTACATGGCGCAGCATGGAATAAACTTGTTAAAAGAAGTATATGCTCATCTCATGATATTTATTTTCCCGAGGGCTTTTCAGGCGTGAGGATGATGTTTTTACTATCCTTTGCCTGCTTCATTCAAAAAATATCACATACTGCCAAAAGCATTTTATCATTATGTGCAAAATACTATTAATTCCAGTACTGCTAATATAACCCGATTATCCTTCGAAAGTGAGTTTAAGGCTGTAAAAATATTAAGTGAGCATATTCCTATGGAAATCTATGGGAATCATTTATGGTATTTAAAAGCATAGAATAAAAGCAGCAATGTTTTTCTCTGACTTTTATAGCAATGAAGAGTTTCTTCATTGTTACCCTGAATCTACGGCATTTATTATAAAAGCAATGAAAGGGAAAACAGATAGAACAGCCATCCGTCTTGCCTTACGAAAGCACTTTTTACTTGCCCGTATTGTTTTAGCTTTAGGAAAAACATATTTTAAAATCAAACAGTATGTTAAATAATGATATTAATTAATGCATTAGGACTACTTTTAAAATGAAAGTTATTCTCCAGTTAATGGATTATGTCGCACCTTATAAAGGAAATTTTATTTCTTCTATTTTGAATTTAGAACAACATATAAATAATTCCGAGGGTGTTGAATACTTATGTTTCCTGATGGTGCCCGAAAATTAAACTGGATAAAACGATTACAGATAAAGGAAAAACTATCTATTTTATTGAACGTTCCTTTTTTTCAAAGAGAGTAAAATATAAAAACATCAAATATTTATGGGGCATTATTGAAAAAGAAAAAATTGATATTATTCATACTCATTTTGTCGCATATAATTTCACTCTTTTGTTTTTAAAGTTATTTATAAAAAAGGTTAAAATAATTGGCCATTTTCATAATAATTTTATATACCCTCGTAATATTTTTACAGTATTTAAAGTTTTTGCAAATAAATTTACATTTGACTTATATATAGGTGTAAATGCTTCTGTTGCTGAAGGCTTAATCCGGACAGGTTTTAATTCAGATAGAGTAACTTCGCTCCAAGAAATATGCCATTGATTTTAACAGGTTAAATATTAGTGAACAGATACAATTAAAAACTAATAAAACACAAAAAGTGATATTAATGTTTCGTTGGGATTTTTATCGCAAAGGTATGGATAGTGCTATTAAAGGGGTAGAGAAATATTAAGAGACTGGGATTTGATGTTATTTTGGTAGTTTCGTTGGCGGAGGTAAAGAAGTATTGCAGCAGAAATTATTAAAAATGTGGAAATATTCCAGAATGGATATTCTTTTTAGAAGCCGAAACGATGTAGCAACATATTATAATGCTACGGATATTTCCTTTCTGCAAGCAGAGAAGAAGGCTGAATTACTACCCGTGATCGAAGCTGCCTATTTAACCCAATGGTTTTAGTAAGCAATATACCGGCAATCCGCAGGATGTACCTGCTGTTTTTGTGCATGATGCTGGTAACGCTGAGCAGTTGAGCCATTCAATAATAGAAGCATTAAATAAATCAAATGAGGAAGCGCAATGAAAATGCTTGGGGAAAAGGGGAATATGTTAAGGAAAAATACGACTTAAATACATGGAGCAGGGAAATTCTTAATATTTACAAAAATTAAAAAAGATAACAAAAACCTTAATTTTAAAACATCTCAAATAAAGATATTGATAGTGACAAAGAGAGATTAATTAAATTTGGGCTATGCATAATAATTCCACATTGAATAATTGAGAGATAATAAATAGAGAAAATGAATTTACTTCAGAAAAGCAAAAAAGATTATAAAAGTTCCTGAGGAAGATCGGTTTTAATTAATTGACTTCGGATATTTTGACATGCAAATATAGGCTTCCAATAACTCTTAGTTCAAAATTCAGGTGGAAAGCGGGGATTAAATCAGAAATTAGAATACTGGGATGATTATTTAATGGAATTGAGTAGCATTAATAATTATAGAAGCAGTCTTGACGCTGATCTTCCTATTCACCTACTACACGCCCAATTGCTGCCATCACAAAAAGAGATCCATATACTTAGATGCAAGCGGCCCATAACTTATTGGAAAAATATATAACGATAAACATGTTGAAATAACAGCTATTGACCCCTTGGCAAATGAATATGATAGATTACTTTGATAAATCTGAATTAAGCCGCTTATCAGAACTCGAAAACTTGCCGTGAGGATATCACGAAGAGGTTTTCTTCGAATACCTATGATCTTGTAGTTGCCCGTAACTGCATTGATCATGCCTATAACCGGAAAGTGCAATTTTGCAGATGGTCGATGTAGCAAAGAATAGCAGATATGTATTGCTTGAACATAGGCCAAATGAAGCAGAAAATGAAAAGTATTGGGGGCTTCATCAATGGAATTTTTCTATGTCTGACAAAGGTGATTTTATTATTAGTTCAAAGCATATGAAAATGGAAATTAACATGACAGAGAAATATGCAGAACTTTGCATAATTACATGTGAAATAGTAAATGAAAGAACAGGAGATGGCGATTGGCTGATTACAAGAATAAAAAAGAAATAACATTCGAACATGCAATATACAGCAGAATATTGATTCACATGATTATACAAGCATGCAAGAGATTCATGAAATTAGTTTTGAATTTTATAAATTGAGAATAGAATCATAAAAACACATATCAAGATGTTCAATGAAATTCATTAATAATAAATAGATAGAAATAATTTGAAAGCTGAAATTTTTGAAAATTAATTTGATAATATGCTTTATTTGTATAATTTTTAGTGAACCTGTTGATTTTATTTTATTAAAAGAGAAAATATAGCATGGTTAAGAAAATGGATTGAAGTTAAAAAACATAAATCTTGTTGAAAAAATGGTGAAATATAAAATATTAAGGTGTAAAATGTTAATTAAGGATTTATTACCTCCATTAGTCTAATTCTTCGCAAATTGAAGAATCCTTCACAAAATATATTATTTAAAAGACAATATTCATGTCCCATCTGTAAAAATAAGTTTGGCTCCTTTATCAGGCTTGATGATTGTTTTTTCGAAATGAAGGATAAATACAGGTATATTCATAACATATTTTACGAAGAAACTTTAAATTATTTAAAATATCACTGCCCTGTATGTGTCAGTAATGACAGGGACAGGCTTTATTCGCTTTTTTTTTGAAAAACAAATTTTCCGAATTGGCATTAAGTGGGTCAACTTATGAATTCCTCGCATATTGCACCCAGCAAAAATCTTGCAGCTTATATTAGAAAACATTCTTTTATCAAATATCGTTCACTTGATTTATTTATGGAAGGCGTGGATGATAAAGCGGATATAACCAATATGAATATATATGGAAATGACAGATTTGACATTATTCTTTGTTCACATGTATTGGAACACGTTACTGATGATAAGAAAGCAATGGCAGAATTATTCCGGGTACTCAAACCTGATGGCTTTGCAGTAATAATGGCGCCAATTATAATAAATTTACAGGATGATTTAGAAAACCCCGATTGGACAAGTGATGCTGACAGGTGGAAATATTACGGGCAAAATGATCATGTAAGGCAATATTCGAAAAGTGGGTTTATTAAAAAAATGGAACATGCCGGGTTTAAAATGCTGCAATTTGGGATTGATTATTTCGGGGAAGAAACTTTTCATAGATATGGTATCAATTTCAGATCAGTTTTATATATTGGAAAAAAATGAAATTGGTGATTGATAATAGTATTTCTGAAATTGCGTATTAAAGGAGAAGCGAAGAGAAACAGCAAGATAATACAGCATTTTAATTGCAATGATTAAAATAATAAAAATTTATAAAGAATTAATTAATGATAGTAAAGGGCTTATAAAGCATTATCATGATTATAAGTTATTCAAATCCTATCAGGTAAAATTATATAATTGGTTCCGGTTTTCGCCCGATGAGTGGTTGCCAAGATTTGTTTATGAGAGGAATATTTTAAAACAAATAAATAAAACTTTGGCTTTTTTTTCTGTCTTTGGTCGCCGCTTAAATATTAATATTGACAGAAGTGATTATAAAATATTTTATACCGGCGAAAACATACATGCCCGCTTTACTGAGTATGAAGATCTGTTACTGTAAGAACAGAAATATCGATTTATCTATAGGCTTTGATTGCATAGAACACGAAAAGTACTTTAGGTTTCCAATATGGTTGATGAATTTATTTGAACCACATGAAAGTAATTATCAAACAATAAAGCAGAAATGTAATTTTTGGAATAATAACAGGGAAATAAAGGGAAGAGGGAAATTTTGTTCTTTCTTATCACGGCACGATTACTTTGGAGACAGGTTATACTTTTATAATGAAGTCAGCAGGATTGGGAAAATAGATTGCGATGGTGATTTCATGCATAATAATGATGACTTAAAGCTAAAATTCAATAATGACAAATTTGAATATTTAAAAAACTATAAATTTAATTTATGCCCTGAAAATTCCAACTATCCTGGTTATTGCACCGAAAAGGTTTTTGAAGCAATTAAATGCGGATGTATTCCCATATACTGGGGTTCAGATAATAATCCCGAACCCAATGTATTGAATCATGATGCCATTTTCTTTTTAAATCACCATGGAAATAATGAACAAACTTTAAAGGAAATTTCTCTGTTATTAGAGAATGAAAAAATATATCTTGAATTTAATCATCAAAAAAGATTTACAGAGCAAGCGCCGGATGTCATCTTTGACTTTTTTGTCACTTTGGAGCAAAAATTAAAAGAAGATTGTCAAAAAATGGTTAACCTGAGTAATTCATAAAATGTGTATAAAAATGTAAAAAGATATTGGCACATCGAGTAGCGACTGGTCCCGAACCGAAGGTCGGGAAGCATATCGAGATGAGACTGCATCTAATTGTTTGTTCTCGATACGAGATTGACTCTGAAATAAGCCAATCTCTACTCGAACTGACAATTGCTTTGTATTTGAAATGATTCATGAATAATTCAGGTTAAAGATATTTAGCAGTTCAGCAATACTTTGTACTGACTAATTACTTTCCTTTTTTTTTAAGTTTGTAAGAATAGCAATACCAGGTGCACATATCGAAAATGTTACAGTTTTACTCGATTTTAATCCTAAACAACAAATAATTCTTTGAGAAATATTGCTCTTTATATTATTTCTGATGGAATTGGAGGTGCAGAGCAGGTTGTATGGCAAATGCTATATGGGCTACGTATTTATGATAATTCCTACATAATAACAAATAATGAAATGGCTGCTTATTATGCCAATTTATTGCCCAATTCTAAAATGTTAAATATAGGCAATGTTTATATTCATAGAAACAAAAAATTCAAGTTGATTCGTTATTTATTAAATAACCGTTTTTATTCAATAAAAAAATGGATTATCAAAAGCAAAACCAACTTAATTATTCATTTTCTTAAAGAAAATGGAATCAATATTATTCATTGTCATTTAGATTATGCATTGTTTTCATCATTGAATTTGAAGAGAATACATAAAAATATAAGAATAATATATAGTGTCCATAGTGCATTTGGTTTTTTAGAAAATGATAAATATAGGCCTGACATATCATTAAAGCAGATGGATTTTTCAAATGTCGATTACTTAATATTTGTTTCAAAATATTTATATGATGTTTACAAAAAGAATGATATTGTTATTAATGATTATCGGATTATATATAATGGAATAGATGAAAATAATTTCAAAACCATTGAAAAAGGACATATCCCAAATGAAGTTTTTACGATACTATATGTTGGCGGTTCGAAATTAGTAAAGGGTTATGATTTGCTGGTTGATACAGTGGAGGAACTATTGAAAAGCGAGCATGCTGATAAATTAAAAGTCACTGTATTAGGAAGCCTTTCGTCCGATTGTGAATTTATTCGTTCAGTAAAAAACGATCTCTGGGTAATATTTTCGAAATGATTGGTTTTGTAGATCCGCCCATGCATCTGGAATACTTTAAAAAAGCGGATATATTATTTATGCCCTCCAGATCAGAGGCTATGCCTATAGCTGCTATCGAAGCTTTATTCTCTAATTTACCAGTTGTAGCCAGTAATGTGTGGAGGATTGGCAGAGATAATTTGTAATGGTAAGAATGGTTATTTGTGTTCTATAGATCCAGTAGAGTATTCTAAATGTCTTTCTCTAATCATGAATGATTCTGGAACTTTTTCAACAAATCCTATGAATATAATTTGATTAAGAAGAAAAATTTTACAATGTATAGAATGGTTGATGAATTAAAAGAACTATATAATAAGGAAATGATTTAATTAAGAATTAATTGAAATTCATGAATAGTACTATAAAAAGAGTAATTGGAAAATGTACTTACTAACTACTCCTGAAAATAAAGGGACAAAGATAAGATTAGGCCTACTAAAAGGAATGAAATGGATATACAGTTCAGGTTATACTGATTATTGGATGGGTACTTATGGGAAAGAAGTTGCTCAAATATTTTCAAAATATGCTAAAAAAAGCAAGATAATTTATGACTCACCTGGGAGCAAATATCGGCTACTATTCTCTTATTGCAATAAAATCAATTAAAAATAATGGCACCGTTTATGCCTTTGAGCCTGCGCCCGAAAACATCAATATTTTAAAGCAACATAATTCATAAATAATATTGATAATTTGACCATCTTTGAATTAGCTATTTCCAATAAATCCGGGAACACCCTTTTTACAAATACCAGAATCAGTAGCAAATACAATTTGTACTGATTCCTGCATGTTTGAAGGAAAAACAAACATAGAGGTAAGTGTTGATTCACTTGATAATTTATTAATTAAAAGTAGTAAAGCCGCCTAGTTAATAAAAATTGATGTTGAAGAGACAGAGTATGATGTATTGAACGGATCAGTTACTCTGTTAAAGAAATATCATCCAGTTATATTCTTATCCACCCATAATTGTCAGGCAGCAGGGGTACATAAAAAATGTTGCGATTTTTTAATTAATAAGGGTATAAGTTAACTTATTTAAACTTCAGAGAAAGAAAAACTGAAATTGATGATCCATGGTATGAAATCCTTGCTGAATAGGATGTCAAAAAGAAAAAACTAATGAAAAATATACTTTTTATTAGCCCTGATCAGTTTGGCTATTTATCCGATCATTATTACCACGCTAAGTACCTGAAAGAATATTATGAGGTTGATTTTTTATGTTTTGATAAAGCTTTGCCTAAAATCAATGAAGCAGAAATAAAAATACATTATTTAAATTACAATTTAAATAAACCATTACGAAATTTAAATTATTTAAAATATGCATTTAAACTTACTAAAGAGTAAAATATGATGTGGTTATTTGCTGGATTTAGAGTTTGATATATTTATTGGTATGTCACAAAAGCATCTTAAAGTTTTTAA
>CAWHOW010000004.1:0-71370 GCA_963831005.1 uncultured Bacteroidota bacterium
CCTGTACGAATGGCATCAAGCTCCCCTTGGGGATTGCGCAAATGGTCGCGCTCGCGCATGAGGTCGAGCAGTTCGATGCTGAAAGTTGGGTCCGCCAATGCGTCGCGTAAAGTGCCGAGGGCTGCGCCATCGGGACCATTGATCGTGGCAATTTTCTGTTCCGGGGAACAGGTGGTATCGTCGGCGGCAGCCAATCCCAAGGGTAACACGAAGAACTTGGGATTGGTGTCCACATAGTCCACTTGCAAAAACGCCAGCGCGTGTTGCCGTCCAGCCGATTGCGGGATGGCGAGGAAGTCCCTGAGGGTGACAAACTTCACGGTGTCGGCTGCAGCGAACCACGGCTGGGCCCGGAGAAAATCGGGAAGGATGGCCTCAAACTGCATACGCGAGCGGCCGGCAAAGATTTCCGTCCAGCTTTCCGTCACGGATATAGCCGGCAAGACGAGCGGCTCGCCCGTGGCGGGTTGCGCGACCGGTTTGAACGGCGCTTCCAAGGAGAACCAGTAGAAATTGTGGGGTCCCAAAGTCAGGAAATATGGAGTTTCGGTGATGGCGGGAAATTTCATCCGGCCAAAAAGCTCAATGGGGATCATTTGCTTGAAGACGGACAAGTCGAGTTGCACCGGCTGAGTGAAGCGCGAAAGGTTGGCAACCACGAGAATAACCTCTTTGTCATGACGAAGCACGTAGCTGAGAATTTTGTGGTTGTCGGGCTGAAGGAACTCGCATTTGCCCTCGCCCAAGGCACGCCAGCGTTTGCGAAAAGCTAGCAGGCGGCGCATCCACCAAAGCAGCGAATGCGGGTTGGAAAGCTGCGCCTCGACGTTGCAAGCCTCGTAATGATAGGCAGGATCGAGGATGATTGGTAGATAGAGGCTTTGCGGATTGGCGCGCGAAAAGCCGGCGTTCTTGTCAGAACTCCATTGCATGGGCGTGCGCACGCCGTTGCGGTCGCCCAGATAAATATTTTCTCCCAGACCGATTTCGTCGCCGTAATAGAGCAGGGCGTGCCGGGCAGCGACACGAGGATGGCGTTAAGCAATTCGATGCTCTTGCGGTCGTTGTTGAGCAAGGGAGCGAGCCGACGGCGGTTCACGCTGGGCAGGAATAAAATCAATAGTAAAAATAGAATCGCTCAGAATCATAAAAGACACAGGAAAAGAAGAGAGGGAGCTCCGTTTATATATCAGTAGTATAAAACCAGATGCTCGAAAAATATCAAATGGAATCAGAAAACACTGGGGAATTGAAAATTCATTGCACTGGGTTTTAGATGTATCTTTCGGGGAAGATAAAAGTATGAAGCGTAATGTTAATGCAGTTGAAAACTTCTCCATCATTAATAGAATAGCTTTAAATCTTATAAAACAAGAAAAATCAAAGAAGAGAAGCAACAAGGGTAAACGCCTTGATGCGGGATGGGATAATGATTATCTACTTAAAATCTTAAAAAATTAAATGCGTTTGCCCTGGCATAATTATGCATTCGATTTTTTTATTATTTAAAAATATTAATTTTGCCAACCTTATTGAAAACGAATCAATTTATATAATAAATAACAATCCATTACAAAAATGAAAGTCTACCAGACCAACGAGATAAGAAACATTGTACTGATAGGCGGTGCAAAATCGGGTAAAACCACACTTGGAGAATCCATGCTATTCGAAGGCGGAGTAATTTAGCAGAAGAGGTACGGTTGAGGACAAAAATACAGTTTTCGGATTACAGGGACATAGAACTGGAACGCCAGAACTCTATCTTCATCAACAGTGCTTGATGCTGAATTTGAAGGAAAAAGATAAATATTATTGATGCCCCTGGTTTTGACGATTTTGTAGGCGAAGTAGTTGCCGCCCTTAAAGTATGCGATACCGCCGTTATGGTTGTTAATGCACAGACGGCGTTGAAGTAGGTACTGAAATTACCTGGAGATATACCACCAGTCATCATTCGCCAGTTGTTTTTGCCATGAACCAGATGGATCATGAAAAAGCAAATTTTGATGAAACCATGCGTCAGATGAAGCAATATTTCGGCGATAAAGTGATAGCGGTTGAATATCCTCTCAATCCGGGTTCCGGCTTCAATACCATTATCGATATTTTGAAAATGAAGCAGTATAAATTCACCCGGGTTCGGCTAAAGCTGAAATTACAGATATTCCTGCTTCAGAAAAAGATAAAGCCGCTGAACTCCATACAAAACTTATAGAAGCAGCAGCCGAGAGCGATGAGAAATTGATGGAAAAATTCTTTGAAGCAGGTACGCTTACCGAAGAAGAATTGCTGAAAGGTTTAAAACAAGGTATTATTAAAAGAGATGTTTACCCTGTTTTGTGCATGTCAGGAAAACAGGATACGGGTGTAGCACGTTTTATGCAGTTTGTTGGCGAATTTTGTCCCGCACCAAATGAAATGCCCGTACATAAGAGTGCAGATGGTAAGGAAATCAAATGTGTTACTACTGAACCGGCAGCAGCCTTGATTTTCAAAACGTCTATAGAACCACATATCGGACAGGTTTCTTTCTTTAAACTTTATTCAGGGGAGATAACTGAAGGCATGGATCTGGTTAATTCATTCAACGGCTCAAAGGAAAGATTTTCCCAACTATTTGCAGCCGCAGGGAAAACCCGTAATAAGGTTGAAAAGATCGTTGCGGGCGATATTGCTGCAACAATTAAATTAAAAGATGTTCATACCAACAATTCTATAGTATCTCCTAAAAGTTCAGGGTTTACTATAGCGCCTATCATATTCCGGAACCAAAATTCAGAACAGCTGTAAAAGCAAAGAACCAGAGTGATGATGAAAAACTTGGAGGTATTTTGCGTGTTGTTCACGAAGAAGACCCCACAGTTCTTTACGAACAATCTGAGAACTAAGGCAGCTTATAGTTATGGGACAAGGAGAACTTCAACTGACTGTATTAAAATGGAGGATTGAAAATATTGACAAAATAGAAATTGAATATTTTGCCCCGAAAATTCCTTACAGGGAAACTATCACTAAGTCAGCAAAATCAAATTACCGCCATAAAAAGCAATCAGGCGGTTCAGGTCAGTTTGGTGAAGTATACATGATGATTGAGCCTTATTTTGAAGGTAAAGAAGATCAGAAAGAATTCCCAATAAGGGGAAGGGATGAAATAAACCTTAACTGGGGAGGTAAACTATATTTCCATAACTGTATAGTGGGTGGCGCTATTGATGCACGTTTCTTACCCGCTATTCTTAAAGGTATCATGGAAAAAATTGAACAAGGTCCTTTAACGGGTTCTTATGCCCGCGACATTGTTGTTAGCATTTATGACGGTAAAATGCACCCTGTTGATTCAAATGAAATATCATTCAAATTGGCAGGACGTAATGCATTTAAAGAAGCCTTCAAGAATGCAGCTCCGAAGATCCTTGAGCCTATTTATGAAGTGGAAGTTATCATGCCTTCCGAAAGGATGGGTGATGTTATGACAGACCTGCAAGGCAGAAGAGCTATTGTTCTTGGAATGGACAGCGAAGGAAATTACCAGAAGATAAAGGCTCGTGTTCCACTAGCTGAACTGAACCGTTATTCAACAGCTTTAAGTTCTGTAACCAGCGGCCGTGCTACATATGGTATGAAATTTGCCGATTACCAGCAAGTACCGGGTGATGTGCAGGAACAACTGCTCAAAGCTTACGAAGCCGAATCAAAAGACGAAGAATAAATAGTTATATCATATATAATAGAGTTCTTCGGAAAATAGATACGTCATTGCGAGTCTTTCCTTCGTCATTGCGAGGAGGAACGACGAAGCAATCTAAGCAATGAATTAAAGATTGCTTCACTTCGTTCGCAATGACGATAAGTGTCCCTCGCAATGACGAGAAAAATGATTTTCCAAAGATGTCTAATGAAAAACGCCTTGAATGTTCAAGGCGTTTTTCATTAAAAGAGGTCAGAGTCTTCTTTAGCTTCCTCATACTTTTGGTCGACCAACAAATCCGGCATCGCTGAAGCTTCAACAGCTAACTTATCACAAACATTATTTTCGGCATTATTTGCATGCCCTTTTACCCAAACAAAACGCACACGGTGTTTTTTATAAATTTCAAGAAAGCGAAGCCAGAGGTCAACATTCTTTTTCTTTTTAAAATCCTTACGAACCCATTCCTGCAGCCAGCCTTTCTCAACAGCTTCCACTACATACTTTGAATCGGAATAAACAGTAACATCACAACATTCGGCTTTTAATGCTTCAAGCGCAACAATAACACTCAACAACTCCATACGGTTGTTAGTTGTAAGTCGATATCCCTGTGATAACTCTTTGCGGCGCTTACCCGAAATCAACACGACACCATACCCACCCGGGCCTGGATTACCACGTGCGCTGCCATCAGTGTATATAGTTATTGGTTGAGACATTTTATCTATATGTCCCCCCTCGAGGGGGGCACGGGGGGTGAGATTATATTTCTATCCCTCTTTCGTAATAGAACTAATATTATTTTTTAATTCGAATGCATCAATATAACTTTCTATTTCCATGCAAACATTATCAATATTATGCTTCACTTGTTGCTCGCTAAATCGTAATGTAACAAATTCCAATTGTTCTAAAATTTCATCTCTTTTAATATCCTCATTATGTTTAAACGAATGTGAGTATCCGTCAATCTCAATTATCAGGTTCAACTTTTTACACATAAAATCTGCAATAAAATTACCTACAGGTCTTTGTCTTAAAAAATGATAACCACGCATTTTGCCAGCACGAAGTAATTCACACCAAATTCTTATTTCTCCCTTTGTCGAATTGTTTCTTAATGCACGGGCATTCAATTTAAGGTCTTTGTTATAATGGAAATTAGAATGCATTGCTTTCTCATTTACTCATCCCCCTGTATCCCCCTTAAAAGGGGGACAAACTCATCAGGGTTTTGTAAGTTTAGTAAGCAGGCTATAGCCGGAAAGCTTACCATTCTTATCGAACGATTGACTTTTCACTAAACCTGTACCTGCGGCATAATATTCGGCAGATTTCATAGAAATAGGAATAGTCATTCCCATCATAATACTTTCCACTTTAATATCCTGTGTTATCTTGAAGCAATTGAATGTGCCGGCAGGAGTGGTTATGCTTTCCTGTGATGCTACAAGCCTGTTGCTGATATTTATTTTCATTGTTGAAAATAATGCAGTGCCATTGTAAACAGTAACTGTAACACTTGCATCTTTCAATGTCGTTCCTACGGTTAATGTTTGTGGAATTTCAAGCTGGCCGGCATCCATCTTAACTGTCATATTTTTCCATTGATTCATTGATTGCTGAGGAATATAACTACTCATATCCACCAGGATGCTGCTACCAGTACATGTTATATTGACATTAGACGAACTGATTACCGCATCTTTTTTATCCTTCACAGTTGATTGTATTGTTGCTGTAGTTCCATCAGCAGATGTTGCAACATTAGTGATTTTACTATCGGTCGTTCCCGTTAACTGGTCATTCGCATTATAAGAGGTCATTTCAGTTTCGTATCCATTTACCAGTGGATAATATAATCCGCAGTTCTGTGATTTTACAAAGCCTGAAAAGCATATAATGAACAGGCCGAGAAACATTGCAATGTGAGTTTTTCTTGTTTTCATATTGTTTTACTTTTTAATAGGGTTAATTAATTGCACAAATATCGTAATATATTATTAATTCATCATCTTTTCAAGCCAGGCACTCAGATCGTCGCTGGTTAGTTTATGGTGCATGCCTGAAACCTTATTTAGTATCATGGTATCAAGGATCTGCTGCTTCTTATCAGCGCTTATGCCTGCTTCTTCAAGCCGTACAGGGCATTCTATCTTCCTGAAAAATTCTTCAAGTTTGTTTATGGTATCGTCAGCAGTTTTCACATTAAAAATGTTCTTGCCTAAGAATGCTATCCTTTTAGGAATGCGGTCTTTCATCAGCTTTAACCATGCGGGGTAGGCAATTGTTAATGATGCACCGTGAGGAATATCATACAGCAACGATAACACATGCCCTGCATCGTGCACGCCCCACTCCCCTCCTGCCCTGCCTGCCATGGTAATACCATTCAAAGCAAGAGTAGCAGCATATAAAATGTTTTCACGAAGTGCATAGTTTTTCAAGTCATCAAGTAAAGCGGGACCATTATCAATAGCTTCTTTAATAATAGCGAATACTATTCTGTCGGAAAGAGAAGCATCGCTTTTACCGAAATACGCTTCAAGGCAATGCGCTATCAAATCGGCTATACCATAAGCAGTGTAATTCTTAGGAACAGAGACGGTGAATCCGGGATCGAGAAAGGAATGCTTCGGAAAACACAAAGGATTGCCCCATCCCAGCTTCTGTTTGCTTTTATGGTTTTGGAGAACAGCAAAAGGATTCATCTCAGTTCCTGTGGCTGCAAGGGTAAGCACTGCAATAAGCGGTACTGCTTTCTCAGGCCGTTTAAGCCCGCTGTAAAAATCCCAGGCGCTGTGCGAAACCGGGATGGTAATGGAAATTATCTTTGCCGAATCAATCACACTGCCTCCGCCCACGGCAAGCACCACATCCACATTGCTGTTTCTGCCAAGCCTTGAAGCGGCATCCACATCTTCCACAACAGGATTCGATTTTATACCTCCGTATTCAAACACTTCGGCATTAATGCTATTTAACTGAGTCTTTATTTTGTTATAGATACCGTTCTCCTTGATTGAGTTTTTGCCGTAAACCAGCAAAACCCTTTTGCCTAGTGGAGAAATGGCTTTACCCAGATCGTTTATTATATTGTTTCCGAAATGTAATTTAACGGGGTTGTATAATACAAAGTTTTCCATAGTGAAGAGTTTTCTTTTACGCTTTGCAAAGATACAATTGTATCTCAATTTTCTTTCCGTGAAGAACACAAAGAAGTCACTATGTTCACAAAGACCTGCCGAATGCTTAATGAAGAATACTTCTTGTTCACTAAAGATTCCAGACTGCCTCAGTAAGACTTCCGACTGCTCAACTGCTTTGTTCGCATGAGCGGGGAGTATCTATTTCTGTTTAAAAGATTTCTTTTCATGACCGGAAGATTTCTCTTTCGGTTCGGAAGATTTCTCTTTCGGTTCGGAAGATTTCTCTTTCGGTTCGAAAGATTTCTCTTTCGGTTCGAAAGATTTCTCTTTCGGTTCGGAAGATTTCTCTTTCGGTTCAAAAGATTTCTCTTTCGGTTCGGAAGATTTCTCTTTCGGTTCAAAAGATTTCTCTTTCGGTTCAGAAGATTTCTCTTTCGGTTCGAAAGATTTCTCTTTCGGTTCGGAAGATTTCTCTTTCGGTTCAGAAGATTTCTCTTTCGGTTCAGAAGATTTCTCTTTCGGTTCGAAAGATTTCTCTTTCGGTTCAAAAGATTTCTCTTTCGGCTCGGAAGATTTCTCTTTCGGCTCGGAAGATTTCTCTTTCGGTTCGGAAGATTTCTCTTTCGGGCATAAAGATTTCTTCCCGGCATGGAAAGATCTCTCCTTTCGGCGTGCCGCTGTCCTCTTTAAATGCACTGACTTGCCTTGCGGTTGTGGGGATTATGCAACATTAACGCATACTTCTGGCGTTAAGATAAAACGAAAATATAGTTAACCTTTAATTTTGCTTCCCTATTCCCAACACATATTCGCCCTTTTGAAGTGAAGGTGTAGTTAAATATCCCGAAGAAGAAGTGCCTTTAATGGTATGTTTTATAATGTGCCAGTCATCAGCAGTACTGCTGCGGTAAAGCAAAAGCAGCGAGTCGGCAGAGGAGGTTGTAGGTAGAAGCGTATTCTCAGAATTCATGGAAATGCCATTATACTTAAACTTACCACTTCCATTGAAGTCGGAAGGAAATAAGCCATCAATCTTCCAATAGCCATTTGAAGTTAACCTGTAAATATCCTTTGAAATTTTCTTTACAGGATCAGGAGCAACCCAGTTATATTCAACGCGGAAAAAGGCGGAATCACGTACGTTCTGGACATCGAGAGCGAAAAATGAATTCGGGAAATCGCTTTTGCCTGTTTCTTTGATTATCTTATAAGAAGAGGTGGTGGCGCTGCTCACCTTTTCTTCTAAGTCAAGCATAGCGCAAACCGGGGTAAAAGGTAAGTGAAACAATTTGTTCCCGTATTGTCCCGAAAACTGTATGGTTTCGGTATATTTCTTCCAGTTCTTATCCATAAAAGTAACTTCGATCTTATTTGAATTTACATAATCTGTTTTGTGATGAAGTTTTTGCCTTACATAAACCATATAATCATTTCCTTTACCTGTATATTTCATTGAATCTATTGAATACTGTGGGAAGCCGGGCGTTAAAATCCAGCCTGCAAAGAAATCATCCATATTGATACCCGTGAAAGAAGTGATAAAATCCTTCAGTTGAATAGTGTTCATTGGCCTGAATTTAAAGGTGTTCATCCATGCCTTGATAAATCCAAAGAACAAAGTATCGCCCAAATAATAGCGCATGGTATGTATCACATCGGCTCCTTTTTTATACACGGTGCTGCTGTAGGTAATGTTGGAAGGGATGCCGTAAATGGCATAATAGCCATTATCGTCCAGGTGGCAACTGCTCAGAACCTTAAAATGATTGGCTTTAATGTTTGTCGCATAGCTGCTATGCCCGTAAAGCCCCTCTCTGAAAATAGATTCGCAGTACGAAGCCCAGCCCTCATTGAGCCACATATCTTCGGCGCTGGCACAGGTAACAAGGTCGCCAAACCAGTGGTGCGAAAGTTCATGGGCATAAAGTTCTTCAAACACAAGCCTCCCATCAATGCAAACCAACGGGTAAGCAATATTTGAGGCATGCTCCATGGCCCCGTCGTTAAAAGGAACACCAACATATCCTACCCTTTCCCACATATAAGGGCCAAAATCCTTTTCATAAATGGAAAGTATGTCCGGCAAATGAATGAAAGAAGCCCTGGCTTTGACAGTATCGGAAGCCGGAACATATATCATTACGGGTATACTGCCTTTCATCCCTTTAAAAGTAGAGGTAACGGGAACATAATCTCCAATGGCAACAGAGGCGAGGTAAGTAGGTATTGCTGAATGCAAGCGCCAGTAGAATGTTTTGGTGCCATCGCCGTTATTTGTTTCTTTCATCAGCGTACCGTCACAAACTGCCGTCTTGGTATCTTTCACACGAATGAAGCAATCGTAGGTGGCACGGTCAATAAAATCGTCAACACAGGGAAACCATGCCCGTCCGAAGTTATGCGGCTCAGCCTGAAATCCTATACCCAAGTTATATGCATAAGCGCTGTCGGCAGTAAAATAAAAGCCGCCCCAGCCGGAGGCATCCATTTGCGGCTGACCGTGGTAATAAACTTTAAGGGATACCGTATCATTAATATTTATTGTCTTTACCAGCGGTATCCTCAACAACAAACCATCATAAAAGAATGACTTTACTTTTGCCTTGCCCTCGCATACCGAATCTACTGTCATTTTAAGCAAGTCAAGGGGGATAAAGCGGATATTATTCATTTTAGGAGTAAGCTTTATTTCGGTGTATCCTTTAATGGTCTTAGTGGAAAGATGAATAATATCAAGATGTATGGCATAGTTCACCACATGTATGGTATCGCTTTTGAGTCTCAATTTAGGTTTCTTTGGCGCTTTATTATTACTAATGAAAGCACTGAAAAGAAGAACTGCAAGAGACACAATACACGATAACTTAAAAATGCGCTTCATAAATACTTTTTTTACAAAAATACTTAATACAATGAAGATTTATATATTGTTGCCATATTTGTTAATAACTGATATATTTGCATTCGATTTTATTAGTTTTTCCATGAAAAGATTTATCATCATATTGTTTTCCGCCCTCATTTCCTTTGTTTCGATACAAGCTCAGACAGCCTTAAAGCAAGGCGGGAAAGTATGGTCGCTCCATGATTGCATTGATTATGCCCTTGCAAATAACATTCAGGTAAAGCAACAGCAGTTAAACGAGCAGGTTGCTAAAATTAACCTGCTTCAGAGCAATCTAAGTTTATTTCCGGGAGTTGAAGCCGATGCATCGCATGGGTATAACTATGGCAGAACTATTGATATGTTCACCAACCAATTTGCAACAAGCACGGTGCAGTCGGATAATTTTTACTTAAGCAGCAGTGTAACTGTTTTCAATGGCTTCCAACTTCTAAACACCATTAAACAGAACAGGGTCAATCTGCAGGCAAGCCAGTACGACCTTGACAAAATGATGAACGACATTTCACTGAACATTGCTACAGCTTATCTCCAAATACTTTATAATATCGAATTGCTTAACAATGCCCAGAACCAGCTTGATGTAACGAAACAACAGGTAGAAAGGACAAAGAAACTTGTTGATGTAGGTACAGCAGCAAAAGGCGATCTTTTGACTCTCGAAGCCCAGGCAGCATCCGAAGACTTGAATGTAGTTACTGCTCAGAATACGCTCGATCAATATTACCTTTCGCTATCACAGATGCTTAATCTTTCATCGCCCGATAGTTTTAAAATTGCCATCCCCAAGATTGACGCACCTCTTGAAACTGCTGTTCTTTTAACACCTGAACAGGTTTTTGCTTTTGCCATGAACACACAGCCCGAAATTAAAAGCGCTGAACTGAAAGTGCAAAGCTCGGAGGTAGGCTTATCCATCGCCCGCGGCATGAGAAGTCCAAATATTTCATTACGAGGTTCTCTTGGGACGGGGTTTTCCGGCGACAGCAAACAAATTAAAGGGACCCCGTCATATTCAGGTTTGGATACTATAGGCTATACTTATTCTACAACGCCGGTTGCAGTAGTGCAGCCCCAATTTGCTTATCAAACGGAAACAGTACCTTTCAAAGACCAGATTAAAGATAACTTTAACAAATCCATTAGCCTTTATCTTAGCATGCCTCTTTTCAGTGGATGGAGAACAAATGGCAATATAAGTAAAGCAAAGATTGCTATCAGGAATGCTGAATATACCCTTCAAACTACAAAGAACTCTTTATTCCAAAGCATACAGCAGGCTTATGCCGATGCAACTGCTGCACGCAATAAATACAAATCTTCGCAGAAATCGGTAGATGCCATGAAAGAATCTTTCAAGTACGCTGAACAGAGATATAATGTGGGTCTGGTTAATTCTGTAGATTATGATGATGCCAAGAATAAGCTTG
The DNA here is from genome assembly GCA_963831005.1 of uncultured Bacteroidota bacterium. Taxonomy (GTDB): domain Bacteria; phylum Bacteroidota; class Bacteroidia; order Bacteroidales; family CG2-30-32-10; genus CAWHOW01. Next base: position 11,179 of record CAWHOW010000004.1, read on the forward strand.
CTGAAGCCCAATCGAACCTCCTACAGGCAAAGTATGAATTTGTATTCCGCCTGAAGATACTGGATTTCTACATGGGGAAACCAATTGAATTAAAATAAACGCATTTAACTTTCTGAAATATGAAGAACAGGAAAAAGTTTATAAGATATTTACTCATTACTTTGGGAGTGCTGTTAATTATAGTTATCGTGGGAAAGCAAGCCGGTTGGATAGGAAAAAAAGATGAAACCAAGGTAAGCACAGAATTAGTTTCAAAAAAGACTATTATAGAAACTGTTTCTGCTAATGGTAAGATTCAGCCAGTCGTTGAGGTAAAGATAAGCCCCGATGTTTCGGGTGAGATCATGGAACTAGATATAAAAGAAGGCGACCATGTAAAAAAGGGAGACTTGCTTGCAAAAATTAATCCTGATGCGTACAAATCAAACCAGGACAGGATGGTGGCAGCATTGAATACTTCAAAAGCTCAACTGGCAAATTCAAAAGCAACACTTTCTACCTTCCAGTCGCAACTGGCAAATGCTGAAGCTTCATATAACAGGAGCAAAACATTATATGCGTCAGGAACTATTTCTGCATCTGATTGGGATGCTGCTCAGGCATCATTCAATGTTGCTGTTGCCAATGTAGAAGGAGGGAAAGAAAGTGTAAAAGCTGCAGAATTCAATGTGGTCAGTGCAGAAGCTTCGCTGAAAGAAGCGGATGATGATCTTGTTAAGACATCTGTTTATGCTCCGGTTAGCGGTACAATTTCATTGCTTAATGTTGAAAAGGGAGAAAGAGTTGTGGGAACATCTCAATTTACGGGAACCGAAATGATGAGGTTAGCTAACCTGAATGAAATGGAAGTGAATGTTAGCGTAAATGAAAATGATATTGTACGGGTGAAGATTGGCGACACTGCCAGTATAGAAGTTGACGCTTACCTGAAAAGAAAATTTAAAGGCATTGTAACAGAAATATCGAATTCTGCCAATAACTCAACATCAACAGCTTCTACATCTATTGACCAGGTTACCAATTTTGATGTTAAGGTCAGAATATTAAGGGAATCATATACGGATCTACTTTCAAAAACAGATACCAGTTCATCTCCTTTCCGTCCCGGAATGTCAGCCACTGTTGATATCCAGACAAAGACAGTTATAAATACTTTAGCTGTTCCTATACAAGCAGTAACATCAAGAGAAGACACATCAACAGCTAATGACAAAAAGAACCCTGCTAAAAAGAAAGAAGATGCCCCTCCCCCTTCTGGTCCGGGTGATAATGGTCCCATAATCACAAAAAAAGATCTTCAGAAAGAAGGCGAAACTGTTGAATTTGTTTTTATTTATAACGATGGCATTGTAAAAAAGCAAAAAGTAAAAACAGGCATACAGGACAATAATTATATCCAGATTTTGGAAGGCTTAACGGAAAAGCAGGAAGTAGTGGTTGCTCCTTACAAAGCAGTATCAAAACTGCTTAATGATGGCGACAAGGTAAAGAAAGTTGATAAAAAGGATCTATTTGCAGAAGGTGGAAATTAACCTTCTTTAATTTTTATTATCAACTACCTTATGCCTTATATTCTTTATCTTGAGACAGCAACAAAAATATGTTCTGTAGCATTAGCTAAGGATGAAACTCTTATTTCTCTTAAAGAAACATCCGTTGTAAATTCCCATTCGTCCCTGATAACGCTTTATGCTGAAGAAGTAATAAAAGAAGCAAAAATTGAATTCAGTAATCTTGCTGCAGTTTGTGTCAGCATGGGGCCAGGCAGTTATACTGGTTTGCGCATAGGGGTTTCAACAGCCAAAGGATTTTGTTATGCATTCGGCATACCTTTAATTGCTGTAAATACATTGCAATCAATGGCAAAACTATACACAATAGAACATTCTGAATTAAATAAGGATATTATTCTTTGCCCAATGATAGATGCAAGGCGAATGGAAGTATTCACTGCTTTCTTTGATAAGGAGGCATCATTCGTAAGAGAAACGAAAGCCGATATTATTAATGGGGAATCTTATTCTGATTTTCTTTCGAAAAACAAAGTCATTTTCTTTGGTGATGGCGCTGATAAATGCAGACAATTTCTATCACAAAACGCCAACAGCCAGGTTGAGGATTCATTTACAGTTTCTTCAAAAGGTATGATCTCACTAGCTTTTGAAAAGTTTAAGAAAAAGCAATTTGAAGAGACTGCTTATTTCGAGCCTTATTATTTAAAAGATTTTGTTGCCACTATCCCCAGAAAGTTGACAGATATAATAAACGCCAAGAAAACAGGTAAGTAAATATTATTGCAACGAATCCAATCATAAAAAAAGCGGCAATTTCTTGCCGCTTTTCAGGTTAATAATATGTTCTATGGGAGAGAAAGATATATAGTGCCGGGAGTACCTTTTATATCCCAATCCAACCTGTAATCATCTGCACAGGTTCCCTGGGCAACAAGTGCATCACTGCTATTATAACCGAAAGTAAGCTTAGCGCTTTTCGGAACACTGGGTATCTGGTAAACTATTTGCCCCCATATTGGTACCCATTGATAACTAATACAAGTGTTATAAGTATATTGAATAGGTGTATTAATCTGAGTGAAGAAGGCTTCACCCTTCCTGTTAGTGCCATATTCTACCAGATTAGAATACACTGAATTGGATCCAAAACCACTAACGGTTACAGTTAGTGCAGAAGGGAATGTGCCACCCCATATCCTTTGCCTTGAAATAGTCCATAATCTCTGAATGCCATCGTCAAATGTTATTGTCATTGCACCGGTAATAGTATGTGTTACCGTTGCAGATGAACCATTAAGATTCATTATCAAACCCCCTTTAACATTTGTCCATGTCCTTGTACCAGTGAATATGAAGGTTTTTGCCGCAGTTACTTTTGTCACAGCTAAACTTAAATAAGTATAGGTAACTGTACAACCAGTATCTTTCCAACGACGATTAAGAGGTTTTGTAATCACTACAGTTCCTGTTCTACTGAAATTAAGTCCTTTATTAAATCCGCTATATATCATAGTAATTTGAAGGGTATCCCCTCCCCCGACCGTATCCACCTTAATAGTACAGTTGCTAACAGTAGTGTCCATTCCTTTTGAACTTGAAAGTTTTGACGAGGATAATACGGCATTTGCATCATTAGTAATTTCATCATCGCTTGCCTGAAACTGTGCATCATCCTTAGAAAGTTGTTGCAAAGACGTAGTATCAGGATTTGTAACATCATTTGTCCTGTTTTTCTTGCATCCCGAAAAAATAATTCCAGCCACTGCAAAAATGATTGCAATAAGCTTTAACATTTTTGTTGATTTCATGATATTATTGTTTTCAAATATAATACACATTAAACCTGTTTTACCCTGATAAATAAATTTGATAATATATTTATTTAATAACAATTATCAACGAACTACCTTCGGATAAACAGTATAAACACCACATACAGCAAAGAATCCCTCTGCCCCGTTACTTAAATTAGTTGGCAAATTTGCCCGCTCTGTATCGAACAGGCCTCCCTGCCAGGTTGTTTCTAATAATAACGCCCTAATATATTGAGCATATGCTAAAGTTATTGAATATCTGTTTTCTGTAATTCGCGTGTTGGCAGGAAAAGAAACAGATTGTATTCCAGGAGGAAAAATTTCACTTTCATCAATTGTAGGCAATGTATAATATATCAATCTTGCAGAAGAGTCAGGACTATGCGTGTTATTTTTTGACCAATCCAGAAGGATCTCATACATCGCATAGTTTACAGCATCATAATTGTTATCAAGACTAATATGGTACAAAGTATCATTACTGTCTTTTATTGGCTGTAAAGGTTGAGAAATAGTAATCGCAGGCAACATTGTAGTTGTTGCTGAATAATTCACATTATTATAACTTATCTGTAACGTATAATTTTCCCCTGGTCTACATATAGAATCATTAGAAGTTTGATAGATTCCTGAGTTTAGAGAACTCTCCTTTAATTGATACGAACCATCCTGATTGCTGATAACTACTTTTGCACCTGAAACAGGCATGGGAACTGCATTTAATTGAGTAACGGGAAAACTTAATTTAATACTTTGTATTGTATTTGTATCCCCACTTGTAATTATTCCATCAACAATAATAATATTGGTATCGCCACTCTTTAATGGCCAGTCTACCTTTTTTTCGCAGCTCGCTAATGATATAGTTATGAATATATAAAATACTGTTTTTTTCATCGAAACTTAAAATTATATGTAATGGAAGGTATAATGCCAACCACCGATAAAGTTGTAGGTATTAAATCATAACCACTATTAACATTTGAGGGAACCACAAAATCGCCATTATCATCCATAACCTTATTAAAATTAACAGAGATGGGGTTTTTACGGGCATATACATTATATACGGTAAAGATCAATGTTTGCTGATAACGCCTTGATGGTTTAGAAAGTTTATATGTTATAGAAATATCCAAGCGGTTGTAATCAGGAAGCCTGTCATTATTTTTATTTCCATACAATGGTACGGAATATCCGTTGTAATAATAAAATCCTATAGGAGTGGTAATTGCCTCCCCTGAATAATAAACCCAATTTGCCGAAAATGACCAATGTTTGTTCATATGGTATGATGCATTTAAGCAGATATTGTTTGGGCTATCATATGATGATGGGAATGTGCTACCATTATTTACGCCATTGATCTGTTCAAATATCCTTGAATAAGTATAGCCAATTCTCCATGTAAAGTTTCCTTCTTCTTTTCGAAGCATAAATTCCGTACCATACGACCATGCCTTTCCGAACCGAAGCTGTCCCTCAAGTAATGGATTGAAAAAAATATCAGCATGATCGGCATAATCCATCTGATTATGAAATTGTTTATAATAAGCCTCAACAGAAAGGCTAAGTTTTGAATTATCCATGGTTTGAAAGTAACCCAACGCATATTGATCAGCTTTTGGCGGTTCAATATTCGGCCCGCAGGGAACCCATTCTTCCAGTGAACTAAATGGACTGGTAGTGTTTGATAACAACTGGACAAATTGAGTTGTCCGGCTATAACTTGCTTTCAAACACGAAGTTTCATTAAGAGAATATTTCAGGTTTATTCTTGGTTCAGGGGAAATAAATGATGCATATTCATACCCTTTGCCAACCACAAGGGTATCTATTACATTATGGTTTTCATCGAAAGAATAAACTGATGTTGGTCCCATATCAATCCATAACGGAACCCGCAATCCATAACGAATAGAAAATTTTGTATTAAAATATTGTTCATTGCTGAAATAAGCATCAAACTCCCTTGAGGAGTATGTTGAAACAGCAGGAACATTTGCCTGCGCTTCGGGATCTGATAAGTGAAGATTACCAGGATCGGATAACTGAATGCTGGCATCAACACCAGCTTTAATAGTATTCTTCAGATTTAAATAATAAGTAAAATCTGTTTTTATTGTTTTATCCGATATAGAAGAACCCCAGTAATCATTATAATTATTGTTGAAATATAAATAATAATCATATTGGGTTGTATAAAAAGTAGTATTGGAAAACAATTTATCATTAAAAATATGATTCCATCTTAGTGTACCCAGAATATTATCCCAGGTTATTTCCGTAGGTGACCAGTTATAGCTGTCATTACCACCATAAAGTGTAAGAAAAATATGGTTATTATCATTTAATTTATAATTAACTTTAGCATTAATATCAAAAAATTTAAGAGAAAGATTATCATTGTCATAAGACGATAACCAATTCATGTTTGATATTCTTCCGGATAAGTAAAATGAACATTTATCTTTAATAATAGGTCCATCAATAGAAAGGTCAGATGTGTATGGCCCGATGCTTCCCGAAAATCCTATTTTCTTCATATCACCGTCTTTCGTCCTTATATCAATTACTGATGATAACCGTCCTCCATAATTGGCAGGAAAATCGCCCTTAAATGCTTCCACATCTTTAATTGCATCCGGTGTTACCGCTGTAACAAAGCCAAAAAGATGAGAAGGGTTATAAATAGGAGCATCGTCAAGCAGAATCAGATTCTGATCACTGTTTCCGCCGCGAACATAAAAAAGCGTAGAACCATCGCCATAGGATTTAATACCCGGAACAATCTGCAACGATTTTATTACATCAATATCTCCTAAAAATCCAGGCAATTGTGAAAGTGTTTTAGGAGACAATTTCATTTCGCTGAATTGATTATTGTTAATCCCTGATTTATTATCACTGTCTTTTACTTCAACAGGCTTTATATCAAGCATAGCATCTTCAAGCTCTACTGAAATTATTTTATCCTCATTCAAATCTATATTTTGCGAAATGTTTTTGTATCCAATAAATGAATAAATGATATCATAACTTCCTTTTCCCATCGTTATGGAATAAAATCCGTAAGCATTAGTAATTGCACCAAGGGTTGTACCATAAGCAAAAACAGATGCGCCTATCATCACTTCTCCCGTCTTTTTATCTTTTAAATAGCCGCTAACTGTATAATTCTTTTTTTCGTTTGAAGCATTTGTGAGATTAATATCATTTCCTTTATTAAGTGGTTTTAAGACAATCTGATTTTCCACAATAATATAATTAATCCCGTTTGCTTTAAAAACGGCATCAAGTACATCTGTCACGCTTTTGTTCCTCACTTTAACGGACATCTTTTTGTTCAGTGGAATGAGCTGCGGGCTGTAAGAAAACGTAACCTGCGCAATATCTTCAATTTTATTGATGATTTCAACAAGCGGCACATTCCTCAATGAAAAAGAAATTCTTTGATCAAGGCTTTGTCCTGATGAAAATTTTGGGAAATACAAAAGAAAGGCAATTATTATTAAAATATAAATAATTGCCTTTTGCTGAATTGATTTGTTGTGCTTTGAGCTATTTACCCCCATTGCCGGAGATTTCTATTACATTACCTGATGATTTACTAATTCTCACTGGCAATGCCTCCTGAATTACTTTTAAAATAGAGTCAAGCTTTAAATTTGCATAATTGCCGGAAAGAGTATAGCTGGCTATTTTATTATTTTTCAGTTTAATATTTGAATGATAAACACTGTTAAGCGTCTTTACCACTTCACTTAAAGCCGTATTAGAGAAAACAAGTTCTTTTGTTTTAAATGCCATATAATTTATCTCGTCATTCTCCGATTTAATAATTTTCTGTTCAGTTTTCGAAAATATTGCCTTTTCACCAGGTTCGAGAATAGTAACCTTGTCAGGATTATTATCATAATAAACAGCTACCCTGCCGGAAGTAAGTATTACTTCTCCCTGTCCGTCAGCAGCATTGGTATTAACATAGAATGAAGTTCCCAGCACTTTTACCCGTACATCATTCGCTTCTATAATAAAAGGCTTGGATGCATCATGTGTAACATTAAAATATGCTTCACCCTTTAGCCCTACAGTTCTTTTATCTCCTTTAAATTTATCAGGATAATTCAGTGTTGAACCGGCATTCAATGTTACAGAAGTGCCATCAGGCAGTTGGCTTTCAATAGTTTCTGTCTGGGCTACTAAATATTTCTCTTTTGACTGGTTCAAATAATAATAAACGATGAACGAAATGGAGGTAATTACAATAAATATGGCAGCTATCCTGACAACCTTCGAAAGCAGGCTCCAAGTTACCGTTCTTTCAGCATGCAAAGGAATAACAGGAATATGCTTTGTTTCTTTACTAACTGTATTACTATTAATGAGAGGTTTTATTTTTTCCCATTCCTCATCAACATCAATATCAGCATTAATTCTGGAACCTTCAATTGTTGTCCAGATGTTTTGATATTCCTCAAAAAGCTTCTTATTATCGGCGTCTGATTTTATCCATTCTGAAAGCACAATCATTTCTTCGGAAGTAGTCTCTCCCGAGAAATACCTGGTGATCAGGTCAACATAATATGTTGGATTGTTTTTCATTGTTTTAACCTATTGTTTCCTTTGTTCACTCACATTACACACAAATATTCTTTTACCCCTATTCCGTTTTTAAATTTTTTTTGATATTGTTTCAAAAACTATCAATAATATGGTAATATAATCCACCAGATGCTCCCTCATATGTTGCAGCGCCTTGGACATTTGCGTTTCGACCGTTTTAATAGATATTCCCAGCTTGTCGGCCACCTGCTGATATTTCAGGTTCTGATACCTGTTCATTACAAATATCTCCCTGCATTTCTCGGGGAGTGCAGTTATGGCAGTCTTTATTTTCTGGTCGATCTCGGCAGCAACAAGTTTATCGCCTCTGTCGTGCTCCGATAAAGGATACAGGTTCTCAAAATTTAATATATCCCTGTTAAATTTCTTATTATCCCTTAAATAATTAAGGCTTTTATTATATACAGTAGTAGTAAGGTAAGATTTTACCGGTTTGGATAGATCTATACTGCCTCTTTTTTCCCAAAGGCTGATAAACGCATCCTGTGTAATTTCCTTTGCCGTTTCAAAGTCCTTTACGTATTTCTGTGCAAAACGCGCCAACCCTTTAAAATGGCTTTTGAAAAGCCTTTCAAACGAGGATTCATCCAAAACTGTAATATTTAAATTGGCTTCGCTCAGAAAAAAGGAATTTTAAATTTTAATGAAACAAATATACTGGAAGTTCAAAGAATGAAGAAATTTATCTTTTTAAAATATTGTTGATCCAATTTTATATGCTTTAAAAAGAACAAATTATCTAAAGCTTATATCTCAAAATAAAAAAGAGGATGTCGTAGGTGACGACATCCTCAAAACAATATCAAATATTAATTCTGTTACTTAGTGGTTGCAGGTTGATTATTATTGTTACCGTTACCCCTGTTATTCTGTTTATTCTTAAAATATTCCTCCAATTTGGTATATTGGTCAGGAGTAACAACACCTTTTACTTCGGCGCTTAATTTATCCTGCCTTGCTTTCCTTGCAGAAGAAAGCTTTTCTTTATCTCCTTTGTTTGCTTCCTGATCAGCATCTTTTTGTTTCTGAAATTCGGTTACAAATGGAGTGATCTTTGTTACCTCATCCTGTGTTAGGGTAGCGGCTTTAGTCATTTCGTCAACCATGTTGGTTGTTCTTTGTTCAACGGTCTTTTTGGGTTGTTCTGGCTTAGAAGCGCTTTGTGAATACGTTTTAGCAACAAATAACATAGCAAATGCTGCGATTACCAATGCTTTGAAATACTTTTTCATATAATAAATGTTTAGGTTAATATTAAATATAAGAGTACAAATATACAATAAAAATTACATCATATACTATAAATTGAAAAAAAATATCAACATTTACTTTGTGATATTATTTTTTTATATATTTGCACTCCCTAATAATAAGCGGGAATAGCTCAGTTGGTAGAGCACGACCTTGCCAAGGTCGGGGTCGCGGGTTCGAGTCCCGTTTCCCGCTCGGAAAAATCCTCTCTTAACGAGAGGTTTTTTTTCAAATAATGCCCAGGTGGTGGAACTGGTAGACACGCAGGACTTAAAATCCTGTTGCCATTGCGGCAGTGCGGGTTCGATTCCCGCCCCGGGTACGATGCCGAAACCTTATAATAACAAGTGTTTCGGCATTTTTTTGTTCCCGGAAATATTCCCCTAAAACAACAAATTGCCGAAATGGAAGTGAAGAAATAATGCAGAGTTCAAAAGTAAAAATGCAGAATTGAGATTGAGAATACTGCCCGTTACTCATTACTAACAACTAAATAAAAGACAGGTAGTCGAGCGCGAACATGGCCTGATGTTATTTTAATGCCAACACCCATTTCATTGGCTATGATATGTGCAAGCGTAGTTTTGCCTAAACCATGTGGTTCATGTAACAGAACATGGTCGAGCGCTTATTCCTTTTGTTTGGCTGCCTGAACAAACATCTTAAGGTTTTCTTTAACCTGATGCTGACCTACAAAGCTAAAAAAGTCGTTGGGACGCAATAGCTTTTCAAACTCACGTTCGACAGGAGACAGATTTTCGGTATCAGGGTTAAGGTTAGGGTTCATGCAGATAAAAGCAAAGGGATGCCAATTGAAAAGGTAAGAAAATTATGTTCGTTCTTATCTGATTTGCAAAATAATGATTAGAACGAGCTATGCCGATAGGAACACAAACAAAATAAATCCTTTTTGCACTTGTTCTGTATCGGTATAATCAATAATAAAAGAAATCAGGAGCATCTTTCATTAAAATGCACTCAAAACAGTAATAGTTTGTGCAAGTATTTAAATAGTTACCGCAAGTATTATAATACATGGTGCAAGTGTTATGACTAAAATGCATTATTTCTCTGCATTATTTCATTTTTATATGAAAAATCCTTGATTTTTGATAGAAAACATTAAAAATACCACTTGATGAAGCCTGATTTTTACAGGATACTTAGCCTGAAATGGGGTAAAATGACTAAAACTTCATAGAATGATACGCTAATTAGCTTAAAATAGAAGAGGTTTGTAGCTTAAAGTTAAAATTTCCGATGAGTTTTCAGATTATTACAAACATATTCTATAATATTGCGAAATTGATTTACAGTTGAATGGTTTGCAATTGTAGAAGGTTGCGCAGGAACAAAGAAGTACAGATGCAAACGAGGATCTATCTTTTAAAATTATTATTAAAATAAAATGAAATTTTTATTTACAGCAATTATTCTCATTATATTTCATTTCGCTTCGGCGCAAAATGATACTTCGGCTATATTAAAACCTTCGGGTGATACCGTTTTATTCACCGATTTTAAACCTGTATATACTACAGAACTATCAAAATACTATATCATCACTATTGATAAAATTGAATACACAAAAGATGAAATGATTTTGTATTTAGGTCTTGCTATTCATACTGATCAAAAGAAACTCGGTTTCGAAATTTTTGGGGAAAAAGGTCAATATGCCATGCGATTGATTAGTAAAGAGAAAATATATGATATGAATAATATTAAAAATATCAGATTGAATGGTAAATTGTATTCAAAAATAATTCCTAATGATGATTATCTTCATTGCGATGTTAGGCAGGGAGAGAAACTTACCTGGGAAATCTATTTTCCCCGCTTACCCAAAGAAATAAAAACCGTAAATCTGATTCAAAATACGGGAGGTTACTTTTATGAGGACCCTTTCACTTATTTAAATATACAGATAAAATCAAGCGCTGATAACACCGGCAATAAAAAGGAAAAAGATCTTTTAAATAAAATGGAGTTGAACAAACCAATAACATTGAAAAATATTTATTTTGAAACAGGAAAATCGAATTTGCTAGATTCATCATTCGCTGAATTAAACACGCTCTTTAATATTTTAAAAAGTAAACCAAAAATGATAATTCAAATATCGGGTTTTACAGATAATGTGGGCAAAGCGGAAGACAATATTGTTTTATCACAAGCACGTGCTAACGCAGTAAAAAAATATTTATCGGATAAAGGAATTGATAATACAAGGATAATTACAAAAGGATATGGCAGTAGTGATCCTAAAGCAAGTAATGAAACAAAAGAAGGGCGAGCCGTAAACCGGAGAGTTGAAATTACTGTTTTGAAAAATGAATAACCTAATTTGAGCTTTGCTCGACAGTATTCAATACCATTCCCATTAATAAATGTTGAGTAAACGCAATAGAAACTTACAAATTTATTTAAAAAGATCAGTGCTTAAATAGCGTTCCGCAGTGTCGGGAATTATTACCACTATTAATTTCCCTTTGTTTTCCTCTCTCCTTGCAACTTTCAAAGCAGCATGAACAGCAGCCCCTGAAGAAATACCACAAAATATACCTTCTTCTTTTATCATGGCTTTTGCTGCTTCAACAGCCTCTTCATTCGATACCTGTATTATCTCGTCAATGATTTTCGTATTCAGCACTTCTGGCACAAATCCTGCACCTATGCCTTGTATCTTATGCGGCGATGGCGCCCCTCCCGATAGAACAGGCGAAGCAGAAGGCTCAACGGCTATGCTTTTTAATGAAGGTTTCTTTGCCTTTATCACTTCTGATATTCCGGTTATAGAGCCCCCGGTTCCAACACCCGAAACAAGAATGTCTATCTTACCGTCGGTATCATTCCATATCTCCATTGCAGTTGTCTTCCTGTGTATCTCAGGGTTAGCAGGATTTTTAAACTGTTGAGGCATGAACGAATTGGGCGTCTCTTTAATTAGCTCTTCAGCTTTTGCAATAGCACCTTTCATTCCTTTTGGAGCTTCTGTCAACACTATCTCGGCGCCAAAGCTTTTCATTATGGCCCTGCGTTCCACACTCATGCTTTCGGGCATGGTAAGTATCAATTTATATCCTTTAACAGCGCATGTAAATGCAAGGGCAATTCCTGTATTCCCACTGGTAGGCTCTATGATAACCGTGCCTTTTTTTATCAAACCTTTTTTCTCACCGTCCTCTATCATAGCCCAGCCTATGCGGTCTTTAACAGAATTAACCGGATTGTAAAATTCAAGCTTGGCTACAACATCTGCATAGCTGCCTTGTGTTACTTTATTCAACCGAACCAGTGGTGTTTTACCAATAAGTTCGCCTATGTTTTCAGCAATTTTCATGATTATTTTTTTAATTACTAACTGATGTTACGCACACAATAAATTTGAATAATCGTTCATATTTTTTAAAATAGATAGTTCTTTGAAAGCGGCTTTAATAGCTGCAAGGTATAATTTAGATTTTAAAGCGAAATGATTCATTTTGTTGGCAGATTTAAGTTTTTCTAATTTAATGTAAGCCAACATTGATGCAAACAAATGATTTTGCTGGGTTCGTTCTGTTCGGGTTGGAGACTTTTCTGCTCCGGTATTTTGTTTAATGCTTTTATGGTATTCTTCAACGCCCCATCGTTTTTTATAGAACGTATTAAAATCATCGGATGATAATTCCAAGTTGTTCGTTACCAAATACATTTCTCCCATAGAACCATCTTTGTTTGTAAAGACTTGTTTACATAGAAGAACAGGAATTTCCAAGTCCTTCAAAAAAACTTTTATGGGTGTTTTTGGAGTTATGTCCAACTCATCAAGCCTTATCCAGTTACCGGCACTTCTATCCTTTTGTGATAATGCTATAAGGCGATTGCTTTTCATATCCATTAAGAAAAACTTCTTTTTTCGATGAATAAAAAGCATATTATCCGATGAAGCAAACCAACTATCTGCTAACACGTATTGGAATTTGAGTTGATTACGAATACATTGTATTATCATCTCTCGCATCAATTCGTTTTTAGTTACTGCTGATGTTCGCTTGATTTTTCCTGTTTTTGGGTCGGTGTAGCTCACATCTTTTTTTACACATTCAAAAGCAACGGGTATGCGAAGAGGTATCTCATTATCGGGCTTCTGACTGTGATAAAAAGCTGTCAAAAGATTAATGCCTTTTTTGTTCCGGTTTTCGCTGTGATCATAAAACCAACCGATAATTTCATTCTCATCTGTGTATGGTTTTTCAAGCAACGAATCATCGAAAATCAAGCAGGCAGAATCGTTTTCAAATTCCCGAACTAATGGCTTTACTTCTCGCCATAAGTCTTTTGACTTAAAACGATGGTCATTTAATAACCGAGTGATTTTATCATGCGAAATGGCGCCATCTAAAGCTTTTGATAAACCTGTCGCTGTTGTTTGACCAAAGCTGCTTAGCAAATAGTCTGTGTATAAATCTAATAATCCTTGCATATAGCAAAGCTATATTGCTGTCAAAGAACGTTTATATTGTATTATTGTTTTTAATCAACAGCCTATTGTTAATTTTTGCGTAACGTGAGTTACTAACTAAAAGCTTTGACCTTATTTATTTCATCAGTTAATATTCGACGTCATGTTCTATTATACTGCAAACGGGATAAATTTCCGCAAAAATTAACAGAACAAAGTTAATAATTTAGAGAGAACGAATGTAAAATAAAAGAAGAAGCATATCAAATTAGATTGTACCAACAAACTAATGATATGCTTCAAATAAATCTCAGTGAAACTGAAATTCAAAAGCTAAAATATGAAAGATATTATTATCCATGTCCAATTATTCAGAAAAGAATACATGCGGTATACCTCAAGGCAACAACTAATATGTCAAATGAAATGATAGGAACTTTGGTTGGATTAAATCGGGATTCTGTAGGCGATTGGGTTCATCGCTATCAGGAAGGCGGCTTTGATGTTCTTTGCGGGATCAACTATGGCACAAATAAAAGCAGATTGGAAAACCATGCAGAAAGTATATTGAAATCTTTTATAGAACAGCCACCGATGAGTGTTAACGAAGCAAAATCGCGTATTGAGGCTATGACAGGTATCAGCCGGAGTCCTTCACAGGTACGTTCTTTTATGAAACGGCACGGTTTGCATTACATCAAAGCAGGACATATTCCCGCAAAAGCAGATGTTGAAAAACAACGGCAATGGATGAAAACAACATTAGAACCAGCGATTAAAGAAGCACAAAACGGAGAATGCCATTTATTTTTTGTGGATGCAGCACATTTTATATTACAACCTTTTATTTGTGCCTTGTGGTGCATGACGCGCTTGTTTATAAAAGCATCTTCGGGACGCAATAGAATCAATGTATTGGGTGCTGTAAATTCTATCACGAAAGAAGTTATTACATTGAGCAATACTTCTTTTATAAGTGCCGAAACTATTGTTGCATTTTTAAAGCAACTTCGAGAACTTTATGTGGATTTGCCCCTGAAAATTGTTTTGGATAATGCGCGTTATCAGCATTGCAAATTGGTTGAAAACACAGCTAAAGAATTAGGAATAACACTCTTGTTTTTACCTTCATATTCTCCCAATTTGAATATTATTGAACGATTATGGAAGTTCACAAAGAAAAAAATGTTATACGCAAAATATTATGAAACACCTTCTAAGTTTCATGATGCCATTAATGGATTTTTTCAAACTGTTAATCATAGATACAACTCTGATTTAAAAAATTTATTGACACTCAAGTTCCAATTTTTTCAAAATCAAACTGCGGAAATTTATCCCGTGTAAAGTATAACTTGCTAAACTATTCTATTCAGAAATATGCAAGGTTAAGATTGAATTAAATATTAGAGATTATATAAGTTAGGGTTTCAATAACGCAAAGTTAAAACAATTAACAATAGGATGTCTATAAATATAGAGCATGCTAAAACAAACAAGTCCAAAATATCTTCAGATTTGTAGTATGAAATATAAAGAGCTACAAGAAAAACCGAAGCAATTTGAAAGCCTATGCGGGCATAGCGTTGAAGCATTTGAAGCACTTAACGAAAAATTTTCTGTTGTATATGAAAATTACTTTTCACATTTCACATTCGATGGGAAAGAGCGTGAAAGACCTAAGTTGAAAAGGAGTGATAATGTATTTGAAAGTAGTGGCGAATCTCTATTTTTTCTGTTAAGCTATATAAAAAACAATCCTTTGCAGGAATATCATGCGGCCCAATATAGTTTATCACAGCCGCAGGCAAATATTTGGATACACTTATTGACAAGATTATTAAGAAATACGCTTGATGGAAATAAAAATTTACCAGCCCGCAGCAATAAAGAATTAATTTATGGTGGGTTCTAAAAATTCAGTTTTTTAAATTTTGATTCAAAAAAATCGCAGAACCCGTTTACCGATTTCTTTAAATCAAAGCAATATTACAATATTTTCTTGAATTTCTACATCTAAAAATTCACTTTTTTACAAAATTCATCTATCTATCTATCTATCTATCTATACGCTATTTAACTTTCAAAATATTTAAGCGAACAACTTGCTCGTAACGGAATAAATTGTAAGTTAAATTTATTAAGCCGATAATACCCGTTGCTCTAACCATACCAACTGACCTCAAAAATAAGCCATTCATGCTTTGTTCCATAAAACCGTACACATGTTCAACTCTTGCTCTGGTTTTTGATTTCTCGTGATTACTTGCTTTCTGTTGCTCTGTTAACGATTTGTTGCGATAACCTTTTTCATGTACTTTATTTTTCATTTTGTATTTGCTGATTACTTTTTCCTGTTCTTCTCCTGTATATGCGCTATCTGCATGAATATCCTGTCCTGCATCTTTTTCAGTTAATAAAGCATCTAATGGTTGTGAATCGTGAACCGAAGCATCGGTAACCGTATAGTTGTCAATAAACTTGCTTTTTGTATCAACTTTGGTGTGATTTTTATATCCATAAAATGTTTCGCCATTCTTCTTTGTCCAGCGGGCATCAATGTCTTTATGCTTTTTTTTATTGGGTTCTTCATTCCAAAGTTCATCGCCTCGCCCTTCTTTTATTATTTTGTTTTCTTCACGTGTGTTGCGTTGACGTGGAGCAACTGTAAAACTGGCATCTACCATTTTCCCTTCGTTCATTATGAATCCTTTTGATTCCAGGAATTGTGTAAACTGTTCAAAAATTTCTGTTACAAGTCCACTATTGGTTATATTTTCTCTAAATGCCCAGACTGTTTTTTCATCCGGTACTTTATCTCCGCTTTCAAGCCCTAAAAACTTTTTAAAACTTAGCCTGTCTAATATCTGATATTCTATTTGTGTGTCGCCAAGTCCGTAATACCTTTGTAATATCATTATTTTAAACATCATCACAACATCATAAGGTTTTGCTCCTGCATTGTTTTTCTTATCTGTGTTTAATAGTTTTGATTCTATTATGCTTCTAAATATTTCAAAATCTACTACTCTGCTTATCAATTCCAATGGATTACCCTTTTCTATTAGCTTTTGATATGTTTCCTGTTCATCAAATAATCCTTTGTTGCCTGTTTGCTTGTATATTGCCATATCTGTTATTTTTTTGATAAAGATAAGCAGAACTACTCAATTATCTTATATCTTGAATTTTTAGAAGTCCCCTTATGTATTAAAAGATGTTCCGAAAGTATTTATAGATGGCACTGAAAGACCCGTACAACGTTCGACAGATTATCAAACACAAAAGGATCACTTTAGTGGTAAAAAAAAAGCATTGTGTAAAAAATAATATGATTACCTCTCCACAGCACGAGGTACTATACTTAAGTGAGACTTATGAAGGAAGCGTACACGATATAACCATCGTCAAAGAAGAAGATTGGCAATTTCCTGAAAATATCATAGTCTATCAGGATACCGGTTTTCAAGGGCATGCACCACATAATGTTTTGTTGATGCAACCCTTAAAAAAACCAAAAGGGAAAGAACTAACGAAGGAACAAAAAAACAATAATAAACAGGTATCTTCCATCAGAGTCATCGTGGAGCACACTATTGGGAAAGTTAAAATATTTAGAATCGTGAAGGATACAATTAGAAACTGGAAACAGGGATTCAGGGATATTGTTATGGAAATTTGCTGTGGGCTAAATAATTTTAAAGTCACATTTGAAAACTAACTTATATAATGTCTATTGATTAAAAAATTGTTAATTGAAAAACAGAAATTAGTTTTCGAATTTACTTAGAAAAGTTTAAAATTTACCAGATATAAACCCAAACCTACCATCCATGTGCTAAAACCTGCCAACTATCAATTGGCTCTTTACAAATCTATTTTAACCAATAATCTTTGCCGCGAAAACTAAATATCATTAACCCATTAATTAAAAATTAAATTATGAGAACAAAAAGCAAAGCAACAATCAAAAAGACTACTTTAATTGTAGTTTTAATGTTTATTACGTTTATTGGTTTTTCTCAAACCAACGGAGCAATAGAGTTTAATCACCTAAGTGGTTATCAAACCTATTGCAGCAACAATGTACCTTCGGGGACATTTCAACTTCAACTATATGAATTTCAAGTCCTCGGTGGATTAACGTATACTTATACATGGCAAGGTGGAGCAATTCCTGCAAACACTAAAGGACTAATAACACCATCAATGGCTTATCCAACTACCACGACTACGTATAAATGTATTATTACAGATAATGAAAGTATGCAAAAAATAAAAGGCAGTGCCCCACCACAACCAATGAATCTTTACGAAACCCTTACCTTTACCATTACAGTAACACCTTTTGTCCCAATTATCACTAATTATACTATTTCTTACAAAGTGTTTACTCTAGCTCAGTTAGCAGCAAATCCTTCACTAGTTCCCGGATGGGGATATATTTACTTGAGTAATTCACAATCTGGTGTCGAATACACTTTATATTGCAATGGAAGTCCAGCTCCACATGGTGGACCAATGTATGGAAATACAGGATATGGCATAACATTTACCGGTGCTGGTAATGGTTACTGCCCGGGGAAATATACCGTATATGGGTATTGGACTGGCAATGGTTGCGGTGAATTTCTGTCGGGGTCATGCATAATTCCAACCACAGGTGGTGGTGGTGGTGAAGGAGAAATTAAGGATAATAATTTCCCAAATACAGAAGTAAAAGTTTATCCTAATCCAAGCAACGGCAACTTTACTATTGAAACCAGTAATGCAGGAAACTTTATCCTGCTTAATGCTTTGGGGCAGGAATTAAGGCAAATTAAAATAACCCCAGATAATAATACTGTTGAAATAAAAGACCTTAAAGCAGGAATGTATTTTCTGAAGAATGTGGATAACAATAATTTTACTTCAAAGATTGTTGTAATGCAATAACATTTGACTTGGATACCCAAAAGCTGCTTCCTATAAGAAGCAGCTTTTTTTATGCATTTATGCGCCTTAATATATTCGTCTGGATGTGAGCTATAAAAAAATTATTATGTAAGTTTGTCTGAATTTATTTATAGGTTTCTTCATTTAATTATATTTTCCGTCATTGCCAGGGCTTTTTGCCCGAAGCAATCTCAATTCTGTAAAAGATTGCTTCGCTACGCTCGCAATGACGAATCTATTATCTGAAGAACTCTAATGTTTGCATCATTGAAAAACAAAAAGCTTAATGAAGATATTTAATAACCTGAAAATATCAGTCAAGATATTTACGGTCATTTTGATCATAACAATAGGAATGATGTGGTTTGGCTTTTATTCATTCTCCACATTGAATAACCTAAAAGTAAACGGGCCTGTTTACGATAAAATTGTGCAGGGGAAAGACCTTGTTGCCGATATACTTCCGCCACCTGTTTACCTTATTGAGTCGTACCTTACCGTGCGTGAAATGACCGATGAATCGGACACAGCCATTCTTGATCAGAAAGCAAAATACCTGATCAATATTCTGAAGAAGGAATATTTCGAACGCCACGAATACTGGATAAAGAATTTACCTGAAAGCGAAATGAAGAATGAAATGGTAAATCTTTCATACAAGCCTGCTGAAGAGTTTTACAATATAGTGGATAAGGAATTTATTCCGGCCATCAAGCGCGGTGATAAGCAAAAAGCAAAAGAACTGGTTAACGGCGTGCTTGAACAAAAATACCTGGAACACAGGAGACATATTGATAAAGTTAAAGTAATGGCCAATGCATATTGTTCGCAAATAGAAGGCTTGGCTAAACAGGAAACTGAAAACCGAACATTTATGCTTGTGATTATTGGTTTCACAGCCATAGTTACCAGTATATTGTTCTTTGCTTATGTAATGTCAAGAAAGATTACAACGCCATTGAAAAAATTACAGAAAGCAAGCGAACAGGTTGGTGAAGGGGATTACAATATTAACTTGCAGGTCGCCTCGACTGATGAGATAGGTTTTCTTTCCGACACTTTCAACCAGATGACATTGAAATTAAAAAAGCAAACAGAAGAACTTGAGAAAGAAAAAACAAGGCGTTTAAGTTCTCTTATCGACGGGCAGGAAATAGAGAGGCAACGTGTGTCGCGCGAACTGCACGACGGGCTTGGGCAATATCTTATTGCAATAAAGCTTAAACTTGAAAATATTGTTGATAATATGACACCCGGTTCTGTAGCGTTATTACAGGAAATGTTCGACAGTACTATTGATGAGGTGCGAAAAATATCCGATAACCTGATGCCATCTATTCTAAAGGAGTTTGGACCGGAAACAGCTATCAAGAATTTGTGTAAACTGATTTCGCAAACATCGGGATTGAAGATTACTTTTGAATCGCTTCCATTGAAATACAAGCCTGATGATAAAACAAGCACCTATTTATATCGCATAGCGCAGGAAGCCCTGAATAATATTGTTAAGCATGCTGAAGCCACTAGTGTAAGCCTTCAACTGGTTGAACTGGGAAATTATATCGAACTGATTGTTGAAGATAACGGAAAAGGTTTTAATTTTGGACAGGATTTCCGAAGCATGGGAAATGGCATTTATAATATGCGCGAAAGAACAAGCATATTGAAAGGTACATTTGAAATGATAAGCAGTATAGGTTCGGGAACCACAATAGTAGTAAGAATTCCACTGCATGAGTAATAAAAATATCGGAATATTTCTGGTTGAAGACCATCAGATAGTGCGCGACGGTATAAAAGCGCTGTTGCAGGATGCACCTGAAATAACTATATCGGGCGAAGCTTCCAACGGGAAAGAATTGTTTGAACGACTCGCCTCTACCGAGACAGATATTATTTTAATGGATATTTCATTACCTGATATTTCCGGTATTGAACTAACAAAGCAGGTGGGCATTAGTTATCCTGAAATAAAGGTACTGGTATTATCCATGTACATACAGGAAGATTTTATTGTGAATGCCATTGCAGCAGGCGCTAAAGGGTACCTCCCCAAAAATACCACACGCCATGAACTGCTAAATGCCATCACCAAGATCCACGAAGGCAATGAATATTACAGCGATGCTATCTCGAAGATCATATTGGAGAATTATATTTCCAATGTCCGCAAGCCAAAGGAGGCAGAACCTGTAAAAGAAAAGGAAGATGACTTGCTTTCCTCAAGAGAAAAACAAATACTGCACATGGTAGTTGAAGGACAATCGAACCAGGAAATTGCTGATAAACTATTTATAAGCATACGCACCGTTGAATCGCATAAGAACCATATTATGCAGAAACTTGGAATAAAGAGCGTAGTGGAGCTTATTAAATATGCCCTGAGAAATAATATTGCCGGAATTTAATCCGGCAATATCCCAATTATTC
Source organism: uncultured Bacteroidota bacterium (assembly GCA_963831005.1). Classification (GTDB taxonomy): domain Bacteria; phylum Bacteroidota; class Bacteroidia; order Bacteroidales; family CG2-30-32-10; genus CAWHOW01. Next base: position 32,196 of record CAWHOW010000004.1, read on the forward strand.
AATTATTCTTTATGCTGCTGCATCAACATCAAGAAATTCGTCAGCATCTTCATATACTTCAGTTTTGCGTCCCATAATCGGAAGTACTTTGCCAGTTATCATTCCGGCCGCAAATGCAACAACAATGGTAATAACTATGCCTAAAAGTTGGCTCGACAAAGCTAATCCATGAATAATGGGTAGCGCAACAAGCCCTCCAAATATACCTGGAAGCCCGTGTAGATTGGTTACTCCGCAAGTATCAATTAATTTCATCCATTTTTGCTGACGAGCCTGTATAACGGCAAACCCAAGAGTGGAAATACCACCTGCAAGTATCCCTATAATAACAGCTTCACCAAAAGTAGCGTTCGCACAGGTGGAACCTATTGCAACACCGCCCGCTAAAGCTGCATTGGCTATATCAGCAATGCTTATCTTTTTTCTAAGAGAAACGGAAAAGATATACGTGGTAAGCGTAGAACCACAAAGCGCCATAATGACATTTACTACGGTATGAGGCATCTGTGCAGGAGTAACGAGTGCGGCGCAGAAACTTGGCCAGAATATCCAAAGCATCATACTGCCAAGCATGGAATAACGGTCGCTGGTGGCATCCGTTTCCAGACTCATTTCATATTCCTGTTTGGTTCTCATAGTAAGAGCAACACCAAGTCCGAAAATTGCTCCGAAAGCATGAATAACAATTGAACCGCCTGTATCCACAACAGCATTCGTATCAATTAGCCCGAACCCTCCGCCCAGTACTAGCCATTCGTTGAACATATAAAAAGGCACGAATAGTAAACCAAGCAAAATGTACTGTGGCATTTTAAGCCTTCCCAAAACAGCTCCGGCAGCTATCAACAGACTGGCTGCGGCAAATTCGGCAAATATAAGCCTGTCGATTTCGTTGTTAACTATGCCGAAAAGATTAGTTCCCCGTGTAAATATATATAAAGGTAGTGCCGTGCTTACAAGTAAGAAGGTGGCGGTAAGTGCCGAACGTCCATAGCGACGTACGAACACCATTAAAAATCCGAATCCTACCAGCAGCATTGCCATAATGTGAATGGCACGATTGTATCGCTGGTCGTTAATAATGCCCGGCGCTAAGCCGTTGATAGTTGCATCCTGTGCGAATGTCGCGATGGGAGCGACAATGGCTATTGCCAGAATTGCAATAAACCTGAAAATTTTGCCCACTTTCATTTCTTTAGTCTTTAAGTTAAACGTTTAGTTTGGTTGACAAAATTAAATATTTTTCGTAATGTGATAAGGATTACACTTAATTTATTATTGAGTTTTAAACGCAGATATAAAAAATATTTTCAGTATTTTGCTGAATTTGCATATTTATGTAGTATCTTTGTAGTGACTTTTCCCCCGTGAAAAGGAAAGATAACAAAATAAAGCACTAACATTTAATACTTTAAACTATGAAAACAACAAAAAAACTACTAGGCTTAATGTTGATATTCCCATTAAGCTTACTTGCAAATGTAACTATGGCACAAGCTGCTACACAGTCATCTACAGCCGATTCAAGCAAGGCCGCTTTAATAATAATAATCGCTGCTGCTGTTGTGTTAGCAATCATGAACTTAAAACATTCATTAAAAAACCTTTATACTAGTTTGTTTGCTAAAAAGAAATAAACGACGAGGTCAGCAAATGTGCTGTTCCACTTATTTTGTTGTTTGTATTAAGCTTCATACCGACAGGTCTGTTATTTCCTACTACAGGCATTGATACGACCATATGCAGTAGGCGTTTGAGATAAGAATTCCCGCTTTCCAAACTTCCAATTCCGCCCTTACTAGGTAACACGCTTAGTGAATTTAGGCGTACTTCTTATTATTTTTCAGTAATAGCATGATTGTGTGTTAATGGTGCGCCTGTTAGTTTTGCCTTTCCATTTGATAAGCTTTTAACAACACACAATAAAGCAATAATATGAGGAAAGTGCAGGTATTTATTATAGCAATTCTTTTTATTATTCAATCCGGAAATACATTAGTTGCACAAACCAAAGACACTTCAAAGATCAACGTTACTGCCGATTTTATGAGCCGCTATATTTGGCGCGGACTTGATTACGGCAAAGCACCCAGTATAGAGCCCACCTTATCATTCACTAAAGGCGGTTTCGAAATTGGAGCATGGGGTTCTTACAGCACTTCGGGAAGCTATTACGAACTTGACCCTTATGTTAAATACACTCTGAAAGGCTTCACTTTAACCTTTACCGATTACTTTGTTAATAATATCTTAGACCCTAATCATACCCGCTATTTCAATTATGATGAATGGACTACCAATCATATTTTCGAAGGCTCGCTGCAATACAAGGGACCTGAAAAATTCCCCATCAGCATACTGGTTGCAACCTACTTTTATGGCAACGACCCAAAAGTTAAAGTTGACACAACCAATCCTTCAAACGTAGTAACAACGATACAACAGAATTATTCGACTTACATTGAACTAGGATATACAGTCAAGTGCAAGAACAAGTCGTTCGACCTGTTTCTCGGTCTTACACCTTCTGCAGGATTCTATGGCAATACTTTCGGCGTAATAAATACGGGAATAACGGCTTACAGGAACATAGAAATTTCGAATAAGTTCACGCTTCCTGTAAAGGCATCGATTATAGCAAACCCGCAGGCAAGAAATTTATTTTTAGTATTCGGATTTACATTATAAATAATTCAAATTAGTATTAACCATTAAAACTTAAAAAACATGTTAGCAAGTGTATTATTGGATGCAAGTGTGCTGGAACCCGGTTCAACCGGATTTATGCTCCTTGCTGCTAGTCTTGTGATGTTGATGACTCCCGGGCTGGCTTTCTTTTATGGTGGTTTAGCCACTAAACGAAACATTCTGGGTATTATGATCCAGAGTTTTGCTTCCCTGGGATGGACCACTGTGTTGTGGATTATTTTTGGGTATTCACTTTGTTTCAGCGGAGGCGCCGGTGGCATTATTGGAAACTTCGATAAAGCTTTCCTGAATGGTGTTACTCCCGATTCAATGTATTCCGGAAATGGGAAAATACCTGAGTATGTTTTTATCGCTTACCAGATGATGTTTGCCATTATTACACCTGCTCTTATTACAGGGGCATTCGCTAACCGCGTTAATTTCAAAGCATACATGATATTCCTCACCTTCTGGCAGATACTTGTTTATTATCCTTTTGTCCACATGATTTGGGGCGGCGGATTATTAGCTGAATGGGGTGTTATTGACTTTGCAGGCGGTATTGTTGTTCATGCAACTGCAGGTTTTGCAGCTCTGGCATCGGTATTTTATGTAGGCGCACGTGTTGATAAAAACAATACGCCTAACAGCATTCCTCTTGTAGCGATCGGTACGGGTTTATTGTGGTTTGGATGGTATGGTTTCAATGCAGGAAGCGAAGTAATGGTAGATAAAGTTACCTCTCTAGCATTTTTAAATACCGATGTTGCCGCTTCATTTGCTGCCATGACATGGTTATTCATTGAATGGTCGAGAGAAAGGAAGCCAAAATTTGTGGGATTGCTCGTAGGCTCGGTTGCAGGGCTTGCCACCATTACTCCCTGTGCAGGTTTTGTTCCATTATGGGCAGCTCCTATTATCGGAATAGCTGCGTCAGTGGCTTGCTATCTTGCCGTTATGTTCAAGAATAAAATGAATTGGGACGATGCTCTTGATGTATGGGGTGTTCATGGTGTTGGCGGATTCTTAGGAACTATTCTTGTAGGGGTTTTTGCTTCTACAGCAGTTAATGCAGCAGGTCACGACGGACTTTGGTTTGGCGGCTCAGCATTCTTTATGAAACAAGTTGTTGCTGTTGTAGGTGCATCTATATATGCTTTTGTTTTCACTTATTTGATGTTGATAATTATCAACTTTATTACTCCGGTTAAGGTTCACGAACATATTGAAAAACAAGGGTTGGATGCTGGTTTACATGGTGAGAATGCTTACGACGAAGGCGTGTTGTAAATTTAGACTTTGTTCATTTTATAAAAGGCAACTGGTATCAGTTGCCTTTTTTTGTGATTTCTTTCTTCCTTTAATAAGGAAATAGTATTTTCGTCGGGTAAAAAAACAAACAATCTAAAACTAAAACATGAGAAAATTAATTCATTTAGTTGCAAGCTTAGTATTCGCATGCATTTTCAGCATTTCATTCGGCCAAAAAGGAATAGCCGATATGAAAGACACCCTGCCCACCGATCCCAATGTGGTGATTGGTAAACTGGACAATGGTTTAACTTACTACATACGGAAGAACGGCAAGCCCGAGAAACGCGTAGAACTTCGTCTTGCCGTGAATGCTGGTTCTGTGCAGGAGAATGACAGTCAGCAGGGATTGGCACATTTCACCGAACATATGTGTTTTAACGGAACAAAAAATTACCCTCACAATGACCTAGTTGATTTCCTTCAAAAGACCGGTGTAAAGTTTGGTGCAGATATCAATGCCTCTACCAGCTTTGATCAGACAATTTATATGTTGCAGTTGCCAACCGACAGCAAGGACCTTGTGGAAAAGGGAGTACAGGTTCTTGAAGACTGGGCTCACCAGGTGACTTTTGATGATAAAGAAATAGAATCTGAAAGAGGAGTTATCACAGAGGAATGGAGGCTTGGGCTTGGCGCCGACGACCGTATGGAAAGAAAATATTTCCCAGTGATATTCAAAGATTCACGTTATGCAACACGGTTGCCTATAGGAGATATTAATATCGTAAAAAATTGCAATCACGATACCTTGAAGAATTTTTATAAGGACTGGTATCGCCCAAACCTGCAGGCAGTAATTATTGTTGGCGATGTTGATGTAAAGGAAATGGAGGACATGATAAAGAAGCATTTCGGCAGCATCAAGAATCCAGTTAAGCCACGTCCACGTATAGTTTATAATATCCCCGATAATAAAGAACCTTTAATAAGTATAGTAACCGACAAAGAAGCTACAAGCTCAGATGTTGAAGTATATTATAAACATCCTTCAAAGGTTAACTATACAGTAGAAGATTATAAAGAATATTTAACTGCAAAGCTATATAATGAAATGCTGAATGCGCGTTTCAGCGAAATTACCAACCAATCAACAGCACCTTTTATTATGGCACAAAGCGGTTATGGAAAATTCCTTGCCCGCACTGAAGACGCTTATCAGATGTATGCAGTGGCAAAAGAAAATCAAATAGATAAATCGTTTGAAACATTGCTTTTAGAAAACCAGAGAGTAAAGCAATTTGGATTTACAGCTACAGAATTTGAACGCATGAAAGAACAGCTTATGAGTGATTATGAAAGAGCTGCCAAAGAATCGGATAAAACAGAATCAGCACGATTAATCAGGCAATATATCAACAACTTCTTAAGCAAGGACCCAATGCCCGGTGCCCAGTATGAATTAAGGCTGGCTAAAAAACTCCTGCCTACTATTACACTTAATGAAATTAATGCCCTTGCAGCCAAATGGATCACCGATAATAATATGGCCGTAGTGATATCTGCTCCCGATAAAGACGGGATTAAAGTGCCAACAGGAAAGCAAATACTTGACATTATTGCCAACTCTAAAAAAGCAACAGTTACTGCTTATGTTGACAAATTCAAGGCAGAGCCTCTTATTAAAGAAGACCTGAAAGGCAGCAAAGTAACCTCCAAAACCGAGAATAAAGAATTAGGTTATACCGAACTTACATTTGGAAATGGTGTTCAGGCAATAATTAAAAAGACCGATTTCAAGAATGAAGAGATTTTAATTAAGTCGTACAGTACTGGTGGAACATCATTATCCTCCGATCAGGATTATATTTCAGCGAATTATGCTGCCCGCATCATTGATGAAAGTGGAGTGGGTAATTTTAATAATACTGATCTTGATAAAAAATTAAAAGGGAAGGACTTAAGCATTAGTCCGTATATCAACGACCTGAAACAAGGCTTCAATGGTAAATGTAGTCCTAAGGATTTTGAAACGCTCCTTCAACTGACTTATTTGTATTGTAAAGCTCCACGTAAAGATACAGCAGGGTACAAAACATTCATGTCAAAATTTAAAACACAGCAGAAGTTCATGTCTTCTAATCCGCTTTATGTATTTTATGATACCCTTACAAAAGTGTCGCAGAGTAATAGTCCGCGTGCATTTATGCTTTTGAATGAAAAACAACTGAACCAGATAAACCTTGACAAGTCATTTAGCATATATAATGAGCGTCTTGGTAATGCTTCAGGCATGAAGTTTTTTATAGTGGGTAATGTAAATGTTGATTCTATTACACCATTCCTTGAAAAATATCTTGGCAGTCTGCCGGCAACAGGAAAGTCAGAAAACTGGCAGGATAAGAATCCTAAATTCCCCGCAGGTATTACCGACATTGAAGTTCGAAAAGGAACCGAAGACAAAGGCATGGTTGCTATAATCAATCACGAGAAATTCGATTGGAATGATAAAAACCGTATCTGTCTTAGCATGATTAAAGAAATAGTGAGTATAAAGCTAATACAAGTAATTCGCGAAGAAATGAGTGGTGTGTATTCACCACAGGTACAAATTGGCGGAAAACAGTTTCCCGAAACAGAATATAATATGGTGATACTGTTTGGCTGCGCACCTAAAAATGTAGATACTTTAACTAAAGCGGTGTTCAGGATTCTTAATGATATAAGAACCAAAGGCCCGGATACCGTTGATGTAAGCAAGGCAAAAGAAGAGCTTATACGCGGAAGGGAAGTTGATATAAAAACCAATAAGTTCTGGCTTGATAAGATTGAAGCATTCTATTTCGACAAGGATGATGCAGGAATGATCAATGATTACGCCAATAAGATAAAGGCAATAACCGCACAGGATCTGAAAGAATGCTTTGATAAATATATTCCGAAAGACCATTATATGAGGGTAGTGCTTAAACCCGCTGAAACAAAATAGCGATTACAGGGAATAATATACCTGTATTTCAGCATTCATTATTCCTTGAATTAAATATTAAAGGCATCTAATAGATGCCTTTTTTTATGGAATCTTTTTTACTTTAATAAGGAAATAGTATTTTCGTCAGGTAAAAAACAAACAATCTTAAAACCCATAACATGAGAAAATTAATTTATTTGGCATGCAGCCTAATGTTTGCTTGCTTCTTCAGCTTTTCCTACGGGCAAAAAGGAATTGCCGATCTGAAAGACACACTACCTTCTGATCCTAACGTGATAATCGGGAAATTAGACAATGGACTGATTTATTATATCCGCAGAAATGCAAAGCCTGAAAAACGTGTAGAACTCCGGCTTGCTGTAAATGCAGGCTCTGTTCTTGAAAATAATAGTCAGCAGGGGCTGGCACATTTTACAGAGCACATGTGCTTTAATGGTACTAAGAATTTCCCTCATAATGACTTAGTTGATTTTCTTCAAAAAACAGGAGTAAAGTTTGGCGCTGATATCAATGCACACACGGGTTTTGATGAAACAGTTTATGAGTTGCAATTACCCACTGACCAAAAAGACCTTGTAGAAAAAGGCGTGCAGGTTCTTGAAGACTGGGCTCACCAGGTTACCTTCGATGACAAAGAAATAGAATCGGAAAGAGGCGTTATTAGGGAAGAATGGAGGCTCGGACTGGGAGCAAACGATCGCATGATCAGAAAATTTGTTCCTGTTGTACTTAAGGACTCACGCTATGCTGAACGTTTACCCATAGGAGATATCAACATAGTTAATAATTGCCCGCACGATACATTACGTAAGTTTTATCATGACTGGTATCGCCCGAATTTGCAGGCAATAGCTATAGTAGGAGACATTGACGTTAAGGAAATGGAAGCATTGGTAAAACAACATTTCGCACCCATTCAGAATCCTATCAATTCGCGTCAGCGTACCGTTTATAATATCCCCGACAATAATACACCACTTATTAGTATTGCAACCGATAAAGAAGCTACCGGATCAGAAGTAATGGTCAGTTACAAGCATCCATTAAAAACCACTTATACTGTTCAGGATTATAAAGAATATTTAACTGCAAAGCTTTACAATGAAATGCTGAATGCACGTTTTAGCGAAATAGCCAACCAGTCAACAGCGCCTTTTATTGCCGCTCAAAGCGATTACAGCAGTTTTCTCGGCATTGCCCGCAATGAAGATGCATATCAATTATTTGCTGTTGCCAAAGAAAATCAAATTAATAAATCGTTCGAAACACTGCTAACAGAAAATCAACGGGTGAAGCAGTTTGGTTTTACTTCCACCGAACTGGATCGAATGAAAGAGCAGTTTATGAGCGATTACGAAAAAGCCGCCAAAGAATCGGATAAAACAGAATCAGTGAAATTTGTGGAAGAATACGTAAGTAATTTCTTAAGCAAAGACCCTATTCCCGGCGCACAATATGAATACAGGCTGGCTAAAAAACTTCTTCCTACTATAAAGCTTGAAGATATAAATGCCCTTGCAGCCAAATGGATAACCGATAACAACATGGTAGTGCTTGTTGAGGCTCCCGAAAAAGATGGGATCAAAGTGCCCACTGAAAAAGAATTGCTTGATATTATCGCTGCTTCGAAAAAAACTGTTGTTACCGCTTATGTTGACAAGTTCAAGGCAGAACCTCTTGTAAAGGAAGACCTCAAAGGAAGCAAAGTAACTTCCAAAACAGAGAATAAAGACCTTGGTTTTACTGAACTTACTTTCGGAAATGGCGTTCAGGCTATCATTAAAAAGACCGATTTCAAGAATGATGAGATATTAATTAATGCATATAGCACAGGCGGGACATCATTATATTCCGATCAGGATTTTGTTCCGGCATTCTTTGCAAGCAAAATTATCAATGAATGTGGAGTTGGTAATTTCGACAACACGGAACTCGAAAAGAAATTAAAGGGTAAAGAAATTGAAATTGGTCCTTATATCGATGATCTGAAACAAGGCTTAACAGGCAAATGCAGCCCCAAGGATTTTGAAACACTCCTTCAGTTGACTTATTTATATTGCAAAGAACCTCGTAAAGATACAGCCGAATTCAAGGCATTCATGTCGAAGATGAAGACACAGTTGAAGTTTTTAACAGCTAATCCTGTTTATGCATTTTACGATACCCTTTTAAAAGCAGCATCAAGCAATAGTCCACGTTCCATTGTTATCCCCAGCGAAAAACAGTTGAACCAGGTTAGTCTTGATAAGGCATATAGCATTTATAAAGAAAGATTCAGCAATTCAGCCAGCATGAAATTCTTCATAGTTGGCAATATTAATGTTGATTCAATTACACCATTTCTTGAAAAATATCTTGGCAGTCTTCCCGGAAGCGGAAAGCCTGAAAACTGGCAGGATAAGAACCCTAAATTCCCTGCAGGCATTACCGATTTTGTAATTACTAAAGGCGCTGAAGAAAAGAGTATGGTAGGAATCATCAATAATGAAAAAATTGATTGGAACGACAAGAACAGGATATGCCTAAGCATGATAAAGGAAATATTAAGCATTAAGCTAATACAGGTTATCCGCGAAAAGATGAGCGAAGTATATGCACCACAGGTTCAGCTACAGGCAGACCATTTTCCTGAAACAGAATATACATTGATGATACTGTTTGGATGCGCACCTAAAAACACCGAAAACCTTACCAAGGCTGTATTCAAGATAATGAAACACATAAGGAGCAAAGGACCTGATGCCGATGATGTAAGCAAAGCAAAAGAGGAACTTGTACGTGCAAGGGAAGTTGATCTGAAGACCAATAAATTCTGGCTCGACAAGCTTGAAAGCTTCTATTTTGATAAGGAAGAAGTTGGTATGATAACCGATTATGCCAGCAAGGTTAATGCCATTACAGCACAGGACCTGAAAGATTGTTTTGACAAATATGTTCTAAGCGATCATTATATTAGGGTGGTGCTGAAACCGGCTGAGAATAAATAGCAAGAAACACCTGAGAAATAAAAAAGGCTGCCCTAACGGAGCAGCCTTTTTTGCATTAACCGGAAATATTTATCTTGAATAAGTAAATATTGTTGTTACAACCTGTTTTTCTCCAGCAGGATGATTAACATTTGGAGTTACTGAAAAATCAGTATACGCTTGGAGAGTCGGGTTTGTTGAAACAAAAGTAATTACAAGTGAATTGGCTGTTACAACATATGTAGCATAAGGTATTCCTCCCTCACCGTATGCTATTGAATAACTTCCGCTAAATTGCATCCTGGCTGCATCTAACAGACTGAATGAACCATTAGCAAGGTAATTGCCATTAGCATCTGTTTTAATAATTGTACCATTACATGTGAATTGATCAGTTTCATTAGGAGTATTATTAGTACTGTTCTCTGAATACATATTATTTAGGCCAATACTTGTTCCGGCATTATTGCTTGTAAAACTTGTTAACGTAGTGGTCCCTCTCATATCGGTAACTGCTTTTTTAGTCAGGCTCCATGTGCCTATTATCATAGCTAGGTTTACGTTGTTTCCTGATCCGCCGCCAACTGTAATAAGTTTTGTTTTTGTGCTTGACAAAGTATGGTTTACCGCAAATACGGTTAAAGTAACTGAATAGGTACCACCCATTGAGTATGAATGTGATTCAACCGGACCGGGTGTTACAGGCACATTTCCATCGCCAAAATCCCATACATATTCTTCAGCATTTGAAGAAGTAGATGTGAAAGTAACTACTCCATTAGCAGCAGGAATTGAATCTGACATAGTAAAATTGGCAACTGGTGAACCAGTAATGGTTATCATCATGGACGTTACCCCCGAAGTTTTTAGTTTGATCAGCACCACCCATGCAGCAATTTCGTCCATAAGGGTTGATTGTATCCCGCCGTGAAGCACATTTACATATCCCTGCAGGTGTTGTGTTGGTTGCCATTCGGTATATATTTCATCCCCGTCTTCATAAAACTCCAACCGTAGCCCTGTTTGGTTATCTGGCGAACAGCCAAAACAGCAGTAATCTTCTACTTTGATATATGGATTTTTGATCTTACGCATATTTGCGGCAAAGATAAAAAAGAAAAAGAGTTTAAACTTTTTGCTGGTTTAGGAATATTGTTTAAGAAAGCAGTTTTTGTTCGTTTATTAAGCATTCTTCCCAAATAATATGTATTTCTTGTCAAGATAACAACCATTCTTGTTAAGTTAACAACTATTCTTGTTAAGATAACAACCATTCTTGTTAAGATAACAACCATTCTTGTTAAGTGAACAACCATTCTTGTTAAGTGAACAACCATTCTTGTTAAGTGAACAACTATTCTTGTCAAGATAACAACCATTCTTGTTAAGTGAACAACTATTCTTGTTAAGTTAACAACCATTCTTGTTAAGTTAACAACCATTCTTGTCAAGATAACAACTATTCTTGTTAAGTTAACAACCATTCTTGTCAAGATAATGCATATTCTTAACAAGAATGAGGGTAAAATGAACAAGATTGCTTATTCTATCATTCACTCATTCTATAATTATTGTTTGATTTTCAACATTTGCCCCAACCCTAAAGGGTGTGTTGAAAATCAATTTGTACCCTTTAGGGATCAGGGGCAATCAAATTGATTTTCCTTTCAAATTTAAACTGTTCCTAATAATATTGTAATTTTGTTATTATTTAGATAATATGCATACAAAATTATTAAACGATATCTTCCTTTTATTATTAGTTCTGTATTTGGCTTTTTTTAAAAGTTACTTAACTGAAAAAGGGAAAAGTGCTGCATTAAAAGAAGATATAGCAGATTTACTCGAGAAGTTGAATCAGTGAAAGATGAATTTTCAAGGAACAATTAATTCAAAAAACAAATCTGCAAAGAATTTTGAGTAATGAAGTATCATATAGAAATGAAGAAAGGACTGCATTACTTCAATTTTATGGAACAATAAATGAATGGCTATATTCTATTAGAAGTTGGATTTGCCAATTATAACAAATCTAACATTGACGCTTAATTGAAGTTAGAAATAGAATTGCTTCATTTTATGCTAAGACAGAATAGCAAAATCAAAAGTCGACTTACTTGTAGAAGATGAAAAATTGATTGAAATAGCTGGGAAACTTTATTAAGAAACATTAAATTTTGACCATTGGATGACAAGGAATTCCTAAAATTACAACATAATTGTGAAAAACAGAAATCTCTAACTGAAAGATTTTTAACCATAATTAAGGATTTTAAAAGAAATACAGAATTAGTGAAGAAATGCAAAGATGAATAAAAACTGATGCAATGAAGCAAATTTCAAATTGATAATTGTATGAATTCTAAGAAAGTAATAAGGAAAATTGCTTATGCTATTTTTTTATGAGAATGGATATTCTTGGAAACGATTATTAGAGGTGAAACAAATCAAATAAAAAAATCTGAAAAGTCAAGTATAAAAGACGGTTTTGGCGATTAATTTGAAACCCTAAAAAAGTAGTTTGTGAATTCATTAGTTTTGAAAGTGAATCAATCTTAATGTTTTTCAAAATTCATTTTTTGATTTCAGCCCAGAAATTAATGATAAAGCACAATATAGATTTTTATGAGGATTTCCCTTTTGAGAGTACCGTTAAAATTCTAATCATTCTGATTTTGATTATAATCAATAATGCCGCTAACAATGGGTCACACCTCTGCTCGCGAAGTCTGTTTGCTTCTCTTAATTTCCGTTTTTACTTAAATTAATTGCTATTCATTAGGTCTTTGTATATTTGAAGAAATTTATAAAGACTTATCCTAAAATTTTATAACATTTCTATAGAATATTATAACAATTTCGAGATTCGATTAGTATAATTTTGCATTGTAACGAAAACACTATTTATTAAATATTATATAATATGAGAATAAAGAAAAACATAGCGTTAAGCGATTCGGGTTTCATTTTCAACCCCTCAACCGGCGAATCATTCTCTGTGAACCCTATAGGAGCAGAGATATTGACAATGCTTAAGGAAGGGAAGGCCAAGGATGATATTAAAAAGAGTATATTAGAGAAATATCAGACCGACGACGCCACCTTTGAACGCGACTTTTATGATTTTGTAAATATCCTGAATCATTACCTTTTAACTGAAATAGATGGCTAAGAAAAAAATAACCATAGCAGCCACAGGTCTGAATGCCATTGATAACCCCGGGCCGGGAATCCCCGTGATACGCGCATTGAAAGAATCGGATTATTTTGATGCACGCATTATTGGTTTTTCCTATGAATCGCTGGAACCGGGCATATATATGCATGATCTTATTGACAAGACCTACCAGATCCCTTATCCTTCAGCAGGTACGGATAGCCTTATACAGCGGCTTGAATACATTAACGATATCGAGCATATCAATTGCCTTATACCGAATTTCGATGCCGAACTGTATTCGTTCATGAAACTGGAAGATACTATGAAGAAGATGGGCATTCACATGTTCCTGCCTACCATAGAACAGTTTGAAGAGCGCCACAAAGTGAATCTTTCTGCCTTCGGGAAAAAATACAATATCAGTGTTCCTTATGCCAGAACAATATTTTCCACAACAGAAATTTTCGGGCTGACAGCAGATTTCACCTATCCTGTTGTTGTTAAAGGGAAATATTATGATGCATATATAGCTTACAATCCCGAACAGGTACTGACCTATTTCAACAAGATCAGTTCAAAATGGGGTGTGCCTATTATTATCCAGCAATTCATCTACGGTTCAGAATATAATGTTGTAGCCGTTGGCGATGGCAATGGAAATACTGTAGGTGCAGTCCCAATGCGCAAACAATTCATTACTGATAAAGGAAAGGCTTGGGCTGGTATAGCTATTGATGAACAGGACCTGCTGAAAATGACACATGATCTTATTGGCAAAACAAAGTGGCGTGGAGGGATGGAACTTGAACTGATGAAGACCAATGAAAACGAGTTTTATCTGCTTGAAATTAATCCGCGTATACCCGCATGGGTTTACCTTGCTGTTGGAGCAGGGCAGAACCTTCCCGAAGCATTGGTTAAGCTTGCTATTGGAGATAAAGTGACACCTTATACCGATTTCATTGTCGGGAAGATGTTCATTCGCTATTCATGGGATATGATAGTGGATATAGGAGAGTTTGAACATATTTCCACATTCGGGGAATTGTAAAGTTCATAAAGTTGAAAAGGTATAAGGAAATAAGGTATAAAGGAATATAGTATATGGAATAATTAATAATTGTAGTAATTCAAATTCCCTATACCCTTATACCCTATACCTATATACCTTTGATAAAAGAAAAGATTTAAACCATTTAAAGTATAAGTAAAATTAAAATACAATGTTATGGAAAATAGTGAAAAACAAAGGTACGAACGACCAATATTAAAAAAGCTGGAAACAGGAATGCCTAATAAATTCGGGTTACGCACTGAGTACACACCAATGACACATATTGAAGGTGTCGCAGTGAAAGACCTGATAAAGCAATATGGTTCTCCCCTGTTTGTGTTATCAGAAAAAACCATACGCAATACTTTAAAAAGTGCAAAGCAGGCTTTCACCACGCGTTATCCGAAGGTGCAGTTTGCATGGTCGTATAAAACAAATTACCTGACAGCAGTCTGCCGGGTATTTCATCAGGAAGGCTCATGGGCTGAAGTTGTTTCCGGTTTTGAATATCAAAAAGCTCTAGAGAACAAAGTGCCAGGAAATAAAATCATATTCAATGGCCCTGATAAATCAGATATCGACCTTAAGAAAGCCATTGAAAATGATTCCTACATCCACATAGATCATTTGGAAGAAATGTATTCGATCATCAACATTGCAAGGGAACTGAAGAAGAAACCTAAGGTTGCTATTCGTGTTAATATGGATACAGGAATTTACCCAATGTGGGACAGGTTCGGGTTTAATTATGAAAACGGACAGGCATGGGATGCTATTAATAAAATAATGCTTTCAGAGCATCTTGAATTAGTTGGTTTGCATTGCCACATAGGTACTTTCATGCTTAGCGCCAATGCTTATGCAGTAGCTGCATTTAAGCTTGCTGACCTTGCAGTGAATATTAAAAAGAAATATGATTATCATATTAAGTATCTTGACATGGGCGGTGGTTTTGCATCAAAGAATACGCTGAAAGGCTCATTCCTGCCGGGCGCTGACATCAGTCCGACATTTGATGCGTTTGCAGAAGCTATAACATCTTCACTTATTAACTCAGAACTTGATCCTCATCAATTGCCTGTGCTTATTCTTGAAACAGGTCGTGCCCTTGTTGATGAAGCAGGTTATTTACTGGGTTCTGTTATTGCGAACAAGCGACTGTCGAGCGGGAAACGTGCCACCATTATTGATGTTGGTGTGAACATCATGTTTACATCCTTCTGGTACGAGCATAAGCTTACACCGGCGCAGGAGTTCACTCATTTCACTGAAGATACTATAGTGTATGGCCCTCTTTGCATGAATATAGATGTGATACGAGAAAACGTTAATCTTCCTTTGCTGAATAAAGGTGATAATGTAGTAATACATTTTGTAGGCGCATATAATATGACACAATGGATGCAGTTCATCACTCTCCGGCCAAAAGTGGTAATGATAGATCTGAACGGGAAAACACATGTTATCAGGGATAATGAAACGAATGACACTATAGTTTCTTTAGAAAAAATTCCAGATTATTTAAAGAAATTTGAATTGTAGTTGGCTGTTACGCAAACATTAATTCGTCATTGCAAGAGAGGTTACTAAATACGTCATTGCGAGGAGGAACGACGAAGCAATCTTATAAATGAAACGAGGTGGATGTATTTATATAATGACAAATAAAAATAACACGACTCTTTATACAGGGGTTACATCTGATTTGAAGGTTCGGGTTTATCAGCATAAAAATAATTTATTTCCGGAATCATTCACAGCGACTTATAAATTGCATAAACTTGTATACTACGAATCATTTAATAATATTGAAGAAGCGATTGCAAGAGAAAAACAGATTAAAGGAGGATCGCGCAAGAAGAAAGAAGCATTGATAAATGGATTTAATCCTGAATGGAATGATTTATATGAAGCAGTTTTGGCATGGTAAGATTGCTTCGCTACGCTCGCAATGACAAACAATAAAAAAAGAAATAGTTTGAACCTAATTGAGAAAATAAAGAACTATATCGTGCTCTTTTATAAGAGCACCTTTAATAGTTATTCCTCAGTATATTTTTCTGACAATAAATTCTTTGCCTTATTACTCATTGCAACAACATTTATTAATCCGCAAGCCGGGATCTGCGGATTGATTGCAGTTGTATTTTCCAATCTGCTTGCCTATCTGATGGGATACAATGAATACACCATCAGTCGGGGATACTACGGTTTCAATAGTTTGCTTGTTGGCCTTGGGCTTGGCATAACTTATGCTCCAGGACCTGCTTTTTACATACTGCTGATTTTCTCTTCCATGCTGACATTATTTATCACTCTTGCCATGGAAGGCATTATTGGAAAGTATGCATTGCCATATTTGAGCCTGCCTTTCCTTTTTGCGATATGGCTAATTTCAATTGCAACCAGGCATTATACTTCATTGATAGTAAGCCAAGGTGGTATTTATGTTCTCAATGAAATTTATTCTGTAGGTGGTAATGAACTTGTTAATCAATATCACCAGTTATCTAATTGGGATATACCCGTATCGCTTTCAATCTATCTGAAATCACTTGGGGCGATTTTCTTTCAATACAACATTCTCGGTGGCTTGCTGATTGCAGTAGGCTTGCTGATTTATTCAAGGATTTCTTTTGTCCTTTCTCTCATTGGGTTCTATACGGCATTTTATTTCTACCAGTTCATAGGTGGCAATATCAATGAACTCAGTTATAATTTTATTGGGTTTAATTTTATTCTCACAGCTATTGCCATAGGAGGGTTTTTCATAGTTCCTTCAAGGTCGTCATATTTCTGGGTAATTCTTCTTACACCTTTGATTGCAATTGTTTCAAGTGGCTCTGCATTGGTTTTATGGACATTCCAGCTTTCCATCTATTCATTGCCATTCAATGTTGTTGTGCTGCTGTTCCTTTATGTTTTAAAGCTGAGGGTAAGAAATACATTGAATATTGAGGAAGTTGCATTCCAACAATTCTCACCTGAAAGAAATCTGTATTCGCAATTGAATAGTAAAAAGCGTTTTAAGAACACATTTTATTTCCCTGTATCATTGCCATTTTGGGGAGAATGGACAATTTCGCAGGGGCATGATGGCGATATGACACATAAAGGAGAATGGAGCCACGCTTGGGATTTTGTAATTAAAGATTATGATAATAAAACCTATTCAGGTTATGGTTTGCAGAAAAAAGATTTTTATTGTTTTGAGAAACCCGTTCTTGCTCCAGCTGATGGTACCATTGAAGACATTATTTATAATATAGAAGATAATGAGATAAGCGATGTGAATGTGAACGACAACTGGGGAAATACCGTTATCATTAAACATGCACCATATCTTTATTCAAAGATATGCCACCTGAAGAAGGACTCTGTTAAATTTAAAAAGTATGACATCGTTAAAAGAGGTGATGTAATTGCAGCCTGCGGTAATTCTGGTCGTTCGCCCGAACCACATGTCCACTTCCAGTTGCAGGCAAATCATTTTGTTGATGCCAAAACCATTGACTTCCCCATAAGTTATTATATACTTAGAACGGATGATGGATACGAGTTTAAGCAATTCGAAAAACCTAAAGAAGGTGAAACTATTTCCAATATCGAGCGGAATATATTACTTACAGAAGCTTATAAATTCATACCCGGAAGAAAGTTCAAATTTGCGGTGAAGGACAGCGACAAGAATAATGAAGAAGAAATAGTTGAATGGGAAGTGGAAGTGGATTATTATAACAATCCTTACATTCATTGCAAAACCAGCAATTCAAAAGCTTACTTCTCCAATGATGGCAACATTCATTATTTTAAGCACTTTGAAGGAAATAAAGATTCTTTATTGTTCTATTTCTTTATGGCTTCTTACAAAGTGATGACAGGTTTTTATAAGAAACTAACTTTACGTGACCAATATCCGGTTTATCTTTTGAATAATCGTATCATTTTGTTTTTCCAGGATTTTGTGGCGCCTTTCTTTATGTTCATTAAGGCCGATTATACCCTGCATTACGATTATATCAACGACCCAATGACATCGGGAATGATACGCATGAAAAGCAAAGCTGAAATGAAGATAGGAGGCATGGTACGTAAAAGCATGGATTTTGAACTTGAATTTGCTAATGATACTATTAAGGCTATTATTGCTCACGATAAAAACCGGACAATTGAAGCAACGTGCGTGGATTAAAAACGCTTTGCCTTGACGAAACTCAGTTTAAACAATAGTCTATCTTGGATGGACAATAGTCTATTCAGTTTGAACAATAGTCTATCATGGAGAGACAATAGTCTATTCAGTTTAAACAATAGTCTATCATGGATAGACAATAATCTATTCAGTTTGAACAATAGTCTATCATGGATAGACAATAGTCTATTCAGTTTAAACAATAGTCTATCATGGATAGACAATAGTCTATTCAGTTTAAACAATAGTCTATCATGGATAGACAATAGTCTATTCAGTTTAAACAATAGTCTATCATGGATAGACAATAATCTATTCAGTTTGAACAATAGTCTATCTTGGATGGACAATAGTCTATTCAGTTTAAATAACAGTCTATCATGGATAGATAATAGTCTATTCAGTTTGAACATTAGTTGAAGCGGTTTAAACAATTAAATAAATAATAAAAGCAATTTATTAAAGGGTAAGGGCAATTATAAGTGTATAATTAAAAAGAGGTTGTTTAAATTTATATGTTATAATTTCTATATATTAGAAAATCAATTTGTTTGCCCCAATTCCCTAAAGGGTGCAAATTGATTTTCAACACACCCTTCAGGGTTGGGGCAATGTTGAAAATCAATATGCTGTAAAACACAATTTTTAAATTTAAACAACCTCTAAGAATGAGAAAGAAGTATTATTTTCGCAAATAAACTTATGTTATAGAAAATGTTCAATGTTCAACACACAATGTTCAATGTTCAAGTCATGAAATAATTGCCAATTTGAATATTAGAACTCTTCGGAAAATCATAATTATCGTCATTGCGAGGGCTTTTTGCCCGAAGCAATCTCAATGCCTGAAAAAGATTGCTCCGCTCCGCTCGCAATGACGTATCTATTTTCCGAAGAACTCTATTGCTCATTGAGCATTGAATTTTGAATATTACTTTTAAAAACAGAAAGTACATAATATCAGTTATTAATTTTCCCGATGAGCCGGATAAACTTTTTCATAATTGTTTTCACCTTATTTTCTTCTGTCGCCATGTCGCAGGACGCTGTTAACTTTAACGACATCGACTTGCAAACTTATGGCTTTGCTTCTTTCAGCGAATGGGATTCGGTTATTCATTATGGTAAGCTTGGACTGGCTAACAATATTGATTATTTCTACCTGCGCTTGCGAATGGGCGAAGCTTATTATTACAAACAAAAGTATGCTGCTGCTATCAAGCATTTTGAAACAGCGTTGAAAAGCAATTCGGGCGATGCAAGCACACAGGAGTTTCTTTATTATAGTTATTTGTTTTCTGGAAGAGAAAGTGATGCACGAAATTTAGGATATAAAATGAGCGATGAAATAAAAAAAGATGTTCATTTAAAGAAGAACATTTCAATTAAAGATGTTTATTTCGAAACAGGTGTGGATAACAGTAATAATATTAGTCAGAACGGGAATATAAATATGGAAGGCAGTGAAAATCTTGGTGGAAATGCTGATTTAACAAATAACATCAGTTATGCACATTTTGGTTTAGATATTAATATTGGGAAATGGCTTACCATTTATCCGGGAGTGAGTTTTATTAATGATGAAAAACAAAGGATATTTGAATCGGATGCTTCAGTAACCGAAACTCAATTGAAAGCGGGAGGCAGAAGTGTTACTACAGATACTCAAACAGTTGTTCATCCGCCAAAAAACGGGCATCCGCCTTTTACTTCGCACGACACTATTTATAATATCCAGGAATTATTACAATCGGCGGATACCAACCTTAATATTAAATATAATTACCGGAACAAATATAATCTTAAGCAAACTGAATTTTATCTGAAATGCAATGTGCACGTAGCAAAGGGACTTGACATAGTGCCTTTCTTTCATTTGCTGAGTATCAGATCAACTATTTATAATGTAAATGCCAACATCAGTAATCATTCTGTTAATGTGTTCATGTACGATTCAAACATAAGGCATACGCAGGTTCCGCTGCCCCCCTCTTCTGCAAAAGACACTATTGTTTATAAAGATACAAGCTTCCAGACTGCTGTTGACAGGTATCAGAGCCAGTCAGGCTTAACCGAAAAAGACACTTCCTACTATAATTATTCTTTTGGATTATCCATCAATAAGAATTGGGGAAAGATTTCCACGGCAGTTTTCGGCTCATTTTCCAATCTGAATAATAAGAAACAGAAAGAAGGAGGACTTTCCATTACCTGGTATCCCGAAGGAAACCTGAATCTGTATTTCAGCAGCACCTTAACTGCCTTTGAGGAAGATACAGTTAAAAGAATTGTTTTCAATCAGGTTGCTGGGACAAAAATCAATAAGTACATCTGGTTAGAAGGCTTTGTTACACTTGGAAGTTTTAGTGATTTTACAGAGAATAATGGTTTTGTCGTTAACAATAATCCTGACCTTGTTAAATTCCGCTGCGGCATTACACCGATATTTGTTTTTAAACATTTTGACATTTCCCTTACTTACCAATTTATGGAAAAAGAAGGGACTTATTATACGGCAATGCCACAAAACACATATATTGCAAATACAATTAAATATAGAAATAATTTTATAATAGGAGGTGTTAAATGGAAACTATGATAACTAAAACCAGAATTGTAACTCTCTTTTTTTTACTGTATTCATTTTCTGCATTTACACAGGATCTGAACAATATGAAAGATGCATTTACCAACAGTTATGCTTACGAAAAGAACAAAGATTATTCAAAAGCGATTGTGGAAATTCAAAAAGTTTATGACGAAAAATCATACGAAACAACTATTCGAATGGGATGGCTTTATTACGAATCTGGTTCTTACACCACTTCAGCACAATATTATGAAAAAGCCATTGCCCTCATGCCTTATTCCATAGAAGCAAGATTAGGTTATATACTTCCTGAAAAAGCTTTAGGCAATATGGATATGGTTAAAGCAGCCTATGATGCAATATTGAAAATTGACCCACAAAACTCTTATGCAAATTATAATATCGGATTAATTTATTACAACAAAAAGGATTATCAGTCGGCTTATACATATCTTGAAAAGATTGCCAATATGTATCCTTTCGATTATGATATTACTATTCTTTATGCCTGGACTAATTTTCAGCTTGGCAAATTAAGAGAAGCTAAAGTGCTTTTTACAAAAACGTTACTTATAAAACCTGATGACACTTCTGCAACACAGGGGTTGGCACTGATTAAATAAACTGTATTTCCCATTTGTTCAGGTTAAATGAAATATCAAAATATAATAATGCAAAAAGAATAAATTATTACAATAAAAATTGGAAAGATGAAATTTTATTTACCACATAGTATCATAGGAACATAGGCTTCACATAGTATTTGAAAAAGTATTATTGATAATTCAACTATGTGGTTTTTCTATGTTTCTATTGTGTCTATGTGGTAAAGGAAACTTATTTAAACGGTAAATACAGCTTAAATATTTAAGTTTTGTGCAAACTTCAATTTCGCATAATATAAAAAGGAACCAAACAGCAGACCTGTTGAAAGGGCTTGCGGTTATTTTCATGATTCAGGTTCATATTATGGAATTGTTTGCTAAGCAGGAAATTTATAATGGCATAGCAGGTAAGATTTCATTGTTCTTCGGCGGCCCTCCCTGCGCTCCTGTATTCATGGCTGTAATGGGCTACTTCCTTTTTTCTTCAACTAAGAAAACATCTTATTACCTAAAAAGAGGCTGCCTGTTATTTTTCGGAGGAATCTTACTGAATATTGGATTGAATTTTCATTTATTGTACAATATAGTTTTTTTAGGATATGCAGTAAACCCATGGACATATATTTTCGGTGTTGACATTCTTCCTCTCGCAGGAATGAGTGTCGCACTAGTTGGTTTGCTGAGACTTATTTTTAAGAAGAATCACATACTCTATTTCCTGCTTGCAATTTTAATTGTGGCAACTTATCAATATTTACCAATGGTTGGAAAAGGTTATACTTTTCTTGCATTTATCAATGCTTTTTTCTGGGGAACTTATGAATGGTCCTATTTTTCATTGTTCCCATGGTTTGCATACATTTTAACCGGATATGCATTTCGATTAATTTCAGATAAAATTAACTTGTCGGTAAAATTCAATTCAAATTACAGTATTGTATTTCTTGTTCCTATTATAATTTTCATTGCGCTAACCATTTCTTATGCTGCCTCTATTGCTCATACTTTATTGGGGAAAGATGGATATTATAATCACAATATTATATTCTTTGGATGGGTAATTGTATTTATGCTTGGTTACCTTATGACAGCAGATATTATTGAAGTGTATGCAGGGAAATCATCACTGGTAAAATTTATTAAATGGATAGGCAAAAACGTGACAGTTTTTTATGTTTTTCAATGGCTGATCATAGGGAATTTTGCAACATCTATTTACAAAACAAAAGGGTATTATAGTCTGCTTGCATGGTTTGTAGATATTTTAATAGTAGTTTCTATTTTAACATTCGGATGGGACAAATTAAAATCAATAATCATAAATAAAAAATTAAACGGAGGTCAACATGAGAACACTCATTAAATTAGTTTGCATTTCATCTATAATGATAATGCCGGTATTAAAATGTTTTTCGCAGGGTTCTTCAGACGAAGCTGTAAAAGCTGCTTTCGAAAATAGTTATATTTCTGAGAAAGGCGGGCAATACTTGAAGGCTATCAATACTCTTAAAGCGGTGTATGATGATAAATCGTACGAACTGAATTTGCGGATAGGTTATTTATATTATGAAAATGCTGCATACAGGGATGCTGAGCATTATTACAAAAAAGCTATAGAACTTAAACCCAATTCTATTGAAGCAAAATTAGGGCTTGTACTTCCATTGGCAGCGCTCGCAAGCTGGGATACAGTGAGGCTGCAATATGAAGCTATCTTAAAATTAGACCCGAATAATTCTACTGCCAATTACAGGCTCGGGCTTATTTATTATTATAAGAATGATTATAAAACAGCGCTTCCTTATTTTGAAAAAGTAAATGAACTGTATCCTTTTGATTACGACAACAATCTTATGTATGCCTGGACAAATCTGAAACTTGGTAATAAAACCCTTGCAAAGAATTTGTTCAATTCAACACTGATGAATCATCCGAAAGATGCTTCGGCTACTGAAGGGCTGAAGTCTATTAAATAGAAGGAATACATTATTCAAAACAAAAACAGGGGTTGACTGCAAAACACCCCTGTTTTTTTATATGGCTATGATAAAGAATAAAACTATTCCTATACTTCATCTTTAGTTACACTTTCCTTATTTCTTTTCTTCAAATGTAGTGCGCCAGGAAGTATTACATTTATTAACTTCTTTCCCCACAAGCCAAGCTGAACGGCAGCTGCAAGGCATAATATACTTAATACTATTGTGAATGTCCCATAATGCTCATAAGGAGCTACATTAAAAAGTACAATTGATAGGGATAAAATTATCAGGCTGAAAATTATTTTAACTCTCAGTAAGGGAGGGCTAAGACTTTTAAAGCGTGTTATCCCGTCTATTGTTCCGGTTATCATTGCAAGAACAAGAGTAAATGGAAAAACATATACTGAAAATATTAATACACTTCCCAATATTTCAGGCTGAAAGTGTTTGAAGAGATTTGTAAAAACGGCCAGAAAAGGAATTACGATTACAATCGATTGAGACAAATGTATAGCGATAGGATGAAGGTCGAATTTAAGCAAAAAAAGCCTGTTAAGGGAAACTCTTTCCCTGTATGGTTCAAATGCTTTTCTTGGCATTCCGCAGGCAGGACAAACATCTCCCAGTTTATCGGCTTCCATTACATATCCGCAAGGACGACATCGAACAAGTTCTTTCATGATTATAAATTTGCATTAATTAGGTCTCAAATTTATACAATCAATTTAAACCAGCAATAAAAAATCCCCGGAAGTAAAACCACCGGGGATGATGAAAACAAATAAGAAAATTATTTTCAAATTATTTTGTACGAGCTTTTAATTCATCAATTTGTTTTTGCAATTCTTCATTTTTTGTATTTAATTCCTGAACAGCTTTAATAAGAACAGGAATAATATCCGAATAGTAAACTCCATAACGATAATCAGAAGTAACTTCTTTGGAAGTTGTCGCAGGTCCATGAGTAATGAACTCTTTCTTCACAACTTCTCCTAATACCGGTTCTACTTCCTGAGCTATAAGACCCAACTTGGTTCCATAAGCAGGATTATTCTTCCAGGTAAAACTTACAGGACGCAGTTTCATTATTTCTGATAGTCCGTAAGAAATATCTTTAATATTTTCCTTTTCACGTTCATCAGATGTTGTAATAACTCCATTTGCTGCATAAACAGTAGAAAATCTGTAAGAAGAAGTACCTATCGTTGAACCATCATTATCATTCAGTGGAACCGTATTCCCACCAATTATTGCTGCATATCCATTACAACCAAAATAACCACCTACACTATTTACAGCATCATAACCTTCAACTCCAAAATTCGCACCACCTAATTGTGCCCAGTTAGTTGTTCCATTAACTACATGCAACATAGAAGCAGGAGCTGTAGTTCCTATTCCTACATATCCGGTACCAGTTTTTAATTGCATGAGTATCTGTGTATCATTGTTTGAACCAAAAGTAATATCATTGTTTCCATAAGTAAATAAAGACAAAGAAGTATTAAATGGTTCCCAACCTAATAGTCCCATAGCAGTTCCTCCGCTACTAAAAGATATTCTCGATTCACCTGCAGCACTTGAATTAAAATCAGCATCGTTAAAACTAGGAGAAACAACCTGTAGAGTTGAGTTAGGTGTTGTAGTTCCAATTCCAAAATACCCGGTACTTCCATCAATTGTCGCCATTGTGCTAGTAGCAACAGAGAAACTATTTGCAATCTTAAATTTATTTCCATCAGCCTGATCTATACCCATTGACCAAGAAGTTCCCGGATCATCAAATCCCAGTGTAGCATCTCCTGCACCATCTTCTTCTATCCATGCTTCACTATTAACATTAGCATCATTTCTGTCAACTTCAAACACGGCTACAGGGGAGGTAGTACCAATACCAACGTCAGTTCCATTATCATATATTATTGAATTACCAACTGCAGAAGCGGTTGTAAATTTAGATACGTAATCAATTGTTCCACTAACAGTACCTGAACCCGGAGCACCTGTTGCACCTGTAGGTCCCATATCTCCTGTAGGTCCCATATCACCTGTTGGACCCATTGGTCCTGTTGGGCCGGTTGCACCTGTTATTCCACTTGTCCCTGCATTATTTGCATACATAGCATAAGGTACTGATAATAATTGTGAAGCACCCATAGATGCATAACTTGTACCTCCTGTGGGATCCAGCAATACTTCTAACCAATAGTCGCCGGAACTCCAAACGATAGTATTAAAAGAACCTGATACTGTAGTTCCCTGACCTATTGCCACGGTAAACAAGCCGAACTGGTTTGTTGAAGGGGCAAAAGTTTCAGAATATACAACCGTTCCCGAAGAAGAAGACTGGTGAATGTTAATTTTAACTCCAACCGGGTGAGAGGCAATAAGAACTCCTGAACCATTCCTTGCAACTGCCTGATAATTGAATCCTTCAGGTGACTGTGCGCTAAGCTGGCCTACAAATAATAGTACAAGCATTACGCTCAATAAAGTGATAATCGATTTTTTCATTGTTTATTTTTTTAAGTTTATTAATATACTAAATTTATTTTGTGATAACTCAAACTCTTTTCTCCTTTTTCATTTGTTGTTGAAAGTTCCAGGATGTACATTCCCTGGCTATATGTGCTGAAGTCGAAATTAATCGTATTTAGTCCTGCTGATGGTGTTACTTGTTCATCAAGCACTACCTGTCCTGCAAGGTTGAATACCCGGATATTTGATTCTGAATTGCCATTACTGGTAAAACTTAAAATAAAATTTCCATTTGTTGGATTAGGATAGATCAGTATACCATCCGAAACAGCCGGTGTTTCAACTATTCCGGTAGTCATATCTTCCGGTTGCTGAAATCCCTGTGTAAGGATATTACCTGCAGTAGTAAACGTTTGCACCATGGTCATTTCCGCTACGGTTGTTGAAAGCATGGCACTGCCTGATGTGTAAAATCCCCCCGAAGAAGATATTACTGTCGGCGATAGTGTTTGCGATCTGGCAGTAAACCCGCAAATCCCCAACACTACAATCAAAATGAACATTCTGTTTTTCATAAATACATGATTAATTATTATTTTTTTGTTTCCAAATTATTTGCAAAGATATAATTATACTTTTATTATCCTATTTTTATTATAGGATATATAGTTTTGTAATATCTTGTTATTATTAATGATACGACAAATAATTATATGCAAAACTATATGTATTTAAAGAAATAAGGATTAAGAAGATATTAAGCTTGGATTAAAATATGGTTAACTATTAAATTAAAGATAACAGGAAACCACCCAAAGAACCTCCTAAAACAACCAATGCCGTATTTATTTTTCTAAAACCAAATGTTAATACCAAGCTTACAGCGGCAATAATAATTGAACGCCAGTCGGTAATTGCATCTTTTCCCAGTTGATAACATACAGCTATGATAATAGCGATAGAAGCAATATTAACTGCATCTAGAAATGCGGAGAAAAGTTGTGAGTTTCTCATTTTTTTAACCAGAGGATTAAACAAGGCTACAAATACAAATGAAGGTAAAAAAATACCTATAGTGGAAACTGCAGCACCTGTCAATCCGTTTATCTGGTAACCGATAAATGTTACAGCAGAAAAAACAGGTCCCGGTGTGAACTGCCCTACAGCTATAGCATCTATCAGTTGTTGCTTCGACAAAAGACCCTGGTGTATTAATTCAGCATCAAGGAATGCAAACAATACATAACCGCTGCCATAAAGAATAGCGCCTATTTTCAGAAACGACAAAAATAATTTCAGGTTAAGAGCAGATATAAATGTTGAATTTGAAATTTGCAGGAACATAAAAGGGAAAATACTTTTTAATGAACGTACCTTATTATTTCTTATAGCAGCTAAAGCCATTACAATAAATCCTGACCCAAACATTACGTAAATAACATTAAATCCTATCAAAGAAAGAACAAGGGAAATAAGACCAATAATACCCAGCTCAATTGTCTTTAGTGATCTTTTTGCAAGAGGATAAATAGCAGCAAGTATAATAGCAATAATAGCAGGTTTAATTCCGTAAATAAACGGTTGCAATCGGGGTATTTGCCCGTATTGTTTATAAAGCCATGCAAAACAAAGCGTAATGATAACAGCCGGAAGTATAAAACAAACTCCTGCAACGATCAACCCTTTCCGTCCTGCTTTTTTGCGCCCGATATGAATGGCCATTTCAGTACTGTTAGGGCCAGGTATCAGGTTAGTGGCGCCCATCAGATCAAGGAAATGCTGCTCACTTAACCACTGGCGCTTTTTCACCATTTCATTTTCCATCATGGCAATATGTGCAGCAGGACCACCAAAAGAAACCGTACCCATCTTCAGAAATAAAAGAGCTATTTCTTTCAGTAACTTATTTTCCCGTTTATTATCTGATTTCATTATGCTTCTTTATTCCAGTGTATATTAAACTGTCCATAATAGTCCTGCATAGGTGCTTATGAAACTTTCATTTATTATGCTATGACCAACAGAAAAAAGAATATGAAACTTTTTCGTTGCATTGATAATCCCACCTGCATTGAATGCTGTTACCGCTTTGTTACCAATAGCATCGGCAGAATGAAAATATAGTTCTTCACCCAGGGTAACCACATCTGAAATATCATATTGAATTTCCCATCCTGCAAATATCCAGTTCTTATTGTTTGTACCCGGATTTACCCAGTAACCGCCTCCGCCATAAGTGGTAAGCTTTCCCCATGTTTTTTGCAACCACAGAGGAATAAAGATCTGTGTCCAGTTATTACCAAAATTGTTATTTCTTATCGTAGGTATTTCAATAATTGGAAAGGTTCCTAGCTGTGGCGATGATTTTGTTTCCTGTATAAAACGATATTTAACGCCGAATTCCGTGTAGGAATAGCCAACATTTATGTTATCATTTTTTTTGGTATAAATATAATTCATGGGCAAAATCAGGTGAACCTGAACATTCGGTACAAGACCATAATTTATTTCAATATGAGGCGAGGTTCCTTCCCATGCACCTTGTTGAAACATGTCCATTGTTGAAATATAATACTCCCAATGTTTAAAATCAACAGGCTCGGGATCGTCAGTAATAAAAGGAGGACCTGCATAAGCCTGCTTAACCAGAAACAAAAGCATAAAGCCGATGAAAATCATATTTCTGATCCCGGGTATTTGCATCATTCAAGTTTTAATAGATCTGCTTATCTTCCAATCTGCCGACCACTTGCCAGCGCCTGAAATAAGAAGATAAACCAATAGCAGGGTCATAGCGAAATCTACCCTGTATTCATGAGCTGTTACCCAAAAACCTTTCTGTATGAGCATAGGATATTTGGTAGTGATAAAGGCTGTTATCATAATAATGAGCAAGGGTAAGGAAGCCAGTCGTGTAAACAGTCCTATAACCACTAATATACCGCAAACAATCTCGAATGTTCCGGTGAAATAAGCCCAGAAAGCAGCATCGCTGAAGCCTATTTTTACGAACCTTCCTGTCCCAAGCAGTTCAGGAAATAAATATTTTTGTATCCCTTCCGATAAAAAAATAAGCCCTGCTACAAGCCTCAGCAGTATTGTTTTTTTATCATCAGAAGTACCAAAAATAAACGAGCTTAATTTATTTTCCGTTTTCATTTTTTATTAAATAAATTATTTGTCCAAGCCTGCGGCTAAGCTTCTACGCAGGTAAATACAAAGGTTTACAATTATTAAGGAAAATGAATTAAGAGGAAATTAATACTGCATTAAAATCGGGTTAATTGCGTAATTGCTTGTTGTTTCAGGCAGAGGTATTGAATTCTATTGAATGAGAATTTTAAAAGTAGTTATTAATATATTTTAAATATTTTTTCATGACAATATTATATCTTGTGTTTTTGTCATATTTGTAGATTATATGTTTAATAATTTAATAATAATTGAAAATAATTGTTAAAATACTTGACTTTTAAAATATAATGTTGTAACTTTGTTTTGAAAATGTTTCTTCGTTTTGAAATATTGAAATTTAAAACTAGTAATCACTAATACATTTCTATGCGGCATCTTTACATTCTTTAGTACAAAGCGGAAGTAAATCAATCCACTTGAAGCGGCTAAAGCAAGTGTAAGATGTATTTTTATTCAAATCATACAGCAAACTTATCAGAAAGCAACAAGTGTCTTGTCCTGAAATAGGTTTACACAAAAATGTAAATTTACATCAGACAAAACAGATATGATAAAAGAAAAAGAAAAAATCATTGCTGAGTATTTAGCCGGAGGCATTAGCTACCGCCAATTACAAGCAAAGTATGGATTTGACTTCAGAACCATACATGGTTGGGTTCAACAGTTCAGAGGACGATACACTACTTCAAATAAGCCAGCCAAATCAAAAATAGCAAAACAAAATCAGCCAACAGAGGCACTTTCCAAAGAAGTAAAATTGCTGCAAGCTGAACTCCGAAGATTACAATTGCACAACGAATTACTTGAAGCCATGATAGATATTGGTAAAGACCAATTCGGGATAGATTTGCGAAAAAAATCTGGCACCAAGCAATCATGAAAGTAGAGCAAAGCAGGCCTTATTCAAAAATAGAAGAGCTTTGTTCATTGCTTGGTTATTCAAGGCAAGCCTATTATCAAGGGAAAAAACATCAGGAAAAGATTATTTTGAGTGAAGAATTACTATTGCAAGAAGTACATTGTCACCGAAAAATAATGAAACGGCTTGGAGGAAGGAAGTTAATGATAAAAATGCAACTATTTATGCAGCAGCATGCAATAGGTATTGGTAGGGATTCGTTTTTTGATTTGCTTCGAGAACATGGATTGCTGATACGAAAGCGAAAAAACAGAAAACCCATTACAACAAATAGCAGGCATTGGCTAAAAAAATATCCGAACTTAATAGAAGATTTTATTCCAATTGCGGCAAATCAATTATGGGTTAGCGATATTACCTATATCCACGTAGGGACAGGGTTTGCTTATCTTTCGTTAATCACAGATGCATACTCACGGAAAATAGTTGGATTTTATTTGAGCCAAAATTTATCAGCAAATGGCTGTGAAATGGCTTTGCGAATGGCTTTCAAATCATTGCCTGAAAAACATCGGCTTATGCATCATTCAGATAGAGGAGTTCAATATTGCAGTTATGATTATGTAGAGTTATTGGAAAAACAGCATATTCGTATTAGCATGACACAAACAGGAGATCCTTTAGATAATGCTATTGCAGAAAGAGTGAATGGTATATTAAAAAGCGAATTGTTAGAAAACATTTATCCCGATTTTAATATTGCCCGGGATGAAGTTGCAAAAGCAATCAGCATCTATAATTTCCTTCGACCACATTCCAGCATTGATATGCTCACACCAGTTGATGCCCATGTTATGGAAGGTGTTATCAAAAAGCGATGGAAAAATTATTATGCTCTTAAAAAAGAACAGGAGGTGCTTATGGTATAATATAGGTTTTTTTAGGAATACACAGAATGCGTAATAAAAGCAAATCCACTACAAAGTGTAAACTCTATAACGGATTATTATGCTATCGGAGGATATTTCCTGGCGAGTTGCTCCTCAGCAGAGCCCGCTTCCGCTTCTTCCGGTGATGCAAATGTAAATATTATTCAAGATTAAAAATTAATGTAAATTTGTGTTAGGATTAAAAAACTTTTGTAAACTTGTCTTAGGATTTTTAATCAAAATGTGTAAACTATTTTCAGGACGATACAGTCTTCTCAAACTAGGGAGAACAACACAGCGGGAGCTAAGGAGACGTCTTAAAGAACTAAAGAGATAAGACGAGGAGTTACGGAGAAGTCTTAACGAACTCAAGAGACATTCCCCCGGACTACGGTAGATGTCTCCCCACTGACAAAAGGCGATTTACAAAAGAAAATAGACATCTAAACGATTTTTGAAAGTGGATTAACAGATACGAATACAAAAAGCCCAGCAGGTAACTTTGCATTGCTTCAATGGCGGGTGGTTGACGGGATAGAGCAGTGTTCTTTAAAAACAATATCTCGGCGGACACGTCAGACTTCGTCTGACAAGTCCGCCACTGCAAGCAATGCTGGTCGTTATGCCTCATGGTTTTTTTATGAATATTCTAAATTTAATTACTTTTGTCCTTGACACAAAATTTGACAAACATGATAAATATTGAATTGACCCCACAACAAGTTGAAGAGTTAAAAAACTTTTATGCAAGTGAATTAGAGAATATTCAAAGACGGGCAGACGAAATCAAAGGTCTTTTAAATAAATTAGACACTAAGCCCGTTGTTAATACTAAACCCGCAATCACACATGACAAGGTTGTGCCTACTCCAAACCTGACAAAACAACCAGAGAAATCAATTAAAGTAAAATCACGAAAGACAAAGAATCCAAATTGGCGTCATTTTGTTTTAAAGACTCTGAAAGAGCAAAACAAGCCTCTGACTTCAGACGAAATTATAAAGTTATATTATAAACAACATAACCTTGACTTACCTGCTTCTCAAAACTCTATCATGGCACTTTCACAAGCTTTATATCGGTTGCGGGTTAAAGACAATATTGTAAAGAGTTCAAAAATCAAAGGTAAAAGAGAGAAACGCTATGGGCTAATTGATGCCAATGACAAATCAGTTGTACTGACAGACATTGCAAAAGAAAAAAAGCCTGTCC
Organism: uncultured Bacteroidota bacterium; assembly: GCA_963831005.1. Classification (GTDB taxonomy): domain Bacteria; phylum Bacteroidota; class Bacteroidia; order Bacteroidales; family CG2-30-32-10; genus CAWHOW01. Next base: position 64,349 of record CAWHOW010000004.1, read on the forward strand.
CATTAAACCCAAACCAAAAGCCTAAGACTATAATTAAACGTGACAACAAACCGCCCTTGACTTTAACTTACAATTGGCCAAAGTTTATCTATGAGACTTTAAATAAAACAAAAAGAGTGCTATCTGCAAAAGAATTTCTCGGACATGCTTTAGTGTATTATAATATTCCAAAAAGTGAAATGGAGCCTACAAGAGTAAAACTATCACCTGCTTTGAGCAGACTAGAAAAAATTACCAAATCCTTAAAGACTTGTAAAAAGGATGGACAAAAGGGGCGGTTTTATGGTTTACCGGAATGGTTTGGCGGTGATAATAAATTAAAAGCAGACTTTAAATAACCACGAAGGCATAACTTAGCATTGCTTCAATGGCGGGTGGTTGACGGTGCAGGGCTGTGTAGTTTAATAACAATAGCAGTGGCGGACACGTCAGACTTCGTCTGACAAGTCCGCCACTGCAAGCAATGCTTAATCGTTAGCAACTATTTTAAGGAAACACAGTGTACAATGAATTATTAAATTTACAACAATAAAATAAAATAAGATGAATAGACAACAATTAATTGATAAAAATTTCAGACTGATTTAAATAAAATAGTTGAAGTATTCTTATCTTTTTTTATGAAAAAGAAGCATCAGTAGAGACTAAATTTGAAATTCTGGTTTATACCAATTTTCATTTATTAAATTCAATACACCATTATTTACCAAATGATATTGATGAATTTTCATATCAGTTACATGAATATTTAAATTATTGGACAGCCACTAATGGAATTTCATCTGAGCTACAAGGTAATATTGGAATTTTATAAATAATAGATATAAAATATATCATAAAGAAATTTTAGCAATGACTGAATCATCTCCATCAATTCCAATTAATATAATAAGAAATATATATGGCATACCATTGCAAGAAATATATAAAGAATTTTGATAACGACCTACATGAATGGATGCCTAAATTTATAGAATGGTCAACGTTTGATAAAAATCTCCATACAAGGTTTAAAAGAAACAATTGAAATTATAAGAAATAAATTAATATAAATAATTAGCTCATGAATTTTTTTATCGTAATCATTATCATAATTGTTGTTATTATTTTATTTCGTTTCATTTCGGCATTGAATAAGGACAATTATGATTTGCAGGGACAATCTCTTGCTGAAAAATTTAAGTTTACAGTTGAAATGCTTAACGAAGCTGTATTCAATGGACAGGGAGAAATTCATATACATGACAAAAAAAGTTTCAACATCTACCAAAAAGGACATAATCAAATTATTCATTTTATTTATGGGACAGGACATTTAACAATCATTTGGAAATATAAATATTTTCAAAAAGAAGTTGTTCATGAAAAACAGTTTAGTTATGTGAGAAATCTAAGCTTATTTGAGCAACAAAAGATTGCAGAGACAATGATAAATGAAATGGCAATTGTAATTGCAAATCATCAAAATAATGTAATAGGAGGAATTTAGAGGACAAATAAAACAGTTGCTAACTTAGCATTGCTTCAATGGCGGGTGGTTGACGTTGCAGCGCAGTGTAATTTAATAACAATAGCAAGGCGGACACGTCAGACTTCGTCTGACAAGTCCGCCACTGCAAGCAATGCTTAACCGTTATAGCCAATGCAAAAATTAAAAACAGACAAAATTATTATTACAAACAAAGACATAATTCCCTGACAGATTTATGCAACCTGACTCGACAGCATTTCATAGACTCAACAATTTGACTCAGGCACGGACAGACAAGAAAGAAAATATAAATTGCCCACGCTTTGCATTTTTAAAAATTTCTAAAATAAGGTTTGCAGCACATTTGCTTGTTGCCGCCTTCGGCGGCTGGGCTTCGCCCACCACAAGCAAAAGAGCTGCAATTTTGTCAATGCACAATAGTATGTTGAGTTATTTTATAATAGAGTGTCTAAAAATATTTGAAAATAGTTAGATATTTAAGCAATTATGGAATATAAAGAAAGTTATGATGGTGTGTTATATTTGTGGAATCATCCACTTCCTATCGGAGAATATACTGGTGAAATTATTGGCAAAATAGAATTAATCAGTTGGACAAATAGTGTTATGGACGGACAGCACGGTATAAGTATGCAATTCACTAACAAAGAAACCAATGATATTATTATTAGAAGAACTACTATAGAATCTCTTAGATTTTTACATGAGATTGCTACAATGGAAAACAAATGTATTAAGCCTTTTTCATTTGAAAGCGAACTAAAAGGGATTGACATTCTTAATCCTGATCTTATTTATATTAGTAATGGCGAAAGTGGAAACTTAATTCATCATCTATCTATTATTTAATAAATTAATTATAATAAATGACTATGGGAAATAAAAACGATTTGTTAAAATTAAATTTGAAAAGGAAGGTTAAATCTTTAACGGAAACTTCTTTCCCAATAACGGAAACTCTTTTTCCTAAGACAGTAAAAGGACTTGAAGAAATTCATAGAGGACATAAAGATTCAGAAGATGTTTTACAATTTAATGACAAAGGGAATATAATTGAGAAATGTCATTTCTTGTCAAGCGAAAGTTTAGATTTTAAGATTTTATACAAGTATGATGAAAAGGATAATATAATTGAAGAGAAAAATTACAAGGCAGAAGGTAATTTAAAAATTAAAATTACCTTCATTTATAAATATGATGAAAGCGGAAAAATGAATTGAGAAGAATCACTTCAAACCAGACAGCATTTTGTATCGTAAAATTATTTTCATATATGATGATAAAGGTAATATTATTAATGAGAAGGTTTACCTGCCAGACGGTAGTTTGGATAGTGAATGTATTTCTGAATATGATAACAAAGAAAATAAGATTGCAGTGAGCATTTATAATTCTGACGATAGTTTATTAATAAGAGATACAGACAAGTTCGATGACAAAGGGAATAAGATTGAATGGAAACATTTTGATTGTTATAACGATTTAGAGAGAGAGTTTAAATGGCTTTTTAATTATGATGACAAAATGAATGTGATTGAGAAGATCGTTTACAACTTGAACGGTGGAGATTATAAAATAGATTATAAAAACATTTACAAATATGTTTATGATTCAATGGGTAACTGGATAAAGAAAACTGAATTTAAAAAGGGTAGTCCCCAAATAATTACAGAGCGTGAAATAAAATATTATGAATAATAGCCTTTGCATTTTGCAAGCACATTTGCAGCTTTTATTTCAAAGGCAGAAAGTGTTTGGCTGCAAATAGAGCTTGCAAAGCCAAGAAAGAAGAAATTTATAAAAATGCGCCAACGCACAAAAGACTTAAAAGTAAATGGACAAGGCAGTGGTAACAGACATGAAAGACAAGAAAGCACATGGCTATAACTTTACATTGCTTCAATGGCGGGTGGTTGACGTTGCAGCGCAGTGTAATTTAATAACAATAGCAAGGCGGACACGTCAGACTTCGTCTGACAAGTCCGCCACTGCAAGCAATGCTTGGTCGTTAGTGCCAATGCTTAAAGTATAATTATGAAAGGTATTTCAATTAAACTTGACTTTGTATTCGCAACTTGACAAAGCCAAGCCGACTATTGACTTGACCGCATTTCATAGATTCGATAGAGATTGCAGCATGACTAATAGTTCATTCGCAAAGGTTCAATTTGACTTGTAAGCGCAGACATGACTGTTCTGCATTTCATAGACTCGATTATCAAGACTGTAGTTGCACAGGCACTAACTTAGCATTGCTTCAATGGCGGGTGGTTGACGTTGCAGCGCAGTGTAATTTAATAACAATAGCAAGGCGGACACGTCAGACTTCGTCTGACAAGTCCGCCACTGCAAGCAATGCTTAATCGTTATGCACAATGCTATAAAATAACAGATAACTATGAAAAATAAATATTTAGACACTTGTATAAATTGTATTTTAATCCAATAGATAATTGATTTCGATGCAACTTGAAGACATTATTTACTGGAGTTAAGTGTCGATATTGGACACATAGATGCAATTATCTGAACAAGTGAATACTATTTCTAATGGACAAGTACTGGCTTAACAATAAATGTTAAACATATGATAGAATTAGAATCAGATATGCAAAACTCAATTGAAAACTTGTATACTTACATGTAAGATCAAATATCTGCACAGTAATGCTGTTTTCATACTTGATAATATGGATATACATATCAATGACATTGCAAGCTCCATCAATACCTACTGGTTTGACTGCCACAGTTCAATATAAGTTTGACAGGATTTTCAATATCGAAATCGACAATGTCAAATCATTGGTCATATTATTTCATTGATTTCGACATAATTGCAATTCATTACATGAGATTCATTGTCAATATTAAATCAGGACTAATATTCAAAGTTACTTCAAAGACTTGACAGTATAGAATTAACCAGCTAAGACAGATATTGAATTTGACTAACATTCATAAATTCAATGATCTTGACATAATTAATATCATTGCAGAAGATTACAACATTGATCTTAGTTGAAGCAGTAGACATGAATGAACTGCATTATCATTAATGTCAATGATGAAAGAAAATGAATAATAGCACAAAGCAGCTAACTTAGCATTGCTTCAATGGCGGGTGGTTGACGTTGCAGCGCAGTGTAATTTAATAACAATAGCAAGGCGGACACGTCAGACTTCGTCTGACAAGTCCGCCACTGCAAGCAATGCTTAACCGTTAGGTGCAATTCAGGCGGCAACGAGTTAATAAAGCCGCTATTTTACAGGATTGATAAGGGATTGGAAAGGTAGTTCTTTGACAAGGTGCTGCGGGTGATTGAAGCGGAACAGCGTAAAGAAAAATCGAAGATTTTGGCTCAAGTCTTAGTCGGTGATACCGGTAAAAGCTCAGTTGACTTCGACTTTTAAACGTAGCAACGTTGCTAAGACTTGGCAAAGTTATAGGGAAAATTTGAGAAAATCAAATTCTATGACTTTGCAAAAGCTGTGGAGCTGACTAAACCCGCAGTGGGTGTTGGGATTGATAAGAACTGACTTTTTTTACAATCCTGACTTGATTAATGACTGGTTAGCAATACTGGTATTGCTTCAATAATTAATCATTTAAAACAGCAGCTTTGAAAGCAGAGGTGTTGACACCTGAACTAAGTTCAACATTTCTGCCAATGAATCAAAGGCAGTGAATGATTGAACAGCACCTAACTTAGCACTACTGCAATGCCCCGTTCCTTTATTGAAATTAGTATCTTTGTAGTAACGGGGGCACTGCAGCAGTGCTTAAACGTTAGTACCAAGCGCCATTAAAGGAGGAGTAATAAGAGTTAGACTTGACTTTGGTTGTTCAGACAGTTCAGTGCAATAAGATAGTTTAGACAGTTCAGTGCAATTTGATAAGACAGTAACAAAGGACAATGAATCGAGATATATCAGCGCAGACAAAAAGGTTATCTTTGACAGTAGGTTGCAAAACTCTTATGACTTGTCTTGTCCTGAAATAGGTTTACAGAAAATTGTAAATTTACATCAGACAAAACAGATATGATAAAAGAAAAAGAAAAAATTATAGCGGAGTATTTAGCTGGAGGCATTACCTACCGGCAATTACAAGCAAAGTATGGAGTGGACTTCAGAACCATACATGGTTGGGTACAACAATTTAGAGGGCGATATAACTCTTCTAACCACTCACCAAAATCAAAAATAGCAAAACCAAATCAGCCCACAGAGCCACTTCCCAAAGAAGTAAAATTGTTGCAAGCAGAACTTCGAAGATTACAATTGCACAACGAATTGCTTGAAGCCATGATTGATATTGGAAAAGATCAATTCGGTATTGATTTGCGAAAAAAATCTGGCGCCAAGCAATCATGAAAGTAGAACAAAGCAGGCCTTATTCAAAAACAGAAGAGCTTTGTTCATTGCTTGGTTATTCGAGGCAAGCGTATTATCAAGGGAAAAAATATCAGGAAAAGATTATTTTGAGTGAAGAATTAGTTTTACAAGAAGTAAATAGTCAACGTAAATTAATGAAACGGCTTGGTGGGCGGAAGCTATTGATAAGAATGCAATTATTTATGCAGCAGCATGCGATCGGAATTGGTCGGGATTCATTTTTTGATTTGCTTCGAGAACATGGATTACTGATACGAAAGCGTAAAAACAGAAAACCCATTACAACGAATAGCAAGCATTGGTTAAAAAAATATCCGAATTTAATAGAAGATTTTATTCCAATTGCGGCAAATCAATTATGGGTTAGTGATATTACCTATATCCATGTTGGGACAGAGTTTGCTTATCTTTCGTTAATTACAGATGCATATTCCCGGAAAATAGTTGGATTTTATTTGAGTCAAAATTTATCAACTATTGGTTGTGAAAGGGCTTTGCGAATGGCTTTAAAATCTTTGCCTGAAAAACATCGGCTCATACATCATTCAGATAGAGGTGTTCAGTATTGTAGTTATGATTACGTAGAATTATTAGAAAAAAATCATATTCGTATTAGTATGACACAAACCGGAGATCCTTTAGATAATGCTATTGCAGAAAGAGTAAATGGTATTTTAAAAAGCGAATTGCTAGAAAATATTTATCCGGATTTTAATACTGCCCGTGATGAAGTGGCAAAAGCAATCAGCACCTATAATTATCTGCGACCACATTCCAGCATTGATATGCTCACACCAGTTGATGCCCATGTTATGGAAGGTGTTATCAAAAAACGATGGAAAAATTATTATGCTCTTAAAAAAGAACAGGAGGTGCTTATGGAAATATAGGTTTTTTTCAGGAATAACAAATGAGTAATAAAAAAATCCACTACAAAGTGTAAACTCTATAAGGATTATTATGCTATCGACCGGGGTATTCCTGGCGAGTTGCTCCTCAGCAGAGCCCGCTTCCGCTTCTTCCGGTGATGCAAATGTAAATATTATTCAAGATTAAAAATTAATGTAAATTTGTGTTAGGATTAAAAAACTTTTGTAAACTTGTCTTAGGATTTTTAATCAAAATGTGTAAA
>CAWHOW010000005.1:0-20467 GCA_963831005.1 uncultured Bacteroidota bacterium
GAATGCAATTTTTTATAGGACTACTATTGATGAGAAAGCAATATTACATAAGGGCGACTTCAAAATAACTGAGCAAATTTATGCAGCTATAAAAACAAGGAGACATTGAGAAAGCAGAAATATTAGCGAAAGAGTATTGGGACGGAAAATTGGACAATAATCCCATTATAGAAATATTCGTAACAGACGCAATGGTTGACAAAATAATATCTGATTCAGAAGATAGAAAAGGGAACATGAATTAAAGTTAAGACACAGTATTGCTTTTGGTGATTTTAAACCAGATCCAAGAATCAAAAGGGTGACAGACGAAGATTAAAAAACAGTTGCCAACTTACTTTGCTTCAATGGCGGGTAGTTGACGGTGCAGCGCAGTGTATTTTAATAAACACCATTGGCAGCAACCCTATAAATAATGACAGAAAAACAGAGATGAGCAATAGAATATCTTAGACAATTACCAGAACACCTTTATAGACTGGATTATAAAGATATTTGTATTGAACTAAATAATTATATTCCTTCATTCCCTGTACCAATTTTTGAAGCTGATAAAATTTATCGTCCTGTTGAGTCACGTCCACGTGATTATTCAATTATATATAGAGCACGAGAAAATGGAGACTTTCATTCCTAAAGAAGGGACATTCAAATTACCTTTTAAGACAGTCGACAAGAGATATCAATAATTTCAGATTCAAAAAAAGAGAAAATAAAATTTTTTGGAAGATGTAACAAACCTTTTGAACCAAGATTTTATGCTTCTAACAATTTCATGACTGCATGTATGGAGGCATTAACAAATGGTTTTACTAAATCGCCAACTATAAGCAAATCGGTAACTGTCGGCCTTTGGAAAATTACCGAACCGCTTGTTCTTGCACAAATTAATTATTCGGAGAAGTAACTAAAACAGTTTATAGAATTTGACAAAGAACGCTATGAAAAAATGTTGGATTATACTCAAGGGTTCAATGAGCATAATTTAAAGCAAATTAAGGAGCATGGACTTTATGACCCTGATTATATAAAACAACTCTACGAAATTCTTGCTGATGAATTCGCAAAATCTAAAATCAACGGGGACTATGATTTTAAAATAACAAATTACTATTGCGACCAAATATTTGACCATACAACTCTTGAAGACAAGATTACAAAAGTCGATGGTATTTTATATCCAAGTGTTTCATTTTCTTATCAAGAAATGAATCTTGTTCTTCATCCAAGAGCAATGAGAAAATTAAAATTCATCAATGCTATGATGGTTTGGGTAACTTATAGTGAGAAGCAAGAGAAAACACAATTTGCACCATTAGAACAACAGATAAAAGCAGACGACAATGGGAATTTACAATGGAAAAAATTTGCTTGGTGAGACAATGAGAAAAAAAAGGGCAGTTGCCACTTCGTGTTGCTTCAATGCTGGTTATTTGCTCATAAGGGGAGAAGTATTAAATATTGATTATTCGCTTAATATTAATGCTATTTAACATAAGATTAATTATAAGACAAATGCGAAACCATTGAAAAGCCTTGAAAACCTCTAAAAATCACTTTGCTTTTTAAGAATCTTTTACTCCTTTTGATAATTTTTAGTTATCTTGGTGCTTATAATTCTTTATTTATTTTATCTGGATTTTGTCTGGTGTCAAATAAAGTAATTACCTGTATTATTTGGTCTTTTATTCTGTAAAATATAGTCGTCTGTCTTGTCACAACACATTTAAATAACCCTTTAAACTTTTTGGATTCTGGGCAACTGATAGGAAGTTTAGAAATTTGAGCTATTGATCTATCAAGTTTTATGATAAAATCATTTTTAACTTTTTCAGACTATTCTTTTTCAAGATAGTCAAGCAAGCTTTCAAGTCTAACCTTTGCTCGTTTGGAAAAAAAAACTTGCATCATTATTTACCGAGTCTTTATGATTTCATCATAATTGTATTGTTCCCCTTTGTTAAGGTCATCAATACCAGCAAGAATCTCTTCCTGATCTTCTTTGAGAGGCTGGTCCAGAAATCTTGTTTCTCGTTTTGAAAAATTCTCATGATCTATCTAAGACAGAAGCATTTCAGTATTAATGATCATTTTCAAGAGCTCTATTTTAACAGTCTGAATATTCATACAATTTCAATTTTATGCAAAGTTACAAAAAACCAGTAAATTCAACTTAAAGAATAGAATTAAATTTCAAACCTGAAAACTCTCTTTAGCGCATCCTTTCCAACAACAATATTATTATTTAAATTAAAGAAATAATCAGTGCAATCTTCAGCAAATCCAAACCATTCAACAAATCTTTCAAATGACCGCAAAATATAACAATTGATAAAATCTTCTTTTTGTGTGTTGAATTCCTCCGTCCTGGGAATCATTTCTATAAATTTAGGAAATGCCTTCAAAAACATATCGGCATAAAACTGTTTAGTCTTTTCGGTATCTCCGAATTTATAAAGCAAAAATATTGTATATCCCCAACCAAACTGCCCAATCTGAAAATCAGAATAGTCATCATTCGATGCCCAGTTAAATTCGGTGGTAAAGCTTTTAAGTACTTTTAAGAAAAAAATCTTTTCTTTTTTCAGCTTTCAAAAACATCATTCCTGACTTGGTCAATAATAGTTTTCCTTTAACTTTCTTTAAAAGCTTTGCAACTATTGCTGCATGATGAGCAGTCATTATTGAAGGAGCATCAGTTGCTCTGTTAATTTTGAAATACCAGTTTCAATAAATCGCTCTTTAATAAATTTGTGATCATACAATTCATGAAGGACTTTTTTTGGTAACGCTCCATGTGGTGTAAGCTTAATGAATTTTTCACGCTGAAAAATTTTAAGCAACTCTTCGGTAAGCCGGAAAAATGGAATATTATTCAGTGTATCATCATCAATATCTGAATTTATTTTAAGAGCTGAAGTATCATCGAAAGGACTGTATAATAAATTACGAATTTCATTTGTTGTCATCCCGCAAAAGTCATCAAGGGGCGTGTTATCAAATAAAACTCGCAGTGGTTCAAACTTGGGTTCATCAAAAAAATCCATCGTTTTTTTATTCAGGTTACAAATATCAGTTTTTTTACTTTATCTGAAAATAATTTGATAATGCACTTTGCAAATTCACTTTTTAATTTAATTAAGAAATCCCTTGCTTTCGTTATTCAAATGTATTATCTTGCAGCTGTTTTTCTGATTAGTATTTTATCATTGGGATTATTAATTTTCCATTTATGAAACAGATTCAGATAATACCGGTGGTTCATCGTCAAGAAAAGCGATTACTGGTGAAATTTGATTATGATGTTAAACTTATCAGCATCATCAAAAAAGTGGAAGGCGCTACTTTCAGCATTACGCGCAAAAGCTGGCATGTAGCCAACAATCCGGAAAAACTAAAAGAATTGTTTCGTGTATTCAAAGGTTTTGCATCGGTTGATACAACTGCTGTTTTTGATAAGATTCCTTTCCTTACTGAGAAAAAACCAATAAAAAAATTAGCTCCCGGCAACTATGAGGACAATTCTGACGTCAGAGTTCAGAAGTCAGAAAAAAAAGTTGAACCAGAGTCAAAAGTAAAAGTTGAATTGGATAAAGAGGAGGAAAAGAATAAAAAAGGCAACCTGCCTAACGGTGAGGCAAGTACACATCAGCAGGAGGCGGTTGATAAAGAGAAAATAGAAGGTGAGCCATTGTTTGATCCAGAGAGGAAAGGACGTATTGTTTTAATGAACATTATTGATGAGAAAAAAATTATTTTAAGATTTCCTTTTGCAAAGGCGCATGTTGCAAAAGTGAAAACCCTCCCCTATTACCAGTGGCATAAAGCCGAAAAATACTGGTCGTTTCCTTACACCCCCAATATTAAATCGGAGATTGAAAGCTACTTTGCGCAATTTGGATTCGAGATTGAATGCAGTTTTAGAAAATCAAAAAACAAGGATTTAAAAGAGAAGAAATATTATTCGAACGACAGGAAGATTCCCGTCGAATATTTGGAAATGTTAAAGATAAAACGGTATAGCGAAAATACCATCACTACTTATAAAAAGGCTTTTTCCGATTATATTAATTATTTCCAGACAAGGGAACTTGATACACTTACAGGTGTTGATATTAAGGACTACCTTTTGTATTTAATTGAGAAAAGAAAAATTTCAGCATCATTGCAACACACGATTATCAATGCTATAAAGTTCTATTACGAGAAGGTATTGAAGCTGGATAAACTTCCTTATATAACTATCGCAGCGCCCTTTTAAAGAAAAGGGATTACCAACGGTGCTAAGTGAAGAAGAAACACAAAGAATAATAAACAGCATTGACAACCTAAAACATAAAACAATAATATTAACCTTATATTCGGCTGGATTACGAATAGGCGAACTATTAAATTTGACAAAATCGGACATTGACAGCAAAAGAAAAATAATTATTATTAAAGAAGGTAAAGGGAAAAAAGACAGATTCAGTTTGTTATCAGAAAAACTTTTAGTATACTTGAGACGGTATTACAAGGAATACAAACCAAAAAAATGGCTGTTTGAGGGGCAAACTGGTGAACAATATAGTATGAAAATGGTTACAAAATATTACAAAATGCCTGTGCAAAAGCGAAAATAACAAAGAGAGTGGGACTGCACACATTAAGACATAGTTTTGCAACGCATATGCTTGAAAGAGGGAGTGATTTAAGATACATACAGAAATTGCTCGGACATGGTTGGTCAAAACAACAGAGATTTATACGCATATAACAAGAAAAGGAATGGATCAGCTTAAAAGCCCATTGGATAATTTAGATATATAAAACCAGCACAGATTATATTAACAGAAGTTTAGTCATTTTTAGGAGTAAAAATGGAAAAACACAAAACAGTAACTGATTTAAAATCAACACTTAATTTTAACAAAAACGGATTACTTTACCTCTAAAAACTATAGTAGATATTACTGTAATAGGTAAAGTAACACATACGTTATACACAAGGCGACAAAAAATAAAATATAAATTTGCAGACAGGACAGAAAGTTCATTTTGACAGTTCATTCTTTCATTGACAAGTTCGACTGACTTAAAAGAAAATTTTGTTTTGCCAACGCACGAAAAATAAAAAAAGAAAATGAAATACCAAAACACATTAGCACATTTGCCTGTTGCCGCCTTCGGCGGCAGGGCTTCGCCCACACAGGCAAAAGAGCTAATCTGCCAAATTGTTTTTTTTATAAATATGCAGGTGTATGAATTAAGAAATAAATTAATATTTAACTAAAAAATAAAAGCAATGGAAAATAAGAAATTTAAAACAAATATCAAAAAAGGGTTTAAAGGAAGTGTAACTAAAGAACCAATTTATAAAGGTAAAGATGCTGTACTTCTCTTAGAATATGTAACTGGAGATTAAAAAACCTAAAAATGAAATATTTTGGTTTATGTGGTATGATTCTAAAGGCAAACCATTAATAGATAAAAGTGCTGTTTTTGATAAATACGATTTGCTTAAAGCCTTGAAATTGTCTTAAAAATTTTAAGGTTAAATATGTAGACATCGGATTATTTTAAAATAGATATGCTGAATTGTATTTTATAAATCTAATTATTAAAAATTAAAGTTTTGGTATTATGAAGAAATTAATTATACTTTCTCTCATTGCATTAAATGCAATGGTTGTAAATGCGCAATCTGCCTATATAACAAATCAGTTAAATAATGTATATGTTATTAATCTTGCTTCAAATACTATTTCTACAATTATAGTTGGTCAATTGCCTTATGGCGTATCTGTAAGCCCTGATGGCAGCAAGGTATATATTACGAATCTGGGGGATAGTACAGTAAGTGTAATAAACACTGCTACCAATACTATTACGGCTACAATTATAGTTGGTACTCGTCCTGACAGGTGTATCTGTAAGCCCCGATGGAAGCAAGGTATATGTTGCAAATCAAAATGATAATACAGTAAGTGTAATAAACACTGCTACCAATACTGTTACGGCTACAATTACAGTTGGTACTAATCCTGAAGGTATATCTGTAAGCCCCGATGGAAGTAAGGTATATGTTGCGAATGGTGATTACTAATACAGTAAGTGTAATAAACACTGCTACCAATACTGTTTCGGATACAATTACAGTTGGTTCTACTCCTATTGGTATATCTGTAAGCCCCGATGGAAGTAATGTATATGTTGCGAATTAGTAATTGCTAATACAGTAAGTGTAATAAACACTGCTACCAATACTGTTACGGCTACAATTGCGGTTGGTACTGGTCCTGTTGGTGTATCTGTAAGCCCGGATGGAAATAAGGTATATGTTACGAATAATGATGCTAATACAGTAAGTGTAATAAACACCGCTACCAATACTGTTATCGGCTACAATTACAGTTGGTTCTGCTCCTTTGGTGTATCTGTAAGCCCCGATGGAAGCAAGGTATATGTTGCGAATAGTGGCACTAGTACAGTAAGTGTAATAAACACTGCTACAAATACAGTTTCGGCTACAATTACAGTTGGTAGTGGCCGTGCATTTGGAAATTTTATTTCCATATTAACGCCACGGCCGATGGTTTAATAAAAGCATTTCAGCATCGGCAAACCCTATTTGCGCGGATACTTCAAATATACGTTAACTGCAAAATGGATCTACCACTGATACAGTGGAGTGGAGGTTTAAGTAGTGCAAACCCTTTAACAGTTATGCCAACTACCACATCAACCTACATTGGTTACCGGCTCCATAACAGGAGGCACAGGTACGGCAAGTATCATCAGTTACGGTTGACACTGGCTGCTAAAGCTGTAATGTACGCCAAATGGAAGTATGCTAATTTCGACAGTAGGAGCAAGTAATCAATGGAATCTTGAATGGCAATCCTATTAGTGGCTAGCAACTGGTCCAGTTGTTATTCACCGCTTACACCAGGCAATCATTTAGTTAAATTAACTTATTCACACGGTTGTTCTGCAATCCTGTTGTTGGAATTGCTTCGGCCAAGCATAAGTATTCTATAAATATTTCAATTTATCCTAACCCTGCATCTAATGTGTTAACAATAGAAAGCCCGCAAGCAATAATAGAAATAACCAACATACAAGGGCAGCTATGTAAAAACTTTTGCAACAAACAACAATAAAACAAACATAGATGTTTCAGCCTTTCCAAGCGGAGTTTATGTTGTGGAAGTTAAAACAGAAAAAGGAGTAGTGGTTAAGAAGTTTATAAAAGAATAATCGGGAAATGCCAACCACACAATGTAAAGCACATTTGCAGCCCATCTTTAAAGGCAGATATTATTTCGGCTGCAAAAGAGCTTTACATTTTTCCCTGATTTCTTTTTTTATTTTTCTTCCCTCCCTTAAAACAAAATTTTCTGCGACACGCAAAAGCCCGACAGACAAAAGACAAGATTAAATTATCTTTTGTGCTTAACCAGACAATTAAGCATTCCATTGAAAAGACTTATGATTCGCCCAGTGTATAACTTTGCATTGCTTCAATGGCGGGTGGTTGACGGGATCAGGCAGTGTTATTTAAAATTATTATTTCGGCGGACACGTCAGACTTCGTCTGACAAGTCCGCCACTGCAAGCAATGCTGGTCGTTAGCTGTAATTACTAAATAAATAAAACTATGACAATTTTAAAAATCGAGAAATTAGACAGGAAGACATTCTCACTTCGAGACGAGTTCAAAATTGAACTTAAAGTAAGCAATTGGAACTTATCTCAATTAATTAACAAGAAAGAATTAATTGAGATTCGCGATGATATTAATTCATTACTGGGGCTGACTGAAATTAGCCAAAGATTTGAAATAAGCATTGATGAAAGCGAACAAGTCAAAAAGTTTATTGAAACTAATAATCAATGTTCAAAATGTGAATTTAAAAACATTTTATGTGACAAATGTGTATTAATGTGTCAAAGCCCGCTTGAAAGAGATTTGCTGCTTGAATTGAAAAGAAATGATATTAATCCGATTCTGCAAATGCGTATTAATAAAGATGGCACGACAGAGAAATATCCAGCTTCTATTGACAAAGATAAAATATTGACAATTCCTGACTTCTATATTGAGACTGATGTAAATAAATTAGCAATTTATACAGATGGATATACCTATCATGGGAAAACCGAATATCAATTTAATCGAGATGTGTCAATTAATACAGAGGCTACATTAAAAGGTTACAAAGTATTAAGATTCACAGGAGACCAAATTAGAAATAAGTTGCATGAGACTGTAGCAAAAATTAAACAAGCGATAGACGAAAAGTAACTACAGCTAACTTAGCATTGCTTCAATGGCGGGTGGTTGACGTTGCAGCGCAGTGTGGTTTAATAACAATAGCAAGGCGGACACGTCAGACTTCGTCTGACAAGTCCGCCACTGCAAGCAATGCTTAATCGTTAGCAGTTATTATTAGAAAAATGAAAGAACAATATTTTCACATTAATTTTTAAACCAAAATAAAATTTATATGAGAGGAATATATGACAAGAATACAAAATTAAATTTTGGAATGTACAAAGGTATAGACCTTGTGAATTGTTTATGTTTTAAATACTAAGTATGTAGATTGGTGCATAAATGAAATAGACACGTTTTATGTTTCCGACTTAGATGAATTAAGGGAATTCGGTGTGCTTTGTGAAGATAATTCGGAGAATAAAGCAATGTGGTCGAGAATACATGGAGACGTGTTTTTATTTCTTAGAACTAATGACATAGAATCATTTCAAGATTTAATTGATAAAGGTGGCTTAGGAAATATTAAATATAATTTTACTGAAGATACTATAACCAATAACAGTAATAAGTCTTATCTTCTTGAAGAGTATGAAAATTGTGAAGACAATGATGCAGAGTATAATGATGATGACCAAAGTACGTGGGGATATAAGCAAGGACTGTGTGAATTGGTAGATAGTTGTCATGAATGCCCTTAGCTTCTAAGGGTTTTAAGTTAACGAATAAAATTAAGATGACAATGAACAACTGCATAACTTAACATTGCTTCAATGGCGGGTGGTTGACGTTGATAGAGCAGTGTAATTTAATAATTATTATCACGGCGGACACGTCAGACTTCGTCTGACAAGTCCGCCACTGCAAGCAATGCTGGTCGTTAGGTGCAATTCAGGCGGCAACGAGTTAATAAAGCCGCTATTTTACAGGATTGATAAGGGATTGGAAAGGTAGTTCTTTGACAAGGTGCTGCGGGTGATTGAAGCGGAACAGCGTAAAGAAAAATCGAAGATTTTGGCTCAAGTCTTAGTCGGTGATACCGGTAAAAGCTAAGTTGACTTCGACTTTTAAACGTAGCAACGTTGCTAAGACTTGGCAAAGTTATAGGGAAAATTTGAGAAAATCAAATTCTATGACTTTGCAAAAGCTGTGGAGCTGACTAAACCCGCAGTGGGTGTTGGGATTGATAAGAACTGACTTTTTTTACAATCCTGACTTGATTAATGACTGGTTAGCAATACTGGTATTGCTTCAATAATTAATCATTTAAAACAGCAGCTTTGAAAGCAGAGGTGTTGACACCTGAACTAAGTTCAACATTTCTGCCAATGAATCAAAGGCAGTGAATGATTGAACAGCACCTAACTTAGCACTACTGCAATGCCCCGTTCCTTTATTGAAATTAGTATCTTTGTAGTAACGGGGGCACTGCAAGCAATGCTTAAACGTTGTACATAATTGTCATGACTGACAATAGCTTGAAACGCCTGTCTACGTAAGGACACAGCGGGTTATATAAAATAATCAATTTAAAATTTAATTCATTACGACTGATATTTACTGATATTTACTGATATTTGCTGATATTTGCTGATATTTGCTGAATGGCCACTGATAATAAATATCTGCACTCAGACATCACCAACTTGATTCTGCAAGCGTTTTATACCGTCAGTAACAAACTTCCATTCGGACTGACTACAGACGTCTATAAACGAGCCCTGGCAGCAGAATGTGAATTTTTAGAATTAAAAAGTGAAAGTGATAAAGAAATAAATATTTTATACAGGCAAAAAATTATCGGCTCGTTAATAATTGACTTGGTTATTAATGACAGCGTCATCGTGAAAGTTATCAGCGATGAAAATATAAACGAACATCACAGCATTGACGCTAAAAACCAATTACGCTTGACAGAATACGAGGTTTGCCTGATATTAAATTTCACTCTGGAAAGTCAGCATAAAAGATTAGTTTTTACGAACGACATTAAAAATAAAAACTGATATTTACTGATATTTGCTGATATTTACTGACAATAATGCAACGTTGCATAACACGATTGTGCAAAAATAAATTCAATTTTAATTTGATAATACACACACATTTTTTTGTAATTTTCCAACAAAAAAGTGTGTCGTAAAGAGAAGAAATATTCTCTCATCCGTGATGTAATTGAACCTCACTGGGACACTTATCTGGCAAAGCATCCCAGACTTCACCCGCGTGTCATTCGCAGCGTTGACTCAATGCGCATATGCAGGACACCAGCATTAGGTTATAACGAATATATATGCCCTGATTGCGGTGAAATAAAAAAAGTAAACCATTCATGTAAACATCGCTTTTGCCCACAGTGCGGACAAATCGACACGAATAAATGGGCGCAGAAAATCGCCGGAAATCTTTTAAACATAAAACATCATCATGTTATTTTTACAGTACCACATGAATTAAATCAACTATTCCGGTTCAATGAGCGGCTGCTGTATTCTTCTTTAATGAATACGGCATCGCATGTGTTAATCAATTGGTTTCAGCATTCAAAAAAGTGTATGCCCGGGATCATGACTGTTTTACACACTTTCGGAAGCGATATAAAATATCACATCCACTTACACATGCTTATAAGCAGCGGTGGGCTTGACACTGATAGCAATGAATTAAAACTTATTCCTAATAAATTTCTTGTCAAATCTGACTTTATAAGGAACAAGTTCAGACACGAATTTGAAGGCGTACTCATACAATATCGTGATCAGGGTAAACTCAATTTTCCTGACAGTATGAAGAGCTGTTACTTCAAAAAGTTTCTTAAAGACATGAATAAAAAAAACAGCTGGGTAGTGCATATTTGCCCGGAACCATTGAAAGACCCTGCTGATATTGTTGGCTACATCGGTCGCTATACAAGACGTGCATGCATTAGTGAATACCGGCTGGAGCATATCGACATCAACAATGTTACATTTACCTGGAAAGATTATAAAGCTATCAGAAAAGGCGACAGTGAAATTATTAAACAAGCAGTGCTACCCTGGGAAACATTTCTCAACAGGTTGTTTCAGCATATTCCTCATAAAGGATTCAGAATGGTCCGCTATTACGGAATCTACAACAACAGTATTATTGGCCGCATTCCTGAAAAATATCATTACAAGCCAGGCGAACAATTAAATCATACTGCAACGGATCCTGCAAAGTCTTACAGCGTCTGTACAAGTTACATGCAATATCTTTTGGAATCAGGCAGAAAAAATTCATTCGTCTGTGAACATTGCAACACGGAGCTAATGTTATTCGAAAGACATTACAACAGGAATCTAATCAGATTCGGGAAATTAAAACCTGAATATATTAACACAAGCTAATAACAACTCTCAAGGGCAGACATTCATTTTATTTCCATACAGAATCCCTGATATACCATGGGAAGGATATTTCTATGTTCCCGAACTTAATAATACGGTTTTTCATCTCAAAAAAAACCTTTTTTTATTTCAAACTTCCAATTTATTTTATAATTTTACTTGATTATTACAGGCTTGTTGACAAAGGTTCATTGGAATTAAGACACGTACCAAAACGAAAATCCAATGATGAAAAAAAACAACTATGTACAACACGGAATTGCTGCAATGCGGGTAAGCTTTGATGATAAGTAAGTTGTTGACAGAAAAAGTATCGCTTTTAGATAAAACATTGAAACCCGCACAGCAGCAATTCCCTGAACGTTATCCAAATACTACTAAGATTGTTTGGTGTTATCATATTTGCAACTACATGCATTGCAGATTGAATGTCGTTTACAGGGAAAACAGCGAAATTTCCTTTTGTATAATAATCGCCTTTGGCAAGGGTGGAATAATTGAAATCTGTGTATTTATTAAGCCCGTCAACAACGCTGGTAACAAAATCATTTTCGCCATCCTTATTTAGAAAATATGTTTCGAAATTATTGGATGTCCATTGCCATAAAATATCTGTATTTCCATCACCGTTAAAATCACCTAAAAAAAGTTGATTAGGGAATTGTGAACTTTGAAATCCTATACATGATGTTTGTGGCGTTAATGGTTCGAATGTAGTTGAATAACCATTTATTACACTTTCACCCCTACTTAAATAAACGTTTAATGCAACAGGAGTATTATCATTAGGATTAGAAGAAGTACATGTTCCGCTATTTTGGTTTGTAAAAATAATATCACTTTTCCCATCCCCGTTTGCATCACTTATAATATAATATCCAGTAGTATAGCCTGATGGAGGGGGGTAAACAGGAGTGATGCCACTTGGAAGGCCATAAACCTGACTTGTACTCTTCCAATCAAAACCATTGCCATTAGCAGTGGTGTTTCCTGTTGAATAAACTATCCACCAATTTCCACTTGAACCATCTGCAGGATTATAATTTAATAAATCTGTTTTCCCATCGCCATTAAAGTCACCGGGAAATACGGTACAATTAGCAAGAAAATTACCTGCCGCGTCGTAACATATTTTAACAAATTTATATGTTGACGTTGCAGGATCTAATTTATATTCCCACACTTCAACATCAGTTGGTGTCACACAAAGAATGTCATTTTTTCCATCACCAGTATAATCAAATTGATAATTATTGTTTTGGGGAAATACAAAAATAGGATTAGGAATTACAGAAAATGCGTTCGTTGGTACTGATCCTCCTATTGTTCCTATAAAATTTTGATCCTTATCCTGAATAATAACTTCATTTTTCCCATCGCCATAAAAATCTGCATATTGCATAGTTAAAGGAATTAATGGTGTAGTATAAGGAGTTGAACCATCTTCAACTAAGGAGGAGCTGCTATTAT
Organism: uncultured Bacteroidota bacterium; assembly: GCA_963831005.1. Lineage (GTDB taxonomy): Bacteria > Bacteroidota > Bacteroidia > Bacteroidales > CG2-30-32-10 > CAWHOW01. The sequence continues at coordinate 13,099 of CAWHOW010000005.1, forward strand.
CAAAATGGTATTGAATCAAATTTACGGTATTAGAAGAAGCTGGAGCTACCTGTTGTTCCATAATAAGTTCATCTTTTCCATCATTATTATAATCAACTGCAATCATACCAATTTTAGGGACAAAAGCACTGACGGTAGTGATTACATTATTCTGCAGAACTAACCCACATCCGGGTGTACCTTATGAAATGAAAGCTATGATGACGGATTCCATTATTCCCATGATAGAAAAAAGAATGACCGATGAAACTATCGTACATAAAACCATACTAACTCAGGGGATAGGGGAGTCCTTTCTTGCTGATATGATAGAGGACTGGGAAAACAATTTACCAACTCATATTAAACTGGCTTATCTTCCTTCACCGGGATTGGTGAGATTGCGTCTGACAGCAAGAGGGAATAACAAGGATAAGCTTAAAAATGAAATTGAAAAGGAAGTACGGAAGTTACAAAGCATTATTCCCGATAATATTTACGGCTACGATACTGAAACTTTTGAACAAATAATAGGTAGACTGCTGACTGCAAATGGAAAAACACTGGCTACTGCCGAAAGCTGCACAGGTGGTTATCTGGCTCATTGCATTACCAAAGTCCCCGGAAGTTCTTTGTATTATAAGGGTTCAGTGATTGCGTATTCCAACGAGATTAAAGAAAATATTCTGAATGTTAGCAAAGAGACCCTACATAGCTATGGCGCCGTTAGCGAAGAATGTGTGAAAGAAATGGCTGAGAATATAAGGGTGAAATTTAATGTTGATTATGCTATTGCTGTTTCGGGTATAGCGGGGCCAGATGGTGGAACTGCTGAAAAGCCTGTTGGACTGGTATGGATTGCTGTGACATCCGCTAAAGAAACAATCTCACAGAAGTTCCAGTTTGGCAACAACCGCCAGGTTAATATTGAAAGAGCTACGGTTACTGCCTTAAATATATTGAGGAAAATACTGCTGAAATAAGTATGCCTCCAGCCTTCAATCCGCCGCAGGCGGAGCAGACTACAAATATATATTTGCTGTCCGAATCACTTTATCACTACTATCTTATCCTTTCCTATAATTTTATTTCCGGCTGTTGCACGATAAAAATAAATACCCGCATCTATATTTGCTCCTGAAATAGTTAAAGTGTTTTTACCACCACTCAATGGATAGCTTAATATTTGTTTTCCCATTAAATCGTATATGCTAAATGTGCCGTTTGCGTTTTGTGGAATTTCATAAGCTACCTGCATATTACCATTGCTGGGATTGGGTGAAACAGTTAGGTTTATATTTGCAGTCGTGTTTTTGATTTTAGTAATACTGTCGTTTTTATCAATGTTTATATTATTTCCGTTATTGTTTGAAGGTGCAACTTTAGAAGTTATTGAAAAATCTGTGCAAGAAATATTATCATTAATAAAGCCATGAAAATAAGCTCCAGTTTCAACTTTAAAGCCAGGAGTTAAAGTTATAGAATTAGCAGCTTCAAAAGTTCCATGTGCTAGTTCTGGCGAAATTGATCCCCAAGGATATAAGTAATTATTAAATTGTGTATTTGATGTAATTTGATCCAGCGAAACAAAATTTATGGGGTTTGCCGCATCACCATTTATTTCACTCCATGGTAAAAATTTATTTGGGTAATACCCACTAAGATTTCTATAGGTGTAATTCATATAATGGGCTTTATAAATACTATTTGATGCAATCAGGTATAAGTTCATAAGCAGCATATAATCTAAACCATTATAATTACCATAGAACGTACCACTTTCACCATTATTCTGTTCATAATTTGTATGATGCCACCTGTCTGATGTACACCAACCACTTCCGGCATAATGGCTGGCATCGTAAAAATACGGACCTTCACATGGACCTACATTTAATAAATTAATTGCACCTTGTAAAATATCCTGAACATAATCATTACTGCTTTTGTCATTTAAAGCAGACCATAATAAAAGATAAAAGTCATCCCATTCGAGAGCAGGATTCTGGGCAAGCTCTTTAATACAATAACCCGTTGTTTGAATACCAGGAGGGTCATAATAGCAATCGCACATTGAAGCCAAAGTTAACGCCATTGCATCATCAGACGTTACATTATTATACTCTCGTGTCAATGTTTGCCATTCTATGTCATACCCGGTTTGATCCGATGGCATATATGTATCAATTGGATACCCTGTAAATTTGGTGGCGGTGGTGGCAAGTGCAAAGGCATAAGCTTCAGCATCAGATCCATTGGGTACCAGAGTTGCTCTATCAGGTTTATATATATGCCAATCACCATTTATATTTATCCATTTTACAATTGCATCAGCTATTGCAACTGCTGTACCTCTAATATCATAACTAACAGTGGAACCATCATTTAGTATTATAGGATGTGAGCCGGTAGGAATAAATTTAGCAACTAAAGCCAAACCCATTAAAAGATCAATAGCTTCGTCCTGGCTCATATCTTCGCACCGATCTGTTACAGAAACATAATTTATCCAACCAGGTTTACCAGGTGGTAAACCATTAAATGAACCATTGCCCTCATATAAATTAGTTGAATTCAATCCAAAATTCAATTCTTGTGAATGAACAATTTGAAGGTCAGTCCCACCGCTAGGCCAAGGGGGTAGAAAAAAACCCGTCACAGGTGGCATATAACATCTAATAAAGAATCCTTCTGGTTTTGGCGAATTAGATCCTCCATAACAGGGAATATTTGGGTTTCCTTCACAATTATCCATTTGGTTCAAATATGTCTGCAAAGAATAATATAAATTTGCTAAAGTATTGTTGCAATCATAACCCATACCGTACTCCTGTTGGTTATCTGACAATATTTTATATTGTGTTGCCAAAACACCAATATAGTTGCCCAAATATTCAGCTTGCTGGTCATAATTCATACTTTCCCATGCACTATTCCCAATCTGATTTCGGATACCTGCCATATACCCTTCGCCAAGATTAGTGCCTGGTACGGTAAAATAGTTTAGCCGCTCGCTATAATACCAATATCTTAAAATATCACCCCACATGTGGTCTTCATTTAGCTGGGAATATGTTTTTAACGGTAATTTTGTTATACAAAATATTACAATTAAATATAAACCGATTTTTCTTTTTAAATCATATCTGTTTTTCATGAGTTTGTTTTTTTGTTTTTAAAGGTCACATGGGATACGCCATGAAATAATCACTATCAGTTATTGTGAAATTTATTTCTCATAGCTATTTCATAATTTTGATTTTATTGTTACGAAATTTCAAATACAATTTCTTTCATTTGCCGATATTGAATTTAAGTTGTGGTAATAATAACTTAATTATTGTTTCTTTCCTATTTTAAATTCAAATCCAATATTAAATACAAAAGTTGAAATTTGTGGATGACTTAAAAACCCTAAATTCATATTACCAGGGCTACCATATCCGTAGAATATTTGAGAATTGTAGATATTGTTATAATATGGATGAGCAACAATTTGAATATAAAAGGCTCCAAATTTTATTGTAAGTACCGGTTCATAAACATGGCACCATTTGTATTTAAACTGCACATCACTAGATTCAAATGCATTTGGTCCTTGTAACAATATTGTTTCATTTTCATAATGAAAATAATAATTCGTAAAATATACCTCATTAAATTTTACAGTTAAGCCTATTTTAAACCATCCTGCCATAAAAAAAATACTTGGTTGTAAATAAATTTTATCATACCTGGTATTTACATACTGCATATATCTACCGCTTTCAATAAATGGATTAAGGCTCCTGTCAATGTCCGACCTGTCATCAAAATACCCATATCCTGCCTGAACTTCGTAATGTAGAAATTTGAAAGGAGTTTGATAAAAAATTCCGCCTAATTCACCGCCGTATGATACAGGAATACTGTTACCCCCGGTATATAGAGTAGAAGCAACTCCAAATTTATTTGTAAGTGCAATGTCCGATTGCAATTCTAACTGGTGTACACTTGCAGTTACTTTTATGTTTTTTTCTTTCTCATTCTGAAAACAGTTTACATTAGGGGAATTAATAATGTATCCCTTCTGAATTAAATTAGGATTGCAGGAATATAATAGCAAAATTCCTATTAATAAGAAGAATAAAATTGATGGATTGTATTTCATTTTTTTAATATTTAAGTCAATTTAAACACCACCTTCTGCCTTTACTAGTTTTAACACCAACAAAACCTAAAGCAACGGAATAATATAGGTTTGATAATACTTCTGCACTATCTTTAGATGGAACACCAATAAATGACAAGTCATAAACAGAATTATATTTCTTGTTTATTATTGTAAGTGAATCATAAAAGTTAAGAGTGCTAATAGGGTTATAATTATTTTGTACACTAAAGAGTTGCCCTTCATTAAAACCCCATTCTCCACCAAAATAACCTTTAATTTCAGGATGAGACGCGATTTGAAAATTATAAATCCAAAAATATTTTACTGTTGGCTGAATAAAAGGAGACGATTGCGCTATGAAAATAGTAAATGCACTGTCAGCAACAATTGGATCTTGCTCAACTTCATAATAATCGCCAGTACTCTTATTGGGGTCTGAAAAAACTTGCATGTAATCAATAACTCGTGGACTAAATACATGTAAATGGAAATATTTACCCAAAGAATCTTTAAAAGTAAGAGTTTCGCCTCCATTATATGGAACAATCATTCGATCTTGTGAACTAAATGAAATAGTGCCAAGATTTTTTCCTGCTTGATTATCACTATCCTTATGGCAATGGTAAAAAAGAATTATGCAGGAAAAAAGACAAAAGAGTATTATTAATTTTTTCATGTGTTTATTTTTTTGTTTTTTAAAGGTCACATGGAATACGCCATGAAATAATCATTTAGGTTGTTGTGTGCTAAATTGCTCATGGCTATTTCATAAAAAATTTATTTTATTAGTGTTTCCACTTTTCTATTTAATTCATCAATTTGCTTTTGCAAATTAATAATATAAAGTGTTTGCTCTTCAATTTTTTTCAGAAGCGTTGCATCCATATCGCCTACATTAATACCTTTTTTAATAACCTCGGATGATGAAGGGACATCCGGTAGATGTTTATTCTTTTTAAGATATTTTTCAAGATCGTTGATAGGCATAAGCGAATAATCTTTATCAAAAACATAATCCGTCCAACCATTCATATCAATGTCAACTTCCTGTGCATGAATAGGACCATTTACCGCAAGTCTATAATAGTTAGTAGCCCCACTACTACTGCTAAAACTTGCTAAAGTAGTTACTCCAATACCAACATTGCCATAAGCACCAGGGTTAATAAGTAAATTTGCAGCCTGATCTAAATTCTGATTATCTGTAACACCTTGTTGGCAATAATTTGTTGAAAAGATATAAGCTGCTTGTAAATTGGGATCGACTCCAAAAGACATAATAGTATTTGTACCTTGTAATACTATTGAATGCCATGAATCATAATTCCAATTAGCAGAATAATCATCAGAATTTACAGGACCGCCATCTCCAATAATTTTAATTGTTCCATAAGGATTTGCATAATATTCAGGATATGCTCCAAAACAAACATCTCCTGCTACCTGTAGATTAAATGTTGTTGATGAAGGATTTGGACTATTTGTTGTTCCAATACCAACATTTTGGTCGAATAGGCAATTTCCTTCAACTTCAAAGGGTGCAGACGGGCTTGTTGTTCCAATACCAACATAACCCTGGTTATAATAAATGGCATGTGAAACTATAGTTGAATTTCCCCATTGGCTTGTAGTAAAAGGGTTTCCATTTATAAGATATTGACCACTAATATTAATATCGCCATTTACATCAAGCGAATATGCAGGGCTTGTTGTTCCAATACCAACATTACCTGTATTATAATAAATATTAGAACCCGAAGACTGCCATAGAGATAAACTACTAATTGAAACCCCATCAATGAGGAAATTATGTCCTGCACTTACATTAATATCTCCATTCACATCAAGTGCATGGGCAGGTGCTGCTGTTTTAATTCCTAAACTTCCGCTTATATATGTATTGCCCATTACATCGAGCTTTGTACCGGGGCTTGGAGTTCCAATACCCACATTACCTTGAGGAGAAATTGCAAACATGGTAGTAAGGTTAGTTGGATCAGTTGGGTCGGTAGTATTGCCATAATTTAAAAACAAGGAATTCGATGGACCATCATTAACAATATCCCACACATTATGCGGATCCAGATCACCTGTATATACATAATCATTATCTAATCTTAATGCTGTTCCCCCTCCAAAAGTCGGGTCAAAAGTACTGCTAACATGAAGGGGTTGTAAAGGTGTTGTTGTGCCAATACCAATATAAGATGTACTTGGATCTTCAAATATAGGCGCTACGGTGGGCGCAGCCATGCCTAATGCATTATATTTCATAATAATTCCATTGTTAGGTGGACTAGGAGGAGCAAACAATCCACCACTCCCGTTAATAGTTCCGCTTACAGTTAAATTACCTGTTATGTTTGTATTTCCTACCACTGTAAGCTTATCAGTAGGCGTACTTGTTCCAATTCCAACCTTTCCTGCATTGTTTGCATTAATAATAGTTGAACTTGTAGTATCGGCAGCAGCAGAACTTTGAATGTACAAAGCTGCTTTTTTAGCAACCGCCGGCTGTGCGGCCGTATCAGCAGCAGGCGGAGCAGCAGCGGATCCGTTAATAGAATCAATTTGCAGGTTACCTGTTATCATGGTATCGGCAGCCACTTTCGATGATATTATCAGCCCGCTTGTACTTATAGTGCCGGTTACTATGGCATTGCCAATTATCCTGGCATTTCCTGCAACGGTAAGCTTCTCTGTTGGCGTACTTGTTCCTATTCCTACCTTGCCTGCATTGTTTGCATTGATTATAGTTGAACTTGTGGTATCGGCTGCGGCAGCGCTTTGTATGTACATGGCTTTGGCAACCGGCATAGGATGTGGAGCAACTGAATCAGCAACAGGAGCAGGCGGAGCATTTAACGAATCGCTGGTTACCTTGCCCCCGTTAATGCTTCTGCCAACTATAACGCCGTTGGTTACATATAAATACCCGTTAATATTGGCATCACCGTTCACATCGAGTTTTGCGGCAGGTGTGTTCGTGCCTATACCCACATTCCCGTTATTGCTTACATAAATTCGGTTGGTATCGTTTGTGGCTATATTAAATCCTGTATTATCGGTAGTTCCTATAAAATTTGATGAAGGGTTAGTTCCCGAATTTCCTGTTAGTCCCCATCCATTAGTTCCTGCCGGTCCGGTTGCACCCTGCACACCGTTTATTCCAATTAAAACATGCCATGTGCCTTGTATCGGATAAATATTATCAGTGCTAAAGTTTATTATCTTTAG
>CAWHOW010000006.1:0-16310 GCA_963831005.1 uncultured Bacteroidota bacterium
AGTTCACCGACTTGACAAGCTTGCAAAGAGACTGTATCAATAAGTATTTCAATTATTCCGAATTTACCATATATAAAGATCTTCCGGGTTGGAACCTTATACCTTATTATAATGGTCGCCCGGCTGTAATTAATTTTAAACCTAAATTTTGTGAGTTATGAAAAAATCAAAAGTGTTGTACGATTTCGTAATGTTTGCGGCTGCGTTTCTCATAGAGTTCGCCCGTAATACAGTTACAATGATGACAGGTAATCCTGCATTTACTACGCCTTATGTGGTGCTGGCCCAGATAACAGCTGCCGCCAACGACCTCGAGACGAAATTTAAAGCTGCCCTTAACGGGGATAAAGCGCTGAAAGCGACTATGCGCATTGCTTTGAATACACTAATTTCGCTGTTAAAGAAGCAAGCGGCTTATGTTAATCTTATTGCCGATGGTAATGATGCAGTAATATTAAGTAGTGGGTTTCATTCTACCTCAAAGCCCGATTCTAAGCTCCTGCCTGAGTTTGATGTTATACATGGTAGGAATTCAGGTGAAGCTATTGCAAGGCATAAAGCCGCGAAAGGTGCAAAATCTTATTTATGGCAGCGTGCCAACGACCCACTTCCAACCAGTGACAGCGGATGGGCTTATGTGGGCTTTACAACCAAATGTAAGTTTACGGATACTGGTCTTATTCCGGGAACTAAACATTGGTATAGGGTGGCATGGATAACCAAAGACGGACTGAGTGCATGGAGTGCACCGATGATGATTATTGCAATGTAGGTTTGTGGTAAGTTTGGGTGGTTGAGAGGGGCGCAATTTATTGCGCCCCTCGTTTTTTAATATCTGTTATGAAGCAAAAACAATCAACCCATGATAAAACAGAACGTCCTTATTCAAATAATCTGCCGCTACCAATGCCAATATGTTTTTTCATTTGCTCCACATCGTTTTGCAGCACATTTATCTTTGTTACAAGGGTTTCATTATAGGTATTAGGTTCGGGTAATTCGGAAGAAATATAATTAACAAATTTCCATATCTCCCTTATCTCGCTAACCTTAACATCGAAAGGCTCATAAACAGGGTTGAATGAATGCAGCCGTAGAAAGCCTCCTGCTGATATCTTGTTTTCGGCCACTTTAAACACTATGCCCTCATCAAGTGTCAACACTATATATGCATGCTTGTCGCGGATAAGGTTCCAGTTCTGGACATATTCGCCGGTAACCCAGGAACCATCGGGAATAGGAAGCATGGAATCGCCGCTAACCTGGAAAGTCCTGTATTTTTTATCTTTCGAAAGAAAAGGCATCTGAAAAGTGACAAGGGTTTTGATATATTCCGGGTCGGCAAAGCCTGATTTATAGCCAGCTTTGGCCTTGATCGGGATAAGTTCAATATTTTCTTCATTATCCTGGTCAACAGTCGTCGCAAGCACCCGAAGCTCACTGCCTGTAATATAAGCATCATTGCCTTTTTCAAGCTGTGTAAGGTAAAACTCGGATAATTGTGAGATATCTGACTTAACAAGTGCATCAATAGAAACGCCATAATAGCCTGAAAAAGCCTTTAGCACATCCAAGCTGGGCTGTGCAATTTCATTTTCGTACCCGCTCAGCGTGGAACGTTTCATGTTTAATGCAATAGCTACCTCGTCCTGGGTGCATCCTTTTCTTTTTCTTAAGAATTTTATGTTGTTTGAGAAGCTCATGGGTATAATTTGTAAGAAAAATCATTAAAAAACAACAAAATGATTATTATCTAATCTTTTCATTGATTAAATTCACGTCAAAGATATATCAATAAAATTCCAAAAGCAAGAAAAAAGTAAAAAATAACAACATATTCAAAGTTTTTTTATTTTTACACACCTAAAATAACAAATTATGAAGAATATATTTTGCACCATCTTAATTGCGCTGTCAATATTCATTATATCCTGCGGCTCAAACAAAGAACAATCGAAAAAGAATACCAGTGAAGATTCAATAAGGAAAGCCGATTCAATAACCAAAATATTGATCGGAACATGGAGTAAGGGGAATAATCGCTCTATCGCTATTACAAAGACAGGCAAACTATTCACCGTTCATTATAATACCAAAGATGATGGAGACAAAGAAGCAGCATACACGCTCGACGGACAAATTTTAAAACCTGTTGACAGTAACGATCCACCGGTTTCACTGGTTGAAGACGGGAAATTGTTATTTAAAGGCTCGGCCTATACGAAAGGCGGCAATGATAATAGTGCTGATAATTCTATAGATGAGAAGAAATCTTCGCATTCCAAAAAATCGTCTTCTTCAACAAAATCAAAAACCAGTACTGTTTCTTCTTCCGATGCACCAACTGAGACTTCATCCGCTCCTGCACCTACAGAGCTAACCATTATTTGTGATCATACCATTAATTTGTTCAGCTGGCCCGGAACAGGCGCAAATATTATTCAGGGCCTTGCGAATGGTCAGGTCTGCAAACTAATTAAAAAAGGAAAGCAGGAAACTATGGGAGGCAAGACCGATTACTGGTATGAAGTAAATGCTGACGGTTCCAAAGGATGGGTATTCGGGGCATATACATCATTAAAGCAGTAAAATATCAACCCAAATTGCGCTATTTTTAGAAGGTTTAGTACGTTTTCCGATAGCATGCTATTCAATATAACCTATGCCATAGCGGTTTACGATTAATTTTCCCTCACTCCGTATTGCCTCAATCCAGTGTCATTAGTGCATTTGAGCTCATTTCAACTAAACGTTGTCTGCTTTTAGGAGAACCCTCCTAAACTGTTTAGGAGATATTACCTAGCTTATTAAGTGAATTTACGTATTTGTTTTAATGTAAGCTTTTACCTGTTTAGTGTAAGCATTTTAAAAGTTGATTCATTAAAGTCTGCTCTTATTACTGAATTAACAAGGCTTTGGTAGAAAATTTAACTTGACTTTATTGTTTTTCTTGCTTAAATTTATAAGCGAAAACCAATCATAAAAACCATATACCATGAAAACATTAAAATATATTTCCGCAGCAACACTGGCATTACTCCTTATTAATGCTATTGCTATTAACCATGTGTCAAATTTGAACACTTCTTCTGATTTTAAATTCCTTGCAAAAGGGTTTTCCACTACAGCTGTGGCAACGGATGTTAACCAACTGGGTGATGAAATTAATAGCGGGCAGTCAAGCTCATTCCCTATTTATGTTTCTGAAATCAATCATGGTCTTTTCTATTATACTGACACCAAAAACAGTAATATGGAATTGGTTAGCAGGGATTTCTTATTTTCCAGTTTCGACAGCAAGACATCTACCTGGTCAAAGCCAATTAATCTGGAAAAGGACTATGCTTCTTTCCAGGAGATCAATAAGAATATGAATTTCCAGGAAATATTCATTACTATTGATAATGACATTTATTCCGTTGATTTAAGGAAAAGCTCCTTTTCTCCTCATAAGTTAAATATCAATACTAAATATGATGAATGCAGTCCTTCTTTAAGTCCTGATGGTAATACCTTATATTTTATTAGTAACAGGCCCGGTGGTTTTGGTGGTAAGGATATCTGGTCATCAGAAAGATTATCCAGCGGTAACTGGAGCGAACCTGTTAATCTTGGAAGTAAAGTTAACACAGCAGCAGATGAAGAATCGCCTTTCATGATGGCTGACGGCGCTACTTTGTATTTCAGTTCAAAAGGGCCTGCAAGTATGGGTGGCTTTGATATCTTCAGCGCTACTATGAACGATGATGGTTTCTGGTCTATGCCTGAAAATCTTGGTGCTCCAGTAAATACTACAGGTGATGACTTTTATTATATCACCGATACTTATGGCAAATGTGCTTTCTATTCTTCTGATAACTCAAAGCATGGCAAACAAAATATCTATTGCGTTAATTACAAAAAGTAAGTACCAATCATTTTGGTTCATTGTTTTAGAAAACGGTAGCTGTAGCAGTTACCGTTTTTTTATAAGCCACAATAATTAATAGATAAAGACGTTATCAAAGGCAAACTTAAAGGGTTAAAACAAAAAAAATATTATTATCATTTACAAAACTTTATCTTTGTATCATAATATAAATCTGAAATTTACTTTTCTATAATTTTGCGCTTACATCTGCGTGGTATTTACTTACAAATTAAAAATGAAAAGAATCATATTTTCTTTAATTATCATATGTTTCTGCCTTTTGCTTTTTGAACAATGCAAAAAAGAAGGAAAAGATCTGGGCACCATTTCATTTACATCTCAGGACCTTCAAATAATTCCTTACAAAGGCGGCGAGGTAACAATAATGCTTGATTCTTTGGGAGATACTCTGTTATATACACTTGGTCCTCGCTGGACCGGCTATTATGATGTCAGAAATGATTCCATTCAAAGCAAGAAATCAATTTATGAAAATTATTATAATGTTGAGATGGCTCGGGCATCGGCAACCGGAGGGTTTGAGATTACATTAAGTTTTTCTTCTCCTTTTGTTTCACCTATTGAAAAATATTTTACAATTACTACCTTCAATACCTTTGGCATGGATTCCGCTTTAACAGTAATAAATCCTTTCACCGGCAAATGGAGGTTTGATGCAGGCAAGCTTTATGCATTACCCGGCACGAACAGCTCCCATATCTCATATTATGACACATTAACCATAATAAACAAAACGTTCTATTCGATATATGGTTTATCTCAGATTCTTAACTCCACTGATTCGATATATAATACTATTGCAACTGTTTTTTACTCAGTTCAGCAAGGCTTTGTTGGCGTACAAACTACGCAAGGATATAGATTTTGTTTAATAAGTTCTACGCTAAATGAAACGTCCCATCGCAAGCAACTGGATATACCAGATCCTTATAAAAAGGCAAAATTGCGCACCTCTTCTCAGCGGGGAACTGCCACAAAGAAAAATTAATAATTCAAAAAAATAAAATCATGAGAAAAGCTTATTTCAGTTTTATTCTCTTTTTTGCAATTAACCAATTAATTGCTCAATCAGTTAATAATTCTAAGGATGAAGTGGTATATACGCCTTCTGGTCCGGCTTTAAGATCTCAAGTTCATTTTGTCGACAGCAGACACCACCTAAATATGAAAGATGGGAATATCCAAATTGTTGAAAACAAAACGGGTTCTGTAAGCCAGGAATTCAGAAGCAGTGTCATTAATGGTAATAGTAATATTATCTCAAATTCAAAAAGCAAAGCTTCTAAATCTGTTACTCCAGAAGATGATGGATGGATGACTTATTCTCAATGGGATAATAGTACTATTACTCCAATTTCGTATCTCAGCACAATCTGGATCGTGCCCTTACCTCCTACCACAAACTCTAACCAAACAATATTTTTGTTTAATGGTTTATGCCCTAATACATGGGCATGGATATTGCAACCTGTTTTGCAATGGGGTGTTTCTGCTGCAGGCGGTGGAAACTATTGGTCAATCTCAAACTGGTATGTGGATGATTCTTTGTTTTTTTGTGATACCCTCATTAACGTGAGTCCGGGAACTAATTTGCAGGGGATCATGACCTTAACATCTGACTCCTCAAGCAATTACAGCTATAATTCTTCTTTTATCGTTGATTCATCAGGAACTATATTGCCGGGGTGCAACCTTCAGATAAATAATATTCCCCTGCTCACATGGGCTTTTCAAACTCTGGAAGTATATGGTGTTACTCAATGCACCGATTATCCGGCTGACACAGTGGTAAAGATGACAAATATCATACTTAAAACCGGTAGTATTAATCCAACGCTTAATTGGACACCCCAAGATGAATTTACAGATTTTGGTCAAAATACAACCATTGTTAGCAACAGCTCAACAAATGGAGAGGTGGATATTCGTTTTCACTCACCATGTTTGTCTACGAGTATTGAAAGTATTTCTACTTCTTCAGATGCAATTCATGTTTACCCAAATCCCTCTTCTGATTTCTTTACTATTGAAACCCCTCAAAATTCAACTATTGAAATATCCGACATACAAGGGCGTGTAGTTAAGACACTAAATGAAACAAAAAACAATATTACAAGCGTAGATGTTTCCGATTTTACAAGCGGAATGTATTTTGTAAAAGTTATGACAGGAAACAAAATTGTAATAAAGAAGTTCATCAAGGAATAATAATGCCAATTGTCAAAGGTTTTTGACAACTTCTTATTTTTTCTTTTCTTTCTTGTTTTTCGAAATGGTATCTTTTACTGTAGTTGTGTCTGATAATAACTTATTGGCATTATCCAACGCATTATTACGTTCTTTTTCGAACAAAGAATCTTCCGTCTTTTTCTGTTTTTCCTTTTCCTGCTGAGAAGGGCCACAAGCTATAAATGAAAACATAATAAAGCATGCGATTAAAATGAATACTTTTTTCATTTTCTGTTTAGAATAGTAAATAAGCGCAAAGATAAATAAATCGATATAAAATCTAAATAATCCCTATGCCTGTTCAATATTATGTTTTAGCTTTTTGACTCCGATCCTTTTGATAGCTGAATCTTTAAACAGCTTATCAAAGTTTTTTTCATCAAGCTTTTCCCAGTCGAGTTTGTTCATTTTTAACAGTTCTGGATTGGGCTTAAATGCTTTTTCGTTGGTGTGTGGGATATCCTTGTTCCAAGGACAGGCATCCTGACAAATATCACAGCCGTATATCCATCCATGAGTATCGTTTTGTGATTCAAAATCAGAAGCATTATTTTCAATGGTCATGTATGAAATGCATCTGGAAGCATTGAGTTCATAGGGTTTTTCTATAGCGCCTGTCGGGCAGGCTGTCATGCAGACATTGCAGTTGCCGCAATTGTCTTCATGCATTTCATCATAATCAAGTACCAGGTCGGTAAGAATAATACAGATGAACATGAAGGAGCCATATTTCTCATTTATAAGCAGGGTATTCTTTCCTATCCATCCAAGCCCGCAACGTGCTGCCCAGGCTTTTTCAAGTATGGTGTTGCTGTCAACAAATACCCTGAATTCAGCAGTCTTTACCTTTTTCTGAAGCTCCTGAATCAGCTCAACAGCTTTGGCCTTCATCACTTTGTGATAATCGTTCCCATAGGCATATTTAGCTATTTTGTAAGAAGCTGTATCGTCCTGTGTTTTCGAAGGATAATAATTTTGCACAAGCGTTATAACCGATTGTGCATTTCCTAATAGTTTGCGCGGATCAGCTTTCTTTTCAATATTATTTTCAAGGTATTTAATGTTACCGTGTTTATTTTCAGCCAGCCATTTTGTGAGATAATCAATATCTCTTTCCAAGACACTTGGAGATGCTATTCCACAACCATCAAAGCCGATTTTTTTAGCTGTGTCTTTAATGAATTGCACTGTATTTGAATTTTCCCTCATATAAGAATGATTAATAAAGATGAATAAAACTGACAGCGGGGTATCTACCTAAAAAAGGTTTCCCTGTTGCGAAGGCCTGATCTTCCCTAAATGGAGGTAAGCTTTCTCGGTAGCTTCTCTCCCTCTTGGTGTGCGTTGTATGTAACCCTCCTGTACAAGAAAAGGTTCATATACTTCTTCAATAGTGCCGGAATCTTCGCCGACAGCGGTAGATATGGTTGAAATGCCTACAGGTCCTCCTTTGAATTTTTCGATGATGGTAGAAAGTATCCTGTTGTCCATTTCATCAAGCCCGTTTTCGTCAACATTCAAAGCGTTTAGGGCGTAATGAGCAATTTCAATGTCAATAATTCCGTTTCCTTTTATTTGGGCAAAATCCCTCACACGTCGGAGCAATGCGTTTGCTATCCTGGGGGTGCCACGACTTCTGCGTGCTATTTCATGAGCAGCATCGGGCTTAATTTCAACCCTGATAATGGATGAGGAACGGTTTACTATTTTTAATAATAATTCCGAATCATAATACGACAACCTTGAATTGATGCCGAACCTGGCTCTTAATGGCGCTGTAAGCAATCCTGAACGGGTAGTGGCGCCAATAAGGGTGAACGGGTTAAGAGTTATCTGTACGCTTCTTGCATTCGGGCCTGTTTCGATCATAATATCTATCTTATAATCTTCCATGGCTGAATACAGGTATTCTTCCACAACAGGACTAAGGCGATGTATCTCATCAATAAAAAGCACATCATTCTTTTCAAGATTGGTAAGCAATCCTGCCAGATCTCCTGGTTTGTCAAGCACAGGGCCTGAGGTTATTTTAATGCCAACACCCATTTCATTAGCTATGATATGTGCAAGCGTGGTTTTGCCTAATCCAGGTGGGCCATGTAACAGAACATGGTCAAGCGCTTCCTCTCTTTGCCTGGCTGCAAGAACAAATACCTTAAGATTTTCTTTAACCTGGTGCTGACCAACAAAGCTGCCAAAGTCATTGGGACGCAATAGCTTTTCAAACTCACGTTCGACGGGGGAAAGATTTTCAGTTTCAGGGTTAAGATTAGGGTTCATGCAGATAAAAGCAAAGGAATGCTGAATGCAAAGGTAAGAAAATAAAGCAATAAAAGAAATCATGCTTAAAATAACATGCTGACTTCCGGCACACCTGCTTGTACTATGCATTTTTATTAATATGTAATTTCACAATGTTACTCAGAGCCGGACTGTCAGTTCGAGTAGTCCGTCAGCTGGCGGACGCACCTTTTCTCCTTTTATTAATAACCTCACTATTATCATTCCGAACAGCTTGTTCCGACTTGTCGGGATAGTGAGGAATCATTTTTTAAAACAATATCCATTCAACTGTGCATAACATGACTTTGTAAAATTTACAAATACTTCTTTGCAAAATATGTTTGTAGAATAGGGTTAATGGCAGGAAATAATATTGATATAAAATAATATGTGCTGATTTTCATTTTCTTTATGGGGCATTCCCCCCTGAACAAATAAGAAAAGCCGGGAAATTACCCGGCCTTTCATTTATATATCAATCTCCTTTTATTGATTTAAATTGAACTACATATATTACGGAACTATTCATTGTACCAGCGTGACACTTCCAGTAAAAACATGTGTTGCCCCGCCGATTTCTTTAACCTGTATCTGGTAAACATATACGCCTATTATCACACTGTTGATATTCCCGGCATTATTTTTTGTACCGTTCCATCCTTCGCTATGGTCCACTTCCCACCTGTTCGTGCTAAACACAATGTTTCCCCAACGGTCATAGATCATCATATTGAAGTTGTTCGGGTCCACATTATTTCCTTTTGGATAGAACAGGTCGTTCTTGCCATCACTATTTGGTGTAAAAGCATTCGGAATATAGAATGAAAAATAGTCCTTCACTATTATTGTATCGCTGGTTGAATCTGTGCATCCGTTGTTGTCGGTAACGGTAAGTGACGCAACAAAAGTGCCTGTGCTGGCATACTGGTGCTGCATTGAACTGCCAACGCCTGAAGTCCCGTCACCGAAATTCCAGAACCAGTTAATAATATTTCCTGTTGAATTATTATAGAATTCTGTTGGTCCATCCAGCAATGTTATGGTTTGAGGATGAACTGTAAATTCGGCAGTAGGCCCGGGTGTTTCCATTACATTGGCAACAGCAAAAGTGGAACAACCTCCATCATAAACAGAAACCATATAACTACCATGTGTAAGGTTGATGGCATTTTGAGCCGTTTGTCCATTGCTCCACACATAATTATAAATTCCTGCCCCCCCTGTTACATTAACAGTTGCTTCTCCGTTTCCTCTGTTGCAGGTTTCATTTGTTGAATTAGCTGTTGCAAAGATTTTCGATTTGGGATTGACAATTACATTAGCAGTAGTTATGCATCCGATAGAATCTGTAACGGTTACTATATAAACGCCGGGTTGAACATTTAATAAATTCTGAGTTGTTTGCGCAGGGCTAGAATTCCATAAAAAGGTATATGGAGGAGTTCCCCCTCTGGCATTTAGTGTTGCCGACCCATCAGCTATTCCGCAAGTAGCGCTGTCTATCCCTGCAATAGTTAATGTCGGACCGGGCGTATTGATAATGGTTTGAGAGTTCACTGCCGTGCAATTATTCGAATCAGTAATGGTGCATGTATATGTTCCTGCATGAAGGTTTGAATCGGTTGTTGAAGTGTTCCCGTTTGACCATAAATACGTGTATGGAGGTGCCCCGTTATTTGCATTAACTGTTACAGAACCGTTGCCTGATGTACATGTCTCATTGACAAAACCAGAAATAAGCGCTGATGGTCCTGCTATATTCGTGATTGTAATCGATGTGGAAGCCGTACATAAATTTGAATCTGTTACAGTCACCGAGTATGTTTGATCGGAAAGATTGGTCGCGGTTTTAGTTGTTTCACCGTTACTCCATAAATAAGTATATGGAGGCACTCCTCCTGTGGAAGTTGCAGTTGCTGTTCCATTTGAATGGCCACAGTTCTCATTTGTAAAAGTGACTGTTACAGTCGGACCGGCTGCACCTATAATAGTAACCGAATTCGATGATGTACATCCCGTTGCATTTGTAACGGTAACGCTATATGCACCAGGCGCAAGACCTGTAATAGCTGCTGTTGATTGCCCGTTGCTCCATGCATAAGAAACCCCTCCTGTAGCAGTTGCATTGCCGTTATTCAGGCCGCATGTGGCCTGTCTTAATGAAGATATCTGTGCATCAGGAAGTGGATTTACCGTTATGGTGGCACTTGTAGTATTGAGGCATCCCGTAATATTTGTTCCTGTAATTGAGTAAGTGGTTGTAGAAGTCGGAGAAACTGTTACAGGATCTGCATTGCCTAAACCGTTGCTCCATGAATATGTCGCTGCACCAGTGGCAGTCAGTGTGGCTGAAATCCCCCGGACAAATTGAATTAGATGATGATGAAATGTTAAGCCTTGGATTGGGATTAACCGTAATGGTCACAATGGCTGTCCCGATACATCCGTTCATATCAGTACCTGTAACCGTGTAAGTTGTTACACCGGCAGGAGCTACAATTACAGAACTAGATGTACCCCAGCCCCCGCTCCATGAATAAACGGTTCCGCCTCCCGCTGTCAGGGTAGTTGAAGTGCTTTCACAAATTGGATCCGCAGATGCGGTGACAGAAATTATCGGGTCCGGATTTACTGTAACGGTTACGGTAGTCACACCACTACAACCACCGGAAGTGCCGGTAACTGTATATATCTGAGAACTAGACGGGCTTGCCGTTACAACCGAACCAGTGGTATCGGAAAGCCCTGCGGAAGTCGACCATGTATAGTTTATAGCTCCACCGGAAGCAGTAAGTACAACATTACTTCCCTGGCAAATAGCAGGGTTAGCAGGAGTAACAGTTACGGGAAGATTATTTGCCACAGTTACCACAACGCTATTGGTTACCGATTGCTGACAATTATCCGTGGCAGTTACAATATAAGTTGTAGTGGTGGTAGGTGTAACATTATAGGAAGTGCCAGACCCTAATCCATCACTCCAGGTATATGTATATGGGTTAATTCCGCCACTGTTGGTAACACCTATTGTTGCAGGCCCGCCCGGGTAAACTGTTGTAGCTCCTGACGTTACTAGCGACATGGGAACATACGGAATGATGTTAATTGTATCGTATGTTGTATTACAACTTGTGGTTATGCCTATGATTACTGTTCCTGATGAGGTATTGCTGATGGGGCGAATTACAACAGATGCGGTATCCTGCCCCTGCTGGATTATAATACTGTTCGAAATAGCTACATAATCAACACCATTTGTTGCAGTACCTCCAATGGTATAATTAACAGTATCCGCAGAAGTGGCAGGAGAAGGCAAGGTAAAAAAAACAATACCATTTGAACAGCCTTTAATAGCATTGTTGCCGAGTGAAGAGTTGGAATAGGCAGAAACGAACGGCAACACCACCTGCACTAAAACGGTTTTTGCTCCCAGAAGTACGCTTGAATCTAACAGTCCATCTCCTATATCACAAACAGCAATTTTAATATGATATATCTGGCAAGGTATGACACTATGAGTAGCTGTCAGCACTTTTGTCATGCCTCCAAAAACAATGTCTGGATCAGAAACATGATCTACATATAAAGAAGAATAAGCCAATGGAGCCACCTACCTATTATTCCCGCACTTCCCGTTGTCCCGCTGTTAATAGTATTCACTGCAACAGGAAGAGGAGGAGAACTACCGGGAACAAGCGCAATATTAATGCTGTTATTTGAATAAGGACCCGTAATTCCCGGTTCGCTTAAAAAGAAACCAAAAGCATCATCAAATTGGGAGCATACATAATCAGGGTATTTTCTGAACCAAAAACATAATTAAAAGATACTGTATTATATGCCGAATAAAATCGAATTTAAAACACCGGCATCAAAAGTTGATGCTGTTACACCTGTTAATAATGAATTAAGATAAGAAAGATCTGCATTACCTGCTGCGCCTGTCGATCACTCATGTTACCGGTTGAGTTTCCCGGAGCTGCTATATGCTTAACATATCCAGATGATAGAATAATTCCTAATGTCAACCCGAAATAAGCAGGACTGGAATTGGTAAATGACCCTATCTGTGATGAATTGCCATTGGCTTCCGGTAGTACCGCTAAAAGTTATATTACTTATTGATAAGCCTCCCTAAACTAAAACATTCTGCACAAGCTGGGCAGGAGTAATTGTGGCATTTATGGTAATTTGACTATATAATGCCTTGCCGTAAAAATTGATGTGCAAATAAAAACCAGTGACCAATACGCCAATGTCCGCCCGACCCGCGTGCTGCCGGGCATCATCAGCCCGCTGCGCCATGTCTCCGGCCCCGAGCTCGACTGGGTGATCGTGCGCGAGAATTCGGAAGGCGAATATGCCGGGGTCGGCGGGCGGGTCCACCGCGGTCTGCCAGGCGGAGGTCGCCACGGACGTTTCGGTGATGACCCGCGCCGGGGTCGAGCGAATCTTCCGCTTCGCGTTCGGGCTCGCGCGCTCGCGCCCGCGCAAGCAGCTGACGATGGTCACCAAGTCGAATGCGCAGCGCCACGCGATGGTGATGTGGGACGAGATCGGGGCCGAGGTCGCGCGCGAATTCCCCGAGGTCGCATGGGACAAGATGCTGGTCGACGCGATGACGATGCGGATGACGCTGAAGCCGGCGACGCTCGACACGATCGTGGCGACCAACCTGCACGCCGATATCCTGTCCGATCTCGCCGCCGCGCTCGCCGGCTCGCTCGGCATCGCCGCGACCGCCAACCTCAATCCCGAGCGGACGTTTCCCTCGATGTTCGAGCCGATCCACGGCTCGGCCTTCGACATCGCCGGCAAGGGGATCGCCAATCCGGTCGGCAGCTTCTGGACCGGCTCGCTGATGCTCGCCCATCTCGGCGAACAGCGCGCCGCCGACCGCCTGATGCGCGCGATCGAACGCGTCACCGCCGATCCCGCCTTGCACACGCCCGACCTCGGGGGGAACGCGACGACGCGAGCGGTGACGGACGCCGTGCTCGCGGCCATACGAGGGGAGAATTTCTGAAGCCGAGGCGTCTCCGCGAGCCCAGGGGATCGCGTTGCGCCGCGCCATCGGATCGCTGGCGTCGCGCGCGAGCGCGGCGCCGTCGGCCGAGGCCGGTCGGCCCGCGGCCAGAGCCGCCGCCCAGGCGACCAAGCGCCCCCGGCCCGGGCGCGCCGGGGACGTCCGAAAATCCATGAAAATTTTTATTTCCCCGATTCGTGTGATTTCAAGGCCTTGCGCGCGAACGAAAATCTGTGGAGGCCGATGGACCCGATCGCCTCCGTCAATCTCTCGTCGATCTCCTTCGCTCCGGCCGGCCGGGTTCGGCCGTCGATCCACGGTCATTCTGGACCAAGGGAGGGACCGGAGTCAAGAAAAAATTCTGTAAAAGAGAATAAACGATCTCCAGAGCAGGCCGAATGCGGTGGATCAGAATCGCAGGCCGCCGCCACGGCCGGGCGCGCGCCTGTCCTCCGTCAGGACCGGCGGTGGCGACCGACGGCCGAAGCGGCCCGACGCCCGGGGCCGAACTCCCGGCCGACGGCCGAACCCCGCGTCGTCGGGCCCGCCGACGCCTCGGCGATCCCCGGGCCGGTCCGGCCCGACACGATCGAGGGCGGGACGCCGCCCGCCATCGTTTTCGGGTGGCGCCGGTCCTCGGCCGCGTGGCATCGTCGCGCCATGCCACCGAAGGAGCCCGCCATGCTCGACCTCGCCGCAGCCGTTCCGGCCGCGCCCCTGCCGTTGTCCCTCGCCGATTCCGGCGATTATCCCGCGATCAGGCGCGCCATCGAATTCATCGCCACCCGCTGGCGCGACCAGCCCTCGGTCGAGGCGGTCGCCGATCATGTCGGACTCTCCGCCTCGCATTTCCAGCATCTGTTCAAGCGCTGGGCGGGGCTGACGCCCAAGGCGTTCCTGCAGGCGATCACCGTCGAGCGCGCGCGCGAGCTTTTGCGCGAGGTCCTCGAGCGTGCTCGACGCCGCCTATGACGTCGGCCTGTCCGGGCCCGGCCGGCTGCACGACCTCTTCGTCACCCATGATGCGATGACGCCCGGCGACTACCGGCGCGACGGCCTGCGGCTCGCCTATGGCTTCCACCCCTCGCCCTTCGGCGAGGCGATCGTCGTCGCCGCGCCGCGCGGCCTCGCCGGACTCGGCTTCGTCGACGACGGGAACCGCGCCGCCGCGCTCGCCGACATGCAGCGGCGCTGGCCGCGCGCCGCGCTGGCGCCCGACGCGGAGGCGACCGCGCCGCTCGCCGCGCGCGCCTTCGATCCCGGCCAGTGGCGTCCGGAGACGCCGCTCCGGGTGGTGATGATCGGCAGCGACTTCGAGGTCAGGGTCTGGGAGACGCTGCTCGGCGTGCCGCTCGGCTGCGCGACGACCTATTCCGACATCGCCCGGC
Organism: uncultured Bacteroidota bacterium; assembly: GCA_963831005.1. GTDB lineage: Bacteria > Bacteroidota > Bacteroidia > Bacteroidales > CG2-30-32-10 > CAWHOW01. The sequence goes on from CAWHOW010000006.1 coordinate 14,858, forward strand.
GGATCGGCAAGCCGAAGGCGGCGCGCGCGGTCGGGGCCGCCGTCGGGCGCAATCCGATCTCCTTCGTCGTCCCCTGTCATCGCGTGCTCGGCCGTTCGGGCGCGCTCACCGGCTACCACTGGGGCCTCGCGCGCAAGCAGGCGATCATCGGCTGGGAGGCGGGGCGGCGCGCGAGCGCCTGAGCCGCGGGCCGGTCAGATCGCGATCTGCCGGCCGATCTCGACGATCTGGTCGCTGGGCAGCTTGAGGAAGTCGCTGAGACGGGCGGCGTTGCGGAACATCACGCCGAAAGTCGCGGTCTCGAGCCGGGTCAGGCCGCGATCCGCCTCGCGCGCGACGATCGTCTCGTGACCGACGTAATAGGTGACGTCGGCCAGATCGATGCCGCAGCCGAGGCCTCTGGCCTCGCCGATCAGATGCGGAATGTCGGGCGTCTCCATGAAGCCGTAACGGACGTCGGCGCGCCAGAATTTCGGCCCGACCTGGGTCAGCGTCATCCGCTCCGCCTCCGCGACGCGCGGCGTCGAGGTGAAGTTCAGCCGGGCGATCAGCACGAATTCGTGCAGCGCGCGGTTCTGCCGGAGATGCCAGACCATCACCGGCGGCGCGCCGGTCGCGGCGCGGGTGAAGAAGACCGCCGATCCCGGCACCCGCGGAATCGCGCCCGCCGCGAGCTTTTCGAGCAGCGGCTCGAGCGGCGTGGCCACCTCCTGGATGCGGTCGTGGACCAGCCGGGCGCCGCGATGCCAAATCCACATCACCGCATAGACCGCCGTCGCGAGCAGCAGCGGCACATAGCCGCCGTCGATCACCTTGGCCATGTTGGCGGCGAAGAAGGCGCCGTCGACGACGAGGAAGGCGCCGGCGACCGCGCCCGCCGCCGGCAGGCCCCAGCCCCAGATCTCGCGCATCGCGATGAACAGCAGCACCGAGGTCATCAGCATGGTCAGCGAGACCGCGATGCCATAGGCGGCGGCGAGATTGTCCGACTTGCCGAAGCCCAGGGTGAGGCCGAGCGTCACCAGCATCAGCAGCCAGTTCACCGCCCCGACATAGATCTGGCCGTAGCCCTCGGAGGAGGTCTGCTTGATCGTCAGGCGCGGCATCCAGCCGAGCTGGATCGCCTGCCGGGTCATCGAGAAGGCGCCGGTGATGATCGACTGGCTCGCGATGATGGTGGCGACGGTCGCGAGCACGATCAGCGGGACCATCAGCGGGGCCGGGCACAGCCGGTAGAAGATGTTGCGTCGGTCGGCGCGCCCTCCAGCACCAGCGCGGCCTGGCCGGCGTAATTGAGCAAGAGGCTCGGCAGCACGACCCCGTTCCAGGCGAGCCGGATCGGGACCGGCCCGAAATGGCCCATGTCGGCATAGAGCGCCTCGGCGCCGGTCACGCAGAGGAACACGCCGCCGAGCACGAGGAAGCTCGTCAGCCCGCCCAGACGAGAAAGCGC
>CAWHOW010000007.1:0-348052 GCA_963831005.1 uncultured Bacteroidota bacterium
ATAATGCGAGTATTGTGTCTTCTTTCGAGCCAATTATTACTCCTTCCGCGAAAGAAGTAATTCCTTCCGGGAGAATAGTTACTTCTTCCGAGAGAATAGTAACTTCTTCCGGGAAAATAGTTACTTCTTTCGAGGGAATAGTAACTTCTTTCGAGGGAATAGTAACTTCTTCCGGGAGAATAGTAACTTCTTTCGAGGGAATAGTAACTTCTTCCGGGAAAATAGTAACTTCTTCCGAGAGAATAGTAACTTCTTCCGGGAAAATAGTAACTTCTTTCGAGGGAATAGTAACTTCTTCCGGGAAAATAGTAACTTCTTTCGAGGGAATAGTAACTTCTTCCGGGAAAATAGTAACTTCTTTCGAGGGAATAGTAACTCCTTCCGTGGCAATTGTTACTTCCGGCTTGCCGGTTGTGCCAATTCGCAAAAAGCCGGTAACTTATAATCAATATAATATCATTTTTAACAGCCTGATTAAATCCACATATTTATTAACTAAAATTTAATTTTTATGACTACTCCTATTAAAAAACATGAAGTGGTGTTAGGGTACGATAAAGCTACCCCCACACCCGAATTCCTTACAAATTCACAGAATGTTCACGATGTGCTGCTTGGAAATTTAAATTTCCCCGATGTGCAGACGCTTCTGACTCAGTTTCAAACGGACATTAACACCCTTATGGGCGATCACAGCAAGGCGCTTACACGTGTTAAAGGGTCGGCTGCTATTGCCAACGAGCAGAAAGATTTAGTGTATAACGAGGTTGAACTGATAAGGGCTATGATTCAATCGGATGTTAACAAGCCTGCAAATTTTACCAATGGAATAGCTATGGTTGAAGGAGCCGGTATGTATATTAAAGGACATACTATACCTGTAAAGCCCGATATTTCGGTGAAGTATGGAGAAGTGAGCGGCGCTCTTATACTTATTGCGCTTTCGGTTGGGCATCATGCCGCTTACGAGTGGGGTGAAAGTACGGATGGTATTAACTTTAAAGATTGTACCAGGAGGGTTACCCTCGAAACAAGGAACCCACTGGAAGGCTTTACGCCGGGGGTAATGTATTATTTCCGTGTAAAACCTGTGCTGCCTTTAAAAGCCAAAACAGGCATACAGGGCGAAGGCAACTGGAGCCAGATAGTGAAAATATTGGCTAAATAGTAAAGAAGTGCAGGGTGAATAGTGAAATTTTGGCTGTTTTTCACTATTCGCTTTTGTTTTTTTGAAAATAAATTAAGGGGACTTCTAAAAATTCAAAGCACGTCATTGCGAACGTAGTGAAGCAATCTAAAAATCAATGAGATTGCTTCAGTCGTTCCTCCTTCGCAATGACGAATTTCATAATTATTAGAACCCCTCTTAATGTTTAACTTTAAAAAAGGAGAAATTATGAAAAAAACATTTACAACATTAGCTTTGCTAGCCTTTTTTAGCATGTTTGCAGCGGCACAAACAACTTTGTACTCTACCGATTTCGGTAATACAGCGCTTTATTCCAACACAAGTGGGAGTTACGATGCTGCACATGGGGTTCAAGCGCTTTTTTACAAAATACAACTGGATCACAAAATACTGCCGACGGTTACGAAGCTCTTGTAGCCACTGTCTCCGATAACAACAATACGGCCTTAGGTTGTGGGGCATGGGTTACTGCTGGTAATTCTTATTCTACAGCTATTGGTTATGGTGCGAATGCTACTGCTCCTTGGGATATACAACTTGGGTGCACCGGCACAGAAGTTACAAGTACTTATGGTTCATGGACAAGTAGTGATGGTCGATTTTAAATTTAATATAAAACAAAATGTAAAAGGTCTGGAATTTATAAAAAAGCTTCACCCTGTAACTTACCAGTTGGATACAAAAGCTCTTGATGATTATGAAATTCAAAGCTATCCAGATAGTTTAAAAATCAGGCATCAAGCAGGAATGAACTTTGCACTTTCAACAGCAAAAGTTCATTCTGGTTTAATTGCACAGGGAGTTGATTCTGCAGCCAATGCTGTTGGCTTTACTTCTTCAATAGTACACAGACCCACCAATAGTTCGGATATCTATCGTTTGAATTATGCAGAAATTGTAGTACCTCTAATACAAGCCGTGCAAGATCTTTCTCATATAGTAGATAGTATGGCGATTCATTCAAAAACCACTGATAGTTTGCTTACGGTTTTGCAAAATTGTTGTGTAACGGGCTCAATACAAAAAACCATGCAAAATAATAGCAACGAACAGGGTAATTCTACAAACATTCATAATATTGAACTTGCCAATAATGCTGTTCTTTATCAAAATGCACCTAACCCATTTGGTGAGGGTACAACTATAAAATATTTTATTCCTGATAATATGGATGCTCAAATTGTTTTCTACGATAACTATGGAAACCAAATTAAAATATACAAAGTAGCAGAAAATGGAATGGGGCAATTGAATGTATCTGCAACAAATCTTGCTGCTGGCGTTTATTCATATTCGCTTATTGTGAATGGGAAAGTAGTAGATACAAAGAAAATGCTAAAAGAATAGCATACTGAATTATGCTAAAACCCTGCATAATATTTATGCAGGGTTTTGTTTAATTTCAATAAAACTCTTATCTTTGTAATAACAATTAATCATTTTTTTATATGAAAAAATATCTCATTTTAATTTTATTCTCATTTGTAATAAATGTAAGGGCGCAGATAACTTTAGAAAACACCTTTGACAGCGCAAGTACTATTGGCGGTGTCAGCTGTATCGCTGAAGAAAGCCAGTTAATGTTAATTAATTTTGCAGTATCGGGTTATCAATATGTAAAAATAAATAGATGCGGAAGAATTATTAGTATCTATGATATGAGTAATGCCTTAGTAAAAAACATATCTCTTGCAAATGTTCATTGGGATGTTAGTAATGGGACTAATGAGGTTGGTAATATACTTTATATATCTCAGAATTTATTTAGTATCGATTCAAAAATAGATTTTATGTATTGTTATGCGTATAGTGATACTACTCATAATTTGCAGTATATAACAGATATATATAATGAGGATGCTGCGTTGGTTTTTTCAGATACTTCTGCTCCTGCTATAAGGGCTAATTTTGAACAACAGCAATTGCCAATTTATAATACACCTGAAGGTACAAAATTGATTCTCAGTTGCAGAAATGGAAATGCAAAAGTATTTGACTTGCCTGGCAGATTACCTTCATGTTGTGATGTGAATGATATTAGTTCCTATGCCTCTACAAAGCAAAATGGCATTTCAAATGCTTACCCAAACCCAAACAATGGCAGTACTAAAATAGATTATACCTTACCGACGGGCGTAAATGAAGGCGAGATAGTTTTTTATAACCTGCAAGGCAACGAGGTAAAACGCTTTAAAGTGGATAGAACATTTAATACTTTGCTTATTTCTACTAAGGAAATAGCTGCAGGTACTTATTATTATCAACTGCAAACTACATCACAAAGTAGCGAAGGCAAAAAGATGGTGGTAGTAAAATAAGTTTAAAAAAGTATAAACTTCAATTAGCAAAATAACCAATAACAAATTAAAGATATGAAAAACCAAATATTTCTCTTTGCTCTTTTTGCTTTTTCCTTTTCCATTTCAACTGTTTTTGCGCAATGGAAGCAAACAAGCCTTAATAGTGGTGCAATAAACTGTTTTGCAGTAAGCGGGAACAACATTTTTGCGGGTACGCATAGTAATGGTGTATATTTATCTTCAAACAATGGTACCAGTTGGGCTACGGTAAATAACGGATTGCCCATAACAGGTAATTGGATTACTGCATTAGCCATAAATGGGAATAATATTTTTGCCGGTACTGAAAATAATGGTGTTTATTTGTCTTCAAACAATGGAGGGCTTTGGACAGCAATGGATTCAGGCTTAACAAATAATACGATTAATGCATTAGCTATAAAAGGTGATACCATTTTTGAAGGTGGAAGTAAGAATAGTGGTGCTTATGGAGAAGTGTTCATGTCTTCAAACAATGGTATCAGCTGGGATTCGGTGAATACAGGTTTACCCTCGAATCATTTTGTTTATGCATTAGCAATAAGCGATACTAATATTTTTGCCGGAACAATGGGGGCGGGTGTATTTTTATCTACAAGCAATGGTGGTCTTTGGACTGCTGCGAGTGGAGGTATGACATTAACTCATAATATATCTTCATTAGCAATAAGCGGAAGCAATATTTTTGCCGGAACTTCAAACGGTGTCTATTTAACATCAGACAATGGAAGCCATTGGACTGCAATAAATAATGGGTTGCCTGCCAGTACAAGTGTATTATCATTAATCATAAAAGGAGATACTATTTTTGCAGGGTCTGCTGGTAATGGTGTATTTTTATCAACAAATAATGGAAGCAATTGGTCTGCCTGGAATACAGGTTTTACCATAGTTTATCCAATCTTGTCATTAATCATAAAAGGGGATACTATTTACGCAGGAACTGAGAATGTTGGTGTCTGGGTACGTCCGTTATCTCAAATAACAGGAATTGATGAAATAAATAATAATGCAAACATTATAGTGATATATCCCAATCCTGTAACCGATAATTTACAAATACAAACATCTTTACAAATTAAGGAAATAGATATTACTGATATTACCGGAAGACTGCTTTATACTACTATATCTAAGATTATTGATTGCAGTAATTATACAAATGGTGTGTATTTTATCAGAGCAACAACAGAAAAAGGGGTGGTGGTTAAAAAGTTTGTAAAAGAGTAGTGAGTCAGGAGTACGGAGTTTGGAGTAAAACAATAAACTCCCGACTCCGAACTCCCAACTCCGAACTCATAACTCCCAACTATACGGTAAAGAAGTTCATAAAAGAGTAAATTAGGGGAGAGTGAAAGAGTAAAATAGGAAAGCTAATAACCTAATAACTCAATAACCTATTTCCTAAAATCCTAATTTACTAATTCACTAAAAAGGGCATCGCAAAAGCGTTGCCCTTTTTGTTAACAATAATAAAATATTTTTGTAATATTGTTACCTCAATCTGCAAACAGCGTTTAAAATTGAATGAGTAAACAAAAGTATAATAACCCTAAGAAAGCTATTCCCCGCCAATCGGACAGACAGGCTGTTGTTACAAAGCCTAAACAGGATATTGCAGCTAAAAAGCGTAATAACAGGAATACCATTTTTATTATTATCGCCATTGCTTTAACAGCCATCGTTTATAGCATGTCCATAGGTAATGGCTGGATAAAGAACTGGGACGACGGTGGCTATGTTACCGAGCACGATGCCACATCTTCGCTTTCAGCAAGCAATATATACCATCTTACTTCGCACGATATTTCAAGAATTTTTTCAGAGTTTTATAAAGGCAACTGGCATCCGTTAACCACTTTGGTTTATGGAGTGGAATATAGCATATTTAAAGCCGATGCAGCGCCATACCACTTCATTAACCTTGTTTTTCATTTGTTGAATGTGCTGCTTGTATTTATTTTCCTTAAAAAAATAACCAAGAAGCCCGAAATAGCATTTATTGCTGCAGCGCTGTTCGGCATACATCCTATGCATGTGGAATCTGTGGCATGGATTTCCGAATTGAAGGATGTGATGTACACTTTCTTCTTCCTCATTTCAGTTATTAGTTATTATAATTATCGCACTTATAAAGAGGGAAAGACCAAATTTTATCTTGTTTCGGTGTTTGCTTTCATGTTTTCCCTTTTGTCCAAATCTGCAGCAACACCTTTGCCACTGGTGCTTCTTCTCCTCGACTGGTATATGCAGAGAAAGTGGGAGTGGAAGATACTTATCGAGAAGATCCCTCATTTTGCTATGTCTTTTGCAATCGGAATTGCTGCCATCTTATCGCAGAAATCTGCAGGTGCAATACAAGACCTCAATCCTTTGTTTGCATTCTGGGAACGTCCGATGCTTGCAGGTTATGCTACTATGATGTATTTGCTCAAAATTTTTGTCCCAATAGATCTTGTTTGTATGTATCCTTATCCCGACAGGATAAATGGTCACCTGCCTTTTATGTTTTATGTGGCTCCCTTTATTATACTGGGGCTTGCTTTCCTTATTTATTATTCCAGGAAATTTTCAAGGGATATTATATTTGGCGCTTTATTCTTCCTTTTCACCATTATGCTTGTTTTGCAATTATTGCCTGTAGGTGGTGCCCTTCTTGCTGAGCGTTATTCATATATTCCTTATATAGGTCTTTTCATGATAATTGGTAAGGGATATGTATTTTCACAAGAGAGTAAAACGAAGATTGCCAAAGCCATTAAATACGTATATCCATCCGTGCTTATTGCAGGAACGCTTGTCCTTTCTTTCCTTTCATTCCAGCGTATTAAGGATTGGAAGGACGGTGAAGTACTTTTTACTGATCTGATAAAAAAATATCCCAATCTACCTTTTGCATATAACAACAGGGGTTATCTATATTTTAACTTTCTGAAGAAGTACGATAAAGCTGAGGCAGATTATACCAAGTGTATTTCACTTGATTCAACATTCCACCGAGCATACAGCAACAGGGGTGTGCTTTATTATAATTTTTATGGCGACAGCAAATCCGATTCACTGCATCTTGCTCTTGCAATAAAGGATTTTACAAGGGCTTTAAAGCTTAAAAGCGATAATACTGACGCTTTGATTGGCAGGGCGAACACTTACAGCACTGTTAAGAAGTTCAGACTATCTCTTCCAGACTATAATAATTATCTATTGCATGTTCACGACGATTCCAAGGCGTATCTGTGGCGTGGCACTGCTTATTACAACCTTGCTAAGTACGATAGCGCTTTTGCTGATTTCAATAAATGCCTTGAAATGTCACCTAACAGCGATAATGCGTATTTATGGCGCAGTTTTATATTTTGCCAGAGAAAAGATTATAATGCTGCCATTAAAGACCTTGATGAATCAATAAGGTTGAAGCCAGATCAGTTTGATGCTTATTCATGGCGTGGGTTGGCTGAATATAATCTTAAAATGCTTGATAAAGCTCTTGAGGATTATACAATTGCTTTGCAGAAAAATCCCAAGGATGCGCCCACTTTTATTAACCGTTCCACCGTTTATTATGAGCAGAAGAGGTATGACCTTGCTTTTAAAGATTATTGTTCTGCCGGCGACCTTCGCTATGCGCTTAATAAAGAGTATTTCTTTAAACTAAAGGCTTTGGCAGGGAAATAAAAGAGAGTAACTACAGTAGTTTGATTTTGTTTGTCTGTGTGGAACACAGATATACTGATTTAATAAGCGATAATCAGTCTAGTCAGTTTGATCAGTGTTCTAATTAAAATATTCCAATCCCTAATTCAAATGAATTTTATAGATTTGCTCATTAATTTCATGCTTGCTGAAACTTTACATGTTAAACAATAAGAAAATAATAGTTGTACTTCCTGCATATAATGCAGCGAAAACACTTGAAGATACATACAGGGAAATCCCTCTCGACATTGTTGACGATGTTATTGTGGTTGATGATGCTAGTATTGATAATACTGTAGAAGTTGCTAAGCGTATCGGTATTAAACATATTATGGTTCACGAGAAAAACAAAGGTTATGGAGGTAACCAAAAAACATGTTATAATACTGCATTGGAATTGGGCGCTGATATAGTCATTATGCTTCACCCAGATTATCAATATACACCCAAACTTATACCTTCTATGGCTTATATCATAGCAAATGAACTTTACCCTGTTGTACTTGGTTCGCGTATTTTAGGCAAAGGTGCATTAAAAGGTGGTATGCCTTTGTATAAGTATATATTTAACCGCTTTCTTACTTTTACCCAAAACGTTTTAATCAACGAAAAAATATCTGAATATCATACCGGTTACAGGGCCTTCTCCAAAGAAGTGTTAGAGAGGATCAATTATCAAATTAATTCAGATGATTTTATTTTTGATAACCAAATGCTCTCGCAAATAGTTTATGCGGGGTTTAATATTGCTGAAGTTACTTGTCCTACTAAATATTTCGCCGAAAGTTCATCTATTAATTTCAGGCGAAGCACAACGTATGGATTAGGTGTTCTAAAGACATCGTTTTGTCATTTCTTGCAGCGCACAGGAATTGCTAAATTCAAAATTTACAAATTGAGATAATAGTGATAAGTAAGTATCCCTGCAGGTTTTGTGGCAGCAAAGATAATCGTGAATTATATTCTGCACAGGATATAAGGGATAATGAATGGAAATTGAATAAATGTAATTCCTGTCATCTCTATTTTCTTACTCCAGAACCTACCAAAGAGCAGCTAAAGCTTGCTTACGATACTTCATATTATGGAGAAGGAAAGAGGAAATTCGGTGTTTCCGTTGAAAAATTTATCGATCATTATCGTAATAAGAAAGCTAAATATATTGCATCCCGTATTCCATCGAATAGTACAGTTTTAGATTATGGTTGTGGTAATGGACAATTTCTTCAATATCTTTCAAGGCTTGGTAAGTATACACTTTACGGACATGAAATTGAAGGAAAGTCTGCACAAAGAGCTACGGATGTTAAAGAGGTAAATTTAAAGATTGGTATACTTCAGGAGAATGATTACCCTTCTGATTTTTTTGATGCTATTACAATGTATCATGTCATAGAGCATGTTGAGAACCCAAGATCAGTATTGAATATTCTTAAAAATAATCTTAAAAGAGAAGGACTATTTGTGCTTTCTTTTCCAAATATTACCAGTTTACAATCAAGGCTATTTAAAGGTAAGTGGTATCATTTGGATCCACCCCGTCATCTATCATTTTTTGCAGTTGATGATTTTATTAGGATAATGGAGAATGACGGTTTCCGATTAATTAATAAACGATGGTTCTCTTTTGAACAAAATCCTTATGGCTGGGTGCAAAGCATACTTAACTGTTTTTATAAGAAAAGAGAAATTTTGTATGAAAGATTAAAAGGAAATCATTCTTATTGTCCTGAATGTGGTGCGTTGAATATTTTTTTCCAGAAACTATTTTTTATTTTCACTCTTCCCTTTTTCTTTTTGGTTGATATAATTGAAAGTACGTTAGGCATAAGTGCAACCGTTCAGCTCACATTCAGAAAGCATTAATAGTAATTTTAAAGTTTGCCTTAACCTCAATAATCATTACATGATAATAACCTGGATAATAATTATTATTACTGCTGCCGTATCAATTCCTGCGTTTGGTAATTCGGAATTATTTTCCAATTTGCGCTTCAATCCATATATTGTTTTAAACAGGAAGCAATGGTATCGCTTCGTTTCATATGGCTTATTACATGCTGATTGGCCTCACTTACTTATTAATATGTTTGTCTTTAATTCCTTTGGAAGCATTGTTGTTTCTGCTATGTCCTTTTATTTCGGGGTTAAAGGAAATGTTTACTTCATTATTCTTTATGTTGGAGGAATTATTTTATCAGTTGTTCCAGCCTTTGAGAAGCATAAACATGATATATGGTACAATGCGGTTGGAGCTTCAGGGGCAGTTTCAGCAGTTGTCTTTTCAAGTATTATATTTTATCCTACCTCAAAATTGATGTTGTTTCTAATACCTGTACCAATACCGGCTGTTCTGTTCGGAATATTGTACCTTGTATATTCTGCGTACATGGCTAAAAGAGCAACTGATAATATTGGCCATGATGCTCACTTTTGGGGCGCTTTATTTGGAGTAGTATTTACAATACTTTTAAAACCTCAGCTTGCATTGCTTTTTATTCAGCAACTGTCTCAGTTATTTCAATAAAGTAATATATATTGGAGAAATTAATTCATTGCGGGATCTATAGGATAGTTTACCCACGTAGCATATTCATTTCCCATTGATTTCAGTAAGTTCTTCCACATATTCTCAGGTTGCTCGAAAAGGAGTTTATCGGATTTTGATTTAGTTAAAACCCATGAATGTTCTTTTAATTCCCTGTCGAGTTGCTTGGCTTCCCAACCAGAATATCCTATATAAAACCTTATATTTTCATTAGTAATGGTGTGATCTTCGATCATTGATTTGATCATATCTGTATCGCCACCCCAGTATATTCCCGGAATTATTTTGGCACTGTTTTTAATCTTATTACCCAGAGTGTGAATAACAAACAAACTATCTGTATTAACAGGCCCACCGATATATAAATTAGTATCGAATTCAGGGAAGTCTTTAGCTATCTCATTAAGTTTTACATCAAGTGGTTTATTCAGAATTAAACCAAAAGAGCCTGTTTCATCATGATCAGCAAGTAAAATAACCGAGCGTCTGAAATAATAATCTCTCAGGAAAGGTTCTGAAATCAACAAGGTTCCTTGTGCCGGTTTTATGTCTGCAGGATTCATTCAATTAAAAACTTTTATAAAATTAGGTATTTTTATAAAATAAAGAATTGATTTTTTCAACAAATTAGTACTTTTGATATAGAATTCAGTGTTTCACTACATCCAAAAATAATACCAGTTTGAATAATGGATAAGAATGATAACTATAATAAGTTTTTAAAGCTTCGAAAACAATTTAAAAAGTTTACGTTCGATTGTTATGAGATTAAGAAGGATTCTGACAAGTTGCAAATTTCATACAATTTCAACCTGGATAATAAATATTTTTTTCGTCCTTCTATTCAAATTCCACTAAAGCAGATTATCAAATCAGAAAACATTACTGATATTAACCTTAAGAATATTGTTTTTCATATCGGTATGGTTGAATTGCTTAGTTATTGGAAGGCTGCTTGTCCAAAACAGATTGTAGTAAAACCCTTCAAATTAAATGAAGAGCAGAAACTATGGTGGAAGAACCTATATTTTAATGGTCTTGGTGAGTTCTTTTATTTGAATTCCATTCAAACCAATATTGATGATTTTGTTGAGATCATTTCTGAAACTGATGATATTCCTGAAAAAGCAGATGTTAAGCTTGAGGATTCCATAATCATCCCTGTTGGCGGTGGAAAGGATTCTACTGTTACTATAGAACTTCTGTCTGAATTTAAAGATAATATCTTATTGATTCTGAATCCGCGCAAAGCTTGCACAGATACTGCTATTACTGCTGGATATCAAAATGAGAGAGTATTAGAGATTCAGCGTTCTATTGACCCTGTTCTTTTAAAAATGAATGATGCTGGCTTCCTTAACGGACATACTCCTTTTTCTGCTTTGCTTGCCTTTATTTCGCTATTAAGTTCTATACTTACAGGGAAGAAACATATTGCGCTTTCAAATGAATCCAGCGCAAATGAATCAACAGTCCAAGGTATGTCGGTAAATCATCAATATTCAAAATCATTTGAATTTGAAAAAGATTTTCGAGAGTATTATAAAAAGTATATTATTGAAGAAGTAAATTATTTCAGCTTCCTTAGGCCTTTGAGTGAGTTGGAAATTGCAAGTTTGTTCTCAAAGTATCCTAAATATTTTCCCGTTTTCAGGAGTTGCAATGTTGGCAGTAAGAATGATTGCTGGTGCGGTAAGTGTTCCAAATGTCTGTTTACTTATATTATTCTTTCTCCTTTTATTGAAAGAGAAATTATGATAAGCACTTTTGGTAAGGACATTTTTGATGATAAAAACTTATTGCATGAATTTAACCAGTTGATTGGAATTGCAGAAACCAAACCATTTGAATGTGTTGGTACAATTAGTGAAGTTAATGTTGCCTTGTGCCAAACAATAAATAAAATAACAGGAGAATTGCCTTTCCTTTTGGGTTATTATAAAAACCTAGCTTCTTATAACTCTTATAGCGGGAGCGGTATTAATGAATTCTTGAATGAATTTAATACTGAACATTATCTTGAGGAAAGATTTATTAAAGTTATAAAGGATAAGCTTTATGCTTGATTTTATTAGAAAAAAGATAGAAGGAAAATCTATACTGATTCTTGGATTTGGAAGGGAAGGGGAATCAACATACAGGTTTTTAAGGAAGAACTTTCCTGAATTACTAATCCATATTGCAGATAAATCAAACCAGGTTAAGGAAAAGATCAGGGATGATAAAATCGTATTATTAACTGGCGATGATTATCTGTCCTCAATTAATGATTATGATTTAATATTTAAAACTCCGGGTATTTCATTAAAAGATATTTCATTTAGCAGAAATAATTTTACTTCTCAGACAGATTTATTTCTTGATTTCTATTCTTCTCAGGTTGTCGGAATCACCGGAACTAAGGGGAAAAGTACCACATCAAGCCTGATCTATCACATCCTTAAGTTAAATGATAACAATGTTGTATTGGTTGGGAATATTGGTATCCCTCCATTTGATATGATAGCTGAAATTGATAAGAATACGAAAATTGTTTTCGAATTATCTTCTCATCAACTAGAGTATATTTCGAAAGGACCACATATTGCCATTTTACTTAATTATTTTCAGGAACATCTGGATTATTACAAGTCTTATGCAGATTATCAACTCTCAAAGTTTAATATAACTCGTTATCAAGAACCTTCTGATAATTTTATTTTTAATGCAGATGATAAACTCATTTTAGATCTAATTTCTACAAATAAATTAGAACGAAACTATTATGGCTTATCTCTTTCTAAAGAACAGTCTATTGGTTGCTGGATTGAAAAAGATACTCTATTCTTTTCAAATGGAAAGGATACTTACAGTATTATGGATTTTAAAAGTGAAATATACCTGAAGGGTGAACATAATAAACGGAATATTTTAGCAGCAATTTGTGCATCTAAGATATTGAATGTTCCGGATGAAATAATCAAAGAAGGTGTTACCACCTTTAAAGGATTAGAACACCGCCTTGAATATGTAGGTGAATTTAGCGGCATTCATTATTACAATGACTCTATTGCTACCATTCCTGAAGCAACTATTGAAGCTGTGAAAGCTTTAAAAAATGTGAATACAATTATTCTTGGTGGGTTTGACAGGGGCATAGATTATAATATTCTGGCGGAATTCATAGCTGCTTCATGTATAGATAATTTGATTTTCTTGGGTGATGCCGGAAATAGAATTATGGAAAGCCTTAAACAATATAAAGTCAAAGGGAAATTTCAGGTATTTGTAAAGGACATGGAGGAAGCAGTGAAAATTGCTAAAGAGAAAACTCTGAAAGCAGGTATATGTTTATTATCACCGGCGGCTGCCAGTTATGATATGTTCAAGAATTTTGAAGAGAGGGGTAGGGTATATAAAAAATTAGTGAAGGATAAGTAACCCTTCACTAACTCCAAGTAATTGCTAAAATTTATTCAGCAGATTCTTTTGTTTCTTTCTTAGGCTTTTTTACAGCTGGCTTTTTTGCTGCTTTAACTTCAGCACTTTCAGCTTCAACTTTTTTAGTTTTCTTTTCAGTCTTAACGATAACTTGTTTCTTTACTTTGCTTGGGCGACTAACGCCAAAAGAACCAATTATAATTTTACCTCGTTTTGTTTTTTTATCACCTTTTCCCATATGTAAAAAATTGAATTTTATTTAACTGTACAAAGATATTATAAATCTTAATATTATTATGACTTCCTCTTTTATTTATTTAATCGTTGCATGAATTGATCCACTATAAGCTCGGATTTTTTAATGGATATTTTTGCCCACTCGATCTTTAAATCAAGGATTTCTTCTTCATTTAATTGCCAACTTATTTCAGAACTCCTTAGTTTTTGCGATAATGAGAATAATGTTAATGCAACGGATACCGATATATTAAAGCTTTCGGTAAATCCATACATGGGAATCTTGACAAATTTATCGGCATGCTTGAGAGCGATTTCTGATAAACCATCCTTTTCGGTTCCAAACAGTATTGCGGATTTTTGATTAATATCAAATTCTTCCAGATAAGAATCATTAAGGTGTGGCGAAGACGCTATTATAGAATATCCGTTTTGCTTTAGTTTGTTGATGCAATCAAGGGTGTTATTTTCAGTTTCGTTGTATTTATATAATGTAAGCCAGTTTGATGAACCCAGGGCTATATCAGGGTTTACATTATATTCATTTTTATTTTCAATAATATGCACATCCTGTATCCCGAAACAGTCGCAACTTCTAAGCACAGCACTGGTGTTGTGCGGTTGGTAAATATCTTCAAGGACAACAGTAATATGCCGTGTTCTTTTTTCCGAAATATCATTAAAACGCTCTACCCTGTTGCCGGTGATAAATTCACAAAGGAATTTATACAATTCACCTTTCTGACTATATGTGAGCATCTGATTCATCAGATGCCATTTGATTTTGACATTAAATTGGCAAGCCGGTACAGAATGCGTGCACCAACATTTGCATCCCATTCGTCTTCACCGGGAGAAACTTCGCTCAGGTCAAAGCCAATAATTTTCTTTCCTGCAGATACTATTTTCTCGAAAAGATAAAATACTTCATTTATTTCAAGTCCACCGGGTACAGGTGTTCCTGTGTTAGGGCAAAGTTTGGGATCAAGGCCGTCAATATCAAAACTGATGTAAACATTATCAGGAAGTTCCTGTATAATATTATCGCAATAGAATTTCCATGTTTTACCTTCATACAATCCCTGCTTGATAGTTCTGTCGAAATAGGTTGTGATTCTTCCGTTTGAACTAAGTATTAGGTCATACTCGCTCTGGCAATAGTCTCTAATGCCCAATTGAACCAGCTTTTCAACCTGTGGTATCTTTAATGCATTAAACATGGCAGATGCATGAGAAAACTCAAATCCTTCATAAGCATTGCGCAGATCAGCATGAGCATCGATTTGAAGTATACCGAATTTGTGGAATTTCTTTGAAAGAGTCTTAAGGAATCCCATTGGTACACTGTGTTCCCCGCCAATTACTGCAACTAATTTATTTTTATCTATATATTTACCTGTCTGGTCTTCTACCCACGAATTGAGCTCAGAACATCCAGTGTTTACAATATGCAGAGAATTCTTTATTTCTTTAGAGCCATTAATATCAATGCCTTGAGAAAGTAATTTTATTACTTTTTGTGAATGGAGTTTTAATTGCTCGTTCTTTTCAGTGATATCCGATGAAATAGGGAGCATAGCATATCCGGTTTCCCAAGCATTCTCTTTGAACGGGTCGAACAGATCAACCTGGAATGAGGCATTGAATATAGCTTCAGGGGCATTTGCAGTTCCTGATGAATATGATGTAGTAACATCCCAAGGCACAGGAAGGAAAATTACTTTAGCATTTTCTTCGTTAGTTGGAAGGCCGAAAATGTTATTATTGGTGTTGCCAATATCGTCAGGGTTGAATGATTGCATAGAATAATGTTAGAATAATCAAGTGATGCAAAGATATAAATAGGTATGGATATAAAATAAAAAAGTCTCCCGGGCGGGAGACTTTTCTAAAGCAATTAAAACAAAAATTACTTTACTTTTCCAGCTAATTCAGCACCAGCTTTGAATTTTACAACTTTCTTGGCAGCTATTTTAATTTCCTTGCCAGTTTGTGGATTGCGGCCTATTCTTGCAGATCTTTTTGCAACTGCGAAAGAACCGAAACCTACTAATGCTACTCTTTCACCTTTTTTCAAAGATTTGGTTGTAGCTGATACGAAAGCGTCTAATGCTGATTTTGCAGCTGCTTTGGTAATTTTTGCATCTGAAGCCATAGCTTCAACTAATTGTGCTTTGTTCATTTTAAATTAATTTAAGTTTAATAAATAATTTGAATTAACGGAACAAAGATATGAATTATCTAGCAACTTGCAAGTTTTTTTCTCTGAAACAGGCTATTTTGTTAATAAATAGCCTGTTTTGTTAACAACATTCGATTAAATTAGATGTTTTATGCAATGAAATCATCTTAAATATTATCAAATAACGTATGTGGTCCATGAGTCATTCATTGGGAAACCCCGCAGAAACTCATCAATATGCATTTTCTTCTTCCCTGACAACTGTACTTCCTGTAAAGTTATGAAACCATCAGTAACGGCAATGCTTAAGAAGGTCTTTCCATTTGTGGAAATTTGTCCCGGTTTGAAATTATGTTTTGTAATTTCTTTTTCGGCTTTAAATACCTTTAAATAATAAGGAATTCTTTCAGGTGAGTATATTTCCATGTAAGCTGCAGGATACGGGCTTAATCCCCTGATATGATCAAAAACATTATCTGCATTGCTATTCCAGTTTATATGGCAAATCTCTTTGGAAAGTTTAGGAGCATTCCTTAAAGATGAAATCTCATTTAATAATGTTTGCTGTGGAGTTGGGTGATAATTGCCGCTTTCAATATTCTTTACGGTCTGCAGAACAAGTTCAGCGCCTGTGTGCATTAACTTATCATGTAGTTCGCCTGCTGTTTCATCAGGAAGGATGGGAGCTTCCTGTTGCATTAATATATTACCAGTATCTATATTTTCATTGATGAAGAAGGTGGTTACTCCTGTTTTCGTTTCTCCATTCATAACAGCCCAGTTAATTGGAGCAGCGCCTCTGTATTGCGGAAGGAGGGAAGCATGAAGATTAAATGTACCTAAAGAAGGTATCTTCCAAATCATTTCAGGAAGCATACGGAATGCAACAACAATTTGAAGACTTGGATCTATTCTTTTTATTTCATCAACAAATTCAGGGCTTTTAAGGTTTGTGGGCTGAAGTACTCTTAAGTTATTTGCTAAAGCATATTTCTTAACTGCCGATTCATTAAGCTTTAATCCTCTTCCGGCAGGTTTATCAGGAGAAGTAACTACAGCCGCTATATTGTAACCGTTTTTTAATAAGCAGTCCAATGGAGCTACCGCAAATTCGGGAGTTCCCATATACACTATGCTGAGCTCTTTTGACATATATAATAAGGTATAATAATAGTTTCCCTACAAGCCGTTCTGAAGGGCAACCATTTTTATTGCTGATATGGCTGCTTCATCGCCTTTATTGCCATGCTTCCCACCGCTTCTGTCCTCGGCTTGCTGAAGCGTATTCGTAGTTAATACGCCAAATATAACAGGTACTCCTGTATCAAGCGAAAGTTTCATGATTCCATTGGAAACGGCATTGCATATAAAATCGAAATGACGGGTTTCGCCTTGTATAACACATCCCAGGCAAATAACGGCATCCAGTTCTTCGGTGTTCAGTAATGTTTGTGCCCCAAGAGGAAGTTCAAAACTGCCCGGAACATAATCGAGGTAAATATCTTCTTCAATTGCTCCATGCTTAATAAGCGTGGAATAAGCTCCTTTTAAAAGGGCCTGTGTTATTTTTTCATTCCATTCGGAAATAACTATACCGATGCGCATTCCGGCTGCCGATGGAACGCCTTGCTTGTCGTAGGAAGAAAGATTTTTTAGATTTGATGCCATATAAATTATATTATTTGTTAATCTGTTCTCTTTTTAAGCTTCATGACTAAAGTCCATAAATAAGTTATAGACTGTAACCCCAGCCTTAAGGCTGGGGTTATTGATAGTCAATAATAACAAGGGCTTTAGCCCTGAAATAAAATTTATTTACTGAACGATAATGAAATTGTTACCAAACAAAAATAGCAGAAATTTATGATTTCTGCTATTCGATGTTGTGTATTACTACTATTATTTCTGTGCTGTCATGCCTTTTGCACGTGCAATATATTTTTCTATTTCGCGGGCTTCAAAGCTCTGGTAATATTCCTTCTGTATGCGTTCGTACACTTTCAGTGCTTCGGCATAATTGCCCATAAGTTCGTAAGTCCAGCCGGCTTTCATAAGGTACATGGGGGTGGAGAACTGGTTTTTGCTGTTGTCGGCGGCTTTTAAATAATATTTCAGGGCGTTATCGTTGTCGCCAAGCTCCATGTAAGCATCACCAAGTGCGCCTTTTGCCATTGAACTAACTATCTGGTCGTCGCCGCTGAAATCTTTCAGCTGATCAACTGCATCCTGAAATTGTCCCTGTTTGAGGTAGCAAAGTCCGGCATAATAATGAGCAAGGTTCTTTGATTTGGTCATGCCGTAATCGCTGATTATATCAAGGAAACCGGGGTTAGTACCGTCGCCGTTAAGGGCAAGCTTAAGCGAATCTTTTTCGAAATATTTTTCGGCCATGAACATGGCGCCCTGTGCTTCTTTTTCCTTGGGTGCAAGATAGAGTTTCTTGAAACCGAAATATCCAAGTATAACCACTGCTATAGCGCCAACCACTATCATGATGATCTTCTGGTTCTGCTCAACAAAATGTTCGGCTTTGCCAAGCGAATTCTCCACAGCGCCTATACTTTTATCTGCTTTTACTTCATTATCTTTTGCCATAATCTGAATTTTGAGCTGCAAATTTAATTTATTTTTATTTCCTACAATGAATTAAATCAAAAGAAGTAAAAATAATGTTTTGTTTTGATGGTTATTGGCTAAAGAGTTATTAGGTTATTGGTTATTAAGTCAACTGTCATTTGCTTCGCGTCATTCATTGTTATTAGGGCATTTGTTCGTAGTTCGATTGTTCGAATGTTCAATTATTCGATTGTTCTTTAATAGGAACGCGGATAACACTGAAAATGCTGATTTACGCTGATCTTATTTCCCTTTACCGATTACTGTTTACCATTCTTTAATAGGAACACTGATGACCCTGATAAAACTTATTCCAGCCGTCAGTCTGAGGAGTCCCGCTTTCTTTCGAGACGCGGAGTTTATCCTGACAAAGGAAGGGCTCCTCAAGATGACGCGGGACGTCTAGAATACAGGCAGTTACGTCTATTATTTAAAGGTACAACCACCCTTCTTTTGTCAGTTAATTACCAAAACTTTTGCATCAAGTTGAACGGACTTGATATCAAGTTGAATGGGCTTTGCATCAAGTCGGATGGACATTGCACAACTTAGAAACAGTTTTGCATCAAGTTGAGCGGACTTGGCATCAAGTTGAGTAAACTTTTGCATCAAGTTGAACGGACTTGGTATCAAGTCGAACGTACTTGGTATCATATTGAATGTACTTGGCATCAAGTTGAGTAAACTTTTGCATCAAGTCGAACGTACTTGGTATCATGTTGAACTTACTTGATATCAAGTTGAATGTACTTTGATGCATTCCCATTTCTACTTGGTCGGGGTCTGATTTCAAATTATTACTTTCCGATTTCGGATTATTAACATTCTGATTTCAGATTATATAATTCCGATTTCAGATTATATCATTCAGATTTCAGATTACTATATTCAGATTTCAAGTTAAATAATTCAGGTTTCAGATTATATCATTATGATATTTTAGATTTCATTGTGAACGTCAAGGCAGGCAGGGAAAGAGGGAAATATTGTGGTTTAAGGCATTTTTTTTAGCTTTGCTGGAGATAATAATGCGTAAAAGGTGAAGCAATAAACAAGTATGGGCAATTTTAGAGAAACTAAGGATAGTAACAACAATAAAGTTATCAGCAATAAAATGGAGAACTCGCACAAACATCATTACCTACAGTATTCTATTTAAAGGGATTTTAAATGAGAAAAAGAATTTTTTTGTTTTTGATAAACGTTATGAAACGATTAAAATGAAGTTTCCAACAAATTCTTTTTTTGAAATAGACAGAAATACAGGAATAATTGGAGATGAAAAATCTATATTACTTGAAGAAATGTATGCCCACATTGAGAATAATATCGCACCTCATTTTCTAAAACTTAAAGAAATAGTAAATTTGAATGAACTTGATATGGAATCCTTTTTCCATTCATTGCGATTTATCCATTTTCTATATTGGAGAATCCCTGAAAATGATAAAATACTTGAAGAAATAATTAATGAACAAACATTTAATGAATCAGGTTTTGACTTAATAGATAAAGAAACTGGAAAGTCAAGTGCATCGTTAGAATTACAAGAACAATTTAAAAACGTGGACTTGTTCAGAAAAATGTACAGAATATTTATACCACTACTTTCCTCAAGAAAGAAATATGCTAAAACTGATTACGAAAACTGGAAAATTTATAATAGAAATGATAATCGAAATTTCACAGGAGACAACCCTGTAATTATAGATAAGTTCATTGATTTTGGTAGCCTTAATGAAGAACTAATATTTCCTTTGGCTGGAAATAAAATTTTAGTTCACACGAAACGACCTAAACCAGAATCATTACCTTCTATTTTTAAAATTAGTTTTGATATGCTTTTATTACAACAAGCAAACAGGTATGTTTGCTGTTCAGACAAAAAATATTTGGAAAATTTAGTTAATGACCTTTATTCATACTCGAAAATGAAAGACTGGAAAGGTAATATGAAAGAAAAATTATTTAGTTATTTTTGTTAATTGAACATTTACTGCTTTAAATGTTATGGGCAAATTTTAGAAAGCAAGAAATATGAGATTTTGGACAAAATTATTTGAGACTAAAGACACTGTAAGCAATAATCTGTCAGACACCAAACAGACAGACAAAATTCCGACTTCAAAAAAGTCAGAACTTTTATTGCCTTTACTTGAAAGTGTAAAAACTCTCGGACATCCTGAA
Organism: uncultured Bacteroidota bacterium; assembly: GCA_963831005.1. Lineage (GTDB taxonomy): Bacteria > Bacteroidota > Bacteroidia > Bacteroidales > CG2-30-32-10 > CAWHOW01. Next base: position 20,415 of record CAWHOW010000007.1, read on the forward strand.
AATCTTTTGTTGAGAAAAGAATATGAATCAAGGATGCCATGTACAGATTTTACAAGTTGGTTGATTGAAAAATTTAAACAAATAGATTACGAATCAATTTGGGCTTTTGCAAAAGAATATTTTGGTTATGATGAAAGCTCTGATGGTGATATTAATATAGGTTCAATGGTAAATGAAATAGCACCAAAAGTAATGGCGAAAAAGTACGAAATGAATATTGATGATGCAAAAAAGCAATGGTCAAAAATTGTAAAAAGTGCCGAAGCAGATGATAAATCTAAAAATCAAAAATCTTTACGCGAGGAATTGTTTGAAAAATTTATAAATAAAGATTTAAGTTCTTATTTGGTAAGTGATGAAAAGCTAATTTTTGAAAACAATATTTTTTTCTTTTACGAGAGGCAATGTATGATTCATTGGCTGGGTTTAGTATTGGCAATAATGATGAAACCTCAATCCTTTCAAAAATAATCTGTGCTTATCCATTTTCAATTAAATCTTCTGGACTTGAGATATTGATATTAAAAGCGAATCAGTTCATAAAGAAAATGAAAAAGGAAGAAAAGGAATATAAAGCTGTTTATTGGAAAGCAATTCCCTATTTCAATATAACGGATATAAATTTATCATATACAATTAATACGAAGACTGATATTTTAAATAAACTTCAATCTCTTGGTATTGGTGAACGATTGCATTTCTTTGACTTTGCTTCGTCACATTCTTTTGCAAAATACTGGTCAGGCAATAGTCGCTTTAAGACAAAACAGATTGGGGTTTGCGAAACAGAATCAGTAAAGAAAATGACAGAACTTAATTTGTTTAATTATACTGACGATATTGAATGTATTCCATACATTGCAACTAAGGATGAATTTAAATCCAAAGCAGAGCAAGGGGGATTTGAACTAAAAAAGTCATGGAATGTGCAGAAAATTTATGAGTATCTTATAAAATCAGAAGAGGGAAAAATCTTTTTAAAAAATTATATTCAAGTCAAGAAACCTGTTAAATTTAATGCAATTTATGATGATGATTTACATTTAATAATAGACTTTAAGAACAGATTAAGATGATTTCGCAACTTATTTCAATGATATAAAAAAAATTATTAATTATGGCAGCCCCGTTTGACGTAGTTTATAAAAGAATAACGAACTGCCTACTGCCGCTGCCTACTGCTTACTTCTACTTACTTCCATTAATCTTTTTTTCTTCATTAAAATAATGAGTACTTTTGCGCAAGCAAAACACCTTTCGCCATGTACCTGCAAAAACTTTCGCTTATCAATTTTAAGAACTACGCCGATGAGGAACTGGGCTTCTGCGAAAAGATAAATTGCTTTACGGGCAACAACGGCGAAGGAAAAACCAACCTGTTGGATGCCATACATTACCTGTCGCTGTGCAAGAGTTATTTTAACCCTATTGATTCGCAAAACATATTGCACACTGCCGATTTCTTTGTGGTGCAGGGAACCATTACCAAAGGCGATACGCAGGATGTGATATATTGCGCCCAGAAACGCAACGAGCGCAAGCAATTTAAACTGAACAAAAAGGAATACAACCGCTTTTCGGACCATATAGGCTTATACCCGCTGGTGATGATTTCGCCATGCAGACAACTCGCTGATATACGACGGCAGCGAAGAACGCAGGAAATATATTGACAGCGTGATTTCGCAGTTCGACAAGATTTACCTGGATAACCTTATTAATTATAACAAGGCATTGCTTCAGCGCAACACCCTGCTGAAACATTTTGCCGAAAGCCGCCGCTTTGATAAAGCTTCGCTTGAAATTTGGACACAACAGTTGGTTACGCTGGGGCAGAAGATATTCGACAAGCGCACCGAGTTCCTTGATACTTTCCTGCCCATGTTCAGGGAGTATTTTGCTTTTATTTCGGGCGAGAAAGAGGTGGTTGAAATTGAATACCAGTCGCAGTTAAAGGACAAAAGCTTTACCGACTTGCTTGCCGATGCGGTGGAACGCGACAGGATAGTGCAATACACTACTGTTGGCATTCATAAGGATGATATGTTGTTCAAAATGGAAACATATCCTTTGAAACGTTTCGGTTCGCAGGGTCAGCAGAAATCGTTTATCATTGCACTGAAGCTGGCACAGTTTGAATATACGAAGAATATCAAAGGCTTTAAACCTATACTTCTGTTCGATGATATTTTTGATAAGCTGGATAACACAAGGGTGCAGCAGTTGATGAAACTGGTTAGCGATAACAGTTTCGGGCAGGTGTTTGTTACCGATGCACACCCTGAAAGAATAGAACTTATATTCAGGGATATTAAAACCGAGATAAAGATTTTCGACATTAAATCAGGAACAGCAAAAGAAATCTATTACAGGCAGGAATAGCAGATGAACAAATCGAACGACCATACATTGAAGGAAGTCCTGAATGAGATGCTGAAAGAGTACCGTCTTTCGGATAAGCTAATGGAGCTTAAACTTGTTGAATCGTGGCCCAAGATAGTTGGGAAGATTATTGCAAAACATACTACGGGTATTTACCTTCGCAATAAACGACTTTATGTTACCCTTGATAATGCTGCCATACGGGAAGAACTGCTTTATGCCAAAACCAAATTGCTTAAATCGCTGAATAAGATTGCGGGGAGTGATTTGATAGAAGAAATTGTTTTTAAATAATTAAATATGCAAAGATAATTTATTGATCTATTTAAGATTCCTCACTTCGTTCGGAATGACATATTGAGTTGATAGAAATGAAAGGGAAAGGTGGCGATTCGCTTTTAGCGAATCGCCACCTTTCCCTTTCCTATAAAATAAATAAATTGTCATTCCGAATGGAACGTAGTGTAATGAGGAATCTAAAAATGATAAAAAACTATTTCACCTAATATCAGTAAATAAAATTATTTTAATCTTCTTTTATGGAATATCAATTAACTTTGCATCCTTAATATAAATGTTAAATTTATTATTAACCTTAAACTAAAAACTATGAAAAAAATGTTTTTGTTACTGGCATGTTTTATTGCCTTTACGTCTATTTATGCACAAAAAGAAAAGATCGAATTAAAGCTTACGCTTCGCGATGGAAATGTTGTTAGCGGCACATCAAACAGCGTAACATCTGTACAACTGAATACGGCTTATGGAAAACTGGATATTCCTATTAAAGCTGTTTCATCACTAACATTTGGCATCACTGCCGATGATGGTGATAAAACAAAAATTATCAATCTTATTAAACAAATGAGCGATCCTGCCGATGACAAGCGTCAGGCAGCTTATGATGAATTGGTAAAAATGCCAATTGGCTCTATTCCTGTTATAAACGATTATATATACGGTAAAGATTACCAGGCCGGCGAATCTACAGATTTCACGCCCGAAGGAGCACTTACAGAATTAAAAAGCACTTATGGTGTTGAGGAAAATTTCAGTGATAAGGATGTTGCAACCATTGATTATGATTATACAATGGGTGGTACTTTTAATCTTAAAGCAGTTGATTTGAAAACTGAATACGGCGATTTGAATGTGCCTAAAGACAAAATAAAGCAAATGGAAATTTCTGTTTACGATGAACTTGCCGGTGATAAGAATTTTAAAGTGCCTGCAAATAAGAATATAAGCGGAAACACTGATGGTGGCTGGTTAAACACAGGCATAAAAATTAAAACTGGACAGAAGCTAAATATTACAGCATCGGGCGAAGTTGTATTACAAAGCTTATCAGGTAACAAATACAATCCTGACGGCGCTGCAAATTCAACAAGCACCAGCGAATATGCAAGCACTTATCCTACCTATGGAAATCTTGTATATAAAATAGGTGATACTGGTGAAACCGTAAAGGCTGGCTCTAAATATAGTGGTACTGCAAAAGAAAGTGGTACATTGTTCCTTGCAATTTATGAAACAGTTTATAATGCAACAAATACAGGTTCATATAATGTGAAGATAAGTATAAAATAAAAGAATGGTAAATTAATTAAAAGCCCTGTCAGTTTGATGGGGCTTTTTTTATTGTCACTTCGAGTAACAACGTGTATCGAGAAGTGATATACGACTGTTTGTTCTCGATACGTCTGCCTAATAGCAGACTAATCGAACTGACACATTAACCTCTTACTTTACATTGAAGTTAAGTAGTTTCTTATCTTCAAGAAAACATTCAATCTTATCGTTTATTTCAACGACATCATTGATAACAGGACTACCTGTAAAAATATAGTCGCCTGTTTTAAGAGTCATATAGCTTGAAATATAAGAAATGATACCATCAATTGACAATATCATTTGCGAAGTATTAGCTTTTAAAATGGTGTTGCCATTTTTAAGGATAGAAAAGTTAATATCATTTAAGTTCTTGAATTCATTCTTTAAAAAAAAATTACCAATAGGAGCGGATGAGTCGTAAGCTTTAGCTGTTTCCCAGGGTAACCCATTCTTTTTGCATTCAGCAAGCGTATCGGTAGCTTCCATATCAATACCTATGCTTATTTCATCATAATAAAGATGAGCAAATTTTTCCTGAATGTTTTTGCCAAGGCGACAAATCTTAAGAGCAACATTTACTTTAGGAATAATTTGTTTTGAATGCTCGGGAATAAAAAATGGATAATTATTAATGAGCAATGAACTTTCGGGTTTTAAAAAGAAAATCGGATGCTCTGTAAAAAAATTAATGCCAGAAGGGGAGGAGTAATTATTTTGAATGCAGATTATTTTCATTAATTAGTTCTGTGTTTACTAACATTATTTAGCAAAAATCTTTAAAATTAAATGACAATAAATATTTTCCTTATTGTTTTTGCAATAACACCTAAGTCTTTTGCAAAACTCCTGTTGTTTACATATTGCATGTTCAGTTTTATTTTAGCTGGCATTACTTCATTAATATATCCTTCTTCAGGGTTCTGATATTTAGAGAGTATCTCGTTTTCATTGCTATAGGCAATAGAAGCAACATCAGTTATGCCGGGCTTCACAGTCAATACTTTCTTCTGCTCTTGATTATACATATCAACGTATTTGCGTACTTCAGGGCGGGGACCAACTAAACTCATGTTACCTATAAAAACATTAAGCAACTGTGGAAGTTCATCCAGTTTATATTTGCGCAATACAAAACCAAAGCGAGTTATCCTGCTATCCTTATCTCCAACTGTCAATAAACCTTTCTTATCCGCATGTTTATGCATAGTGCGAAATTTAAACAGGTAAAAATCTTTATTGCTTTTACCAACACGTTTCTGCAAATAGAAAGCCCATCCCTTTGAATCAATCATTATGATAATGGAAATAAGCAGTATGAAGGGAAAGAGAACTACTAGTGCAATGAAAGAAAATAATAGGTCGAATGCTCGCTTTAGCATTAGTTATGCATTTATAATTTCTTCTACTGAGCGGATAACTACATCAGCAACAAGGTTAATCTGCAAATCTGTCAAATCGTAATAAACAGGAAGGCTTATCTCTCGGGAATAATTATCATAAACAACAGGGTAATCATTAACATTATATCCCATTTCCTTATAGAAACTAAGCATGGGAACAGGAATAAAATGTACATTAACGGAAACCTGATTCTCGAATATCTTACTAATAATTGCATCTCTTTGATCTTCTGAAATACTCTTTACACGTAATAAGTATGCATGAAATGAACTTGTCCTGGCATCATCAATATATGGCGGAATCTGCGCCCATTTGCACTTTTTAAATCTCTTTGAATAAGAATCAAAGATATGTTTTCTTTTTACCAGCATATCCGAATCATAACGCTCCAACTCCACAAGTCCCATTGCTGCCTGTATATCCGTCATGTTGAACTTATAGCCGGCCTCAATAACATCATAACGCCAGTTACCTATCTTGCTCTTGGCTAAAGCATCTTTATTCTGCCCGTGCAACGATTTAATGCAAAGATAATCGTAGAGTTCTTTATTATTGAAAGGTTCGGGAAGGTTCAAACAAACTGCTCCCCCTTCAGCTGTAGCAATGTTCTTCACTGCATGGAATGAGAATACGCATGCATCAGCATGGTTTCCCAACTTCTTTCCTTCGTAGATAGCGCCAATGGAATGTGCCGAATCGGAAAGTAGCATTATCCTGCCTAATTTCTGCTGTTTATCAGTGGCGTAAATGAATTTCTCAACTATATTTTTCCTTCTTATAAGCACATTTAATTCATCATAATTACAAGGATATCCTGCTATATCAACAGGAATAATGACCTTAGTCTTTTCTGTAATTGCTTTCTCAACTTCTTTGACAGATATGTTGTAATCATCGCAAACATCAACAAAAACAGGTTTAGCCCCGCAATGAACAATTACGTTGGCTGTTGCACAATATGTATAAGCAGGCAATATCACTTCATCACCTTCCTCCACTCCAAACCAGCGCAACATCAATTCAAGTCCTGCTGTTGCTGAATTGAGGCAAAGCACATTTGGCACATTACAGTACTCAGCAAGCTTCTTTTCAAAAAGCTTTGTACGCGGACCAGTCGTTATCCATCCCGATTTCAGGGTTGCAACAACTTCATCAATTATTTTCCGGTCAATACGTGGCGGAGAAAAAGGAATCATTATGGTTGTTTTAGTTTATGCTTTATAAGAAGAAAGAAATGCATTGATGCTCTTCTCAACTCTCTTTATAATGTCTGTAACATCCCACTTCACAAACTTCTGACCAGTTATGCTTTCATAAAGTTCGATATATCTTTCTGAAATTTTATTAGCAAAATCATCTGTGAGTTCGGGAAGCTTCTGCCCTGATTCTCCCTGGAAACCATTTGCCATAAGCCATTCACGAACAAATTCCTTCGACAGTTGTTTCTGCGCTTCTCCCTTTGCCTGACGTTCTTCGTAACCTTCAAGATAGAAATAACGTGAAGAATCAGGAGTGTGAATTTCATCAATCAGGTAAATCTCACCATCCTTTTTCCCGAATTCATATTTCGTATCAACAAGGATAAGCCCCATTTTATTGGCTATCTCGCTGCCTCTTTTGAAAAGCTGAAGAGAATATTTCTCAAGCATTGCATAATCTTTTTCTGATACTAAACCTTCAGAAATGATCTCGGCACGGGAAATGTTTTCATCATGCCTTCCCTGTTCTGCTTTAGTTGTAGGCGTTAAAATAGGCTTGGAAAATCTCTGGTGTTCTTTCATTCCGTCAGGAATAGGCACACCACATATCTGCCTTGAACCCTTTTTGTATTCACGCCATGAACTGCCGGTAAGATATCCACGGACTATCATCTCGATTGCAAAAGGTTCGCACCTGTGTCCTACGGTAACCATTGGGTCAGGAGTTGCAATCTTCCAGTTAGGAACTATATCTGCTGTTGCATCCAAAAACTTTGCAGCTATCTGGTTCAGCACTTGCCCTTTGTAAGGAATACCTTTGGGCAACACCACGTCAAATGCTGATATCCTGTCGGAAACAAGCATGACAAGAATCTTGTCATCAATATTATATACATCTCGCACTTTGCCTTTATAAAAGCTCTTCTGCCCGGGAAATTTATAATTTGTTTCAACAATTGTGTTTAATGCCATATCGTTTATTTATTTTTTGTTATTACTATCTTTCTCGTAAGCTTCAACGATCTTGTTCACCAGGCGGTGACGAACAATATCGCGGGCATCAAGCATAATAAAATCTATTCCCTGCACATCTTTTAAAAGCTTCATGGAATGTATCAATCCTGAAGACTGGTTCCTCGGCAAATCTATTTGAGTAACATCTCCCGTAATAATGAATTTAGAGTTTCTTCCCATCCTGGTGAGAAACATTTTCATCTGTGGTTCGGTTGCATTTTGTGCTTCATCTAAAATAGCAAATGCATTTTCAAGCGTACGTCCGCGCATAAATGCAAGAGGAGCAACTTCTATAGTTCCGTCTTCCATGAAAGAATACAATTTCTGCGAAGGTATCATATCACGCAATGCATCATACAAAGGCTGTAAATAAGGGTCAAGCTTATCTTTCAGATCGCCCGGAAGGAAACCAAGATTCTCTCCTGCTTCAACTGCAGGTCTTGTTAATATTATTCTTCTGACCTCTTTATTCTTTAACGCACGCACAGCAAGCGCAACAGCAGTATATGTTTTGCCTGTTCCTGCAGGGCCAACAGCAAATAACATATCATTCTTATCATAACTCTCCACCATTCGCTGCTGATTGATAGTACGGGCTTTAATAGGGACTCCATTCTTTCCATGAACAAGAACATCCTTATCAACTTCCTCTCCATTGTATGATTGCTGCGAATCCATTATATATTCAATATCTTTTTCCGATACTTTCCCGAATTTCTCATAATGCAACAGAAGGATTTCAAAACGCTCTACAAACTGGTCAAGCTCTTCTTTGTCCCCAATTGCCTTTATCATATCGCCGCGTGAAATTATCTTCAGCTTGGGAAAGAATTTCCTGATAACTTCAAGATGGTTGTCGTTTACACCGAATAATTCAACCGGATTTATCGCTTCGAGAGTGAAAGTTTTTTCTGTCATGAAAACATTAAAGATATTTACTACTTTTGAGGCACAAAATTAACAACATTTTCCGAATAATGTAATTGCGTAAATTTCAGCAATGGCAATTATTACACTAACTACCGACTGGGGATTTAAAGACCATTACACCGGCGCAGTGAAAGGCGCCCTGCTTTCGTTAATGCCTGATGTTACCATTGTTGACATTACCCACCATATCCCCCAGTTTGATATTGAACCCGCTTCGTTCGTGATAAGGAACTGTTATTACAATTTTCCAAAAGGTACTGTTCATATCATCGGCATCAATACGGAGGCATCTATTGAATCCCCCCATACAGCGATACTTTACGACGGGCATTATTTCATTGGCGCTGATAATGGTATCTTCTCCCTGATATTTTCGGGGAAACCGGAAAAGATAATTGAACTGAACATTACACAGGATTCGGATTATTTCACCTTTTCAACACGGGATGTGTTTGTTAAAGCCGCCGTAATGATTTTACAAGGGAAAAAGCTGGAAGAAATAGGCTTTGAAAAGCAAACGCTGAATGAACAGCTTCACCTGAGCCCGGTAATTGAAGCCAACACCATTAAAGGGAATATCATTTATGTTGATTCGTACGAAAATGCTATTAGCAATATAAGCGAGAAGCTTTTCCGCGAAGTGGGGAAAGGAAGGAAGTTTGTTATCACTTTCCGCAGCGGTTACGAAATTGAGGCTATCAGTCAGGCTTATAAAGATGTTGACCCAGGTGAAAAACTGGCATTGTTCGGCACTTCTGGCAACCTTGAAATTGCCATGAACATGGGAAATGCAAGCAGCCTGCTCGGGCTGAAAATGAGAGATTCCGTGCGCATTGATTTTGATGAAAAATAGTTACTACCAACTAAACACACACATCAGCTATTATATTTAAATTTGATATTTATTATATCAAACACAATTCATTTAACTACCTACTCAGCCCTCACATTAACTGTAAGTATAACATTCATTTTAGTTACTGTACCGTTTTCTATTCCCGGAGTGTATTTCAGGTTTTTAACTAGTTGTAAAATTTCATCATCAATTCCTTTATTAATTCCGCTTAATACGGCTAAATTTGTAATTGAACTATCAGGCATTACATCAAAACTTACCATAACTGTCCCTCTAAGTTTATTTGCAATATCTGCATCGGAATAATGAATATTATTTAAGAAATAGTTAAACAAATTCTGGTCGCCACCCGGGAAAGAAGGCTCCTGTTGGGTAACCACGTTAAAATTTGCTCCAATTTGTTCGTTTCCAGAGGAGTTGTTTCCCTGGCAGTATGCTATTGCAGGAACCCACAACAATAGCAATATAATTAATGTTGTTTTCATTTCCTTTAGTTTATACTTTATACACAAAGTTACGAAGCATTTATAAAAAATAAAATATAAATATTCAGAAAAAAATGCGTATATTCTGCATAATTTTAATAAAAAAAGGCAACGCTTTTACTATGCCCTTTCTGTTAACGGTTCTTTAACGGGAACACAGATAACACTGAGAAAACAGATTTACGCTGATTAAAAAAGAAGCTAACCACTAAGTGCACAAAGAAGGCACACTTGCCTTAAGGCAAGGTAGTGATCAGGATAAGTAGTCAAGATGCTCCAACTTGTGAATAACCCTAAATTCCCCTATATTTACATCATTTTACAGTAAAACTAATTCGGTTTGCTGCAAAAAGTGAACTTTTAAGCTCCTGGCGTACACTTAATAAGTTGTAGAGTGTACTTATCAAGGCGTATAGTGTACTCATCAAGTCGCTGAGTGTACTCATCATGTCGTTGAGTATACTCATTAAGTCGTGGAGTATGCTTATTAAATCGTGGAGTGCACTTATCAATTCGTTGTGCACACTCCATGAATCGTCATGCTCACTCTACAATTCTACGGGACAACTCCACAACTCTACAGAGATGTCCTGTTGATATAAAAACTTTGGTGTGGAGTTTATCTTGACGTAGGACGGATGGCTAGCTTTAATAAAGGAATTACGAACAATCTAACAACCAATTTTAATCATTTTTAACTAATTTATAACTATTCCCCTTCAAATTTAGAGTACTTTTGCAATGAAATAAATTATTGAATTTTATAATACTATATTTATGAAAATATCAATGCTTAATAAAATTATTTTCTTCTTTTTCTTTGTATTTACAGCCTTTTCATCAATCACATACGCGCAAAAAGCAAGGAACAATTTTGAAGACGACAGCAAAAAACTAACCTCTGCCTTGCAGGTAATAGATCTGTTTTATGTTGACACTGTTAACAATAACAAGCTTGTTGAAACTGCCATTACCAATATGCTTAAAGACTTAGACCCTCATTCTGTTTACATGACCAAGGAAGAAATGCAGGAGGCTAACGAGCCGTTGCAAGGCAATTTCGACGGTATTGGCGTTCAGTTCAGCATAATGAAGGATACTATTATGGTTGTTTCTACCATTGTTGGCGGACCATCTGCAAAACTTGGAATAATACCGGGCGACAGGATAGTAAAAATTAATAATGAGGATGCAACTGGAAGTAAAATAAACAATAATTATGTGCTTAAACATTTGCGCGGTGTAAAAGGAACAACCGTTAATGTAAGTATAAAACGCAGGGGAAAGAAAGACCTTATTGATTATGCCATTGTTCGTGATAAAATTCCCATTAACAGTATTGATGCCACTTTTATGGCCACTACTGAAATAGGTTATATTAAACTGGATCGATTCGGAGCTACTACTACCGATGAATTTGAACAAGCTATCACTAAACTGAAGTTCCAGGGAATGAAGAACCTCATTCTCGATCTTCGCGGAAATGGAGGTGGTTATTTGAATTCAGCCATAGAACTTGCTGATGAGTTCTTGAGCAAAGATAAACTTATTGTTTACACCCAGGGAATTAATAGTCCGCAACAAAAAGAATTCTCTACGGAGAAAGGTGATTTTGAAAATGGGAAATTGATTATACTTATTGACGAAAGTAGCGCCTCTGCAAGTGAAATTGTTTCAGGAGCCATACAAGACTGGGACAGAGGGCTTATTATTGGCAGGCGTTCATTCGGAAAAGGGCTTGTACAACGACCATTTACTCTTCCAGATGGTTCCGTTATAAGGTTGACCACTGCAAGATATTATACTCCGTCAGGCAGGAACATTCAGAAACCTTACAATGAGGGAACTGACAAGTATTTCAAAGAACTGACCGACCGCTATAAACATGGAGAAGATTTTCACCAGGATAGTATTCATTTTCCTGATTCTCTTAAATTCTATACTTCAAAGAAAAGACTTGTATATGGCGGTGGTGGCATTATGCCTGATATTTTTATTCCTGCTGATACATCTAAAATATCAGATTATTATAATGATATTCGGCGGAAAGGTTTGATGTACACATTTTCATTGCAGCTTTTGGATAAATCACGCGACAGTGTGCTTGCAAAGTATAAAGATGCCGCTTCATTTATTAAAGATTTTGTTGTGGATACAGTTTTTCTGAATAAGTTTATTGCTTATGCAGAAAAAGAAGGTGTTAAAAAGAATCAAAAGGGAATTGAATTATCAAAAGAATATCTTATCAATCAAATCAAAGCAAACATAGGCAGCAGCCTGTTCGATGTCAACACATATTATGTGATCTCATCTGGCATAGATGATGATTACAAGAAAGCCATAGAAATGATGAACGATAAAACGTTTAAAAAGTACAAGATCGAATAAGCTTTTAGGGTAGTTTATCAATCATCCTGTTTACTTTCTTCCCAGCATCTCCATGTAATTACTTAAGGAGCGATTAAATGTCTTTTCATATTCTTTATTGAAATAACATGCCGGCAACTCTCCGCTTTGTTTATGGTATGCTATACATTCGCAGCAAATTCCTTTTCTTGAGCATGGATACGTGCAATTGCAGGTATTCTTATTTTCACTTACTGAACATGTTTTCATGATTTGTAATTTTAAGGATAGTTTGTTAATTCTATTTACCTTTTCTTTTAAGAAATCCGAATGCTACTGAAAATGGCCTTTTATCATTTCGAAATACGCCTTCATTTACTGATCTCACATCCTCCACTGTGTAAAAAGCTTGAGGGTTATATTTATTAATTAATTTAAGTTGCCACCTATGATATCAACAAATGATTATTGATAAAAATATTAAAAAGAGCAAAGTCTATCAACGGAAACTTCCGATAATGGTAGTTCCAACCAAACCATATCGAAGCCATGATAGACAATGCCATTGCAATTTACTGTTTTATTTATGATTTTTTGAAAAAAATCGAACACAAAGAAGATAAACAAAGACAAATGAATGATGCCGAAATAATGCTTATTGGTTTTCTTGCCATAAAAAGTTATGGTGGTCATTACGAAAAAGCGTTGCAATACGCAAAAGAAAGCGGCTTGTGTAAATTTGTATTGGGGAAAAGCAGATTTAACAGGCGTTTGCATGCTATTGAAGATTTGATGCATCAAATCTTTCTTTCCGTTGGAGATACCTTTAAACAATTTAATACAAGCATGGAATATGCTATGGATAGCTTCCCTGTTAGCCTTTGCCATAATATACGCATAGCAAGAAATAACCTTCTTCCATACGACAAAGAATATCATGGGAAATGTGTCTCTAAACAAGAATATTTTTACGGTTTTAAAATTCAAGTTATTACTACAATCAATGGTTGTCCTGTTGAATTCGCCATTGTTCCTGGTAGCTGGAGCGATAGCAGAGGCATGAAAGCATTGCCGATGAATCTTCCTGAAGGAAGCAGAAATATTAGTGATAGCGGATATACGGATTATGTTGTAGAAGATTTGATGCTGGAATGTGAAAATATTTGGCTGGATGTGGTTAGAAAGTCTAACAGCAAAAGAAAAGAACCGCCTTACAGAACCTTTTATAAAAACGTATTGAGAAAAGTAATTGAAACCACTTTCTCTCAGATTACAGCTTGGTTTCCTAAACGAATTCATGCAACTTCTATTAAAGGTTTTTTATTGAAATTAAAATTATTTATTTGGAGCTTTACTTTTAATAAAGCTTTATGTGTATAAGTAGCAACTTAAATTAATTATAGAAATAAACCCTTGTATATTGTCACGTTTAATTACAGAGAATATGATCTTTACCTTCCCCTGCGAACCTTCAGCATCAACAACAGTAATGCCAAAATTTTGTAAACGAAGCATATTCACTAATTCACTTGTATCTGGTTTAGGAACGACACGTATCATCACACTTCCGATTGATAACTTTTCTTCTAGTATCATCCCTATGTAATTACCCATAGCAAATCCTCCTCCATAGGCAATATAGCATATAACATTATCAAGGTGTTTCATGATCTGGCTAACAGCCAAAAGCCATATTATCACTTCAAAAAAGCCAAGCAACGGGACTACTTTCTTAATTCCTTTAGATACAAAAATAAGTCGTAATGTATCAAGGCTTACATCGCAAATACGTGCCAGAAAAATAAGTACCGGAAGTACTACCCATGTAAAAACTTCCGAATTAAAGAAAGCAGAGTTTAGCATAAAAAAAAGGTTTAGGAAATCAGGTGCAAACCTAGTTAATTTTAAGATATCTTAAAAGCTTCAGACAGGTTAGATCTTAAGTTTTGAAAAGCGATACTTTAATGATTAATTTATATATTGTACAATTAATTTCAATATAATTTTACAAAGCATAGATTTGAATCATTTTTTTTATATTTTTGCAGCCCTAAGTTTAATCGTTCATTAATATTTCGGGGTGTAGCGTAGCCCGGTTCATCGCGCCTGCTTTGGGAGCAGGAGGTCGCAGGTTCGAATCCTGCCACCCCGACAATTTAGACACTTAAAGACCTGTAAATCAGGTCTTTTTCATTTTTTATTTAACAGTAAGAGAATATACCCTAGTATTCTCTTGGAATAGAATATCTTTGAACCCTCTTCTGTACGTCAGTATTAACACGGGTCTTAAAACCGTAAATATCAATGGTAACTTAAATGCATCCTTTTGCAAATAATGTTTCAATTTCATTCAAAATTCTTTTTCTGAAGAGATTATAAAAACTCCGACTCTTTCAATATTATTATACATTCTGTTTCGTAGTCAGGATAAACTGTAACAAAATAAATGAAATAAAAAGCAAATATCTAATCATTCAGCCTTAATGCAGGTTGCGTTTTTCAATGCAGTCAGTGACGGGTTTGGAGCAAGTATAATTGAAATAAAATGTTCTGCAATTTCCTGTATTACAATATCTGGTTTTTCCTTTTCGCTAATGGAAGTCTAAAAAATAGGTGTTCAGAGTTAGGTATTATGTCCGGACTGTTTTACAATTTATAGGTGGAAAAAGTTATAGTTACTGGAAAATACATTCCATCTAAAAATGATCTCAGTTGAGGTAATGAATAATACAATTATAACAAGAACACCGATTCTATAGTTTTCATTTTTGATCCAGGAAAAAGCATAGTTCAGACCCTGCACATAGAGCAATAAAAATGGGATTAGTGCAGCGCTGATCAGTCGCCCGGAAACAAAAAATGGAAAGGAATTAGAGGGATAGAAGCAATTGCCAAAGTCGAAACTGACAGAAAGCATTACCATAAAAAGTACTAGTGAAATAAAACTCCCGAATGAAAACCAGTTCATATTTTGTTGAAGGGTATTTGTTTTATGACGAAAGCTGATTAGTGACCATGCAACAAAAATTATTGACGATAACCAATAAAAGTTAATTGTAACTGGGATTCCCATTTGTGTTCCGCGCCAAATAATTTCTCCATGCCAAAAGCTGTTCATCAAAAGCGTCCAGAACATCTTTGCTCCTTGCAATGTGAAAATAGGATGGCTAAAACAAAGAAGAAGTGATTTGTGGGTCCATCCCATAAGTTGAATCTTGCTTTCAGAACCTGTCCAGTCTCCGTTATTAAAGAAGTTCCATGAATACCATGCAAGCAAAGGCACAAAAAGGCACAACAACAATAACCCAATGCTCTTTACTGAAGCAACAAATTTCTTTGTTCTTACTAATTTGAACACTTTGAAAAGCAGCATAAGTAAAATAACAACTGTCAGGACAAGGTTGCTTGTTTTCACAAGGACAGTTGCCGCCATAGCAATACCAGCCAGAATTCCTTGTCGCTTGCTTGGAATATCTGCACGCATGAATTCTATCATGCTGACAAATGCAAATCCGAAACAGACAGGTGACAATACATCACTCTGAATTGAATAAAAAGCATCCTGCGGAAGAAATGCAGCCAGTATAGGAACTCCTAAAACAATGAACCGGTTTTCAGGGAATAACTTAATAGCAGCTATATAAGCAAGCCATACAATCAATGCCGCAAGAATAATATTGAGGAACCGTATCCAATAAAGTAACCATGCTCCATCTAATCCGAACAGACAGCCAAATCTTGTCCATATTCCGGCTACCATATAATATAAAGGAGGTTGCGTTGATTCAGGGTTTGGGGCGTCTTTGTAAATAGCAATAGTTTTATCTAAATAGGGCTGAACTTTTATCCTGGATTGCTTCCATATAGGTTGGGGAATCTGCTTTCCCGGAAATTCGTCGAGTTTGGTGACAAACTCCGGCGAGTTGTACATAACAAAATCAGCAGCTGTTTCGGGCAGTATCACTTCAAGTGATCGTGGAATATGACCATGACTGCATTTCATCACCATGTCGAAGTGTGCAAGCTCATCAACGTTATTGAAGAAAGGGTAGGCAGCCGAATAGATAAAAACCCGTATTGCTGCAAGTACGCAAAAAACAATAATCAGTCGAGGGTTGACTATATTTGTTTTTAAAAAACTATATCGCTTCATATTTTTTTTGAACTATATAATATCCATTTATAGTTCTTTAGCAATGACAATTACAAAACGCCTTATTTTTCAATCTCAGATTAGTTTTGAATCAATCAGCCTCTGTAAATCACCAAGGTTTTCACAATTCAGCACTTCAAGGTTCTTCAACCTTATCTTATAATTATTTTCAAGAGCATTTATCACATGTGCATGCCTGAGTGAGTCCCATCCGGGAACCTGGTTGGCTTGCAATTTGTCTGTAAGCTCATAATCGGGGAGGTTAAGTTCTTTCAGGACAATTTTTTTAAAACGTTCAGATATCATATTAGCCTTCGTTTATTTTATTCAACTTCATTTCAAGTATCCTTTCCTTGTTGATGTTTCTTCCGGGTTTGCCTGCCGAACTTTTAATCAGCCACCGCTTTGGCACAAGATACACATTCGATATGGCGATATCAGCAGACATTCCTGCTTCAAGAATCTCTATCTTTAATTTATCCATTTCTTTTTCATCTGTGAATCCTGTTTCTGCAACAACACTCACCAATTCTGTTCCCAACTCTTTATCATCTTCACCAAAAGCCACAATACGCCCGGGGATCAATCCTTTTACAGATACAAGCAGATCTTCCACATCTTCGGGGAAAATATTTTTTCCTGCTGAAATGATGATATCTTTTTTTCTGCCTATGATATAATATTCTCCCTTGAATTCAAATCCTATATCGCCGCTGAAATACCATCCTTCATGAATGGCGGCAGCTGTTTTTTCAGGATAGTTCCTGTAACCGTCAAACAGGGAGACTGATCGTATAGCTATCTCACCGACCAACCCTGATGAAAGTTCTTGCCTGTTGTCGTCAGTTATTTTTATTTTGCAACCCCGAATGAGTCTTCCGGATGACACGCATACTCTCGCTGATTTATCGTCATCCGTTAGCGCTAATTTTCCAAGCGATAATTCTAATCTATCGGCTTTGACTTCTGCAGGTTCATTCCCGGCAAAAGTCTGAGTGACCGCCATTGTTGTTTCTGCCATGCCATAAAGTGTGGAAACAGCAGAGGAATCAAATCCGAATTTACTGAACTTTTTTGTAAACCGGATGTTGCTGTCTTTCCGGATTGGTTCACTGCTGTTGATCAACATTCGCATACTGGAAAGTGAAAGTCCATCGATATCATCTTCACGTATCTTATCTGCCATCAGGTTAAATGCAAAATTTGGCATCCAGCTTAAAGACCCTTTTTCTTTAGAAATAGCCATAAGCATCAGTTCCGGCGCTATTATCCAGTCGAAGGGATTGATCTGTACCGAAGGGATACCCCAAATCAAGGGCAGTAGAAAAGAAGCAATGAGGCCCATATCATGATAGAGCGGTAGCCAGCTTACCACTTTATCTTCAGCATTCACGTTAAGGGCTTCCCCATATGATGCCGCATGATCAAGAATGGCTCGGTGCGAAAGCATCACTGGTTTTTGCAATCCGGTTGTTCCGGAGGAATGCTGCAATAGAAAAGGATCAGAATCTAAAATCCCTGAAAGTGCTTCAAATTCATTGATGTCAATGGCGTTTAAATCGTGTTCGAAGGGAAGATAAATTCCTTTAATTGAGCTTCCTTTTTTTTCAATAAGTGAGCTTATCACAGGGAGCAAATCAGTTTCTGTAAATATCCAGTCAAGCCCCGATCTCTTGGACATTCCTTCAATTCCCTGCCGGAACTTCTCGGTATGAAGCCTGGGATTTGGATAAGCCAGCACGGCTGGTATTGCACCTATAGCAGATACTCCCATGTAGAGAGGATAGAAATATGGATTATGCCTAATGATCAATGCACATACATCATTCCTTTTGATGCCTGAATTTCTTAATAGGATAGAAAATAGTTTGGCGGTATTAAATAAATTTGAAAATGTCCACCTGAATGGTTCTTTACCCGGTATCCAATGAATAATGGCATCAGCATCCGGATTATTTACCGAATTCTTTTCCCATCGCTGCCATATTATTTCATTCATGATTTACAAGTGCTGATAAATAATTTCACTTCCCGAGCTATCAATCAAAATTAGTTTATTTTTCTTCTTTACAGTTTAGTAGATCTTTACAATTAATCATTTATAATTTTCTCTCGCCAGCTTGTGCATAGCAAGGTATATAATAAAAATAAAAATAGAAATAAACAGGAATAAATTATTTTTCAATACCATAAGCCATTGCAATTGCGTAACAAAATAATTGGAAGTGAGACAAAAGTAAGGATCATTACCTGTTATAATGAATGAATTATTATGATAGTTGATATCGTTAAACAGCATTTTATCATGGGGAATATCGCAAAGTTCCATATTGTGATGCAAGAATCCATCTTTAACTATCACTTGCAATGAGTTAAGTTCTCTGGTGTCATTATTGATGCCGCAACGCAAATAATTATTTTCGGAAAAGGGAATATCTGTTTTGAAAAAGCTGGCCCAGTCATTAATAGAAGATCTCTTATTTTCTACAAAACAAGGATTGTCATTGTAAAAGAAATTTGCACTTCTTACCGGGCTGCCTGTTTGCACTGCAACATGAGAGTGCAGATGCTGATTAATTAAAAATAATATTATCATGACAATAGATGCCATTGTACATATTGACATAAGATATTTTGTAATCGGGCCCAATACATGAATAAGGAGAAACAGAAAGATGAACAGAAGAATAATATAAATCCGAATATCACCTTCAGGGGTTGATCTTTTCCATGAATTTAAAAATGGCAAAACAATATTAACAGGTTTCCCGGGTGTTTGAACTACAGCATCAATTACACCACCACCGCTGATAATACCTGCATCTGTAATCCTGCATGATGATCCATTTTCCTTATCGAGTGAAAACACCTGATCATTTTTAAAAATGTTTATTGAAAGAATTGATATCGTGTCATCAGGAGCCGGGCTTTTTATACTGATAGTATATGCTGCAGCACTTTCAATACTATCCCCGCTGTATTGAAGGTATTTGTAACCTGCTGAGTTAACTTCCCATGAATCGATGGTTTTAACCGGATCCTTTAATTCAATGACGGATGGTTTAGATGTCCTTACTGAAAAATATATATGTTCTTTCTGACTTTTGGCTTTAGCTGTACCTCTTATCGGAACCAGTGAATAATATATTACTGGAATGACAAGAAAGAAAAGATAAGCAGGATGCAAGTGATTTAAACATAGTCCGGCAGTCCATCTGTGCAAGACTGTAAGCAAGATAAATATTAACAGACTAATAAATAGGAAAAGGTTTTTCCGGATGAAAATGAGCCATTGAACACGAGAAGTAAAATAATTAGATGTAAATACAAAATGAGGATCATCCCCGGTTACATAAAACTTATCGTTCCTCAGGAATAGATCATTCATCTGCATCCCGTTGCGTAAAGCAGATTTCAAATCACAAGCGGAGCTTATAAGCCCGGCTTTAATACTAAAATGTACATCCTCTAATTGGGCGCTTCCATCGGCATCACAGCGCAAATAATTGTTTGTGCTTAAATCAACCGGTGCACTGAAAGATTGACCGCCATTGAGGGAAGTGAAAACTTTATCCCCCACAAAACAGGGATTATTATTGTAAAAAGTTTGAAAACTCTTTACCTGGGATTTTGTGCTTAAAGTAACCTGGCACTGGAAATCGCGATTCATAAAATAGAACAAGACCATCAGTAAAATATCAAGAGCACATATAAAGGTGAAATACCTTGCAGGTGGCGCAAAGAATAAAATGAATATAAATGTAATGATTAGACCAACTATGATAAGAAGATTAAAATTATGATTGACATTTGATTTCTCCCATGTAGATGATTTTTGCAGTTGCACATCTACAGGCTTTTCATGACTTTGGACAACGGCAGTCAACATTTCGCCGTTTTCACATAAACGGGCATTCTTTACATCGCAATATGGTTCACCTGATTCATGAAGGGTATATATGCTGTCTTTGCGGGAAAGATTAAATAACAAAAAAGATACTGTATCGTTAACATTAAGTTTTCTTATTTTCAGTTTAATTCCATTATTGTCATTCAGATTTCCAACGTAATCAAGGTATTTATAACCTGCAGAATTTACTTCCCATGAAGTAAGGGAATCTTTGTCGGAATACAGGCTGATAGTGGCAGGAGCTGTGGTCCGTACAGAAAAGAAAAAATAATCGTTATGTTGTTTTGAAATATTTTCAGGCGCTTTCCCTGCTAGAAAATAAAATAGTAAAGGAATGACAAGAAATAATAAATATACCGGTTTTAATTTTTTAGTTTTCATTTCCGTTTATAGGTTTAAGGGGCTTAGCTAAATTATTAATAAAAAGTTCACCATTTTCAAGAATTACAATATCAGGTTTGTACTTCAGAATTTCGTTCATATCCATGTGAGGATCCCAAATAAAAACTGACTGCCTGAAATGATGTATTAAGAAAGGTAAGCAGGCGACCATATATGAGTCCCTGTAAAACAACACTTTTCCATGACCCTGAGGATTGTTATATATATAGGTTAGTGATTTGCGCTTTTTTTCATGTACTGTTTTGAACGGAATGGACTCGCCATAAAATGGCCGTATATGAAAAATGTTGCGTTTACAAATATCATTAATAACAAGACATTTGGCAAGGTCGCCATCGTCATCCTGGGTTGAATCAATGCTGATATCTTTTTCGTCCACAGGTTTTTCATAACAACTGTTGTCAATATTGTGTAAGTAATTCATCATAACCTGGTATCCTTTAAAGGCGCCATATTCATTCCAATGCGTATCATTGTCATAATACAATTGTTTATCCGGCGAATGCTGTTTCATATACTTTAAAGTATCAGCAAGGGATATATAATAAGTGATCCCGGCTCTTTTCATGGCATCAGTAACCTGGTCGAGCAAGGATGGCCTTTTTTGAAGCCTGCGGTAATACTCCGGCATGTAATCATTGTAAACTGTTTGTTTTGACGGGGGCACAACAACCAGAAAGTCTATTCCATGTGCAGCGAGCGAATCGTGTTTTGCTTTTGTTTCAAGCAACATAGTATCTATGGTTTCCTTAGGGAAAATCATTTTTCCCATAAAATCATCCATGAACCATGCAAACGAAGGGAAAAACATATTATGCTTTCCGATCATTACCTGCTTTGGCATAGATGATTCTCCCAAAAACCGCAAATACATAGCGGCATTATATTTAATGAGAAGGTTGTGATAATTAAAATAATCGTAACACCACTGCGTGCAGTCGATGAAAAAAGAATCGGTCTTGGTAACGAGTGATTTCCATTTAGGGAACTTTACAAGTTTACGGTTTTCAATATTGGGTTGCTGGGGATAAAAATCAAGCACCCTGTCAGTCCAGTACATGCTTATACATAACAGAAATACAAACACGATGAATATTTTCGACAGTTGTTGCTTCTGAAAGAATGTCTTTAAAAACCTGATACGAAACATAATTATCAGAACAGCTATGTCGAAAAGCAAAACAAGTATGGCAAGGATGATATCATATCCCGTCCATTGATACAACACTGCTCCGCCATAAGCAGGAACAGGTACAATAAGATTAGGATCATCACTGTTTCTGTCGCGGTATATTTTCAATCCGTTCTTTTGTTGTACAACGCTTGAGTTATAATACTCGTTCTTTGAAAAATCACTGCATGAAAAAGGGTGCTGTATCCCGTCAACCGAAATACTGTGGAGTATGCATGAATCGCAGGCTTCATCGGGATCTACACGAATGGAGGTAACAGTATCTGAGTGCCTGATATAATAGGTATAGCTGTCTCTTCCTATTTTAGTTGTTTTTGTAATATGGTTTTCTTCAGCCCAGTCGTTACCTTTGACCCAGTAAATGGTGATATCTTCTTTCTTAAAGGCAGTGTAATCCACCACAACTTTTACTTTTCCATGATCAAATACAAATTGATACAGGCATAGCAAGGTCCCTGTGCTGAATAACAGCCATAAAAAAATCAACCCGGTGATATGCTTCCATTTGTTCATCAGAACCTGAAATAGATAAAGGGGTTATAGTTTTCGGTTACAACAGCCATCACTGAAAAGATAAATAATGAAATAAGTATTACTGCGCCTGTCCATTGTTTTACACGCTCAAATCGTACAGCACGCAACTGTTTTGGAAGCTTTATGGGAATGCTGAAGAAAACGCCAAGTAAAATAAGTATCTTAAACTGGTTGGTAAGGAATGCATTTAATCCAAATGGTGTAACATCACCGGGGGTGAACATGGCTTTCAAGTAATGATAGGCTTGCTGTACATTCGCTGTTCTTACAAAAACAAAACCCATCATTACTATCATCATTGTATATACTATAGAGCCAACTTTGAACCTGGCAAGATATTTCTCAAGGAAAAGTTGTTCCAGTACCATAAATACCCCCTGTATGGCTCCCCATATAACAAAGTTCCATGTAGCGCCGTGCCACATTCCGCAAATAATAAAAGTTACCATCAGCGAAATTAATACTCCGCTTTTGCCCCATCTCCTTGTACTGAGCGACAATGGCATGAAGATATAATCCCTTAGCCATGATGAAAGGGTGATATGCCATCGCCTCCAGAACTCGGAAATAGAACGGCTGATGTAAGGAAAGTTGAAATTCTCAGGCAATTCAAAGCCCAGCATTTTTCCCACACCTATAGCCATATCGGTATATCCTGAAAAATCGAAGAATATTTGCAGCGTGAATGCAATGATACCTGTCCATGCAACAGCCGGACCTATAAGTTTTATATCCGTATCCATTACCTGCATTACAAGAACGTTGAGGTGGTTGGCTATTAATACCTTCTTGGCAAAGCCTATGATGAATCTCCTTACGCCTTCAGCAAAGGTTTCAAAATTGAACCTGCGGCTTTTCAATTGTTCCTGCAACTGGTGATAGCGTATAAGCGGGCCTGATATCAGTTGTGGGAACATGCAGATAAATAACACCACATAAACAGGATTTTTCTCATATCGGCTGTTCTTGCGGTAAGCATCAATATTGTACGAGATAGCCTGGAAAATAAAGAATGAAAGTCCTGCAGGCATAACTATTTTCAGTACAGGCGTTACTCTGATGCCTGAATAAATAAGGTTATCAATGATAAAACCGAGATATTTATAATATACAAGTATCCCTACATAAACAATAACTGCAAGGGTAATAAACAATTTTTTATATCCTGACTTAACAATAAGCCAGGAGAAAAGCCAGGCGCTGATTCCTACACTGAGCAATAGTATAAAAAGACTGCCTGCACCGAATGCATAAAACAACAAACTGGCAAGGAACAATAAGGTATTTTTAGCCCAAGTACGCGGCAATAGGTAATAGCCTGCAAGCAGCAGAGGCAGGAAATAAAATAAAAAAACAACCGAACTGTATACCACTTTATTTGATTGTAAAACTGATGATTTTTTTACCCCATCCCTCTCTCCCTTCCCCTACTTGTAGGGGAAGGGACGGGGTTAGGGTACATTTAAGAATACATGAATAAGAAATTATAATACTGATGCATTGATTTATTTAGATATTGATATTCCCAACAACCAAAGCAAAGATAAATTAAAAATTCAGGAATCATTAAGACACGTTTTTTATAGAGGTAAAGAAAATAAATTTGATTGCTCCGCCAGTTGGTGGATGCAAATTGATTTTCAACCAGGCGTGTTCCTGAAGTTTTATTTTTTCTCCGCTGCAACAGCCAAAAATGGCTATAAACCATTAACCGATTTAGATTGCTGAAAACAGGCAAAAACCTACCGATAACTGATTAAAACCTACCGATAACTGATTCTGTCTTGCATTCAGCTCTAGGGTTTCTTAACTTTATACCACCAAATAAATTAATAACTAAAAAGAATTAAATCATGAAAACAAAATTAACAGTGCTCCAGAGATGCATCATTTGCATTATGAGCATAGGTGTAAGACCCATAGTGGTCATCAGACACATAGTCGTTAAGCTTAAATGGCCTACGACAGTGAATGGTAAAATTGAAAAGTCGAAGAACATTCTGACAAAGACAACGGGTAACCCCAATTTACCGTCGCCTTACCCAACAAATGTATGTTCATTGGCTCAGTTAGGAACCGACATTGCTGCCGTGGATACCGCGCAGGCAAATGTTAATGCAAGGGTAATAGGGGCCCCGCAGGACAGGAATTCCAAGCAAAGAACTGTCAAACTCGACCTTGAAAGCATGATGAGCATGGTGCAGATAAAGGCTGATGCGAATCCTGCCAATGCTGAAAACATTATTTTGTCATTTGGCTTTGATTTTAAAGTAGTTGTTTTTAAGCAAAGGCAGAAAGCCGGTGCTAAACGCACCACTGTCATTGGCGTGTACATGCTTTTAGGCGAAGGAGGGGGCGAGCATGAATGGCAGTTGTCGGCTGACAAGATAAACATGATTTATGTTGCTCCCACCAGCGCAGCCCACACGCTGTCGCCGGTACTTACGCTGAAGCAGACCTATTATATGCGCAGCCGTAAGATAGGGACAAAAGGAGTGGTGTTCGAATGGACACCATGGTTTGAATTTACAGTTATTTAAGACAAAACAGGCGTGGTGAACCTGTTTCTTTTGTGGTTTTTCATTTTTTTAAGAAAACCTGCCCAGTATCCGGGCAGGTTTTTTATTTCCCAATGCATATATGTAATGAAAGACATCAAACACTCGATGTTTGAAACCAAACACTTGATGTTAGACATCAAACACTCAATGTTTGAAACCAAACACCCGATGTTAGACATCAAACACTTGAAGTTTGAAACCAAACACCCGATGTTAGACATCAAACACTTGAAGTTTGAAACCAAACATTCGATGATAGACATCAAACACCCGATGTTTGAAACCAAACACTCGATGATAGACATCAAACACCCGATGTTTGAAACCAAACACTTAATGATAGACATCAAACACCCGATGTTTGAAAGCAAACATTAAAAATAGCACTTGATGAAGCCTGATTTTTACCTGGTACTTAGTGTGAAAAATTGATTTATGGATAAAACAGCATTAAATATTGCGTTAATTAGAGTAAAAGCAATAGTATTGAGGTTTTTCGAATAAATTATTTTCGATGAATTGTTTGACTGAAGGAAGGAAATTATATATTATTGCAGTTAGTTTTGTTTAACATTTAATAATTACAAGAGCAATGCAACAAATTTGCATGGCATAACTCTAACGATATTATACCTATAAACAAGTTGTGTGCAATAAATAAAAAAAGGAGGATTTATGAAAAGACTATTATTTATTTTATCATTTGCAAGTTTGACAATTGTAACAAATGCACAAACTCCCAAATGGCTATGGGCAAAAAGCGCAAGTGGAAAAGTTAGTGAATACGCAAATTCCGTTGCTGCAGATGCTTTAGGGAATAGTTATATGATAGGTCAGTTCGATGACACTCTTTACTTTGGCACCACATCTTTAATTAGCACGGTTAATGGTAATTTATTTATTGCAAAATACAATCCAGAGGGTAATGTACTATGGGCAAAAAGTATAAGTGGAATTTATGGCAACAGTATTACGATTGATACAAACTATAATTTATATATTACAGGAAGTTTTGCAGGGTCAACAGTTGTTTTAGGTAGTTCTACATTGATTAATACTGACCCGACAGGTAACAATGAAGACATGTTTATTGCAAAATTCGATAGCAATGGAAATGTGCTTTGGGCAAAAAGTGCAGGTAGTCTTAACTATGATGATAGTTATGGTGTCAAGACCGACACAAAAGGTAATGTATTAATAACAGGATATTTTTCTGGTCCTAGTATTATATTTGGGAATGACACATTCTACAATAATAATACTGATACTACTTCTGATATATTTATTGCAAAATATAATTCCAATGGCAATTTGCTATGGGCTAAAACTGCAGGCGGGAAGAGTGTTGATTGGTCAGCGGGTATTGCGACCGATTCCTTTGGGGATGTATATATATCTGGTACGTTTGACAGCGATACACTTTCATTTGATAGCATAAAATTATATGGAGGAGGTGATTTTATTGCAAAATATGATTCATCAGGTAATGTATTATGGGCAAAAAGAGTGTACAAAAGTTGTAATGGTTGCGGAAGCGGTAGTAATTATGGAATTGCTACGGATGTGGATAATAAGGTATATATTACCGGCTCGTTTGCATGTTCTATTGCTTTTGGAATTGATACTTTAAATGCAAGCTATATTGATGTTTATATTGCCAAATATGATGCGTTAGGAAATGTTTTATGGGCAAAAAGAGCAGGTGGAATAGATGACGATGCAGGGACAGGTATAACAACAGATTCAGATAAGAACATATATATTACCGGGAATTATACAAGTCCTACAATTAACTTTGACAGCATAGTTTTAACTAATGACAGTGCAGGTTATAATGATATATTTGTTGCAAAGTATGATACATCTGGCAAAGTTCTTTGGGCTGTAAGAGCTGGTGGTTACAATGATGATTTATGTCGTGGGGGTATTGCTATTGATAGAAATAAAAATTTATATATAAGTGGAATGTACTGGAATTCTCCTATAATATTTGGCAGTGATACTTTAAATAATGATGGTTATTATGATGCTTTCATTGCAAAATTAGGTTTTGATACTATTACTGGAATAAAAGAAATAAACAATAAGGCAGGTAATATTGCAGTTTATCCCAACCCCACAACAGGTAATATAACTATTGAATCTCTGCAAAAATCAACAATATGTCTTGTCCTGAAATAGGTTTACACAAAAATGTAAATTTACATCAGACAAAACAGATATGATAAAAGAAAAAGAAAAAATCATTGCTGAGTATTTAGCCGGAGGCATTAGCTACCGCCAATTACAAGCAAAGTATGGATTTGACTTCAGAACCATACATGGTTGGGTTCAACAGTTCAGAGGACGATACACTACTTCAAATAAGCCAGCCAAATCAAAAATAGCAAAACAAAATCAGCCAACAGAGGCACTTTCCAAAGAAGTAAAATTGCTGCAAGCTGAACTCCGAAGATTACAATTGCACAACGAATTACTTGAAGCCATGATAGATATTGGTAAAGACCAATTCGGGATAGATTTGCGAAAAAAATCTGGCACCAAGCAATCATGAAAGTAGAGCAAAGCAGGCCTTATTCAAAAATAGAAGAGCTTTGTTCATTGCTTGGTTATTCAAGGCAAGCCTATTATCAAGGGAAAAAACATCAGGAAAAGATTATTTTGAGTGAAGAATTACTATTGCAAGAAGTACATTGTCACCGAAAAATAATGAAACGGCTTGGAGGAAGGAAGTTAATGATAAAAATGCAACTATTTATGCAGCAGCATGCAATAGGTATTGGTAGGGATTCGTTTTTTGATTTGCTTCGAGAACATGGATTGCTGATACGAAAGCGAAAAAACAGAAAACCCATTACAACAAATAGCAGGCATTGGCTAAAAAAATATCCGAACTTAATAGAAGATTTTATTCCAATTGCGGCAAATCAATTATGGGTTAGCGATATTACCTATATCCACGTAGGGACAGGGTTTGCTTATCTTTCGTTAATCACAGATGCATACTCACGGAAAATAGTTGGATTTTATTTGAGCCAAAATTTATCAGCAAATGGCTGTGAAATGGCTTTGCGAATGGCTTTCAAATCATTGCCTGAAAAACATCGGCTTATGCATCATTCAGATAGAGGAGTTCAATATTGCAGTTATGATTATGTAGAGTTATTGGAAAAACAGCATATTCGTATTAGCATGACACAAACAGGAGATCCTTTAGATAATGCTATTGCAGAAAGAGTGAATGGTATATTAAAAAGCGAATTGTTAGAAAACATTTATCCCGATTTTAATATTGCCCGGGATGAAGTTGCAAAAGCAATCAGCATCTATAATTTTCTTCGACCACATTCCAGCATTGATATGCTCACACCAGTTGATGCCCATGTTATGGAAGGTGTTATCAAAAAACGATGGAAAAATTATTATGCTCTTAAAAAAGAACAGGAGGTGCTTATGGAAATATAGGTTTTTTTAGGAATACACAGAATGCGTAATAAAAGCAAATCCACTACAAAGTGTAAACTCTATAACGGATTATTATGCTATCTGACCGGGGTATTCCTGGCGAGTTGCTCCTCAGCAGAGCCCGCTTCCGCTTCTTCCGGTGATGCAAATGTAAATATTATTCAAGATTAAAAATTAATGTAAATTTGTGTTAGGATTAAAAAACTTTTGTAAACTTGTCTTAGGATTTTTAATCAAAATGTGTAAACTATTTTCAGGACGATACAATAGAAATTATAGATATACAAGGACAGACAATTTTACAACAGACAGCGCAGCAAGGCAAAACAGACATTGACATAAGCGGACTTGCAAAAGGGGTTTACATTTTAAGACTGTGCAGCAATGACAAGACAGCAGTTGCAAGGATAGTTAAAGAGTGACATTTACAGCCCATAACTTACTTGCTTCAATGGCGGGTGGTTGACAGGATAGAGCAGTGTTCTTTAAAATTATTATTTCGGCGGACACGTCAGACTGTCGTCTGACAAGTCCGCCACTGCAAGCAATGCTGGTCGTTACCTGCAATTGCTAGAAAAATTTTTAACCAACAGAAAACGGTGCAAAACTTTTAAAAGTAGTAGCACATAAAGGACAATAAAATTATTAAATTTGTACAAAATTAAAGACACAAATGGAGACAATAAAATTCATTGATTTATTTTGTGGTATAGGTGGCTTCCATGTTGCAATGGACGAAGCTTGCAGAGAGAATAATCTTATACCCGAATGTGTTTTTTCTTCAGACATTGACACGCATTGCCAAGACAGTTATGAAGCCAACTTTGGACTCAGACCGACAGGCGATATTACAAAAGTTAATGAAAAGGATATTCCCGACCACGACATTTTATTTGCTGGTTTTCCTTGTCAACCGTTTAGCATCATAGGACAAATGCAAGGATTTAATGACATTCGTGGCACTCTGTTTTTCGACATTGCAAGAATAATCAAACATAAAAAGCCAAAGGCTTTTATTTTAGAAAACGTAAAGCAACTTGTCGGACATAATGAAGGCAAGACGCTAAAGACAATTTTAAAAACCTTAGAAAAAGATTTAGGTTACAATGTTCATTTTGCCGTTTTGAATGCGCTTGATTATGGACTTCCTCAAAAACGTGAACGTGTAATTATTGTTGGACACCGTGAGCCTATAATGTTTAGCTATCCTTCACCTGTCCGCCCATTCAAACCACTTTCAGCGATTCTTGAGAAGAAGGTTGATAAAAAACATTATGCATCTGATTATATCACCCAGAAACGCAAAGAAAGTCATAATTCAGCCTATAAACTTTCAATATGGCATGAAAACAAAGCAGGTAATATTTGTTCATATCCATACTCTTGCGCTTTACGTGCAGGCGCATCATATAACTATTTACTTGTAAATGGAGAAAGACGGTTGACACCAAGAGAAATGTTTAGATTACAAGGTTTCCCTGACAGCTATAAAATTATTGTATCAGACGGACACGCAAGGAAGCAAGCTGGAAATGCAGTTCCTGTAAATATTGTAAAAGCAGTTATTTTAAAACTATTACCATATGTTGCTACTTCAATGGATATGGCTACTGTAATAAGGGAATACGACGTTAACTATGGAGAATAATAAATCACCTAAATTAAGAACAGTTAATAAGTCTGTTCCAGCATTTCAGCTAAACGAATTCCCAAATGAATTTCCATTCGCACTTGGCAAAGAATTAATTTATCTTCTTGCCTCAAAAGGTAAGCCTGAACTTGAAGGTTCTGATTGGGAAAATATTTTTGCTATTTGTATTGGCGCTGATTGGAAACCATCAAACGTAGGGCTTGATGATGTTGTTATGGGCAATACTGCATGGGGTGCAAAGACTGTAAAAGCTATAAAACCGTCAACACAGAAAAAAGTAAGGCTAATTTCAGGACGAAACTCGCCCAATTATTCATTTGGTCAACGTAGCGACCAAAAAGCAGATGCAGGTTTAATTGGTAAACTTGTTCTTGATATTTGGAACGAGAGAGTTTCATCCATTCGTGAAAAGTTTAAGCATTTGCGAACAGTAGTACTTATCAAATCCGACGACCTCTCAGAAGTTGTAGTTTTTGAATTTGACACCATTCGATATGATTATGAACTTTACAATTGGGAATGGAACAAAAACAACAATCTTATTGGAACACATAAAACGACAGACGAACATTGTTTTACTTGGCAACCTCACGGCTCACAGTTTACAATTATCGAAGATGTTCCCGAAAAGAAGTTGATTATAAGAATTAAACAACCGGAGAAACTTGACAAGGAAAAAACATTAAAAGCCCTTGGCTTTAATAAATCTTGGATAACAGTAATTCACCAAAATGGCTGATGTTTTTTCAAAAGAACAGCGTAGCCAAATTATGCGACAAGTTAAAAGTAGTCGTAATAAATCAACAGAAATAAAACTAATTAATTTCTTCAAAGAATACTCTATTACAGGTTGGCGCAGACAGTATAAATTATTTGGCAAACCTGATTTTGTATTTCTCAAAACAAAAACTGCAATCTTTGTTGACGGTTGCTTTTGGCATGGGCATAATTGTAGGAATACAAAGCCACAGGACAATAAAGATTATTGGTCAACTAAAGTTATGAGAAATAAAAAAAGAGATAAAGAGGTAACAAAACACTTGACAGACATAGGCTGGACTGTAATACGACTTTGGGAGTGTGTGCTAAATGACAAAGACTACCTTGAAAAAAGAATAAAAAAGCAACAGCATGTAACTTAGCATTGCTTCAATGGCAGCTAATTATACTCGCCAGTCTGTTGGAAAGATTTATTAGAACAAACGAACATTCGAACTAAGAACTAATGACCTAATGACAATGAGTGACTATTAATTTCAATGAATGACACGAAGTAAATGACAATTTTAATACATGCAGCTTAATTCCCTTTTGTTTCTTTTCATTTTTTTGCCGCTTGCGCTGCTGCTTACAATTATTTCAGGCAAAAAGCTTCGCAACCTTGTATTGCTCATATTCAGCCTTATCTTTTATGTCTGGGGAGGCGTTAGTTATACCCTTGTTATCCTTTCGTCAATTACTATTAATTATGTTGCAGGGCGGCTTTTACAAAAGAACCTCAATAATGGAAAAGCAAAGGCTATACTCATTGTTAGCATCTGTATCAACATTTTACTTCTTGTAATTTTTAAATACCTGTCTTTCATATTTAATAATATTAATACCCTTATTGGTTTCTTTGGCAGCGCCCCTTTCATAATAAAAAAAATAGCAATGCCTTTAAGTATTTCCTTTTTTACATTCTGCAACCTGTCCTACCTCATTGACATTAAAAGAGAAGATACAACTGCCGAAAGGAATTTCATCAACTTTGCCTTGTATCTTTCATTTTTCCCACGACTTATTGCTGGACCCATTGTAAGATATAAAGATGCACAAAGCCAACTGAAGGGAAGAACCATCACACTCGAAAACTTTACTTCGGGAGTGGAGCGCTTTGTGATTGGCCTTGGTAAAAAGGTTCTGATTGCCGATACTTTCGCAGTAGTTGCAAATTATGTTTTTTCATTGCATGCCCCTGAACTTGCATTTCTCCCTGCATGGATCGGAATAATAACATATACCCTGCAATTGTATTTCGACTTTTCGGGCTATTCTGATATGGCTATCGGGCTTGGTCGTATGTTTGGATTTACTATTGCCGAAAACTTCAACCTTCCCTATATTTCAAAGTCAATACAGGAATTCTGGCAACGATGGCATATATCTTTGTCGGCATGGCTCAGGGATTATATTTTCTCTCCGCTTTCTTTGAAACTCCGTAACAGCGGTAATGTTGGTATTGCTCTATCCATATTAATTACTTTTTCACTTTGCGGATTATGGCATGGTCCGGCATGGTCGTTTATAGGTTGGGGTCTTATACATGGCTTTTTCCTGATGATTGAAAGGATAGGATTCGGAAAACAACTAAAAAGAATATGGAGTCCTCTCCGGCATTTATATGTAATCATAATAGTGCTGTTCAGTTGGGTTTTCTTTCGCTCCCCCGGTTTGGTTTATGCAATAAAATACTGTTCCGCTATGTTGCATCCTTCATTTCCATCAATAGCAATGAGTGGACTTAAGGAATATTTTGATAATGCATTTTTTGTTTGTCTTGTAACAGCAATTCTCGGCTCAGCAGGGCTATTCACTTTAATTGGTAATGCCTGTAAAAATTATTCTTCACGCTTATCCCTTACGGTACGGAATATTACTGAACTTGCTTATTCTTTCATAGAAATGGCAGTCTTGTTTTCAATACTTATTGTTTCAATCACTTACCTGGCAACCAACAATTACAACCCTTTTATTTATTTCAGGTTTTGAGAGATGATGGAAAAGCATGTACATAGAATTCGCCAAATCATGCTATTGCTGGCATTTCTGCCGGTTATTTATTTTCCGGTCTATAATGAATTATATCCTTTGATACATAAAAGGGTCACTGGCCAGGCCCATGTAAATATTCCTTTTCCTGAACTCGACCTGAAACATCTTGATAAATTCCCGCAACAATTCAGCGATTATTTTGATGACACTTTGAAAATAAAGGATAAGCTGATACTGATGAACAGCCTTTTCAAAATTAAAATTCTTAATGTATCAACTATCAATTCAAAAGTAATTATTGGAAGTAATGGCTGGCTCTTCCTTAAGACCGAGTCTTTTGAATACTACCAAAACAAAAATCTATATTCATTTTATCAACTTGTATTACTGCAGGCAGTTCTGAAAAGAAGAGCGCACTGGGCAAATGAGCAGGGAATGAAGTTTTATCTTGTCATCGCACCCAATAAACATTTCATTTACACCGATCAACTACCCTCAGAGTTTCAAAATGAACCAGGTCTTGACCGTACTGACGAACTTATGGCTTTTATGAACAAGGATACGGAAGTCAATATTATTGATCTTAGAAATGTTTTGCGGCAACACAAAGGCCCGATACCATTATATAATAGAACAGACAACCATTGGAATGACCTTGGAGCATACTATGCTTACACAGAAATTATTCAAAGGTTGAAGAAAGACTACCCCTCTGTTGGATCACCATTAAAACTAAACAGCTTCAGAATCGACAGCAGCAAAGTAGCAGCGGGTTTGGAAGCTATGCTTCTGGATATGGAGGAATGGTACACCGATAAAAAAATAAAACTTATTCCACAGTTTAAGGAAAAAGGTGTGAATGGGAAGAAAATGAATTATAAATTTAACGGATGGTTTCCTCTGCCTGATGAATATGAAATTGATAAAGAAACAGGAAATGCCGCATTGCCATCAATTGTTGTCATTCGTGATTCATATACTGATTATCTGATACCATTTTTAAAGGAACATTTTAAAAGGAGTGTTTTCATTTTCGATGCATGGCGATATAAAGAAAACAGGAATATTATTAATAAAGAAAAACCGAACATAGTCATGCTTATAGTTCTTGACAATGGAATTAACGGGATAACATTAAATGATTTATTAGAAGATCAGGCTATCCCCTAACTCCGAATTACTTTATCACTACATCAGGCATCAGTTGTCAGGCATTAGTCGTCAGGTATTAGGCAACAGTCGTCAGGCCCCTGACCTCTGAAGCCTGTCCCCTGATTACCTAACAATTTCCGTTGGAAGCAAATTCATCATGATAGGACAGTTCATGCAATTGTGGTCAACACGTGAAAGCAATTTTCTTTGACGTACTTTTCGAAATTTCTCATTAAAGAAAATCGAATAAAGGGTGTTATCTTCATCTAGATTGCCCATGGAATCATTGTAATAAGAACAGGGAAGAATTTTTTGCTGATCAACGATCATGATCTCATTGAAAGGGCGTAAACATGAAGCACCTGAAAGAAAAGCAAAATCAGAATCTTTACCGCTAAGGGATATAAACTCTTTGCAGTTTGTGATCTCTTCTGTCTGAAAATCCGGGAGCACACTATTAAAATCAGAAAGATCACCATCAGGAATATTCTCAGTAACCCATGTGCCTACAGTATTAAAAGGTTCAGGCAACCTGACCTTCATATTGTACTTCTTCCCTTCTGCAATTATAAGCGGCCTGAAATAGTTATATTTTTCTTTATTGTTTGCAAGCATTTCTTCATGCTCACTGAAAAATATATTTCCAACCAGATGACGGAAATCGATAATATCAATACCCAGTTCAGCGCAAAGCTGAACAAATGCAGGGGCTTCATGGATATTGGAATTCATCAGTACGAAATCCATGAACATCACAGGGAAGTTCCTTTTATACATCAACTTCAGGTTATGCAAAGCCTTGATATTACCTACAATTTTACCATAGTCAGCTCCAGCCCTTATCCTCTCTAGTGTTTGCCGGGTTGTTCCATCCAATGACAAAATCACATGTGTGATATTATTTTCTATAATTACCTTTCTGATTTTAGAATCCATCAGCATTCCGTTGGTGCATATTGCAATTTCCATGTGTGGATAATTATCATGCAACATGCTAACGATTTCAGAAAAGTGTTTCGACATTAAAGGCTCAAAACCGCATGATAGCATAATGTGCTTAACAAAAGGTCCAATATCTTTCAGATAATGTTTTAATTGATCCGCAGTTATGTTTTTTGCTTGGCGTGAATAAATGTCCTTTTCCTTGTAATGACACATGATACATCGCAGGTTGCACTTATTCGTAATGTCCATCCTTATAGTCAACCAGGGATGTTTTTTTAAGGTTTTGATCAGTTTTGTTTCGGTTTCTTTATAAATTGAACCAGATTCATTTTTGTTATCATCAATTTCTATTTCCTGTATGCCTGATGAATTTAGATCAATAGCAATGGCGACGTTTTTTGTTCTGCCCTCTGTTTTGACTTCCACTTCCAAAATAAATTCATTCTTTAGATCGATAAATTCTTTAGAAGCCATAATTGAAAATCCACATTTATCGCTGTCCGAATATCTTTTGAAATGTTTAATAACATCGGGCCGTGGCAGGCCATATTCAACTACAAAATCTCCCGATAATAATTCAGGTATCTTGACACTAATAATATTATTAGAGCAAAACAACCAGCCTATGACCTGATCAACATTGTCAGCCTTGTGTGCCTGATCAGGATAATCTATGCAATAGAGAAAAGTGAGTACCATAGGATTCAAGGCGTCAGGCGACAGTATGCTTAGGTTCAGGTTTAATTGACTTTATTAAGCCAGTGATAATTTTTGATATTTCAACTTTTTGATCAATCAAATCATCTCTTTTTGCAGAAGTAATATATTTTATCTTTTCAGCCAGATAAAGCATTGATTTTACCTCACTGCAAGAAGCCAGTGAAAAGTATAGAAACCTTGAAAAGTCAGCATCGGTTTTTCTGTCAAATCCTTCTGCAATGTTATTTGATATTGAAACTGCCGCCCTGCAAAGCTGATCTTTGAAGCCATAGTCTTTTATACTATTACAAACCTGATACACAGACACAGCCAGATCCTGTGCTTTTTGCCAAGCTTTTATATCTTCAAATCTCAGTATCATATTTTTGTTTTATATTAATACTCTTTACAACTGTTTACTGATCCCTATATACTGACACCTGTCCCCTGAATACTGACACCTACTTCAACCCAAAGTTATGTACACCAAGAGAAAGATTTGGATTGTAACATGGGTCATTCTCCACATAGTTTTTCCATTTTTTCCTGAACAGGTTAACTTCTCTCACATGCTTTTTATATGATTCGCTTGTACTGTTAGGATGCCCGCGCGACATGGATTCATAATGATATAATTCGCAGTGTGGAACATAAAGATTGCGATAGCCAGCTTCGATCAATTTCAGGCAGAAGTCCACATCGTTATATTCGGTAGTGAAGATCTCATCGAAACCATTCACCTCGTCAAAAGCATCAGAGCGCACCATTATACATGCTGCTGTCAATGCCGAATACTGGTTCAGCATGTTCACGTAATTGAAATATCCCGGACCTTCACGGTCTTCACCAATCAGGACATGACCTGCACATCCGCCCAAACCGACTATTACTCCGGCATGCTGTATAGTATCATTGTTATATAACAATTTTGCACCGGCAACACCTATTTCTTTTCTCTGAACGTGTTCCATCATGGCTTCTATCCAGTCAGGCGATATTATTTCTGTATCGTTATTCAGTAATATGATAAACTCTCCTGAAGAATTTTTTCTGCCCAGATTGATAAGACGTGAAAAATTAAAAGCTTCTTTATCAAGAACACATTTGAATGAAATATTTGGTTTTTGTTTATACTGTTCTATAAGGTCGAAGAAATCCTTCTGATCGCTGTTGTTATCAATAACAACAATCTCAAAATTCTTATATGTGGATTTAGTCTCGATGGATTTCAGGCATTTGCTGAGTAGATCAGCTCTGTTTCTGGAAGGAATAATGATACTGACTTTTGCATTTTTATTTTTCAAACCGAAACGGATGCTGTATCCTCTGAAACTATCTAAGAAGTCAACCGTAGCTTCCATTCCCCTTCTCGACATTGCTTCAGCAAGAGCCATTTGTGCTGCACGATATGCATAAGGTTTTACAGCTTCGCTCATTGCAGCGCTTCCACTGTGAATACGCCAATGATAAAGAACTTCCGGAATATGAATGACATTATTATACATTTCCGAATATCTTAGCAGCAAATCATAATCCTGGCTGCCTTCAAAACCAACACGCCAGCCACCTACATCCCTTATTTGTGCTGTTTTATATACACAAACATGTCCCAAGTAATTTCGTGAAAGAAGGTTTTCTGGACTCCAGTCGGGTTTGAAATGAGGTTCTGAATGCATGCCCCACTCGTCTATCTTGTCTTCATCAGAATAAATAATATCTGCACCACCTGTTTTATTTATTGCAAGAGCCATTTCATAAAGGGCATCATTACTCAAAATATCATCATGATCCATTAAAACTGAATATTCACCTGTTGCCAGTTCAAGCGCTGAATTAGAAGCCCTGGAAATATGCCCGTTCTGTTCACGAAACACCGCTTTTATTCTTTCATTTGTCTTGCAGTATCTCTCAATAATTTCTCTAACCTCGGGATCGGTAGAGTTATCGTCGGCAATACAAAGCTCCCAATATTCATATACCTGACCGCAAACTGAATCAAGCGTTTTAACGAACAGGTCGATACGGGGATTGTAAACGGGCATGATGATGCTGAACAATGGCTGGTGAGCAAGGCCTTTGATATTTCTTTTGTATTGCTTAATGATGTCCTTATTCAGTTTTTTCTTAAGAAGATATTGAGAATAATTGGCGGTAGTGGCAAGATAATTTTCTGCAACCTCTATGATCATTACTTTCCTGGTTTCAAAAAGCAGATAAAGCGAGCGAAACACTCTTGTAAGGAACAACCTGAAAAGCCTGCCCCCGCGCTTGAATACATAATTAATAAGAATTGAAAGGAAATTACGTTTCTTACCCTTCTTAAAATTTGACCTGAGCCTGTTAAGATATAGATAAAAATACTTGCGGAATTTTACGAGTTTGCTGTTTTCCAGTTCTGCAAGTCTCTTTATCAGGATATCCATACTTCTAAAGACCGTGGCGAGTTGTTTATTCAATTCGTCAATTTCCTTTGAAGCACTTTTAAACCGTTTTTCCCAATAACTCCCCTCACCATCGGTATTCAGCGAGCTGGTCTGTTCATCCTGAATGGTTTCTTCCAGAAGTAAATCCGGCTTATCGTCTATCTTATCTTTGCTCCGAGCCATTAATTGCAAAGTTATTAAAGTATAACAAACTAACTGAAAATATCTTTAAAGGAAATGCTCCCTGTATGCTCTCTATATTAAAATAAACTGCTGTATACATCTGTTGCTTCTTTTGAACTTCCGTTAAATATCGTTTTACCATCTTTCAGACAAATCCCCTTTTTACAAATTGATCTTACTTCATCAGGACTATGTGAAATAAAAAGTAAGGTTGCGCCATTTTTAATTATTTCATGTATCCTGGTAATACATTTATTTTGAAAACCCTTATCACCTACGGCAAGCACTTCGTCTATCATTAGCAGTTCCGGTTGCGATGTCATTACACTACTGAATGCAAGACGGGCAAGCATGCCGGTCGAGTACATCTTAGTTGGCATCTTCAGTTGTTCTTTTGTTAACTCTGCAAAATCGGTTATTTTTTCAATCATTTCCTTTCGGGTCGACTTACTATAATTACCTGAAAGAGCAAGTGCAATCCGGATATTTTCATATCCGGAAAGTTCAAGCTCAATACCGGCGCCAAGACTTAACAGAGGAGATATAGGAACTTTAACATCCACTGTGCCGGTTTCAGGTTTGATGATACCTGCAATTGTCCGCAACAGAGTACTTTTGCCGCTTCCATTCGGCCCCAGAATGCCGACAGAATCACCTTTCTGAATTTCAATGTCAATATTATATAAAACCCTTTTCTTTTGAAAAGGAGAAATAAACGAAGCCTTTAAGACAAAATCCTTTAAAGAATGTACCCCTTTCCTGCTTTGCAGATAGCTTACGGAAACATTATTTAGTTTAACAACATACTCCATACTTGCTATAGGTTTGAAATGAATCCATTCCTTGTTTTCCTGTAAATCAGAAATGCCAGAACAGCAGTAACTAAAGTTATCATAAGACAACGACCTACATAGTGCATTTCGGGAGCCTGACCTTGATAAAGAACATTTCTGACTATTTCCATAAAATGAAACAAAGGATTATATTTTACAATAAACTTAAACCGTTCGGGAACTATCTTAAATGAATATGCAATAGGAGACAGATAAAATAATGCAGGGTTGATCGTGTTCCACAATATCCCTACATCCCTGAAAAATACATTCAGTGAACCAAGGATAATTCCAACGGAAAAAATAAAAACTGAAAATAAGAGGATCACAGGTATGATATATAATAAATTTAAAGTGAGATGCAAGCCCATAAAACACATGATGACCATGAACGGGATCAATCCAAGAAGAAAACTGACAAGTTCGCTGCCCAATTCAGTCAGTGGATAAATTGTTTTCGGAATATTGAGTGCTTTTATCAAATGCGTATTCTTGATAAAAACGGAACTAAGCTGGTTTGTAACACCAGAAAAATATATCCAGAATACAAGACCGCTTAGCACATACAATGGATAGTTTTCAATAGCAGGAAATGCAGCAGAAAAAATCGCCAGAAAAATAAGAAGGTATAAGAAAGGATGAAGGAGGCTCCATAAAAACCCCAGAGCAGAATGCTTGTATTTTAGCTGCAGATTTTTATAAATCAGAAAAAGGATAATATACTTTTTATTTCCGCGCATTACTGAAATTTGAAACAAAATAAAACAAATTTTAAACATATATCAATAAATAATAGTAGTGGGGCTTGCTATTTATTATCTTAAAGCAGATTATTAACAAAAACAGATAACTTTGTCAATCTGAAAACCAGAGAAAATGGTAAACGCAACGCAGTTATATATCAATGGTAAATTCCTTTGCCAAAAGGGAACAGGTGTTCAGAAGTTAGCATTTGGTATTTCATTGGCATTGCAGAAAACGCATCCTGAGATTGTCGTTATTTGTCCTAAAGGGCAATTTGATGTGTGCGGATTAAAAATGAAGAGATATGGCTGGGGAAGCAGGTTTTCCTGGGAACAGTTATGGCTACCATTGTTTATTTTATTCCACCCTCACTCCATACTGATAAACTTTTGCAATAGCGCACCTTTATTGATAAGGCGACAAATTGTAACTATTCATGATCTTGCTTTTCTGAAGGAAAAAACATGGTTTAACTCTTCATTCAGACGATGGTACAAATTTCTTATTCCTTGCATTTGTAGGCGATCTCTTGAAATAATAACAGTCTCAAATTATATTAAGAAAGAAATCCTTAACGAATATTATGTTAATCCTGAAAAACTCAATGTAGTTCCGAATGGTGTTCCTGAAATGGAATTTGATGAAATAAATCCTTTTCCTTTCCGTTACTTATTTCTTACTGGAATATATAATCCAAGGAAAAACGCCACTTTTGTTATTTCGCAATTAGCTGAAATAAAAAAAAGAAATTATCATATTGTTGGTGTTGGAGCGGATGAGAGATTATTCGGAAGTACAGAATTTAAACAGGATGAGAACCTTCATCTATTAAAATTTGTTGACGACAAAAAGTATTATTCTTTAATGAAACATGCATCGGCATTGGTTTTTCCTTCCGAGTATGAAGGATTTGGCATACCTGTTCTTGAGGCGCTTGTACTGGGTACGCCTGTAGTTGTGCCTGATCTGGAAATATACAGAGAGTCATTTGGAGAACTTCCTATGTATTATGATGCTGGAAATGCAATCTCCTTCCTTGAAGCTCTGGACAAAATCAATAATTATCAGTCTGACATAAATGAATTGTCGCATCTGAAAAATAAATATACTTTTGATAATGCCGCAGAGATATTGTCAGACATCATAAAATGTTATCAGTAAAAAACAATTAAGGGTTCACAGAATGCCAAAAATAGCATTGGTACATGATTGGTTTAACGAACCTGGAGGTTCTGAAAAAGTTGTAAGAGAGATCCTTTATTGTTATCCTGATGCTGATGTTTTTTGTTTGTTTGATTTTTTTGACCAACATAACCGTGATATTTTCTTATCAGGTAAAAAGACCCATACCAGTTTTATTCAGAATATTCCATTTGCAAGGCAACGA
This sequence comes from uncultured Bacteroidota bacterium, assembly GCA_963831005.1. Classification (GTDB taxonomy): domain Bacteria; phylum Bacteroidota; class Bacteroidia; order Bacteroidales; family CG2-30-32-10; genus CAWHOW01. The sequence continues at coordinate 61,630 of CAWHOW010000007.1, forward strand.
TACAGGAATCTTTTTCCTTTATTTTCATTCGCGATAGAACGGTTTGACCTGAAGGATTATGATATTATCATTTCATCTTCATCTTGTGTTGCCAAAGGTGTCAGGCGCAAGCCGGGTCAATTGCATATATCATACTGTCATAGCCCTGCGCGTTATGCGTGGGACCTGAAAGAAGATTATTTGAGAACAGTAAAAACTACATTTGCCAAAGGGGTTTTAAAATATTTTTTCGAGAGGCTCCGGAGATGGGATATTAAAAGCACTGACAGGGTCGATCATTTTGTTGCAAATTCACATTTTGTAAACAACAGGATCAAGCAATTCTTCGGGCGAGAAAGCACAGTAATTTATCCTCCTGTAAATGTCGAGATGAAGGTACCTGCAAATGAAAGACATGATGTGTACATTTCGGTTTCACGCCTCGTAACTTATAAAAATATCGAACTTATCATTGAAGCATTTCGCAATATGCCGGAACTGAAACTCGAGATTGCTGGCGATGGCCCGCTTCGAAAGAAAATAATGAAGGCTCTTCCCTCAAACATAACTTACCTGGGTTATATCGACGATGAAACGAAACGCCGTAAGCTTTCGGAATCAAAAGCTTTTATTGCAGCAGCTACGGAAGATTTCGGGATATCTGTTGTTGAGGCCCAGTCGTATTGCACTCCCGTTATTATTCCATCAGTAGGAGGGTATAAAGAAACCGTGAACCAAAATACCGGGATATTTTTTCATAAAAAAACCGTTGAAGATTTGGTTGCAACCATTCGGGCATTTCATTCAAGCAACAGGATATTTATTAAAGAGGACTTTAAAGAGAATATAAAACCTTTTTGTGTAGAAAGGTTTCGAACCGAATTCAAAGCATTCGTTGATGATAAAATTGACAAACATATTGCCGGAAAGTAAAACCAAAATCAGCCGGTTACATTTGCTGATAATTGTACTTTTCCTTGCATTATTTGCCTTTCCGTTGTATCCGCTGAAAGTTACGAATGTTATTTTAATGCTGGTTTCAGCATTAACGTTAATTGCATTTATTATAAAACCATTTCCTATTGGTAAAATAGTAATTCGGAACCTGGTTTTTATTTTACCTTTTCTTCCATTTTTAGTGGAATTCTGCATTTCAGCATCCAATAACACAGCTCGGTTTGAGCTTGAACAAAAACTTTTCTTTTTTACTGCACCTCTTATTATCCCAATCCTACTGCAACTTACAGGGTTCAGGAATTTCAGGCTGGCTTTACTGATATTTGCTTTTTCGGTGAGTGCGCTGATAATATATTCAATTATCGCTTTGTCAATAAATGGAATACTTTTCTCTTCTACTGCATATGAAAATGGTGCCTACCTCCTCAGGCTGAATTTTGAAAAAATATCAGGATTGCACCCCACTTATTATTCGCTTTTTGCAATATCTTCAGCTTGTTTTTTCTATCAGGCTTCCTTTTTTGTAAAGCGACTAGCCCGTTCTTCCTGTTTTATACTGGCTATAATGTTATTTATATCAGTCTTGTTCCTGGCAGCCCGCATAGCATTCATCACAGGGGCAATCTTTCTTTTCTTATTGATCATTGACAGTAAACTGGCATGGCAGCGAAAATTAATACTGGCGTTTTCAGCATTTGCCTTTTTGGTGATTGCATGTGTTGTGGTCCCTTCGCTCAAAAACCGCTTCAGCGAAATAGTATCTTGGAAAACAGATCAGACTGGCAATGCAGATTCTTTTTCACAGCGTACCATTATACTTGATTGTTCCCTGAAAGTATTTTCAGAAAACATAATATGGGGTACAGGAAGCCGTAATAGTCAGCAGCAGCTTAACAGTTGTTATTGCTCAAAAGGGTGGACATCCGGAGGTGAACAATGTTTCAATTCCCACGATCAGTATTTATCAATGGGAATTAAATACGGACTGGTAATGTTACTGGTTTTTATAACATGTCTTTTTATCGTTTTCCGGAAAATATTTGTTTTGCCCGAAGGTAAATATTTCGGGCTAGCCATAATCCTTTTCTTTCTGAGTGAATCATTACTCGAAAGGCAGATGGGGGTTTATTTTTTCGGATTGATATCGTTGCTTTTGTATAATATGAATTATTCCAAGAACCTTGCTGAATCTTTAAAACAGACAGTTCCCACACCTAATTCTGCAATAATCTAAATATATAGGAAAACCGTTCGGAAAATAATTGATCACGTTGGAAAACCAGCCCTTCTAATTGAATTTTTTATTTTTCCGGCATATAATTTACTAAATTCAATTACCTACCGGCATACATATTATGAAACCTGACAACTACCTCACCTCATTCTATTAGATACAATCCTTCTTTAATTAATTTAAAATAATTTATTTTTTTGACATATGTTTCTGACGTGTGTATTATCTTTAGCTGTTTTTGACACATATTTTATAAAGGGGTTGCAAATGACCTCAAAAATGCAATCCCCTTCCTTTTTTATGTTTATTAACTGCCTATCTGCTTCGAACAAGTTGAAAGATTTATTATGTCAAAATTTAATATTGATTTTCTGTATATATCTGCGCTATCTGCGGGGGTTCTTTCTGTTTCCCGCTGATTACGCTGATTTTCGCAGATTGAAAATAATTTAAAATCCATTGTTATACAAATTCGCAAAAACAAATTATAAAATTATTTGCATAACTTGATTAAAACAGATAGGCAGTGTTTGTTATTGTTATTATCTCTGCCGGAACATTTATTGTTACAATTATTGGATGAATTTTTCATTTGCTTGCATTTGAAAAAGAACCCCCCTGTATTTATACAGGAACAATTAGTCAACACTTTTGCTGACACATTTCAACCCACTGAATTTATTCAGTGGTTGTTGAGTTTGGGCGAGTAACAACTGTTAAAATAGAGATAATTGGCAAAATTACACAGTAAGATAGTGAAAATGTGATTGTTTTAATTTTTATGCAACGGCAATAATAGAAAAAATAGAAATATTTTTGGAAAATGCGTGGAAAGATTTAAGAAAAGCTAAGTAAATTGGGACTAGGGGTTAAAGAAAATGAGTAACTTAAAAGAATTATATATAGCATTTTGTCATAATTTTTCTTCTCAACCAGCGAGACAAAAAGTACATTTAAACCACTGTTTTACAGTGGTTTTTTTTATCACAATTATATTGTGCCTTTCTGCTATTATAGAAACTGAATCAAATAAATGGTTTGCAAAAGCAATGAGAATAAATGAAAAAGCTAAATCGTTTAAGAGCTATCGCTTATATCGTATAAGTGAATTTACTTAATCTTTTTAATGTAAGCATTTAGCAAATTAGTGTAATCATTCTTTAAGTTGGTTATTTAAAGTTGTTTGTTTTTGGTTAATTAAAGATAAATTTATTGGGAAAAACACTTGACTTTACGTTTTTTTACTTATAAATTTACAACAGAAACCTAAAATCCAAACTCTATGAAAAAGAACAATCAGTATTTATTAAAATTGTCAGCAGTTATTGTGGCAGTTTTAATTATTTCAGTAATTGTAGCATGTAAAAAAGATGCTAATCAAAGTTCAGCACCAGCAAGTACATCTAATTTCCAACCATATTCTCTTGGTTGCGAATTGTTACCTGCAAGTGAATATGCAAAAATACCACAGGCCAAAGCTCCTGAAGTTTCAACAAAAGCATCTGTTCTTAATTTAAATGTACCTCCTGTAGGTAATCAGGGTTCGGAAGGATGTTGTGTAGCTTTTGGAACAACCTATGATGCCCGCAGCATTAACTGGCAGGCAAGCCACTCAGCAGCTTGGAGTAAATCAGTTAATATCTTCAGCCCTGAATTTGTGTATAATCAAATTAAATTGAGCAGTTCATGCAGTTCAGGTTCTTATGTAGTAAATGGATTAAATTTACTTAAATCAACAGGGGTCTGCACATGGTCTACAATGCCTTATGTTGATGGAAATTGCTCTGTAACTCCAACTTCTGCACAAAAGTCTGCTGCTACTGCCTATAAGATTTCAGGTTATAGCACAGTTGCTATAAATGCAACTACTATTAAAAACTTTTTAGCTTCCGGCAAACCTGTTATTGTTGCAGGTAATGTTAACAATGCTTTTGAGAATCTTGCAAGCGGTGCTGTGCTGACAACATTCAAAGGTAGTTCACTTGGAGGTCATTGTTATTGTGTAGTAGGATACGATGATACCAAAAGCGCTTTTAAATTCATGAACTCATGGGGTACTTCATGGGCAACTGCCGGATTTGGATATATAGCTTATGCAAATATTGCAGCATGGTGGAGCGAAGCTTATGTGATAAATTAATAATCAATTTGGTTAAAAAAGCTTAGGCGTTAAAACCTAAGCTTTTTTATTTTATAATATTAAATATCAGAAAGCTGTTATTACTCTTCAGAATGTATCAGTGTCTTGTTTTGAGTAGGCTTCTTAGCAAAAATATTTGGATTTAGGAAGCTTAAAGAGATTTCAAAAGCCCCCATATAGGATGATGCATACCTCAAACCGGAAGTATTAACATCATAACTCATCCCAATTGCATAATCTGATATTTCCAACTGCACCTCTGGAATTATTGCTTCGCCTATATGGTAATAAGCGCCTAAGGATAAAGTGTTGCCTTTGATAAATCCGGTATGCCTTGATTCTTGCTGCAATTTTATTCGCAACAAACCTCCTAATATAATATCATCAGCTGCACCCTGCTGAGAATACAGAAAGGACGCTGTTAAAGCATATTTTGAATTATGAAAACCAATCAGAGAATTTCCATAAAGCTCCAGTTTCCTTGGCAAATTGTCTTTTGCTGATGAATAAAAAGAAACATTTGGTTTATTAACATGAAATACTGCAATCCCAGCATTAATGTTTAATTCATCATTTGTTATCTCATTTCTTTCACCTTTAGTATATCCCCATTGCAAGCCTGTCCCAAAATCAGGATATGACTTGTTCTGTGAATAGCCGGTTTCGTATGAAGGCAGAGTAGGATCATAATTATTGGTACTCGTATTATACTGGCTATTCCATTCCAATTTGCTAAAATCAATGCTGCGCTGAGCAAAGCCACCCATAATGCCAGCCGAAATGGTATTGTGGTCAGATATGTATTCATGATACGCTACGGATAGATTTGCCTGGTTCAGTCCAAGTTCAGAACTCCCGGCCTTATCGCTTAGAAATGATAATCCAGCACCCAGGTATCCTGTTTTTCCCTTTCTTTTCATTAATCCCATATCATAAGAAAAAGCGAATGTATTATATGGTGCTGAAACACTCCACTGGTTCCTGTAATTTGCAAGCAAGCGGATATCCCCGTAAAAAGCACCTGCAAAAGCGGGGTTAATTGATAGGGGTGATTTGTCGAACTGAGAAAACTGAGCATCTTGGCTTTTTGATTCAATAGCGAGAAAACACATGCAGATTAACAAAACAGTTTGGGCAATGAAATTTTTATTAAACTTCATCTGTAATGAATTATTTATGAAATCAGAAATCATTCGTTCTAATAATATTCAATAATATTAATTGTATTCATAATTTAAGTTGATGGTTCCTTTACCTCATCAATGTAACATTACCTTTCTTTTCCGCTATAACTCCATTGAAATAAGTAGCTTTTACATAATATACAAAAACAGCTGTAGATAATTCTTTTCCTTTATAAGTTCCATCCCATCCTTGTTGCATATCATTTGATTCAAATACTTTTTCTCCCCAGCGGTCATAAACTACAAATTCAAGGTCTTTAATTCCACTTCCCCTTACATATAATATTCGGTTAATTGGCGGGCCATCTGGGGCAAAAACATTTGGAATGTATGGGCTTGTTGATAGGGTATTTACAAAAACATTTATAGTGTCTTCGTCAATGCATCCTTGTTTATTAGTAATAGTTACGATGTAAGAAATACTATCTAATGGAGTAGACGTTGGGTCAGAAATATTTGGATTGTCCAGATATGTCGGGGGACTCCATTGATATGAAATACCCCCTGACAACACGAATTGAACCGAGCTTCCAATATAAATAGTTGTATCAATTGCAGCAAAGGCATGTGTTCCAATACCTACTGATAATACTGCGGGTTGGGATGTTATAGTATCCATAAGGTTTTCCATTATGCACTGAAACTTGCATCCATTCAACCCTACACCAGGATCATTGATAGAAAGTGAATCTGTTTGAGTACCAGTGTAAGTTACCCCATCCCATAAATTACCCCATCCGCTTCCACAGTTTTCCTGCCATTGATACTGTATACCAGGGCCATTAGCAGTTACTGAAAAGCTAACGGTATCAGGTCCGCTTCCACAGACAGATTTGGAATAATCCTGTGAAATCAATGATAAACCTGAATAACTCATGACAATAAACCTGTCTGCGCTTGAAGAAAAATCATTAATTCCGGAAGCCCTGAGATGCCAGTCAGTGCCAGGAAGGTTGCTTGAAGCTCCGGGAGTACTGGGCACTATACTCCAAGCACTGCTTTTATATTGCAAGATAGAGGCAGCACTGCGCAGAAAAGAAGTTCCTTCGTCCAGTGAATTCCACCCAAGTGATAGTGATGCATTGCTTCCTCCTGGATTGCTTTCTTCCACAAACCATGTATACTGCACACATGAAGGATCTGTACCAGTAGTAGGTGATAATCCCGATGTCACTCTTACAGAAAAAGTATCAACTGTCCCAATATTATTTATAGTTGCTGGTTTGTATCCTGTCATATTAGGTGTATAGCCAACCGGAAATAGTGTATCAACTGTATTTACAGTAAGGGCTTTCTTAAAAAGTGATCCGTTGCCGTTGGTCACTACAAAACTTGTACTGGATGCACCGGAATGTACTGCATTTTGAAACAAAGTAAGATTGTTATTCCCGATGAGAATGTGATTAGAACTGAAAATTAGTGAGTCGTTCACATTGGCTGCTATGCTTAAAGTTTTGTCAGCCGAACCGCTGATAACCAGGTTCTCAAATGTAGTGGCAGCACTGCCGCCAATGTCCTGAGCTGCACCTGTGAGTTTTACATAACTGTTAGTGCCTGAAATGAAAGTGCTGTTGTTGGTATAATTTCCTGTTAAAAGAATTTTACCATTATTGTTTACAGTTCCTCCACTTTCGTTTACCAGGTTGCCTTCCACGCAAACAAATACACCCGGTGAAATAATAGTGTTCGACCCGTAATTCAACATCTGTTGGGCATGGCTATTAAAAACACTTACAGAAATTGTAAATATTAATAAAACCGTTCTTATGTCCTTTCGTAAACGAAACAAAGCCACTTTAATGTTTGTATGATTTATGTACTTTACTTTCCTCCCTGTTTACTTCTTAGATTCCATTTCCAGCAGTTGCTTAATTTTATCGATATCACTTTGCTGCTTTTCAATTTCTACTTTCAACCCTGCATTTCCGGTTTGCAAACCATTTACTGTATTCTGCAATTTGCTTATTGATGATGACTGACTGCCTATAACCAGGTTTAAACTATCTATCATTTTTTGCTGTTCTTGTATTGCTTTAGTAAGGACAGCTGTAATTTGACCATATGATATAGTCATTTGTCCTTCTTTGCCATAAACTATTTCGGGTATTACAAGTTTGACTTCCTGTGCAAGGAAACCTATATCATTTTGATTTGTTACTTTCCATTTGTAATTTACAGGTCGAAGTCGCATCACTTCAGCTAAACCATATGAGATGCTCTTAATGTCATGTTTCTTTGTGCTGTCTGAAGAACTGGTCCATACTCCAGCTAAAGTTAAATGTGCCCCATTCCCATTTGTTGCATTTGTTCCTACTGTAATGGCATTAGCTCCCGGATTTACTCCAAAACCCCACCCAACAACACTATTGTTGCCAAAAACTATTGTATTGCTTGCGCTTACACTGGCTCCGCTCCCAATTGCTGTAGTATTTGTCAATGCTGCAGTTGCTGCGGCAGCGTCATATCCAATGGCCGTATTGTTACTTCCAGTTTTAGTGTTGATGAGTGTGCTGTCACCAACGGCAGTATTGTGTTTTCCTGAAGTGTTATTATAAAGCGCATTAAGCCCTAAAGCTGCATTATCGGCACCTGTTGTATTGGAATAGAGAGCCGAGTGACCTACCGCTGTATTATCTGTTCCACTATTGTTAGAATAAAGAGTAGCTCTTCCAAGTGCTGTATTACTTCCTCCTGTGGTATTAGTCCTAAGCGCATTAAATCCTAAAGCTGTATTATAACTTGCTTGATTTGTCATCAGTGTATAACATCCGATGGCAGTATTATCACTTCCTGTAGTGGTTTTTAGCGCACTGTCTCCAACTGCTGTATTGTTGTTTCCTATAGTACTATTGAGTGCTAATACTCCCATAGCAGTATTGCCGTATCCTGCAGTATTTGAATCAAGCGCCAGGTATCCCAATGCGGTATTGTTGGTTCCGGTTGTATTTAAATAAAGAGCCTTTGACCCAACAGCAGTATTAAACTGACCGGTACTGGAATATAAAGCCGAATCGCCAATGGCAACCAGGTTGCTTGTAGTAGTATTTTTATATAAAGCGCTTACACCCATAGCCACATTGGAACGACCTGTTGTGTTGGAATAACACACATTATATCCGTTAGCGCTATTATTGCTTCCTGTAGTGTTGGAAAAAAGTGCTAAGTGTCCAACTGCAGTATTGTTAAATCCACTATTATTGGTATAAAGAGTAGCCCTTCCAACGGCTGTATTACTGCCTCCTGTAGTATTGGTTCTGAGAGCATTCACTCCGAGGGCAGTATTGTAGTTGCCCGTACCAAGATAAAGTGCATAATATCCAACGGCTGTATTATTATTACCCCTGATAGCAGCGCTAAGCGCATAACTACCTATAGCAGTATTGTAACTGCCTGTATCCTTTTGTAGTGCATATGTTCCTATGGCAGTATTGCTGTTGCCTAATGTTGCAGCGCCAAATGCGTTAGCCCCAACGGCAGTATTGTTGATTCCGGCATTGTTTGAATAAAGTGCACTGTCTCCGATTGCAGTATTCTTAATTCCTGATGTATTTGAATAAAGCGCCTTATAGCCGAATGCACTATTACCAATAGCAGTAGTAGTACCAGTTCCTGCCTGGTAACCGAATAGGGTTTGCCCGTTTGTGATGTCAATTAAACCGGAACGCTTGCTGTCTACATCAAATTGCAGATCATTATTATCAGTAGTTCCCAAGAAATCGGTGCCAACTGTAGTTCCTGAATTTCCTGTGGTAAGCCAGGCATCCTTGGTGGATTTAATAGTATCGCCGGTTGAAGTGACAATAGCCATTTCACCTGTAGAATAAAAAGTATCTGATTTTATGGTCCATGCAGCTGCTGAATCAACGGCTCCGGTTGGCCCGGTTACTCCTGTTAATCCTGTAGGTCCTGTAACTCCAGCTGTTCCGGCTGTACCTGTAGCGCCAGTTGGACCGGTAGCTCCATCATTACCATTTGTTCCTGTTGCACCTGTAGCACCGGTGAGCTCCTGCTGTACCTGCCGAACCTGTAGCACCAGTAGGTCCGGTAGCCCCATCATTACCATTAGTGCCAGTAGCACCTGTAGCACCGGTGACTCCGACCGTTCCTGCCGTACCTGTAGCACCTGTAGGTCCTGTTGCTCCATCATTACCATTAGTGCCTGTTGCTCCAGTTGCACCGGTAACTCCTGCTGTTCCGTCATTACCTGTAGCGCCCGTTGGCCCCGTAGCGCCATCATTACCATTTGTACCAGTGGCTCCTGTGGCACCGGTAACCCCTGTTGTTCCATCATTACCTGTGGCGCCTGTTGGTCCGGTTACTCCGGCAGTTCCATCAGCGCCTGTTGGTCCGGTTATGCCTGCTGCTCCCGCAATGCCTGTTGGACCGGTAGGTCCTGTTACACCTGCTGTCCCTGCACTTCCTGTAGCGCCTGTTGGGCCTGTAGCACCTGCACTTCCGACAGTTCCTGTTGCACCGGTAGAGCCTGTAGGGCCGGTTACACCGGCAGTTCCATTTGTTCCTGTTGCTCCTGTAGCGCCTGTTGGTCCCTGAGCACCTAATGCCTGTACCCATACAGTACCGTTATAATACCAGAAACCAATACCGCCGCCTGTCATTGTAGTATTTGTATTATAGACCAGCAGCGAAGTGGCCGGGGTTGGAATGGTGGTAACATCATGAGTTGATGTAAGGGATACCCTTGGTATCAGCAATCCTTTTGAACTGCTGCTTACATCAAGCATAGCCGAGTTGTCTGGAAGAGCCCCGCTGATGTTTATTGCCACACCCTGCTGCGAGAAGGTCTTAATTGTCAGCAGCATGCATGATGCAACAAGCAAGGGCAGTAATAGTTTTTGTTTATTGTTCATGGGTTTTGATTTCTATTAAAACAGAAATATATTACTTCTTAAATTTTTTAAAATAATCATTCATAACTTAACCGGTTCCACAGTAATTCCAACTGCCAGACTGAAATAGGGCAGGAGGGAAGTAGCTAGAAAAAGAGGTTGTGTTATTTATTAAATAATTCAAATAATGTTAATTATAGCACTTCGCAAATATAAAACTTAATTCAAAATAATTATATATACTATATGTATAATTTTGTCAGTAAAGGTAATTGAAAATGAAATAAGGTTGTAAGTATGTAAATTAAATTTTTATTAATACTTTATTCCAACTACTTACTTTATTAATCCTGCCACAATACCAACAGGTATGTGCGAAATTCCTATCGGATGGAAGCAAATCCCATCGATACGGACGAAATTCCTATCGTCATGGAGGAAATGTCAATCGTCATGGAGGCAATGTCAATCGTCATGGAGGCAATGAGCATCGTCATGGACGCAATGCTCATCATCATGGAGGAAATGTCAATCGTCATGGAGGAAATGTCAATCGTCATGGAGGCAATGTCAATCGTCATGGAAGCAATGTGCATCGTCATGGAGGAAATGACTATCGTCATGGAGGCAATGTCAATCGTCATGGAGGAAATGCCTATCGTCATGGGCGCAATGCCTATCGTCATGGACGCAATGCCTATCGTCATGGACGCAATGCTCATTGTCATGGACGAAATCCCTATAGGCATAGAGGCAATACTCATTGGCATTGAGGTAATATTCTTTTGGGTAGACACAGTCTATATCAGTCCGACAGTAATCTTTATAAGTCTTGTGCAAAAGGCATAAAAATAAGTAGACTTATTAATAAACCCATTTGGATAATAAATTATAGCTTAAACCTGAAAATCTTTATGGCAAACTGTAATTTCATTTCGGTTTATTGTATTTTGACAAGCTATCGTTATGTTTCGGGGGAATCAGATTATAACAAAAAATCCAATAAAAGTTAATAAAAATTTAACTGATACATGGAGAATTCTGGATTTATTTCATTATTTTTGCTCACTACTATAATGAAAATTGCATAATTTCCCGAAAATATTGTCACATCGAGTAACGAAGTATATCGAGATGAGACTGTGTGAGATTGTCTGTTCTCGATACGTACACCAGTTGGTGCACTACCCGGACTGACAATCGCTTTTTTGTTTATAATATTATATAATCTATAACCTACTAAACCAATAAGTATGAGAACCTTTTTACATTTTAAAACATTAAAACTGAGTATAGCTGCTTTAGCTATGTTTTTTACAATAAATAACAGTATTAATGCAGCTGCAATTTCTGCGGCTGCGACTGGTAATTGGAGCTCTACTTCAACATGGACAGGTGGAGTTGTACCCGGATCTGGAGATGATGTAACTATTCCCACTAATTGTATTGTTACAGTTGATGGTACTGATGCATGCAATACTTTAACTATAGCTGCTCCTACAGCAGGAACTGGGGGCAATGGTATTCTCATAAATAGTCCATATTCGCTTACAGTTACGGGTGCTATTTCCATGACAACACCAACAGGTGCTTTTAACAGCACTATTTCTGTAGGTTCAGGTGCATTAAGCGCTGCAAGTATTACATTGGGAGGAGGGGTGGCAGTTACTAAATACAACGAAGTATCCGTTTCTACTGGGACAATAAACGTTACCGGTAACATTACTTTTGGAGGAACTGCAGCACAATCAAGATTTTTATTTTCCGGAGCAGGAATACTTAATTTAGGCGGAAACCTTAGTACAGGGGGGACTTTTACCTGCTCAACAGGAACAGTTAACTTTAATGGTACTTCTGCCCAAACATTTGGTGGATATATGTATAATAAATTAAAATCAAATAATACTGCAGGCATTACCCCTGCTGCTGCACCTACCATTGCTACCCTGACAATAGCTGATGTTACAAGCGGGAGTGTTTTTAATGATGGCGGATTTGCAATTACAACCGCAACAACGCTTAACCTCAATTCGGGAACCTACAATTGTACAGCAGCTACTTTCCCCTGGGCAACTTTAAGCGCTAACACAGGAACAGTGAGCTTTGCAGGCAGTGATCTAACAATTCCCGCATTTGCTTTCTATAACCTTACACTTGCAGGAACAGGCACCTATACTATACCGTCTGCTGCAACTTTTCCCGGAACACTTACAATAGGCAGTTCGGCAGTAGCCACACTGGCAAGCGGAGTTAATTACACTGTAGCCAACCTGTTTCTTGGAGGAATTAATGAACCTTCCGGAACATGGGGATATGGCCCTGCCAATCCTCCTGCTAATCACAATACAACTTACTTCACATCTTCCACCGGTTATATAACAGTTTCCACAGGTTGTTCAGCAGGATACTGGTTAGGCACAACCAACACTGATTGGAATACCGGAAGCAACTGGTGCACAGGTGCAGTGCCAACTTCATTAACTAATGTTGATATCCCTGCAACTACAAATCAACCGGTTATTAGCGCAGCAGAAAATATGTCATGTGCGAATCTTTTAATTGATGCAGGCGCCGGTTTAGTAAATAACGGAACATTAACAGTTACAGGTAATCTTACAGGCTCAGGTAGTTTAACACAGGGAACAAACGCAAGTTTAAACCTTGGCGGAACTGTCACGGTTTCCACTTTTACTGCTACTGCTGCTGGCAATACAGTCGATTACAATGGTTTGAGCCAAACAGTAAAAGTTACGTCAGCTATAACCGCAATTTAAGTGGAGGACTAAACATTCGGCGCAATTGCAACAGTTAAAGTAACCTTTCATTAAGCGGTTCTGCAACAGCAACCACAGGGGCGACTTTAGCTGTTGGAGGCACTATGTCACTTAGCGGTGCTGCAACATAACAACAGGAGCTGCACTGAGAGTGACCGGAGCTACTTACTGTCGGAGATGGCACTCAATTAAATCTTGGCGATTATCCCTTTACAGTTGATCGGCACTGCAACCATTGGTAATGGTATAAGCGGCATATTAAATATTACTTCACCACAGGCGTTAAGTTATTTATTGGTCTGGTGACAATTAATGCAGGAGCCACCTGGGATGCACTAATAGTGGATTAATAATGCCACTTCTGTTTTCCACGGTGGAATTACCAACAATGGAAGCTTTTACTGTCGGTACAGGTACCCAAACTTTTAATACAAACGTCCAACCTCTTCACGGGATATTTTCGATTCCTAATGTTACAGTTAACGGTGCAGGCAATATTTTAAATAACTATGGCACATTGACTATTGGAACCTCATTGGCAGGAACAGGTGAAATAAGAAACGAAGCATCAGGTACACTCAATATAGGCGGAAATTGTACTATTAATACGTTTATTGCAGTTGCTGCCGGCAATACAGTTAATTTTTATGAAAATGGTCCTCAAACTATTCCAGATACTACTTTCTCTAACCTAACCTTATCAGGCAGCGGGGCCAAGACATTGCAAGCCCTCACGATAGTCAATGGCAATTTAACTTTAAGTGGAACAGCTACAGCAACAACTGTTAGGGTCATGACAATTGGAGGAAATGTTAATATTGGTGATGGTACGACATTAACTTTAGGGAATTATAACTTTATTGTTGATGGAACTACCATAATCGGGGGTGGTACAAGCGGCAGCCTGGTAGTTACTTCATCCGGAAATACACTACGTTGTGATGGTTTATTAACTATTAACCCCGGTGCTATATGGAATAATTCAACAAGTAATGCAACATCCACTTTCTACCATGGAATTACAAATAATGGAACTTTTACAGTCGGTACAGGTGTACAAACTTTTTCTACAAATTCACAAGCACTAAGTGGAACCTTTACAATACCAAACGTTACCGTTACGGCTGTTTCACTAACAAACAATGGTAATTTGACTGTAACAAAAGCTTTAGCCGGAACAGGCGGAATAACAAATTTAGGAAATCTGTATATTGACAGTTCTTCTACTATAGATACCATAGATGCAAAAGCTCCCGGTAATACTGTATATTTTAATGGCACCAGTGCTCAAACTATCCCTGCATTCAATTACTATAATCTTACGGTTGGCAATCCCAGTTCGATAACATTAGCCACCAATCATAATATAGGCGTTGCAGGAACATTTGTCCCGGGTACAGCTAAATTTACTACCAATGGAAGCACAGTTAATTTCAATAGAATTGATGGAAGCGGTGCACAGACAGTACCTCCATTTACTTTTTATAATTTGACATTATCGGGCAGCGGTACTAAATCATTCGCCGGAATTGACAGCGCTAATGGAAACATTTCCATTAATAGTCCTGCTTTAGCCGATTTGGGAAATGATACTTCTTATTCGAATACTTTGTCATTTGGAAGCGCTCCTCAAATTGCGGGTCAATGGGGCGGAGCAGGTTCAACTACAGTGAACCAGTCACCCAATTTTGCAGCAGTATCAACAGGTGTCTTGAATGTAGCTACTATAGAAAATTCATGGACGGATGCCGACAGCACTACTAACTGGAATGACCCAAATAACTGGTCATACAGTACTGTTCCTGTAGCTTCAACTAATGTTATCATTTCAGGAACACCCTATCATTGCCCTGTGATTGACACAACAGCAGTTTGCAATAATATTACCATAAGCGCAGGCGATTCACTTACTATTGCCGGCACCGATACATTGTCTGTCAGCGGAAACTTCCTTAATAGCGGCAGGTTCTTTTCAAATTCAAGCACTGTAATTTATAATGGAAAGGCTCAATCAGTTGGAGGTGGAACATATTATAACCTTATTTTAACAGGTAACGGGATAAAATCTACTTCGACTAATGATACAATAAAGGGTATTCTTTCTATGGAGGACGGCGCTTTTGTTACTGCCGCACCCACTTACAGTACTTCAGCGCAACTTCAGTATAACACACCTTATGCAAGAACTTGCGGCAAGGAATGGGTGACACCTTTCACAGCATCAGGAGGAATACTTATTGCCAACACTGGTGTGATAACTGACAGTATTGCCCATACTTTTACCGGAGCGCCCTTTACTGTAGACAGTGGAGCGACTGTAAATCTAAAGAATTATATAACCACGCTGAATGCTGGTTCTTCGTTTAATCTCTTGCCGGGAGCAACATTGGAAGATTCTAAAACTGCAGGAGTCAATGGTTCTTTTACTGTATCAGGTGGTACAATAAATCTTGATCCGGCAGCAAATTACATATTTGCAAACAGCGCAGCCGCTATTACGACTTTAGGCTCTCTTTTAACGACAGCCCATAACATTACAATTGCTGATACTACCTTCACGGTGGCATTAGCCAGTGGTGTTTCAGTTACTGGTACATTCACGGTGAACAGAAATGTTATTTTTATTATGGGGTCCAATGTGGTCAGTGGAAGCGGAGCTTTTTCACTTGCATCCGGAGCCACTTTAAGAACTGCAAATGCATTAGGACTTAGTAATTCTATTTCGACTCTTGGTCCAAATTACCTTGACCCTGCAGCAAATTATTCATTCGATGGTACAACTGCACAAGTTACCGGGATGACAACAGCTTTAACTGCAAATAATGTTATTATCAACAATACTTCGGGCGTATCTCTTTCGGGGCCTGTAACTGTGAATGGTATACTCACTTTAACGAATGGTATACTCACAACAACTCCAACTAACTTACTGACCATTGGAAATCCGGGTGATACTGCTATTGTTAATGCTACACTCGCAAAATATATAAATGGTCCACTTAACTGGACGTTAGCTTCAGGAATAGCTTATACATTTCCTGTTGGAAATGGAGGAAATTATTATCCATTTACAATAACTCCTACAGGAACAACACCGCAAATAAGGGTTGCAGCGTTTAAAGGCAACTGTGGCGGCACTCCCGATAACTTAACCATACATTCTTTAAGCACTACTGAATATTGGTCGGACAGCTTAGTTTCAGGAAGTTTAACAGGCGCAGTTATTGGTCTTACCCGTCCTACTGCTATTGCTCCTTTCACAGTCATTGGATCAAGCACTACACAGGGTGGAACATATTCAACTCTTCATGGAACTACAGGAACATATTCAATTACTAATTCTGATAATGTTCCTAATCTTGGTTATTTTGATATGGGCGGGTGCACCAATACAGGCGATACTGCCGCCACTGCCTGCGACCAGTTTAACTGGCATGGAACTGTTTATATTAACAGTGGTATGCCTACATACCCTTATACCAATGTGGGAGGCTGCGACAGTACAGTAACCTTGCATCTCACAATTAACAAAAGTACTAGTAGTGATACAAATGCAATAGTCTGCAATAGTTTTAGCTGGTATGGTACATCATACACAGCCAGTGCTGCACCTACGCATACTTTTACAAATTCAGTAGGCTGCGATAGCACTGTAACGTTGAATCTGACAATAAATAACAGTACATATAATGCCTTAACAGTGATAAGTTGTGATAGTAGTGTGTGGAATGGAACAACTTATACAAGTAGTGGTACATATACACATAATTATTTCAATGGTTCAGGTTGTGCCTCAACAGATACGTTGCATCTGACAATTAACAACAGTACAGTCGGTGATACGGCAGCAATCGCCTGCAATAGTTTTACTTGGTATGGAAGTGTTTATAATGTGAGCGGTACTCCGACCCATATACTTACAAATGCAGTTGGTTGTGACAGCACAGTAACATTAAGCCTGACAATTAACAACAGTACAGTTGGTGATACGGCAGCAATCGCCTGCAATAGTTTTTTCTGGTATGGAAGTGTTTATAGTGGGAGCGGTACTCCGATCCATACACTTACAAATTCAGTAGGCTGCGACAGCACAGTGACACTTCATTTAACTATTAATAATAGCACAACATCAAGCACTACTGTGGCAGCATGTAATAGTTATTTTTGGAATGGAACAACTTATACCACTTCAGGTGATAAGACATTTGATGCAACAAATTCCAAAGGATGTGATTCAACTGCAACCTTACATTTGACAATTAACAACAGTACCACCGGTGATACAGCAGCAATAGCCTGCAACCATTTTACCTGGTATGGGACTGTATATAATGCAAGCGTTACTCCGACCCATATACTTACAAATGCAGTTGGTTGTGATAGTACAGTAACATTACATCTGACAATTAACAACAGTACAGTCGGTGATACGGCAGCAATAGCATGCAACCATTTTACCTGGTATGGAAGTGTTTATAATGTGAGCGGTACTCCAACCCATATACTTACAAATGCAGTTGGTTGTGACAGCACAGTAACATTGAGCCTGACAATTAACAAAAGTACAACCGGTGATACAACAGCAATAGCCTGCAATAGTTTTACCTGGTATGGAAGTGTTTATAGTGGGAGCGGTACTCCGATCCATACACTTACAAATTCAGTAGGCTGCGACAGCACAGTGACACTTCATTTAACTATTAATAATAGCACAACATCAAGCGCTACTGTGGCAGCATGTGATAGTTATTTTTGGAATGGAACAACTTATACCACATCAGGTGATAAGACATTTGATGCACTAAATTCCAAAGGATGCGATTCAACAGCAACATTACATTTGACAATTAACAGCAGTAACACTGGTGACACAGCCGCAATAGCCTGCAACAGTTTTACCTGGTACGGGACTATGTATAATGCAAGCGGTACTCCGACCCATGTGCTTACAAATGCAGTAGGTTGTGACAGTACAGTAACATTGAGCCTGACAATTAACAAAAGTACAACCGGTGATACAACAGCAATAGCCTGTAATAGTTTTACCTGGTATGGAACTGTATATAATGCAAGCGGTACCCCGATCCATGTGCTTACAAATGCAGTAGGTTGTGACAGTACAGTAACATTAAACCTGACAATTAACAGCAGTACTGTTGGTGATACAGCAGCAATCGCCTGCAATAGTTTTACCTGGTACGGAAGTGTTTATAGTGTGAGCAGTTCTCCAACTCATATTCTTACAAATTCAGTAAACTGTGACAGCACTGTAACATTGAATCTGACTATCAATAACAGTACATATAATGCTTCTACAGTAATAAGCTGTGATAGTAGTGTATGGAATGGAACAACTTATACCAGCACTGGTACTTATACTTATAATTATACTAATGGAACAGGATGCGCTTCAACAGACACCTTGCATTTGACTATCAACAACAGTACCATTGGTGATACTGCCGCAATTGCATGTGACAATTTTACCTGGTATGGAAATACTTATTTTGCAAGCGGTACACCTACGTTTGTGCTTACAAATGCAGTAGGTTGCGACAGCACAGTTTCTTTGAATCTGACAATTAACAACAGCAGTGTTGGACCTGATACCAATGTTACGGCTTGCGATAGTTTTACATGGTATGGAACCACTTATTATAATAGTAGCCATCGTTCGCAGATTTTGACAAACTCAGTTGGTTGCGACAGCACTATTACCTTGTTCCTGAATATACGTCATAGTACGCATGATGTAAATACTGTGTCGGCCTGTGAAAGTTATGAATGGTATGATTCAACATATACTGCAAGCGGGACATATACATACGATTATACCAACGTTCACGGTTGCCCGTCAACAGATACTTTGTACCTGACAATCAATAACAGCACATATAGTGCATCTACAGCAACTGCGTGTGATAGTTATGTATGGCATGACAGCACTTATACTATGAGTGGTACCTATACGTATAATTATTTAAATGGAACAGGTTGCGCTTCAACAGATACTTTGCACCTGAATGTCAATTACAGTAATGGAAGTGATACTGCTGTGACTGCCTGCGGTAACTTTACCTGGTATGGAATGACTTATTATTTAAGCGGAACTCCGACTCATCTATATACAAACATATCCGGTTGTGACAGCACAGTGACGTTGAATCTTACAATAAACAGCACCTATAATGTGGCAACAGAAGCAGCCTGTGATACATTAACATGGCATGATTCAACCTATACCATGAGCGGCACTTATACCTATAATTATATCAATGGTTCAGGTTGTGCATCAACAGATACATTGTATTTGACTATCAATTCAGGCACATTTAGTGCTTATACAGAGACAGGTTGCGACAGCTTAGTATGGGAGGGAAATACTTATAGCAGTAGTGGTAAATATTTAAATAGCTATACTAATGGAACAGGATGCGCTTCAACAGATACATTGTATTTGACCATTAATAACAGCACACATAATGTAGCTATAGATACAGCCTGCGACAGTTATGTCTGGGAAGGAACAACCTATACTAATAGCGGAACCTATTTGTATGATTATATGAATGGTTCTAACTGCCCTTCAACGGACACATTACATTTGACCATCAATAACAGTACACATACTGTAACAATTGAGGCAACCTGTGATAGTTATGTCTGGAATGGATCAACTTATACTGTCAGTGGTACTTATACCTATAATTATACAAATGGTTTAGGATGTCCATCTACTGATACATTGCATCTCACTATCAATACAGGCACATTTAATGCTTATACAGAAATAGGTTGTGACAGCTATGTATGGGAGGGAAATACTTATATCAGCAGTGGCAAATATTTAAATAGCTATACTAACGGTACCGGATGCGCTTCAACAGATACATTGTATTTAACCATTAATAACAGCACACATAATGTAGCTATAGATACAGCCTGCGACAGTTACGTATGGAATGGGAATACATATACCTTGAGTGGCACATATCTGCATAACTATGCAAATGGTTCGGGCTGTGCTTCAACAGATACCTTACATCTGACCATTAATAACAGCACTCATTATGTATATATAGAATCAGGCTGTGACAGTTATACATGGTATACTAATACATTCACCAGCAGTGGTATTTATACCTATAATTATACTAATGCTTCCGGTTGTGCTTCTACTGATACGATGTATCTGACTATTTATAACAGCACTCACAATGTCGTTACAGAAACAGCTTGCGACAGTTATTTGTGGAATGGAACAACCTATACCATCAGCGGTACTTATCTGTATAATTATAATAATGGTTCGGGTTGTCCATCAACAGATACATTACACCTGACAATAAATAACAGCACACATAATGCAGTTACAGAAGTTACTTGTGACAGTTATTTATGGAATGGAACTACCTATACCATTAGTGGCACCTATCTGCATAATTATAATAATGGTTCAGGCTGTGCATCAACAGATACATTGCATCTGACTATCAATACAGGCACATTTAATGCATATACAGAGACCGGCTGCGACAGCTTAGTATGGGAAGGAAATACTTATAGCAGCAGTGGTAAATATTTAAATAGCTATACTAATGGTACCGGATGCTCTTCAACAGATACATTGTATTTGACCATTAATAACAGTACACATAGTGCAGTTACAGAAGTAGCATGTGATAGTTATTTATGGAATGGAACAACCTATACCATAAGCGGTACCTATCTGCATAATTATAATAATGGTTTAGGCTGTGCTTCTACAGATACATTGCACCTGACAATAAATAACAGCACACATAATGCAGTTACAGAAGTTACTTGTGACAGTTATTTATGGAATGGAACAACCTATACTATCAGCGGTACCTATCTGCATAATTATAATAATGGTTCAGGCTGTGCTTCTACAGATACATTGCACCTGACAATAAATACAGGTACACATAATGTAGTTACTGAAATTGCATGTGACAGTTATTTATGGAACGGAAATACCTATACCATCAGCGGCACCTATCTACATAATTATAATAATGGTTCTGGTTGTGCATCTACAGATACATTACACCTGACAATAAATAACAGCACACATAATGCAGTTACCGAAGTAGCATGTGATAGTTATTTATGGAACGGAACGACCTATACCATCAGCGGCACCTATCTGCATAATTATAATAATGGTTCAGGTTGTCCATCAACAGATACATTACACCTGACAATAAATAACAGCACACATAATGCAGTTACAGAAGTTACTTGTGACAGTTATTTATGGAATGGAACAACCTATACTATCAGCGGTACCTATCTGCATAATTATATGAATGGTTCGGGATGTGCATCTACAGACACCTTACATCTGACAATAAATACTGGCACGCATAATGTAGTTACAGAAGTAGCATGTGATAGTTATTTATGGAACGGAAATACCTATACCATCAGCGGCACCTATCTACATAATTATAATAATGGTTCTGGTTGTGCATCTACAGATACATTACACCTGACAATAAATAACAGCACCCATAATGCAGTTACCGAAGTAGCATGTGACAGTTATTTATGGAACGGAACTACCTATACCATCAGTGGCACCTATCTGCATAATTATAATAATGGTTCAGGTTGTCCATCAACAGATACATTACATCTGACAATAAATAACAGCACACATAATGCAGTTACAGAAGTTACTTGTGACAGTTATTTATGGAATGGAACAACCTATACTATCAGCGGTACCTATCTGCATAATTATAATAATGGTTCAGGCTGTGCATCAACAGATACATTGCATCTGACAATAAATACAGGTACGCATAATGTAGTTACTGAAATTGCATGTGATAGTTATTTGTGGAACGGAAATACCTATACCATAAGTGGCACCTATCTACATAATTATAATAATGGTTCTGGTTGTGCATCTACAGATACATTACACCTGACAATAAATAACAGCACCCATAATGCAGTTACCGAAGTAGCATGTGACAGTTATTTATGGAACGGAACTACCTATACCATCAGTGGCACCTATCTGCATAATTATAATAATGGTTCAGGTTGTCCATCAACAGATACATTACATCTGACAATAAATAACAGCACACATAATGCAGTTACAGAAGTTACTTGTGACAGTTATTTATGGAATGGAACAACATACACCAATAGTGGTATCTTTACATTTGATTATAATAATGGTTCAGGTTGTGTATCAACAGATACATTGCATCTGACAATAAATACAGGCACACATAATGTAGTTACAGATGTAGCATGTGACAGTTATTTGTGGAACGGAAATACCTATACCATCAGCGGTACCTATCTGCATAATTATAATAATGGTTCGGGATGTGCTTCTACAGATACATTACATTTAACCATCAACAACAGCACCCATAATGCAGTTACCGAAGTAGCATGTGACAGTTATTTATGGAACGGAACTACCTATACCATAAGCGGCACCTATCTGCATAATTATAATAATGGTTCGGGATGTGCTTCTACAGATACTTTGCATTTGACTATCAATAACAGTACGCACAATGTTGTTACAGAAGCATCGTGTAATAGTTATCTATGGCATGGTACAACTTACACCAATAGTGGCATCTATACCTTTGATTATTCGAATGGTTCAGGCTGTGCATCAACAGATACCTTACATCTGACGATAAATACGGGTACACATAATGTAATAACCGAAATAGCCTGCAATAGTTACATATGGAATGGAACAACCTATACCAGCAGTGGTATTTATACCTTTGATTATACTAATGGTTCGGGATGCGCATCAACAGATACTTTGCATCTTACTATAAATACAGGTACACATAATGTAATAACTGAAACTGCCTGCAACAGCTATATTTGGAATGGGAATACATATACCAGCAGTGGCATTTATACATTTAATTATACCAATGGATCAGGCTGTGCCTCGACAGATACATTGCATCTGACTATCAATACAGGAACACATAATGTAGTTACAGAGGCATCGTGTGACAGTTATGTATGGCATGGTACTACTTACACCAGTAGCGGTATATATACATTTAATTATTCTAATGGTTCGGGATGTGCTTCAACAGATACCTTGCATCTGACAATAAATACAGTTGATGCAAGTGTAACTGTCAGCGGAATTGTAATTACTGCAAATGCTTCTTCTGGTACTTTCCAATGGGTAGATTGTAATAATAGTTATGCATGGATTAGCGGAGCAACAGGCCAAAGCTTCACACCTACAGTTGATGGAAATTATGCTGTAATTGTAACTCAGGGCTCATGTTCCGATACTTCATTATGTACGAATATCACTACTGTTGGTATTGAAGTTAATAGAACTAATTATACTATTAATATTTATCCAAATCCTTCATCAAATATGATAACTATAGAAAGCCCACTGCAGGGAGAAATCAGGATCTCGAATATTCAGGGGCAGGTTATCGAAACTATTACAAGTAACGGAAATAAGACCAATGTTGATATATCAGCATTGGCTAGCGGCGTGTACATGGTTGAAATCAAAACAGGAAAAGGGATTGCAGTAGAAAAGTTTGTAAAGGAGGATTAAGAGAAAATAACCTTTTATTCTATTAAAAATCTGCCACAATCGTGGCAGATTTTTTTTATGTTAATTCTTTTGCTTGAGCTAGCGTATGGAAATCAGTTACCTGGCTGCCTCAATTTTGGTATGTATTCCTGATATCTTATCCTGTTAAGCTTAAGTACTTTAAACTGGTCGGATTTATTAAGGATAATTTCCAGCTTGCCTTTGTATTTTTTTACTATTCCAGTTATTTCAACTTCCTTTCCTGCGCAGGAATCAATATTATTAAAGGAATTCTTATCAGAATTAAAGATAACACCAACAAAAGTATTGTCAGGAAATTTTCCTCCCATGTTCAAAAAAGTTGCCTTTGAAGAATGATTGATCTGATCAATTTTACCAATTATAGTAACATTTTCTCCAACGTGATATTGTGCATCATCGGGCTTTATTTTTAACTGAGCAGAACATCTGTAGCTTACTGAAAAAATGAAAAATAAAAAGATAATCTTTCTCATCTGATTTATTTTAAAAGTATAAAAATACAGTTATTATAGAATAAATAGCAAATTTAATTAGAATACCCATTCATTAACTTTTTCTTGAAATACATCTCTTTATTACAAGCAATTACTATTTCCAACTGATATTAAAAGGTAGTGTAAGCCTTGCCGGGACTTTTTTATTATTATCTGTAGCTGGTATCCATTTGGGCATACCCTTAAATGCTTGCAGAACCTGATCTTCAAGAGGTGTCAACTTATCAGAGCTTAAGGGATTAACGATATAAGGATTCCGTATTCGCCCCAGTGTGTCAATAACAAAGGATACGCGAATTTTGGATTCCAGCACATCTCCTTTTTTAGCAGCCGGGACTTTTATTTTACTATAAACATAATCATAAAGCTTCTGATCTCCCCCCTGGAATTGAGGCATTTGCTCTGTATTTGTAATAACTTTCATACCATCGATAGTATCCGGTTTTGTAGAATTTCCTTGTGTAATATTAGTCTGGGAATATACAGCGGATTTAATTAAAAATATAGCGATAATTAGCAGATGTCTTTTCATTGTTTGAACTCCTGTTTTTTATTTCAGTTCTTTTAATAATTAAATTAATAATTTATTGCTCTAACTACTGTTTCTCAAAAAATCTATCCTTTAGAAAGTGTAAACTGGCCTGTCTCAATATCGGGATCTCCCTTAGTCCTAAGTCTGTTATCCTTTATAATTACATCAAAATTCAACCACTTTCCTGATTCAAAGAAGGGCGAAGAATGAATAGTGACCTTAAATGATAGCTGCTGCCCTGTAATTGGGTTCTTCCTTTTAATAAATGCTTTATAATAATTTGAACCTGGCTTCTCATTAAAGAGTTTCTTATCAGGTGAAAAACCGGTATGTTTTCCCTGCTTATACGGAATATATTTCTGAGTCTGCCCGTTAGCGTATTTAATTAATACAGTATCTTTGAGATGAACGTACGGAGTATCTATCTTGAAATAAGCACTGTCGCTTGACTTTTGGATAACATCGCCATACGAGGATTGCCCCATAGTAGCTGATTTCCCGAAAACCATTTTAACAGAAACATGGTAAGTCGAATCGCTTATTTTTTTTATGGATCCTTTGGTTTCGCCATAGAATTCGTTATAGTTAAGGCTATACACAAAGTTAACAGTACTGTCCTTGTTAATTCTTAGCAGGCACCAGTAATCAACAACAGAATTACCAGAATATGTTTGCCCTATGGCAAAGGTGCTGCTGAAAAGTAGGAATAATGTAATGAATAGGTATTTCTTCATAATTGTCATTTAATATAAAGTTTCAAGTATTTCCATTTTATCCATAAAATAAGCCGTATTCAAACTTTGCGGATTATTTCCCCAAAATTACAACATTATTTTTCCCAGCATTATTAAAAAAAGGATAATTATCGGAAGAAAAAGTAAAAATTTCAAGCGAAAATTCAATAGTATCAGGAGAAGAATCAAAAATTTCAGAGCGAAAATCAAATATTTCGGAAGAAAAAATACTTATTCCAAAACGATAATCATTTATTTCAAGAGAAGAAAAACAAATTCCAAGAGAAAAAAAACAAATTTCAAGAGAAAAAACTTTTATTTCAAAACGAAAATCACTTATTCCAGCTCGAAAATCAATTATTTCACAATATGAGGCATGATTTTCATATTGTAAATCATATTTTCCGTTAAGTGTATTACTTATTCCATGAGGAAAATCAATTATTTCAGAATGAAATTTTAGGTTAAACCAAGCAGTAGATTATAAAAGTATGGAATACCGAACCCATAACTTAATAACCTATTAACTAATAACAGCAAAAGCTACAGCAATCCGCCGTTTTTATATATCTGTATCTGCACATCGGTAAACTTATCAATGTCGGCAGTTTTATTGTTCTTAAGGTTTGTAACTTTACCCTGCACCATATCCACATTAATTTTATCGCCATCCTGTAGCTCAATGCTTGCAAGTTTTTCAGGATTATAGGTCATAATAGGCATAGCTGCGTTAATGGCATTCCTTTCGTAAATAGCGCCATACGATTCGGCAAGTATGCATGAAATACCAAGAGAAGTAAAACAGTCAACAGCCTGCTGCCGCGAGCTACCTGCACCGAAATTCTTTGCAGTAATAACTATATCGCCGGGCTTTGCTTTCTTTGCAAAATCTTCGTAGCCTTTCAGGTTATCAAAAGCATATTGCCCCATTTCCTTAATATCAGTGATAGCAAGATAACGATTGTGAAATATCATATCGGTATCTATATCATCCTTTTTGATGATCCACACCCTGCCTTCAACAACTAGAGGCCTGATAGCGGTTTCCTTTTTAACAACTGCCGATTTTTTAAGGTATTCTTTCTTTTCAAAAATTGCTGGCTGCTGAGGAATATCGTCAGGTGTGGTTATATAACCTGCTACCGATGAAGCGGCAACTATAGCAGGAGATGCAAGATAAACCAATCCCTTACCCTGTTTTCCTTCAAAGTTCCTGTTACCTGTACTAATGGTAACTTCACCGGGGCCATTCTGTCCAATCTGGCCAGCAGCGCATCCGGCACATCCGGCATTGGCAACCATTGCACCTGCATCCTTAAATATTTTTAGCAATCCGTCATTCATGCACTGGTTCCAAACAGCATCAGTGGCGGGAACAATCTTCAACACCACTCCGGGAGCTACTTTCCTATTCTTTAAAATATCAGCAGCAATGCGCATATCGTCAATACGGCCATTGGTGCAACTGCCTATAAATGCTGAATCTATCTTCGTTTTCTTCACAGAAGCTACCGATGCATCATCATGCGGATGCCCTGGTTTTGCAACCATTGGAACAAACTTTGAAAAATCAATATCATGAACCTGTTCATATTTTGCATCGGCATCAGCTTTAATAAGCTCTAGTTTCCTTCCTGTTTTTTCCTCGCAATACTTCATAATTTCAGGCGATGGAGTGAAAAGCAGAATAATAGCGCCCATTTCGGTAGCCATAGATGATATGGTGATGCGCTCATTAAGGGTTAATTTATCTACATCTTCGCCATATATTTCAACAGAATATCCAAGTAGTTTATTTGCCCCGAATATGGAAAGAAGATTTAAAACAATATCCTTTGCCGAAACATCCTTCGGACGTTTGCCATTTAGATTTATCTTTATCGATTGCGGAACTTTGAACCACACAGCGCCATTAGCCCATGCAGCAGCAATATCCTGGTCGCCCATACCCTGACCGAAACAACCAATTGCTCCCATAATGTTTGCATGAGAATCGGTTGAAACAAAGGTACTGCCCGGCCATGCAAGTCCGCCGTCAATAGCGAGGTGAGTGCCTATACCTGCATTCACATCATATATTTCAATTCCATTCTCACGTGCAAACTGCCTGCAATACTGCTGGTTTTGTGCATACTTCTGATCGGAACCGCCGGGGTTGCAATCGAAAGTAAATATGGTTCTTTTAGGATCATTAACTTTAAGTCCGTTATCAACAAGATTTTTGACAACATTAGCTCCGCCAAAATCGCGTGCTGCACGAATATCAATGAATACATCAATGATCTCATCCGCTTTTACCTCGGATTTATTGGCATGTTTTGCCAGTATTTTTTCTATTACGTTCATGGTTATAAAGTTATTAAGTTAATTGGTTATTGAGTTATTAGGGTTGATAAGTTAAAGGTTAATGAGTTACTAACTCATGTTACGCAGAAACACATTTTAATTTTTAACCGCTGAGTTCGCTGAGGTTTTACACAGAGAACCGCTGAGTTAATACTTATTTATCTATTTTCGTTTTCTGTCATTATATTTCTCTGCGTATCTCCGCGATTAATTTTCTCTGTGGTCTCTGCGGTTATTTTTTTGAGTAACATCAGTTAATAACTCAATAACTTTCTCTAACTACTTCAACCTATCCTTAAATGGTTCAAAAGTCATAAAATCAGCATGGTGCACAACATAAGCTTCAACGGTTCTTTTTACCATATCGCCTTCGCCTGCGTGAGTTGCAATTATGTGACATACATCAGCAGGAACACCACATTGCTCTGCCAGAGAGACTCCAGAAAAAGGATGGCGAAGATATTTGCCATATTTTCCCTGCACTGATTTTCCGTCTTTCATTTCATACTCAAGCAACTTACCTACATCTGCAAGAATAGCCCCGGCAATAAGGACATCCAGATTAACAGGCAAGTCATTCTTAAAAAATTTATTCATTTGGTCGGCGCAATCCTTAGCAATATGAACAACAGCCCTTTTATGATCCATAAAAGTAACTTTCATATCGGGACCGGCTAACAATGTAAATGGAATGGTGTTGAGATCATCAACAGTAAGCACACTTTTCTGAAGAGCCAGCGCCCATGTATTGGTAGTCTGTTCACGAAGTTCCTTATTTTTTATCCATTCTAATTCAGGCCATAATTTCTTTGCCTTGTCAATAAATTCGGGTTTAATTGTATCACTCATAATTTTTCCTCCTGTTATTTATAAGAAGAGACGTTGCATGCAACGTCTCTTTATGTTATTATTTAATATTAATTACAGTTTAGCGATAATAGCATCAGCCATTTGCCTGGTAGAAGCAGCTCCCTGGTTAATTACATCAGGAGTTCCTTTCATTTTAAGCATGTCATAAGCTCTCACTTTACCTTCGGCAACAACATCCCCTACTGCTTTGCGGATGCGATTTGCTATTCCCGTTTCGTTAAGGTGTTCCAGCATCATTACTGCTGAGAGAACCATAGCAATTGGGTTAACAATTGATACTTTGTAATCTGCATATTTAGGAGCAGAGCCGTGTGTAGGTTCAAATACAGCAACACCTGATTCAGGGTTGAATTGTGCTGAAGTAGCGAAGCCTAATCCTCCAATCAACCCTGCAAATGCATCAGAAACTATGTCACCAAACATATTTTCAGAAACAATGACATGGTAATTTTCAGGATTCTTTGTTAGCCACATCATCATAGCATCAATATTAACATCTTCAACCCAAATGTTTGGATATTCTGCTTTGCTCATTTCCTGAGCAATCTTCAGCATCATTCCTGATGTTTCACGGATTACATTAGGTTTTTCGCAAAGAGTTATCTTATCAAATCCACGTTTCTTTGCATATTCAAATGCAGCTTTAATAATACGGGTACAATATTTTTTTGTAACAATACGTGTGGAAACAGCTAATTCAGGGCGTGGACACCATGCAAAATTCTCTTTGAAGCGAGGATGTGTCATTAAAGCATCATAAACATTGTCAGGAGGATTTGTCCACTCAACACCACCATACAAACCTTCAGTATTCTGACGGAAGATCATACAATCCACAACAGGTTCATCAACACCACCATTAGCAGAACGACGAACAAAATTCAGAGGGTTTCCAACCAATGTCTGGCAAGGACGCATACAAATATCAAGACCAAACTTCTGACGCATAGTAACAATAGGGCTGTAATAAACAAATCCCTTATCTTTTAAGAGCAGGTGATAACTCAGCAGTTGCTTTGTCTTTAGGTTTCGATGTGATTGCTCCAAACAAGCCAATTTTATGAGTTTCCAGAAGTTTCAATGTGCGGTCAGGTAATGGATTACCTTCCTTGCACCAAAATTCCCAGCCAATATCGCCATTAACATAATCTGCATCAAAACCAGCTTTAGTTAAAACACGGATGCATTCTTCCAGTACCACATTTCCGATGCCATCACCGGGCATTGCTACAATAGTTCTTTTTGCCATATAATTATTTTTTTATTGTTGAATTTTGTGTCAAAAATACAATAGAATTGGTAATTTGCAAGAAAATTCCTTTACATATTATATTTTTATATTAATTATGATTTATAATTTTGAAATTTTATGAATAGTCAGTAATTTTACAAAAAGAAATTCGGATGGATAAGATTAAAAAAAAATATACTAATGGTGAAATTACAGTAGTCTGGCAGCCTCACCTTTGTGTGCATGCAACTACTTGTTTTGTAGAACTACCTAAAGTTTTTATCCCTTATGAAAGGCCCTGGGTAAATATGAATGGGGCTACTACGGAAGAGATTATTGATGTTGTTTTGAAATGCCCGACAGATGCGCTTACCTTTCATTATAATAAGGATATAATTAAGGAAGAAGCGAACGATAAAGATAAAGATGAAGTCGTAATAAAAGTTATTAAAAATGGCGCTTTCTTAGTAAAAGGGAAATTCAAACTAATAAATTTTGATGGAAACGAGATCGAGGTAGGAAAATCAACTGCTTTATGCCGTTGTGCGTGTACAAAGAAAAGACCATTATGCGATGGATCACACCTTAAGTGTGATTTCAATATTGATGATACTCCGGAAAGTCAAAAATGATGTGATGAAATTAGAAGACCTGAATATTTCTTAACTATTTCTTTTGTAAGATGCTCTTCTTTGTTTACACGGAGTAAACAATTAAGCTTAGTATAAGCAAGAATGAACCTTTCCCCATCGTCATCCCTGTTACCATTAAAAACAATTCCTTTAATCCTGATATTCCTTGATCTTAATGCTTCTACGGCAAGCAATGTGTGATTAATGCTTCCCAGATAATTCATTGAAACCAGGATAACTTCAACTTCTAATCTTTTTATCAGGTCTATCATCAGGAAATCATCAGATAGAGGAACCATTAAGCCTCCCGCTCCTTCAATAATAAGAGAATTTGAAGTTTCAGGAATTTCAAATTTGTCAGGATCAACCTCGATGCCTTCTGCTTTTGCTGCCTTATGAGGAGAAGCAGGCATTTTGAATTTATATATCTCGGGGTGAAATCTTGATACTTTATTACTGACAAGTCTTTTCACTTCATCAGTATCTGTAAAATCAAGATTCCCTGCAAGTATTGGTTTCCAGTAGTCAGCCTTTAATGCTTCAGTAAAAATAGCTGAAACGATTGTTTTTCCAACATCTGTACCTATACCGGTGATAAAATATTTCTTCCTCAATTTTTAATTTAATGATGGTTTAATTGTATCAACTAAACCTTTTATATCTTCTTCATTATTGAAAGAATGAATACATATTCTTAATCTTTCTTTTCCCATCGGTACAGTAGGGCTCAGGATTGGGCGCACATCAAATCCATTCTTCTGAATTGTCTTTGCGAGTTCAATTACCTTCTCATTACCGGGAATGATAATACTTTGTATCGGGCTTATACCTTCAATAATATTTATTTTTTCATTTCCCGAGATCAACTTTTTGAACAACTTAATATTTTTATGCAAGGCCTGATTTGCTTCCTCGCTTTCTGAAAACAGTGCATAAGCGCATCTTATTGCAATAAGCGAATGATAAGGTAAAGCAGTGGTATAAATAAATGAACGTGCAAAATTCACCAGGTAATTTTTCAGTAATTTACTTCCCACAACAGCCGCACCATGTGTCCCTAAAGCTTTACCGTAAGTATGGACTCTTGCAAACACTTTCTTCTCGAGGAAATTTTCAGTAACACAACCTTTTCCTTGTGGTCCGAAAACACCCGTTGCATGAGCTTCATCAACAATCAGGTTTGCATTTTCCTTTTCACATAAATTCGAAATTTCTTTTAAAGGAGCAAAGTCGCCATCCATAGAATATACGCTCTCAACAGCAATATAAACAGTGCCTTTAGCAAACTTGAAAAGTTCTTCAAGATGATTGATATCATTATGCCTGAATGAATAGGCTTTTGCATAACTCAGGCGAATCCCATCACGAATGGAAGCATGAACAAGTTCATCATAAAAGATTGTATCTCCACGCTTGGGAACACCTGAAAACAAACCTACATTGGAATCATAACCTGAATTGAACAACAAGGCAGCTTCTGCATTATGAAAAGATGCAATAAAAACTTCAAGACTTTCGGCTACAGCCGAATTGCCTGAAATAAGCCTTGACCCTGTTGAACCTTCAATAATTGACTTTGGCTGCTTTTGATTAAATTCAAGTATTTGTGCATGCAAAGCGCCTGTAGTGGAAAAACCAAGATAATCGTTGGAACAAAAATCAACAAGGTCGTGAGATATCTTAAGTGATCTCAGCGAAGCTGAATCCCTGCGCTTATTCAGCGCATCTTCTAAATATTTATTTGCCGAAAATAAAGTCAATTGAATTGATTAATATTTCTCTAACCCTAGGTTCTTCAATAATTCCAAATCATCTTCCAATTCAGGATTAGGTGTTGTGAGAAGTTTTGTGCCAACGAAAATAGAATTAGCTCCGGCAAGAAAACATAAAGCTTGACCTTCAGCGGTCATTTGCTTTCTGCCTGCAGCAAGACAAATCATAGATTTTGGCATCACCATTCTTACCGTTGCAATCATCCTGATCATTTCCCATGACTGGAGCAAAGCCTTATCTTCAAGAGGTGTTCCGGGAATCGGAACAAGCGTATTTAATGGAACTGTGTAAGGGTGTTTCTTTAATGTAGCCAGTTTATGTATCATAGCTATCCTGTCGTCTTCCGATTCGCCTAGGCCAATAATACCACCAGTACAGTGCTGTACACCGGCATCAATAAGCCTGTCAATTGTGTCCAGCCTTTCATCATAAGTCCTTGTTGTAATTATCTGGAAGTAAAATTCATCAGATGTGTCCAGATTATGATTGTATGCCGTAATACCAGCTTTTGCAAGCTTCTCCGCCTGCTCTTTATTCATCATACCTGTAGTGCAGCAAACACTAAGCCCCATTTCTTTTACCTGAGTGATCATTTCAAGCAACTCATCGAATTGCTTTCCATCGGGTATATCGCGCCATGATGCGCTAAGGCAAACCCTTTCAACACCGCACGATTTTGAATTGGCTGCTTCTTCCAGAACTTCTTTTAAAGATAATGTTTTATGAGGCTGCACTGTAGTTTTATATCTTGATGATTGTGCACAATAAGCGCAATCTTCAACACAGGCTCCTGTTTTAATGGATATCAGCTGACTGATCTTTATTTTTGAAGCATCATGATACTTCCTGTGCATTTCTGATGCTTTATACACAAGTTCAAGAAGGGGTAAATGGAATATTTCACTTACCTGCT
This sequence comes from uncultured Bacteroidota bacterium, assembly GCA_963831005.1. GTDB lineage: Bacteria > Bacteroidota > Bacteroidia > Bacteroidales > CG2-30-32-10 > CAWHOW01. The sequence goes on from CAWHOW010000007.1 coordinate 94,900, forward strand.
GCTTTGTCCAATCATTCCTTATCTCCTGCATAATTCCCCAAATTGAATTGCAAATTTACGAAATTAAACCTAATGATTTATTTTGGTCAAACTAAGCGAGATTAAATGTTTTAGTTAATTTTGGCCATTATCTTTTTATTTAATAAGTTGATATGAATGCAATGCCTTTGGTAATAGCAGGACTTGCAATATTTGCACTTGCATATCGTTTTTACTTTAGCTTCATTTGCGCGAAAGTTTTAATGATAGATAAAAACAGGATAATGCCCTCACAACGTTTATATGATGGGCAGAATTATCATCCTACTAACAAATTGATATTATTTGGCTCCCATTTTGCTGCCATAGCAGGAGCCGGCCCTTTGGTTGGGCCTGTACTTGCTGTTCAGTTTTGTTATTTTCCGGGTTTTGTATGGATGGTCGTAGGAGCAGTTATGGCAGGTGCGGTACATGATGTTGTTATTCTTACTGCATCCGTCCGTCATGATGGTAAATCACTTGCTGAGATTGCAAGAACTGAAATAAGCAAAGTAAGCGGCACAACCACCTCTCTTGCAATAATTATCATTTTAGTTATTGCTACGGCAGGGCTTGGGCTGGTGGTAGTTAATGCCCTTGCTGAAAGTTCGTGGGGAACATTCGCTATCTTTTCTACAATACCTATTTCACTTATCATGGGTGTGTGGATATTCCGTATCCGCAAAGGAAAGACCACCGAGGCTACCATATTTGGAGTTGTCCTTTTATCGCTAGCAGTGATCTATGGCCGGTATATTCCCGATTCCCCATTCGCATCTTGGTTCACCTTTGATCATAAATCTCTTACCATATTGCTTGCCATTTATGGATTGCTTGCTTCTGTTCTGCCTGTATGGCTTCTGCTTGCACCTCGTGGCTATCTGAGTTCTATTATGAAATTAGCTGTTATTGCCCTGCTTGCAGTTGGAGTTATACTAGTCGCTCCTGACTTAAAAATGCCTGCTTTTACTGCATTTGTGCATGGAGGAGGCCCTATTATTCCCGGCACATTATTTCCCTATCTTTTTATCACAATTGCCTGTGGCGCAATTTCAGGTTTTCATTCGTTGGTCAGTTCGGGAACTACGCCCAAAATGATCATGAGTGAGAAACATATAAAGCCGATTGCAGTTGGTTCAATGCTTGCAGAAGGAATGGTCAGCATTTTAGCACTTATTGCTGCAGCAAGCCTTCTTCCTATGGATTACTTCCTGATAAATGTTTCACCTGAGAAATTACAATCCGTATTGCCAACATTGCATGCTATGGGATTCCATGATTCAAATATCCAGGAACTTTCAAAAGAAGTTGGTGAAAAGATAGTTGGGAGAACTGGTGGGGCCGTTTCTCTGGCAGTGGGAATGGCACAGATATTTTCGTCTGTTGGAGGGCTTAAAAGCCTGATGTCGTATTGGTATCATTTTGCTATCATGTTCGAAGCATTGTTTATTCTTACTACCATAGATGCTGGAACAAGGATAGGGAGATTTGTTCTACAGGAAACATTAGGAAAGATATATAAACCATTTGTTCGAACCAACTGGCTTCCGGGCAATCTTATCGCCAGTGGTTTGATAGTTTTTGCCTGGTCTTATTTCATATATTCGGGTAGTGTTTCTACTATTTGGCCCATGTTCGGCACAGCTAATCAATTGCTGGCTACTATTGCCCTTGCTATCGGAACCAGTTATATTATAAATAGAGGCAGGGCTAAATACGCATGGGTAACTATTATTCCAATGATTTTTGTCGGAGTAACCACACTTACTGCCGGATTTGAGAACATAACCAATATATACTGGCCACAGATGTTCGCAGATAAAACACATGTACAGGGCACCATTAACCTTGTTCTGACTCTGGTAATTATTTTCTGTGTACTTTCGGTGCTGTTTGATGCCATTCCAAAATGGATTGCAGTTATAAAAGGAAAGCGAAGCATTATTCCCGAAAATTAAATTATGAGAATAGATATACTCACCATATTCCCCGAAATGTTTGATGGACCTTTTAAAGTTTCCATTATAAAAAGGGCTAAAGAAAAAAACATTGCCGAGGTTCATATTCACAACATCAGAGATCATACTACAAATAAACATAAAAGCGTTGATGATTATCCTTTCGGCGGCGAGGCAGGTATGGTGATGATGATCGAACCCATTGCCCTTTGCATTGAGAAACTGAAAGCAGAAAGAGAATATGACGAAGTGATATACATGAGTCCTGACGGTGAGCTATTAGATCAGAAGCTTTCAAATACGTGTTCGCTATATAACAACATCATTATTCTTTGCGGGCATTACAAAGGCATTGACGAGCGTATCAGGGAACATTTTATAACAAAAGAAATATCAATAGGCGATTATGTGCTCAGTGGTGGCGAACTTGCTGCAGCAGTTTTCTGCGACAGCATCATTCGCCTGATACCCGGTGTTCTTGGCGATGAAACATCTGCTTTGTCCGATTCATTCCAAGATGGATTGTTATCGCCGCCTGTTTATACACGTCCTGCTGACTTTCGCGGATGGAAAGTTCCCGAAGTATTGCTGTCAGGCAACACCAAGCTCATAAAGCAGTGGCAAATGGAGCAGGCAGTGGAACGTACCAGGCAAAGAAGACCCGGCTTGCTGGACAATATCAAATAATTGTTTACATTTGCCTCCTGCAAATCTAATGTAAACGACCTAAATCCAATTATTTTCACATTTTTGAAATAATATTTGTATTTGTTTGAAAATAAATATATAAATTTGCACCTCGTTTTTGAAAAGAATATTTTTAATCAATAAGTTATGAAGGCAGAAATTATTAAAGCAATTGAACGCGAGCTGATGCCCAAAAGGGAGTTCCCGGTTTTTAAAGCAGGCGATACCATTACAGTTCATTATAAGATCATTGAAGGTACTAAAGAACGTGTACAGCAATATCAGGGTGTGGTTATACAGCGCTCGGGCGACGGTTCTACCGAAACTTTTACTGTTAGAAAAATATCAGGAAATATTGGTGTTGAAAGAATTTTCCCTATCAGTTCTCCTTTCATTGAAAAGATTGAACTCAATAAAAGAGGTGTTGTTCGCAGGGCAAGGATATTTTATATCCGCGGCTTGAGAGGTAAAAAAGCACGTATCAGAGAAAAAAGAGTTTGAGTTTTTTCATAGTTTCCTTAAAGCCCGTGGTATTTGCTGCGGGCTTTTTTATTGAATATTTGTTTATATTCTTTTAAACAAACATTATTTCACTTTCAAACAAGTTATACATATATAATTTAGAGTTTAGCGCAGGGAATTTTGAAAGCAGCGCAGTTGTGCTGTACTCCAGCGCAAGGGAGTTATATGTTGGGGCACAGAAGTTACGCTCTAGCTCATGTGAGTTCCACTTTAGCGCATATATGTTAAACTATAGCATACATCCTACAGAATTTCAAAAATCGAGATAAAACCTGAACACAAACGAGTTCAGGTTTGCACTAACAGATTTTTTGAATAAGCCTTATGAAGTATTATTCGTAATTTTGTCTGTAATTTTTAAATCAACCATGGACATTAAAAACATTATTGATAAAGTAGTTGCAGGGCTTAGCGACGAAAAAAAATACGCTTTCCTGCACCATAGTTCTTCGCGCAATATCCCCATGCCTTCCATCGAGAGCCTCGACCAGATAATGGAACTGCTGAAAAAGGTTATTTTCCCGGGTTTCTTTGGTCATTCGGAAGTGAGTAACGATACCATGAACTATTACATAGGCGCTAACCTCGATATTATTTATCGCATGGTTTCGGAACAAATTAAAAGGGGATTTTGTTTCGACTGCGGCGATATTGAAATGATTTGCAACCAATGCGAAACAAGGGCAGCCGAGGCTTCGAACAAATTCCTGGAGAAGCTGCCGTACATCAAACACATGCTTTCAACCGATGTTATAGCCGCTTTCAATGGCGATCCCGCTGCAAGGAATTACAGCGAGACCATATTCTGTTATCCCAGTATCAAGGCGCTTACCTATTTCAGGATAGCCCACGAATTGTATTTGCTCAACGTGCCCATCATTCCGCGCATTATAACCGAGATGTCGCATTCGCTTACAGGCATTGACATACATCCCGGAGCAACTATAGGCGAAAATTTCTTTATTGACCATGGCACAGGCGTGGTGATAGGCGAAACATGTATCATTGGCAATAATGTACGCTTATACCAGGGTGTAACGCTTGGCGCAAAAAGCTTCCCGCTTGATGAGAATGGCAAGCCAATTAAAGGCATTGCCCGACATCCTATTGTTGAAGATGATGTGATCATTTATTCAAACGCAACAATTTTGGGAAGGATAACTATAGGGAAAGGCGCTGCTATTGGAGGAAACCAGTGGATAATCAATGATGTTCCCCCCGGTTACAAAGGCGCTGAATGGTATTATACTATTTGATATTAATGTAAACTAATGACAACTAAATAACTGAAAATTCGCTTTGCTCCGCCAGCCGGCGGATGGCGAATTTTCTGATGTTCACCCTTTAGGGTCGGGGCTAAAACATCAGAAAATGTAGTTTGTAAAATGCCATTATGTAATTTAAGATGATAATTTAATAAACAATGAAATACACTGAACGCGACAGCAAAGTTATATGGCATCCCTACACGCAGATGAAAGATGCCACACATATATGTATGGTGAGAGGCGATGGCGCTTATCTCTACGATGAAGACGGCAACCGCTTTATTGACGCTGTATCTTCGTGGTGGGTAAACACGCTTGGGCATGCCAACAAATATATTGCTGAAAAAGTGAGTGAGCAGTTGAATACGCTGGAGCATGTTATCTTTGCAGGTTTCACGCACCCCAAAGCTATTGAGCTTGCCGAACGATTGCTGAAACATTTACCTCCAAATCAAAAGAAAATATTTTATTCCGATAACGGTTCCACTGCTGTTGAAGTTGCGCTGAAAATGGCTATTCAGTATTGGGCGAATAAAGGGATAATAAAAAAGAAGATCATTGCTTTCAATAATGCTTATCATGGCGATACTTTTGGGGCTATGTCGGTAAGCGGCAGGGGTGTTTTTACATCTCCTTTCATACCATACTTATTTGATGTGGTTTTCATAGATGTACCATTAACAGGGAAAGAAGAAGATTCGTTTGAACAATTAAAGTCTGTAATTAATGAATGCGATGTTGCGGCATTTATTTTCGAGCCCCTTGTTCAGGGTGCATCGGGCATGATCATGTATGAGCCTGAAATGCTTGATAAAATGGCTACATATTGTAAGAATAATAATGTTATAACTATTGCCGATGAAGTAATGACGGGATTTTACCGCACAGGGAAATTCTTTGCAACAGATTATTTGAAAGAGAAGCCCGACATTATTTGTCTTTCAAAAGGCATCACAGGAGGTACTATGGCTCTTGGCGCTACTTCATGCACTATGCAAATATTTGACGCCTTCCTTTCGGATGATAAAACGAAGACCTTGTATCACGGTCATTCGTACACTGCAAATCCTGTTGCCTGCTCTGCTGCTGTTGCCTCACTCGATCTTTATGAAGAAGAAGAATGCGCTTTAAATGTACAGAGGATTGCCAGGAAGCATTCATCATTCTTAAATAAAATTAAGGATCATCCCGGAATAAGTTACATAAGGCAAACAGGTACTATTATTGCAATGGAACTGCGCACGAAAGATGATACTTCTTACCTGAATTCATTCAGGGATATGATTTATAACTTTTTTATCAGTAAGCATATTATACTTCGACCGCTCGGTAACATTATTTACATCCTTCCCCCCTATTGCATTTCAGAAAAGGATCTTGATTATATTTACAGCAGCATCATAGAATTTCTTGAGGTTGAAATAAAAAGTTATTTCTAGTATTAGGCAAAATTATTTAATTTAATGCAGGTTGATTATTATCAAATATTAGGTATTCCCCGCGAAGCGAATATTGAGGAAATAAAGCAGGCATACCGTACAAAAGCCAAGCTATATCATCCTGATATCAATAATGACCCGAATGCAAAGAAACTTTTCCAGCTCATCAATGAAGCCTACCAGGTACTGATAAAACCTGAAAAGAAGAAATGGTATGATTTTAAACTCCATTATCCTTCCACCACAGGAGCGCGTCCTAATGCGGATTATCGCCGCACAGCAAACTATGAATCGTATTACAGGGCATATACCAGGAACCAACAGGAAAGAAAAGAAGAGAAAGAATTTGTAAGGTACAGGAAAACCATCCTCGACCATTTTTTGTTCTATTTTCTGGTTGTGGCCGGAACATTAGCCTCTATTTTCAGCATTATAGATATAGTTTCCGACAAGTTTAACACTAAAACCGCCAGTGGCTTAATATTCGGTACATGGTTCTTATTCCTATTGTTCTATGGATGGAATGCAATGAATAAAAAGTGATGAAAGGAATTACATCGCTTCGTTCCATATCTGCCATGCTTTCTCCGCCTGAAGATAGAGCATTTGCAAGCCATTAGTTACAGCAGCTCCCTTTTCAATTCCTCTTTTCATAAACATAGTTTCGGCTGGATTATAAACCAGCTCGAATAACAAATGCCTTTTGGTTAGGTGACCGTAAGGAATAGCAGGGAATTCGTCAACATGAGGAAACATGCCAACGGGAGTGGTATTGATAATTAATAAGTGAGATGCTATTATATCTGTATTTAATTCATCATAAGTAATGACAAAAGAATTAGATTTATTTCTTGAAACAAATAAAAAATCGATACCAAGTTTCTTTAGAACAAATGCAACAGCTTTAGATGCCCCGCCTGTTCCAAGTATTAAAGCTTTCTTGTGATGTTTCTTCAGCAGTGGTTTCAGGCTTTCTTCAAAACCAAAAACGTCAGTGTTAAAGCCCTGCAAAAAAAATTTATCTTTCCTGATGATCTTAATTGTATTTACAGCACCAGCTTCTTTTGCTATTTCATCCATTGAAGAAAGATAAGGAATTACAGCCTGTTTGTATGGAATCGTAACACTTAAACCTTTTAATTCTTTTGTTTCTTTAATAAGTGGCAGAAGCTTGTTAATATTATCAATCTGGAATAGTTCATAATGGGAATCGTGTATGCCTTCTCTGAAAAACTTTTCATTAAAATATTGTGCCGAGAAAGAATGGGTGAGAGGATAGCCTATTAACCCGTATTTTTCCATACTGTTAAAGGGAAATTATCAGGAAGCCTTTGCCTTGCTCTTCCTGTATGCTTTATTAAGCTTGAATGCTGCGTAAATACAAACAAAGACAAGCATTAATACTACAACTATATCAATCACGCTGCTATACTTGAGTACAACATCCCAGTTGCTTTTCAAATTGATGCCAACGTATGTCAGAAAAGTATTCCACAATCCTGCGCCGATAATAGTATAAATAGAAAATTTCCAGATGTTCATTTTCCCCATGCCAGCAGGGATGGAAATCAAATGTCTGACAACAGGAATAAAACGGCAAACCAGAATTGTAATATCACCTTTTTTCTGAAAATACTTTTCAGTCAGGTCAAGATGATGATGATCGAGGAGAAGATATTTTCCGAATTTATCTAATAGCGGTCTGCCACCATAGTCACCAATATAGTATGAAATAAGCGACCCAACAATACTACCCAATGTGCTGAAAAAGATAACAGCCATCAAAGTAAAATGTCCGTCGGCAACAAGCATTCCGGCAAAAGGTAACACAGCTTCACTGGGCACTGGCATTATCATACTTTCAAGTATCATAAGCACAAAAACCCCCGTATATCCAACACTTCCAATGAATGAAATAATGATTGGAACAAGAAATTTAGTGATTCCCATAATTTATTTTGATTCAGGTTTAATACGAAGGTTCTGGAATTCATCAGGCAGGAACTGGAAGAATGTATCTCCGCGCAAACCTATCCTTAGTGTTTCAAGGGGAATTACTTCATTTGGCGCAATGTTTCCAAGATTAACATTAGCTCCTAGCGTTTTGATGAACCATACCTGCTGTGATTTTAAAGGAGCTTCCCATAATATTTTATCCTTGTCAACCTTTGCGATTATCTTATTAACAAGGGTAACGTGAGCGTTTCCGTTTGGCCTGTATATACCCACAGTGCCGCTTTCACGTGCTTCTGCAATAACAAAGGAAGATCCGGCATCTATCTCTGTTTGCATCATGGTAATCCATTTATTAGGTGCAGTTATAATACCTGCTTCCTTTGAACCAACTTCCGAAAGAACAGTATGCGTCTTAGATAGCTTTTGTATATAATCGCATTTGTCTTCGTGCTCCATCAGGATAGAACCATCAGAAACCTCAATTGCATCTACTTTAAACTTGTCAACAAGCTTCCTGTATTCATCAAACTTATCACGTATAATATAAGCTTCGAAAAGAGTGCCGCCAAAATAAACTTTAATGTTTGCTTCTTTGTATAATTTTATCTTAGTAGCAACATCTTTATCACTCATCACAACACAAGTGCCAAAACCGAGTTTTGCAAAATCAGTAAACTTCCCGCCTGTAGTAAGAAAATCTTCAACCTCACGAACACTAAGACCTTTGTCCATCATCATGGTTACACCACTTTTTCTGGGGTTTGAAGGCCTTTCAGGAATGTAATTTAATATGGATTCCATAATTAAATGCGTTAATTACTTTTTATAAAGTTCTATTAAATCTAATATTTGCTGGTTCCTAAGTAAGCTTGGGTCGTATTCCAGCATTTCACAATGTCGTATAAAATTAATTTGTAATGCAGCTTCAAGTAAGTTATATGCTTCTTTTTCTTTTTTGTTCAAAAGTAAATAATTTATCAATCTGTAACGAAGACTGATATTTTCAGACTGATGAACTATGCCTTCCAGTATAATATCTGCAGCTTTCTCAGAATTTCCAGTTTTATAATAAACATCAGCATAATCGAGCCAGATATCTTCATTATCTGATTCCAGTTCACTGACCTTTTTATAGGATGATATTGCATCATCAAACATTTCAAGCTTCAATTGTATGTCGCCAAGCATGTAGAAATATTCGGAATTTGCACCGTCTAATTCAATAGCTTTCTGAATACATTTCAATCCTTCCATTGGTTTGTCGGTATCATCAAGAACTGAACCCAGCCCTATCCATGCATCAGGAATACTTTCATCAATGTCAATTGCCTTCTGATAATATTCCTGAGCTTTTGTCAGGTCCTTCAACTTTTCACTGCACTCGCCCAAGTAGTAATAAGTATAGGCATCATCAGATTCAAGGACAAGTGTTTCTTCAAAAACTTTAATCGCTTCTTCGTATCTTTCAAGACAAATAAGTGAATTGCCTTTGTTGAAATAAGCTGATGAGAATTTATCGTCTATTGCAAGGGCATAATCAAAAGCATCTATCGATTTTTCGAAAAGTTCAAGCAGGTTATAAGCAATTCCCAGGTTATACCAGGCTACCGATGAATAAGGGTTCTTGTCAAGGAAATTATTGTAGAATACTATTGATTCCTCAAGCAGATTGGCATGCTCAAAGCAGTATGCCAACTCATATATGGCCGCATCATTATCAGCATTCAGATCAAGTGCCTTTTTCAGGTATTCAAGGGCTTTTGTAAAATTACCAAGGTTCTCATATTCAAAAGCGATGTTGATATAAATATCATCGATTTCCTCTGCTTCTTTAATAGCTTTATTATATTCCTCAATAGCTTTCTCGTACTTTTTAAGCTGGCTGTAAATAGCGCCTTTTGTCATGAAAAGCTCCGAATTAAAAGGGTCAATCACTTCAACTTTTCTTAAAAGGTCGAGCGCTTTTTCCGATTTATTGGCAGAAGCATAGAGTTGAGCTTTGCGAAGCATGAAGACAACGGAATTGGGATGTTGCTCGCTGGCATAATCAACGGCTTTATAGGCTTTGCTTATATTGTTCTTAACAAAGTAAAAATCAATTATATCCTCAAATTCCTCCACATCGAAATAACCCTGTCCGTTCTTGCTTAACATTTCCTCAAAACGTTCAATCAGGGCAGCTATATCTTTTTCACCGTAGTTATCAAAATCACCCGTCGTCATAAAATCATTCCGTTTCGTAAATTAACGTGCAAAGTTAGTAAAAAGTATCAATGCATATAATTATAGTTTTAACCTACATAATGCATGTTAGATAAAAATTTAAGAACCAGCAATTAAAATCTGTATTAACATGCTATATATTGGTAAAAGGACAAATAACCCATTTCAAATACATTTATATTTAAAACTCTTACCACACGAAGTAAATCAAAAAATAAAACTTTATTTTTTAAGATAATATACTAAAACTAATTTTTGTACGTTAACATGCATTATGTTATTTTTGCCATTCTTCATTTTGATCTTTATTATTTGAAACTTTCCATAATCATAGTCAATTATAACGTCAAGTACTTTCTTGAACAATGCCTTATTTCGGTTAGGAATGCCTGTAATGATATTGTTACGGAAATTTTTGTAGTTGATAATAACTCTGTTGATGGTTCAATTAAAATGCTGAAGGAAAAATTTCCGGAAGTTATCCTTATTGCGAATAAAGAAAACCTTGGGTTTTCAAAAGCTAACAACCAGGCTATTCGCTTATCGAAAGGGGAATATATATTACTTCTAAATCCAGATACGGTAGTTGAAGAGGACACTTTCACTAAAGTGATAACTTTTATGGATTCTCATTCAGATGCAGGTGGATTGGGCGTTAAAATGATTGATGGGAAAGGAAAATTCCTTCCGGAATCTAAGCGGGGGCTTCCAACTCCAACTGTTGCATTTTTTAAGGTATTTGGCTTGGCAAGGCTTTTCCCAAAGTCAAAACTATTCGGGCAATATCACCTTGGATATCTGGATAAAGAAAAAATCAATAAAGTAGATATTCTAGCAGGGGCATTTATGTTGCTTCGAAAAGAAGCCATTGATAAATCAGGGCTTCTTGATGAAACTTTTTTTATGTATGGAGAAGACATAGATCTTTCCTATCGTATTCTGAAAGCTGGCTATAATAATTATTATTTCCCCGAAACACGTATTATACATTATAAAGGAGAAAGCACCAGAAAAAGCAGTATAAATTATGTTCTGGTATTTTATAATGCAATGATTATTTTTGCCCGCAAACATTTTTCTCATAAGAATGCTAAAAGTATTTCTTTCCTTATTCATATTGCTATCTATCTGAGAGCATTTCTAGCTATTGCTCGTAGATCGTTTAACAAAGCTTTTCTTCCAATAGCAGATGTTATTTTGATCTTTTGGGGTCTTTATTTTCTCAAGAATTATTGGGAACATAATATTTTATTTCCCCGCGGGGGGCATTACCCTGTTGAGTTTATAACGATTGCCATTCCGACTTACATTTTTATCTGGCTATTATCAGTTTATTTGAGTGGCGGATACGACCGACCTATTAGGGTGATAAAAATATTCCAGGGTTTATTAATAGGGACTGTTATTATCCTAGTTGGTTATGCTCTTTTAAGTGAAGAATACAGGTTCTCTAGAGCATTGATTGGGCTTGGAGCCGTTTGGTCGCTATTTTGTATGTTTATTATCAGGATAATCTTGAATTTATTTCATTTGAAGAACTTTCGCTTTGAAACAGGAAAAAATAGGAATTTCATTATTGTTGGCGATAAAGATGAAGCTGAGCGGGTAACTTCAGTTTTAAAACAAACCAGCATTAACCCTGGCTTTATCGGGCTTGTTAATGTTTGTGAAAATTATAATAAAGGGAACGGATTTGTGGGCAATATTAACCAGATAGCTGAAATCATTTCTATATATAAAATAAATGAAGTGATATTCTGTGCCAAAAGTATGAGCCCTCAGGGCATTATAAATAAAATGTCTGAACTTAAAGATTCTCAAGTTGATTATAAAATTGCTCCTCCTGAAAGCCTTTATCTTATAGGCAGCAATTCCATAGATATTTCCGGCGACCTATATGTTATTAACGTCAATTCAATTAGTAAATTCGGTAATAAGAGAAACAAACGTTTCTTTGACACTACTGCCTGTTTGATTTTATTTATATTATCTCCTGTTTTGATATTCTTTGTAAAGAACATTGCTGGCTTTTTCAAAAATATTTTTCTGGTTCTTATTTTACAAAAATCCTGGGTAGGTTATCACACTGATGAAACATCTATAAAATTACCAGTTATTCGTCATGGCGTTTTGAATCCCGCAGATGCATTTCGCAAAAAAAACATTAGTGATGAAATGATTACCCGCCTCAATATGGTTTATGCCAGGGATTACAACATTACAAATGATCTCAATATCCTTTTTAAAGGTATTCGGGATTTAGGAAGGAAATAGTTTTTCGTCACTTATCCACCTGATATTTTGTTTAAAACTTTCTAATAGATTAATTTCATTGAAAATACATATTATATAAATTAGCACTCTAATAAAAGGAATAATATGTCTCGTATTTTTAATATTTTTTGTTTCCCTGTTTTAACTATGTTTGTTCCGTTTATAGCATTTTCCCAGGCAAATAATGCCACAGGAAATGTGAAGAATGCCAAAGATAATTTTGCTTTGGGTAATTATAAGGGCGCCCTTGATGAATATCTTATACTGGTTAAGGATGATTCAAATAATACAACATACAATTTAAGGATTGGATTGTGCTATGTCAATACAGATATTGATAAATCAAAAGCAATCTATTTTCTAGAAAAAGCTGCTGCCGACTCAAGAGTTGACAACATTGCCTGGTATGAATTAGGACATGCTTATCTGGTTAATTATAAAATGGATAAAGCTATAGCTTGTTTTAATAAATATAAACAATTGACTAATGGCAAAGAGGACTTTGTAATTTCTGCCGACCGGATGATTCAGATGTGTGAAGAAGCTAAAAAGAAGATTACCCATCCAGTAAATGTTACTATAGATAACCTTGGATCGGAGGTTAATTCTCCGTATCCAGATTTCAATGCATATGTTCCTTTTGATGAATCATTCATTGTTTTTACTTCAAAAAGACCAGGCAATACAGGAAACCTGATGGATTACGACGGATATCCTACTTCAGATATATTTATATCATACCAGAAATATGATAAGTGGACTAAAGCTAAAGGTATTGGAAATAATATTAATACTGACTTAGTTGAAGAGTCAGTTGGACTTACATATAATGGGAACAAGCTTTTGATTTATGCCGATAACTTTGCTACACTTAGTCAGGTGCTTGTTTCTGACCGCAAGGGTAAGTCATATCAGAAGCCTGAAACTCTTGGAAGTAAGATAAACGGAGGTAAGATAATTACTTCGGCAACCATTTCTCCTGACAATAAAACTCTGGTTTTTGCTTCTGATAAAAATGAAGCTGGTGGCGGAATGGACTTATATATTTCACATAAGCTTCCTTCAGGAGAATGGGGGCCTTGTATGAATATGGGCACTCCTATTAACACTGTTTACAATGAAGACTTCCCTTTCTTTGGATCGGATGGCAAAACCCTTTATTTTTCCTCACAAGGACATAACAGCATGGGCGGTTATGATATTTTTAAATCGGTTTATGATGAGAAAACTGATACCTGGTCGGAGCCTGAGAACCTTGGATATCCCGTTAATACCCCTGATGATGATTTTACAATAAGCTTATCGGCTAATGGCAGGCATGGATACCTTTCTTCCCATCGCAAAGACAGCTATGGGGATCGTGATATTTATAAAGTTACTTTTAATGATGTTGAGCCTGCTAAAACTATTATTGCCGGAACCCTTGTCGGTACTGATTCATTAAGCATATTTAAGACTCGTGATAATCTTGCCAGTAGTGATTCATTAAAGGCCCAACATGTTAAAAGCAGCGAAAAGGAAGATAATGGGCCAAAAGAATCAATGGCTAATTATAAAGATCTAAAAGACAAAAAGGATTCTTCTTCAATTGCTAAAAAAGAAATCAATGCTTCAATTACCGCAATTGATAAAAGCACCAAAAAGATATATGGCAAATATTCACCGGATAAAAGAACAGGCAAGTTCATAATCATACTTCCTCCGGGTGATTTTGAACTAAATGTAAAAGCTGATGGATATGAACCATCGTCAGAGACCGTGAAAATATTTGATCGCGCCCTTAACAGTGAAATAAGTAAAGATATCGTCCTCTATCCCGTTATTCATTCGCAGGATAAGAAAACAGAATGAATTAGTCTTGCTGGTGAAATAACATTTATACATTTGCTTTTCCTTTAATTACCCACTTATGGAACTAAAACTTACCCGTCCGCTTGCTTTCTTTGATTTGGAAACCACTGGGATGAACATAGTAACCGACAAGATTGTTGAGATATGTATTTTGAAACTGCTGCCCGATGGTAGCAGTGAAAAGATTACCAAACGCATTAACCCTGTTATTCCTATTCCTGCTGAGGTAATATTAATTCATGGGATTACCAATGAAGATGTAAAGGACTGCCCCGTATTTGCTGAGTTAGCACCTGAACTCCATCACTTTCTTGCTAATTGCGATCTGGCTGGATACAATTCAAATAAGTTCGACATTCCTTTTCTTGTGGAGGAGTTCCTTCGTGCTGGCATTGATTTTGAAATGAAAGGCCGAAGGTTTGTTGATGTGCAGAATATCTTTCATAAGATGGAGCAACGAACACTGGCCGCTGCATATAGATTCTATTGCAATAAGGAGCATACCAATGCCCATCAGCGCCGAGGCAGATACTGTTGCCACATACGAGATACTGAAAGCGCAACTGGACAAATATGCTGACACCGAGTTCACCGACCAGGATAAAAAGAAATCAATTCCTGTAAAAAACGATGTACAGGCTTTGCACGACTTTTCTTTCCATGCTCATTTCGCTGATTTCGTTGGGCATATAGTATATAATGCCAAGAAAGTGGAAGTATTCAATTTTGGGAAGTACAAAGGGAAGCCAGTTGAAGAGATATTTGCTAAAGAACCCTCTTATTACGACTGGATGATAAAAAGCGATTTCCCCCTTTTCACTAAAAACCTTATTACTGCCATTAAGCTCCGCGGCTTTAATAAATCTTCCAGTAAGGTTAAGAATGTCTGAGTTAGTGATAATGTAAATTATTGGCTAGCGTTGTTATGGATATTTAACCCCTACAGGGTTTTTAATGTCGTTGTGGATTTGTTTTCTACCAATATCCAGTCCTTACAGGACTTTTATTAGCTTCGTTAGGAGCTGAATCTTGGTAAAAATGAATAACCCTTGAATAAAGAAGCCCTGTAGGGGCGAGATAAATATAAAATCAATCACTAACTTTACTTTAGAATAAATTTTGCTCCACCTTTGCCATAATTAGGTAATTTTGCCATTGTCTATTTTCACGTAATGAAATTTGTTAATCCATATTTTCTGTTTGGCCTTTTGTCGGTTGCAATACCGGTTATCATTCACCTGTTTAATTTCCGGAGGTTCAAGAAAGTATATTTCAGTAATGTGGAATTCCTTAAAGAGCTGAAACAGGAAACACAGAAGCAGTCACGGCTGAAGCATTTACTGGTACTTATCTCGAGGATACTGGCGTTGATCTGCCTGGTATTGGCATTTGCCCAACCCTATATCCCGCTTAAGGAAAAGAAGGTAAATGCAAAAGGTAATGTTATCAGTGTCTACATTGACAATTCATTTAGTATGCAGGCGGTATCGGGCAAGGGTAGCCTGTTTGAAGAAGCAAAAAGCAAGGCGACTGAAATTGCCAATGCCTATAAGCCTACTGACCTTTTCCAATTGCTGACTAACGATTTCGAAGGAAAGCATCAGAAGTATGTAACGAAAGAAGAGTTCCTGCAGATGCTGAATGAGATTGAGATTTCGCCCTCCGTAAGGAAGTTGTCGGAAGTGATCACAAGGCAGAACGACTTGTTCTCTTCGGTTAGCAGCAAAGCGAAGACGGATTTCATTATTTCCGATTTCCCGAAGTCGTCGTCGGATATGACAATCATCAAAGCCGATACCAATGTGGAAGTGAACCTTATCCCTTTGGCGGCAAACCAGACGAATAACCTTTATATCGACAGCTGCTGGTTCAATTCACCTGTGAAGCAGGTAAATCAGCTTGTGCAGTTGAGCGTGCTGGTTAAGAATGCGTCGAATACCGACGCCGAAAAGATACCAGTAAAGCTTTCAATCAATGGAAAGCAAAAGGCTGTGGCAAGTGTTGACATTCCTGCGGGTTCGCAGTCCGTGGTGAAGATGCCTTACACGATAGGAGGGGAGGGATTCCAGACGGGCATGCTTGAAATTATTGACTATCCAATAATTTTCGATGACTCTTATTTCTTTAGCTATAACGTTTCGGCAAGTATCCCTGTGATGAGCATCAATGAAAAGGAGGAGAGTGTGTACCTCAATTCCCTTTTCGGAAAAGATTCCGCCTTTACGCTTGTGAATATGGACGTGAACAAGCTTGATTATTCAAAGCTGAAGGATTTTAAGCTTATCATACTGAATGAAGTGAAAGATGTGTCGAGCGGGCTTGCGCAGGAGCTTCAGCAGTATGTGAAGAACGGAGGAAGCCTGCTGGTCTTCCCGTCGGGCGATATAGATATTGACAGTTATCGTTCGTTCCTTTCGCAGCTTGGAGCGGATTACTATGTTGCTAAGGACACAGCGAAAACTAAGGTTAGCAGTATTAATGTTGACCATGAGATATACAGGGATGTGTTCGACAAGATACCCGAAAACATTGACCTTCCCATAGTGAAGCTTCATTATAAATTCAATACAGGGACATTGTCGTCGGATGAATATCTGATGAAGCTGCAGAACGGTGAAAGCTTTATGTTATCGGAGAAAGCGGGCAAGGGAAAGCTTTACCTTTCGTCGGTTCCGCTTAACGCAAAGGCAGGAAACTTTGCCAAACATGCTATTTTTGTTCCTACGATGTACAATATTGCTTTGTACAGCGAGCCAGTGGGAAGGCTTTCGTACACTATTGGCAGCGACGAGCCCATAGAGGTGAAAGCAGTGAAACTGAACGGCGACATGACATTCAAAATAGTGAACAAAAAGAAGAATTTTGAGATAATCCCCGAACACAGGCAGATAGATATGCAAACGTTTATTTACCCGCACAACCAGGTGAAGGAAGCGGGCAATTATGCCCTTATGAATGGCGAAGATACCGTTACCTGCCTGTCGTTTAACTATAGCCGCAGCCAGTCGGAGATGAAGTTTTACTCCATTGACGAGCTGAATAACTTAATAAAGGCTAAGGATTTGAAGCGTTTCAGCGTGCTCGACCTGAAGAACAAGCCGCTAACCAAAGTGCTTGATGAGATGAGCCAGGGAATACGGTTGTGGAAGCTGTTTATTGTTTTTGCTTTGCTGTTCCTGTTGGCAGAAGCGGCGCTACTGCGGTGGCTGAGAAATTGATGCTAAGATCGAGTGTGGGTGCTTTATGTGGCTATTACTTGAAATTTCAGTAAGTGGGAGTTTATTCATAGTCATTCATGGTCATTGGTAGTCATTCATAGTCATTGAGTAATAAAAATAATAAAAAACATAATAACGATTTAATGACCCTAAATGACTATTAATGACATCGCGCAGCGATAAATGACTATTAGTGACGTTGCGCAGCAACAAGTGACAATGTATTTCACTCTTTTATAAATTTCTCCACTTCTTCCAGTCGCCAGTCTTCAGTTTACAGTCTTCAATTAAGTATTCCTTGTGGACTGCACACTGCCTACTGTGGACTGACTCACTCTTTTACAAATTTCTCCACTTCTTCCAGTCGCCAGCCTTCAGTTTACAGTCTTCAATTAAGTATTCCTTGTGGACTGCACACTGCCTACTGTGGACTGACTCACTCTTTTACAAATTTCTCCACTTCTTCCAGTCGCCAGTCTTCAGTCGCCAGTCTTCAATTAATTATTCCTTGTGGACTGCACACTGCCTACTGTGGACTGAATCACTCTTTTACAAACTTCTCCACTTCTTCCAGTCGCCAGTCTTCAGTCGCCAGTCTTCAATTAAGTATTCCTTGTGGACTGCATACTGCCTACTGTGGACTGACTTACTCTTTTACAAATTTCTCCACTTCTTCCAGTCGCCAGTCTTCAGTTTACAGTCTTCAATTACGTATTCCTCGTGGACTGCACACTGCCTACTGTGGACTGAATCACTCTTTTACAAACTTCTCCACTTCTTCCAGTCGCCAGCCTTCAGTTTGCAGTCTTCAATTAAGTATTCCTTGTGGACTGCACACTGCCTACTGTGGACTGACTTATTCTTTTACAAATTTATTTACAAGAACTCCCTCACTTGTCCTAACTTCCACCACATATACGCCATTTGGGAAAGATGAGTTATTGCTTACATCTATAGTAATCGGTGAACAGTAATCGGTTATCGGTAAACTGTAAACCTTTTCGCCAAGTACATTATATATAGCTATGCTTGAGATTTGGGACTTGGGGCTTGATATTTGGAACTTCCCATTATTGGGCGAAGGGAAAACAGAAATTGCCGGTAATAGGCTGTGTGGGACAATACCTGTGCCATAAGTTGAAATAAAATTTCCAAATGCATCTGGACCTTGACCAACTGGTATTGTAGCCGTAACAGTATTGGTAGCAGTGCTTATTACACTTATAGTATTTGAACTGTCATTGGCAACAAATAACTTACTTCCATCTGGACTCACGGATACACCTTGAGGATATCTTCCAACTGAAATTGTAGCCGTAACATTATTGGTAGCAGTATTTATTACGCTTACTGTATTTGAATTACTATTCGCTACATATATATTGTTCCCATCTGGACTTACAGTAACACCCCAGGGATTTTTACCTACTGTAATTGTATTCGAAACAGTATTTGTTGCTGTATCTATTACACAAATTGTATTTGTGCCATTATTAGCAACATATATTTTGCTTCCATCAGGACTTACAGCTATACCTGTGGGATTAGAACCAACCGGAATTGTAGTTGAAACAGTATTTGTTGCGGTGTTTATTACTGCCACTGAATTACTATATCCATATGTAACATATGCTTTTCTTCCATCAGTGCTTACAGAAATACCTACATTCATTCCACCACCTGTAATTGTAGTTGTAACCAAATTTGTAGCTGTATTTATTACACTTACTGATGGGGGATTCAAATTTGCAACATATACTTTACTTCCATCGTGACTAACACCTATGCCATCAGGAAATGAACCAACCGTAATCGTAGCTGCAACTGAATTTGTAGATGTGTTTATTACACTAACTGTACCACTATTCAAATTTGCAACATATACCTTGCTTCCATTTGGGCTAACTGAAACACCACATGGCCATGAACCAACTCCAATTGTAGCGGTAACAGAATTTGTAGTCATATTAATAACAGATACAGTTCCATCTACTTTATTCGTTATATACGCAGTTTGAGCGGAGAGGGGTATAGTGGTATAAAGGAATATAGGTATAAGGAAATAAAATAATACCCTATACCTTATACCATATACCTTGTTCTTATTACCGGAAAAGGTGAAGATAGCAAGGATGGTGATAAAGATTAATTTTTTCATGGTTTGTTTTTTTTATAGTTATTGGTTATTGGGTTAATAGGTTATTAAGTTAATAGGTTATTGGGTCATTTGTTCAAGTCTTCAGTCTTCAATTCACAGTCTGCAATTATTAATTTGCCAATTGCCTACTGTTGACTGAGGACTTCTTTCATTATTTCATGTTTAATCGCTAAGATGCTAAGGAACTCATTACTCACTACTCCCTACTCATTACTCACTACTCCCTACTCATTACTCACTACTCCATACTCATTACTTGTAACTGCCTACTGCTCTTTTAAGTTCCAAATCTCAAATTCCAAATTACAAGACCCAAGGAAATTCTTTTGAATTTGGGGCTTGAAGCTTGGGACTTGGTTCTTTTCCACTGCCTACTGCTCCTGCTTACTGCCTACTTCTTCTATTGCTTACTACTTCCATTCCGATACCTTATTATATTATATCGTGTCAAAGATATTATTTTATGAGTGCAAAATAAAATATTTCGTTGGGAGAAAATTACCATAGCATTATTGTGTGCCTGTGGGGTTTAAAACTTCGCATTGGCTTTCAGTTTGCTTTGTTCACAGTCGCTTTTGCAATATTTGCACTTCCATCGGTTCCACGACGACAGGTGAATAAGTTCGCTGGTTTTATTCACGCCTGCTAAATTATGCAGTCGTTTTATTTGCGAAACCACGGTATCGTAAGGTCGGCTGAGTTCGGCGGCTATCTGCCTTGCGTTTTTACCTTTCATAAGCAAAAGAAGGGCAGGCATGTGTTTTTCTTCAAATGGATTTTCTACTTCATCACAATTAATCATATTTTTATTTTTTATGAATATCGCTTAAAATAAAAATATTCCGTGTTCACCAAAAATGGTGAAGCTATGCTGATTGCTGATATTATTTTTGCTTCACTTTTTTAAATAAATGGTTAAGAATTTACAGTGATAGCACAAGGAAACAATATCAGAGCAGAAGTATTAGCAGCGAGCCAGGTGGAGATGGAATGAATCCTTGTAAAACGATATAACATAGTATAGTTCTTACAGTAACGGACATGTAGATACCATTAATGGAATGAATCCGTGCGGAACCGAGATAAGACCTTACAGTCTCACAGCAAGACCTTACGGAATTAAACAAGACCTCATACGGCGTCTCAGTGTAAGACCTTGCGGAATTAGCATAAGACCGTGCGAAATTAATATAAGACCATGCGGTCTCAGAGTAATACCTTACGGAATTAAAACGAGACCTTACGGTATTACAATAAGACCTTATGATAAAAGTACAATAAGTTCAACTATCATTAACCTTTAATACTATAAAGCTATGGCATCAGAACATTCAATTATCCCCAGAGACATTGACGGTTACAATACTTATATAGTAACCACTACACCTTACCTGATAACAGGCAGCCCCCAGAAATACCTGCAGTTTGGCTGGACATCGGCCCACTTATCAGCATGGCAGGGATTCCTGACACAGTGGAATGGCATATATCCGTTGTATCTTAATAAAAAAGGCGCCAGAACCACCGACGTGAAGAATGATCTGATGAATATTATTGATGCTCATGTAACCTACGATAAGAATAATAAACTTATAATGAAGGTAAAAGCCACCAATGGCTTAACTTCGGCCGATTGCAGTATATTTAAAATTCCGCAATCGTTTTCGGCGCCTGCTACAGGCTCGCTTCCTACGGGAAAAACAAAAACTCCCGATAAAATAGTGGTTACTACCGAGGCTGTTTATCCTAAATTGATTCCCGCAGTTGGCGGTTTTGTGCATATAAAAGCTTATACTGAAAAAGCTAAGAGTGGCCGTGCGCACAAGCTTGAAGGCTTTGATCTGCTTGAATTCGCAATGGCGGTATTTTATTCTACTGCCACAGGCTTGCCTGCTACTGCCGACGATCCAAGGCTTACAAAAGACCATTCAACACGTGCCAGCTTTGTATTGCCAACTGCAAGCCATACAAATAATTTAACTGCAATACCGGCAGGGCAGGGAACGCCCACCAAAGTGCTGGTTATCTTTTTCCGCTGGGCAAAAAGCAAGCATCCCAATTTAGATGGTCCGTGGAGTGGGCCGTTTACTACACCGCTTCTATAAGAGAAAAAACAGTAGGTAGTAGGCAGTAAGCAGCTGCAGTAGGCAGTCGATAAATCATAATAAATCAGTTTTTTCAGTATTATCAGTGTTCATATTAAATAATATTGAAATAATCTTGTATAGAACTGACTCCTGCTCCTGCCTTCTACTAACTTCTCTAATATTTCACGCTAAGCCGCTAAGCCGCCAAGTTATTGATAGTTTCTAATTTCAATCAATTTCCAGTTTCAATCAATTTCATTTATTTATGACAGCTTCCTGCTCCTGCCTTCTGCTTACTTTTAAAGATTTAAGCATTCCCTCACTTCTCCACTTCCCAAACCTCGGCCCATGCATGGCGAAGCTCGAAACGCTTTAGCAGGTGCAGCTTTGCCGAAGCCACTATACGCTTATAGTCGTCGGCGCCTTCCATGTTGTAAAAGATGCAGAGCTGGGTATTAGCATCGAAATTGGAGCTCACATCGTGGAATTTATTATCCTCGCTAAGGTATCCGCAATAAGGGTCGCCAAGGTTTCCTACCATAAGGAAATAGGTGAATATCTTCTTATCCTGAAAATGATTGGTAAGGCAATAATCCACCGTTTGCTGATGAACCTGCACACAGTCGGCATAACCAAGGTTATGGTCGCTGCTGGTGCGTGTTGGCAGATGGATGAACAACTGCACTGCGCATACTGCTATGATAAAGGCATAGAGGAAGAACCACCTCACAAGCTTCAAGCCCCAAGCCCCAAGCTTCAAGCCCCAAGCCCCAAGTATTTTTCTTGGAACTTGGAATTTGGAATTTGGAACTTGAGGCTTAACTATTCTGGTGGTAAATGTTGTAAACACCATGTAAGCCACTATTATCATAAATGGAGCCATCATGCTCATGGTGTAACGGTCGCTGAAAAAGTTGAAGGAGCTAGCAATTAAGAACAGAACGATATAAATGGAAAGAATGATGATTGGTTTGTTTGCCGAATTCTTCAGATGTTTCTTAAAAAAGAAATACAGGAAAAGGGAAACGATAAGTGCTGAGGTAAGCACGTTCCGTCCCCAGTAAATAAACAGGTAAGCCGAATAGCCCTGCAGTTTGTCCATGAAGCCGCGCTTGTCGTTTAAAAGGTAATTCACATGTTCGGGAAAGAAATACCAACCATTCATTTTCTTCTGGATGAGGAAGAAGATACCTGTCAGAAGCAGCGGAACGATAAGGATAAGCGAGCGAAGAATAAAATAGCGGCAGTAGGCAGTAGGCAATAGGCAGTTCCCTTTAATTCTTTGTGAGCCTTTGTGGTTCCTTTGTGTTTCTTTGTGGTATAGCTCTTTTTCTTGATCATTTAATTCTAACTTCTCACTTCTGACTACTGACTTAAATTCATTTCTTTTTAGGATAAACATATCAATCAGGAACCAAAGCCCCGTGGCTCCCACCGCCACTATGCCCGTTTCTTTTGTATATAGAACAAGCGTGGCCGACAGTATATACCACCACCATTTTTCCTTAATGAAGAAGTATAAGGTCATAAGGGAGAACAGTGAGACCATCACCTCCGGCAGCAGCAGCACCGACTGTGCCTGGAATATCGGCTGAAGCACAAGGAACAAACAAGCTATAAGGCCTGTTTCCTTGCTGAAAAGGTTCTTGCAGAAAATAAAAACCATTACTATAAGAGCGACTGAAACCATCAATGCAAACAAATGGCTTGCTGTTAGGGACGTTCCGAACACCCGCATCCATAATGCTCCCAAAAAGTGAAAGAGCAGGGGATGCCCCCTTGAGTAATACACCGGCAGCGCATCGGGTAGCAGACTAAGCTTGTGGGCTTCCATAATGCGGATAGCAGGACCATACACCCATGCTTCGTCCCAGTAGTAAGGCAGGGAGAGGTAGGGTATCTTCGCAACAATAAATACTATCACCAGTATGAGGAGCAGTATGAGGTAAATATGTTGTTTCAGATGCTTGAGCATATGCAAAGCTAGGTTACTATTTTGTGCTTAATAAGATTGCTTCACCCGCCTTCGTCGGCTTCGCAATGACGTCATTGCGAGGAGGAACGACGAAGCAATCTTTTCATCTTATTATTCTTGACTTTGTAGTAATAACACTAATTTCCTTTCAAACGATTATTATTCCAAACAATATAAGTCGTAGAGTTTAGTTGGCAAAGGTATTTGTTTATACGATTTAAGCAGTGGGGAATTCAATCCCTTCTCATTCAGATAATACTTGTGGTGCACGTTATTGAATATATCCAGACTGATATCAAAGTACCTCATCATATAAAAGTGCAGCGACCATTCATTTAGCATCTTCGGATCCATTCCTATGGTTTGTTCTGCCGGAATTACTTTTCCAATCGTATAGACATCCTCAAGCAGTTCGGCATCACGGCCTTTCTTCCCGATCATACTTGCTGAATAAATAATGCTGAACAGCAACAGGGCAAAGGCGCACAGCTTGAATATCCTGAAAGAATTCTTTTTAATATCAATCTGTTCAATCAGCTTAGCTATAAATGGTGCTATGATAAGGGCAAATGCAATACCGAAGAACGGAAGTGCCGGAACAAAATAAAAACCGTTCTGAATATGAGTAAGCATCATTGGCGCCGAGCCGGAAAGCCCGATAAGGAAGGAAAATAGTACCATTTTCCTTTTATTCCCCCCTTTATTAATCTGGAGATGCTTTATCCTTGAATAGATATAAATCGCAACAGTGACTATTATTAGAGGAACTAGCTCGGAGCATAACCTGAAGATAATGAAAAATCGGTTATCCACAGTGGGTTCGTCCCTTATTCTTTCCATTACCCTGTGAAGGAAATAGAAACTCAAGCTTTCCTTAGCTTCATGGTTTTGTATCAGAAGGAGATAAATGATAACTGGCACTAATAACAGTAGTAGCGTATGCCACAGCATTTTCCACACAGAGCCATTCCTGAATATCAGCCAGTAAAGCGCTATAACGGCAACAGGAAACAGTCCAGGCAGCCCTTTCGACAGGGAAGCCATAAAGATTGCAATCCCGCTGATGACAATATAAAGATAGGTTTTGACTTTAGATGTCATTGCCTTTATGGAAAAGTACACCGCGGGAATGGTAAAAACCCCCATGGTATTCTCCTGCATGTCATTCTGATACGACCAGTAGCATACCGGAATGATTATCCACATAAGTATAGGGAGCCATGCAAAGCCCTTAAGCTGCTGCTCGTCCTTGTTTATTTGTTCCCATGTAAGAAAAATGAAAAATGCCGTTAGCATTGCGGTTAGCAAGGTATAAAAGCGTTCAACATACATGCTGTCGCCAAAAACATCAAAGAACAGCGACTGTATGCCATAAACCAGCGGAGGTTGCTCCAGAAAGTAAGGGGAACCATCCCTGAACCAGGTAGCTGAAAGGTAAGGGTGCCAGAAAGTTCCAAGACCATGAGCAAGATTTTTTGCTATGCAGGCATATTGCTGCCCGTCCATGAACATTCCATCCTGTATCAAGATGGGAAGTATCAATAAAATGAATACAGAAACCGTTATTATCCAGTATGGTATGTTCTGTTTATTCATTTAAAGTATTAGATTATAGCCACGACCTTTAGGTCGTGGTAAACGATAAATCCTCCTAATGTGAGGGACTTTAGTCCCGTAAATTAAAAAGTTAAGTTTCTGCTGTTTTTGAATATTGCAAAGCTAAGGTATTAACATTTGCCCAATTTTTTTGCTAAAGCCAACGATTCGGCAATTTCAGTAGCCATGACCTTAAGGTCGTGGCTACTGATGCAATAAATTAAGGACTTTAATCCAAATTGTGTTAACCCAAAGTTTGCAATTTTCACAGTCAAAAATAAAGATAATAATCAGAACTGGAAGAAAATAAAGTACTGTTAACAAATTGTTCAAACAGTTGCTGCTCTTTGTTTATTGTAATTTTGAATTTTACATATATTTGCACGGCTCATTAATAAATATAAAATAGTTATTGAACTGTAAACGGGATTAGTTTCTGTATTATGAATTGCCACGACCTTTAGGTCGTGGGTCAATAAAAAGAAGAAAAGAAGGGCTTTAGCCCAAAACAATAGTGAATGTGAAATGCGGAAATTTATTCCACTCGCAGAATTTCAGTATAGAAAAATATAGCTACATTTGACGCTTGAGCAAAGATGATTTGTACAGATGGCTGACGACGATGAAATAATAAATGATCAGGAGAACCTTGAAGGCGAAGAGAGCGGAGAGTTAAGTGAACTGAAGCAAACCTTCCAGCTTTCGGGCATGTACAAGGACTGGTTTCTCGATTATGCTTCCTATGTTATTCTGGAACGCGCTGTTCCCGACCTGTTCGACGGACTAAAGCCTGTTCATCGCCGCATCCTTCATGCCATGAAGGAGCTTGATGATGGGCGGTATAACAAAGTCGCCAACATCATCGGTCATACCATGAAGTACCACCCCCACGGCGATGCCAGTATTGGCGATGCCCTGGTGCAGATGGGACAAAAGGATCTGCTGGTTGATTGCCAGGGAAACTGGGGAAACATTTTTACCGGCGATTCGGCTGCAGCCCCTCGTTATATAGAAGCACGCCTTTCCAAGTTTGCGCTGGATGTGGTGTTCAACCCGAAAACCACTCGCTGGAAAGCGTCATACGATGGCAGGAACAAAGAACCTATCAACCTTCCGGTAAAGTTCCCTTTGCTGCTTCATCAGGGCGTTGAAGGGATTGCAGTGGGTCTTGCATCAAAGATACTTCCTCATAATTTTAATGAACTTATTGATGCCTCAATCAACCTTCTCAAGGGTCAGGAAACAGATCTGTATCCCGATTTCCTTACGGGTGGCTCTATAGACGTTTCCCGCTACAACGATGGCTTAAGAGGTGGTAAGGTCAGGATTAGAGCGAAGATCACACAGCTTGATAAGAAAACGCTTATCATTAATGATATTCCCTATGGCTCAACAACCACTAACCTGATAGATTCTATAGTTGCAGCCAACGACAAGGGCAAGATCAAAATAAAGAAGATAGAGGATAATACGGCTGAATTTGTTGAGATACTTGTTTATCTGGCTCCCGGCATATCACCCGATCAGACCATTGACGCGCTTTACGCTTTCACAGACTGTGAAGTCTCTATATCACCGAATGCTTGTGTTATAGAGAACGACAGGCCCCGCTTCCTTACGGTGAAAGAGATTCTGGATGTCTGTACGGATAATGCAGTTCACTTGCTTAAACTTGAGTTGGAGATAAGGATGCAGGAGCTAATGGAAGACCATTTGTTTGCCAGCCTTGAACAGATATTTATTGAAAAACGTATCTATCGCGATATCGAGGAATGCAAAACATGGGAAGCAGTTCTTAAAGCCATTGACAAAGGTTTAGAACCATACAAGAAGAAATTCTACAGGCAGATAAACCGTGAGGATATAGTAAAACTCACAGAGATAAAGATCAAGCGTATTTCCAAATTCGATTCCTTAAAAGCCAATGAGATTATCAGTAAGATTGAAGCGGAAATCAAAGAAGTGGAACACAACCTTGACCACCTTGTTGATTATGCAATAAGTTGGTACACCAAGATCAAAGAGAAATACGGCAAGGGCAGGGACAGAAAAACGGAAATAAAGAATTTCGATAACATTGAAGCAGCAAGGGTTGTAGTTGCAAACCAGAAGCTGTATATAAACAAAGAAGAGGGCTTTGCCGGAACAGGTCTGAAAAAGGATGAGTATGTTTGCGATTGCTCCGACATTGACGATATTATTGTTTTCCGAGCTGATGGCACCGTGAAGATCATTAAGGTTGCCGATAAGGTATTTGTTGGCACCGATGTCATTCACATCAATGTGTTCTTCAAAAACGACGATCGTACTATCTACAACATGATTTACCAGGACGGGCTTCGAGGCAATGTGATGATGAAACGTTTTGCTGTTACTGGAATTACGAGGGATAAAGAATACAATCTTACCAAGGGTTCGGCAGGAACCAAAGTGCTTTACTTTACTGCCAATCCCAATGGAGAAGCTGAGACGCTGACAATATACCTTCGTCCCAAACCAAAGTTGAAGAAGCTTGCGTTTGATTTTGATTTCAGTGAGCTTGCAATTAAAGGCAGGAACTCACAGGGAAATATTCTTACCCGTCATAGCATTCGGAAGATAGTATTGAAGGGAGAGGGCGTCTCAACATTGGGCGACCTTGATATTTGGTTCGATGATACGGTGATGCGCATCAATACTGAGAAGCGTGGGAAGTATCTCGGTGCTTTTGGTGGAGAAGATAAGATAATGACGATAATGGCTTCCGGAGAATTCAAATTATTGGGTTATGATCTTACTACTCACTTTGACGAGAACATGCTCCTGATAGAGAAATACAATCCTAAGACAATCGTTTCTGCTGTTTATTGGGATGCTGAATTACAGATGTATTATCTGAAGAGATTCAATATTGAGGAATCCGTTAAGAAAGCTAACTTTATCGGAGAGCATCCTGAGTCAAAACTTATTCATGTCTTTATAGATCATTTGCCTCGTATAGAAATAGAATTTGAAACAGTAAAAAACAAAAAGCGTCCAAGTGAAACCATATTGGTTGCTGATTTTATTGGAATAAAAGGTTACAAGGCAAAAGGAAAGCGGCTTACTGAGTTCCCAGTTGAAAAGATCAACAAACTTGAACCCTTGCTTTACGAAGAGCCAATTGTTGAAGAAGTAGAAGCTGAAGAACCGGAAATTGAAGAAGAACCTGAAATAATACCTGAAGTAAAAGCACCAGAAAAGAAAGAGGCAAAGAAGCCTGCTAAATCTGATAAAAAGGAACAACCTGTGGTTGTTGTTAAAAAAGAAAAATCTGTTGCTCCAATAGAAACAGCTAAAAAAGTAAAAAAGAATAAGCCGGAACTGGATGACGATGATGTTCAGATGAAACTATTCTGATCCTTCCTTTAATTATTAATAATTATGCCTGATAATAAGATTCTTGACGTTACCACTGATGTAAAGTGGATAGGCGTTCTTGACGCTGATTTGCGCACTTTTGATATTGTAATGGAAACCAAATATGGAACTACTTACAATTCATATTTTATCAATGCTCAGAAGAAGACAATCGTAGAAACTGTTAAAGAAGAGTTTTGGGATGTTTATTTAAAGAAACTCAAAACGCTTGTCAATCCTGAAGAAATTGAATACATCATCATCAACCATACTGAGCCAGACCATTCCGGTTGCTTAGAAAATCTTTTGAAGATTGCCCCTAAAGCTAAGGTAGTTGGAAGCGGCAACACCATTCGCTTTCTAAATGACTTGCTTGGATTTGATTTCCCAAGTATTTGCATTAAAGATGATCAGACTCTTGACTTAGGAGATAAAACGATTCGCTTTATTGGTGCTGCTAACCTTCACTGGCCTGATTCTACATATTCATATCTGGTTGAAGACAAAGTGCTTTTTACTTGCGATTCATTCGGTGCACATTATTGTCATGAAGCCATGTTTGATGATTTAGTTGGCAATTTTGAGGATGCCTTCAAATATTACTTTGATGTAATACTCGGTCCATATGCTAGGTTTATGCTTAGGGCTATTGATAAGATTCGTCCTTTGGATATTAGTGCTATTTGTACCGGACATGGTCCAATATTAAGAAAAGACTGGAAGAAATATGTCGACTGGTCGGAAGAATTATCACGAAAAACATTTACACTTTGCGATCATCATACAGTATTTGTTCCTTATGTCTCGGCTTATGGTAAAACTGCATTGATAGCAGAAAAACTTGCTGAAGGTATTCGAAAGGCTGGTGAAATTGAAGTGAACGTTTGCGATATTGAAAAGTGGACTATGACACAAATGGAAGAACATATCTTAAAAAGCAACGGGATACTTATAGGTTCTCCTACAATAAATAAGAATACTTTCTTTCAGATTTATCAATTGCTGGCATTAATTAACCCAATCAGGGACAGGGGCAAACTTGCAGCAGTGTTCGGTTCCTATGGCTGGAGTGGTGAAGTGTTTAAGATTATTCGTGATAACCTGTCGAACCTTAAATTAAAAATGTTTGAAGAAGACTTTATGGTAAAGTTTGTTCTTCACGAAAAGGATTTTGATAAATGCATTTCCTTTGGGGAAAGATTCGGAAAGAAACTCCTCTCAACTAATATTCTTGAAGAATAGCTTTTTTGTAATTGTGTTAAATTCCCTCATTCTGAATTGCCACGACCTTTAGGTCGTGGGCAAACAAAATGAAAGAAAAGGGCTTTAGCCCAAATTATGTAATCCTATATTTTTTCTTTCTATTTCCAAAAAGAATATTACCTTTATACAACCATTTTACCTTCGCATTACACATTAGTTTAAATTAAATGCAATAGTATTTAATTTATGTTCCAGGAACGGGAAACTGAGATAGAACTTGTTGAAGGTTGTATCTCTAACGATAGAAAGTCTCAGAAACGCTTGTATTACAAGTATTGTAATGCTATGTACACTATTGCCTTCAGGATTCTGAAGGACGAAGATGAAGCAGATGACGCACTTCAGGAAGCATTTATACAGGTTTTCAAGGATATCAAAACTTTCAGAAGAGAATCAACAATAGGTGCATGGATAAAGACTATAGTAATTCGTTCTGCTTTAAGAAGAATAAAAAAGAATGTTTTTACAGAAGAAATAAATGATAACACACTCAATATTCCCGACCAGCAAAGTTGCACACTTACCGGCGAATATATTGAAAAGCAGATTATGTCATTGCCTCCCGGATATAGAACGGTGTTTTTGTTAATTGAGGTTGAGGGATATTCACATAAAGAAGTTGCAGAGATGCTGAAAATTTCAGAAGGCACATCAAAATCACAGTTGTTTTATGCAAAAAGACATTTGAGAGTTTTATTAAAAGATTTGGTTTATTAGAGAAAATGATGATCGACGACTTTGACCATATTATACAGAAACTGTTATCGGAATTGCCTGAACATGCTCCTAAGTCTGACGTTTGGAACAAAATAAATGAGCGGCTTGATAATGATATTTCCATCTCAAGGCTGCGCAAAATATTAAAAAGCACTGAACATGCTCCAAAACATGAGCTTTGGGGAAATATTGAATCTGCACTCGACAGAATTCCTTTTTACAAAACAAGTTTCTTTAAAATATCATTATCTTCAATTGCAATTATTGGAACTGCTCTAGTTTCATATTTATTATTGAATAATCCAGGCCATAATAATATTCATCTTGCTAAAACAGATACACATATTATTAAAGAAAAACCAATTACCACTCCAGTTAATGATAATAAGGCTAAACCTCTTGAAAGTGTAAACACCGCTATAAATCAAAAACAGGCAGTTATTAGTAATAATATGCCATTACGATCTAATAATCCGCCACAATTAAATACTAAAGTTTCTGTTGATAATCCCAAAAATAATGTTGTTCCTGTTAATGCCATTATAAAACAAGCTGATAATAAAAATACTCCTGAAGCTATCAATAATGTTAAGTCTGTGGCTAAAAATGATAAGATAAATGAAGTAGTACCTGAACAGATTATAAAAGAACCAAAAGAAATATCAATAAAAGAGCCAATGCAGAAAGTAATTCCATTGTATTGTTCTTCCATACCCGACGAAGGTATGTGCAATGAACAGGCAATAAATTTACCCGCGGCTACACTTTCTGATGGAGCAAACAAAGTTCAAGCGGAAAGCAGTTTATCCCTTGTATTGTTTGCTGCTCCTGAAATGTCGCGTTCAAGGTATGCTGCTAATTCTACTTCTGATATAAATCTTGATGTGAAGAATAGGGCAAATGCCGACCATATAGCATTTTCACAAAGTTATGGAGCAGAACTAAAACTTGATTTTAATCACTGGTTCATCCAGTCGGGATTAAATTATTCAGCCATTCAAAGCTGTTCCGAGTATAGGATTGTTCCTCCTCCAAGCAATACGGTCGAATATACACTGAGCAACACCACTGTTATTCCTGCTCACGATTCAGCAGGGCATTATATTCCCCCTCGTTATATTTACACATGGACTTCCAACAAACCTACAAGCACTCCGGGTGCTGTTAAGAAAGCTATTTCCGAATTGAAAGTTATTCAAATTCCAGTTCTTGCAGGATACAATATCAGTTATCGTAAGCTGATGTTCTCGGTATCGAGCGGTATTTCTATTGGACTTCCTGTTTCTTATACAGGAGAAATGATCACCATTGATAATTCATCCATTTCCGATGTGTCACAATTGAAACCTTCCGTGCAAAAACCTGCTTTAGATTATCTTCTCAGGGCAGGAATTACCTATGCTTACTCAATGCGTTACAGTATTTTTATCGAGCCGTCATATAGTTGTTCACTGAATTCAATATTTACTAAATCGTATCCTCTCAGACAGAAATACACAACCTTTGGTGTTCGCTTAGGGATGCTTTATAGATTTTAATATTTACTACAATGAAGAGTCTAAAATATATAATCTTTACACTTATCTTGCTCGCAGGTTTCTACTGTAAGAAAGATACCCCGGTTACCGTTGTGCAAAACAACCCGCCGCCACCGCCACCACCATCAGTAACTGTTTGTAATTATCTTGTTAATTACAGCAATTCCGCTTTAATAAACGGCTATATACCACAACAGAAAATTGTTAATTCAAACTGTCCTTATATTATTTCGGCAAGTGGAGATGCCTATGCGAAACCTGGAGGCTCAAATCAAATAATGGTTTATTATAACAATTCCGCTCACGAAGCTGCCGAATTGTATTATGGTGTTAAGGGAGTATATGGATATTATAAAGCAGATGTGCAGCCAAGTGATCCTGATACTGTTTATTTGGTTTTAGTCGTTGCACAGGCTGTTGCTCAGAATAGTTTTACCGTTGAAATGTGCATGGCTGACACATTTGGAAATATCAGCAAACCGTATGATGTACCCATTGAGATGGTGACAGCCGATCCAGGCAAACTGCAGGTTACACTTTCATTCGATCAGCCCAATGATTTAGACCTTCATTTGATTGAGCCAAATACTTTTGAAATAGGTTTTAATAACCCTGTTGATTCAAGTACAGGAGGTTATTTAACTGATGATGCAAATGCAAATTGTGTTCACGATACTGTGAATAAAAATATTGAAGAGATACTTTTCCCCGATACAGTGCCTTTGGGACAATATGATGTTAGGGTTGCATATTATAGACAATGTATTGATTCGGTCAATACCATCTTCAGTGCTACTGCACTTTACAATGGGCAGGTTATAACGCCATTACCAGGACATCAATGGCAAAATCCATGCCTGTGGGAATTCTACAGCGGTGCTGCTGGTACTGATGTAGATTGCATGAGGTTCGAAATTACCGCTACTTCCAAAATAGTTCACTACAAGTTTCCTGGCGACAAGCACATCCATCACCGCCCAACAAGGGTGAAGTACAGGGATAAATAAGGTAATGACATGACTATTTGCCTTGAGTACTTAAAGATAAAAAGTAGGCAATAGGCAGCGCAGTAGGCAGTAAAAGTTCAATTTCCAATATCGAATATCGAACATCGAATTTCCAAGTAGTTTTTAACACAGAGACCACTGAGAAGGCACAGAGTTACACAGAGTAATTGATGAGTTGCTGACTGCTATGACATCTTTACTTTATCATAATCAATAATACTCTTTACTTTTCCATTCTTTTTAAAGATTTTCCATTTCCCGACTTTTTCATTTAAGAAATATTGTCCTTCTGTTTTTAAATAGCCTTTATCATTATCATATTCCTTCCATAAACCAAATTTTAAATCAGGGTATATTATTTCGCCTTCTTCTTGTATTTGGTCTTTTTTATTATAAACATAGCAATAAGCAAGGGTTGAATCTTTCCAGATATATTTCTTTTTTCCCACATCATAAAATCTTTCTGGCCTATTATTTTCCCATATTCCGATTGGATTACCGTTTTTAAAATATTCAATTTGGCTTGGAACATCATCACAAAATTCTTTTTCGCTCATAAACGAATAAGGGAAGCCTATCCATTTCCCTTGTTTTAAGCCATTTTTATCAGTATAATTAACAGTATCGCCATCAAAAATATTATAATGTTTTCCATCATTTTCAATAATTTCTATTCTTCTTAATTTCCCTATTTTATCATAATATTTTGAGGTCCCTTTTATTTTCCCTTCATTATAGAAAATAGATGCTCTCAATAAACCTTCTTTATAATAATAATTCCAAATACTATCTTTTTGAGAACTGCTGTCCTTAGTAATTTTATACTTTCCTTCTTCTGCTAATTTACCATCTTCATAATATTTAGCATATTTACCTGTGCTTTTATTATTTATTTCGGAAGATATGCTAGAAAGATTACCATTAGTATAGAAATAAGTTAATGATGTGATTTTATTTATAGTATCATTATTAATAATACTCATGTTGGTTTTATTTTCATGATAGCATTTAATATCAACTAAGCTGATATTTTTCTCTAAATAATAATGGTTAATATCATCATCGGTATATTCATCGAACTCTAGTGTTGAAGGTTTAATTCCTAACATTATGCCTTCAATTTCAATATTGCCATTCTTGTAATAACAAATGACTTTCCCTTTGCAAACAGAATTATAATAAGTAAAACTTGATTTAAGATTTCCTTCAGGATAATAAAAGTTTAAAGTTCCGTTGCCTTCTTTTAATGTTCCAAAATCTAATTTTTTTCCATCATTTGAATAGGCGCAAACAGCCGAATAAGGCAATCCTTTTTCAAATTGAATTTCATAAGCAAGCCGACCATTATTATAATATTTTTTATATGTAATATCTGTTTTATTTTTATAATAAAATTCTTTATTAATTTTCAATTTTTTATCAATGGTATCTTCACCATAATATTTTTCATAACCGGTTTCATTATTAAATGTTTTAAATCTTAATGTATCTCCATCATCATTAAGGTCAATATCTATAGTAGTATCTTTGGTCTTTTTATATGTTATTATATACTTATCTCCAATTTTTGTTTTTCTGAATTGTGTAATGCCCCAATAACTTCCATTTGAATGATCTCTTATTGCCAATGTATCTCCTTTACTCGAAAATATTATACTTTTCCCTACTTTTTTATCATTTAAATATTCACTTATTTGAAAAAGATAAGGTTTATTATTATCATCCAATCTGTATTCTTTTTCCGTTCCATTCTTCTTGTCATCTTTGTAATTTGTAATACTTGCTAAATATTTTGTTTCTACTCTAACAGGGTTATGATTACGACTGAACTCAAAGCATAAATCTTCTCCATTCAATTTATCAGCTTTATAATTTGAAATCCAACGAATGACTGTATCATTAGCATAATATATGAATTTACCTTCTCGGAGATCATTTTTATAAAATCCCTTCATTTGAAGCACAGTGTCGCCCTTGATTATTCCAAATTCTTTCCATTTACCTCCTTTTTGGTCATCAATAAAACTTCCAAGATAATAAGCATTATTATCTTTTAGAAATATTTTCCATGCTCCGTTTTTCTTTCCATTAATAATATTCCCTTCCATCTTTTCCTGATATTTGTTCCATATAGCTTTGTAATAGCCATCTTTTATTTTAGGTAAAATATATTGCACCCATAATAAGCTATCGTAATTATTATATTGGATTGGACGCCTATTAGGCGAGGAAATTTTATCAAAAACACCATCACCGCCGGAACTTGGTTCGCTGAAACAACCGAAGTCTTGGGAATATCCAACATAAGAAAGACATATTAATATTAGACATTATATAAGTTAGTTTTCAAATGTGACTTTAAAATTATTTAGCCCACAGCAAATTTCCATAACAATATCCCTGAATCCCTGTTTCCAGTTTCTAATTGTATCCTTCACGATTCTAAATATTTTAACTTTCCCAATAGTGTGCTCCACGATGACTCTGATGGAAGATACCTGTTTATTATTGTTTTTTTGTTCCTTCGTTAGTTCTTTCCCTTTTGGTTTTTTTAAGGGTTGCATCAACAAAACATTATGCGGTGCATGCCCTTGAAAACCGGTATCCTGATAGACTATGATATTTTCAGGAAATTGCCAATCTTCTTCTTTGACGATGGTTATATCGTGTACGCTTCCTTCATAAGTCTCACTTAAGTATAGTACCTCGTGCTGTGGAGAGGTAATCATATTATTTTTTACACAATGCTTTTTTTTTACCACTAAAGTGATCCTTTTGTGTTTGATAATCTGTCGAACGTTGTACGGGTCTTTCAGTGCCATCTATAAATACTTTCGGAACATCTTTTAATACATAAATTAATTCTTTATTGCTGCGGGCTGGTAAATTTTTATTTCCATCAAGCGTATTTCTTAATAATCTTGTCAATAAGTGTATCCAAATATTTGCCTGCGGCTGTGATAAACTATATTGGGCCGCATGATATTCCTGCAAAGGATTGTTTTTTATATAGCTTAACAGAAAAAATAGAGATTCGCCACTACTTTCAAATACATTATCACTCCTTTTCAACTTAGGTCTTTCACGCTCTTTCCCATCGAATGTGAAATGTGAAAAGTAATTTTCATATACAACAGAAAATTTTTCGTTAAGTGCTTCAAATGCTTCAACGCTAGGCCCGCATAGGCTTTCAAATTGCTTCGGTTTTTCTTGTAGCTCTTTATATTTCATACTACAAATCTGAAGATATTTTGGACTTGTTTGTTTTAGCATGCTCTATATTTATAGACATCCTATTGTTAATTGTTTTAACTTTGCGTTATTGAAACCCTAACTTATATAATCTCTATTATTGATAAAAAGAATTTCATTAGTTTCTTAAAATGAAGTTGTTCAAAGTTGACGTAATAAAATAACACAAAATGCCAATAAGTGCAATGCTTTCCAATGATATTTATTTGTTTCAAAACGAACCAATAGTGCTTTAAAAGCATCCAACCAGGCATTGGTTCGCTCTATTACAAACCTACATTTATAAAGTATTTCATCAAATATATTTTCCGACACACATCCATTTCTTTTATTCATATCAATATTGTCAAAAATTTCATTTTGCATACAATATTGCCGAAACTCTGATACATCAAAACCTGCATCTGCATTAAGAAATAATCCGTCAGTTCGGATACCGGATGCTCTGATATTAGAAAACATTTTATCGGTTGTGTCTACCAAATTATACGCATCATTATGATTACCTGAAACAGGTTCACTACAAGCTAATGGAATACCTTGATTATCTGCAATTATTAATAAATTACTTGTTGAACATTTTTTCCTACCCTGATAACCAACTGCTTCTCCGCCTCGTTTGGCTGGTGTATGTGTACCATCTAATTGAATACTTGATAAATCTAGAATGTGCTTGTGTGCTTCTAATACAGATTGCCATACTTTGTTCCAGCTACCATCTTTACTCCATTTTTGGAAATGATAATATACGCTATTCCATTTGTATGCCGTCCTAAAGAATTGTTTCATTGGTAACTCTCGCCATTGACAACCCGTCTTTAACCGATACAGTATTGCCGCTACTACTTGATATTTTTTGACTTTTGTGTTACCCATCAAATTTCCGAATTGTAAATGCGGACAAATCTCTTTTTTATTATACTTTTGTTTATCATTATTTTTTTTTCACCAATGGTACTATTTATTGATTCTCAATATTTATGTGCCATTGGTGTTTTGTCAACAACCGACTTTGAACAACTTCAATGAGATATAATTACTGTGTTATATTGGATTTATTGCTATATTAATATATATTACAAAATTATCAAATATTCTTAATCAAAAAACCACACCCCATTTTCTCAGTCAGCGTATTTCCTTAGCGTATTATTATCATATTCCCCCTTTTCCCCACCTGCCTTGCCATGCTTATTGGCTCGAAAATCACAAGAAAAGTAATAATTCTTATGATTATTGCACTGTTTGTGTCATTCATTATAAAAATTATGCTATTCTTACAAAGGAGAATGCTACTCCAACAAAGATATAAGCTAATCAAACGTTACATTGTGCTATACACGTGTTACATTAAGCTAATGCAACGTTACATTGTGCTATACATTCGTTACATTAAGCTAATCAAACAATACAATAACTATTCGGGCTTTAGATTATGCTATTTCTTATAATCCATGCCCTTTTTCCTGCCAAAACTACCTCCCTTACTGGCATTATGGCATATTTTATAAAGATTCACAGCAAGTCTCTATGCAAATGCATCATTTTCCTTAAAGAAACGGAAGAAATAGCTGAACAAACGAACTAAGAAGAAGTAGGCAGTTGGCAGTAGCAGTAGGCAGGAAAAAGTAAACGGTTATCGGTAATCAGTTATCGGTAATTTAATCAGTGCAAATCAGTTTTATCAGTGTTCCCATTAAAGAACAAAAATCAGTAGGCAGTAAGCAGGAGCCGTAGGCAGGAAAAAGTAAACGGTTATTGGTAATCAGTTATCGGTAATTTAATCAGTGCAAATCAGTTTTATCAGTGTTCCCATTAAAGAACAAAAATCAGTAGGCAGTAAGCAGGAGCATTAGGCAGGAAAAAGTAAACGGTTATCGGTAATCAGTTATCGGTAATTTAATCAGTGCAAATCAGTTTTATCAGTAGCCTGTGCCTATCTATCGGCATCATCAATGTTCCCATTAAAAGACGGTAATCAGTGAACAGTAATCGGTAAAACCGATAACTGATAACCGTTCACCGATTACTAATGATCTATTGGCAATGAATTACTATTAATGACAATGAATGACTGCCTCCTGCCACTGCCTCCTGCCACTGCCTCCTGCTTACTTACTTCCTGCTTCTTGAATACGGAGAAATTTTCTGCAGTGCAAAGTCGTTCTTTAGATATTTAAAGTAGCCTGAAATGGCTATCATGGCAGCATTGTCGGTGCAAAATTCAAAATCGGGGATAAATACTTTCCAATTACCTTCTTCCTGTTTCTTCAGCAAAGCCTCTCTGATCCCCGAATTAGCCGAAACACCTCCTGCAATTGCTACCCTTGTAATACCGCTTTGTTCAACGGCTTTTGTAAGTTTCTTCATTAGTATTTCAACAATAGTATATTGAATGGAAGCGCACAGGTCATGTAAATTCTGTTCAATAAAGTCGGGGTTCTCCGATGTCTTATCGCGAAGGAAATACAGAATGGAAGTCTTTATACCGCTGAAACTGAAATTTAACCCGCTAACCGAAGGATGGGGAAAGGGGAACTTCTTAGGGTTACCAAGTTTAGCATATTTGTCAATCAAAGGCCCGCCGGGATACGGCAACCCAAGTATCTTAGCCGATTTATCGAAAGCTTCGCCGGCAGCATCGTCAATGGTACTGCCTAACACTTCCATTTCAAAATAATCCTTCACCAATACTATCTGTGTGTGCCCGCCCGAAATCAACAGGCACAGGAAAGGAAACTCAGGAACTTCTTTATGTGCAATTTTTGGTTGGATAAAATGAGCCAGAATATGAGCGTTTATATGGTCGGTTTGTATCAAAGGAATATGAAGCCCCATGGCAAAAGCTTTAGCGAACGAAGCGCCTACAAGCAGCGAACCAAGCAGTCCCGGACCGTTAGTAAAAGCTATTGCATGAAGCTGATTTTTGCTTATCTTTGCATGTTTAAGTGATTGATCAATAACCGGGATAATATTTTGCTGATGAGCGCGTGAAGCTAATTCGGGAACAACACCACCATATTTTTGGTGTACATCCTGGTTGGCAGTAACGTTGGAAATTATACGTGTTTCATCAATTACAGCAGCTGAAGTATCATCGCACGAAGATTCGATTCCTAAAATAAAAATACTCATTTGCAGTTATATTGATTATTAATTAAACGATTTTCAAAAGTATCAAAAAATTAAGAAAGATATTATTGTATATTTTTCTGGCATTATTTGTTTTGCCGGCATTCCTTATTTCCTTCCTTCAATTTAGCTTTGTTCAGACATACTTAACTGACAAATTAGCTGCTTATCTTTCCGAAGAACTTCATACAAAAGTTTCAGTAGGAGGAGTAGAAATCACGTTTCTGTTAAACATAGAACTTGATAATGTTGTAATCAATGACCGGCACAACAATCCTTTGATAAACGCAAAGTCTATTATTGTGAATATCCATGACATTTATTGTAAGAAAAGACTTCTTAGTGTTGAAAAGATAATACTTGAAAAAACTGATGTAAATCTTAGGAAATACAAAGGAGATAAAGTGCCAAACTTTCAGTTTATTGTAGATTATTTCAGTCCTAAGGATACAACTACTAAGAGGAATAAGAAGCCCTGGCGAATATGGCTTGGTACTTTGATAATGGATAATAATCATTTTACTTACCAAGACCAGAATGAATGCTATACAGGCAAAGGATTAGATTTTAGTAACCTTGACTTTTCAAACCTCAACACTCGTATTGATAACTTTGCTATGGATAAGGATACGCTTTATGCCAACATTCGCTTGTTATCATTCAAGGACAGGAGTGGCTTTACTATTAAGACACTTTCAGCAAAAGCAAAGATTGAAAATTCAGGGATACTGATTTCTGATCTGAAACTTGAGACTCCCGGTTCTTCAATATCTATGAATAGCGCTTTTAATTTCAAATCCTTTGACGATTTCGGTGATTTGATAAACAAGGTTACGATTGACGTTACCTTCAAGCCATCTAGGATTGATATGAAAGATATGGCATACTTTATTCCGGCCTTCAACGGGATGGATAACATTATAAATGTTTCGGGCGAGATAAAAGGAAAGATTTCAGATTTAGAAGGAAGGGATTTTCAATTACTGTATGGTAAGTCAACTTATTTTCAAGGCAGTTTTGATCTTTCAGGCTTGCCAAATATTGATGGCACCTATATTCATTTCAGTATAAAATCTTTGTATACTTCTCAAAGAGATTTACAGGCGTTTAAACTTCCTTCAGATAAAGGTGTTCAGCATCTTCATCTTCCTGATGAGATTGTGCGTTTAGGTAATGTGAAATTCAAAGGAGAGTTCACCGGTTTTTATAACGACTTTGTGGCTACCGGCGATTTTTATACTGACATGGGGAAGATATCAACAGATATTTCACTTAAAAAGA
The DNA here is from genome assembly GCA_963831005.1 of uncultured Bacteroidota bacterium. Taxonomy (GTDB): domain Bacteria; phylum Bacteroidota; class Bacteroidia; order Bacteroidales; family CG2-30-32-10; genus CAWHOW01. Next base: position 135,698 of record CAWHOW010000007.1, read on the forward strand.
ATTTTAAGACCAATCTATTAGAATACGATGGGAAAATAGAAACAATCAACCTTAACATCGGACATATATTGGCTATGTCAGATCAGTTTGGTTATATCAGCATGAATACAGATATTACCGGTTCAGGACTTGACCCCGACAATGCCGCCATTACCATGAAAGGCAATATTTCTGCTGTTGATTATCGTAATTATCATTATAAGAACATTGAGATTAAAGGCGACTTAGTAAAAAAGAAATTTATCGGATTCCTGAGTGTGAATGATGAAAATGTGAATCTCGATTTTAACGGCATGATTGATTACAGCCATAAGTTGCCAGTTATAAGGATAGATTCGAAAATTCAGAACCTTCGTATGTCGAGGTTGCATTTCCTTGAACTTTCTGGTGATTCAATGTCGTCTTTCTCCACTAACCTTGAATTGAATTTTGAGGGAAACAATATTGATAATATACAGGGAACTATTTATGCCGAGAATACTACTTTTATTTATAAAGGAGAGAAGTATGAGTTGGATAGGTTAAAATTTGTCAATACTTCAGACTGGAAGGGAAATAAGACACTGAATTTAAAGTCTGATTATTTGGATGCCGATATTTCCGGTAACTTCATGTTCCGAGTGCTTTACCTTTCATCGCTTAAGTTTCTTAAAGAGTATCTGCCATCATACAGCACATGGATAAAGGGCAACCTTGACACCATTCCTGATCAGAATTTTGTTTATTCTATCAAGCTTAAGAATACAGTTCCTTTGTCAAAATTATTAATGCCAGAACTTGCTATATCGAATAATACTGTTTTAAAGGGGACATACAATACCAGGCAGAGCCTCCTCGACTTGAATATAACTTCGCCTGTTGTTGGATACAAAAATTATAAATTCAAAGACTTATTTGTAAAAGGAAATACCAAAGATTCAAAGATAATTATCAATGTGGGTTGCCAGCATTTAAACTTGAGTGATAGTACAAGCATTGATAATATTGCTTTGAAAAGTATGACGAGAAACGATAGTATTCACTATCATCTTACTTGGGAAAATGATAAGCAAGTTAAGAATAGTGGCGATATTAAAGGATTCCTCTCATTCTATAAGCGACCTCATATGGAGTTGAAATTCAATCAGGCTCAACTTGTGGTAAACGATTCATCATGGACAATTGACAATAGCAATGATATTACTTTCGATAGTTCTTCAATTAAAATAAGCAACCTGATATTCACTTCTGGGAATCAGCAATTAAGTATCAATGGTGGAGTTTCCCTAAGCCCGGAAGATGTTTTGCATATTGGTTTTAATAAATTTAATATTTCCTCTTTTAACAAACTAATTGCTTCTTCGGGTTATAACTTCAATGGATATGTTGATGGCAACATTGATATTTCCAATGTATATAAATCGCTAAATGTTGTTTCCAATGTAGTAATTAATGATTTTTATATTAATCAAGAGAAATATGGGAAAGCGAGCTTGAAAACAACCTGGAACAGCCAGCAGAAAGCAGCTGCTATAAATATGGATATTATTTACGAGGGTAAAACCGCATCGAGTAAGCTCCTTTCGGTTACCGGTTACTTCTATCCTGAAAGGAAAACGGATAACTTCGATATTAACTTAGATTTGGACAACTTTAAGTTGCACTTGATTAGTCATTATTTTTCAGGTTTCACTTCTAACTTGAAAGGCTATGCTACAGGTCGGCTTAAGTTAAGTGGAACAACTTCAGATCCTGATGTGCATGGAAAGGTGAAAGTAACGGTTAAAAATGTCAAATTTGATTACCTTAACGAAGCATATTCTTTCAACGACAGTATTACAATTTCTAAGAATCTTATTTCTTTTAATCATTTGGTTTTAAGGGATGCATTTGGCGATACAGCAGTATGTGACGGAATGATTATGCATAAGAAATACAGAGATTTTAGCATTGATATTTCTTTGCATCCTTATCATTTTCAGTGTCTGAATACAGATGCTTCACAAAATAATCTTTATTATGGGAAGGCATATGCCACAGGATTGGTTAGGATGTATGGCCGGGTTGAAAACATTACTATTAATGTAGATGCTAAGACAGATAAAAACACACACCTTTACATTCCTATTTCAAGCGAATCTGATCTTTCCGATAATGATTATATAAGATTTATAAATAAAAAATCAGTTAGTTTAAAAAAGACTGCTTATAAGGCTGACTTATCAGGTATACTTCTTAACTTTAATTTAGAAGTCACTCCTGATGCTGAAGTACAGATTATGTATGACTCAAAAAATTATGGTGATATTATTAAAGGTAAGGGTAGCGGTGCAATTAGAATGGAAATAAACACCATGGGCGACTTCAATATGTACGGGAATTATGCTTTTGATGAAGGTGATTACTTATTTAGCCTGAGAAATGTTATTAATAAGAAATTTATAATTCAGCAAGGGTCTACTATAAAATTCAACGGAAGTCCTTACGATGGTATCGCTGATATCAATGCAACTTATTTAGTGAGAACTGACTTATCAACTTTGCTTCTGGATACCAGTTCCACATACAAGAAAAGAACAGAAGTTGACTGTCTATTAAGTATGAAAGATAAAATATTAAACCCTACATTAAGTTTTAATATTGATCTTCCAAACACTGATGAGGATACGAAAAACCTTGTTCAAAAAGCAATTCCAACCGAAGAGGATATGAATAAGCAGGTATTTGCTTTGTTAATAATGAATAGCTTTTTTACCCCACCTTCTTCAGGTAACTATGGTTCATATGTCAGCAATGGCTTTAGCAGTACTTCCACAGAACTGTTATCAAACCAGCTTAGCAACTGGCTTTCACAAATTAGCAAGAAGTTTGATATTGGGGTTAACTACCGCCCCGGTACACAGATGACCAGCGATGAATTGCAAGTTGCTTTGGGTACGCAATTGTTTAACGACAGGTTGAGTATAGATGGGAACTTTGGTGTTTCCGGTGCAACTGAAAGCAGTACTCAAAAAACAAGCAACATAGTTGGGGATGTGAATCTAGAATATAAACTTACCAAGGATGGGCATTTTCGTCTAAAGGGGTACAATAAATCTAATGTTGTCGACCTTCTCAACACTAATGCCCCATATACTCAAGGTGTCGGGGTGATTTATCGCAGAGAATTTGATGCTCTTAGCGAGCTTTTCAGAAGAAAGAAAACTGATGATGTTCCTAAGTTGAAAAATTAACTATTTAATTGGAAAATATATTGAAAACGCTGTTCCTTTATCTGAAGTTTGAACATTGAGTTTCCCATGTATTTGTTCCGTCAGGATACAAACGAGTTGTAATCCCAAGCTATCAGTATTTCTGTAATCTAAACCTGGAGGTAACCCTTTCCCATTGTCTCTAATGCAGTATTCAATATTTTCTTTATTATACTCTTTAAGTGAAACTTCAATCAGTCCACTACTCTCACCTGCAAAAGCATATTTAAAGGAGTTTGAGACTAGCTCATTGGTTATTAGTCCAAGAGATATAATTATGTCCATTTCAATTGGTATTGCTTTAATATCAATCTGAAATAACACCTCCTGTTTAGGAGATCTGTATGATGAGAACAGGTATTCTAAAAGGTTTGTGATGTATTCCTTAAAGTTTATATTGGAAAAATCCTTTGCCTGGTAAAGCTTTTCATGAACCAACGCCATTGTCTTTATACGTGTCTGGCTATCCTGCAAGATGCTAATCATTTTTTTATTCTTTATAAAAGATGCCTGGAGATTCAATATACTTATTATGATCTGCATATTGTTCTTCACCCTGTGGTGAATTTCTTTTAAAAGAATTTCTCTCTCTTGCAATTGCTGTTTAATTAATTCTTCATATTTGGTTCTATCCTCAATTTCTTTATGTAAGTTAGTGTTTGTATTTTCAAGTTCAATGGTTCTTTCTTTAACAAGCTGTTCAAGCTCAACATTAAGTTTTAATATTTTATTTTCAATGGATTTGCGATCTGTAATATCTTCCACTATTCCCATACCCTTCATAATGCCCCCTGAATTAACAGGAGTAAAAAGACACCTGACATGAGTAACCTTATTTGCAGTTACAGAGGAATATTCACCTTCATAAAAGGCAGATGAACCGTTCAAAGTTTTTTGAACAGAATAATTAATATTTTTATCCGGAAGGTTGAGCAGATTGAGCCCTATAAGTTTTTCTTTGGAAGAACCAATAAGTTTAACAAAATTGTCATTGCAAGCTAAAATACAACCTTTATCATCAAAAGAAAATATGCCCAAAGGTGAATTTTCGAAAATCAATCGGTATTTTTCTTCACTTTCTTTAATCAGTTTTTGTGCTTGTTTTCGTTCTCTTATATCGCGCATGAAAACCAGTTCTGTTGTTTCGCCCATGAATGTTAGAATTGAAGCAGTTACTTCAAAAGAAATCTCATTGCCATTTTTAATAACTATATCAACTTCATAAACAAGAGGCGCTTTCTCTCCTTTCAATCTCGTGTTGTAATTTTGCAATACAATATCTTTATAGTGTGAAGAGATATAATTAATGAAAGGTTTTCCAATAAGTTCATTTTCTTTATATCCAGATAAGCTAATAAGGAAGGGATTCACATATTGTATCAAACCGTTTTTAATAATAACAATACTGTCAGGTGCAGATTCAATAAGTGTACGGTATTTTTCTTCGCTTTCCAGCAATATCTTGTTTGTCAGCTTACGTTCGCTTATGTCACGCAGGTAAACGAGTGCCAGTTTTTCACCTAAATAAGTAAAAACAGATGCCCTTACTTCCACGGGCAATTCTTTTCCCCCTTTTATCACCGCACTTGCTTCATATGCAATAGGAGAATCATTTCCTGCAACTCTTTTATTATAAAATTGTGAAACAATATCCTGATTATTTTGCGCTACATATTTAATAAAAGGTTGTCCTACTAATTCCTTTTCAGTATACCCTGATAATCTAATCAAAACATTGTTTACATATTGTATCAGCCCGTCTTTTACAATCATGATACTGTCAGGAGCAGATTCAATAAATGTGCGGTATTTTTCTTCGCTTTCTCGTAACGTGTTTTCTGATTTTTTACGTTCGGTAATATCTAGTAAGGATGCAACACTTTTTTTTGTCCCATGTATAATATCAATCGAAAGCAAAATGTTTTTTACATTCCCCGATTTATCTACAAACCTAAACTCATATGATTTTAGAGCTGCTTCCCCATTAATCCTACGCTGGTTATGCTGTTCCTTCATTCTATCCAGATCATCTTGTACCACAAAATCCGTCCACCTTTTATTATTTTCGATTTCTTTCTTTGGAAATCCTGATAGTTCTTCAAATTTTGAATTTGCAAGCGAAATAACAGTGTCTTCTTCAATGATCACGGTAGCTGTACCTGTATTCTCAAAAATAGCACGGTACTTATTTTCGGATTCTTTTATTTGGTCTTCTGATTTCTTCTTTTCTGAAATATCCCTTGAAAACATTGAGACTGTATCAACATTCCCTTCTGTTTCAAATATTGGAGAAATTGTATTTTCAAACCATTTTCCATCATATTCATCAATAAAAACAGTACTCTTCTTTGTTTTAATAACATTTCTGATTTTCTCCATCCTGCTGGTAAAAATATGATCTGGTAATATTTCTTTAGCAGAATGACCAATAATCTGTTCTCTGTGTTTTCCCCATCGGATAAACAATGCTTTATTTCCATCTAAAAAGACTCCGTCATAATTGATTATGGCAATAACACTGGTACTGGAATCAAGGATAGATTGTAACTGAGCAACAGTTTTTTGTTTTTCCAATTCAATTTTTTTCCTTAAAGAAATATCTCGAACAACAGCAATGATATACTTTTCCTTACAGGGCAAACGCATTTAATTTTTTAAGATTTTAAGTAGATAATCATTATCCCATCCCGCATCAAGGCGTTTACCCTTGTTGCTTCTCTTCTTTGATTTTTCTTGTTTTATAAGATTTAAAGCTATTCTATTAATGATGGAGAAGTTTTCAACTGCATTAACATTACGCTTCATACTTTTATCTTCCCCGAAAGATACATCTAAAACCCAGTGCAATGAATTTTCAATTCCCCAGTGTTTTCTGATTCCATTTGATATTTTTCGAGCATCTGGTTTTATACTACTGATATATAAACGGAGCTCCCTCTCTTCTTTTCCTGTGTCTTTTATGATTCTGAGCGATTCTATTTTTACTATTGATTTTATTCCTGCCCAGCGTGAAATGTTTTCTATATGTGAGAAATCAGTATAGACTGAACATTTGCGAGTTTCAATCCTTCCGTGTCCAAAATCTGTTTCTTCAAATTCATCTGTAGGCTTTGAAAATTTTATCGTATCCTTAATATCTTTTTCTAATGTTCCTTGATTACCTTTTACTGCTAATATATAATCAGCTTCTTTTTCGATAATCTTATCCGCTATTTCAGTTTGACAACCCATAGCATCAATGGTTATAATACACCCTCTTATTTCCAATATTTCCAGCAACTTTGGTATAGCGGTAATTTCATTTGTCTTGTCACCTACTTTGATTTGACCTAATAATAAATGATTCTCATTTGCCCATGCACTTACCATATGTACAAATGACTTGGAGCCTTTATTTCTTGATCCCCGTATCGTTTTTCCGTCTATGCTGATTATTTCCCCATCTGTTATTTCTGCTATGGCACGTATCCAGTTTAAAAAACTTTGTTCCAATTGCTTTGGCTCTATTAAACTAAAAAATCTGTTAAATGTGTCATGCGATGGGATACCATTGGGAAGTTTAAGATATTGTTGTAACCATTCTTTTTTTGCATTCCCATAATTTTCGATATCATTCCATGTCTCTGCTCCACATATTACTGATGCTATGGTGATGAATATTATATCTTCAAGCAAATGTTCTTTCCTCCTTTCTATGCGAGGATCTTCTATGTTGGTGAAATAATCAATCGGTGTTGTCATGATTTTTTTCAACCAAGAAAATACTTTTCTACACTATAGGTACTTGCTTCGAGGAATATTTATAACCAGGCCTTTGTTAATATTTTAATGCGTTTGCCCTGCTTTTCCTTATCTATTACAGCAATTCTTAATGAAACTTCAGACCAAAATGTTTCACCGCTTTTCTTGCGAGCTATCCATTCAAAAACCTGCTCACCATTCTTCTTTGCTTTTTGTATATAATGAATTGCTTCTGCAGCACTGTATGGCGGTTTTCCTAAACTGAATTCATCAGTTTCATCATTCAAGGCCTGCTCATAAGTGCAATTATAAAGTTCACACATACGATTATTTACATATAACACTTTGCCAGTCTCATAATCGTGTATAAATAAGGCTTCGTGAATGGAATTTAGTACCTCTTGTATGGATTCGGCAGTAAATTGAAACATCTATTCGTGTTATTTAATTCGAAATTATATCAGTGAGTAAGGCCTGAATTCAGTACAAGCCATATGGTCGAGTCTAATAAATAAACATTAAATATTTGAACAAATATATAAAATCTCTATGAAATGAAGATATAAGTATATAGTTATTTACATGGATAGCGAAAGAGTGGCGGGAGATTGATTCAGGGTGTTTTAGCAATCTTCGGCTTCGCAAAGTTCATTCTCTCTTTCCGTTTCAAGCGTAATGTGGTGAATGTTTTTATGTTCAAGCTGATGTTTAAGCTGGTATTTGATTTTCTGCTCTTGTTCCAGTGTAGTTCCTTCTTTCAAAACAAGATGCGCAGTTAAAGCATTTTCAGTAGTGCTTATTGCCCAGATATGTATGTGGTGCATATCTTTAACGCCTTCAACCTTAGTTGCAACGTCTTTAATATCGTCAAAATGGATATTATCTGGAACGCCGTCAAGTGTTAACCTCAGGCTTTGTCTTAGCAACTGCCATGTACTTACAAGAATAACAATTGCAATTACAATACTTAATGCACTGTCCATCCAGAACCATTGGGTAAAGAAAATTATAATACCACTTATAACAAGCCCGACAGAAACAAGCGCATCACTCAGCATATGAAGATAAGCGCTTTTTATGTTAAGATCTTTGTCTTTATCCCTGAAAAACATGACAGTTGTAACAACCTTGATAATGATGCCTATGCCTGCAACAAATGCTATGGTTGTCCCCTGTATTGGCACAGGATTCATAAATCGCTGTATGGCTTCGTAAATAATAGCGCCGATTGAAACCAGCAAAACCATTGAATTCAGCAATGCTACAATAATAGAGGTTTTACGATAGCCATAGGTGTAACGCTCGTTAGCTTTAACTTTTAAAAGCCTGAAGGCAAGCAAAGAAAGAGCCAATGCACCTACATCGGCAAGGTTATGACCTGCGTCGGAAAGCAAAGAAAGCGATTGAATAATAAGCCCTGCAACAACTTCAACTATTATAAACAAAACATTAAGCAGGATGCCGACAATAAAAGCCTTATTGACATTTGTCAATGAAACCGAGTGTTCGTGGTGGTGATGATGGTCGTGAGAGTGATTATGATGATGTTCCATTGATTAAGCCAAATAATGAAATAATTTACAATACACTTAGGGTTTCCTGATAATTTGCAAAATTACTCCTTTTATTCTTTTAAATCTCATTAATAAAGTCAATTTTACAGGGCAAACGCATTTAATTTTTTAAGATTTTAAGTAGATAATCATTATCCCATCCCGCATCAAGGCGTTTACCCTTGTTGCTTCTCTTCTTTGATTTTTCTTGTTTTATAAGATTTAAAGCTATTCTATTAATGATGGAGAAGTTTTCAACTGCATTAACATTACGCTTCATACTTTTATCTTCCCCGAAAGATACATCTAAAACCCAGTGCAATGAATTTTCAATTCCCCAGTGTTTTCTGATTCCATTTGATATTTTTCGAGCATCTGGTTTTATACTACTGATATATAAACGGAGCTCCCTCTCTTCTTTTCCTGTGTCTTTTATGATTCTGAGCGATTCTATTTTTACTATTGATTTTATTCCTGCCCAGCGTGAAATGTTTTCTATATGTGAGAAATCAGTATAGACTGAACATTTGCGAGTTTCAATCCTTCCGTGTCCAAAATCTGTTTCTTCAAATTCATCTGTAGGCTTTGAAAATTTTATCGTATCCTTAATATCTTTTTCTAATGTTCCTTGATTACCTTTTACTGCTAATATATAATCAGCTTCTTTTTCGATAATCTTATCCGCTATTTCAGTTTGACAACCCATAGCATCAATGGTTATAATACACCCTCTTATTTCCAATATTTCCAGCAACTTTGGTATAGCGGTAATTTCATTTGTCTTGTCACCTACTTTGATTTGACCTAATAATAAATGATTCTCATTTGCCCATGCACTTACCATATGTACAAATGACTTGGAGCCTTTATTTCTTGATCCCCGTATCGTTTTTCCGTCTATGCTGATTATTTCCCCATCTGTTATTTCTGCTATGGCACGTATCCAGTTTAAAAAACTTTGTTCCAATTGCTTTGGCTCTATTAAACTAAAAAATCTGTTAAATGTGTCATGCGATGGGATACCATTGGGAAGTTTAAGATATTGTTGTAACCATTCTTTTTTTGCATTCCCATAATTTTCGATATCATTCCATGTCTCTGCTCCACATATTACTGATGCTATGGTGATGAATATTATATCTTCAAGCAAATGTTCTTTCCTCCTTTCTATGCGAGGATCTTCTATGTTGGTGAAATAATCAATCGGTGTTGTCATGATTTTTTTCAACCAAGAAAATACTTTTCTACACTATAGGTACTTGCTTCGAGGAATATTTATAACCAGGCCTTTGTTAATATTTTAATGCGTTTGCCCTGGTCAATTTTACCATATCAAGAGTGGGATTTTGCAACCTGAGGTCGCGTGACTTCAACACGAGGGCACATGCCTTCAACACGAGGGCACATGCCTTCAGCACGAGGGCACATGCCTTCAGCATGAGGGCACAAGACTTCAACACAATAAACTTAGTTAAGACTAGAAAATATTAAGACTTTGGAGTAAAATTCTTTAGTATTACTCTGAAACGAGCCAGATATCAGGGTAGAATAATCAATTGCACACTGGAACTTGCCTTTTCACCGGCTATTCTTAATGTGTAAGTTCCGGCAGCAAGACCTAGTTTTGCAGGATCGATCTGCGAAGTATTCGTTCCCTTAGGTAATCTTGTTTTTGGCTTTATTAACAGTTCTTTTCCAAGCTTGTCAATAAGCGAAATTTCTATTGCTTCATCATCTTTTAAATTGAACGAAACAGTTATGTTGCCTGAAGCGGGATTGGGAAAGGCTTTTAATCCAAAAATATCAGAGTAATTCTTTATACCTACATTAATATCTACTATCACACCATTGGAGTTGCAGATGCTTGTAAGTCCGGCTCCATCCACAGTTTTGATGCTGAAATAATAATGCTGTCCGTTGGTAAGCGTAAGTCCTGTTTTTGTTACAGCAGTATTTGTCCCATTGCTTGTCCAGTTCACAAGGTTTGAATCTCCCATTGCAGTTCCGATAGCATACCAGTATTTCGCAATTCCGGAATTGGCATCGGTTGAATTAGTCCAGTTTGCCGAAAGAGTAGTAAGAGAATTAGTAGTATCAATATCAGCGCCTGTTCCGTCGTTCACAGTATAACAAACAGGATCTGTCCAGTCAACGTTTATTTTTTGAGAAATAATGCTTGAAAGATTTCTTACACTGTCGTTGCAGATTGATTTTATAAGTCCCGAAGAAGTTGAAGGATTAGGGTTCTGATAGCGGATATCGTTAGTGGAAGCAGCTCCCACATTGACGGTAACCGAAGGATACCTGCTGCGGAAAACTTCAAGGCTGTCAAAATCAACTTTGGCATTGCCTGTCCGGAAGGAGATGTAATTCCCTGCCGTGGTCAATGGGTGAGGGTCGGTGTAGGTGCCAAGATATTTATTATCCCTGTATACATCAATATTGCCGGTTGTCCTGTCAAACGCAATTTTATAGTCGTACCACTGCCCAACATTGGTTACAATACCGGTATCAATTTCAGTCTCAGTCACGGTGGAGTTATTCACGCATTTGTAAAACTCCATCTGGCTGTTTTCCTGTCTGAAATAGACAAAGTAAGAATTTCCTCTTTCATTCAGATTGGCTGAATCACAAAAGAAATGTAAGCCAAACCTTCTGTTCAATGATGGATCTTCTGCTGATGTGAGCCTTGCCTTGAAATGATATAAATACCGGTTGGAGAGAGTTTGGTTCAATGCTCTGTAAATATTTGTATTACTAACTGTAGAGTCTGATTGAACAAGCATGCCTCCTGAAACCGTCCATGTACCGCTGGAAGAGGGAACCTTCCATGAGGTATCAAGTGTTACAAAATTGTCCGTAATAAATCCTCTTTGTGCATTGGCGACCCATTTACTTCCATTAAAATCGGCAACAGTATAATAGCTTTTTTCAAGGCCCGAGCCTCCTGTATTATCTTTATCTGTGAATGTAGTTGTAAAGTTTGCCGTTTGCCAACTTCCACTCACTCCAATAGCTGTTGTGGGAGAAATAGAATCATAAGGATTCACAACATTGTCATAATACATAGGTGTATATGAAGCCAGATCATATGTTGAATAGGTATGTATAGCCACATCCCAGCCATCGGCAGATGACTCAATAACGGTGTATGTCCCGTTACCATTATTCTTGTAAACCAATCGAACATGAGAACCAACGTTATCAAAAGCATCACCGGGTTTTACCTTAGTCGGGCTACTATATGTTGTTGAAATACTTGGCAGGGTAGAAGTGCTTTCTTTGGAAGTTCTTCCCCACGCCCTTGAAACAAAGCCGGAACAATCCACTCCTAAAGCACAGCTTTCGCTTCCATCTCCGTTTCCCGTACAATCATCATCACCTGCAGATTTATTTGCACCAATACCTGTAGTAAATGATGAGAGTGTTGAAAAACCGCCCCAGCAATAAGGAACGGAAAAATTAGTGCCTGTGGCAACCCAGCTTGGCGTTGTTACAGTTATTGACAGAGCCGAACAGTTTGTTCCACTCCATATATTATTTGTTGTTGCAGTGAATTCATAAGTTGTATATGGTAAAGCATTCTTTAAAATCTGTGTCCTTGTAATAGTTTGTCCAATGCTTGCACCAGAGATGATAACAAGGAGAAGTAAGCTTAATAAAAAAGAATAATTATGAGAACGGTTATATAGTTTTTTCATCATGTTATTATTAAAGTTCATTAATTATTTTTCATCCACTTTAATCAGGTTATCATTGTAGTGATATTTCATATCTTTAATATCTGCAGGATAATCCTGGGCTGTTTGTGAGTCAGCTAGGGAAAAAACATGAACACCATTAGGAGCAGTTATCATATTTAAAATTGTTCCATCATTTGAAACACTGAAGGTCTTATTCGAATGCACGTAATTGCAATCTGGCACTTTATTGCTGATAACAACTGAACCTATCATGTCTTTATTCAATTCAACAGTAACAATACTTCTTACAACAGCAATAGGGCTTTCGGAAATAAATGTCTGAACTTCCAGAACAATCCTGCTTGCTGTTGAACCAATAACATAAACGCCTGAAACCTTTTTATCGGTAGTAAATTCTTTAGCACTACTGTTCCCATTAGCAGGCTTTATGGTAATGGAATAAGCATTATCACTGTTAAGTTTAGTTGAAACAAAATAACCGGTAGATGTTATCCATCCTTCATATTCCTTCGGAGTAACAGCTTGTCCGGCAGATTCAATCTTGGCGCAATTGCCTGAGGGAAGCAGCAAATAGGTTTCTTTATTAAAGCGTGCTAATCTTTCCACTCCCAAATAGGCGTTTGGGAAAGAAAAGTCATTGATAGTTTTGCCGTTCTCATCATACTCTCTTACTTGCTGACCAAACAGAACATAGAAGAATCCATTGTCGTAAACAAAATCGCGCGGAGCAGATGAAATAGTAAATCTCTTAAATGCTGTCCCATCCATTGTTTTTGAAATAATAATTTCGTTTGAAGCAGCGCTAAGAAAAGCAATACGGTTGGTATCCAGCATCTCGAACGATGTAGCGCCAAGGTTATTGCCGGGACCTTTTAGATAAGGAATCCCATCGGGAGTGTTCCATTTGGTATAAGATATTTCTTTAACAGAAACACTCTTGGCATTGTTTGTATTCTGAGAGAACAGAGTGTCTGTAAAGCTTGCCGTTACAAGGAGTATGGCTGCATAGAAATATGAATATCGTGTTTTCATCATGTGAAATGAATTAAGATTCCTGACTATAATAATAAAAGCTTAATCACAGTTATTAAAGGAAGCTGCACATTATTTCAGGCATACTTTCTTTGTGTAAGTTTCTTTTTCTGTTTGCACTTTAATATAATACATTCCTGCGGGTAAATAGGATACGTCGAATTGCATCAGATCGGCATTGCCATTGCCATTGATAGTCTTTTCAATTAAAGTTTCACCAAGAATATTCATCATTCTTATTGTTGCATTCTGAAGGTTCTGGTTAGTTAACTTTATTTCAAATATACCTGAATTGGGATTGGGGAAAACATCAAAGTAAGAATTTGCGTGTTCATTAATACCAGTAATAATTGACGCAGTAACCGGTGTTCTTGGGCTGATACAAGCTTCGGGCTGTACCTGCCAGTTGTACAAATAATAATAATAACCTGAAGCAGCAGCAGTATTTCCTGTAATAGAGATAAGTCCCGGTAATGTATAAGGATAAGAAGCTCCGACATCATCACGCCACAGATTACATGATGTGCCTCCATCTACGCCAAGCTGATAGCCTGTTCCGGCCAATACATGAAAATTCAAGGGTATTGTATGTTGACCGCTGGTAATATTTACAACTGTTGTATCAAGAATAGTTCCTGCACTGTTCATTAAGAAGATAGTTCTGTTAGCAGTGGAATTGGCATATACAACCACTGAAACTATATTGATAGCTTTTAAAGCATCGAATGTTTCCGCCCAGTTTGAAGTGTAAGTATAATAATTTCCTGAGCTTGTTTTAGCAGCCATCCCAACTGATTGAGGAGCCTGGAATATTTCGCTTTGCACATAATAAGTAGTATTGGTATTTAAAATGGGAGTAATATATGTAGTACCTGTATCTATAAGCGTTCCTCCCGTTGGTGCATTATACCAGTATAAAGTTCCACTCCCTGATGCTCTTAATGTAACACTTATAGGGCCATTGCCGGAAGCTCCTGTGGTAGTGGGTGATGCAGGCAGGCTTACATCTATATAATTCGTCCTTAAAACAGTATCGCTTCCATTACTATTAGCTGAAACTAAAGTAACTGTATAGGTTCCGCTTGCACTATAAGTATGAATGGGATTCTGTTGGTTAGAAGTAGTGCTATCACCAAAATTCCAAAGCCATGAAGTAGGAAAATCTAATGATGAGTCGGCAAACTGTATAGTGCCCGAGCAGGATGTAGTGGATGAAGCACCAAAGTTTGCTACAGGCGGGAGATTGTGAGGTACACCTCCTTTATAAACTATATAATTTGCAAAACATCCAATGGTAGCGCTCCCATACGATATATACATATATCCGCTCATTCCCCAGCCGGCACCCCATGAGTTGCGTAATATCCAATAACCACCACCCGGAACACTTGCACTATCGACCCAGCCGACGAGCACAACAGCATGGTCGGTAATTCCGCCGGTTCCTGTAAATATCCCTCCGGTATAGCTACCAAATGCACCGCTTGAAGCATCTATGGTAACCCAAATTGGCCCATAGTTATAAATGTCTTTTTTCATATTGGAATCGGGTGGAATACTGTCGGAGAGGCTTTCGTTCGCAACAACAGAGAAGGTATCAATTGTTTCATGAAATGGATAAGGCCCGGCACATGTTCCTGTTGTTCCGTTGGCTAATGATGTGGTCCATGGGCAATCCGATTCATAAACAGCGCCTCTCGGAGCCATCCAGTAATTAAGCGGGCACCATCCGCCATTGCACCCGTCAAAACCGGAGTCGTTATCACAGTTTGTTAGATAAGCTTCTGAAATATCCTTTGTAACGCCATCGCGAATCTTTATACCGCATTCAAATGTTCCAACTGCTGCAAAAGCCCAGCAATCGCCACAAGCGCCCTGATTGGTAATTGGTGTACACAGTGGACGCCAATCCCATTTTGAAGGGATTGATGCAGAAGTTGAAGTTACATGTATATTGTTTTTCTTCACTGCCGGTGTATAAGCTCCGGCATACTTTCCTTTTGAGATAACAGTAATAGAAAAGTTATCAATTGCGGGTTGATTTTTTTCCCATGAACGCCTTAATTCCAGGTTAAGTTCTGTAGTTCCCTGCGATGTTCCAACATACCTGATAATTTGCGTGCCGGATTGCCCCACTAATATCTTCCCATTAGAAGAAGTACGATTCGAAATAAAGTCCCTGTCGCCAATTTCCTTAATAGTATTGGTCATTGATTTATCATCGGAAGCATTGACTAAGCACCAGGTATATCCATTTGAGGGAGTAAAGGGAAGTTTTATCTCCAATACCTGATTGTTGTTAAGAGTAATTGTCTGTCCTGAATTATCTCTTGTAGCACTGATGAAATCCTGTGCATTTGTTTGCATAGCAAAGAATATGAGCAGAGTGCTTAACGGAAAGTAAAAAAAAATCTTCATAGTAGTAGGGTTATAGGTTTATTTTTGTATTGTAAAAGTAAGCAAATTAACTGAAATAGTTGTTTGCTAAAATTAATAAATTCTTAAGCATTATCACATATGTTCAATACATTTATCAAGAAAACGATAAAAGGTGAGGAGATAATTAAAGACCGGCTACTTGTTCCTGGTTTTTATTGATGATACCAAGATAATGGATAGCTTCTTTCATATAATCCTGCATGGTTATTCCGGCGCTCATGTTCAGCATGAAATCGTATATCTCGGAATGTTTCTCGCCATACCTGCCCACCTTAAACTTAGCCTTTGATAAAGCCGAAACATAATTAAGGGGGAAACAATCGTGCATGCAAAGGTCAATAACAATGTCGAACTCCTCATTTATAAAGTCTTTTACCCTTGGGGTGTTGGGCTTGAAATACCAGTTCAGGTCGCGCTTGGTGAAATAGTCGTACGAAAGCTTGGGAAAGCAATAATGCGGCAAACGATTGTAGTTAACAAATCCCAGAGCCTTCACAATTTTCTGGTTATCCTGGAAATAGCGCACAAAATCGCTTACAACTGAAAATTTGTCTTCCTCCGAAGCATCGTAAACGATACCGATGGTTTTAGCATCGGCAAGGTTCATAACAAACCTGTTTCGCTTTAAATTTGATACATCCCTGCGAAAAAAATAAGAGCCGAAGGACTGCCGTATGTTATCAATGAAGCTCACTGCCTTTTATTTCATTAACATAAATAATTTATAAAATCCCAAATACTAATTTCTAAAACCTAAATAATCTCAAAATCCCAATTGCATAAATTCTAAACCTTTTTTCTTTTTGTTTTGAATATTTAATATTTCAACATTTGAATTTGTTTAGAGTTTAGAATTTAGTGCTTAGAGTTTTTATTTTATGTTTTAAGAATAAGTACGATTTAAATATTAAGGATTGTAAAAGTAATAAATTTAGAAAAACGCTTACATAATATTTTATTCAGATAACATACAATTAACAATTTCGGCAATATAAAGCCTGTGGTAATCTTTTTCCGGATAATGTTTGTGAATTCTTTCATCAAGAAAAAAAGCGGGTTTCAAATCGTCATAATATAGTTTACGGCATTCCATAAACAAACTAGCCTGTTCAAAATAAACACCACCATTTTCAGATTCTATGGGAATTAAACCTGTCTCAGCAATCTTATCCGTATCGCGCCCCGACTTACTGCCGCAAATATTGAGTGCCTCCCTGTAATCTTCATCAAAAAACGACAAAGTAAAGTAATCCGATTTTTCCATGAACTGAAAAGTGTACCTTGTTGGTCGCACAAAGCAATACACAACAGGCCTGTTCCATAAATAACCTATGCCGCCCCATGCAGCAGTCATAGTGTTGAACGAATCTTTTGTTCCAGCAGTTACAAGCATCCAGTCGTAACCAATTAGTTTAACAGGGTTATCCTTTATGTTTTCAGGTTCTATTTTAGTAAATAACTTTTTCATATCAGTTTCATTAATTCGAAAGCGAATATCATTATTTTTTTTCAAATTCTTGATTATTTGTCATTATCAAATTACTTTTACAAAAAAAACAGTTTGAAAATTACTTTTCTAGGTACGGGAACATCGCAGGGAGTGCCTGTAATTACGTGCAATTGTAACATTTGTCGTTCTACTGATACAAAGGACAAGCGGCTTCGTTCTTCGGTAATGGTTGAAATTGACGGCAACACTTTCGTAATTGATGCAGGACCTGATTTCCGTCAGCAAATGCTAAGGGAAAATGTAAAGAGATTGGATGCAGTGCTTATCACTCATGGGCATAAAGACCATGTGAACGGACTGGATGACGTGCGTGCTTTTAATTATTTCCAGAAATGCCCGATAGATGTGTACTCGCAAAAGGATGTGCAGGACATTCTCAAGTCGTTTTTCTTTTATGCTTTTGAAGATGATAAATATCCGGGAGTGCCCGAAATCAACCTGTGTGCTATAGAAAACAAACCGTTTAAAGTTAATGATGTTTTTATAACTCCTATAGAAGTAATGCATTACCGCCTGCTCGTGTTTGGATACAGGATTAACGATTTCACCTATATTACAGACGCTAATTCTATTTTGGATAAAGAATTGGAAAAGATTAAGGGTTCAAGAGTTATTGTATTGAATGCGTTAAGGCGAAAAAAACATATTTCTCATTTCTCTTTAGATGAAGCGGTAAATATTTTGCAGCAGCTAAAGCCAGAACATGCCTATTTGACGCATATCAGTCACCAGATGGGGTTGCATGCAGATGTGGAAAAAGAACTCCCTTCATTCATACATCTTGCTTATGATGGTTTGACAATAGACCTTTGATAATTTAATTCAGAATTTTATATTGTTTGAATAAGTCATTTGCAGGTGTACGATAAATTCAACATTAATTGTATATTAGCAAACTGAATAACATACTGTGCAACATAAAAAAACATTTTAATTCACTTTATAATGCAGAAATATTTTCTTTGCATCTTAGTCTTATTATTTATTCTGTTTTCATGTAAATCCGTTAATAATACCGAACAAAAGGAATATGATAATTTGATGCTTAACCTGAAATATAAATCATATAAAACATTATCCGAGAATACTATTCCACCTCTTGTCCTTTTATTTAATTCCACCAATCATACTGATGAACCTGCTGTTTCGGAAGAAGTCCTTCGTTTATTGCTGGGATATTCGTGGATTGCAAGCGGCAAACCTGATTATGCAATTGCAGAGAACAATATTGTTCAAGACATGCAAACCGAAGATAAGGATATAAAAACTCTTGGGCATTCCCTTGCTGCTATAGCGCTGTATGAAAAAGGTTGGAAAGATTTAACTTCCGATGAATCGGCTAAAGCAAATAAACTATTGAACAAAGAGCCTGTTCCTATGGATGCCCAGCTAAAGATTACAACTTTTCACATGATAATGGGTACTCTTTGCATTTATGAAGAAAATTACCAGACAGCACGTTTTCATTTTGCATGGTTCAATATTATTTCTAAAATTGAATGGCCTTATCAGCTAGTGGATGCTATGACAGATATTAAAGAAGGTTCTTTGAAACAAGGGCTGAATAAAATGGATACCCTGATTACTAAAAATCAAATTCCCGAATCTGTTTTCAAGCAAGTTTCTGAAACATATAGAAAAGCAGTAAATACAAAGGGAACTGTGGATGCTAAACTTTTCTGGACAAATACTAATTCCTTCGCTCTTTACGATGAAATAAAAAGCGCTGACATTCCAGGTATTAAAAAAGTGATGGAATTATTAGGAAAGATCAGAGAAAAGCTAAAAATAGATTAAAAACTCCCTTCTTTTCTATTTCTTTTTTCTCTTCCGGTTTCTGTGGTCAATAATTCTTTTGAAATTAAGGGTATCTAGGAAAGTATCGAATTTCATATAATCATAATGATCAGGGCGGTATTTGGATTCGAAGATATCAACATGAAAAGCATTCATAAATACTTTCCAGACCAGTTCCGAACAATAAAAAGCGCTGCTGTCATGCAGGTTAAAAGCGTTATCAAAAGGAATTTGCTTCTTTAGATAGTAAATTGCCCAGCGTCCAATTTTAGCATAATCCGTATCATTAGCAACATGCTTATAACGAACCACGACAATTGAATTCTTTTTGCTTTGATTTACAAAGGTGGGCAAGAACTGCCACTGCACACCATCAACATCTGACAGAGATGAAGAAATGGATTGAATAACTATCCAGTATCCTTTATACTTAGTAAGAATAGCACAATGAGAAAGCCCGGTACTATCGTTCAATGTTTCCACTATCATATCACTAACAAAGCCATAGCCATGCCTTAAAATGATATCACCGTCATGAAGAAGAGAGATTTCTTTGGGAGAGAGGGTATAGTCAGAAACTAATTGTTCCTGTTGACTACGGTAATTGTAGATCAACAGGAACAAATAGATACTTAGTGCTAAACCTGCTAAAACAATGAAAAAAATTAGAAGTTTCTTCCTCATTGTTTAGTTAATCGGCACAATTATTTTTTTACAGTAGTGTCTTTCTTTGTAGTGTCGGTAGGTTCAGTTGTTGTGTTTTTCATATCAGGAGTTTCCTTCTTCATTTCAACTAACCATTTTCCGTCTTTCTTAACAAGTTGTAATTTCTTAGCTTCACCGTTTTCAGTGTAGTTGCAAGCTGCTGAATCACCTTTTGTTTCACATTTCATGTTTTCAATCTTGCTTTCTTTAGTCTGTTCGCCGCCCATTTTGCTGAAACTTTCAAGCATATCAATTGATGCTGATGATTCTGGAGTAGCTAATTTCTTTGCTTCTGCAAATTCTTTCTTGTTAATGTGACCTAAAAATTTTTCTGCTACTTTGTCAGGAGCTTCTGAACTTTTACATGCATTCATTGTAATTACTGCGAGTGCTACAACTGCTAATGTTAATAATTTTTTCATGATGATTTTGTTTTAAGGTTATTAATTTGTCTTTATAAAATTACTTATTTGCGTGGCAAAATTAGCATCTTTTTTTAAATAACAAATAAATCAAGATAAAAGAATTCAAATATTGACTCATTTTTCATCTTTATTTCAGAATATCAGTATATTAACCAATGTTATATTTGAGTTAAATTACTCACGGGTTATTATAGTTCACTTTAAAATCAATCTGAATTATATATTGAGAACTTGTTCCGGTTAGTTTTCCTTAACTTTGCACAGGATTAACTTTTTATGTTTGAAAAATTCATTGATAGTCTAAAAACGGCACTCACTAATCCTTTACCAGGTGAGAAAGCACAGTTGATGATGGGCTCTGGCATCCGAATGAAAGAGCTAAGGTATATGCCCATGAATGATTCTACAAAGAAAAGTGGAGTGATGATACTGCTTTATCCCTATCGGACGTCTGTCTGTTCTGCTCTTATTCTCAGGACTAAATCAAAAAGCAAACACAGCGGACAGGTTGCTCTTCCGGGTGGCAAATATGAAAATACAGATAATAACCTTATTCAAACTGCTTTAAGAGAAACCAATGAGGAGATTGGCGTTGATTGGAAAAGTATCCATATAATTGGTCAACTTACAGCCCTGTATATTCCTCCCAGTAATTTTGTTGTTTACCCTTCTGTCGGTTATACTGAATCAAAACCTTCTTTTGTACCAGATAAGAGGGAAGTAAGTGAAATAATTGAATATAAGCTTTCCGAACTTTTAAAGCCAGAGAATGTGAAAACAAAAGAATTCAAGGTTAGGGATGAAGTGCCTTTTACTGCTCCTTATTACGATATCAACGGTAATGTAGTATGGGGAGCAACGGCAATGATTCTTAGTGAATTCAAAGAAATAGTAAAAGAGATTAAAATTATTTAAATGAAGTTAAGAATAAAAAGAATAAAATAGGTTGATAATTCAACACAATGTTATTCTTTTACAAACCTCTTAACTGCTATGCCCTTTTCTGTTATAATTTGCATAACATATATCCCGCAGGATGTATTAGCCAGATTAATATTTATTGGAGAACTATTATCGATCATTGGTAAGCTATAGATCTTTTCTCCAAGCAAATTATAAATTTCTATACTTATAACTTTCAACTTGTCACACAATACCTGAATATTATTGCTTGCAGGATTCGGATAAATATCAATATTACTATTGTTCCCAGTTATTTCATTTATGCCAACCTCGGATAATTGTAGTTTCCATAATCCACCCTGACTAGTTCCGGCAAAAAGATAGCTTGCGTTTGCAGCTAACGACAAAATAATAGGTTGTGTCAATCCCCAGTTTAATGCAGCCCAACTTGTTCCATTATTTGATGTCCAGCATACACCACCGCCATTAGTGCCGGCAAAAGCATTATTTCCGCTAGTGGTCAGTACATTAATAAAGGTATTTGTCAAACCGGTACTCACGGCAGCCCAATTACTTCCATTATTGGATGAATAATACACACCATTACCAGTTCCTGTAAATAAATTGCTCCCGTTGATGGCAATTGACAATACATCGTTATTTGATAATCCTGTATTAACTGGTGACCAGTTACTTCCGTTATTTGAAGTCAAGAACTCACCAAAGCCGTCAACACCAGCAAAGACTTCATTTCCGCTTGTAGCTAATGCTGTAACATCCATTCCTGGCAAACCTGAATTCACCTTTGTCCAGTTTCCACCATTGTTCGATGTGAAAAATACTCCTCCGCCATTAGTGCCTGCAAAAACTCCACTGCTGTTTGCAGTCAGAGATAAGATAATAGTGTCTGTAAGATTTGTATTCACTTTTGCCCAGTTTCCACCATTGTTTGCTGAAAAGAAAACTCCACCTTCATTAGTTCCTGCAAATATATTATTTCCGCTAACAGCCAACGAAGTAACATAAGCATTGGTAAGACCAGTATTTACTGTGTTCCAAGTTGATCCACTATCCTGTGATAAAAAAATGCCACTGCCTTCAGTACCAACGAAAATATTAATTCCGTTTATGGCAATTGCAGTTACCCAGTTGGTATTGGTAAGGCTTGTATGCTGCCATTGGGCATTAACATTAATGGTAAGAAGAAAAAAGCTAAAAGATAGAACCTTCGTGAGAAGAATTATTTTTGCTTTCATTTACTATAAGATTTGTTCTTACAAAGATACAATGGTTTTTTTATAATACAAAAACTTTGTAATAATGTTAACTTATCATGAATTTAACACTTTTGTGAAACTGCCCGGAATAGGGCTTTCAAAACACATTTCCTTGTTAGTAACCGGGTGCAGAAATGTGAGGCTTGTTGCATGCAGTCCCATTCGCTTTATAGTGTTTTGAGTTGAACCATATTTCTTATCGCCAACTATGCTATGCCCAAGGTCTTTCATGTGAACGCGAATCTGGTTCTTTCTTCCTGTGTCAATCTTTACCTCAAGTAAACTGTAATTATCATTGCCTTTAATAAGTTTATAATGCGTGATGGCTTTTTGCCCGCCGTTATCAAAATTATATGAATACATTATTAGCGCTGAACTTTCTTTAAGCCATGAAATATGGGTGCCTTCCAGGTTTTCCATTTTCCCTTCCACCAGCGCAGCATACCTTCTGTCGACCTTGGCTTTTTCCCAGTTGCGTTGAAGTATCTCCTGCACCTCGATGCTCTTTGCAAACATCATTACTCCCGATGCATCTTTATCAAGCCTGTGAACTATAAACACTCTGTCGTTGCGCTTGGTTTTCCTTACATGCTCGGTTAAGATAAAATAAGCTGTTTGCCTTCTTTCCTTTTCAGTGGCTATGGAAAGTAATCCGGCTTCTTTATCAATAACTATGATATAGGCATCTTCAAACAGTATCTTTAGCCCGTGATATTTTATGATTTCTTCAACTTTTTTACCGATAGTTATTTTAACCTGCTGGCCGGGGATCAATGCATAATTGTATTTTGATACTTCATGATTGTCGACCGTAACTTGTTTGTGAATAAGAAATGATTTAATGGTGTTACGACTTTTATCGGGCATCTGGGCTATAAGAAAATTCATAAGCTCTGATGCATGGGATACTGTAAATGAAATTTCTTTCTGCTTAGGTTTATTGGTTTCGGGGGTTTTATCTGGGTTGGGCATATATATCTGAATATAATTCTTTGCAAATATACGCAGAGCTGGCGAATAAATAATATAAGCGGAATAGGAGGGAAGGAGCTGAATATGTATAACAATAGAGCGCTCTTTTATTGTTTACTCTTTTGACTAATTCCGTTTATCTTTTCCCATACCGATGAAATTAAAATAAAAACAAAGGCTAAAACAAGCAGCATGATTATCCAAACCACTGCAAATGTATATTTGGGATACCATGAACCATCGAACCAGTTTGACTGCCATTTGATAAATACTGTTGCCGGAAAAAGCGGGGTGAAAGTGATCCATGCAGCAGCGGCTACTGATACTGCAAGAAATGAAATAAATTTTATTATGGGCCCTTTCATTGATTTGGCCTTAGGTTGACCAGCAGATGTTTTATTTTCTTCCATTGTGTTTGTTTTTTTTGTTCTGTCTATTTAATATTAACCTGCTACTGATTGAAATTGTAACAGGAAACATATAGCCAAAAGTAGCTCCAAGATTATTGGTCAGTTCATCCTTATATGCTTCTACTGATTGGCTACGGAAAGGATATAATATAGCAAACGACCAGTAAGTGTCTTTTTTCGACTTTGGATGATAATCTACACCAAATCCTATTGTATAGCCATAAAATACTTTATTGTATTCATCATGATCTATGATAATAATTCCGGCATTATACCCGTACATGGCCAGGGCATATGGATTTAATTTAGTTTCATAATCTGCTTTGTTTGATTCAAATAATACCTTGGCTCCTGCATTCCAGCCAAAACCAGCTATGGCATAACCCGCGCCGGCAAAAAGGCCAATGTTTTTAATCGGATATACAAGAAAATTATACCCAATTCCGCCAAAGTCGAGGCCTACGCCCAAACCAATTGATGTAATATCGCGCTGTTTATTATGTATTAAACTGTCTTGTGCATTCAATTGTTTCAGGAAAAATAAAGAACAAAACAATAGAACTAGTTTATATTTTTTCATCTGAATATTCAAATTTAATTGCATTGTTTAATAATTGCTTGCCCGTTCAGTCCTCGGTAGCCAGTCTTCAGTCTTTATTGCCGACTGCAAATTGTTGACTAACGACTTTCGTAATTTCACACCCTTCCTTTGTCAGGGTAAACTCCGCTGCAAGGTTGCTAAGCACGCAATAACTGCCTACTGCTGCTGCCTTCTGCATGCTTATTTATTCTTTCACAATCTTTGTAACTGCTGTTTTATCGTTGCTGCATAGCCTTAAAATGTAAACTCCTTTTGCAAGTGCGCTTATATCAATGTTTGTTTTCCCTTGCTGTATTTGTTGTTGCAGGATTGTTTGTCCTTGTATGTTTAAAATTTCTATTGTTGATTTTTGCAAGGCTTCTATAGTTATATTATTTGTTGCGGGGTTAGGATAAACAACAATATTGTCAGCATTATTTATTTCTTTTATTCCAACAGTTTCAAGAGGTAGATACCAAATTCCATCATTATAAGTCCCTGCATAAAGAGTATCTTTTCTTATAACTAATGCATTAATAAAACCTGTTCCTGTCAAGCCCGTATTTATTTGAGTCCAATTGCTTCCATTGTCTGTAGTAGATAAATACACACCGTATTGATTACTTCCTGCAAAAATATCATTCCCGTTAATTGCAAAAGTATTGATATCGGTTGCCGCTAAATGTGTTGAATTCCAATTGAATCCATTGTTTGTTGATAAAAATACACCACCGATACCATAAGCTGTTGTAGTCCCTGCCAAAAGGTAATTTCCACTAATTGCTATTGCATTTACACCACAACCCTGTAGACCTGTGGCCGCCGACCAACTGCTCCCATTGTTTGTGGATATATATACACCCGTATTATCATAAGCGGCAGCATAAATATTAGTGTCATTTATGGCGAATGCCGTAAACATAGAATTTGTTGGTAATCCATTATTCACTATTGACCAATTACCACCATTGTTTGTAGATAAATACATACCATCTTTAGTGCCTGCAAATATTGAGTTTCCCTTTATGGCTATTGCATGAACAACCCGATTTGTTAAACCTGTATTTACTGAATCCCAACTATTCCCATTATTTGAAGATAAAAACACACCGCCGTTATAAGTTCCCGCAAAAATGGTATCCCCTTTGTTGGCTAATGAAATAACCCAATTATTTGATAAATTTGTATTTACCGCAGTCCAACTATTACCATTGTTTGAAGATAATAACACACCGTCACCTTGAAGTCCCTGCAAAAATGTTACTCTCGTTTATAGCAAAACAATTTATGTTCCAGTATTAAGACTTGTTTGTACCCATTGTGCATTTGCGATAAATCCAATAATGGCGAACACTGTAATAAAGAATAATTTAGCTTTCATAACTCCTCCTTATTTTTATTTATAACACACAAATTTACGATTATTTTCAATTATTCAAAGATTAACATAAACTTAACCCATCATTAACTTTTAATTAATATTCAGGAAATACATTTGCATCGTAAAACAAATTATTAAAAATTAAAAAACTATGAAAAAACCGCAGCACACTACTGCTTATTTTATTTTTGACGACAATGTTTCGCAAATGTTGAGCGATGTACTGGCATTTTTAACAGCCATAAGCACTGCTCCTGGAAATACCTGGGTAACAATTGCCGCCGCAGCTATAGCGGCTACAAAAACCAAGATAACCACTGCCCAGACAGCCGAATCGAATACTAAAACACGCGCCATTGGCATGGCTAATGCACGCGATTTGGCTGTGGAGCCTGTAGTTATTGATGTACAGAACTATGTGGCAGTAGTGCAAACTGCAGTTAATAACGCTCCCAATAAAGCAACTGCCCTTACTATTATCCGCGAATGCGGGCTGCATAGCAAATTGCCTGTTATTATAAACAAAAATGATTTTAAGGTTACAAACAATACAACAACCAACGGTATGGTTAATATTGTTTTTAAAGCTGCCGGAGAGGGTATTCATGCCTGTTATGAAATTCAGGAAAGCATTGATGGCATAAACTTTACGCCGGCAAAGGTTTCGCCCGACAGCAGGTATAAATATGCTCATGGCAAGGCAGCAGGAACAAAACTGTGGTTCAGGGGCAGAATTTCGCTTAGCGAGAAACGCGGAGGCGCCCAACTTTGGCTTACTCCGGCTGTTGCCTTTATTTTTGCAACGTAAACAGGTAATAAAATAGTCCTTACTTTTTAAATGACAGTCCTCCCTAAAAAGAGGGCTGTTTTTTTTTGTGGAAAAAGTATTTCTTTTCTTGCAATAGTTACTTTCCTTTCAGGAATAGTTATTGTTCCTTCAGGAATAGTTATTTTCCTTTCAGGAATAGTTATTGTTCCTTCAGGAATAGTTATTGTTCCTTCAGGAATAGTTATTATTCCTTCAGGAATAGTTATTTTCCTTTCAGGAATAGTTATTTTCCTTTCAGGAATAGTTATTGTTCCTTCAGGAATAGTTATTTTCCTTTCAGGAATAGTTATTTTCCTTTCAGGAATAGTTATTGTTCCTTCAGCAATAGTTACTATTCCTTTTGCAATAATTATCATTCCTCGCGGGAAGTATGCTTGCCTTGTCGGTGGGCTGATTTTTCTTCTTGAAATGACTGTCGCTTTTAACTGAAATATGGGGAAACCGGGTAAATTAGTTAGGAACTGATGTTACGCAAACAAGTATTTATCATATTTAGATTCCTCATTTCACTTCGTTACATTCGGAATGACATAATGATTATTTAGGGTGAGATGGAGCGGGCGCTTTCCCGCTCCATCCAGTTAATAATAATATTGTTGTCATTCCGATCCGCCGGCTGGCGGAGAGGAATCTCATTTAAAAGCAATATTGAATTATTTGTGCGTAACATGAGTTAGGAAAATCAATTTGTTTGCCCTAAACCCTAAAAATAATTCTTTAATTTTCATCAACTTTCTGCCCCAACCCTAAAGAGTGAAGTTGATGAAAATCAGTTCTCCATTCAGAGCGGGGGCAATGACTGATTTTCAGCATACCTTTTAAAAATGGAGCAATGTGAAAATCAATACCATTTACTCTTTTCTTATTGCTTCACTTTGTTCTCAATGACATACCTGTTTTCCAAAGAACTTAAATGTAGTTATTTGATTAAAAAAATTAATTTTGCATAAACTAAAAAACTAATACTATGAAAACAAAACATTTACTTTTTTTAATTGCTTTAGTACTGTTCAGGCTAAACGGATTCTCGCAATACACATTAACTTCCTCCAATTACGGCCCTGTACCCGGCTGGGTTGATCATAATTCCGTAATGGATACTACAGGCGCGGAACCGGGCGCAGCAGGCGCTAATCAAACATGGGATTTAACATCGCTTGTACTAGATTCTACTCATATACAGAATTGGGTTGCTCCAAGCGCTACGCCTTATGCTTCGTTGT
Organism: uncultured Bacteroidota bacterium; assembly: GCA_963831005.1. Lineage (GTDB taxonomy): Bacteria > Bacteroidota > Bacteroidia > Bacteroidales > CG2-30-32-10 > CAWHOW01. The sequence continues at coordinate 163,409 of CAWHOW010000007.1, forward strand.
TTCCAACTGCCACAGTGGCTTCGGCGATTACCTATGGATTTTGGAACATGAATGCTTCGCAGCTTTTGCAACTTGGCAGTGTTGTGGGTGGCGACACTTTGATTTATTCTAAACCTGTAACATATGTAACTTTTCCTTTCAGTTATTTAAGCACCTCTAATGGCACTTTTAAAGGAACGTCTGTTGGTACAAGCGGGAGTATGACAGTAAGCGGAACTATGTCGACCACTGCCGATGCATGGGGTACGCTGAAATTGCCTGAAGGCGTTTATACAAACATTCTTCGTACAAAATCAGTTGAAACTGATACTATGATTATGGGCGCTATGACTCTTATTGATATTACCACTACCTATTATTATTGCAGTTCAACCAGCAGAGCGCCGCTGCTTGGAATATTTATTGATGAATTTAATTATATGGGAATTATATCATATATGAAAAGAGTTGTTATGATTCCCGCCGGCACCGGAATTAACGATATGGATGCCCAGGATAATAACATAGTCCTATATCCTAATCCTGTTTCAAACAACCTTGCGGTAGGAACAACGCTGAAAGCTGAAATAAGCATTATCAACACACAAGGCCAGCTTGTACGGGCACTTTCAACCAACGGCAACCTTACCAATATTGATGTTTCCGATTTGTCGAACGGCGTTTATATAATGAAGGTGAAAACCGAAAAAGGTATAGAAATGAAGAAATTTGTGAAGGAATAAATACTACCGGCACAACTAATATGAAAGCCCATCCCTGAATGATGGGCTTTTTTATTTTTAACTCAAGTGATATTACGCAACTATAATTTTCTCATTTTTTAGATTCCTCATTTCTCCGCCAGGTGGCGGATTCATTCGGAATGACAAATAATTTATTTGCTTGAGGGGGAAGAGGAGGCGGTTCGCATAGGCGAATCGCCTCCTCTTCCCCCTATTATCTCTAAATCTATAATGTCATTCCGAACCCCGATTTTGTCTGGGTAAACTCCGTGAGGAATCTCACTTGAACTTAGAATCAAACCGTTTATGCGTAGTATGAGTTAAAATATCGGGCAGGGAATTTTCTTTACGTAGTCTTTCTTGTTCTTGTTGATGATATACATTAACGTAAGTTCAAGCCCACCTCTGTTATGGCTTGCAGGAACCAGGTTGGATGCGTTGATGTCGTAACTCACCCCGAACGACCAGTCGCGGTAATCCAATCCGGCAATAAGGTTAAATGCATCCCCGAACCTGTAATACATGCCGCAAAACAATGCCAGGTAATTGATTTGGGCAGGCGATTGTATGAACTTAACCAGCGTGCCCAGGTCGATTTCATTGTACGTTCCCTGGTGCATAAAAAGCATACCCGGAACCAGCTTAATTTTACTTGTTACCATCAGTTGTTCGTTGCCGCTAATCAGAACCTTGCGGGCAAGGCGCACATCATTATCCCCAAGCAATGATTGCTTAGGTGCATTAATATGAAACAATGAAATGCCTGCATTAAAGCTGTTGCCATTGTGCAGAAGAAGGCTCCAGTAGGCGCCGGCAGAAACATCGAAGAAAAAAAAGTTGCGTGTATTGTATTGTTCGTCATTGGGCAAAGCAGGATTAAAGGAAGTTCCGTCCCACTGGCTGTCGAAAACAAGCTGCGAATAATCAATGGTTCGCTGTGCTGCACCAGCCTGTATCCCGAAAGAAACGAACTGGTTGTTAAGTCTTGTTACAGAACGGATATATGATAAAGAAAGATTTATCTGTGTTGTGCCATATTTCGAATCGCCTTCCTGATCGCGGTCAATAACAATGCCTCCGCCGAAAAGGTCATGTTTAAGGTAGCGCTTTAATATAGGCAGGTCGTAGGATGCAGAGAAAGTAGTGAAGGGAACAGTAACCGATTGCCATTGGGTTTTATTCTGTAAGGTAAATCGCTGCGAACCGTCAAAGAAACCTGTCATGGCAGGATTAAGGTTCAGCGGGCTGGTGTAGAACTGGGTAAAATGTATGTCCTGCGATTCGGAACTTAAACCGTAAATGGTAAGAGTAATAATAAACAAACATCGCCGCATTTCTTCACTCCCCGGTATATATTAATTCACTTATCATCAGCTAAAGGCAGTAATTACCTTATAAGTGTGATATTTCCTTTTTTAATAAACTCTTTATTGTTGATACAAGTGGCTTTCATGTAGTAATCGAATACCCCCGGATCGCAGGCTTTCCCTTTGTAAGTGCCGTCCCATCCTGTAGCAATATCATTAGATTCAAATACTTTCTCTCCCCATCTGTCGTAAATAACAAAATAAATACTTTTCAATACATTGCTCTTTACATAAAGAATGCTGTTATTGCTGCTTCCCGGACTAAAGGCATTCGGAACAAATATTTCCGATTCATTACAGGGAACCTCAATAACATTAATAGTAACGGTATCCATTGTACTACAGCCATACTGGTCTTTTACAGTAACAATATAGGTTGTAGTGGCAGTAGGAGTGGCTACAGGGTTCGATATATCAGGATTGCTTAGCCCTGTCGGCGGCGACCACGAATACGTATATCCAGATACTATGGTAGTATGAAGCCCTGTGCTTTGAGTAATATATATTTCCTTATTGTCAGCATATGCATAAACACCGGGAGGATATGTGGCGGAAGCAGGCAGAATTACTGTATCTACGGCAGTGCACGAATGATTATCTGTTGCTGTAACATAATATGTACCGGGGCATAAGTACATAACCGTGCTGGCTGTACTTCCATTGCTCCACTCATATGAATAGGATGGTGTTCCTCCGTAAGCCGCAGCAGTTGCAGCGCCGATACAACTGTCGTAACACAATACATTCAGATGGCTCATCTTTAGCTTTAACGTATCAAGGCTGCTCAGAAGCACTGTATCCAGGTCTTTACATCCTTTGGAATCTTTAACTGTAACATAATATTTTCCGGAACATAAATTATTGATCGTGTTACCTGTGTCCCCATTATTCCACAAATAAGTGTAAGGAGAAATGCCTCCTGAAGTGCTTATAGATATCAGTCCGTTGCATAGTCCGGCGCAACTGGGTTGAGTTAAAGTATTAGGAGTGATGCCTAAATGAACAACCTTGATATGAGCGCTGTCGAACTTTGTACAATAAAGGTTTGAAGCCTCCACATAATATGTCGTAGAAGATGTTGGAGTAACAGTAATGGAATTATTTGTCAATGGGTGATTCAGTGTATCCTTGAAATCAGAAGTAGTTGACCATATATACGAATTCGCACCACCTGCCGAATTTGCAGAAATAGAAACAGTTTCTCCGGAACATATTGTTGTATCAGGTCCCGCAGTTACTGAAAGGCTGCCGACTCCCACCTTTTCAAGTAAAGTATCAGTGCACAGGCCATTTGAAACGATCAACGTATAATTGGTTGTTATTAATGGGTTGGCAATAGGGTTGGAGATAGTAGTACTTGTCAGATTTATTGCAGGAGTCCAGTTATACGTGAGTGAAGTGTCAGGTTGAGGCAACAAACCTATCTGTACTGAAGCACCTGTGCAAATATATTTTGACGGCAAAGAATCAGTGGCATTATTCAGAATAACAAATTGCTTTGAAATAGTATCGCTTTGATTGCAGCTACCGGTGTCGGAAATAATTAACGTTACATTATAAACTCCTGATATGGAATAATTGTGAGAAGGGTTTACCAGGGTAGAAGTGCCTCCGTCGCCAAAGGTCCAGGAGTAATGAACTCCCGCAGCGCCTGTGGAATGAGAGGTGTTAATGAAATTCACCACATATGGAGCGCAGCCAACGGGAGGAATATTAAAATCGGCAACAACAATAGGTAGCCCGAAATCAAATTTAATTACGGCATTATTGCAATTGCTGCTGTTATTTGTCCTCGACCATGCTCCGACTGTTGTCGGGAAATCGCTATACCCACCACAACCTCCGCAAACTCCCTGGTAAATAAGTCCTTTACGATCGAAGCGACTTGTGCCACCGTCAACATGCTCAAATGCATGAGGACTGCCGAAATAAGTAGAATATTTCAATGTTGAAGCATCATCACTGATTACCAGAAAATAATAATCATTATCGTCAGTTGTTGTCTGAAAAGCGCCGGCAGATAAAGGAAGGCCAGTAGTGCCTCCAAATCCGCTTAAGTTGGGGCCTCCCCATCCTGATAAGTAAATATTATTGCATACATCCACCAGGAAAGCGGTGGGTGATATATCAGGAGCTCCTTTGCCTGTGCCAAAAGTGGAAGTCCATGTACTGGGAGATATTTTGCCTGTGCCAAAGGTTGTTGACCATTTAAGTGTGCTAAGGTCGGGAGTAAGCTTGCTTATAAATTGCCCTCCATGTGGTTTATTCCATGTTGCATTATAAATAAAAGTGTTAGATGTGTCAGAAGTTTGCCCGAATACATAAATGTATCCATATCTGTCTTTCTCAATTAGGTATGATTGATCATATGCCGAAGAACCATAATAAGTAGATCTTAACAAGGTACTTCCATCCTGACTTATCTCAGCAATGAATCCATCGGAATATCCACCCATATATGATGAATGCAAAGTGCCGGTTGTAACAGGAAAATTATGAGAATTAGTTCCACCTGTAACATAGACATTGTTACTTGCATCAAGCACCATTGCATAAGCAGCATCATTTCCGCTGCCGCCAATGTATGAACTCCAAATCATGTGGGTAAGACTGGCATCCATTTTAAATACAACTCCATCTTGCCCCCCGCCTGAAGTTGTTTGAAATGCTCCGGGAGTCACGGGAAAATCATTTGATTTTGTAGTGGAAGTAACATAAACATTATCATTCGCATCAACCAGAACTTCTCCACGGGCTCCGTCTGCATAATTGATAGAAAGCGGAGATGGATAATTCAACCCATCATTATTTGATCCTCCCACATAAGTGGAAGCAAGCAAATGGCTTCCGTCGGAACTTAGCTTAGCAACAAATATGTCAATCCCATGACTGAATTTAATGGAATTAAAATCGTAGGCTATAGAATCTCCGCCGTCAAATGTTTGTTGAAAGGTTCCGGAAGTAATTGGAAAATCAGACGAACCTGTAGTTCCATAAATAACAAGTTCATTCGAATTGTCAATGATCATACTGTGTGGCAGGTCGTTTCTTGAGCCGCCCAGATAGGTAGCAAATAAACGATTTGTGCCGGCAGAATCATATTTGATAATAGCAATATCGCAGCCTATGAGATAAGCACCCAGTTCTCCGCCAGCAAAATTAGTTTGAAAAGCTCCGACAGAAACAGGATAACCGGTACCAAATGCAATGCCGCCTGAATAAACTTGTCCTTTACTATCGAATGTAGCTGTAAAACCCCAGTTATCCACTGTTGAACCTGAATAAGTAGAAAAAATAAGTACAGGATCTATGATCACATCTTTTTGCTTGTCATATCCGTTAGGGAAAATAAATGTAAGGATATTCCCATCAAGCATAAATTTGCAGGGAATCTTAATCTTTAAATTGCCATTCATCTGGTAGGCTTCCGGGCTAAGTTCGGTAACCTCGTTAACTGATGTCTTTACAACAAGGTCGCCATTGTGAAGAAAAACTTTATCAGTTCCCACATATTGAAACTGAATATTGGTGACATCAGCACCTTGATGAAGAATAATATCATATTTCAAATGAGAATCGCTTTCATAAATATTCAAATCAGTGTTAGTGTAAAGTCCTTTATAACAAACTGAGGCATATGAATTGACTTTAGATGCCCAGTTTTTTTTGTCATTGCCACGAAAATAATTGTAATACCCGTCGAAAGGATCAGAGGCAATTACTTTAGCATCCTGTTTAGCATTAAGAAAATTTATTTTGTACGCATGCCATTTGATATTATAATCGTCAGGAGTGAGCTTTGGGCGTTCATCTGCGGGAACATGCTTAAAAGCAAGTATTTTATCAATTGCTTTCATATCTTTAAAAGCAAATGTAAAGCAGTTCTTTTCAAGGAATAGCGTGCCTCCGCTTATGTCTGCTTTATAAAGAACCTTAGAATCCCACTGGTTTTTGTTCTCAATAAATTCTATGCTTTCATTTGTAGCCTGTCTGTTTTGCGCAAAAAGAGGAATATACATGCAACAAAGTAATTGCATGAAAAAACAGATGGAAAATATTTTTCTTAGAAGATGATACAAAATAAGAAAGATTCTATATACAAAGATAAGAAATTATCCGAAAAGTTGCCTCGATAATTTTATTTATTTTATCCTTGAATAGAATCCTTCCCTATTTGCTAATACTATATACTATATATGCTTTCTTTCTATAAACAAAAAAATGATAATATTATTCCTTAACAAATTTCTGAACTGATGTGCCTTTCGCAGAACGTATCTTTATATAGTACATTCCCTGTAGCAGATTTTCAGCGTCAATGTGAATTGGGATATTTGTATTCGAAATATTCTTTTCTATCAAAATCTGGCCCAGCATATTTGTGATGCTAAGGGTGGCATTTTGAATGTTCATATCATTTAATTTAATATCAAATGAACCATTATTTGGGTTTGGAAAAATATTAAAATTACCTTCAGATATTTCATTTAATCCCAGAATAACAGTTGCTGTAACCGGAACTCTTACACTTGTACATGTATTGTTATAACCGATTATCCAGTCGTAGAAATAATAATAACCACCTGCAGAGGAGAAATTTGTTCCGGTAATTGAAATTGCATGAGGCACTGTATAAGGATATGAAGCCCCCGAAGTTTCCCTCCAGAAATAGTTCACACCAGCTGCTCCAAGAGTATAACCTGTTCCGGCAGGAACATTAAAATTCAGTGCAACTTTTTGTTTTCCTGTAACAGTAGTTATTATTACGGAATCCATGTCTGCACCTGAACTGTTTGCCAAAAATATAGTTCTGCTTCCTGCTGTGCTTTCATAAACGGTTACAGTATCTATCGTTAATGGAACATCAGCATTAAATACCAAACCATGCCTTCTCGAACCTGAATAGTTGCTGCCATTCGTAGTGCTGTCGATCATCCCGGCCGCCGAAACGTAAGGAGTGATAATGTCATTCTCAACATAAAAAGTTTCATTTGCCAAGAGAGTTGGAATAGTATAACTGTTTCCTGTATTTACAATTGTTCCACCTGTTGGTACATTGTACCAGTCAAGTGTATCGCTACCCGAAGCATATAAAGTAATTGAACCCCCATAATTGGTAGAATCGCTTGTTACAGTTGGAGCTGTTGGCAAATTAATAGTAATATAATTTGACTTGGTAATCGAGCTGTCACCAAAACTGTTATAAGCAGTAAGTGTTACGTTATAAGTTCCGTTTGAAGTATATGAGTGTAAAGGGTTTTGAAGGTTTGATGTACCACCGTCTCCAAAAGTCCAAAGCCAAGATGTGGGGGTATTTTCAGACAAATCTGTAAATTGGATAGTGCCTGTACAACTAGTAGTAGCTGAAGCGGAAAAGTCAGTAGCAGGAGGAAGCGTATTAGGTTCATACACTACATAATCAGCGCCCTGACCGGTATAATCGCTTCCATAAGTAATATACATGTAACCAGTTCCATCAACACCCCAATCGGGACCCCATGAATTCCTTAAAATCCAGTAACCTCCGCTGCCATCAGAAACTGTGGTATCTTTCCATCCAACCAACACTATGCAGTGATCTGTAGAAGACGAACCCGTTTCTACCCATATTCCGCCGCTATAAGTGTCCCATCCGCTACTTGAAGCATCTACATAGCTAAAAATAGGCCCGTACTTATACATGTATTGCTTTATGCTGTCTGCAGGTGCAACAGAAGTATCAACACAGTTTGGGACAAAAGAATGACTGGTTATATATTCGTGAAACTGATAAGGACTGCCACAAGTCCCTGTTGTCCCGTTGCCTTCACTTGAAGTCCATGGATCCTCTGATTCATAAACAGAGCCCTGAGGTTGTAAAAATGCATCCAGAGGATCATTTCCACCTCCACAACCACCGCAGCCATTTCCTGTATAGCAGTTCGTCAACCATTCTTCTGAAATATCCCTGGTAACGGCATCAATAATATTAATGTCCGCTTCAACAACTCCGACTGCGGCAAAAGCCCAGCAATCGCCACACTGCTCCTGGTTAGCAATCGGTGTGCATTGCGAACGCCAATCCCATGATGCAGGAAGTGTTGCAGAATGTGAAGTCAGCGGTTTATCATACTTGCGTGTTGCTTTAAGAGGAGGAGCATAGGTTCCTGTATATTTCCCACTGGAAACAATAATAATGGTATAACTATCAATAGCCTGACTGTTTTTCTCCCACGGCCGTCTTAATTCTAATATAAGTGAAGTAGTCCCTTGCGAAGTGCCAACATACCTCATAATTTGATTACCAGAACCTCCTCTGATTCTTCCTGAAGTTGCATCAGGTTTGAATTCATCATCGCCCACCTTTGCAACTGACTTCATAATGGATTTATCAGCAGAGGTATTTACTTCACACCAGATATATCCGGTGGCTGCTTTCCTTGGTAATTGTATCTCTAATACCTGGTCTGTTGAAAGACTGATTGTTTGTTCCTGATTTGTTCTGGTAACCCGAACAAAGTTTTGAGCTTTAGTTCTTATAGCAATAAAAGCTAAACAGATTAACAACATTGTAAATACTTTTTTCATAGATCCTCCAAATTTTAGTTTGTTTTACTTTAATGGGTATTTTCATCTTCAAGTTAAAAAAGATACTTTCTTGTTTTCATTTTGTTTTGGTAAATTTACATATTCTTTTTTATCAAAGACAAATAAATAGAAGTTTTTTTTCTAGACATTTAATGCTCGTTTGTAGTATTAGTAAAATACAATAGAAATTGTTCAAATGAAAGAATTATTTATTAATACAAGTATCAATTGAAAAATCAAATAATTACAATAGAGGGATCAGGTGAACAAAAGGTTGTATGGATAGTGAAAATTGCTTAAAGAAATAATCTTATAGAATTCAAATATAAGTTGAAGTATATCATTTTCAAATAAATTTTATCATGTTCAAAAAACTTTTTTACCTTTACCGAAACATAAAAAATATATACGTATATGAGAAGAACAGCATCACTGGCATTTTTTATTTTATTCAGCACTGCCATTTTCGCGCAGCAAATGCCACCCAGGGACAAAGGTTATTTTAAGGATTATCAGCCGGGTTATTACCAATGTTGTGTACTTAAAGGAGTTGAAGATTTCGGCAAAACAACTGCAGCCGATACCGGTAAGCCCGACAAGCGTTTTAAAGTTGACCTTACAGGAAAAGATATACCTACTTCGGTTGACCAGTTTACCAAGTTCTGGCATCAGCCCCCCATTTCACAGGGAAATACAGGCACCTGCTGGTGTTTTTCAACCGTTTCATTTTTCGAATCGGAAGTGAACAGGCTGTATAAAAAAGAAGTGAAGCTTTCGGAAATGTACACTGTTTATTGGGAGTACATTGAAAAAGCAAAGTATTATATCAAAACCAAAGGCGAATCGTTATTCGACGAAGGTTCGGAATCGAATGCAGTTACCCGCGTGTGGAAAACCTACGGCATAGTTCCCGAATCGGATTATAACGGAATGCTTCCCGGACAGAAAGTGCACAACCATGCAAAAATGTTCGAAGAAATGAATACTTATTTGAAATCGGTAAAGGCCAATAGCGCATGGAATGAAGAAGAGATACTGTCTACTATTAAAGCTATCCTGAACAGCTATCTGGGGGTTCCCCCAACCAAAGTTAATATTGCCGGAAAAGATATGACACCACAGGAATATTTCAAGAATGAAATTAAACTAAATGTTGACGATTATGTTGATGTAATGTCGTTAATGGAAAAGCCATATTATAAGACTTGTGAATATGAAGTAGCTGACAACTGGTGGCATTCGGCCGATTATTACAATATTCCGCTTGACGATTATATGACCATAGTAAAAAGCGCTTTAAAGAATGGTTTCACGGTAGCAGTTGGCGGCGATGTTTCGGAAGCCGGTATCGACCCTACCACGCAAACAGCTATTGTTCCCACATTTGATATTCCTGTAGAATATATTGATGAAAGTGCCCGTCAGTTCCGTTTCAGCAATGGTACCACCACCGACGATCACGGACTTCATCTGGTAGGTTATTTTGTAAAGAACGGCACTACTTGGTTCCTTGTAAAGGATTCAGGCGCAAGTTCACGCAATGCAGGTAAAAGCTCCAAGAACTTTGGTTATTATTTCTTCCGCGAAGATTTTGTAAAATTAAAAATGATGGATTTTATGGTGCATAAAGATGCCATGAAAGATGAACTGAAAAAAATGAAATAAAAGAATATATTATTAATAAAAAGGATGAATATATTTTTCATCCTTTTTTTATGGTATTATTTTTGCATACACGGCAAAAGTTAATATTTAGATAATAATTTATAGTTGCCTGTTTTTATTTTGTTTATTTACATTTGTTGAAAATTAATTTACAATATTGACTAACACTAATAAAACATAATCGATCATGAAATTATTTATAACTCTTGTAAAATTTCCCATTGCTACCTCCTTTATTGTATTGTTATTTTTTCATGGTGTTTCTGCTCAGAAACAGATAATCGGTAAAATAACAAATTCATCTGATAGCAGCGCTATACAAGGCGCAATAGTTTCTGTTAAAGGAACTGACATATCTAATTATTCCGATGCAAACGGTAAGTATTCAATAATTATTCCTGATACAGCCAAGATACTTGTATTTATTAATAGCGGTTTTATTACGCAAGAGAAAGAAATAGGTAGCTTAACAGTTATTAATGTAAAACTCGAATCGAATAAAACAAATACTCAGGGAGTAGTTTCACCCGGATCACAGGAAGAAGATGAAGATGCATACCAGACTGTAAAAGGAAAAGTAGTTGATAAAGATTCAAAGGCTCCTCTGTGGGGAGTTGGCGTTACTATTGTTGGTTCCAGTCCATTGCAAGGTGCTGTTACTGATTCATCCGGATATTTTAGCATTAAAAATGTACCTGTTGGAAGACAGACAATTAAAGCAAGTTATATCGGCTATACTGATGAGTTGCTACAGAATGTTTCTGTTACTTCGGAACAGGATATTTCCTTAAAGATACAAATGACAGAATCTATCAACAACATGAAGGAAGTTACGGTTACTGCCAAACTAGATAAGGATAAAGCTATTAACTCTATGGCTACAGTAAGTGCACGTTCATTCAGCATTGATGAGGCTGAACGCTATGCAGGAGGTATTACCGACCCATCGAGAATGGCCCAGGCTTATGCAGGTGTTGCAGGATCATCAAACGACGATAACGAAATTATAGTAAGGGGTAATTCACCACGCGGACTTTTGTGGAAGATAGAAGGAATTGAAGTTCCTAACCCTAATCACTGGCAGGAAGATGAAGGAGGGACTGGAGGTGGTGTATGTATACTCAGCTCGAATGTTATTGGTAATTCCGATTTCTATACAAGTGCATGGCCGGCTGAATACGGGAATGCACTATCCGGTATCTTCGACATTAATTTACGTAAGGGAAGTGATGAATATTTACAATCATCAATAACAGCTAGTGATGTTGGCACCGAAATCTCATTAGAAGGCCCGCTTTATAAACAACGTGAATCTTCATTTCTCATCAATTACAGGTATTCAACTTTTGGATTACTGCGTGATGCCGGCATCAAGGTTTCAAACGAAAATATCATTCCTACATTCCAGGACCTGACATTCAACGTAAGTTTACCTTCTAACAAATATGGACACACAACTATATTTGGTATTTTCGGCGCAAGCAGTTCGGGTATAGACCCTACTGGTGATTCAACTATACTGAATGAAGACAGAAACAACAGGTATTATGAAAAGGATAATGGAAATGTATGGATAACCGGCATTACAAATACATATCTTGTAAGTGATAAAAAGACATCCTTTAAAACCGTTCTGGCTGTTATGGGTGATGATAATAAAATGGTAAACGACACGATGGACAATAAGTATGCAGAACATAACATTTACAACGAAAATCTTGGATACACCACTATAAGGGCTGCTTTCACTGTCAACCACAAATTCAATGCTTTGAGTACCATGCGTGCAGGAGTTATTTTCAGTGATGAATTCTACAATCTTCAGTCTGGGGGTTATGATTTTGCTAAAGAAGATACTGTAACTGTATTTAGCAATAAAGGGAATACTTATGTTGCACAAGCCTTCACCGAATGGAAATATCGGTTAACGGATAAGATAACCATGAATTTAGGCTTTCAATACCTGCATTTGTTCCTGAATAATGATAATTCACTCGAACCACGTGCAGGTTTAAGTTGGCAGGTAAACAATAAGAACTCTTTTAGTCTGGGTGCAGGACTGGTTTCAAGAATTGAACCTCTTTCAGTATATCTTACCAACACCAACATACATGAAAACTACAACCCTGATAGCCTTACCAATAAAAATATAGGACTTTCAAAAGCAATACATGTGGTACTTGGATATGATTATTCATTTACTGATGCCATGCATCTAAAGGCGGAGGCATATTTCCAGCATTTGTATAATGTTCCTGTTGGAATACCTGAAGCAGGTATAGCAAATGAAAACAATGCACAATTTTCGGTGCTTAACCAGAGTTATGGTTTTGTAACCATGCCACTTGAAAACAAAGGAACAGGCATGAACACCGGAATTGATATTACCTTTGAAAGGTATTTTGTGAATGCATATTATTTTATGCTTACCGGTTCGCTTTACGATTCACAATATACTCCTGCCGACGGGAAAACTTATAATTCAGCATATGATGGTCATTATATCTTCAATGCGTTGGTTGGTAAAGAATGGACATTCGGTGTCAAGAAGAACAAAACACTGGGAATTAATGCACGTTTCGTATTGAGGGGCGGTTTACGCTACCAGGGACTTGATCTTGTCAAATCAGATTCTTTAAAAATGGCTATATATAACCCAAACGAGAATTATACTTTAGAAGAACCCTCAGTTTATAATATTGATTTGGGAATTAATTATAAAAGGAACAAACAGAAATACTCCTGGATTGTGGAACTTGATATCGATAACCTGACTAATGTGCAATCGATAGATGCATTAAAGTATAATGTTTATGAACGTGCCTATAAACCTACTTACGACCTCCGGTTGTTGCCTATCCTGATGGTTAAGTTGAATTTCTAAGACTGTTAGAAGTTATTGTGTAATTAAGTTATTGAGTTAATGGGTTATTGGTTATTTGGAAAAAACCAATGCTCTTTCTCTAATTGCCTTATGCCGATGACTCCTCTTAACTTAATGAAAGTTTTTCAATTTCCAATATCAAATATAGAATGCCAAATTTCAAATGATCAATCTATTCATTATTGGACTTAGGGTGTTTGGGATGTATCTGTAACTACAATTAGTCTGTTAGGGGATTTTCTGTATAAAATTATATGAGATTAATTCATTAAGCAAGCTATTAGAAACACTTTCGCCAAAACTTTGGCGTAAGCCCGACTGGTTATCAGTCGGGCTTTTTTATTGATAATTAGTGCTATTATTCATGAAATTGTTACTGTACTAACTATAATTATAACAATTACTGTAATAATTGTTGCTTGACTTGCTTAAAATGACAGTAGATTCGGAAAATATGGAGTATTTTACTATGCAACAGGCTTCATATTTAACAAACAAATGCAAGTATTGTTCAAATAAATAAAAGGCTTTTTTGATTTGATTCAGAAAAATTTATATATTTGTCAGCATAAAATTATTTTTCGCAATCGGATATCGACTTATTTACATGCTGCCGTTGGCTGAATTAATTTCACAGGGAAGGGCGGAAATATAGGTTGCATCTAAGTGAAACGGGTGTTTAAAACCTTATTGAATAAATTACAGATAAAATAATCTTGTATTGAGGCAACTTTATCGTACAATATACGTCCTTTTGTTTAATTATTTAATATGGTACATTTAAGCAACTTTATGTATTTATTTTAAATTTCCACCCATGAGCCAAAAACAACTTTTTAATCCTAACAGAAAATTTATGAGATTTACTATTTTCTTTTTAAGCGGATTATTCCTCGCATCATTCAGTGTGCAGTCGCAGCCTGGTTGTCCGAACATCAATGCGGGCAGTAATCAATCTGTTGGCTGTTCAAGTCCCTGCGCAACGCTGGTATCGCATTTTCTGGCCACAGGAGCCACAACAAGCTACGAGGTAACGTCAATCCCTTATGCTCCTCCTGCCGCTTTTAATGTGGGTACACCTATTTTGATAGGGATAGATGATCACTGGTCATCAGCAGTAACACTGCCTTTTCCTTTTTGCTTTTATGGGCAACAATATACGCAAGTTGTAATTGGTTCCAATGAAATATTGTCGTTCGACCTGTCGTATGCCGGTAATTATTGCCCCTATCCTTTAACAAGCGGAACCACATTACCATCCAGTACATACCCTACAAATAGTATAATGGAGCCATACCAGGATATCGACCCTACTAATTCGGGTGGTATTTATTGGCAGCTAATAGGTACGGCTCCCTGCCGGATGCTGGTCGTTTCATTTTACAATGTTCCTTATTATGGAGGCGATGGCAGTGTAAACACAGGCGATTGTAGCCCCGCTTCGATATATGCTACAAGTATGGCTGTGCTTTACGAAAGTACAAATGTGATTGAAATTTATATCAAGGACAAGCCTGATTGTTTAGGATGGAACGACGGTTTGGCAATTGAAGGTATACAGAATGCTTCGGGTTCAAATGCTGCATTTGTGCCGGGCAGAAACAATACCGTTTTCACTGCAAGCAATGATGCATACAGATTTACACCAAATGGCGCTCCGAATTACTCCGTATCATGGTGGAATGGCACTACACAAATCAGCAGCGATTCAACCGTTACTGTTTGCCCCCCATCTACAACAACATACCACGCACAAATAACTTATAACCTTTGCCCGGGAGGTGTATTAACACTGCAAGACAGTGTAACAGTTAGTGTAACCGATAGTCTGCACCTAACGGTTACTCCACCGAGCTTAACCATATGCGGCGGAGCAATAGACACGCTTACCGCAAGCTGCGATACAGTTGCAACTTACCACTGGAGCACCGGTTCAACATCAGATACAACAATAGTTCATCCAACTGTTACAACTAATTATACCGTTACAGCATCTACGCCTACATGCACTACTTATCAAACCGTTACCGTTAATGTTTTTGCGGCTGCTTCGTTAAATGTTACCGCTGCTAATATTTGCAGCGGCGAAACGGCTACAATAACCGCCAGCGGTGCTTCTTCATATGTGTGGAATACGGGAGCCCATACTGCCTCCATTTCTGTAAATCCAACTTCAACCACAACGTATACCGTAACCGGAACAAATGGCGGAGGATGTTCCGCAATTGACTCCAATGTGGTAACTGTAAACCCCATGCCGATTGCAATTATCGTTTCACATACTGACGCCTCTTGCGGTTTAACTAATGGAAGCGCCACTGCTACGGGAGGAACATTCTATGCTTGGAGTACAACGCCTCCTCAAACGTCATCAACAGCAACAGGACTTCCTGCGGGATTATATACGGTAACCGTTACGAATGGAAGTAGTGCCTGTTCGGCTATGGACACCATAACTATTCATTCCGCACCCGGTATAGTTATTGTTACCACTACTGATTCAACTTTATGTAATGGGATGCATGATGGAAGCGCTACCGCAGTTGCAAGCGGAGGAACCCCGCTATATTCTTATATCTGGAACACCTCACCTCCGCAAACTACACCAACAATAAGCGGGTTAACTGCCGGAACATATATCGTCTCTGTTTATGACCAGTCAGGATGTTTAAAGACCCAGCTAGCTACAGTTTATCAACCCGACCCATTAATCAGCACTGTATCTTTCAGTGCACCGGTTAAGTGTTTCGGGCAAAATAATGGAGAGGGAACTGTTAGTGTGGTTGGCGGTACAACTGCCTATCAATACCAATGGGATGATGGCGAAAGTACTCAAACAGCGATAAACTTGCCCGTAGGCCCGCACAGCGTTACAGTCACCGACCATAACGGATGCACAAGTACTGCATTCGATACTATTATTCAGCCTACTCAATTGGGAATAATTTTAACTGCTGATTCAGCTAAATGCTGGGGTTTACCTACCGGAGGAATTACCTCTCTTGATACTGGGGGCACGCCTACCTACCATTACTTATGGAGTAGTATTCCGCCTCAAACCGGACAGAATTTGATCAATGTTATGGGGAGTAATACTGGCATAGTTTATACGGTTACTCTTACCGATCATAATGGGTGTACAGCTACAGCAAATTCTATGGTATTCCAGCCTTCCGGCCCATTGACATATAATGTTGCCCCTGGCACCGATACTGTTCTGTTGTGCGGCGGGCCCGGGACAAATATCGGTTCTATTTCCTTAAATGTTGTCGGTGGAACATATCCCTGGAGTTATTCGTGGAGTAATGGCGACAGCACTCAGGATATTATGAATCTTTCCGGTGGTATATATACTATTACAATTACTGACCATAATGGTTGTACTAAGGTTCGAACTTTTGATATATCCCAGCCTTCTGCTTTGGCCATACATATTGACAGCTTAGATGCAAGATGTATAGATACCTGCAATGGGCAGGTTTCTTCATCTGTTACAGGCGGCACACCATTCTCTACCGGGAATTATACATATTTATGGAATACTGCTCCTCCCAGCACTACTGAGAATATTGACAAATTATGCCCTGGCATTTATGCTCTTACAGTTACTGATTCTAATGGATGCCAAATGGCTGTAAGCACATCTGTTGGCGTGAAAACATATGTTAGTGCTAGCTTTGCACCTTCGCCTACTACTGGATTTGCACCTTTGAATGTTAATCTTAATTACAACGGCACCACATCTAATGGTAATATCTATACTTGGACATTCGGAGATGGAGTTATTGACACCACAATGAGTCCCACGCATGTGTTTAATAGCATTACAGATACTACGTTTAAAGTATGTTTGGTGGTTGCCGATAGTTCCTGCAAATCTGATACCTGTCAAATAATCCATGTCGAGATACATTCAAAGATTACAGTGCCCAATGTTTTTACTCCAAACGGTGATGGCAAGAATGACGAATTTATAGTTCGAGATACATCCATAGCAACATTTAGTTGTATAATATTTAATCGTTGGGGTGATAAGATATATGAATGGTCAGATGTACATAAAGGCTGGGACGGAAAAAACAATAGCGGAGCCGAAACACCAGATGGAACATATTATTATATTATAACTGCAAAAGGCTATGATAATGTAAGTTATAATCTTCACGGAGCAGTTACATTGATCAGATAATGGATTCATATGTATAGACCTACTAATTTTCTTGTTCATTAAATGAAGAAATTATTTGTTGTTTTTTATTCATAATTTCTATAAATTAGATTTATGGTAAAAAAAATATTTATAATTTGTTTCCCATTTATTTCTGCATTTATAATCTCCAATGTGTATTCTCAACCTGGTTGCCCAAACATCAATGCTGGTACACCTCAGACAGTTGGTTGTGCAAATCCATGTGTAACCCTGACTGCTACTGTTCTTGGCACTGGGGCAACGACAAGTTATTCTGTTATACAGATTCCTTATGCTCCTCCTGCTTCATTTAATGTTGGAACTGGAGTAGGTGTTCACGATGATGACGTATGGTCCTCAGTAATAGCGCTTCCTTTTCCTTTTTGTTTTTATGGAACCCAATATAATTCTGTGATAATTGGTACTAATCAGATAACTTCTTTCGTTGAAACAGGTTCAAATAATACGCCGGGAAGTACATGCCCATGGGAGATTGATACTGGAGATACCCTTGCCACACCAAATTTCCCTTTAGGCAGTATCATGTGGCCATATGAGGATGTAGATAATAGTAGTACAGGAGATTTTTCCTATGAGCTTATAGGCACAGCTCCATGTAGAATGTTAGTAGTTTCTTGTTATGAAACTCCTTATTATGGAAGTGCTGGTAGTGTAAATACTTCTTACTGTGCCTCACCTCCGATTAAAGCTACGAGCATGATGGTACTTTATGAGAATACTAATGTGATCGAAGTTTATATTCAGGAAAAAGATGTTTGTTCTGGATGGAATGGAGGTTTGTCAATTGAAGGGATACAGGATGCAACAGGATCTAATGCTACTGTTGTACATGGCAGGAATAATACTCAGTGGACTGCCACTAATGATGCTTGGAGATTTACGCCTAATGGTACTCCGAATTATTCCATTTCATGGTGGCAGGGTTCTACTCTCATTGATACTACAGCTACTATTACTGTGTGTCCTACAGCAACAACTACGTATACAGCTCAGGTTATTTATAATCTTTGTCCAGGCGGTCAGTTAACGTTAATAGATTCCACAACTGTGACTGTTAGTAATAGCATCGGATTAAATATTACTCCTGCAAATCCAGTAATTTGTGGAGGTGGGGCGGTAAACCTTACTGCGAATAGTTCAGATCCAATCGCGACTTTTCAATGGAGTAGTCCGCCGGGTGGTACTTCTCCAAACATCATAGTTAGCCTTACAATAACAACTACTTATACTGTAACAGCAACAACACCTACCTGTACAACTCAGGATTCAGTGACAGTTACTGTGAATTCAAGCCTAACACCGACTATTACAGGCCTTCCGGCAATTTGCGTAGGAAACACAGATACACTAGATGCCGGAGCAGGGTATACATCCTATTTATGGAACACATCTGCAACAACTGAAACTATTCTTGTTACTACCACAGGAACATACACAGTCACTGTTACTAATGCATCAAGTTGTTCAGGAACAGCTACAGCCAGTGTCACGGTCAATTCGAATTTAACGCCGGTAATAACGGGCCCCACGAGTATATGTACAGGAACAACAGGTACACTGGATGCGGGAGCAGGTTATTCCACGTATTTGTGGAGTACGGCTGCCAATACAGAAACAATAACTGTGAACACACCGGGGACATATAATGTAACAGTAACCAACGCATCCGGTTGTTCCGGTTCAGCATCACTGGTGGAAACTGTAGGCGTACTGACAGTTTCAGTGACATCAACAGAAGAACATTGCGGACATTCCGATGGAACAGCCCAGGTTGATACTTCAGCATGCAGCAGCTATCTATGGAGTACCGTTCCGGCACAGACAACCCAAACAGCCACCAATATTTCGGCAGGCCTATATACGGTAACCGTAGCCCTGTTTGGTTATCAGGCGAACAGCCAAAACAGCAGTAATCTTCTACTTTGATATATGGATTTTTGATCTTACGCATATTTGCGGCAAAGATAAAAAAGAAAAAGAGTTTAAACTTTTTGCTGGTTTAGGAATATTGTTTAAGAAAGCAGTTTTTGTTCGTTTATTAAGCATTCTTCCCAAATAATATGTATTTCTTGTCAAGATAACAACCATTCTTGTTAAGTTAACAACTATTCTTGTTAAGTTAACAACCATTCTTGTTAAGTGAACAACTATTCTTGTTAAGTGAACAACCATTCTTGTTAAGTGAACAACCATTCTTGTTAAGTGAACAACTATTCTTGTTAAGATAACAACCATTCTTGTTAAGTGAACAACTATTCTTGTTAAGTGAACAACCATTCTTGTTAAGTGAACAACCATTCTTGTTAAGTGAACAACTATTCTTGTTAAGATAACAACCATTCTTGTTAAGTGAACAACTATTCTTGTTAAGTTAACAACCATTCTTGTCAAGATAACAACTATTCTTGTTAAGTTAACAACCATTCTTGTCAAGCTAATGCATATTCTTAACAAGAATGAGGGTAAAATGAACAAGAATTCACATTCTATCATTCACTCATTCATTCATTTTCCCTTAATTATCATAAAATATAAGCATTCTTAGCAATCAGTCAAGATATAGTATATTTGCATATAAATTTTATCCCTATGGAATTATCAGCATTAACATCAATAAGCCCTGTTGATGGGCGCTACCGAAACCAAACCGCCGAACTTGCCCAATATTTTTCAGAATATGCCCTGATTCGATACAGGATATTGGTGGAAATAGAATATTTTATTTCGCTTTGCGAATTGCCGCTTCCGCAGCTTAAAGAAATTAAAAAAGAACAGATAAAGAAAATAAAGGATATATACCTGAATTTCACTCCCACCGAAGCTTTGAAGATAAAGGAAACAGAAAAAACCACCAATCACGATGTAAAAGCAGTGGAGTATTACCTGAAAGAAAAATTCAGCAAACTGGGGCTTTCCAAATATTCCGAATTCGTACATTTCGGGCTAACCTCGCAGGATATTAATAACACTGCTATTCCATTGTCTTTAAAAGAAGCTTACAAGCATTGCCTGTTGCCTTTGTTCGATTCGCTGATTAAAAAGTTGGAGGAACTTATCAGAAGCTGGAATCAAATTCCTATGCTTGCCCGCACACACGGTCAGCCCCCGAACAACTTTAGCATGGTAATATATGACCGCTGGGGGAATTTAGTATTCCAGACCAATAAATGGTACATAAAGCATGATGACGAGGGGTATGCAGAGGGATGGAAAGGGACTTTAAACAATACAGGTTCCTGGGGCAATGTGGTAATGGATGTTTATGTTTACAGGATAAAGTTAACCGACCTGAACGGCCTTAAACATGAATATTATGGCAGAATTACTGCTGCGCCTTAAATTTTCTAAAAGAGGAAAATCATTATTAATATTTAAAACGATGTACTGCTTATAGAAGATACCGTTTTATATCTATTCTTCTTAGCTACTTTGGCTGCAAGTTTCAGGGCATTATAAGCATTTACAACCCCTCCGGTTTTGCATAGGCTTCCAAAACTAACCTTTTGTTTAAGATCATGTTTTGTATCAGGTTTATTAACTTTAAGCTTTGCATAAGAAGTTACGGAATTTAACAATACATCCTTTAACTGCACAGCACTGAGTTCCGGATAATACGACCACACCAGGGCAGCGACTCCTGAAACAATAGGACAGGAGAAACTTGTACCATTAGTTTTGTCGTACCTGTTTTCAGGGTATAGTGAAATAATATTAACTCCGGGAGCAAATAAATCCACACTCTGTCCATAATTTGAAAAGAAACCAGCAAAATCAGTGTCTGCTTTTATATTAGAGGCACCAACCGTAATCATGCTGCTGGCTAGACTTCCGTCATTAAACCTTTTTGACGGAAAATGTTCAATGGAATCATCATTCTCTCCGTCATTTCCTGCAGCATGAACAAGAAGAACATTGTGGTCACAGGCATATTTAATAGCTTCATCAACAAATGCTTTCTGAGGTGAGAATGGTTTCCCAAAACTCATGTTAATAATGTTGGCGCCGTTGTCAACAGCATAATGTATAGCAAGTGCAACATCTTTGTCTCGTTCATCACCATCGGGAACCACTCTTACAGCCATTATATCCACATCACTAGCAATTCCGTCAATGCCAATACCATTACCTCTGTTAGCAGCAATAACACCCGATACTAGTGTCCCATGTTCTGGTTCTGGTCCTTTCACATTATTATTGCCATACTTTTTATCATTAATATTTTGAGGATCATCTCCAACCAGAGTTCTGGGATTAAAATCAAGATTAAGATATTTATCTAAAAAAAGACTGTTATGTTTTAGTATTCCTTTTAGGGTAGCATCTGAGAAATTTCTTTTATATAGAGAAAGGAGGTAATTTTTTGCTTTTGTAATGCCTGTATCAGTGGATGAGATGCTCTCAACATCTTTTTGGTCGAAATTTTCTTTATAGAGATATTTGCTTATTATGCTGTTAGCATTATTGCGTTTTTTTACAAAAGCATCAATGTGCTCTTTCTCAGTTTTATATTTTAACTCTTGCTCATTATATTTATTGAAACATTGTAAGTAAAGTTTATAATCATTTACTTCGTTTGATGGAACTTCAGATAATGATTTAACATCTTTAAAGAGTGGGTTTAATTCTTTTAAAATACGCGTGTATTCTACATTTTCGGATGTAATGTTTTCTCCTTTAGCATTTCCAAGGAAATTCCATCCATATATATCATCAACGTAGCCATTGTAATCGTCGTCAATACCATTGGCTGGAATTTCTCTTTTGTTTTTCCAAATCTTGCCTTTCATGTCAATATGAGCAGTATCAAGCCCTCCATCAATTACTGCAACAATTATTTTCTTTCTTGGAGTTTTATTTTTTAATAATTGGTCATAAGCCTTGTCAACGCTGATCCCCTGAATACCATCAATCTTTGGATCTTTATTATACCAGTTCAGATATGTTTTTGACAGCGAATCTACTGTGCTTCTTTGAGCACAAAGATTTAAAGAAAAAACTGTAACAAAACAAAGTACAGTGAAAAAGTTTTTTTTCATTATGTGCTAATTGTTATAAGATGAATAATGAACACTCGCGCTTTAAATTTACCATTATTGTTTGCTTTTTTCCAGTTTCTCAACTCTTTCTACCAAATCGGGAAGATTGCGGAAGTGGATGAACGATTTCCTGTATCTGCCCACCTCAAATGCCGGAGAACCCATTAACATTTCTCCTTTTTTAGTGTTTTTCGATAAGCCCGATTGCGCTGCAACTATAGTGCCATCGGCAATATTCAAATGCCCTATGATACCCACCTGCCCGCTGAACATGCAATTCTTGCCTATCTTTGTTGAACCGGCAACAACGTTAGCTGCTGCTATGTAAGTGTTTTCTCCGACTTCAACATTATGCGCAATATGAATCAGATTGTCGAACTTAACTCCTTTGCGAAGAATAGTCGAGCCCAGCGTAGCTCTGTCAATAGCGCAGTTGGCTCCTATTTCTACATCGTCTTCAATTACAACATTGCCAATTTGAGAGATTTTAGAGTTCTCTCCATTTTGCGGTGCAAAGCGGAAGCCATCGCTTCCCAGCACAACCCCTGAATGTATGATGCAATTCTTTCCTATCTTATTATCAGAATAAACTTTCACACCGGGGAAGATGATGGTATTGTCTCCAACCACCGTATTATCGCCAATATACACTTGCGGATAAATCTTAACATTATTCCCTATAACAGCATTCTCACCTACATAAGCAAAAGCGCCTACATACACCTTTTCGCCAACGTTAGCAGATTCTTCAATGCAGCATTGCTTTGAAATACCTACTTTATTTAGCTTAATCTGGTTGTACATTTCAAGGAGTTTGGCAAAAGCTAACTCTGCGCTTTCAACACGGATAAGCGTGCTTCTAACAGGATGCTCGGGAACAAAACTTTTATTAACGATAACTGCTGTAGCATTGGTTTTATATATGTATTGCGTGTATAATGGGTTTGAAAGGAACGAAAGCGAACCTTCTTCGCCCTCTTCAATCTTTGATAATTTGTCAACATAGGCTTCCTGTTCACCTTCAAGGGTTCCCTGGAGCATATCTGCAATTTGTTTTACACTGAATTTCATTTTAACGGAATTTGTAATGTTAATATTTTTCCTTTATTTTTTGCTGACTACCTTCATCAGCGCTTTAAGTTCGTTGATCTTGGTCGTAAGCCCGAGCTTCTCATAAGCATACATTAAATTATTAATAAGCCTGATAATAATATCTAAGTTTGTGCATGGACTGAAGTAAATATCCTGCGGCTCGATTTTAAGTTGTTTAATAAAAAGTTCTATTTCTTTTTTAGAGAAAACAGCACCTTTGCTGAATGGATTAATATAAAACAGCACTTCGCTGTCATCAAGAAAGCTGAGTTTTTCCGCAGCAAGTTCATTGGTATATGCCAAAACAAAATGCTCTGGAAGGTTCACCCCGAAAACAGGCAGGTGTAACTGCTGGGCAATGATGATATACAGCAATCCGAGTGATAGCGGGTTACCTTTATGGGTTTCGAGCAGTGTGTTAAGATAGGAATTCTGCGGGGCATGAAAATTAGCAGTATTCCCGCTGAAACCATGAACATCATAAAAGATGTGATTAATAACTTTTATCTTTTCAAGTGCAGTAAGACCTTCGTTAAGCTCAAGCCATATATCGCGTTTGATCTCTTCAAGTTTGCTTTTAATTTCCTCTTCTTTTACCTCGGGGTACTGAAATCGGGTAATGAGCATATAACCTACATAAAGGTTATGTGAACCGAATTTCACCCAATTCCCAAGATCATTTATTATAGTATCGTATTGAATTTTATGAATAATGTTTAGGATGCGCTGCTGCATCGCAGGATCAAAAGAATTTTCCCATCTTTCTTCAAGGAAAGGAACAGCATTAGACCCATATGAAAATATTTTGTCGGCTATCTCTTCAAAGATACCTTCATCCGGTTCATCTGTCAGGCTGATAAGAGCTTTTATTTCACGCTCATCTTTCTGATCCATTATAATATGTGTTATACTGTGATTCTGTCAAGAACAGTTTGAATCATTTTTTCGACAGCAGGATGATAATCCTTGCTATATTGTTTGCTTACCCTGTTAGCTATTATAGTACAAATTGTAACTGTTTTATGTCCTAAAATTGCGCCAAGTCCATAAAGAGCCGAAGTTTCCATTTCAAAATTAGTAATGCGGAGTCCCTTATAACTAAAAGTTTCCATCTTTTCATTCAGCATTGGATCAGCAGGAACAATGCGTAATTGCCTTCCCTGAGGCCCATAGAATCCGGAAGCAGTAGCCGTGATCCCTTTGAATAAACCATCACCAAGCTTCTTCATCAGTTCTTCTGAAGCTTTAACAGTATATGGTCTGGCAAGTTTTGCTCCCCATGCAGTATGTTTGATGAAAGCTTCGGTAATTCCTTCATCATAAATATTTTTATCGGTTTGATAGAAATTAAGTAAGCCATCGAAGCCAAGCCCGTATTCTGATATTACAAAATCGTCAACAGGAATATCTCCCTGCAATGCACCCGAAGTTCCAAGCCGGATAATATTGAGGCTGGTATGTTTCTCCTTTATCTCACGTTTCTCAAGGTCGATATTAACAAGAGCATCTAGTTCGTTTACAACTATATCAATATTATCAGTTCCAATCCCAGTTGAAAGAGCAGTAATCCTCTTTCCATTATATGTACCTGTTTGTGTTACAAATTCCCTGTTCTGAATATGGCATTCAATATTAGTAAAATACTTGGAAATAGTTTTAACTCTCCCCTGATCACCTACAACTAAGATAATATCGGAAATATTCTCAGTCCGAAGGCTTAAATGGTATACACTTCCATTAGGATTAAGAATTAATTCCGAATCAGCAATTTTTTTCATGTTATTAGATTAATTTGAACAAATTATGTTATTTTGCAGCCAGATTCAAGTTGCAAATTTAAAGAATTTATTGTTTGAGCAATTTAATATTTTAAGGCACTATACATAGAAATGAAAGGACATTACAATAATATACTTGTCCCTACAGATTTTTCAGAACAATCACTGCTGGCACTTGAGCAGGCGTATGCTCTTGCTCAGTTGCTAAATGTAGAAATAACCTTGCTTTATGTTATTCCCGAAAGTGGTCTTGACCTTACTTTCGGACTTTTCTCCAAAGAACCATCAGAAAAGGAAAAAGCAGATTATGAAGAAAGTTGTTTTGCAAGGCTTCGACAAATTTCCGAGAGTGCTTCTAAAAACTCATGGATTAAAGTTAATCCATTAATTGTTAACGGAAAGGTTTCTGATCGGATTTTGCAAGTTGCAAAAGATATTTATGCGCGTTTTATTGTGATGGCAACAAATAGTTCAGACCCTGATTATAAAAAAACATTTATAGGTTCAAATACATCTAAGGTGATAAAAGAAGCTCCATGTCCTGTGCTTACTTTTAACGGAACTAACATTCGCGAACATTTTGATACTATAATACTTCCTCTTGACCTTACTAAAGATACACAACAGAAAGTTGCAAGAGCTATTGAAATTGCTAAATATTATAATTCTACTATTCGTATTGTATCGGTGTTGTTGACAGGCGAGCCCGAAGTAGTAAATCACCTGAATGAGCAATTGAAGCAGGTTAAAGAATTTATTGAAAAAAGAGACATTTATACAACTGCTAAAATTATTCATGGTGACAGGGCAATAGGCGGCCTTACTTCTTTTATTCTTGAATACGCTTATGAGTCGGATGGCGATCTGATCATGATCATGACACAACAGGAGGTTAATTTACGTGACAGATTTCTTGGCTCAAATGCCAGTGATATTATAAGTGAATCTAAGATTCCCGTTCTTTCTGTTGTTCCAAAGTGAGCCAATAGAGATTAATTAAAATCTGTTAAGCTGATGAAAACAAACACCATTTCTTCCATAGTTTTTATTGGTGCAGGAAACGTAGCTTGTAAGCTTTCCGAAGGATTTAAAGATACAGGAAGAAAAGTATTACAAGTTTATAGCCGGACAGAAAGTTCAGCCAGAGAACTTGCTTCAATTGTTAATGCAGGTTTTACAAGCGATTTTAATAAAATAGACAAGGGAGCAGATATATATATTATTTCTGTTTCCGACTCTGAAGTTCCAGAGATTGTTAAAAACCTGGGACTGGGGAAAAGCCTGGTTGTGCACACTTCCGGGATTCATGCAATTGAAATACTGGAGAATGTGTCTGAGAATATAGGTGTTTTCTATCCTCTGCAAACCTTATCCAAAAACAGAAAAGTTGATTTTTTAAGCATTCCTGTTTGCGTGGAAGCCAATAAGGAAGAAAACCTTGCATTGCTTGAAGATCTTGCCCGCTCATTTACGACTGATGTAAGATATGTTGATTCTCCCAAAAGAAAGATAATCCATCTTGCTGCTGTTTTTGCTTCTAACTTTACAAATCAAATGTACAGTATAGCCGAAGAAATAATAAAAGAATCAGAAATCCCATTTGACATACTTAAACCGCTTATTCTTGAAACAGCGAAAAAGATAATGGATATGGGCACATATGAAGCCCAGACAGGCCCTGCACGCAGGAAAGATGAGAATGTAATAAATCAGCATTTGGAAATGCTGAAAAAATCAGATTACAAGGAATTTTACAGTATGTTAAGTGAAATGATTGCAAAAAAATATTAAAAGGTATTGCAGAATGAGCAATTACAAAGAAAAGCTAAAACATATCTCGACATTTATTTTTGATTATGATGGCGTACTTACAGACGGTAAAGTGATCTTAATGAATGATGGTGAAGGTTTAAGAACGGCAAATGTCAGGGATGGATATGCCATGCAGTATGCAATTAAAAAAGGGTATAAGGTAGCTATTATTTCCGGCGGACGTTCTGAAGCAATTGTAAAGCGTTTTGAGGCGCTAGATGTGCATGATGTCTTTATGGGCGTATGTGATAAAATTGATACTTACAACAATTACCTAAAAAAGAATAAGTGCAAAACGGAAGAAGTTCTTTTTATGGGCGATGATATTCCTGATTATCCTTTAATGAAAATGGCAGGTATTGCTGCATGCCCTGCTAATGCATCAGAAGAAATTAAATCAGAGGCTGCTTATATTTCCAATCTAAATGGTGGTGAAGGCTGTGTGCGTGACGTGATAGAACAAGTGTTAAAAGTGCAGGGAAAGTGGTTCGACGGAGAATCTGCTTTTATATGGTAAGTTATGAAGTCAACTAGTAATAAATATTCCCGAAAACATTCAGTCAATGATTAATATTTTAAAACTGCTTCGATATCCAAATCTTATTCTTATTGCATTAACACAATATCTTTTCAGGTATTTTATACTGTTCCCGATATTTAAAATTGAAAAAAATACTCCAGTATTGAGTCACCTTGATTTTGCTTTGCTTGTATTATCCACTCTTCTTATTGCCGCAGCTGGCTATGCTATTAATGATTATTTTGATATACGTATTGACAGGATCAACAAACCTGACAAAATCATAGTAGGAAGGTTTGTTTCAAGGCGTAAAGCCATGTCGCTGCATACTGTACTTAATATCATTGCCATTATAATTGGTTTTTATGTGAGTTACAAGGTAGGAAACATTAAGTTCGGAGCTATTAATATTGTAATTTCCATGCTTCTCTGGATGTATGCAATGAAATACAAAGCATATATGCTGATTGGAAATATTATTGTTTCCTTCGCTACAGCAATGACAATTTTTGTTGTATGGCTATTTGAAAATTATGCTTTGTGGTGCAGTGGGCAATTTGTTCACACTAATCTTAATTTGATGAATTTTTTAGTATGGAGCTATATACTATTTGCATTCGGAACCTCTATGATTCGTGAGATTATTAAAGATCTGGAAGATATTGCGGGCGACAGGAAGTGCGGATGTTCAACAATTCCTGTAGTTGCCGGAGAAAAAAATACAAGAACTACATTGGCTGTTTTGGCTGCTGTTCTTATAGCTGTATTGTTATACATTTCCTTCAATTTTGCATTTGTTAGACAATGGATATTTGTTTCCTGTTATCTGGTTCTAGTAGTTATAATGCCTTTTTTATACCTGATTTATATGATACTGAAATCAAGAAATAAGGATGATTATAGCTTTCTGAGTAACTTGACAAAGTTTATCATGGTGGCTGGAGTTCTGTCGATGTTGCTAATTTCCTTCAGAACATAATCTTGCTTAAATAAAATATATAACAATTAAAAAATCATAACAAATATATAGTTCATGATTCACGAAAAATATAAAAACCATCATATCATTCTTGCTTCTCGTTCGCCGCGAAGGCATTTGCTGTTAAAAGGGCTTGATATTCCTTTTGATGTGAGGATAAAAGATGTGGAAGAAATATATCCTTCCCATTTAAAGAAGGAAGAAATAGCCCTGCATCTTTGCGAATTAAAAGCAACTGCCTTTGATGGAGAACTGAATAATGACACACTTGTGATAACTGCCGATACTATTGTGTGGATAAATAATAAAGTGCTAAATAAGCCCAAAGATTATAATGATGCCGTTGATATACTTACACAACTTTCAGGCAATATGCATGAAGTGATCACTGGTGTTTGCCTGAAAACAAAGAACAAAACAAAGTCATTTTATGCTTTGACAAAAGTTTATTTCAAAGAACTTTCAAAGGAAGAGATTACCTTTTATGTTGAGAATTATAAGCCTTATGATAAAGCGGGCGCCTACGGCGCCCAAGAGTGGATAGGTTATATGGCCATCGAAAGAATTGAAGGTTCTTATTTTAATGTTATGGGTTTACCTACCTGCTTACTTTATGATGAACTTATGAAATTTTAATTAAAACTGTAAATTTCAATCAAAACATTTAGTTGACAAAATAGAAGTTAAAAAGAAAGGCTGCGAACCCGCAGCCTTTTTTATTTATTCAACATTTACATTTTTATCTTTCGGATATTTCACTGAATAAGAGAATTTAATTGTTTGTGTTTCGGCACTCTTCATGTTAAGTTTCCACGATAAGAAACCAGTGGTTTCATCGTATTTTGCATTGGAAGTTTCGTCTTGTTCAATTTCAATTTGCTTGTCTGTACTGAGTGGTAACTGATCTTCTACAACAATTGTAATTGGAGTTTTCTTTTTGTTTCTTACATTTATTTCCCATGCAAATGCAACCTTGCGATTAGCTCCTATAAACTGGTTAGTGTTATATTCTTTTTGTTTTTTCCTTTCTACAACTATATTTTCATCCCTGCCTAACGACACATCAAGTGTATCTCTTGTATTCTTTACATCGAGGTAGGATTTGCCCACATAAGTTCCTTCAAAATAAAGGTTGATATAACCCGAAAGCAGGTTGTAATCTTCCCATCCAGTTACTTTTGCAAGAAGGTATGCTGTTGGATCAAGCTTGGGAGCACAATAATACTGGTAGGTGGCAGGTAGGGTGTAATCCTGTATTCCAACAATAGTTGTCTTTCCATCAGAATTTATAGTGTAAGGAAGACTGATGTCGAATTCAAAATTCGTGGCATTAGTGTTAATTGTTGTATAATAAGCTGAAGTTTGAGCAGCAATACTGTTGTTTTGCATTTCGCCTTCCCCTCTTGCTGAATCTTCCTTTTTCGATTCTTTACCAAGACTCATTGGAGCATTGCTGGAACGATAATCATTGTATGTGTTATAGACATAAAGATACCATGGGTAAAGCGAAGGTTTTGTTCCGTTTTGCTGAGGGTTCCCTGTAGATAGTTTAAGCTTAACATTTTTCCAGTCTTCGCCCGTTGTCTGGTAAACACTCGCCTTATAATTAAGAGCAATGGGATTGTTAGTATCTGTTGCACGCAGATCATAAGATGGTGTCCAGCTAGCACCTGTTACCGTATATGATATTTCAAAACTTACATTTGTCCTGGCTTTTGAAGTAACTGCAACAATTATTTCGCTTGTAGGGATGCTACGTTTTGCATTAAGTTGTGACAATTGAAGTGTTACCTGTGAAACATTTTCCTTGAGTTTTTTTATCTTTGAATTAGTGGCGAGTTCTTTTGATTTTATATCACTTAGTCTTGTCCTGAAAAATTCGGCTGCAGCTTTCAAATCATCTATCTTAACACCCACTGTTGTTCCGCCAATTGATTTGTTAGCGAGTATCATATTCTTTTCTTCTGAGTAAATTTCAATTAATCCATTTTGGTACTCCAACTGAGTGTTATACGATTCAAGCGAGTCTTCAAGCATAAGCACCTCTTTTGGCTTATTCTGTGTTTTCATATAATCTATTTGAGAGGATACGGAAAGAATGGTGAAATCACCCATTCCTTTTACCTGTACACTGTTTGGATTTACGTATTGTGAAAGTCCTTCAAATACCAGGTAGCTTTGCCCTGTTGGCAATATAGCCGAAGCTGTGCGGGTTACCTGTGCACCGCTAAGAAATACGGTTACTCCTGTGATCTCTGATCTAACAGATGTTTTGTCCTCATCAGCCTGTGCTCTCAGCATAGTGAAAAGGACCATAATGGATAATAATGTGATTTTTTTCATCGTTATAAGTTTTTAGTTTCGATAATAAGATGCAGGAATTTTAAAATTGCATAAAAAGATGATTAATTTTACATAAAAATAATCGGTTATGAAAGCAATGATCTTACCTGCAGTTACTTTGCTTGATAAAGAAGAGAACCCATTAAAGGTTACAGAAGTTCCTATACCAATTCCAAAAGAAAAGGAAATACTAATAAAAGTTAAAGCATGTGGAGTATGCCATACAGAGCTTGATGAGATAGAAGGACGCATTACACCTTTATTCTTTCCTATAATTCCGGGCCACCAGGTTGTTGGCATTATTGTGGATAAAGGAAAAGCAGTTTCAAAATATAAAGTTAACGACAGGGTAGGAGTAGGATGGTTTTATTCAGCTTGTGGTAAATGCGAATATTGCATGAACGGTTTGGAAAATCTTTGTTCTTCATTCATGGCAACAGGCAGGGATGTAAACGGCGGTTATGCCGAATATATTTGCGTGCCGGAAAGTTCGGCATTTATAATTCCTGATGGATTTACGGGTGCTGAAGCGGCCCCTTTATTATGTGGAGGCGCAATAGGGTATCGTTCTTTAAGGCTTGCTAATATTAAGAATGGAGATACATTAGGTTTAACAGGCTTTGGCGCTTCCGGCCACCAGGTGCTGCAGCTTGCCAAATATCTTTATCCTTCATTAAAAGTGTTTGTGTTTTCAAGAAATGAAAACGAACAGAAGTTTGCATTGTCACTGGGCGCTGATTGGGCAGGAGATACTTCATCAAAGCCGCCTGAACTTTCGAATTGCATTATTGATACGACTCCCGCCTGGAAGCCTGTGGTGGAATCGTTAAAACTTTTGAAAGCCGGTGGAAGGCTTGTAATTAATGCCATCCGAAAAGAAGATAAGGACAAGGATTATTTGCTGAATTTGAATTATCAGCAACATTTGTGGATGGAAAAAGAAATAAAAACGGTGGCTAATATCACGGCAAGGGATATTGAAGAATTTCTTCCTATAGCGGCTAAAATGAATTTAAGGCCAACCATTGTTACTTACCCGCTTGAAGATGCCAATAAAGCCTTGTTGGATTTAAAGAAAGGCTCATCGTATGGAGCAAAGGTATTGGTAATTTAATTGAACATTAGGATAATTGAAGACTTAATATTATTACCTTTGATGTTGTATTCACCCGATAAAATTTGCCCAATGAAAATTAAAATCAAACTTCTTTGTCTATCCATTATTCTTGGTGCATGTGCATTGATAACACCAGAGAAAGCTACCGCACAGGAACCCGTCAATTTTCAGGTTTTTTATGATGAATTAAGCCCTTATGGAACATGGATACTGAATCCCGACTTTGGTTATGTTTGGATACCAAATGCCGAACCTGGCTTTGCTCCTTATGTTACTGATGGCTACTGGGTATATACTGATGCAGGATGGACATGGTTTTCTAATTTCCCCTGGGGGTGGGCGCCTTTTCACTATGGTACATGGTACACCGATGCTATTTATGGACCTATATGGGTTCCCGGTTATCAGTGGGGGCCGGGCTGGGTTGCATGGAGGGGTTCTCCGAATTATTACGGATGGACGCCGATAGGACCGGGCGTTAGCTATGAAATGGCATATAGCAATGGCTATAATGTGCCTTACAACCAGTGGACGTTTGTAAGCTGCAATTATTATGGATACCCAAACAGCTATAATTACTATGAAACACCTTCGAATAATGTTACTATCATTAACAATACTACGGTAATCAATAATTCATATACAGATAAAACAAGCAATGTAACATACAATTCAGGACCAAATCCGGCAGATGTATCACAACATACAGGTAAACCTGTTACAGCCGTTCCTATTACCGCCAGCAATAAACCCGGACAGCAGATGAGCAATAATCAGCTTTCATTATATCGTCCGCAGGTACAAAAAACTCCTGAAAATGGCGTTAAACCTGCTCCTGTGAAAGTGGAAGATATTAAAAATGTAAAACCATTATCGCAAAGAACTACCGAAACAAAATCTTCAAAAGCAAACCCGGTTATCAAACCGCAACCGGTTCAGCAGAAAGCAACAATACAACCAATAAAGCAGCAGCCTTCGGAACCTGTGAAGCAAAACAATCAGCCGGTCAATCAGCAGCCAAAGCAGGTTCAGCCAAACACCCAGCCGGTAAATCAACAACCGGCTCCTGTTCAGCAAAACGTTCAACCTTCTAAACAGCAACCTTCGCAACAGGTGAAACAAAATGCACCCCGCAACAAGCAGGATACAACACAAACAAAGCAGCCTAAAAGAATAAAGAAAGTTAAGCCTGCCAAGACAACTGATACTTCTACGCCTCCTCCTCCTCCTCCAAAAACAGATGAAAAGCCAAAGAACTAGCAGTAAGTTCTTTCAGTGTATATAATGATTTCTCCATGCAAAATATATATTTCATTATCAAAATTATGAGTACCTTTATCGAATATTATTTATTAATTTTTAAAACAGGAGGTTAAAATGAATGCTTGGATTTATGTAGTAGCAGCAGTAATATTTATTTTCTTTGCAGGTGTACGTATTGTAAGACCTACAGAAAGAGGACTGGTTGAACGGCTTGGGAAATATCATCGTTTTGCAAACGCAGGCTTTCACTGGATAATTCCTGTAATAGAAAAAATGTACCAGGTTAACGTTACCGAATGTATGGTAAATGTTGAATCGCAGGAAATAATTACCAACGACAACCTGAATGCAAGCGTGGATGCGCAGATCTATTTTAAAGTAAAACCGGATGAAGACAATGTGAAAAGTTCAATTTATAATGTAAACAATTATAAGTGGCAAATTGTGAACCTTGCCCGCACCACATTAAGAAATATTATCGGTACGCTTACATTAAAGTCGGCCAATAGCGAAAGAGGTAAAATAAATTCGGAATTACATAAAATTCTGCTTCTTGAAACTCATAACTGGGGAATAGAGATAGTACGTACCGAATTAAAAGAGATAGATCCTCCAAAGGATGTACAGGAAACCATGAACAAAGTAGTAAAAGCCGAAAACGAAAAGATAGCGGCTATTGACTATGCAACTGCAGCGGAAACTGTTGCCGATGGAACAAAAAGAGCAAAGATAAAAGAAGCCGAAGGATACAAGCAATCGAAAATTCTGCATGCTGAAGGTGAAGCCGAAGCGATAAAGCTGGTGAATGAAGCAGCCGATAAATATTTTATTGGAAATGCTCAATTGATGAAAAAACTGGATACGCTGGAAGCATCGCTGGCTAACAATGCGAAAATTGTTATTCCTACAGGAAGCGAACTTGTAAATATTATTGGCGAAATGGCAGGGGTTGTTCCTCTGAATATGGCTAAGAAAGATAAATAAAAGAAAATCCCAAGTCTCAAGCCTCAAATCAAAAGCCCCAAGATTCTTATGGAATTTGGGGCTTTGAATTTAGAATTTAATATTATCTCTTATTACAGGGGTGTTGTAAACTAACCACTCTAATAAAATTCCCTATTTTTTGTTTTGATACTCATCCCTAAATCCCTTCTCTAATAGTAGAGAAGGGACTTTTTATGCTCCCCTCTTTATTTATAGAGAGGGGAAGGGTTGGGGATAGGGTATAAAAAGAAATAGTTATAACAGCGGTGTTGTAAACGGCCCATTCCACGGACCATCAAGGTTGGGATGCTTGCTTTTTGCCCAGCGGAAAAAGAAGATAGCTTCTTTCAGCGGAGTTGCCGAACCGGCGGCTATGGCAGTTAAATTATTTGTCATGGCGGCGGTAGCAAGGATAAAGCTTGACTTTGACGAATGCCCTATAAGCATCCTTGCATCATCTGCATTGCCTGGAAGCGCTGTAGCCGTTGAATAAAAAACTGCCGCTGAAAATTCGAGCAGGTCGAAACCTTTAAGTTTGTGCGGGCGTCCGCTTTGCGCTTTTTCGGTATAACCCTTAATATGCACAAAACCGCCCACTATAGGGATCAGCTTGGGATATACAGCTTCAGAAGTTATAATGGTTTTATCAGCCTCTTTAATTTTGATTATAGGTTTCTGACCGGTAGGCACAATTACAAGTTTTTCGGGCAAGCCGAATGCTACACAATCGTCGGCATTAAGGCTAACGGTGGACATTACAAGCTCAATCAGCTTATTGGTTTGCGCGTAAGCCACCGCGTTTGAAATAATGGCAAACAATTTTGTCCTGATCACCGGCATGTAACCGCCTTTTTTATTGGTGTATTGAGTATGCAGCGGTGTCCAGAGCGTAAGGAAATTTTGCATAGCTGCTAAATTAGCGGCAGTCCAGTTGAAACGAGTGGCATTGGTTGGTGTACCGAGAATAAGGTAAGCGCAAATCCTTGCCAGGTACAAATCGAACAACTTAATGCTGCGCGGGATGTAATTTTTTCCATTTGACATAAATAATTTTTTTAATTGTTAATATTATATTGACTTTTGATTCTGAAATTTTTGCTTTTCGTTCCGAAACTTTTACTTTTCGTTCCGAAACTTTTACTTTTCGTACCGAAACTTTTGCTTTATCTCCTGAAACTTTTACTTTTCGTTCTGAAACTTATACTTTTTCTATTATTGGGTTCTCCTTTTGTACCGAAACGTTTGTTTTATATTTCGAAATTTTTGCTTTTCAATTTGAAATGTTTGCTTTTCGCTCCAAAATGTTTGCTTTTCGTTCCGAAACTTTTGCTTTATCTCCTGAAACTTTTGCTTTTCGTTCCGATACTTTTATTTTTTCTCTTGAAACCTTTGATTTTCGTTTTGAAAATCATCAGCTCCGTTCTGAAAACTCCTGTTCATGCAACGGTATTATTGAATTCTATATTGTTTTCAGTTGGGAGCATTAATGAGTTTTAAATTTTATTCTTAAAACAAAGCCTGTTGAAAATGTACTTTGCAAAAATATACAGAAAATATTTAACATGCAGTGGTAAATATATGACATGGCTATAGGTTTATGCCCGATAATATAGTACCTTTAGTCTTTAAACAAAAATATGGAACAAAATGAAAGTAATGGCTGTAAAGAGTTCACCGAACTTTTGCAGCGCAGTTTTGTGCTGAAGGCTATGGGCTTCAGCAACCAGCAAATTGAAATGGCGCTTACCTCAAATGGCTACAGCACTAACGAAATAGCCATTGTTAAACATGGGGTGCGGATCAACTGTTTTTACAGGAACGCTAAAGGCGAAGGCTGTGCCTGCCTTTCCATAAGCAAGGCATGGGAAAGCGGCATTATGCAAAGGCTGATGCAAAAATACCGCCCCGAGTTCGGGCAGTATTTTACAGCCTTTGAAAAACCTAAATTTATAAACTATGTGAATCTGCCCGAGATTATAAAAATATGATTTGAAGTAAAAATTGTATTTTTTGTAATTGAAAACAAGGTTTAATTGTTTGTTTGTGGATTGCTATTGAGTAAAAGCAAGCTTTTAAAGTTGGATATGAAAATAAATGTAAATTTGAAAAAAATAATATCCGGTTTTAATTGTTTATAAATGATTGTAAACGGATGAGTAAAAACATTAAAAAGTGAAGCAATGCAGCCTACGTTGGTAGCATTGCTTCAATATAATAGCAGCAATGCACAAGTTGGCTGCAATGCTTATTATAAATTAAATTCAACATAATATTAACCAATCAAAACAAAGACAATTATGAAAAAAGTAATTTTTATTCTTATGACATTTGTTTCGCTGACATTTGTTTCCTGTGGACCAAGTGCAGACGAAAAAGCAAGACTACAAAAAGCTCATGATGATTCATTAGTTGCAGCAGCAGTAAAAGCACAAGACAAAGAAAAGGATTCTGGTATTTCAAATAAAATAAGTGAGCTACAAGTAAAGCTTGCAAAAGCACAGGATGAATTGACTGCTTTAAATAATGACCCGGACTATCTCTACATTAAAACAAGACTTTCGACTGTTAGAGCAAGAGTATCAACTGGTGGTAGCTATGGTTGGATTGATAAAGCTGGAAATTCTGGAGCGGAAAAGATGCGAGTAAAGCTTTTGACGACGCTGCTGCAAATGAGAAGAATCAATTAGCAAAGATTGACTCAAAGAATACGGAAATTAAATCAATGCAAGATAAAATTAAGGACTTGCAAGGTATGCTTTCTAATAAGTAGTATAGTAATTTGGAGACAACAGTTGAAAATACAGATTGACTAAGCACGGCAGCCAACTTAGCATTGCTTCAATGGCGGGTGGTTGACGTTGCAGCGCAGTGTACCCTGATAGCTATCAGGGAATAGCAAGGCGGACACGTCAACAAACAGCAAACAGATGACAGAAAAGAGAAAATATTTATTTATATTTAGTTTTTCAATTTGCTATTTACTGTTAGCTGTTAACTGTTTTCTGTTATTTAATACCAGTCCGCCACTGCAAGCAATGCTGGTCGTTATGCACAAGGCGTAAAAAAATAACATAGATTTGTAAATGACAAGACGACTTAAATATATTTCTTTCAATTTTCTTCTTCTTATTTGCACTTTATCATGCAAACATGAGATTGTTACTCCAATTGATTTATCACATAACTATTATCCGACAAACATTGGACATTGGGTTACTTATGATGTAGATTCTACATATTACAATGACTTTACTGGTACTGTAATAACTTATCATTATAAAATAAAGGAATTAATAGCTTCGACATACCTTGACCTTCAGAATAGACCGACACAACGCATAGAAAGATATAAATGCACAGATTCAACCGCTTGGAATCTTGCCGAAGTATGGGCATCTAACCTCACAACTACAACCGCCGAAAGAGTTGAAGAAAACATTAGGTTTATTAAATTATCATTTCCACCCGTTGAAGGGAAAACGTGGAATGGAAATGCGTATAATACATTGGGAGAGCTTGATTACGTATATAACAACATTAATGAACCATATACCATAAATGGTTCTACATTCGATTCGACAGTAACTGTTATTCAAGAATGCGATACAAATAATCTGGTGTATTATAAATATATGACAGAAATGTATGCCAAGAATATCGGGTTGATATTTAAGCAAGTTGATACATTACAAAAACTAACACTACCTTATGACTATACAAGAGGTGTAAATTGCATATATCGGATAAATAGTTATGGTAATTAATAGTGTATGTTGTGGATGTGGTGACAGACAGAAACATGGTGACAAAGAAGTTTAT
This sequence comes from uncultured Bacteroidota bacterium, assembly GCA_963831005.1. Lineage (GTDB taxonomy): Bacteria > Bacteroidota > Bacteroidia > Bacteroidales > CG2-30-32-10 > CAWHOW01. The sequence goes on from CAWHOW010000007.1 coordinate 201,567, forward strand.
AAAAGAATAGTTACTTTTGTGGTAAATATTACAAATGCAGAATTTATTTATTATAGCAGGCCCAAATGGAGCAGGAAAAACAACTGCTTCATATACTGTCCTTCCTGATATGCTTGATTGCAGGGAATTTGTTAATGCCGATGAAATTGCCCGCGGACTTTCACCATTCCAATCCGACAAAGCAGCTATTGATGCAGGGCGGCTGATGTTGCGCAGAATTAAAGAATTAATCAAACATAAATCCGAATTTGCATTTGAAACTACTTTATCAACCAGAAGTTACGTTAATACAATTATAAAGGCTAAGGAATCAGGTTACTTCATTACTTTAGTCTTTTTTTGGCTTAATTCCCCCGATTTAGCTGTCGAAAGAGTCAAAACCCGGGTTCTTGAAGGTGGACATGATATACCAGTTGATATAATCAAAAGACGTTATTATAGCGGAGTTAAAAATTTGTTTAATTTATATATTCCGGTATCAGACTATTGGATGATTATTGACAATTCCGAAAATCCTTTCAAATTCATAGCTGAAGGAAATTCCAACATAGAAAAGCAAATACATGATAATGAAACATGGGCAAAAATAAACCAAATTGAATATGGAAAATAACACTTCTGCCTTACGGGCAAAAATTCTAAAAGGTATTGAATTATCCTTTCTGCGACTGATTGAGAAAAAAAGCAAAGAGAATGGAGAGTTGATCTATTGCCATGACGGTCATATTATCCGCATTAAAGCTAAAGATATATTGAAATAGCTTCCTATCCATAAATTGTATTGCTTCAATGATGGTTAAGAAGTTTATAAAAGAATAAAAAAAAACGCCACAGTCCCCCGTAACGTTTCTTTATTTTTTATTGCCTACTGCATACTGCCAACTGCCTACTTTTTTCCGTTCACCGATTACCGTTCACCGATTACCGATTACTAATGACTTAATGACAGCGCAGCGTAATGACTGTGAATGACTGCCTCCTGCCCCTGCTTACTGCTTACTTTTTTTATTGCCTACTGCCTACTGAAGACTGCCTACTTTTTTATCCCGTTACATTCCCCACAACCACAGCCGAACTATGGCTTTTCCCGTGAGCCAGTATAACTGTTATATGAACATCATCCAATGCATTCGGGTTATCCACTATAAGCCAATGCCCGAAAACACCGCCAAAATCCTTCCCAACCTCAAGTTTCAATTCCGTATCCGAAGGAATTTTAACCCCGTTTACTGTAGGCAACGCCGTTGTTATATCGCTCAAATACACCTCTGCAACATATTTACTGTGATTTCTCACCGTAAAAGTATCCCCTACCATAAATTTCTTCCCAAAAATAGCCTCAAAATGTTTAGGCATTAAATGCAATTCCTCTGCCATTTTACCTTTGCCCAAATTAACAATCTTGCGGGCAGCAAAATGACTTTCACAAAATGTAAGTTGGCTCTTTTTAAAAGTACTTACTATATGATCTAACTTTTTCAGTTGTTTTCTTTGTAAAGTAAATAATGGAGCCAGTTGCGTAGTGGCAACCGATGTATTCACTACCAAAGCCCTTTTCTGTGGTGCTCCGGTAGCATAAGCAGTTATAGCAGTCTGTAAATCCGTTAAATCCGCTGCAACCACGTTAAACGGCAAAAGTAAAGCAATAGCAATTGTTGCAGCTTTATCATGAATAGCCTGCATATCTACTAAACACTGGTTTGTTTTATCTTTTATCAGCGAATTATAAGTATAATGCATTGTACCCAATAATGTTTCATCATTTATATCATCAGCGTATGCTTTTACTCCGCTGCAAACATGGTCAGCTTTAGTTGCAGCATCTATCAACAAACTCCTTTTAGTAGCAGTAGGCCCTTTATTTATTGACGATTGTATTCCCGCCGTTAATAAAATCGACGAATGAGTATTTTTCACAGCGGTTACTATTGCCGACAGTTTTATATTCCCAGTAACAATCGCATTATATTGTTGAAGTATTGTAAGGTCGGCTTCAACCATATCTAAAAAGTTAAACTGTTCATTCGTCATTGTAGATATTTTTTAAGTTATCGTGGCTAAATTACAAAATAAATTAACAAAACAAATAAATAAATAAAATACCTCTCCTTGCTACCGAGATGTTTCCCCGAACTACTTAGACACCATCCCGAACAACCGAGATACCTTCCCGAACAACCGAGATCTCTTCCCGAACAACCGAGATCTCTTCCCGAGCAACCGAGACACCATCCCGAGCAACCGAGACACCTTCCCGAACCACCGAGATACCTTCCCGAACCACAGAGATGCCGCCCCAAACTACCGAGATGCCGCCCCGAGCTTTTAAAACGTCTTCCCGAGCTGCCGAGACTCCACCCCGAACTACCGAGACTCCGCCCCGAACTACCGAGACTCCGCCCCGAACCACCGAGACATCACCCCGAACCACCGAGACATCACCCCGAACTACCGAGACATCATCCCGAACTATTTAGACACCTTCCCGAACTATTGAAGCAACTTCCCGAACTATTGAAACCACTTCCCGAACTATTATGGCACTTACCCGAGCTTTTCAAACTCCTTCCCGAGCTTTTCAAACATCTCCCCGAACTATTCAGATAGCTCTCCGATTTATCAAACCCTTTCTAATAGTCCCACAGCACAATGTAAAGCACATTTGCAGCCCTTTTATCTTAATTGAGTGTGGAGCCTGCCCTGAGCTTGTCGAAGGGGCTGCAAATAAGCTTTCCATTTTTTGCCCTTTATCAGCTATAACTCATTCTCGGCAGACTAAAAGTCCCTCCCTTCTGTAAAAATTTAAACGCTTTCGCACTCTCCACCCCAAACAAAATACTTATCTTTGACAATTGACTGTTTAACCCTTACGACTGTGCATTCATTGACACTACAGACCAGTTCGCCAGCACCTAACTTAGCATTGCTTCAATCATCAACATAATATAGGAATCAGTCAACATTAATAATTGTTATCATCATTATTTGAGTGTTTTTAAAAAATCATTAAGTTTGTATAAAATTAGTATTATGACACGGATTGAATTACAAAACAGCATAATCAGGCAGGTACTAAACACCACCGATAATGAGCTTCTCAATTATTTATACAGTATTTTAAGTAAAGGAGCCGATGCAACCCTGTACAAACTTTCGGATTTTGAAAAAACCATAATTAATGAAAGCCTTTCGGAATACAAAGCCGGTAAAACAATTTCAAATGATGACGTAGTTTCAAAAGATGAAAAATGCTTAGAAAATTAGTTTATCCTTCCTTCATCTTTTTATTCAAATCTGTTCAGTAAATAAATCATTCTCTCTGTGAGCCTCTGTGACTTCTCAGTGTCCTTTGTGGTTACCTTTTTTAAAAATCAGTTTAAATCAGTATTTTCAGTAGCCTGTGCCGATCAATCGGCATCATCAGTGTTCCCTTTAAAAAACATCTGAGCAATCTACCCACAACCATTAATCCATTTAACAGTTTAACCACTTTACTTATCATTTCTGTTTTCGAAAATTAATCTGTATCAAAAATCAGATTATCTTTGTTGCATTAAGGAAAGCAACATGGGGAACATAAAAAAGAAAGCCGGGAAGCCCGTTATCCTGATTACCAACGACGATGGAATAATGGCGCCGGGCATAAGGCACCTGATTAAACTTATGCAAACACTGGGCGATGTATTGGTTGTCGCCCCCGACCGTCCGCAATCGGGCATGGGACATGCCATTACCATTTCAACACCTTTGCGATTGGATAAAGTGATAATTGACGGAGAGGGCACGGAATACAGTTGCAGCGGCACACCCGTTGATTGCGTGAAACTGGCTATATGCAAGATATTAAAGCGCAAGCCCGACCTTATTGTATCAGGCATCAATCATGGCTCCAATTCATCCATTAATGTTATTTATTCGGGCACTATGTCAGCCGCTGTTGAAGGCTCCATTGAAGACATCCCGAGCATAGGTTTCTCCATCCTTGATTATCATTTTGATGTTGATTTTACACCGGCAGACAACTATATTTTATCTGTTACGAAGAAAGTTCTAATGCAGGGATTGCCTGCGCGTACATGCCTTAATGTGAACATCCCGCTTATAAAGAAAATAAAAGGTGTAAAGGTTTGCCGCCAGGCGCATGCTTATTGGGCTGATGATTATGATGTGCGCACAGACCCGCATCACAAAAATTATTATTGGCTTACAGGCGAATTTATCAATGATGATAAAAGTAAGGACACGGACGAATGGGCGTTGAAGAACGGTTACATCTCTGTGGTTCCCGTGCAGTATGATTTTACAGCGCATCATGCAATTCCGCAACTGAAAGACTTTGAAGAATGAAATAGCCATGAACAATAAATTTCACAATATCATTGTCTGCCGTCAGTCTGAGGAGTCCCGCTTCCTTCGAGACACTTCGTTCCTCAGGATGACGCGGGATGTCTCGAAGACAGGCAGACTTTGACCTTTAAAGACAGAGAGAGACACACATGAAGAAAATATTTAAAAGAGATAATTTCCTGTTTGGTTTAGCGCTTGGGGCAGCAGCGCCATGGTTATTATTTGGAATATTGTATTCCCTTAACAGATGGATAAGCGATATAGTGCATCATGAGCAAGCCATTATACAAACACCTACCTTGCAACTTATAGCAATAGTGGTGAATGTTTTTATGATACGTCAGTACCTGTCGAAATGGAAGTTCGATAAAACAGGTCGCGGGGTTCTGCTTTTCACTTTTGTTTATATTCTTGCCTATTTTGCAAATGAATACCTTCTGAAAAAATAGTCCTGCAAATATGAAATATTACATCATAGCGGGCGAAGCATCAGGCGACCTTCATGCATCAAATTTGATGAAGCAGTTAAACCGGCTTGATAATAAAGCTGATTTCCGTTGTTGGGGTGGTGATCTGATGAAAGAGCAGGGAGCCGTATTGGTAAAGCATTATCGTGACCTGGCGTATATGGGCTTTATTGAAGTGTTGTTCAATATCAAAACTATCCTTAGCAATATAAAATTCTGTAAAAGTGATATACTGCAATACAAACCGGATGCATTGATATTGGTTGATTATCCAGGTTTCAATATGAAGATCGCAGGCTTTGCAAAAGAAGCTGGTATTAAGGTATTTTATTATATCTCTCCGCAGGTATGGGCATGGAAGCAGGGAAGGGTAAAGAAAATAAAGCAAAATGTTGACAAGATGTTTGTGATACTTCCTTTTGAAAAGGATTTTTACAAACGCTTTGATTATCATGTTGACTTTGTCGGTCATCCTTTGCTTGATGCCATTGATGCTCCCGAATATAAAAATAATATAGCTTCATTCAGAACATCGGAAGGTATTTCTGATAAGCCTGTAATTGCAATATTGCCGGGAAGCAGAAAACAGGAGATAACCAAAATGCTTCCGGTGATGCTTACTGTAATTGAAAAATTTCCTGAATTTGAATTTGTTGTTGCCGGAGTTACATCATTGCCGAAAGAATTTTATGACAGTATTTGTGCTGCTTATAATGTTAAGATAGTATATGGCAAAACATATATCCTTCTATCAAATTCACATGCTGCTTTGGTAACATCGGGCACAGCAACATTGGAAACGGCATTATTTAGTGTCCCTGAAGTGGTATGCTATAAAGGTTCTGCACTATCATTCATGCTGGCAAAGAAACTGGTAAAGGTTGATTATATTTCATTAGTTAACCTGATAATGGAAAAAGAAATAGTAAAAGAATTGATACAAAAAGATTTTAACAGCATGAACCTTTCTTCTGAATTATCTAAAATATTAATTCAAGAAAATTCTGTTGAAATGAAACAACAGTTTGCCGAATTAAAAGAGAAACTTGGGGGCGTTGGCGCTTCTGCGAAAACAGCAGAGTTGATGATAGCGAATTTAAAAAGTTAACAGAATCATTTAAAAAGTTATTTTTGTACAATAAGCGCTGATATTTATTTTTAGCGTTTTATTTTTGTCAATACAGTAAATTTTATAATGTTTAAATATAAATACATATTTGTTTTTTTGATTGTGATTGCGACCACCCGCTTATTTGCAATTGATTTCGATATAAGAGTGTTTTCATCAACACAATTGAAAACAATCAAAATCACACCTCTTTCGGGAAAGTATGTTATTTATGGGGACAAGAAAAAAATAGCAGATATTTATAAAAACAATTCTGTTGTAATTACTGTAAAAGAAGGAAAGATCAACATTACAAAAGAAAGTGAGAGTATAGGTTCCTTTTCTAATATTGAATTCTCTGCTGATGGTTTCCTGAATACTTTTATTCTAAAGCCTATTGAACCCGATACCAGACAAAGGGTTTATGATGATGGGCTTAAACTGTCAGTCGATAATAAGGGTTATTTGAAAATTATTAATAAAGTTGAACTTGAGCATTATGTTGCGGGTGTTGTTGAATCCGAAGGCGATGTGAAAAAGAACCTTGAATTCCTTAAAGTACAGGCGATAATTTCTCGTACATATGCAATCAGCAATTTGCGCAAACATGAAAAGGACGATGGTTATAATTTTTGTGATGATGTGCATTGCCAGGTTTATCGCGGGCGTTCTACGAACAGTCTTATTATGATGGCTATTTCACAAACAACGGGGATGATAATTGTTGACAATACAAACAAGCCTATCTCGGCTGCTTTTCATTCCAACTGTGGAGGAGAAACAGCTAATTCGGAAGATGTGTGGTCGGTTTCTACTACTTATCTGAAAGCTGTTAAAGACACTTTTTGCATACATCAATCGCAGGCTAAATGGGAAAAGAAGATACTTACTAAAGATTGGCTGAGCTACCTTTCAACTAAGTTTAACTTCCCTGTTAGTGATTCGGCTATGCGTGTGAAAGCAAAAACATTTTCGCAACCACATAGAAAAATAAATTTTGATGATAACCCTAATATCCCTTTGAAAACGATACGAACAGACTGGAAAATGAAATCAGCATTTTTCAGCATAGAAGATCATGGGGATACGTTATTATTTAAAGGAAGAGGTTATGGTCATGGTGTGGGATTATGCCAGGAAGGCGCTATCCACATGGTTGATCTTGGGTGGACGTATAAGGATATCATCAGGTTTTACTACAAGGGCGTTTCGTTCATTAATCTCACTGACTTAAAACCTTAGTGATTTAATTATAGTACCATGTATAGCTGGAACCAGCTACCGCTTCTGCGCATCATTATCCCATTTATCGCAGGAATCCTTACTGCGCTTTATTTTGATTTTGCAGTTTCAATAGCAATCATTCTAACCCTTTTTATCTTTACTGTAGTTTTTAATATTTATTACACCAAGCTTGTCCCTAAATACAGGCAACGTTGGGTGTTTGGAGTATTCTTGTATATTGTTGTATTCTTCTGCGGAGTAATGATCACAAATAACAAATTTGAAAGAAATTATCCTCCTTTAGCTTTTCGTACCGGAAATATTGCAGACACAGTTGTAGCAACTATTATTGACCCTGTTAATGAAAAACAAAACACATATAGTGCAACAATAAGTTTAGATGCAGTTAATCATAATGCAAAGTGGAGTAGGGCGGGGGAGAATGCCATAGTTTATTTCGAAAAGGACAGTCTTGCAAATAAATTAAGATATGGAGATAACCTTATCATTGCAGCTTCTTTCGCTGATGTAAGTCCACCCATGAATCCCGGTGAGTTTGATTACAAGCATTATCTCTCTTTGAAGTCTGTTTATAAGCAAGCATATATAAGATCTGGGAAATGGAAGGTTTTGAGCCATAATAATGGGAATTTTATTAAATACATTGCACTCAGGATAAGAGAACGTTTCTTAAAGATATTTGAATCGAATCATATTGCAGGCGAAGAATACGCTGTAGCAGGAGCAATAATTCTTGGATACAGGGATAGGATAGATGCCGAACTATATAGTGTTTATCAGGGCGCAGGAGTGATGCATTTGCTCTGTGTAGCAGGTATGCATGTTGGAGCGGTATTTATTGTCTTGAGTTTTTTGTTGTCATTTCTCGACAAATCAAAAAGAGGCAAATATATCAAGCATATTATCCTTATACTGCTGATCTGGTTCTATGCTGTTATTACAGGATTATCGCCTCCTGTTTGCCGTGCCGCTTTGATGATCACTTTAGTTATTATCGGTAATTCATTCCGATGGACTACTAATGTTTATAACACACTAATGGCATCAGCTTTGATAATGCTATTGTTCAATCCCGCATTGATAATTGATACAGGTTTTCAGCTTTCTTATGTAGCCGTATTGGGCATAGTAACGCTTTATCCGGCAATTAATAAATTATGGATAACAAATAACCGAATACTTAAATATATTTGGCAGATCGCTTCTGTTTCCATTGCTGCGCAACTCTCCATATTTCCATTGGCATTGCTTTACTTTCACCAGTTCCCGAATTATTTCCTTATCGCCAATATGCTGGTAGTGCCTTTGGCGAACATTATTATTTATTGTGGTATGTTGGTTTTGCTGGTATCTCCGTTCAATTTCATTGCAATAATAGCTTCCAAGCTCTTGGTAAATTTGATTTATTTGCTCAATTCATCTATTCGTTTTATTGAATCCCTGCCTTTTTCTTCAGTAAAAGCCATTCATATCAACACTTTCGAAATGTTCATTATCTATGCAATAATGATTACTGTTGGCATTTTCATCAGCAGTAAAAAAAGACTTTACCTTAAACTTGCATTTGTTCTTGCCATTATTCTTGGTTCTGTAATTTCTGTAAATAGTCTTACATCGCGCACACAAAAGAAACTTGTAGTGTACAATATTAATAAGGCATCTGCCATTGATATTATTTCAGGGAATGAACATATCCTTTTAAGCGATTCCGCATTGATAAAAGATACTAAAGCCGTTTCCATACACATGCTGGGCAACTGGCTGAACCTGCATTTGAATGATGCGACTTGTATTGATGTGAAGAAGATGAGTACTAATGCTTTTCAATTTGCTAATACTTTTGTTTATGCAAAAAGAAACCTGCTTCAATTTTTTGATAAACGCATGGCTATTGTGAATGAAAGCAATTGCAATGAAATATCAGCTTATCTTTTAGCTGTGGATTATCTTCTTGTTTCAGGAAATATCAAAAGCAGTATTGCCGATTTACTTGATACCTACAAACCCTCTATGATTATTTTCGATTCATCCAACTCACAATGGAAAACAGAAAAATGGATAAAAGAATGTGCTGAATTAAACATCCCTTGTTATTCAGTGCAGCAATCGGGAGCTTTTGAAATGAGTTTGTAACTATGATTCAGAATCTTATTATCGTGTAATAAAAATCCTGTTACTTATTGTTTGCTTGCCTGAGGTATATTTTACAATATAAACAGCGCTTTTTGCATCAAAGCTTATAACGGCTGATGTTAAACCCGATAAATGTTTGGATGCTACAACTTGCCCAAGTATATCATAAACGGATACTTCCCCGTTCAGTACAGAAGAAGATTTAATATTAATTTCATTGCCAATTGAATATATCTGAACCTGGTTATCTGTATAATCTGAGATGCTAGTTGATTTATTGAAATATAATAAAAAGCGGCTTAAACCCGATGTGACATTTGAAGTGAATTGATAAACACTGTCTGAGGAAAGATCCTGATAAGCTCCTGTTTGTAAGTCTTTCAGATAAACATTATTCCCGTTATTTGTAAAACTGGAAACCAGTCCAAAGTTGAATGTAAACTGCCCGCTGATTTCTGCATTAAAACCAAGAGGAACTGTTCTTGAGCTAACCAGTGCACTCAATGTGTTAATTGAAATATCTCCCGCTCCCGGAATACTGGTATAAACTTGTGGGTAGCCAGGATCAACAGCAAACATCTTATAGGCATCGTACTGGTTGTCGAAACCATCAGTTGCATCAGGACTAAAAATAATATAGGTATCATCAGCCATCCCATTTGCATTATTTGTTGCTGTTACGTGAAGAGTATTGGTATAAACAGATGACCTTACCCTGTATATATTCTGACTGCTGTGAACTCTCACACTATTGTCGCAGGCAAGTGCCCCTGATGTTTGCTGTGTGTCTACCCTTACCCAAAATGACTGCATGGGAGGAATGATATTGGAAGCAGTTCCTGTTCCAACACCATTAACATATGAATAATACGTTCCATCCGTGCGGAAATAAACACCATTCTCTAAATTTGATTTGGTCCAGCCTGAAGAAGCATCCCAATCCATAGCGCTCGGATAAGGATTTCCAACCAGATTCCATCCGTGCCATGTGTAAGGAGCGCTTTCCGTTCTGGTAGCATTAATAGAATATGAACCTGAATTAGGGGTTCCTATAAAATCATGAGTTGTATTTCCGGCATCAGTACCAGTCTGAGGATCGGTACTAACATATTTCCTGCTATAACCATTCATTACAGTCATATTTTGAGAAGAAGTATTTGTAATGCTGTCCCATGCATTTTGTGTTTCATCTGCATACCATAAGTTATGCAATGATGATGTAAATATTGATGAAGAAGCCGTAGCTATAGGTGAGGAAATATATTCCCAACGAATGGTTGAACCGGAATAAGAATTCTTGACATACCTTTGAATATCAGCAGTGCCGCTTCCGCTGATGCCATTATCAATAAATGAACCTTCATTGCTTGCATTGCTTTGAATTATCAGACATTGAGCATTTCCTAACGTGGTTGTTCCTCCAACTGTTAAATCAATTGCAGGTGTTACGGTCAATGAACCATTAGATATGTTTAAATTTCCGGATGCAGTAGTTGTTCCATTAAGAGTAGCATTGCCGCTTGATTGGTTTATAGTAAGATTATCATAAGTTCCATTTGCAACTGTCTGACCTGAGCCATAATATTCAATTGTCCCTGAACTAATAGCCAAGCCATTGGTTGCTCCATTAAACCTTATTGTAGAATTGCTGTTGTTGATAGTATTTCCTGTTAAGGTAAAACCTGCCATATCCAAAGTGCCACCAATGACATTATTAAGTATATCGGTTGTAATATTGAAACCAGCGGTTACTGTTGCAGCGGTATTGGAAATAGTTAAAATATTAAATGTGGCCGCTGAACTTCCACCAATGGTTTGAGTGGCGCTACCGTTCATATTAACCGTGCTGCTACCCGGTGTAAAAATATTATTATTTGTGAAATTCCCTCCCACATTGTAAGTACCATTGCCTTGCGATGTACCTCCATTAATAAAATCTCCTGAGGTTGCCATTGCCCCATCATTCTGAATAGTTCCGCTGGCATTGCTCATTTCTCCTGCTCCAAGAACACCACCTGAAACAATACTCACAGCGCTATTTGCATTAACAGTAATTATTTGCCCCTGTAATGTATTAAAGTTAAAAAACAATAAAGCAAAACTTAGAATAATAAAACTTTTTATAAAGTAGTTATTATTTATTCTATGTCCTTTTTGTTGATGCATTTTATTTTATATTCTATTTATTCTTTATTAAAGTATTTGCATTTGTTGAAAAGTCAATGATTACAACTCCACTGCAGATATTGAAACATTTTGAATTAACTGATTTCCCCCAGTGACATTACTTAATATTAAATCAAAGTAATAAGTCTGGCTTACAGCTAAACCCGTAATAACTACAGTAAGTGAAAAAGGATTATAAGCGCTGGCTGCTCTGTTTTGCGTAAGTGTGGCAGTTCCACCAACCGCTGTTCCTATTGCTCCAGCTAGTGCAGGTCCGGTTCCTGTACCGTACATAATTCTAACTGATACTCCATCACCATTAGTAGAATTCGTATAACTTCCTGAAATAGTAACAAGAATTTTTCCACTGCTATTAGCAGAAGTTGTAATGGTTGATACGCCGCTTTGAAGCCCTGCAGCTTTACCGCTATTTGCTGCTGTTTGAGTAATAGGCCCAGCAACTGTTACCTGAACTGCATTTGGTGTTGTCCAAGTTGGAACAGTTGTAGAACCGCGTAAAATTTGACCTACAGTGCCAGCAGCAGTAGCTACTGGTGATCCTCCTGCACCACCGCCATATATTACGCCATAATGAGTTAAAACAGCCGATGATGTCATAGCGGTAGCACTGCTAAAGTAAGGAATACCACCTGATGTTCCCGTTGCTAATCCTGTACCACCACCTGCTACAGGTAACAGTTGAAATGATGGCAAAGAACTGGTTGTATTAAAGCATAGAGGATAATATTGAGTTCCAGTTACAACAGATTGAAATGCTCCCGTTGTAGTTGTTCCTCCGCATATAGGCATATATGCAGTACTGGAAGCTACTCCGGTACCTCCATTAGCCACACCTAATATCGTTGCCCAAGTTGGAGCGCTGCCTGAAGTAGTTGTTTGAAGAAATTGTCCTGCTGCTATTGAAGCACTCACAGCAGCTAATGTATTTGCAGACGAAGTATATAAAACTGTATTTGTTCCACCGAATGTGCTTAAGCCTGTTCCTCCATTCCCTACAGGAACAATCGCTGTGGTACCAAGTACTCCGCCGGCAGTATTTGTTACAATTCCGGCTGTAGATAAGCTGCTTAACGTTAATCCGGTAAATGTGGGCGAATTTCCTGTTCCTAAGCCAAGATCGGTTCGAGTTGAATCGCCATTAGTAAGCGTAACAGCACCCGTATTCGATATGCCAGCATCTCCGCTCATGGCAACATCGGTTGGTACATTGCTGCCATTTCCAACCAAAATATGAGTATTTGTTAATGCAGTTATTGAACCGGTTGCTCCTGTTGCACCCGTGGGGCCTGTTGGACCGGTGGAGCCAGTTGCTCCCGTGGCTCCTATAGGGCCAACAATTGGTCCTAAATTATCCCACGATAAAGTACCTGTATCCCATCCATATAGATCCCCGTTAGATGTAACAATATAGGCTTGACCAGCGCTTCCGCTTCCAGGCAAATTTCCAGGATTTGCCACACTTCCAACAATAGTTACAGAAGTACCTTCCTGACCGGTTGCTCCCGTGGGCCCCGTTGGACCTGGTACTATTGAATTTGAGCCTGTAGCTCCAGTTGGTCCAGTAACGCCATCAGTTCCTGTTGCACCTGTAGCTCCAGTCGGGCCTGTTATTCCCTGTATACCTTGAGAGCCTGTTGGACCGGTAATACCCTGTATGCCTTGGGAGCCTGTTGGACCGGTAATACCCTGAATACCTTGTGACCCGGTTGGGCCGGTGACACCATCTGTTCCACTATCGCCAGTAGCGCCTGTTGGACCGGTTGGCCCTGCTGCACCTGTAGAAATATATACCCAGCTTGAACCATTGTAATAGTAGAATGCATTATTGCCAGATGGCCCGTTAGCAGTTACATAAATCAAACAACCATTGGCAGGGGATGAAGGCGCCAAATTAAAATCAATGCGGGGAATTAATATACCTTCATTGGTAGCCTGTATCTCCAGCATGGCCGACGGATCGGGTGTAAACGTAGTTGTGCCAATTCCTACCTGGGAAAAAGTTGTTTTACAATAGCAACAAAACCAGCAAAAAAATGCAGAATAAATAATATGCCATATTTTTTCTTTCTAATAAAATCTTTTTATGATATAAATATTGATTCCAAATTTTTATACAAACATATACTTGATAGGTTCCCAAGGTTAAAGCTGGATTAAAATGCAATTATGATAGATTAGAAGGCAATTGTAATTTGATATCATAATATTAGCCTGCAAAATTACTGTGTAATCTTTGCATAAGGAAATATATAAGGAATTTATTAAAACAATAATTAAGCATATACATATATTGAATTAATTGGTAAAATTAATTATAATGACATATTAGTCAATATATAGTAAATTTATTTATTAAATAATTTATAACCTGTTGTTTATAAAATTTAAAATATGTTATCTGTCAATTAAAATACGACACTTATCGTATATTTTTTATCGTATATAATGAAATGTTAAATAATATTAACATAATATTTAATTTAAAGATACCGGCAATTTCCCCTTTTGCATTTCCTGCATGATTCAACATTTAAAAGCTGTTCGTTATTAATCTTTGCACAATCTCTATCCTTCATGACTTAATCTTTATATTTATATTTGCGAAAATTATTAAGATAATATAGCGCTAAAACTTCATTAAACTGGCAATATGGAACGTACCGATGAACGGCATATACTGGATACCGATTTTCATAATGAAGGCGAATATTATAATCATTTAATGCATATTGCTACTTATCGCTTTGCATTAATATTTATAAAAGGCAAACAGGTACTGGATTATGGCTGCGGCACAGGATATGGTTCGCTTATGCTTTCTGAAGCAGCAACAAATGTTACTGCCGTTGATTTAAGCAAGGATGCAGTCGATTTTGCCAGGCAGCATTATATAGCAGACAACCTTTACTTTAAAACCATTCCTGAATTAACTACCGAAAAGTTTGACGTTATTACATCGTTCCAGGTAATTGAGCATGTTCCCAATGATAAAGAGTATATTGAAAAATTAAAAGGCATGTTAAATCCCGGCGGATGTTTATTGCTTTCCACGCCCGATAAAAGCATAAGACTGTTCAACTGTATACAGAAGCCATGGAATACTTTTCATCTGAAGGAGTATTCCCGCGAAAGTTTCGGCAAGCTTATTGATAAGTATTTTACTAAAGTTGAAGTGTTGAAGATCGGTTCCAAATCGGATTTTGTAAGACGTGAGATTGCAAGAATTAAGAAACAGCGTTTGATAAGTTTGCCCTGTACTTTGTTCTTTTACCCTAATTTTCTGAGGGTTTTCCTGCTTAATCTGCAGGTAAGTATTTATATGGCTTTAAAAGGGCAAGGCAAGGTTAAAGATTCATCCCTTCAGGATAGCAATAGCAAGAATGATTTAAAAGCAAGGTTTATAGTTGATGAAATTGAGTTTAATAATGATGTCCCCTTTTCTACCGATTTGTTAGCTGTATGTTCCTATGATTAATCCTATCTAATGATGAAGAAAGAAATTATTTTATCAGCTTTCGTTTTACTTGCATTCTCTGCCTTTTCGCAGCAATGGATGGTGTTTAATAAAGTCAACGCTGCATTGCCTGATAACCTTATTAAAACTGTTAATGTTGATTCTTCAGATAATGTGTGGTTTGTTACAGGCGATTGTTTTACAGGTGGAAATTTAATGAAGTACAATGGCAAATCATTCACCAAGCTCGATTCCATTAATTCGGGCATACGCGACAGGTTTGTAAGCTGTGCTGTATTCGATTCATTTAACCAGATTTGGGTTGGAACACGTTACAGCGGCTTTTATGTGTATGGCGGTTTGCAATGGCTCAATTTCAACCCTTCCAATTCTGCCGTTCCCGATAAGCATATCAACGAAATAGCTTTCGATAAAAAAACCAATGCATGGATTGCCACTGATAACGGACTTGTACGCTATAACCCGGATGCGGATAAGTGGGATGTTTTCACTAAATCAAATTCGGGTTTGCCTGACAATTTAATTAATTCAGTTGCCATTGATTCAGCAGGCACTGCATGGATAGGTACTGATAAAGGCCTTGTTAAATACAACGGGAAGAACTGGAAAACCTTTAATAAATCGAATTCAAAACTTACCGATGATAAAGTTAACCACATTGCTATCGACAGGAAAGGCAACCTGTGGGTTTCCTTCTGGGGTGGTGTGGCAAAGATAACAGACGATGCATGGACTGTTTACACTCCCCAAAATTCAAAGCTTCCGATGTATTGCGAATATACAGTGACTATCGACAAAGCCAATGTAAAATGGATAACTTCCAATATGGGGCTTGTTTCCTTCGACGATAAGGAATGGAAAATATATACGCCTTCCAATTCCGCGATTCCTGATTTTTATGTAAACAAGGTGGCTGTTGATAAAGATAACTTTAAATGGGTTGCAACCCAGAGTGGTTTAGCCAGGATGAAGTAATAATAGTGGACAGTTAACAGCTCAAATGTTCGTTTATTAAATAGTTATTACTTTCATTTCAATTAGAGATTAACAATAAATTAATATTGAAAAAATAATCAATATCAACTTATAAGTTGAATCCATATTTCTTTTATTAAATGCGTAACCCCATTCTTATATCCTATAACTAAAGTAGCAATTGGTCTACACAAAAAAATATGTTGATAACTTTTTTCCAATAATTCGTTTTTTTATTAGAGTTATTCTTTCTATTTTTACAAAACCATATTTCACTTGCATGAATCACCAAACCACATTTTTAAAATGTGATGTTTACGGGATAGGGGCAGAGAAGAGAAGAGGGAACCTTAAACATCTATCCTTCCGCAACAGCGGAAAAGATTCCCGTTTTACCACAGCATTATTATATAATAAGGTATTGCCTTCCAACCGGAAAGGTGGTTGCATGATACACCCTTTCAATTTAATAGCATACAATTTCTTCCCAAGAACGAGCTTCAGTATCCCAAGATGCAGCTTCAGTATCTCAAGACGCATCTTCATTATCTCAAGATGCATCTTCAGTATCTCAAGATGCATCTTCAGTATCTCAAGACGCATCTTCAGCATCCCAAGACACAGCTTCAGTATCCCAAGACGCATCTTCAGCATCTCAAGACGCATCTTCAGCATCCCAAGACACAGCTTCAGCATCCCAAGATGCAGCTTCAGTATCTCAAGACGCATGTCTTGTCCTGAAATAGGTTTACACAAAAATGTAAATTTACATCAGACAAAACAGATATGATAAAAGAAAAAGAAAAAATCATTGCTGAGTATTTAGCCGGAGGCATTAGCTACCGCCAATTACAAGCAAAGTATGGATTTGACTTCAGAACCATACATGGTTGGGTTCAACAGTTCAGAGGACGATACACTACTTCAAATAAGCCAGCCAAATCAAAAATAGCAAAACAAAATCAGCCAACAGAGGCACTTTCCAAAGAAGTAAAATTGCTGCAAGCTGAACTCCGAAGATTACAATTGCACAACGAATTACTTGAAGCCATGATAGATATTGGTAAAGACCAATTCGGGATAGATTTGCGAAAAAAATCTGGCACCAAGCAATCATGAAAGTAGAGCAAAGCAGGCCTTATTCAAAAATAGAAGAGCTTTGTTCATTGCTTGGTTATTCAAGGCAAGCCTATTATCAAGGGAAAAAACATCAGGAAAAGATTATTTTGAGTGAAGAATTACTATTGCAAGAAGTACATTGTCACCGAAAAATAATGAAACGGCTTGGAGGAAGGAAGTTAATGATAAAAATGCAACTATTTATGCAGCAGCATGCAATAGGTATTGGTAGGGATTCGTTTTTTGATTTGCTTCGAGAACATGGATTGCTGATACGAAAGCGAAAAAACAGAAAACCCATTACAACAAATAGCAGGCATTGGCTAAAAAAATATCCGAACTTAATAGAAGATTTTATTCCAATTGCGGCAAATCAATTATGGGTTAGCGATATTACCTATATCCACGTAGGGACAGGGTTTGCTTATCTTTCGTTAATCACAGATGCATACTCACGGAAAATAGTTGGATTTTATTTTGAGCCAAAATTTATCAGCAAATGGCTGTGAAATGGCTTTGCGAATGGCTTTCAAATCATTGCCTGAAAAACATCGGCTTATGCATCATTCAGATAGAGGAGTTCAATATTGCAGTTATGATTATGTAGAGTTATTGGAAAAACAGCATATTCGTATTAGCATGACACAAACAGGAGATCCTTTAGATAATGCTATTGCAGAAAGAGTGAATGGTATATTAAAAAGCGAATTGTTAGAAAACATTTATCCCGATTTTAATATTACCGGGATGAAGTTGCAAAAGCAATCAGCATCTATAATTTTCTTCGACCACATTCCAGCATTGATATGCTCACACCAGTTGATGCCCATGTTATGGAAGGTGTTATCAAAAAACGATGGAAAAATTATTATGCTCTTAAAAAAGAACAGGAGGTGCTTATGGAAATATAGGTTTTTTTAGGAATACACAGAATGCGTAATAAAAGCAAATCCACTACAAAGTGTAAACTCTATAACGGATTATTATGCTATCTGACCGGGGTATTCCTGGCGAGTTGCTCCTCAGCAGAGCCCGCTTCCGCTTCTTCCGGTGATGCAAATGTAAATATTATTCAAGATTAAAAATTAATGTAAATTTGTGTTAGGATTAAAAAACTTTTGTAAACTTGTCTTAGGATTTTTAATCAAAATGTGTAAACTATTTTCAGGACAATACAGCATCTTCAGCATCTCAAGACGCATCTTCAGCATCCCAAGACACAGCTTCAGTATCCCAAGACGCATCTTCAGCATCCCAAGACGCATCTTCAGTATCTCAAGACACAGCTTCAGTACATATTTCAGCATACCGGCATGGTATTTACAGAACTTTCAGTATCAAGCTAAATAACTAATTATTAACCTAAACTATTAAAAATGAAAAAGAATCAGTTCCATTTAGTACCTGCACATATAGGCTATGGCAGGATTATTATGCTGGCGCTCCCTGTAGTGCCAAAAACAAAGGAAAAACGTGCTGTTGCAGTGCTGCACATGAAGAAACTGCAAAAAATAGGCGATTTTTCGAATAAAATGGTGCTAATCAGGACGGATATGAAGAACAATGCCGCCAGTTTTCCTGCTCCTACAATATCGGTAGCGGATAACGGAACTTTTGATAATGACATAAAAGCGATGAATAGTGCAGAAACGCTCGCATTAACACGAGTTACCGGAAGTTCTACTGCCCGCAACGTGTTAAAGGAACAGGTGCTAACCGATGCCCACCTGTTGCAGGGTTATGTGCAGGGGCTTGCCGACAACCTGCATAATACGCTGAAAGCTATAGCGCTTATTGAACAGTCAGGGTTTGATGTAAGTTTGAGGGCTCCACATACCAAGAGCGATTTCTCGGCTAAGCCCACTAAAATAAGCGGGCAGATAAAGCTGGCTATTAACGTAAAAAAGATGTGCGAAGGTGAAAAGCGTTATTCGGTTAAATGGCAAAGCAGCCCCGACGACGGTAAAACGCCGCTTGATTTGCCCACAACCCTGAAAGGAAGTACACTGGTATCGGGTTTGACTGTGGGGACATGGATGTATTTCCGCTTCCTAGTAGTACTTAAAGATGGCGAACACGGCTGGAGTGCATGGTTAAAAGCGCTGGTGCAATAAAAGAATAAAATAAAAAAACCGGAACGGGTTTGCACACCCGTTTCCGGCTTTTTTCGAGGTATAAAATTTGACAAATGCTTTATTGTTTTATATCTTTACACCTATAAAAACCAATTGCTTATGAAATACGAAGTATTCACGAATACATTAAAAAACAAAAACTTTATGAGTAAAAAGCTAATACTTTTTTCCGTCCTTTTCACTTTTCACTTTTCACTTTCAACTGTAATGCTCAAACTCCCGACTGGATATGGGCTAAGAGCCCCAGCACAGCGCATTATTATCAAGACCAGGGGCATTCCATTGTAACTGATGCTTTAGGGAATAGTTATATTACAGGTTTTTTTGTCAGCCACCACCTTGTTTTTGGCTCCATTACTTTAACTAATGCCAGTGACAGCACTTATCCATACCCATTTGATTTGTTTCTAGTAAAATACGATGTAAATGGAAATGTGATATGGGCAAAAAGCGCAGGCGGCAAAGGCGAGGAGATAGCAAATTCTGCTGCAATTAATGCTGCAGGGGATCTTTATGTTGCAGGATTTTTTGATAGCCCCACGTTTCCTATTGGTACTGACACATTGTTGTGTAACGGCGAATATTACAATACTATTTTTCTTGCAAAATACGATACAAGCGGTAATGCGCTGTGGGCAAAAAGTGCTGGATGTGGAGAATATCTCGATGATTGTTATGCAAATGTTTCTGTTGCGGCCGATGCTTCAGGGAATGCTTATTTGGCAGGATATTTTGATACCGATTCCATCACCTTTGGTACTTATACTTTAGTGAATACGGATACAAACTCTTCTGATATTTTTCTTGCTAAATATGATGCCGGTGGAAATGTATTATGGGCAAAAGAGGCAGGAAAGATAAATGCTGATTATGCATATTCCGTTGCGGCTGATGCACAGGGGAATGCTTATATTGCAGGAAGTTTTGGCGATTCCACGATTGTTTTTGGTTCAACTACCTTAACGAATACGAATCCCTGTTCTCAGGATGTTTTTCTTGCAAAATACGATACATATGGTAATGTGCTTTGGGCTAAAAGTGCAGGCAGTATGGGTTCAGATGATGATCAGGCCAATTCCGTTGTGGTGGATACTTCAGGAAATGTTTATATTACAGGTTATTTTGATAGCCCTATAGTCATTTTTGGCTCTGATACATTAACCAGAGGTGCAGGCGCCCATAATTTATTTCTTACAAAATACGATAAAAACGGAAATGTACTTTGGGCGAATAATGCAGTTGGACTTAATATAGCTGATGCTTTTTCGGTTACTGTAGATGCCGCCGAAAATTCTTATATTTCAGGAGGATTTGGTCCCTCAACAATTACATTAGGTTTCATTACTTTGGCTGCTACAGGTACTTCTGATATTTTTGTTGCGAAATATGATCCCGGTGGTAATGTGATATGGGCAAAAAGCGCTGGTGGGAGTGTTGGTGATGAGTCTGGGGGTCTTTCTATTGCCTTAGATACTTTAGGGAATACATATATTACAGGAGCTTTTGGAAACGGAAACGGATCTTATTATGGAGGGGATACTCTCACATTTGGTACAACAACTTTAATCAATTCCGGTTTGTGTAATACATTTATTGCAAAATTATACTATGATAAAATTGATATAATAAATGAATCAAGCAATGTATTTTATGCCACGGTTTATCCAAACCCTACTTTTAATAATCTTACAATAGATGCCCCGCAGAGTGCAGTAATAGAAATTACAAATATACAAGGGCAGCTTGTTAAAACCCTTGCCGCAATAGGCAATAAAACCAATATAGATGTTTCAGCATTGCCAAGCGGGGTGTATATAGTGGAAGTGAGGACGGAAAAAGGGGTAGGAGTAAGGAAGTTTATAAAGGAATAACCAATCCGCCGCGGCGGACCAACACTCAATATCCAATTATGAAGTGAGTTTCACTTTGAAATTCGGCGTTGGATATTAAAATAAGTAGCATAAAAAAAGGCTTCGCATTGCGAAGCCTTTTTATTTTTTAACCATTAAGTTTCTATTCATATTTATAGATCAAATCTTTCAGGTAACCTTCAAGCGCTTTCATTATCATGTTGTCCTTATCATCGGAAACCTTCATGCTTTCTTTTTCCACGTTATTTTCATACACTTTCATTTCTTCGCCAATTATCTCAATAAGCAGTCCGCAGGGGAGTAGCTGGGCTTTCAGCGTATCCTCAACAGAGAAAGAAGCATCGTCGAGTATAACCACATCAGCTCCCTGGTGCAGGGTTCCGAAATCATAAATGTCGTCCTTTGAATGGGAAAAGAGAGCGAAATCGAGTTTAGGATTGCGTAAAATTATCTTCACGTTCTGGTCGTGTTCCTTGTTTTTAAAGAAATACCTGCCGTTAAAGAAAACGCCGTTCTCGTTAAGACTGGCAAAGTAAATATCCTTCTTTATGTCGTGCAGCTTATTGTTTATCATGCCTGCAAGATTGTCGGAAACCTGGTTGCTGGCAATAATAGGAATTCTGCCTGAGTCTTCTTTAGGGAAATGGGTAAGCATTATCTTTTCGGGAACATTTATTGAACCGCCATAAGCAGGGGCAAGGTGCATGAACACGCCAGGGCCAGCATTAATTTCAATGATACCAAAATTGCCATCTCTCCATGATTTTGAAATATCGGCTGAAAGAACATCAATACCTAAGCATTTCACATTGAAATAACCTGCAATGTCTTCCACAAGCTGAACGTTGTCAGGATGAATTTTAGGAGTAACATTTATAGAAACACCACCTGCAGAAATATTAGCAACGCGGCGAAGTGTTATCTTTTCGTCTTTCTTTGGAACATAAGTCAATGAAAGGTTCTGTAGTTTCAGGAATTCTTTCAGGTTGTCGTCGGTTTTAATTTTGCACAATGGTGAGCGTGCATTATCAAGACGGATCTCTAAATCGTTCTCAACCTCAATAAGCTTTTCAATAGTGTTAACACCATCGCCGTCAACATAAGCAGGAACCCTTTCTAGAGCAGCAACAAACTTTCCGCCTACTGCAAGTAACCTATGGTCGGTGCCATAAACCTGCTGCTGAACCAATGCGCCAACAAACTTCTGACCTTCAGCTTCGGCTGATGCAGTAATCTTATTAAAGGCTTTTCTTACTTCTTCTTCGCTTTCAATTCCTGTAGTAACGCCCTGTCCTTTATGACCTGCAACGGGTTTCACCACAACAGGGAAACCAAGTTTCAAAGCTTCTTTTACTATTTCTTCTTCATCGTAGCAATTCTTGCCGATAGGAGTGGGGAAGCCGCACAACATCAGGAAATCGGCTACCATATCTTTAAACATGGTGAATTCGGTATCCTTAATACCATCGGTATGGAAGGTTGTTGAACGTCCGCGGAGCTGTTTCTTGCCGTAACCCCACTGGAATTCGTTTTCTTCGAAAAGATAAGTAACAGGGATGTTCAATTTTACACCTGCTTCAACCAGCGAATAAATGGTTGGCCCGCCAAATAATGTCTTATCGAATGCAGCCTGCATCTTCAGGAATTCGCCTGCAAAATCGAATTGTTTGTTTGCTGAAATAGCACGGAACCAGTCGCTGACAAGGAAAGCAGCGTCTTCGGCTATATATTTGTCTAAGTATTCAATGGCAACCACATAATCTTCGCCGTCGTTACCAATAGAATATTTGTTCACATACAGGTCGATGTCCATTTTCATTACATGCAGCAGCACTTCGCAGTACAGGTCTATCATGTAAGGGGTTTCAACAGTTGCAAGCTTTGGGATAACTTTTGTAACTTCCTGCTTGAAGTATTCAACCGATTCGCCAGCCGGCGCAATGAAAATATTGAATACAAGCGACTGCCTATCGAGGTAAAAATTAGGACCATTATAGGCATAAAACTTGGTTAACGAAAAGTCGTTAGCCTTGTAAAATTCATTCCTGTATTTCTTTAGTTCTTTATTCTCTTCTTCGAATTGCTGTCTTACAGCATTGATAAGTTGTTTTGCAACTTCAAGGTTGTCTTCGTTTTCGATGTTGTTTTCCATGTTGAGTGGTGTTATTATTGTTAATGATTAATATTATCTGATATTTCTAAGTTCGTCTATAAACCTTCTGAGTTCTTCTTCTATAGTATTTTTGGTTTGAATTTCTTTGTCAAGTTTTCCCTGCAAAATGTCCAAGTCTTCTTTCAAAAGCTCGTTATCACGCTTTAGCGATTCAATGTTTGTATCAGGTACAGCAATATTTTTTAATTCTTTATCTTTTTCTAAAAGCTTTTCTTCAAGTAACCTTTTATCGCGCATTTCTTCATTTATCCGTTCATCAAGGCTGATGATCTTATCTCTTAACCTTTCATTTTCTTTAGTAACGGCATCAATATCGGTAGCAACGGAAACAGGAATGTTCTTTAATTCATTTTCTGTATCAGCCAGTTTCTCTTCCAGCGATTTCTTTTCTCTTGATTCTTTTTCAGCCAGTTCTTTATAATCGCTAAGCTCTTTCTTGGCAGCATCACGTTCTTTAGTGATGTTGTCCACTAACTGAGTTTTGTCGAATACCTCTTTTTCAAGCAGGAGTTTTTCTTTTGAGAAATCTGGAACGTTTGAACTTGCTTCTTTCAGTTTCTTCTCATAGTCATTTTTAATTGTAGTTATTTGCAACTGCAACTGTGAACATTCCGTAACCTTTTCGTTTATTCTTTTTTCAAGGTTAGCTTTCTCGGCGCTTTGAGAATCTATTTTAGCCTGAAGGTTTTTAACGTCTTTAGCAACGTTTTCTTTGGCAGTAGCAATTTCTTTCTAAGCGTTAGCTTTCATCACTTCCAGTTCTTTCTTGGCTTTATCTATAGCTTCCTGGTTATCTTTCTTTATTTTATCAATTCCGCTTATCTGCGCCTGCAGCTTGCTTTTCTTTGAATTTGTCATCTGGAAAAGAATAAGGAAAAATATAAGGCCAACAAGCAATACCCCACCGCCAATAATGCCGTATAGGAACAGCTTCTGGTTTACTTTTGCTTCTTTCTCTAAAGCTTCTTTATCGTTCTTAACATTGCCGGCAACTCTTTTCAGGCTATCAGCTTTGGTTTGCAATGAATCAAGGTAACCATCAATAATTGGTTTGTCAGCAGCGATCAGTTCTTCCTGTGCTTTTACCAATCCTTTTAATGATTCACTGGTGGAATCGGTAATGGTGGTTTTATATACATTCAGGTTCTCAATAGCCTGCCTGCGTTTAATTAATATCGAATTATTCTGGTTTGAAAATGCAGTGCAACTGATAACTGTAAGAAGTGTTGCAATGCCTAAAGTGATAACTCTTTTCATGTGATGTGGTTTAATGTTTATTGCTAAGACGTGTGGACAAAATTAGAAATATTTAAGCTTAATCCAAATAGCCAATATTAAAAAAGTGTTAAATAATAATGACTAAATCGTTTCTTGTATGAGTAAAGATTGTTTTTCAGAATTAATATTTACTTTTACCTGACAAATAAATCACGCTATGAAGAAGCTAATATTGAATGTAATGTTATCTTTCGGGATAATCAGTGTTAATGCACAGCAATCGGATTCCCTGATGATAAGAAAGATATTTGGCACTGCCCTTACGGATAGTACTGCTTATAAAAACCTTGAATATTTATGCACTAAGATAGGAGGGAGGCTTTGCGGTTCTCCGCAGGCTGCTAAGGCTGTTGAATGGGCTAAGAAGGTACTTCAACAAATGCAGCTTGATTCTGTTTACACGCAGAAGGTAATGGTTCATCATTGGGAAAGGGGTGAAAAAGAAACAGCAGGTATTGTCTCAGCAAAATTTGGTTCTAAGGATGTTACCATTTGCGCACTTGGTGAATCTGTAGGAACTCCCGCTAATGGGATTTCTACACAGGTAGTGGAGGTAAAGAGTCTAGATGAAGTGAAAAAGCTTGGCAAGGAGAAGATTTCTGGGAAGATAGTTTTCTTTAACAGGGCAATGGATCCTACGGATTACAACACATTTGAAGCTTATGGCGGCGCTGTCGATCAAAGGGGGCATGGCGCAGCAGAGGCAGCTAAATATGGTGCAATTGGCGTTCTGGTTCGCACCATGACATTGGATGATAATAATATCCCCCATACCGGCATCATGCGTTATGATAGTAATGGAACAAAGATCCCTGCCGCGGCTATATGTACTAAGGATGCTAACCTGCTTAGCGATTGGCTGAAAAAGGATGCTGATTTGCAGTTTCATTTAAAGATGAATTGTAAGATGTTGCCTGAAGTCGAATCTTATAACGTGATTGGTGAAATAAAAGGCAGCGAATCGCCTAAAGAAATTATTCTTGTCGGTGGTCACCTTGATTCATGGGATATTGCTCAGGGTGCCCACGACGATGGCACAGGCTTGATGCATTCCATTGAAATGCTCAGGCTGATAAAATTAATGAAGATTGTTCCTAAGCACACTATCCGTATTGTTCTATTCATGGATGAAGAAACTTATCAACGCGGGGCTAAAAAGTATGCTGCCTCTGTTAGAGAGAAAAATGAGAAACATTTAGCTGCTATTGAAAGCGATGAAGGTGGTTT
The DNA here is from genome assembly GCA_963831005.1 of uncultured Bacteroidota bacterium. Taxonomy (GTDB): domain Bacteria; phylum Bacteroidota; class Bacteroidia; order Bacteroidales; family CG2-30-32-10; genus CAWHOW01. Next base: position 227,307 of record CAWHOW010000007.1, read on the forward strand.
TACACCTTGTGGTTTTTCTATTGAATCTTCATCAGATACCCTTGCCATGATAAGCAAATGGAAGAACCTTCTAGAACCTTACGGTATTTATAGTTTTAAAAAGGAAGAAAGCGGTGTAGATATACATTACCTAAAAGGACTTGGCATCCCCCGTATAGGACTGAATGTAGATTCACAGCTGTATTTCGATTATCATCATTCTTCTGCCGATTCATTTGATAAAATAAATAACCGCCAAATGCAATTGGGAAGTGCTGCTGTTGCTTCTCTGGTTTATCTTATAGATAAGTATGGGATTAAATAATAATTAAACTATTCAGCTTATTTATTCAACCGAAACAGCATTCTTGTTTGAATCGATTTCATTACTGATGGCTGAAAACAGGATTTGAGCCACTTGCTTATGTCCTTTTATATTATAATGGATATTATCAGTATGGTATGAACTTTTAGGAATCTGAAAAATATCAATCCATTTCAGATTTTCAGGAAGTTTTCTGCGGATTCTGTTATTTGTGATTTTGCAGACATAATTTCCAATGAGTGAATCGGGGCTTCGCATTGTTGAAACGATAAAAATCTTTTTGCAATTGCCATTAATGTCATCAAATATCGCTTGGATATCTTTTAATAGAAAATTGACACACCATCTGTTTAGCCCTAATAATAGACCTGCCAGCAGATTGAAATCTCTTAGTTCAATTAAATGATGTTTTTTAGTGTTAAAGTCGATATCTTTTTCATATTTACTAAATTTATTATCCCATTCAAATTTACTACGGTTAAAAAGCATTGGATGTCTTGCCCAAACAACATTCCCATTTCTGGTTTTGTACTTGATAAAAGGTTTGTTTAACGGCATAAGTGGAAATTTTCGAAGGAAAATGAATGCGAGATCAGGCTGCTTGTTTCTAATAAAGTGAATGGCAGCTTTACGAAAATAAGCGTAACAACGATACGAACCAAGCTCAATCTGAAAATCAGTCAGAGGGAACCCCTCCTGCAGTAATCCGGAAATTTGTTGATGATATAACAATTCATCAGGAATACTTTTTTGTCTGTTAATGCAACCAGAATAAAATCCAACGGTGATTTTTTTCATTAGATAAATGTTTTCAGTCTTAACAACCCTCGAAATTAAATATTATTTCGTAAAATCAGTATAATTTATCAGCAAATATTCATTGCCTTATCCATTAAATTTTCTATTTTCGAAAAAATTAAGTATTTCAATAAAGATGACGGAAAGAAGAATTAATGTTTTATTTATTTCAAGCTGGTTTCCAAGCAGGGTAAACCCTACTAAAAGCCGGTTTGTGCCAAAACATGCTGCCGCCATTTCACTTTACACCAACATTACTGTTTTGCATGTATGCTTTGATAAAAACTTTAAGCTTCAACAATTCGAAATTGTTGAAGAAATGAAGGAAAATGTAAATGTAATTTACGTTTATGTTAGAAAGCCTACTAATATTGTAAATAAGGTAAGGCTTTATCTGAAAGCATATCATAAAGGATTTGATTTTGCTATCACGAAAATGGGCATGATTGATATTGTTCATGCAAATGTAATTTTCCCGGTCGGTTTGGTTTTTCTTTTCATTAAACAATATCGAAAGAAGCGCTTTGTTATGACAGAACATTGGAGCGGTTATCTACCGGAAAGCAATACTAAAATAAGTTTAATCAGGAAGTATATTATTAAAGCAATTGCGAGAAGATCCTCCTATTTATTACCTGTATCAGATAGCCTGAAGAATGCCATGTTAAGCCATGGGATAAAAGGAAATTATTCTGTTATTCCGGATGTGGTTGATACGTCTGTTTTTATTCCTGTTAAAATGAAAGAAAAGGATGAAGTGAAAAGGATACTGCATATTTCATCACTTCAGGATAAGGCGAAAAACATGTCAGGCATTATAAGAGTGATTAAAAAGCTTTCTTTATTGCGTAATGATTTTATAGTGGATATATATTCTAACGGTAATCAAAACCCATTTATCAGTCTTGCTGATGATTTGAAATTATTGAATAAATATGTATTCTTTCATAAAGGCAAAAAAGCTTGGGAAATAGCAACTATTATGCAGCATTCTGATTTGCTGGTTCAGTTCAGTAATTACGAAAGTTTTTCATGTGTTATCATAGAAGCATTGTCATGCGGATTACCGGTAGTTGCAACTGAGGTAGGAGATATACCAAAACATATTTCTTCTGAATCAGGTTTACTTGTTAAACCCGGCGATGAAGCAACGCTATTATTTGCTTTGAACAAAATGCTTGATACTTCAAACAATTATGATAAGATAAAAATGCATGAAAGTGCTGTTGCAAAGTTTAGTTATCCTATTGTTGGGAAAATGTTCCATGACATATATATGAAGGCTATGTATGGTTGATATTAATATGTAAATGGATAGTATATATAATTTCAATACTTTTGTTCAATGTACTCAATGTTTCTTTTATCTTTGGCTGGCTGGCTCGAGCGCAATATGCTTCCTTGTTTTTACAAGAAGTATCTTGGCATAGAATGTCCCGGTTGCGGTATGCAGCGTGCATTGATAGAATTGCTCAAAGGAAACTTTCTCGAGAGTATTAAAGTATATCCCGCATTGCTTCCTACGTTCTTTATGTTGGTTTATCTTTCCCTCCATTTAATCTTTAAATTTGAGAAAGGTGCTCTTGTTTTAAAAATTTCTTTTATTTTTACTGCATCAATCATCTTATTAAATTATGTAATAAAACTTATTATTTTCACTTAACAACAATTATTATGGAAGAACAAAACGTTAACAATCCTTATCAGCAGCCCCCTCAACCTCCTCAAGGCGGTTTTTACCAGCAACCTTCATTGCCTAATTCTTCAGGAATATTGGTAATGGGAATTTTATCCATTGTTTTCTGTTGGGCATGGGGAGTAGTTGGGCTTATCCTCGGTATCATTTCGCTTTCATTATCAGGAAAAGCAAGTGCATTGTATCTGCAAAATACCAGCATGTACTCTCAGTCATCATATAACAATATGAAAGCAGGGCGTATTTGCGCTATTATAGGAACTATACTTTCCGCTTTATTCCTTATCTATATCATTATTGTTATTGCATTTTTCGGAGCGGTAATGTCAAACTTCCCCTGGGATTCGTACCGTCATTATTAATATTTGAAACGTTATTTAAAAGAAGAGGGTTTTGCCCTCTTTTTTTATCAAATGTAAAATGGAATTCTTAATTTAATACAATAAACGCTAACTATGAAAATCCTCAATTCTGCACAGATACGTCAGCTTGATGCCTTCACCATTGAGCACGAACCTATCCCTTCCATTGACCTGATGGAAAGAGCCGCTTCCAAATGTTTTGATTGGATTACCGCTAAGATTGAAAAGGGTAGGAAGATTAAAGTAGTTTGCGGACTTGGTAACAATGGCGGTGATGGGCTTGTTATTGCAAAGCTTTTGATGAATGGAGGTTATAATGGTGATGTGATTATTATCAGACATTCTGATAAGACTTCAGCCGATTTTAAGGTGAACGAAGAAAGGCTGCACAAGCTGAAAAAGAAAAGCATTATTGAAGTGAAAAGCATTTCCGACCTGCCTGCTTTTAATGATGGAGATGTTATTATCGATGCCATTTTCGGTTCGGGTTTGTCAAAGCCTGTTGAAGGCCTGCCTGCCGAAGTGATTGAGCATATCAATAAAAGCAAAGGGTTTGTTATAGCTGTTGACCTTCCTTCCGGATTGTTTTCCGAGGATAATACTACCAACAATCACAAAGCCATCGTAAATGCCGATGTTACCCTAACCTTCCAGCTTCCCAAGCTTGCTTTCCTTCTGCCCGGAAACTATGCTTATGTTGGCGAATGGTGGACACTCGACATTGGACTTAACACAGAATTCATAGATACATTCGATTCACCATATTATTTTGTTGAAGAAGAAGATGCCCGCCGTATGCTGAAAGAGCGCGGCAAGTTCATGCATAAAGGAAACTTTGGTCATGCCTTGCTGATGTCGGGCAGCTATGGAAAGATGGGCGCTGCGGTGCTTGCCTCCGAAGCCGCTTTGCGCGCCGGTGCAGGATTGGTAACAACTCATTTAGTGCGTAAAGGTTATGATATTATTCAGACTGCTGTCCCCGAAGCCATGGTAAGCCTAGATACTGCCGACGAATTCATTTCTTCCATTCCCGACATTTCAAAATACAATGCCATTGCCATAGGCCCCGGCATAGCTACTAAGTACGAAACCCAACAGGCGCTTAAACTGCTTATACAAACTTCATCCATCCCCATTATCTTCGATGCCGATGCGCTTAACATATTGTCCGAAAACAAAACCTGGCTCTCCTTCCTTCCCAAGCACAGCATACTTACTCCCCATCCCAAAGAGTTCGAAAGGCTTGCAGGCAAACCCGCCAACGATACTGAACGCTTGCAGATGCAAAAGGAATTCTCTGTTAAGTTCAGCGTGTATGTGGTTTACAAAGGCGCTTACACCACCATCAGCGCCCCCGATGGCAAATTGTTCTTTAATTCCACCGGCAATCCCGGCATGGCTACAGGCGGCAGCGGCGATGTACTCACAGGCATACTGCTCGGTTTGAAAGCCTGCGGTTACTCATCACTCGAAACTGCCATACTCGGCACCTATCTTCATGGCAAAGCCGGTGATATTGCCAAAGAACTTGAAGGCGAAGAAGCCCTTATTTCCAGCGATATTATTGATAATCTTGGAGAAGCTTTTATTTCTGTCAGAAATTTAGAATAACAGAGCGTCTAAATTTCATAAATCACTTTAAGTTCTACCTTTCAGTTTTTTATGGACTTTCAACTTTAGTGCTTTCATTCTTCGTTTAACTTCTATACACCTTATTTTTTATACATTAACAACCTACTCTCTTTCTAAATATTGAATTAGAATAGAAAGTATTGCATACCTTATTAATATAGGTTTTTTAATTCCATCCTTTTGTAGTTCACTTAATAATTACTTAACATTCGTTTTCTTTAACTTAACATAAACTTAGCCATAACATAATATTATGATGAAGTTAAATTAATTTAACAATATTTCCTTTGCACTGAAAACTTAAAACCCACAAATATGAGAAAATTAGTTACATTAAAATTTATGCACGTATTCATTATTGCGTGTTTTGTGCTGTTATTCTGTCAGAACAGTTACAGCCAGATTACCACTTCAGCAATAAGCGGAAAAATAGTAGATAAAAAAGGTGAACCACTTCCAGGAGTTACTGTGGTGGCGCAAAGTACTTCAACCGGAGCAAACAGTAATGCTGTTACCGGAACTGACGGACGGTACAATATCATTAACCTAAGTGCAGGTGAAACCTACAAGGTAACTGCTACAATGGTAGGTTTCGATGCCAATGAAAAATCAGATATTTATTTAAGTCTTGGTGTGACAACATCTCTCGACCTGACAATGGAAGAAAAAAATACTCAGCTGAATGAAGTAGTTGTGGTAGGAAATAAAAATACAAATTCAGCTACTACTGCAAAGAAAGATGACCTGCAACAGATACCAACTATTTCAAGAAGTATTACTGATTTTACAAGGCTTGCACCCCAATCCTCAAACAACTCATTTGCCGGTGCAAATTATAGATATAATAATGTTGCTATTGACGGTGCTATAAATAATGATGCAATTGGTTTCAGCCCATCACTGGGTGGAATAAGTGGAACATCCAATATGCCCGGAAGCAGCACCAGAACTAACCCTATAAGTTTAGACGCTTTGCAGGAAGTTCAGGCAATGATATCTCCTTTTGACATAAAATTAGGAAATTTTACCGGTGGTTCTATTAATGCTGTTACAAGAAGCGGTTCGAATGAGGTTACCGGCTCAGTTTATACTTACGGAACGAATGCTTCTATTGTTGGAACAGACAATGCAAGCGGTACCGGACCAATGTCAACTACTTATTACGATTCTCAAAGCGGCTTACGCTTAGGTTTTCCTATCGTAAAGAATAAATTATTCTTTTTTGTGAATGGTGAACTGGACAGAAAACAACAACCTGTTTCCTATGAAGTCGGGCAGGGAGCAGTAATTTCAGATACTACAGCACAACATATTATTAAAGTGATGGAGAATCTTCCTGTTTCAGAATATAATCCTAATGGAGGATACAACCCCGGCTCGTATGAAAATTACAGTATCAAAACAAGCAGCGACAAGGTTTTTGCAAGACTTGACTATATCATTAATGATAAGAACAGGCTGATGATCAGGAATAACTATAATATATCCGATTGCGGCAACCTTGATAATGCCAACAATATTTTTAAGTTTTCCGGCATGGATTACATTCAGCATAATAACTTCAATACTACAGTTGCTGAATTACGCAGCACTATCAGCAATAATTTATCAAACAGCCTTGTTGCCGGTTATACAAATATTCATGATTACCGCGACCCTGTTGGAACTATTTTCCCGCAGATACAGATCAGCAATGTTAATGGCGGAACAGTTTACTTAGGCACCGACAGGGAAGCTGCCGTTTTCAACATGAAGCAAAAAACAACAGAAATTACTGATAACCTTACTTGGTTTCTTAACAAGAATGCCATTACTTTTGGCACTCACAACGAAATGTACGACATTAATTATGGATTCGTTAATTCATGGAATGGCCGTTATGACTTCAGCAGTCTCAACTCTTTCTATGCCATGCAACCTTCAAGAATGCGCGCTTTCTATAACCTGACTGATGATTCAAGGGATAACAACCTGAATAATCCTACAGCTATATTTAAAGTGTATATGTTAAGCGCATATGCCCAGGATGAAATGACGGTTACTGACAGGCTTAAAATAAACGGAGGAGTGAGAATGGATGCAACTATAATTCCTTCAGATCCTTTACAGTCGACACTTGCAGAAACATCGCCTACTGACAAGAATTACGGAACAACATATTCCTATACTCCTCTCAGTCAGGTCTCCAATAAATTATTTGGCAAACCGGTAATTTCTCCAAGAGCAGGATTTAACTATGATATTAATGGAAATAAAAGCGTGATATTAAGAGGCGGAACGGGCTTATTTACGGGAAGGATTCCTTTTGCATGGCTTGGCTATTCTTATTATAATAATGGTGTTAGTTACGGTGCCTTTGATATAAAGAATCTTCCAGCTCATACAACTTTACCTACCGATCCAACACAATTACAAGCATGGGCAACCGATCCAACTGGTGGAAACCAGCCTAACGGCAGAAGAGAAGTTGACTTGATTGACAATAATTTCAAGCTTCCTGAAGTTTGGAGATCTAACCTTGCTACTGATATAAAGCTTCCTGCAAAGTTCGTTTTATCCCTCGAAGCAATTTACACCAAAACTATAGAAGATGTACAGTTCAAAATGGTTAACCTGAAAGACTCGGTTAAATATTATTCATACGATGTAAACCATCAGCAGCCTATTTATCTTTCGGGAGGCACATCAGGTCAAAGGGTCAATACAGGCATATCGAATGCTTATATGCTTACAAATACCACCGAGGGATCAAGCTACGACTTATCTGTTCAGTTAAAGAAAACCTTTAATTTCGGTTTACAGGCATCAGCTGCTTATACCTACGGAGTAGCAAGAGATATTTGGAACGGCATAAGGAATTCACCTGAATCGAACTGGCAGTTGAACCAGTCGTTGGAAGCTAACAACCCTCAACTGGCTTATTCCAACTTTGATATCCGTCACAGAATTATTTCTTCAGTTATGTATAAAAAAGCCTGGAACAAGAGCTATACTTCTTATGTTTCCTTATTCTTCACTGCTCAATCTGGAACTCCGTTCACTTATACCTACAGTTCAGATATAACAAACTCAGGCCAGCAGGTTTCATTATGTTACATTCCTAAAAACAGTAATGAAATTGAATTAACTCCGGATAATGCAAGCGATACCCGTACTCCGGCAACAATCTGGGCACAACTGAACAATTATATTGAGAACAATTCATACCTGAATTCAAGAAGGGGTGAATTTACAGAAAGAAACGGAGCCAGAACTCCATGGAACAACGACCTTGATTTACGACTGATGCAGGATTTTAATTTCTATATCAAAAATGTAAAACATACGTTGACAGTTACCTTTGATGTTATCAATTTAACCAACTTAATTGACAAGAAATGGGGCTGGGCATATTTTGTTCCTAACACATTTAATTCATCATCTTTCACGGGCATGTCGTATGCAGGTGTTGATGCAGCAACAGGAAAAACAATATTCCATTTCGATACTCCGACAACAACGCCATATTCAACCGACCCGATAGCTTCAAGGTGGCAGGGACAGATTGGCTTGCGTTATACCTTTTAATTGATTATAGCATAGCTTTGTTTGTTTAATATATTTTATTTTGCCCTTTATATTCCCCGCAGATCATCGCGGGGAATATATATTTATGAGACTTCCCTGGGAACGATATTGACTATTTCTTCTTGTTAACTCAAGTTATGTGCAGGTACTTTCTTATTAATAATAAGAGTCACTCAGAGCCGGACATAGTAAAGGTTTGTGAGTTGGAGTCCGTGTCGAAGAGTGGCTCTCAATGGTCGACTTCGACACGATTTCCCTTTCACTATCGTTTCAGGTATATCGGCTCTGTCTGACCATTGATTTAGTATATATTTATTTTGTCTGCTTAACATCAGTTATTAAAACTTATCAATTACTTAATATTGAGTTTACATTTAAGTAATATTAGATTTCTTCTTTTGTATCCTCAGAAGTGTGATAAATTAAGGAGGAAAATAATATGTTATTTGCAGCCATTGATATAGGGTCGAATGCAGTAAGGCTTTATTTAGCCAATGTCTTTTTCCCGAAAGAATTGCCTGTTGTTGAAAAAGCTTCCCTGATAAGAGTGCCACTCCGTCTTGGTGAGGATGTTTTTACCTCAGGGAAAATATCAGAAGAAAGGATAGCGAATTTAATAAAGACATTGAAAGCATTTAAAATGCTCATTGAAGTCCATAACCCCCTTGGATATGTTGCCTGTGCTACATCGGCAATACGCGAAGCTGAAAACCGCATTGATGTCCTTAAAAGGATTTATATGGAAACAGGCATTGATGTTAAAATAATTGATGGCATTGAAGAAGCGCGTATCATTTGTGCTTCCAATAACCTTAACACTACGCAGAAATTTGATCTGTCAATGTATGTTGATGTTGGCGGTGGGAGTACTGAAATTTCCATCCTCAGAAATCATGAAATTGTGGCTACAAACTCGTTTAAGATCGGAACTTTGCGCATATTAAGCGGAGCTGATAAGGCCGAGGAATGGGAACGTCTTAAACTCTGGCTTTTGAATTTTGATAACAATTTTGGCAATATTCTCATTATTGGTTCAGGTGGAAGTATTAACAAGCTAGGTAAACTATACGGAAAGAGCGACGACAGGATGATAAGCCTTGCACAAATGCAAAGAGGTTACAGGCAAATTAAAAGCTTGTCGATGAAAGAACGTATTGAAGAAATGGGATTGCGCCCCGACCGCGCAGATGTTATTGTACCTGCTGCCGAAATATTTTTAACCATTGCAAAAACCATTAAGAGCGCTAATATTTATATTCCGCGTATAGGGCTTTCTGATGGCTTGATCTACAATCTGTATAACAGCTACATCCAAAAGGATATTATCGAGAGTATCAATAATAGCATGATACCCAAGGCACAATTAGCCATCCTGAAATAAAAGGAACTATAAGTTCCCTGTAGAACTTATTTCTTGGTAACTTCAGGAGTCTTTGTAACAATACCTGTTTTTACAAATTTGTATATTTCATCAGCTTTTGCTGAAGTGAATCCTCCTTCAACACATGCAGCTATTTGAACGCTGAATTTTCTTAATTCTAAGTCTGCTTTCTTTGTGCTTTTTACTTTTTTTGCTACCATGTTTTTTAATATTAAAATATATTATTAGGCAAATGAACAAATAAAAAACTACTACAACAAATTTTATTTCACTTTTGAAGTCACCCTTTTTTTGCTTTCACTTGACTGAATTAACAATTTCTTAATGCAGATTATTTTGATTCAGCAAGGCTTTGAAGTACATTTGATGTAAATATCTGTATATATGAATAACAGTTATTATAAAATACTGCTGGTTGACGATGAGCCCGATGTGCTGGAGTTTCTGGGGTACAACCTTACTAAAGAAGGCTTCACTGTTTATAAAGCCAACAACGGAAAAGAAGCTATAACTGTTGCTGAAGAAATTATCCCTCATCTGATAATTCTTGATGTGATGATGCCGATAATGGATGGCATGGAAGCGTGCAGGGAAATGAAACAAATTCCTTCTCTTAAAAAAACTGCAATTGTTTTTTTAACTGCCCGAAATGAAGACTATTCGCAGATAGCCGGCTTTGATGCCGGAGCCGACGATTATATTGCAAAACCAATAAAGCCAAGTGTTTTTATTGGCAGGGTTAAAGCGTTGCTAAGGCGCTTTTATACATCTGAGTCTTCAGCAGGGAAGAATATAATTAAAATAAACGATCTTATAATCAACAGGGAAAACAGGACAGTGCATTATAAGGATGCAGAATGCAACTTCAAGAAGAAAGAATTCGATCTGTTGTGGCTACTAGCTTCAAAGCCTAATAAGGTTTTTACCCGGGATGAAATACTTTCTACTGTTTGGGCAAACATTATTGTTAACGAAGGAACCATCACTGTTCATATCAGTAAGATCAGAGATAAGCTGGGTATGGATATTATTAAAACTTTTAAAGGTATAGGTTACAAATTTGAAGCTGATGCCGGATCAGAAAATTAGTTTCTCCTTTCCCCCATCATTATTATTAATTCTCATTAGTTCTTCCCTAAAATATGAACGGGAGTGATATGCTCACTCCCGTTCTTCATAAACAAACACATTTAAGCTACAATGGTACAAAGATACCGCCCTTTTATATGGCTCATGTTAAGCAATTATTAAGAAATCTTTAATAAATAAATAGTTAGGACTGTTTTCAATATCAGGTCTAAAGTTCCGTGAACTAGCTGGTTTTATTATCAACAAATGGGTTTAACCTGAACTTTAAAAAGTTCCCGAAGTATCAATAAAAGAGTAAGATTGTTCTTTCATTACTTGCATAATTGAACACTATTGTTTCCTGAAAGCTGTTCGTTTCTGCAAGAATTTAATTGTGATAAATATTAATATGGCAAGTACCACAGCTACCAGAATAAAATACTTCATGTTTTCCATACCGCTGCCGGTATAGTTAAAATAAGGCCCAAGCATTTTACCCAGTATAACACACACAAGGCTCCAGGTTGTTGCTGAAATTACTGCTATTGGTATGAATATTCGCGGTTTTATCTGAAGCAGTCCTGTAATTGCTGATGTATATCCCCTAAGTACAGGAGTAATGCGCCCTACATAAATAGCCCATTGTCCTCCCGAAGAAATTCGTGTAGAGAGTTTGTCAATGGTTTTTTTTGAAATAGGAATCCAGCGTGGTTTGCGCTGAATTAAAAAAGCTCCGAAAAAGTAAAATACAAAATAAAGAATGTTAGTGCCAATAAAATCAGCCAAAATAGTTACTAATATTACAAGTGGCAACGACAGTATCCCTTTAAAAACAAGAAACCCTGAGAACATTAGCACTAATTCGTTCGGAACCGGGTTTGGGATGCCCATTTCCTGTGCAATTACCACAAGGAATATGGCTATATAACCATAGTGCGATATAAACATTATCAGTTCAGGAGGCATACTGTTCGGTTAGTTTTATATTTTCTTTGGGAATCATTAAACCGTGGTAAAGTTCAATCAATCTTTTACGGATTTCATTTTTCTCGAATTGCATGATCAGGCTTTGTGCTATTTCCATTCCTTTATTGTATTCTTCCTTATCATTCATCATTCGGTTAACATGATCAATGAACTGGTCATTATTATCTGCTTTAAGGTATTCCCTGTTATAAAGGGTCAAATATTCTGGAATATTCCTGTAAATAACAGGCATACCCGAGGCGGCTGCTTCCAGTGGTGCCAGCGGACAGTTTTCCTGATAAGAGGGAAACAGAAACATATCACCTGTAGCATACAAACAAGGCATTTCTTTCAATGGAAATAATCCGGCAAACTGAATGTTTGAAGGGGCATCTTCAATCTGCTGGTTAAGTTTACGGATACCCGCGGTCATGGCTCCGAATGGCCTGCCACCTATCCAGCGAAACTGTGCATTTGGAACATTTTTTCCTATTTCAATAAAATCTTCGCATCCTTTTCTGCCTTCTAACTGGCCAACTCCCAGAACACAAAAATCATCATCATTAAGTCCGAGTATCTCTCTGCCTTTTTTACGAAGATCAGGAGTGCGTTTCCAATAATTAACAGGCAAAGGGTTATTCAATATTGCTATAGTGGTTTTTGCGCCTAGCTCTTTTATTGCCTTTTCAACAGTTGGACTTAGTGCAATACAAACATCAGCATACGAAAATACTTTTTTGAAATACCACTTAACAAATGGCATCAGCAGTTTGGCTGCGGGAATAGAACCTTTTATGGAATCGGGTATAACATGAACGGTGTGAATTCTCCGGCCTTTATAGCGCATCCCCCTTAAAAAATAATAAGGCCCGTAAGAATGGCTGTGCATAATGTCGCCAAGGCCTTCATTATTTACAGATACTTCAACATCATTGCTTTCTTTTAACAAATCAACACAATTTAGGAAAGCAGTATTAACGCCTTCGCCCTGCATTTTTAGTATCTTGGTTTCGGAACAAACATTTATTTTCATAATCGTTTTTTTTGTAGCGCTTTTTTAAAGACTTTATTTGTATAGCTAAATAAGTGATACAAAGGTACTCAGTGAGTATGTTGTTAAAGTTAAGCTATTATTATGAAATAATGAAATAATCTGTGAAGACCAACTGCTTTGTTTCCTTAAATCGGTTCCTTTTTCTAAAGAAACGATTTCATTACATAATCAATCCCTCTGTTTTGTAAACAATCGGTTGCTGTACGTAACAAAGTCATTTGTTTTAGTGTTAAAATGGTTTTGTTACATAATGCAACGCTTTGTTTTGTAAACTATCGGTTGCTGTAGGTAATAAAGTCATTTAGTTACGTAATGAAATCACTTTATTACATAATGAAGTCATTTAGTTTTGTAATGAAGTCGCTTTATCACGTAATGAAGTCACTTTCTTGCATAATGAAGTCATTTAGTTATGTAATGAAGTCGTTTACTTACGTATTGAAGTCACATTATCACGTAATGAAGTCGTTTGTTTATGTAATCAATCGCTTGCTGTACGTAACAAAGTCACTTTAATTGATAAACAAGCGGTTCCTTTACATAACGGATCGGCTTCGTTACATAAAAAAACCGTTCCTTATAATTAAGAAACGGTTCAACATATAGTTTCAGTTAATTTATTCTAAAGGCAAACACCTTTAAGAAAATTCTAAATCCTAAACTCTAAATTCTAAATAAGCACAAAATCCAAATTCTCCAATTAAACAAACTGTTTTGAACATTATTAAATTGAAATTTATAATTTGTTTAGGGTTTAGATATTCGGATTTAGGATTTGTTTCAGGATAACAGCTAATTAAGGAACAATAATAAAAATGGGGTCGCTGAAATGGTAATAATTCACACCCTGTGTAATTTGCACTTTACCCGCTTTGTTAACAGGATAAATGGTAACCATTTTTTGGGGTGTGGAACCTGTGTTTATAGCAGTCTTTTCCAGCGAGGTGGCTGATGAACCTCCTGATGCGGGGGTTTTCTTTCTGTGTGCGGGAACAATAAGCACGGCATATTCAACACAAAGTATGCTGCCGCTTTTAAGCCCGTCAATAAAAATTTCGGTATGAGGCAATGCTATTTTTTCATCCCAGGGCGGTAGCAAGCCTTCTTGTGTGCTGATACCTTTCAGAATTATATAAACCGTCGAACCGAATTGTGATTCATCGGGTAAAATAATATGAACAGCGCCTTTTCCGGCAGGACGTACTTCAAAAATCCTTACATGTTTTGCCTTATCACCTTTAGGATGAAGACCAATACGATTAATAATGGTTTCGTAAGTAAGCTTATTGCCTTTGGCTATTTCGTTTGCCTGGCGCGATATTTCGTTGGCATCGCTTATCAGGGCGAACGAAAGGTCGCTCACTGCCTGTTGTTCCTGCTTGGTAAGCATGGGATTTACAAGGTTAATCCTGTTGCCCAGCAGTGTTTGTACTGTAGTGGCACGTTGCTGCACCACTGTCTGGGAGTATGGTAAAAGAGTCATATTTACCTGAGGGTCGCTGCCAATTTTAATCCCAAGTGCTAATGTAATTTCTTCTCCAATAAGCATCTTGTGTAAATTGAGCACAAGGTGAAAAATTCCGCTTAATTTTTGCATATATATAATGTTTTTGTTGGTGAGGCAAATGTACTTGTTGGTATGCATATATATGTTAAATGAAATTTAAGTTATTATTAAGAAATTATTAAATATCCAGTTGTTTGCTATTGGTATATTGGGCAATACCCTGTATATTGTAAATTTGTAATGTCACCACATAAATTATAGGTACAATCATGTCAGAAAAAATCAGAACAGTGAAATGCAGGAAACAGATATTGGAAATGTTTTACTAAAAAGCATACTGAAAGAAATATAATTCTATAAAGCATCAGGAAAGAATGCAGATGAAGAAAAAAACAGTATTAAAACATCCAATGATAAAATTGGTATATTAGCTACAGAGTAATATTTGTTCCCTTTAATATTATACCAACACTACCTGAATAATTAGGTGGTGTTTTTTTTGAAATTGTGGAAAAGAAGTATATTTGTTATAAAATAGTTATGGATAAAAACAAAAAAAACTAAAGCAAGGCGACCAAAATTTGTTGTTTTTATAAGATTTTACTCAAGCTAAAAACAAGTTAGTGTCAATGCAAATGAGTATGAATAAATCAGAGTTATATAAGAGATATCCTTTGAGTTCAATTTTGCTCTATAATGGCATAACTATTATTCATTTTTTAATTGGATATTGGATTCTTTTGTATTTTAACTTCATTTTAGGAAAGACATCAAATGTTTTAGCATTGCTGTACTTATTATTTTCAATAATTGAAATGTATCTGGTGATGCCACTTAAGGTTTGTAACAATTGTGTTTATTATAGACTGGAAAATGGATTATGCGTTTCCGGACTAAACATATTATCTAAAAGGCTTGCAAAAAAAGGGAATCCATCTGATTTTCCCAAAAGAGCAATCGGAGTATTTTGTCCGAATAATCTTTATGTTTTTTCTCTTGTTTTTCCAATTCTATGTGGCATCTTCATTCTTGTTTTCAAATTTTCATTATTTCTATTTGTGCTTGAAATCATTCTTTTTTCTTTGCTTGTTATACGCTTCTTTATTATTTTCCCTCGACTTGCATGTATTCATTGTTTGTCAAAATTCGTATGTCCGCAAGCTGGACAAATGGGAGTGAGGGACAAATAATGCTGAACATCTATAAGAAAGATAAGAATTGCACAGGTACTAAATCACATTGCTTCTCCTACGTGGTGAAGCAAGCAATGCTTAAAGGTTGGTGATTGCAAATAATGTTAAGGCAGAACTTGATGATGGAAATTAGCATATAATATTAAACTGACAAATATGGAATTAAAGGGGAAAAAAATAGTAGTAATCGGTGCCAGCCAGGGCATAGGTTTTGAAACTTCAAAGCTTTTGGCTCAAAATGGAGCTAAAGTAATTATGGTTTCTAAAACAAAAGAAAAAATTGAAGCTGCCGCAAAAATGATTGGTAACAATGCTGTAGCCAAAACACTCGACTTTACAGATGAAGCAGCGGTTAAACGTTTCTTTGATGAAACGGGAAGTATTGACCATCTTGTTTGTGTTGGTGCAAGCAATTCGGCCTGGGGTAAATTCAGCGAATTACAAACATCTGCAATACGAAACGCATTTGAGTCGAAATTTTATGGCTATTATTTTTCTGCTAAACATGCTTTACCGGTTTTATCAAAAAACGGGAGCATAGTTTTTGTGATTGGAGGATCGGCACGAAAGGCCATGCCGGGCACAGCCGGATTAGCTGCCGTTAATGGAGCTATTTTGGCAATGGGCAGAGCAATGGCAGCAGAATTAGGACCCATAAGGGTTAATTTGATTTCTCCGGGTATTATTGATACTCCATATTATAATTGGATGGATAACAAACAAAAAAATGCACTGTTTAGTCAGATAGCTGAACGTTTACCAATAGGCAGAGTGGGTAAGCCTGAAGAAATTGCTCATTCCATCATCATGCTGTTGGAAAATGAATTTATAACAGGAGCCATCCTTGATGCAGATGGTGGCGGTTCACTTTGAAAGATTTAGAATTATGAAATATAAACGAATGTATAAAACTTTGCATTGATTCACAGCCGCGGCGGTAGCCCGTGGTTGACAGTGCCGTGTGGTTTAAAAACAATAACAAAGCAGACATGTCAGACTTCTCCGCCGCGGCGGATGATAAGTCCGCCACTGCAAGCAATGCATGAAGGTTATATAAAGTAAAGACATATATTATATGAAACAAAAAGTATCATTAGTATTATCCGGTGGAGGCGCAAGAGGTATTGCTCACATTGGTGTTATTGAAGTGTTAGAAAAACTGAACTTTGAAATTGTGTCAATAACAGGAACATCAATGGGCGCCCTTGTCGGGGGTATTTATGCTTTGGGAAAATTAGATGAATTTAAAACATGGTTATTTACTCTCGATAAATTGAAAATCTTTAAACTGTTTGATTTTTCATTCAGTTCACAAGGTTTGATAAAGGGCGATAAAGTAATTAATGAATTAAAGAAATTCATACCAGATAAAAAAATTGAAGACTTAAATATATTTTTCGCTGCCGTTGCTGTGGATATTTTAAACAAGAAAGAGGTGGTATTTACAAAAGGAAGCATATTCGAAGCAATTAGAGCATCCATTGCCATACCTACTGTATTTACGCCTGTAAATTGGGAAGCTTCTTTACTTGTTGATGGGGGAGTTTTAAATAATATCCCAATTAACCATGCCAAAAGATGCCCGGATGATTTATTGATTGCTGTTAATGTTAACGCCGATATTCCTCCATATAAACCAACTTTGTTGAAAAAGGAAATTGAAACTAAACAATCCAACTACAAGAAAAAGGTTAAAGATTTTCGGGATCATTTACAAAAGAACATGCCTGTAAATAAGAATGAAAACCTAGGTTATTTCGATCTAATTAATAAAACTATTAGCTTAATGACCGGGCATATTGCTCAAACAATAATTGAAAAATATCCACCGGATATTTTGATTAACATATCAAGAGATTCCAGTGGAACTTTTGATTTTTACAAAGCTGAAGAACTGGTTGAAATTGGTCGTTATTCAGCTCAGAAAATACTTGAAGTGAATAAAAATTAAATAAACAGACAAGGCAAACAAAGACAGCAAACAATCAACATTGAACAAATGCAAAGACATAGCAAATCAATATAAACTAACAAAAAAGGACTTATGGCAACAACAATTTGGATTTTAAAAGGGGCTATCACACTGGTATTCATTTTAACAGGAGTTAGTAAAATATTTCTTCCCAAAGCGAAACTGCTTGACAAAGGAATGAAAGGATTGATAAACCTTGACGAAAAGCAAATCAAGGTAACTGGAGTATTGGAAATTTTAGGAGCGTTTGGTTTAATTTTGCCTGCACTATTAAACATATATCCGATTCTATCAACCATTTCTGCCTTATGCTTGAGTTTGACAATGATTGTTGCAGGATGGATAAACTACAAACTCAAACTTTCAATCATTCCAAACATTGTTATTTTTTTTATTTGCATTTTTATTGCTTATTGGGAACTAAAGTGAGCAGCCACTAAAAGTGCCTAATTTCAATGCCTGACAAAGTTTCATATAGAAAATATTCGTTTGCTAAGGTTAAAGCTTTTTGATACATTTATTGAAAAGTCTGCCACTGCAAGCAATGCTTGAATGTTATGTGTGACTTTTAAAGATATAAAAACTAAAAATTAAATGATATGGTAAACACAATTTATGAAATAGTAAAAGAATTCAAAGCTTCTATTGACGGTTTAGAATTTGAAATTAAAGGGCGAGTATTAAAACGAATTTCAGGTGAAAAGCGAATCACCCTCTGACTACAAATGGGAAGTAAGTCATTATTATCAACCATTAGACGGAGCTACGGTTTACTACCCATCTCAAAATCATGCAGAGACATATGAGAGAGCAGAAGAATTATTACATAGGTATATAATACCTTTTACTAATCTTAATGTTAAAATTAACCCGTATTATTAATTAAATTTTGATGCAATACATAACATAACATAACATTGCTTCATCCTTATTCCATGCAGGCAATTCAAGCTTGTTAGTTTGCTAGAATAAATAATTTACATTTATCGTGTTGAAAATGAATAAATCGATAGTAGTTTATTATTCAAGAAAAGGAAGTAATAAATATTTAGCCGAAAAAATTTCAAAAAGTTTATCGTGCGATATAGTTGAAATTAAACCACGCTTGAATATTTTTCTTCTGTTTTTAATGAATATTCATTTTGGCATAAAGCCAATAAAGTCCGAAATTAAAAAATACGATAAAGTAATTTTATGCGGACCGATTTGGATGGGCAAGCTTATTCCTCCTCTACGAAGTTTTATAAATAAATATAATGCTGAAATCAATAAATTGATTTTTGTTACTTGTTGCGGTAGCACTTATGCGAAGAAGGATGAGAAGTTCGGTCACGGTTTGGTTTTCAAAGAAGTTGAGAACATACTAAACAACAAATGTATTCTTTGCCAGGCATTTCCTATTGGCCTGGTTTTACCAGATGAACAGAAGGAAGATCCCAATGCATTTATGAGAACACATTTGAATGATGAGAATTTTAAAGGTGAAATTCAGGAGAGATTTGAAAACTTCATTCAAATGGCGAAGTTTCATGATAATGTGAAATGAAATCAGTAGAACTTTGAAAATATATAAATAACGAAAATGATAACCAGAATATGGCATGGTAAAACAAAAGCAACTGATGCTGACGTCTATTTAAAATATGTTCAGGAAACAGGACTTAAAGATTATTTGGCAACTGTAGGAAATATTTCCGCTAAAATACTTCGTAAAATTGACGGAGACATTTGTCATTTTTGCACCATTACCGAATGGAAAGATATTGAAAGTATTAAAAAATTCGCTGGTAACGATTATGAAAAAGCCAGGTACTACACTGAAGACAAAAAGTATTTATTAGAATTTGAAGAAACAGTCAGCCATTATGAGACTTATTAAAAAAGTAATCTTACCCATTCTTTTGGCAACAATTTGGATAAGCATATCTGAATTTGGTAGGAATGAATTATTATTAAAATCATATTGGATAAAACATTATAAATCCATGGGGCTTACGTTTCCTTCGGAGCCTGTTAACGGTGCAGTATGGGGAATATGGTCGCTATTTTTCGCTGTTGCCATTTTCATCATCGCTAAAAAATTCAGCATCATGCAAACTTCTTTTCTTTCATGGTTTATGGCTTTTGTAATGATGTGGGTTGTTATAGGTAATCTGGGCGTATTGCCAAATGGAATTTTTTTGCTGAATGCTATTCCTTTAAGTTTTATTGAAGCATTTGTTGCAACAATAATTATTAAGCGATTGCAATAAATTAATAACAAAACAGATTATGGATACAAACAGGTATAAAGTATAATCTGATGGTTTCTAAAACAAGTAGAAAAAGTTCTAAATATAGTGATATGAATATCAAATTAATTTTTACTCTATTTCTGATGGTGTTTTTGTTATCGTGTAGCATCAATACAAAAGAATATGATAACATTGTTGTCAAAATAAAATCATTCGAAATTCCTGTTGGGCAGCTTGTACGATATAAGATAGCAGACTTTTCGAACACTTCCACTATTAAAAAACTACCCGATAACTATATAGCGGGAAGAGGAACGGAAAAAGGACATATATGGGCATTTAAGACTAAACAGAATTTGCTTATTTTTATTGAAACAGAAGATAAGGGTCATGCAGGCCAATATGGAGTAACATATTCTGAGAACGGGCAAACTCCTTTGTGGAATAATGATGAATGGGGCGAATTCTGGTCAACAGGTGAAAAAATTAATGAACATTGGTGGAAGATATATTTTAATGTGGATTAAAAAATAGAAACTATGGATACAAGCAAATATAAGATAATACCAGATTCGGGTTTTAAACTTTCTGATTTAAGAACTGATGACACAGGCAAGTTTAGCGATAAAGATAAAGCGCAAACAAAGCTTTCAGAAAATATTGAGAGAATGTCTGAGCTTCAGAGTAAACTTTATGCCCAGAATAAGTATGCAGTGCTTATTATTTTTCAGGCTATGGATACTGCAGGCAAAGACGGCACCATTAAACATGTTATGTCGGGTTTGAACCCGCAGTCAACAAGTGTACATAGCTTTAAACAGCCTTCTGTTGAGGAACTTAATCATGATTATCTCTGGCGTGCTTATAGGAATCTTCCGGAAAGGGGGTCAATAGGGATTTTCAACCGTTCATTTTACGAAGATGTTCTCGTGGTTCGTGTGCACAATCTTTTAAAAGAGCAAAAGATTCCTTTAAAATATATTAATGATGACATCTGGAATACACGCTTTCGCCAGATAAAAGAGTTCGAGAGATATTTGTTCGAAAATGGAATTATCCCGATAAAGTTTTTCCTTCATATTTCAAAGGAAGAACAAACACGGAGGCTGCTTGAGCGGATTGACAACAAAGCAAAGAACTGGAAGTTTTCTGAAGCCGATCTTAAAGAGCGTGAATTCTGGAATGATTACCAATCTGTTTACCAGGAAACAATTAAACAAACAATTTCTAAGCATGCTCCATGGTATGTTGTACCCTCCGATAAAAAGTGGTTTGCACATTTGTTGGTTTCAGAGATCATTGTAAATACTATGGAATCATTGGAACTAGGATATCCATTGATAAGCAAAGAAAAGGAAGCTGAACTAAAGAAATGCCGGCAAAAGCTTATGGGTGAACAAAAGATAAAAAAATAAATGGTCGCGGAAAAACAGGTTAATATAATAAAAGCTGATTGCCCCTGCCCTAAACTAAAATGCGAGCGGCATGGAAACTGCGAAGCTTGTGAAGCTTATCATGGAAGGAAAGGCAGGCTGCCTTTTTGTAAAAGAGAAAAAAACAACAAGAAAGGAAAAATAAAATGAAATAGCCATGAACTATAAAGTTCACAACAACTGTAAATGATTACTTCATGGCGTATTCCATGTGACCTTTAAAAAACAAAAAAATAAACACATGAAAAAAGAAACAAACAAAAATGTGCCGTCAGGTGCTATTTATGGCCTCGGTTTTATTGGTGCTGTAGTATATTTTATTACTCATGCCACAGGATTTTGGTTAGGTGTTCTTGGATTCCTTAAAGCAATTGTTTGGCCTGCTTTTCTTGTTTACGAAGCATTTAGGCATTTTGATTTGTGATTTATTAAATGCCACACAGTCTGTGAGGCACAAAACAAAAGAACATTTCCTCATTTATAGTATTAAACCTGATGTTATCGGGAAAAATCTGTTATTTACCGAAAAGGATAATAAGAAAAGTGTATTTACCTAATACTTTTGAAGAAAAAAATAATCATGGAAACAAAAAAGAATCAAAGGGTATGCCCTGTGGAAAATGCCGGAGGGCTTGATAATTCAATAAGGAGATTATTGCAAAATCCCCGTAAAATAGTTAAGCCTTATATACACAAAGGCATGACTGTACTTGATCTGGGTTGTGGCCCGGGATTCTTTACTGTTGAAATAGCCAAATTACTTCAGGGTACAGGTAAGGTTATTGCAGCCGATCTGCAGGAGGGGATGCTTGAAAAATTAAATAATAAGATAAAGGGAACCGAATTAGAGAAAAGAATAGAACTGCATAAATGCCAGGCTGACTGTATCGGTGTTACTGAAAAAGCAGATTTTGTATTAGCTTTTTATATGATACACGAAGTTCCCGATCAGGATAAGTTATTTAATGAATTGCATACTATTCTAAATAACGGTGGCAAGCTCTTGATCATTGAGCCTAAGTTTCATGTTTCAAAAACAGCATTTGAGGAAATGATTGCAAAGGCAAATACCAAAGGGTTTGAAACTACAGGCAGTCCAAGAGTGTTTTTTAGCCGGACAATATTATTAACCACAAAATAATAATAAATGTTCTTTAAAAAAATGATGAAGGCAATTATCTTTTCTTTTATGGTATGCCGTTTCTTTGCTACTTATGGGCAAATGCAGGATAAAAGATTATTGATGGTGATTGATATGCAGGAAAATCTGATAAATCCTCAGTCAAAGTTGCATATTGATACGTGTGGAATTGATTCGTTTTTTATAAATGTTAACAGTACCATTTCGAAATTTAAACAAAAGGGAAATTCGATTGTTTATATTCTAAATGAATGGACTAACCCTGTGCAGAATTGGATGACCGGTAATGTTTGTAAAAAAGGTGGAGCTGGCGTTGGATTTGATAAACGGCTATTAATTGCTGGTGCCATGATTTTCCATAAGGCGAAACCAAATTCATTATCAAATAAGGATTTATTAAAATTTATAAATAAAAATAATATTACGGAGGTTTATATTGTTGGATTGATGGCTGAACATTGCGTAAAAGCTACTGCTAAAGGATTAAAATCTGAAAAATTAAAAGTTGCAGTAGTTGAGGATGCATTAGGTTCAAAGAGCCCGAAACATAAATTAAGAACAATTGCTTATTTCAAAAGGAATAATATAAAGATATTAAAAGAGAAAGAGTTATATTACTTATAAATTCTTTTAATCAGTTACAATGCATTTATGTTGACAGATAAACCAACGTATACCAGAAGTAATTATATCATATAGTTATCCTTCAGTATTATTAATCATTCGAAAGAGGTGAAGAATCTCAATGAGATTATAATGATAGTAATATAAGTTAATAAATAATATCAGTGAAGAATTGCTTGCGTGTCTCCTGGTCTAAGCAAACAAACTCGTGAATTTGTTCTTTTCCCTCCTGTAAAATTTCTTCTGCAATATTTTTCGGCAGACAGAAAATATAATTTGCATAAGAAGCTATTTCCTCTTCTCTTTCAGAAATTTCGGTTTCAACTTCAACTAATTCAGTTTCTCTTTCAGTTATTTCTAAATTTTCCATAGTAAGATTTATTATATTGTTATTAATTTTTAGCAAACTTTATTTCATTAAGCAGGTATCCTTCGCCGGCGCATTTGTCAATAAGGTAAAGCACATAACGGATGTCGGTATTTACAGCGCGCATTGCCTTTGGTTCAAAAGTATATTCACCGGCTGTGGCTTCATGGTTCAGGTCGCAATCAACGCCTATCAATTGTCCATTTTTATTAAGCACAGGCGAGCCTGAATAACCTCCACAAACATCGTTATCGGAAGTAAAAGATATGTTAAGTTTCCCATTGGAGCCATATTGACCATAATCAGCTTTTTTGAACTGGTTCAGATAGTTTGAAGGAACAGAATAATCATCATCCTGTGAGTTACTTTTAGCAAGCAACTCGTCCATAGTAGTGAAATATCCGAGATTTTGATTCTTTTCATCGGTATAATCATTTACTTTTCCATAAGTAAGCCTCATGGTTGAATTGGTGTTGGAATATATGTTAGTGTCTTTCTTATAATCCATAAGTCCTGATAACAGCAGCCTGTAGCCTTTTTCCAATTCAAGCGAAGTAACATTGGATTGACCGGTAAGCTTGTCGTTATTTTCTTCGAAGGAGGTAATCAGTTGATACATTTGGTCGCCTGCAATGCTTTTATATGAAGGGTTTGCAAAAAAATCAAGCATCTTATCTTTGCTTGCAAACATGGTTTTGTCATACATATCATCGGCATATTTTTTAATGTTACCGCTGTAATTATTATCTATATCAAGCAAAGATGCCGGATATTGTTCCCTGGGAATATCAGTGTAATATAGCTTAAGCATCGCGGTGAACACATCTTTATCAACCGTCAGGCTGTAGTTCTTAAAGAATTTATTGGTGTAATACCTGTATGGGGAAAGAAGAGAATCCATGCTGCTCTTGCTGTTGTCGCCATTTTTGAGCTCTTTAAGCAGCGGTTCGAAACGAAGGGCATAAGCCAAAACTTCAGGTCCCTGCAATATGGCTTCCTGGTAATAATATTTAGCAAGGTTATATTTCTTCAAATTGTCGTAAGCATTGTTGATTATAGTAAGCGCATTGCCATACTTAGCTTTTTTATCAGCATTGGAATTTAGCCAGTTGGTGAAATCGTTTTCAAGCTTTTTGCAGGTTTCATAAGTCTTGAAGGTTTTTAGTTGTTCGCTCTGGCTCTGGTAAAACTTCAGGTAATTATCCGATTCTTTAAACTTGGGAGCATACTTAACTTTAATGTCCTTATCCGAATTCATATAGGATTTTATTATGCTTAGTTTCTCTTTGCGTACTTTTACAATGGCGGGGTTTACCTGTTCGGTAATGACCCTGATGCCCGAAGAAGTAATGTAGCGGCTTGTGTTATTGTAAGCATAACCCAGGGTGATCATAAAATCGCCTTTTTGGTAACCATTCAGGGAAATGGGAAGCGCATATTTAGTTTTAAGGGGCACATTCTTGATATTATAGGAAGCAGGTTCGCCGTTTGGCGCTGAATATATGCGCACCAAAGCAAAATCGCCTGCATATTTAGGCCAGTTCCAGTTGTCTTCGGCACCGCCATAATAACCTATCTGATAAGAGGGGATTCCCACAAGCCTTACATCCGTATATGTTTTGTAAACAAACAAGTAATATTCATTCCCTTCTAAAAAGGGCTTAACTTCTGCTTCATATTTAGTTCCTTTAATGGTTTCGTCCTTAATAGCTTTCGAAATTTCCTCAATTTTGGCATTTCTGTCAGTTTCATTCATATTATCATCCAGGCTGGCAAGCACTTTTGACGTAACATTCTCTATTCTTACCAGGAAAGTGGCGCTGAACCCTTCGCAGCGCAGTTCATCAGTCTTCGATTTAGCCCAGTAGCCATCTTCGTAATAATCTTTTTCACCGGTAGCATATTTCTGCAATGCTTTAAACACGCAGCGGTGGCTTGTAATTGCCAGCCCATTATCGGATATTACCGCGCCTGTGCCAAACCCATGATTTATTGAAATAACGGCATCTTTGATACTCGATTTGTTGATGTTGTATATGGCATCATAAGGCAGGTTAAGCCCGAGTTTCTTCATATCCGAATAATTCAGCCTGTTTAATAACTGGGGTAGCCATGCGCCTTCATCAGCTAAAGTGATAAAGCCAATAACTGCCATTACGCAAAATAAAAGAGCCTTTTTCATGTAGTTTGGGAGTTTAATATTCAATTACAAAAGTAAATGCACTAATAAATAAGCCTGTTAAGGATTCATTAAATAATGGTTAAGTTTTGGCACGTTATATGCTTCTGTTGCCAATCTTCTGACTTCCAAATTGCAATGACATACATTCCTGAAAGAATGGTAATCATTCCTCAAAGGATGTGAAACATTCCTGAAGGTGCGACATACATTCCTGGAAGTCCGGCATACTTTTTAATAAAACCGGTGAATATTGGAGGTAAAAAACTACAAATTGCCTTCATTTACAATGAAACAGATTTTAACATGCTAAGCGCACCTGATGATATCATTTCAATACCTATTGATAAAACCAGGAAACCCATGATCTTCGACATTGATTTTAAGCCGGCTTGCCCTGTACGTTTCAAAATTATAGGCGCTAATGAAAATATGGCATAAATACTCGCGGTTACGCAAAGGATTGCTGCCATTATAATAACAATTTTCAGTGGCTGGGGGTAAGCAATAGCCATATTTATAAGTAAAGAAATCGTTCCGGGACCTGCTAACAATGGCATAGCCAGCGGACTGAAAGCAATATCCTCTTTTTCGAGCGATTCCTGCATTATTTTGCCTTTAACATCGCTTTTGTGCTTGGCATTAAGCAATAAAAAACCTGAACGGGAAATCATCAACCCACCTGCAATTTTCAATGCATTAATGGATATTCCAAAAAAGCCCAGTATATAAGTTCCGGCAAAATAGGAGCAGATACATATAATAATAATGTATAGGCATGTTTTTCTTGTTTGATATTTTTTCCATTTAGCATCATGATTTTCGGTTAAAGAAATAAATACCGGAAGGGCGCTTAATGGATTTATAAGAGCAAAAAGGGAAAAGAAACTTGCAATAAAGAATGAAACTAACATAATACCGATTTTTACCTGGTGTACTTAGGGAAACACTCTGTAACTAATAGTTTTCTCCTGTTATTTCTTAACGATCAGAGGTTTATTGGCCAATATTTTTCCATTGTCTGAAGTAACAATAACTTTATAGGAACCATTTGGGAATAGGGAAATATTCACTTTTATATCATTATAGCCATTTGCAAGGCTTAATGTTTTTGAAAACTTTTTCAGGCCAGTTTCATTTATAATCTCCAGTGTTACCTCAGTTTTTCCTAATGATGCAATTTTACAAAGCACTTCATTCTTCACCGGATTAGGGCTTAAATGTAAATAGTCGGCTTTTGTATTATTGCTTGAGTTTACCATAGTGTTTTGTGTGTTTTTATCCTGTTAAGGTATGGCTTTTATTTAAGTTATAAAAGTAATATACCCATGTTTCCATAATATTAAACAAATATTAATTAATTATTAAATGTTGCAAATAGGTATTTTATTACCGGAATTGCATTTTGGCACTCCTTATTTATTAAACAAAACAGAATATATATCCTGGCTCCCTTGTGTTGCTTTATCCGAAGAATAAAAGGCACACTTGCCGTAAGTGTCAGTGATATAGCAGTAATCATTTGAATTAGTATTTACAGGACTGCCGAGGCTTTCAGCATTCGACCATTGACCATCATCGTTAATTGTGGATATAAAAATATCATATCCGCCTATGCTGTTATGTCCTTTTGAACTGAAACATAATGTTGCATTATCAGCCATCATAAATGGTGATTCCTCGTCTTCCATAGTGTTTATCTTTGATCCCATGTTCATTGGTTCGCTCCATTTTCCGTTTGATAATCTTTCCGACGACCATATATCTTTTCCGCCGTAACCGCCAGGTCTGTCGCTTACAAAGTATAATGTATTACCATCCGGGCTCAGGCATGGACTCGTTTCAACGAACCTTGTATTGATATTTAGTTTCTGTGGTGCAAAAGTGCTTTTCCTTAGATCCACAGAATAGATATCATTATCAATAGTGATAAATATTTCAGGGAAATTCATGTACCTGTTTATTTTCTGGAATGCCGTATAATCTTTCAATAAACTTACAGGCTTTCCCCATTTTGAATTAGCGCTGTCGAATTCTGAGAATAAGAAATCCCTGCTTATAAACTCATTGTTGCTGTTAACATGGTCAGCATAAAATATAAGTCCATGATCGGCCTCCGAAAATAAAATAGGGAACTTGTTTGTTTGTTCCGAATTGATTTCAGAACCCAGCTTTTCAATATCAACAGTAGGCTTTGATACTGTAGTAAGCTTCGTAACCAAATTTGGTTTTGTGTTCACTCTTGTTGAAACATTGATTAAAGCAAATGCATTAATAAACATGACTAAAGCAAATGCTACTGCTACCGATACAAATTTGTTTGTTTTCATAATTTCATGGTTTTGGTGAGTACATCATTCATTGTTTATTATTTTAATGTTTGTCTTTTCTTTTACGATACAAAATAAATAAAGACATATTACCTGATGATGATGTAATAATTATATAATCGTTATTTGTATAGTCTGCAAAAAGAAGTTAAGATTAAAGAATTTCCTTTAAAGCATAAATTTGAGTTAATTCCTGAAATTTGCGACAATATAATAATGTTCTATTCAACATATTATTGATGTTTTGAAACAATTAAATCTTAAATAAGTATAAGGGGAAGGATAGTAATAATCTGGACAAATTATAAGAAGTAAAATAATGAAAATACTCAGTTTCTATAATATTAAAGGCGGGGTAGGGAAGACTGCTTCATCAGTGAATATAGCAGCATTAGCAAGCTCTGAAAAAAAGAAAGTACTGCTTTGGGACCTTGATCCGCAGGGTGCGGCAACTTATTATTTCTCCCTGAAACCATCAGCCTCGCATTGGCTTAAAGGCGTTATAAAAGGCAAGGAAGATATACATGAGTTTATTCAGAATACTGAGACAGATTACCTTGATGTTATTCCATCCGATTTTTCTTTCCGTCTTTTAGATATTTATTTTAACGATATAAAGAAATCTGAGAAACGTTTCACTAAGCTGTTCGATGGTTTAAAGGATGAATATGATTACGTGATACTGGATTGTCCGCCCGGGATATCATTATTATCGGAAAATATTCTTGAATTATCCGACCTGATACTGGCGCCCACCATTCCCACTCCATTGTCATTCCGCACGTATGAACAACTAACAACATTTTGCGAAACGAATAAGATCAGCACCAAGAAACTGGTTTTCTTCTTATCGATGGTGGAAATAAAAAAGAAGATCCACCTTGAACACATGGAGTATTTTAAAAAGATATCCGACCGCTTTTGCAAAGCATATATTCCTTACAGGTCGGTAGTGGAACAAATGGGAGTAACCCGCAGGCCGGTAACCATTCAGTTCCCTAATGATTCTACAACATTAGCCTATAAGTTGCTGTGGAAAGAAATTAAAGTTCACCTGCAAAAGGCTAGTTAGTCTTTGGTCTTTTATTCCTGCTTACCCTCTGCCTTACGGAGCATTTATCACCTGAATTATTGTAAATCTGAATTAGATAATTATTGTTTGCTTAACAATATTTAATGATTATTTAATATTGAAATTTTCATTGACAGCTTTCATGTCGGCAAACTTTTATACTTTTATCGGAGAATAATCTTGATATAAATGGGTGCGAAGAAAAGGTTTGTAGTAAGGGATATTAGTTGGTTATCGTTTAATGCAAGAGTATTGCAGGAAGCTGCTGATAAAAGTGTTCCTTTGAAGGAACGTATACGTTTTCTTGGTATTTTCTCCAATAACCTGGATGAATTTTTCAGGGTGAGAGTTGCTACTTTAACCCGAATGATGGAGTTCGAAAGTAAGTCTTTCTTAAGGATGCACATGGAGAAAAATCCTAAACGCATCATGGAGGACATATATCATATTGTGCTTTTGCAACAGTCCGAATTCAACAGGATATGGGCTGAGATAATTATTGAGATGAAACGCAATAACGTTTATATCAAAACTGAAAAACAATTATCCTTAGCACAAAAGAAATTTGTACAGGAGTATTTTGATAACGAAGTGCGTAGTAACATCATTCCCCTGATGATAGAACGCATTCCCGAATTTCCCAACCTTCGCGATAAATCTATCTATCTTGCTGTTCAGATGACATCTGCAACCAATGCATATCTTCGCAAGTATGCCATTATCGAAGTGCCTACAAGGGTGATGAGCCGCTTTATCCGGCTTCCTTCACCGCCAAATCAAACACATATTATTTTGCTTGAAGATATTATTCGCTTCAACCTGAAATATATTTTCGCCCACATGGATTTTGACCAATACAATGGCTGGGTATTTAAAGTTACAAGAGATGCCGAAATTGATTTGGATAATGATGTCAGCACTAATCTGATGCAGAAAATTGAAGCAGGTATCAAAAAGCGAAAACGCGGGAAAGCAGTACGTATGGTGTATGATAAAGAAATCGATCCCTTATTGCTCAACTACTTAATGCGACGATTGAAATTGTCGCTGAATGATAATATGATTCCCGGTAGTCGTATTCATAACTTCAGGGATTTTATGGACTTCCCAAATGTTTTTCCAAAGTATGTGTCACAGCGTAAAATATTCACTCATTCCGCATTCAGCGAATCATCAAGGGTAACAGATGTAGTTCTCAAAAAAGATGTGTTGTTAACATTTCCATATCATTCATTCGATTCACTGATTGATTTGCTTAGAGAAGCTGCTATGGATGATGATGTACAGAGTATCCAAATCGCGGCCTATCGTGTTGCACCCAGCTCCAAGGTAATGAATGCCCTTATTAATGCAGCACGAAATGGCAAGCGGGTAACTGTAATGCTTGAAATCAGGGCAAGGTTTGATGAAGAAGCTAATCTTGGATGGAAAACAATACTGGAAGAAGAAGGAGTTAAGGTTCTTATTGGGATTCCTGATATGAAAGTGCATGCTAAGGTTTGTGTTATAGTTAAAACTGTCGGCAACAGAAAGAAAAAATATGGATTTGTGAGCACAGGCAATTTGAATGAACGTACTGCCAAAACCTATACTGATTTTTGTTTGTTAACAGCCAATACAGCCGTTATGGCTGATATTGAACGCATCTTTAGATACCTTGAGAAACCATTTGAAAATGAAACTACTATTGATAAATGCAGCACCTTGATACTTTGTCCGAATAGCCTTCGAAATGAAATGTCAGAGCTTATTGATTTCGAGATAAAGCAGGCAAAGAAAGGAAAGTATGCCAGCATTGTATTAAAAATGAACTCTCTCTCAGATGAGTTTTTAATTGAGCAATTGTTCAATGCAGCCAAGCAGGGAGTAAAGATCAAACTCATTATCCGTGGCATATTTTGCATGCTCACCGACCTGCCTAAACTCAGGGAGAATATACAAGCCATAAGCATCGTGGATGAATACCTGGAACATGCGCGGGTGTTTATGTTTCATCATGGAGGCAAGGAAAAAATATTCATTTCGTCAGCCGACTGGATGGTGAGGAATTTGGATCACCGGGTAGAAGCAACTTGCCCTATCAATAATGTGAAATTAAAAAAAGAACTGAAAGATATACTTAACCTGCAATGGCTCGACAATGTGAAAGCCCGTGTGCTTGATGACCAGTTAAGTAATAAATACAAACCAAATAATGAGAAAAAGCTTCGTTCACAGGTTGAGATAATGAAGTATCTTGTAGAGAAAAAATATGTTTAAATTCGACGATTACAATATCTATAATATTTTTAGAATACACTGATTATGTTTAGCGACTCACCAAATATGCGATTAGCAGCAATTGACATTGGCAGCAATGCAGCACGCATTATGATATGTTATGTACTTGAGACCAAGAACGGAAATCCGGAATTTATCAAGTTGAATTTTGTAAGAGTGCCTTTACGCCTCGGGTTCGATGTGTTTGATAATGGTTATATCTCACCAAAAAAAGAAAAGGATATTATAGATGCAATGAATAGCTACAAATACCTTATGAAAGTGCATAATGTGCATCACTTTGTAGCATGTGCCACTTCTGCCATGAGGGATGCCCTGAATTCGGAAGAGATAATTGCACGTGTTAAGAAATCAACAGGTATTGATATCAGAGTTATCAGTGGGAAGGAAGAGGCTGCATCTATTTTCGAGAATCATATTGAGAAGTTTCTCGATAAAGAACATTCTTATCTTTATATTGATGTTGGCGGCGGAAGCACAGAGCTTACCTTATTCGATAACAACGAACCACTGTTTGAAGAATCATTTGATGTTGGCACAGTGAGGATGCTGAAGAATAAAGTGGAAGATAAAGAGTGGCAAAGACTCAAAGAGTTTGTGAAAATGTCAACAAGTGGTTATAAAAACCTTGTTGGGATTGGTTCAGGTGGTAATATCAATAAGATTTCCAACTTGTCAAAGCTCAAAGAAGGTAAGCCTCTTACAAGTGAGATATTGAAAGATTATTATGATACCCTTGTAAAAATGACCGTGGAAGAAAGGATGATAAAATATAGTTTGCGCGAAGACAGGGCTGATGTTATGATACCTGCTTTGCAAATATACAGCAGCGTGATGCGGTGGGCGAATATTAATGATATATATGTTCCCAAGTTCGGGCTGGTTGATGGATTAATCAGAAGTTTATATTGTCAGCTAGTTAGTGCCGCAATTAATAAATTAAATTAAAATAAATATAGGATTCCTAATCAAAAACCAAAACATCTTATGAAAAACAAAGTGAAAATTAAATGGCTTAAAAAAGTACAAGCTCATGATTATCCTGCTGCATATTCGTATTTAGGATTGATTTATAGCGGACCTGCATCCGTTGAATTGATCAAGAAACTGAAAGCTGCCGCTATATCGGAGTTTAAGGCAAAAGATATTTTCAGGGCTTCAGGTTTATCTCTTCTTGGTATCAGCAATTCGCATGTGGATAAAGACAGGAAAAAAATTAAACATGGTGTTGCCCTTTCACCGCTATTACTTGTAAGAGATACTGCTAATGGCAAAGTTGTTATTGCCGATGGTTACCACAGGATGTGTGCTGTATATTCTTTTGATGAAGATGCCGTCATTCCCTGTAAGATTGCCTGATGTATACTAGAGTGGCATCTTAGTTTTCCCAGTAATTTAATTTTTCAGTTGAGTGTTCATTTTGCAACTGGATAAAATACCAGCCAAGAGCGCATAACATCATTGTTTCTGGCATTTGTAAGAATTTATGGTTCACGATTGATTTACCTCTGTATGGCGAATCTTGCTTCATCTCGAATTCTAAAACCGTTTCATTTGTGTGTATATCAGCCCACATCCATGCATTCTGCTTAACACAATCTTTGTAAAAGACCACATTCAGGTCTTTCTTTAAAACCGATATGGCATTCGAATAACTGATATGCTTATTGGTTATAAGGAAAGGATTGCTTGTTTCCGGGTCATTCACCGAAATATACGAAACTTCCACTCCTTTGTTTTTGCGTTCAATGATCCATACTTCGTTGTTTATTATCAACCCTGCCTGCTCATTCTTGTCTTTCAGGAAAAATAATTTCCCTATGTAATCGTCCCCTGTAGAAAAGCATATCTCCGTTGAGTTTTCTTTTCTTAAAACATTTACGTGAATGTAGCTGTCAGTTAATATTAGTTGTTTCATAAACTTCTTTTTAAATTACAGTTCAAAAATAAAGGAGTGATGTTAACTGAACTTTTCCAATTCGTTATTAAATCATTAAGAAAGCAGAGTCTTTCTTTTGCTGGTTAGTCTAATTACAAGACGGTTTTCTATTTAATACTATCGCTTCAAAAGGGAATAATTTCACATTAACCAGATGTACGCTTTCCGCATTCTGCCTGTGCGTAGAAAACAAAACATGCCATTCGGAAGTATTATTTAGTTGGGTTTTCTTGTTCCTTGCAGTGAAGTTAAGGATAACAATTATTTTCTCATCATCATGCACTCTTGCATAAGCAATAACACCTTTTTTGCCATATAGTAAAGGTTCCCATTCGCCCGCATTCAATGGCTTAAATTCTTTCCTTAACTTGATAAGGGTTTTGTAAATATTGAATAATGAATCTTTATCTTCCTTTTGCCTTTCAATATTCGTGGTAGTATAACCGCTGTTAATAGGCAGCCAGGGTAATCCATTGGTAAATCCTGCATTTTGCTTGTCGTTCCATTGCATGGGCGTGCGTGCCATATCCCTTCCCTTATAAAAAGGCCAGAAACGTTTACCTATAGGGTCTTGTAGCTGAGACTTTGCAATCGCTGAGTTCTTCATTCCGATCTCTTCACCATAATAAATGAAAGGGGTGCCTTTTAACGTGAGCAACAAAACAGCAGCCACTTTTGCTTTTTCTCTTTTATGAAACCCAACCCCAAACCTGTTATAACTGCGGCACAGATCATGATTTGATAAAACCAAACTTGGCCATCCTTTATCGGGGATATGTTCATACCAGTTCCTAATGCAATTATAATAACGGCGTGCATTCCACCAGCGAAATATAATGGAGAAATCGAATGTCAGATCCAGCATATCATTTCCCTTACCCAAATAACTTGACGAAATTACAGGATTCCCGGGCGGGAGCATATATATTTCGCCTATGCTTACTTTGTTCTCGTATTTGTCGAAAAGCTTGCGCATCATCCTTATCACTGTGTATGAATAAGGCTGGTTACGGGTTGACCATTTATCCTTGTACTTGAAAATGCCGAACAATGCCGGATTGTTTCTCAAATTGGCATGCTTCACTATCATGTTTATTGCATCGAACCTGAAACCGTCAATACCCATTTTAAGCCAGAATTCCATTATATCGAAAAAAGCTTTGCGCATGTATTTGTTGCGCCAATTAAGGTCGGGTTGCTCTTTAAGAAATGTGTGAAGATAATATTGCTTCGTAGTTTTATCATACTCCCAGGCGCTTCCGCCAAGAGCCGATTTCCAATTGTTGGGCCTACTTCTTTTCTTAGGATTATGCCATATATACCAGTCACGTTTTGGATTATTATATCTCGACGATTTCGATTCTAAAAACCAGGGATGAAGGTGAGAGGTGTGATTCATTATCATATCCATTATCACGCGTATTCCCCTTGAATGTGCTTCCTGCAACAGCTTTTTGAAATCATTCATGGTCCCGAAAACAGTATCTATATCGCAGTAATCAGACACATCATAACCAAAATCAATCATAGGTGAAGTATATACCGGCGACAGCCATATAGCATCAACACCAAGCTCTGATAAGTAATCAAGTTTTTTTATAATGCCTGGAATATCTCCTTTACCATCATCATTCGAATCGTAAAAGCTTAAAGGGTAAATATGGTAAATAACACTATGCTTCCACCACATATCTTTTCCGTTATTCATAATTTGTAAATGGAGAAAGTAAATGGAAGACGAAAGAAGATGAATTTATTAATATAAAGGCAAGGCGGGCAAACATTCATTTTGTCAGTATTCATGTCTTTTGTTGAATGTCTATCTGAATTTTATTCCGTATTTAACATTTTCAGTGAACTCAGCCAATTCAACATCTTGTAAAAACTGATTCATTATCTTATCCTTATCATAGTCTTTTGCTCTTTTAAGTGCAGCTCCCCTGAATGATTTTTGCAATTTGGCATCACTAAAGAATGAAATTATTTTTTCGCACATTTCACTCTTGTTAGAAACGATGAATCCGCATTTACCATCCTGAATAATATCTTTAGGCCCTTTGGTCTTATAAGCAACAACAGGCAATCCACAACTAAGGGATTCCAACACCACGCAACTGAAAGTATCGAACTTTGAAGGCATTATAAGCAGGTCTGCTGCTGAATAAACAGATGGCAGATCCTCGTGATTTACCCAACCCATAAATTTTGCATCAGGCAATGCTTTGCGCAGGTCACTTTCAGCAGGGCCTGTTCCGGCAATCACAATTTTTATGTCAGGAACGTATGTCTGTAATTTAAAATATATATCAGGCAGCTCCATTACTCCTTTTTCGTGACTTATTCTCCCTGCATATAATAAAACAGGCGAGTTATCTTCTATGTCAAAAATCTTTGATTTATCAGTATGCTTATGAATAAAAATATCATCTGCCCAGTGAGCCGTGAGATGTACCCTTGAATTATCAAAACCCATTTCTCTTCCTATGAGCCATTTTTGTTGATCTGTATTTAAAACAAACAGGCTGTCGAAGTTTTTATAATATGCTCTGAGCAGCCTCCTGAAACGGTTCTGGTTTGCATGATCGATATTGAGAACTTTTTTTACAAAAACTATCCAGTCGGTATGAATAAAAAAATGCGCTTTAACGCTAAAAGCATTTTTAAGGTAAATAGCTGCTAGTCCCATTATTCCTTCGGTAGAACATATTACGCGGTCGTAACTTCCTTCCTGGAATATCCTGTGTAATTCCATAAAGTTTGGAATACGTATAGGTTGTTCTTCATAAATTGGAAGGCTGAACTCAGCAAGGGGTTTCATAATAATAAGGTTATCGTCCGTCTGAAGTGTATTACTGCAAACTATTATATCTATTGGTAAATTGCGTTCTTTAATTTCCAGATGTATAGCTTTAAGGCTCATAGATACGCCATTGTTATCTTCAAAGGTGTCGGTAAGCCACAGCATTCTTTTAGGATGTTCAAGGCGGCCTATTTGTTTTGAAAATTCCTGTAGCAGTGGCCGGTCATTATACATCACTTTAGCGCTTGTATAATTGGCAGCGAGTATAAGCGATGAAGCAAGAAAGGGAAATGAAAGCCCGTCAAGGAAATCTGTAATATCAGGGTTCCTTATCCTTTTGCTTTTATTCTTTTTCTTATCGCTTTCATTCGTTATATAAGACCTGATGTCGCTGGGCATTTCAAGCTTTCCCAGTATTTCCGATAGATTGATATTTGATAGTGTACCTTCTGATTTAAGTTTGTTTATTTTCTTCAGAAGCCTGCCGTAAAGTATATTGTTTAATTTGTTGTTGATGGAATAAATAGAATTATTATAACCCTCCTCAATACTTTGTGTCCCATTTTTTCTTGTTTCTGCAATAGCTATGGCATCATCGAAAACCGGTTTGTAAACTCGCGACACTAGAAGTCTTTGTCCAAACCCCGGTGCTTTACCTGCAAAGCAGTTATGAAACAATTCCACGAAATTCATAGTAACTTTATGTCGTTGTAGCTCGGCAAAAGCATTGGAAACAAGCAGGGCAATTAGCTTATCCTTTGTAGTTCCTTTATGCAGAAGTATGCGAAGCAATCCGGGGTCTTTACTAAATAGAGCAATCTGGCAGAAATAATCGAGAAAGGCTATCATCAGTTTCTCGCTGTTCTGATGCGAACCGTATGGCGCCATGTTCCCGTTCCTTATAGCTTCAAGCGCCAGTTGAGATGGGTTTTCCTTTTTCAGCCTGTTTGCCAGATCGGGAACATGAAGATTAGTACCCGTTGAACCCACAAATATTCCCATGTGGCAGTCTGAGCCCCCTGAGATATTCTTCCTGTATGGGTCGCGACAATATTTATCAGGACTGATACCCGTTTCCTTTGCTATTTCATCAATCTTTTCAGGAGTTAAACTTTCAAGCCAGGCTTTAACCAGCATATTTTGCCAGGTGTCGCGCTGTCCGTTAAGAGTTTCAAAGTTCTCAAAAACCAGCGCCATTTTATTGAAGAAATCAAGGGTAGGCGCTTTATCTGCACTATAATGATAGAGAGGATGCGCCCAGATAACAGGTATATTGCTTTCTACCGTATATTCGCGGAAAGCATAGATGTTTTTCCTTAGTTTATTAAGTTCCTTCTCTTGCTTTTCGTTGAAGCCATATGTCAGTACATGTATCCCTATACTAAAATCGGGCACCATGCAACTAAACTCAGCGCCTACAAGAACATCAACACCTTTATCAAGAAGTTCAAAACATGAACGCGCATTGTTATGATTGGTAATAGTTATTGCACTGCAATCATTTTTCTTCAGTGTTTCAATAAGACTGCTTGTTTTAAGCCATGTTTCGGGAACATTCATTATCCTTCCCAGCAGTTCATCAGGCACATCGCTGTTGTGATCGTGGCAGTGGAGGTCAACTTTTAATATTTCATTTTCAGGGAACCTGTTTTTTTGTTCTGACTGGAAGGTCGAAAGTTCGTGAATAAGTTCTTCCTGGAACGACCACCCGAAATCCTGATCATGTTTCATGAAATAATTTTAAATTAATACTTGTGCAAAAGTATCTGTAATGCCCGTAATAATTGAGTAATGCATATTATTTAATTGTTAAGTAATTGCTATATTATTGTAAAAAAACAATAACCATATTATTTAAAAAATGATATTCGAAAAGGTAGTTTCAATAATTTAAAATACATACTGATAAATTAATATAAGCCCTGTAAACAATAACGAAAACATCACTTTTGCTTAACACCAATTACAGGGATGAAGCATAATTTTGACACAGAAAACCAAATACAAAAGATTATGAAAAAAACTGTTTTATTATTAGCGCTAATGAGCTTGAATGCTTTTGCTCAGCAAATCATGAATAAAGCTCAGTTTCATCCATGTTCAACCATAACTAAAAAAGAGGCTACACAACTAGGCGACTGGAATAAACCGCTTCCTACCGGTCTTACAGGTAGAGTGCTTTATGTATCCGCAACCGACGACACCTTACTATTAGTTTCTTCTGAATACATATCTGCGAAAATTCTTATGTCTGTGTTTAATTCGAATACAGGTAAGTGGTCTGTTCCCGCACGGGCTGCATTTTATGATAAAGTTCAGGATAATGAATGTCATATTACCAAGAAAGGAAGAGAATTGTTCTTCTCTTTAAAAAGTAAGAACGGGGATTTAGACTTGTATTCCTTTTTATATAGCAATGGCGAATGCAGCAACCCATGCAGACTAAATGACAATATCAATACGGCATATAATGAGAAAAGTGCTTGCCTTTCGGAAGATGGTAATACTCTTTATTTTTCAAGCGACAGGAAAGGTGGCAAAGGGGGGTACGATATTTACAGATCGGAAAAAAGGAGCGATGGCGAATGGGGACCTGCACAAAATTTAGGTGGTAGTGTAAATACAAAGGCTGACGAGGATGCACCTTTTATACTTGCTGACGATGTAACACTTTATTTTAATTCAAAAGGATATGGATCTGCGGGTGGCTATAATATTTTCACCAGCACCATGAACGAAGATGGGGTATGGTCGTTGCCTGAAAGTGTTGGAAAGAATATAAATTCAGGCGCTGACGAACAATATGCATATCTGACATCCGATGAAAAAATATTATACTTCTCGTCATTTACTAACGGACTGAATATTTTTGAGTACGTTATTTACCAACCTGAATTTACTGAGAATAAAAGGCAGGCAGTATATTAGAACAACATTAAAGAGAATGAAATTGAAATATTGAATTATTTTAAGAATAAGGTTATGAAATAGCCATGAGCAATATTGTTCACAATAACCGATATGATTATTCATGGCATATTCCATCTGACCTTAGAAAAACAAAAAAATAAACAGATGAAAACACGAATAAAAAAAATAATAAAGCAAATACGTAAAGCGCTTGCTGGGTATGTAACGTATCAAAATCCATTTGGAAGGATAAACGAATTTTCGTTAAGGGATCAATGATAGATATTGTCCTTTATACAACTTGCCTGATGCAGGGCATTATATAAATGCCTTGCATTTTCTGTTTTCAGAATTTAAATTGTCTATCCATAGATCAAGCGCCAGCTTAGCCGCCAGACAGTTTGTTATTGACGCAGCCCCAGTAGTTATAGACGCATTCCCGGTAGTTATGGACTCAGTCCAACTGGACATTGTCGCTATGCTTATAGTCATAGACGCAATAACTACTGGGAAAGAGGAACTGTTTATAAAGAAACGCACGTTTTCTATAAAAAGGTTTTGTTTTTAATGCACTTCCGTTAAAAACTTCCTGTATTTTTTTTGCATAAAGCGCATTTGTTGCCGCAGGTTTTTTCTTTCTTTTATGTTTATAGCGTTAAAATATTCTTTCCATAAGCCCTGAAATTGTTTTTCGTCATCGCTTAAAACAGCATCTTCAATTTTACCCTGTGTGCCGAAATACTTGTTTGCAAAGGTTATTTCGGAAACTTTTTTAAGGTCGTAAAACAAACCATACTTCCTTTTCACGTCATAAATAACCCATTGCTGATCATTGAACCTGTTTTGGAAATGCTTGCCAATAAGAGGCAATACATTATAATCGGGCGAAATCGGCGAGAAGTAAATATTATCGGCTGTTTTCTGGAACCTTACAAATTCAATCATTCTGCATGCTTCGCGCGTAACTTTCATGCTCAGGTTCTTTATTCCAATCACAAGTTCATCACGATAATCCATTTCAATATTATAATTTTTAGAAAAGATGTTCATTATATGTTTATAAATAATCATATCGGCTTCTTCCGATTCAGACAGATGAGCCTTGTAAATCCTTTGACAGCCTTCTTCAGAAAGATTAGCCAACAAACCTTTCCAAACCCTTTCTGCTTTATTGATGTCGCGTACTACTTTGTAATTCTCTCCGAAAAGTGCAGACTGGAAACTCATACTACTCACTATCTTGTCGGGTATTATTTTCAGGTTATACGAATCGAATACAATCGTAAGCAGTCCTTCAAAAGTTTTATCGTAAGTAAAAATATTCATTTTTAGTTGAACAATTCCAATTGCTTTGATACTTCATCTTTCTTAACAGGTTTAGGCGCTTCCAGTAATTTATTTTTAATGATAATGGGGTCTATGTTCAGTATGCCATTGTTAAGTTCAGCGCATGTTATAAAGTATTTTGCACGCTTCAGCACAACGCCTATTTTCTTAAGGTTATTAAAAGTAAGTTTACCATACCTCCGTGCCGAAACTATAAGTTTTGCCGACCTTACACCAATTCCGGGAATACGAAGTATCATTTCATAATCTGCTTTATTCACATCCACAGGGAATAGCCATATGTTTCGCAAAGCATAGCTGAGTTTTGGATCTATCTCAAGGTCAAGGTCGGGGTGATTTGCGTTCACAATTTCATCAGCTTTAAATTCATAGAACCTCATCAGCCAGTCGGCCTGGTAAAGTCTGTTTTCCCTTTTAAGCGGAGATTGTGTAATAACGGGTAATCTTTTGTCGTAATCATTAACAGGCGAATATGCCGAATAATAAACACGTTTCAGCTTTTGACCACTATATAAGTTAGAAGCAAGATTAACAATCTGCATATCATTTTCGGGGGTTGCACCTATTATAAGTTGTGTGCTTTGCCCGGCAGGAACAAATGATTGAGCATTCCTGAACAGTTTGCGTTCTTCTTTATTGGCAATAATTCCATCTTTCAAAAATCCCATGGGGCTGTAAACATCATGAAAGTTCTTATCCGGAGCAAGTAGTTTTAAATTAGGTTCGGTGGGAATCTCAATGTTCACGCTAAGCCTGTCGGCGTATAAGCCTGCTTCTTTTAAGATATCATTGCTTGCACCGGGTATTGCTTTTAAATGAATATATCCGAAGAACTTTTCTTTAGTCCTTAATTCTTTTGCCACCCTGGTAAGGAGTTCCATTGTGTAATCAGGATTCTTAATTACTCCCGAACTAAGGAAAAGTCCTTCAATATAGTTTCTCCTGTAAAAGTTTATCGTGATACCTACTATCTCGTCAACCTTGAAGGTAGCCCTTTTTATATCGTTGCTTTTCCTGTTGATGCAATATGCGCAATCGTAAATACAATGATTAGAGAATAATATTTTAAGCAGCGAAATGCACCTTCCGTCTTCAGTGAAACTATGGCATATGCCTGCTGCAAGTGAATTGCCCACTCCCATGCCATTATTCTGCCTGTTGCTTCCGCTCGAGGAACATGAAACGTCATATTTGGCAGCGCCTGATAGTATTTTTAACTTGTCGGTTACATCGGACGATAGCATAAATTCATTGATTATCCAAAACAAAAATACTAATAAAAACAGAAATGCATATAATATTAGCAAATAATATTTTCTATCTTTGTTTAAAATTACATTTATGAGTTTCATTGGTTCAAATATTAAGTTCCTGAGGAAGCAGAAAAACCTTACACAGGATGAGCTTTCAAAGAAAATAGGAGTGAATCGTTCCATGATAGGCTCTTATGAAGAAGGCAGAGCGAAACCCAAGATTTCTACCATTCAGATCATGGCTCATTACTTTAATACAGGTGTTGATGATCTGATAAATAAAGACCTTAGTTTAAATACTAAATCAACAAAAACTAAGTCATCAGGGAAAGATATTAAAAGAAGCTCACTTCGCATTCTTTCAACCATAGTTGATAATGAAAACAATGAACTTATCACAGTTGTTCCTGTTAAAGCTGTAGCAGGTTACCTTAATGGCTTTTCCGATCCCGAATATATTGAGAAACTTCCAAAGTTCACATTGCCTTTACAGGAACTTTCACCAAACAGGACATACAGGGTTTTTCAAATAAAGGGCAAAAGTATGGAGCCCGTCGTTGAAGGTTCATATATAATTTGC
Source organism: uncultured Bacteroidota bacterium (assembly GCA_963831005.1). Classification (GTDB taxonomy): domain Bacteria; phylum Bacteroidota; class Bacteroidia; order Bacteroidales; family CG2-30-32-10; genus CAWHOW01. The sequence continues at coordinate 269,296 of CAWHOW010000007.1, forward strand.
GAATACGTACAAGACTGGGAGGAAATAAAGAACGGGAAAACATATATTCTTTTAACTAAAGAGGAAGGCATGGTGTATAAACGTGTTTACAACCGGATAGAGGAGGGTAGCGAATTGATACTTAAGTCTGATAATCCCGAATATGAGCCTTATACTGTGAAGATTGATAATGTAAGTGAAGCATGGAAAGCCTTAGGATTTATGAGTTTTAATCTCCCCGAACCCGATGAGGTATCATTGCATAAGTTGATGCATCTTGTTTCTGAGATGCAAAAGGATATTAAAAAATTGAAAAACGGGAGATAAGATTCTATTTATCTTAAACGGTTTCCGAATTTAATTCGGAAATAAGATTATATGATTTAGTCATTTATATATTCATTAAATTTACCTTCCTTAGCAACAACCTTGGAATTATGAACTTTAATACCTGCTGTTAAATGTTATCCCTTTTTCTTCAATCCTATCGTTTCAAACAGAAATATTCCTGCTTTTTTAGAAAGCAGATTTAACAATTTCTTAATATTGCAGCTCGTTACTTAATATTAAATTAACATACTTTTGGAGCCAATCTTAGTTTAATGTTTGGATTAGATACCGGCTTAACCCTTCTTTTGCTGATGTGCCTGCTGGCGGCATGCACCTTCGAGTTCATCAATGGTTTTCACGATACGGCAAATGCAGTGGCTACGGTTATTTACACCAATTCGCTTAAACCCCGTATTGCAGTAATCTGGTCGGGCACCTGGAACTTCATAGGCGTGTACTTTGGCGGTATAGCCGTTGCTATGGCCATAGTTAACCTTCTGCCTGTTGAAGCCCTTGTCGATAACGATATGTCGCACGGCATAGCTATGATCATGTCGCTTATCTGCACCGCCATCATCTGGAACCTTACCAACTGGCGCTTTGGCATACCTATTTCAAGTTCACATTCCCTTATAGGTTCTATATTCGGTGTAGGACTTGCATACAGGTTCTTGCCCGGAAGCTCTGCTGTTGCACTAAACTGGCATAAAGTGCAGGATGTGGGACTGTCGTTGCTCATATCGCCTATACTTGGGTTTTTCCTTGTTATGTTTGTTATGTATATTTTGCTGAAAACCATAAGAAAAAGTAACAGGCGACTATTTAAAAAGCCTCCCACCGGCAAAGCTCCTCCTATATGGATAAGGTCGGTAATGGTGCTTGCATGTACGGGCGTGAGTTTTTCGCATGGCTCCAACGATGGTCAGAAAGGCGTTGGCCTGATAATGATGATATTGATAGGCATCGTGCCCGGTTACTTTGCCCTCGACCGCAGTAAGAGCCCTGTAATTATGCACAACAGTATGGTGCAGGTAGATAATGCCATACGAAAGATAGATACTTCGAAGATTAGCCTTGCCCAATACCAGATGTTAAAAACGATACATGGCAAAGCCGATACGATTGAAGCTACGGTTAGCCAAATTACTTCATTCGACCAGATCCCGCAGGATAAACATTTCCTGTTAAGGAAAAACATTTTGATCCTTGCCCGTAATGTTGACCTTCTATTGAAAAGTGTGAGCGAAAACAACAATAAATGCCTACCTGACAAAGATGTAACTTTATTGAAAAAGAACGTTGCCGGCTTAAGAACGAATACCGAATATGCTCCCTGGTGGGTAATTTTAATGGTGTCTGTTTCGCTTGGCATGGGGACAATGATAGGTTGGAAACGAATTGTAGTTACCGTTGGCGAAAAGATAGGTAAAACCAGTCTTAACTATGCGCAGGGAGCTACAAGCCAGATAATAGCAGCAAGTACTATCGGAATATCCTCTATGTTCGGTTTGCCTGTAAGCACCACTCATGTGCTTAATTCGGGCATTGCAGGAAGTATGGTTGCCCAGAAAGGTTTAGCTAATTTGCAGGGGGGGACAATAAAAAGTATTGCCTTATCGTGGGTGATAACATTGCCTATCACCACTATTCTTTCAGGTTCAATATTCCTTTTTTTGCGTTGGATTTTGTAAGTAAAAGTCTTAACGATTTCTTAATATTTATTTTGCTTATTTATTATAGAAGTTAGTACTTTTGAATCAAATTTCAATACATTGTTTGGATTAGATAGCGGCGTAACAATACTTCTTATTTTTTGTCTGCTTGCCGCCTGCACCTTCGAATTCATTAACGGTTTTCACGATACGGCAAATGCCGTAGCCACAGTTATATATACACACTCACTTAAACCGAGAATTGCGGTTATCCTTTCAGGCTTTTTAAATTTTGTTGGAGTATATTTCGGTGGAATTGCAGTTGCCATTGGCATCGTAAATCTTTTGCCTTTAGAAGCCCTGGTCGATGCAAATATGGCACATGGAATAGCCATGATCATGTCGCTTATTTTCACTGCTATTATATGGAATCTTGGAACATGGTATTTAGGTATTCCTGTTTCCAGTTCACATACGCTGATAGGCTCGATATTCGGTGTAGGACTAGCTTTTATGTTCCTTCCGGGCAGTCATGCTGTTGCATTAAACTGGCATAAAGTGGAAGAAGTGGGTCTTTCGCTGCTCATATCGCCTATCATAGGTTTTGTGTTTACCATGTTGTTGATGTACTTATTAAAGAGATTAATAAAGAATAAAACTATATTTAAAAACCCAAATGTAAATAAGGCTCCTCCGATGTGGATAAGGTCAATTTTAGTATTTACTAGTATGGGGGTAAGTTTTTCGCATGGCTCTAACGACGGACAAAAAGGCGTAGGACTGGTTATGATGATACTTATTGGTATAGCTCCTGCTTATTTCGCTATCGACAGAACCAAGAGCCCTGCTGCTATGATATCGAATATCACCAGGATAGAAAAGACCATTAATGAAATAGATACATTGAAATTACCGGCAGATAATAGGAAGCAGCTGGCGATGATTCACTCAACGCTTGATTCAATATCGCCAATAATTGCTAATGTTAAAAGTTTTAAAGATATCCCCGATAATAAACATTTTATCCTGCGCAAAAGCATTATTCTTATTTCTAAGAGTATGGATAAATTACTTGCATCCAACACAGAAAACCAATATAAGTTCCTTAACGTTACCAATGCCGGAAATTTAAAGAAAGAAGTTTCAATGCTTAAAACCAATACCGAATATGCTCCTATCTGGGTTATACTTCTGATTTCTATGTCTCTTGGATTAGGCACCATGATTGGATGGAAGAGGATAGTTATTACTATTGGCGAAAGGATAGGTAAAACCCACATGAATTACGCACAGGGAGTAACCAGCCAGCTTGTAGCAGCAAGCACTATCAGCATTTCATCCATGCTTGGCTTGCCGGTGAGCACAACACATGTATTAAGCTCTGGGGTGGCAGGTTCAATGGTGGCACAGGACGGCATAAAGAACTTGCAGGGTAAAACACTTAAGAACATAGGGCTTGCATGGGTAGTCACCTTGCCTGTAACTATTGTCCTTTCTGGAAGCTTATTCCTGCTTCTACGCTGGATAATTGCATAAATCTAAATAGATGACACTAATTCAGGCATTCTAATTCGAAATATTAAAATGCCTGAATTAAAATTTCCTAATTAATAAACAAAGTATGATTCGCCCGTATAAATATGAGCGTAATCCCTTTCAACTATATTTCCATCAAATAGTTTACTACCCCCAATGGTAACACTTGCATGCCCATCAGCTGAAACATCAATGTTGATATCATAAGGCCAGCCTCCTAAATTAGAAGTAATTTCAAGATGAAGATTAAATGATTTATTTTTATCATTTTTCAACAGGTCCCATTTAGTAATTTTACCTTTTAATGTTACCCCGCCAACATCATTATACCCTTTACTTCTATTAGAGCCAGTTTGAGTTACAATATTATCAGAATTTACTGAAATAAAATTAAGTCCTGCTGTAGCATTTCGTTCAACCCCTGAGGAAGACGTTTTTGTATTTGCATTTAGAACAAGATTTCGGCTGTTTAATATTGCTCCAGTGGCTAAGTATTGATCTTCTAACTTAGCTTCTTTAGCTTCCTTCTTTTTCTGAGAAGCTTCTTTCCTTAATTCTTTTTTTGTCTTCACATTTTGTGAGACAGCGTTGCTAACTTGTGTAAGCACGCATAGGATGATGATTAAAGTTTTCATGATGATTAGGTTTTGGTTTAAATTAATAAGCAATAATTATGCCAATTGACTATGAATTTAGAACTTTTAAGTGATTTCTTTGTATAATGGGCAACAATCGTATAATAAATAGATTTTGTTTTCTTCAAAAAGGTTTTTTAATATAGGAGAAAACCCTAATTTTACGCCCTCTAAAATTGAACACATTTGTTCTGTAGCATTTAATTTCGATACTTAGCTTTAGATGGTGAAAATGGAAGATACGGGAATGGAAGACGCAGTAACGAATAAAAGGAGTTTTATAGGAACAATCATTAGAATTCTTGGTTATATCCCTTCAGGAATAAAGTGGTTGTGGATTAAAAAGAATGCCCTGCTCAGAAAGATTACATTCACTATAATTCCTTATCTGCCGCGAAGGAAATGGCACGCAAAACTATTCAGGAAGCTTATTAAATACAGCTTTAATCTGCTTGTTACTATCCTTGTCTGTTTTCTTGCAGTAAGCATTAATTTCTTCTGGTTATTTGGTTCTTTACCAAATATTGATAAGAACAAGGATTCCGATATGTCCATCGGCTCCGAGCTTTATACATCCGACGGTGTTCTTATTGGTAAATATTATAAGGAAAATCGTGTCCCTGTTGAGTATGGCGAACTATCGAAAAACATTATCAATGCATTGATTGCGACAGAAGACACACGTTTCTTTGAACATAATGGTGTTGACCTGCGTGCCACATTCTCCGTGTTCTGGTATATGGCAAGGGGCGACCAGCGTGGTGGTAGTACCATAACACAACAACTCGCAAAGAATCTTTTCAAAACGCGTAAAACATCAAGAGGATTATTAGGATACATCCCGCATATGCGGACAATTGTTTCCAAGTCTAAAGAATGGATAACCGCGTTGCGGTTAGAAAGCAAATATTCCAAAGAAGACATCCTTACTATGTACCTGAATACAGTTGATTTCGGCAACAATACTTTCGGTATAAAAGTGGCGAGCAAAACATATTTTAATAAGCTTCCTAATCAATTAAATATACAGGAAGCCGCTACGCTTATCGGAGTTCTTAAAGCGCCTACCACATTCAGTCCTGTTTCGCACCGCAAAAAATGTTTTGAACGTAGAAATACAGTACTTGCTCAAATGGTGAAATATAATTACCTGACACAGCATCAATATGACTCAATTAGCAAGATACCTATAAAGCTTGATTATAATGTTGCCGATCCTACCGAAACAGAACTGGGTTCTTATGTTCGAACTGCCGTTGCAAATTATCTTAAAGCATGGTGTAAGGAAAGTGGCTATGATATTTATACTGATGGTTTGAAGATATATACTTCAATAGATTCTCGTTTGCAGAAATATGCTGAACAATCTGTTGCTGAACATTTGAAGACCATACAGCAACGTTTTAATTCAAGCTGGGGGAAAACCAACCCCTGGTGTGATGGAATGGAAAGGGAAATACCTAATTTCATTGAGAATGTTATTAAGACATCTAAGCTTTATAAAGTATTGAGCAAACAGTATCATGGCAATAAGGATTCCATTAATATTGCTCTGAATACTCCCCGTAAAGTGAAATTGTTTTCATGGGAGAAAGGAGAGATTTACGCAATGATGAGCCCTATTGATTCTGTTCGCTATATGAAGAAGTTTCTTAATGCAGGCTTTGTAGTTATGGACCCATATACGGGTCAGATAAAGGTTTGGGTAGGAGGGATCAATTATAAGTTCTTCAAATACGATCATATCAACCAGGCAAAGCGTCAGCCCGGTTCTACATTCAAACCTTTTGTGTATTGTGCTGCTATTGACAAAGGTTATTCGCCCTGCGACAGGATGGTTGACCAGCCTGTTACCATCAAATATGTTGAAGATGGCGTTAATAAAACATGGACACCGCATAATGCCGATTGGAAGTTCTCAGGAAAGAACATGACACTTCGTTATGCTATGGGTCGCTCATGTAATTCCGTAACAGTTCAGTTATCTGAAAAGATAGGATTCCAGACTGTTGCCGATTATGCTAAAAAGCTTGGTATTTCCAGTAAACTTAAGCCTGTTCCTTCCATTGGACTTGGTTCAAACGATGTTTCCCTGCTCGAAATGGTTGCTGCCTACAGCACTTTCATGAATCATGGAATATATACCGAACCTATGCTTGTGGTGAAGATAACCGACAGGAATGGAAAGCTGATTAAAGAATTCAAGCCTAAACAAAAACGAATATTAAGTGAAGAAACCGCTTACCTAATGACCTTCATGTTAAGGGGAGGTATGGAAGAGCCGGGCGGTACGGCGCAGGAGCTTTGGGATTTCCCGGGAGTTTTGGGAGATAATAATGAATTAGGAGGTAAAACCGGAACTTCTTCCAACTATTCCGATGGTTGGTTCATGGGTATCACTAAGGAATTTGTAACAGGCACATGGGTAGGAGGGGAGGACCGTTGCATACATTTCCGTAAAGAGTTAAAAATGGAAGGAAGCCACGAAGCTTTGCCTGTGTTTGGCAATTTTATGACCAAGGTATATAAAGATAAAGAGCTTAGCATTACTAAAGGCAAGTTCCCACCTCCAACAGTAAAGATCACCAAGAATTATTATTGCCCCACTCCCTGGGATAAAAAAGATACTACTGATACTTCCGGTGATGATGATGTGGTGGTTGACAGCAGCAAGATTAAGGTAGTGAATTAGATTATATATTAAGGTATAAGCCTGATATTTGCACTTCATTCAGGAATTTATAAGAATCAATCATCAATTCTCAAATCATATTGTCAGTTCGAGTAGCGAAGCGTATCGAGAACCCAACTCCTGTCTGTTATTATTAATTCATAAATCGAAATTCTAAAATCTTAATTCTTAAATCTTAAATCGTATTTTCCTGCCTCCTGCCTACTTTTTTAGATATCTTACTCTCCGATGTCAATATCTTACTCTCCGATGTCGATATCTTAGTCTCCGATGTCGATTTCTTACTCTCCGATGTCAATATCTTACTCTCCTATATCAATATCTTACTCTCCGATGTCGATATCTTAGTCTCCGATGTCAATATCTTTCTCTCCAATGTCGATTTCTTAGTCTCCGATGTCAATATCTTTCTCTCCGATATCGATTTCTTTCTCTACTGATTCAATTTCTTCAATTTATTTACGACTTTCGACATACTACTTACGACTTTCTTTCTTTCCAATATAAATTAATATCTAAATATCCCAATATCTTTTAATTTCAATCTCAATTCTGAAATCTTAAATCTAAATTTCATTCCTGCTCCCGAAGATAGCAGTCCCTATTCTCACCATTGTGCTTCCTTCTTCAATTGCAATCTTGTAATCGCTCGACATTCCCATAGAAATTTCTTTGAAGGGTAAGTTTGCATTGAAATACTTTTCCTTTATTATTTCGAAATAAGTTCTCATGCTTTTGAATTCATTTCTTACCACATCTGTATTATCAGTAAATGTTGCCATTCCCATCAGTCCGCAAATTCGGACATTCTGCATTTCTTTATATTCCGATGAATCAAGCAAAGCAAATACTTCGGTCATGTCAAGGCCAAATTTGCTTTCTTCAGTTGCAATATACATTTCCAGCAGGCAATCAATGATCCTGTTGTTTTTAACAGCTTCTTTATTCACTTCTTCTAGCAATCTTAAACTATCTATGCTGTGTATCATGGCAATAAAAGGAGTAATCAATTTTACCTTATTGCTTTGCAAATGCCCTATAAAATGCCATTCAATATTAGTGGGTAACTGGGGTAGTTTATCTACTATTTCCTGCACACGGTTCTCGCCGAAAATCCTTTGTCCCGCATAATAAGCATCGCGAATACTTTCAACGGGATTAGTTTTACTTACAGCAATAAGCGTAACAGATGGTGGCAGTTGTTCTTTTATTTTTTTTATGTTATCCCTGATACTCATTTGAAAATAATTGAAGTTTTCAAAATTACATATATTAATTAAAAGACATTATCCTGTGATTGCATAGATTTCAAACTTCATTAAGAGTCTGTTTAAAATTTTGTTAGAATAAAAAACAAAGGGCATCGGAAACCAGCAAAAAAGCATACTTTATTTGAGGTTGCTAAAACTTAAATATATGTATGCAACCGATTTAACCGAAGCCCAGTGGCAATTTACAAAAAGTTCTTTACATAAGATTACAAGGAAACGAAAGCACGAATTACGATACATTATAAATGCTATAATGTATTTGGTAAAGACGGGCTGTCAGTGGAGAATGCTTCCAAAAGATTTTCCCAAATGGCAGTTAGTCTATTACTATTATAGTAAGTGGTCTGACGACGGGACATGGGATTTAATATTAGACCGTTTACGCAGTAGAGCGAGGTTTAAGAAAGGACAAAATGAAAATCCCAGTATGGGAATAACGGATAGCCAAAGCGTAAGAAGTGCAAATAACATGGCGTTAAAAGGTATTGATGGCAATAAAAAAATAAAATGACGAAAACGTCATATTATTGTAGATAAAAACAGATGGCTGATAGCCGTAATGGTTTGTGTAGCCAATATTCATGACTGTAAGGCAGCCGAATTATTAATGAGGGTTCTGAAAGAAAGTATAATAGGGATCAAATTACTTATTGCTGATGGAGAATATAGGGGAGAACTTGCAGCGAAAATTAAAAGTGTTTTTGGCTATACATTAAAAATAATAATGCGAACAGATGAAAAGAAAAATGGATTTACACCTTTGCCAATCCGATGGGTTGTGGAAAGGACATTCGCTTGGTTTGATAATGACAGAAGGTTGTGCAGAGATTATGAACTTCTTGCAGAATCTTCTGAAGCTATGGTTAAATTGGCTGCTATAAAAATTCTTTTGAAAAAAATTTAAACAGGCTCTAAGATTAAATTCTTTATTGCTTTCTTCTCGTTCTTTTATCAATAAATATCTATTTATTGAATTTGAGTTTTCAAAGTATATGCTTACAAATTGCAATTTATAGATAAAGCTCGGATTTATTAATTATTCCTAATTTTGCCATCAAATACTTCCACATGATAATGTTTATATTTTTCATAATTGTTCTTATCGTTATACTCGATTTTGCAGCTTTTGCGGGCATCAGCAGGGCTTTCCGCTTTAAAATAAAACCAGGAACCAGAAAGATAACGCTTATTGCATACTGGGGTTTTACCATAGTATTCGCCCTGTTTTCCATTATTTACGCCCTGATCGAGAAGAATTCCAGCCGACCCGATTACATTGTTTACCGCAGCTACTTTTTACTAACCGGACTGTTCATTCTTTTTTATCTTCCCAAATTACTTTTCAATATTTTTCTTCTTACCGAAGGAATAATAAGGCTTTTAGCCTTGCTTATCAATCGACTGTTCAGGACAAACATTTTACTGAGGGTTGAAAAAATGCGTCTTTTATCCTTTACGGGAATTATAGTTGCGGCTGGTATGTTCATTGCTGTTCTCGAAGGCATGACCATTGGCAGAACCGATTTCAAGACCACGCATGTGGTAGTTCCTTTTAAGAACCTCCCGAAAAGCTTCGACGGGCTGAAGATAGCCCAACTTTCAGATATGCACCTCGGAAGTTTCTATGATACACTCGATGTAAAGAAAGGCATACTGCAACTGATGGACGAAAAGCCCGACCTGATTGTATTTACCGGCGACCTGGTGAACAACCAGTCGGAAGAAGCCCTTATCATGCTCCCCGAACTTAAAAGGCTACATGCCCCGCTGGGAGTATTCTCCATACTTGGCAACCACGATGTGGGTGATTATCGTCGCTGGAAAACCATAGAAACCAGGAATGAAGACCTCGAAAAACTAAAGAAGATAGAACTTGAAGCCGGCTTCAACCTGCTGATTGATGAACATTCCATACTTCGTAAAGCAAATGATTCCATTGTGCTTATTGGCGTTAACTCATGGGGAAGGCCGCCTTTCAGAAAGCTGGGTAAATTAAAGAAAGCCATGAATGGAGTAGAGAATTTTCCATTCAAGATATTGCTTACACATATTCCAAACCATTGGGATGATGAAGTTATCAGCAAAACCAACATCGACCTTACACTGGCCGGACATACGCACGCCATGCAATTCGGCATAAACTGCTTTGGCATTTTCTGGAGCCCTATTAAATGGGCTTACCCGCGCTGGGCAGGTTTGTACAATGAAGGACTGCAATACCTTTATGTCAACAGGGGTTTTGGTTTCATAGGCTTCCCCGGCCGTATCGGCATGACACCGGAGATAACTATTATTGAGTTGAAGAGACTCTAGGAAGAGGCTTTTTACTGATTAGTTGAAATTTCAAGTTTAGATTCCTCACTTCCCTGCTTAGAATGCAGTCGTTCGGAATCATGTAAAAGGAAAATACTTTTTATATAGTATCAAATATAATTTAACAGATACTCCTATTTAAACCCCGCCACGGGATAACCCACCCAGTGATGTAGTTTTGCAGGAGCAGTAGCGCCCATACCCAGGTCTTCCACTTTTAGCGGTTTGCGTGCAATGCTGGTTGAATAATCGGAAATAATAAGCTTCAGAGGCGCTTCACCCCTCAATTGCTGTAGATGATAAGCTGTAAGCAAACCAAAAGGGACAGAATACCGTCCGCACCATGTCCATTTATATTCGCGCCAGTCGTCGCTCTTGACTGTATAATCAACAAATTTCTTTGCGCTTGAAGAATCAGGAGTAACAAGGCAATCTTTCATTATCTGGTGTTCAAGTTCAACCGCCTTTTTATATCCTGCTGTATCGCAACCAAAGCGCGCATAATTACTTCCGCCCCAGTCTTCATCGCCATAATGAACGGCATCGGTCGAAACCAGCAAGGCCACATCCTTGCCCCACTGCTGTTTGTTATCCGCTAAAACCTTTTGTATTGATTTAGCCAGATCAGCCGAAATGGTTTTCATCTCGCCGAAAGGCATGTGCGGAACAAGGATAGAAACTATCTGCACATCCTTATTATAGTATTGAAGAAAAGGCACAAAAGCTTCAACCGAATGTTCCTCGGTTTGCAAACTGTCGTGAACAATATAATCTTCCTTTGGCAAGTTCTTCATTATCTGTTCCCGCAAAGCCGATATTTTGATGTTGCTATACGCCGCATGCCAATACTGATAACTATCAAAAACAATCTTCTGCTCTACCTTGAACTTTTTGGCTTTATGCGCTACACCAAGAATGATAATCGTTTTAGCTTTAATATGCGGGTAAAGCTCGTTATATAAATAACCGGCATACAAGTAATCATCGTGCGGACAAACGGCAAAGCGCAACACATCATCTTTATTCACATTTTGGGCTTTGTATAGACTGTCGTAATACTTGCCATATCTCTTCTTAATACGGTTCATCACGCTGTCCATCTGGTATGCCTTCGAAGCAAAACCAACAGTGTCTTTCTGGTTGCGGATGCTTTGTGCATCGGAATTTAAAGCGCTTTGCATAATAATAATTGTAATGATTAAACATTTTAAAGCTTTCATAAGGTGTTGTCTTTTCGATTTAAACAACTTCAAAATAATGAAGCGTTCAAATAATTTGTAATTTAGCTCGACATCAAAATTACAAATTTCATTTTAATCATGAATATAATAGATATCATTGGTTCAATAGGCGTAACCATGCTGCTGCTCGCCTTTTTCCTGAATATATTCGACATCATATCCAAAAGCGGGCATGCCTATATATGGATGAATTTTGCAGGTGCTGCTCTTGCCTGCTGTGCTTCTATACTTATTCCATATCTGCCCTTTGTAATTCTTGAGGGAGTTTGGTCCTCAGTATCGGCAGTTGCTATCGCGAAAAAATATTTAATCACCGTAAAATGAAAAAAACAAAGAATAACAGCGAACATTATTTCTGGGGCGAAAAGTGCGAAGGTTGGCGCTTTCTCGATACTACCGACTTAAATGTTACCCGCGAAACCATTCCACCCTGTAAAGGTGAAAAGATGCATCGGCACCATAAAGCCCGGCAATTCTTTTACATCATAAGCGGCATTGCTACTTTTGATATTGAAGGTGAGATACATATCATTAATCCTGATGAAGGGATTGAGATCAACCCCGGCAAAATACATTGTATTTCCAATAATAATGAAACCCCACTTGAATTTATAGTAATATCGCAACCCACTTCTCGTGGCGACAGGCAGGATGTTTCTTAAATCAATATATTCCTTCATTTGAGAAGAAATAAAAAAATAAGGTTGCTATATTAGAAAGTAATTGTAATTTTGCAGCCGGGTAAGTCTTATACGACCAGCTCCCGTTGAACTCCCCCAGGTTCGGAAGGAAGCAAGGGTAGATGGTTGAGCGGTGCGATATAAGGGGCTTACCCTTTTTTTATTGTAAAATTTATCACCTAAATATTTTCCCGGTTCTCATTCTTTCATTAATTTTGTACATTCTTTTGATTAAGCATTATGCTATTACGTATTTACGAAGAAAACCCTAACGAAAAACAAATTCAGCAGATAGTGGAATGCCTGAAGAATGGAGGTATTATTATCTATCCCACCGATACTGTTTATGGGATAGGTTGTGATATTTTTCAGCATAAAGCAGTAGAACGTATAGCACAATTAAAAGGTATAAAAGCTGAAAAAGCAAACTTCTCTTTTATTTGTTACGACCTAAGTCACATTTCTGATTTCACCAAGCAAATAAGCAACCCTGTTTACAAACTGATGAAAAAGCTTCTTCCCGGACCTTTTACCTTTATTCTTAACAGCAGCAGCAAAGTCCCCAAACTATTTGAAAGCAAAAAGAAAACAGTAGGTATTCGTGTCCCCGACAATATGATTTCTAGATTAATAGTTAATGAACTTGGTAACCCTATAATGAGTACTTCCGTAAAAGGCGATGATTTAGATATTGAAACCACTACCGACCCTGAACTAATTCATGAACGTTACAAAGACATGGTTGACATTGTTATCGACGGCGGCATTGGTGGAATTGAACCATCTACAATTCTTGATTGTACGAAAGATGACTATGAAATTGTCAGGCAGGGCAAAGGCATCATTGAAAATTATTTCTAATCGCATTTTGCTATTATAATTTTTCCTTTCAATATCCTCTTTAAAATATTAAATTTTCATTAATATTTCGGCATTTCTGTTTAGAACGTGTTAAAGCGATTCAAAATGAATTTGAAATAATTTAATTTAGGGCATTGATTATTTATATGTAGTTTTATAACTTACTGAAAATAAATTTTTAATATAATTTTTATTGGTTAATAAGTTTGTTTGCTAAAAAAAAAACCTATGTTCCTCATTCGTTAATTAATTTTTATATATTTGCGCCAATTTAGTTAAATAAAGTTAAATTAACATTAAATAACAAACACGAATATTATGAAAACAATGCTAAGAAAATTAAACAAGTTTAGAGTGATATTAACTGTAATAGTTATATCGCTTTTTTTAAGCAGCATCTGCATATTTAGTGGATGTGAAAAGTACAAAGATGGACCAAAAATAAGCTTTAGGAGTAGAACAGAAAGAGTTGCAAACACATGGAAATTCTCAAAGTATATTCAAAATGATTCAGACCAAACGGCTCAAAAGTCCGCTTATGTATTAACACTTACAAAAGACAATTATGCTACTTTAACTACAAATGACGCTGCTGGTGATATTTACGGAGGTACATGGAGATTTAAGCAGACAACGGATATGAATGCAAAGCCGGTAACATATAGTTACAATAAAGATTCTCTTGAAATATACATATATAGTGGTTTTGATAATATTTCAGGTGTTCCTCCTTTCATAGCATTTTCGTATGATTGCAATATACTCGAATTGAAGCAAAATAATATGCATCTTCAGGGAAACTACACATATACCTATCCCGGTATTATGCAACCTGATACTACAATCGCCGGAACTTTTGACTGGACATTAACTAAAAAATAAACCCTTTATTAATATCATTAAGAACAAACAAATCATTAACTAAAACTTTTCAATATGAAAAAAATTGCTTTATTAACGTTTTTTGCTGTAATGCTTCTGGGCATGCAGAGTGTTTTTGCTCAGAAACAAATTTCAGGGAAAGTTACCAGTTCTACTGATGGTAGTGCTTTGCCGGGAGTTACAGTTTCTGTGAAAGGAACAACTACAGCTACTTATTCAGATGTAAATGGAAAATATACTTTATCAGTTCCTGCTACAGCTACAACTCTTGTTTTTACATTTATTGGAATGAAAACACAGGAAGTTGAAATAGGTAACTTATCAACCATTGATGTTAAACTTGAATCGAATGCAACCAACCTTGAAGGAGTGGTTGTTACTGCTTTAGGTATTAACAGAGAAAAGAAGTCTTTGGGCTATTCAACCCAGGAAGTGAAAGGAGATATGGTTTCTAATGTTTCTACAGATAATGTTACAAATGCATTATCTGGAAAGATCGCTGGGGTCCAGGTTACTACAACCACTAACATGGGTGGTTCTACTAATATTGTACTTCGTGGTAATAAGTCTTTAACTGGAAATAACCAGGTATTATTTGTTATTGATGGAGTTCCTGTTGATAATTCTGTAACCAATACTGCTGCTCAACAACAAGGTGGAACAGCAGGATACGATTATGGGAATGCTGCATCAGATATTAACCCTGATGATATAGAATCAATAAACGTTTTGAAAGGTGCTGCTGCTACAGCTCTTTATGGTTCAAGAGCTGCAAACGGGGTTATAATGATCACTACTAAAAAAGGTTCAAAAGCAGGTATTAAAAAGGGTCTTGGTATAACATTAAGTTCAAGTGTTAAAGTTGGATTCGTTGATAAAAGCACAATGCCAGATTATCAGCATGATTATGGCGCCGGTTATGGAGAATGGTACGGACCTAATCAGGATGCATATTTTAATACACTTACTTTTAATGGTGTTAACGAAACCTGGGTTCCTACTACTGAAGATGCTTCTTTTGGCGCTCACTTTAATCCAAACTTAAAAGTTTACCAATGGGACGCTGTTGATCCTCAATCACCCAATTATCAAACACCTACCCATGGGTTGCAGCAAAGAATGGCCCTCTTTCATTTTTTAATCACCCTGTGACTACTGATAATACTCTTGCAATAGAAAATGCTACAGACCAGGGTTCATATAGGTTATCATATACAAATTATTATCAAAATGGTTTGATGCCAAATAGCGACTTGGATAAAAATAATATTTTAATGAATGGTACATGGAAAGTTAGTGACAAACTAACTGCATCCGGCCAGGCAAATTATATTACCGAAACCGCTACCGGTAGAAATTCTACTGGGTACAGTGATAATATTATGACTTCGTTCCGCGAATGGTGTGAAACGAATGTTGATATGAAAGAACAACAGTCAATGTATAATCTTACAAAGAGAAATATTTGCTGGAACTATGCCGATCCTACAAATCCCGGAACAGGTCCTATTTACTGGGATAATTATTACTGGACACGTTACGAAAATTATGAATCAGATGGAAGAAACCGTATACTTGGTAATGTTTCGTTAGATTATAAAGTTACCAATTGGTTTGATATTTTTGGTCGTATGTCGGCTGATGATTATAGTGCTTTGCAGGAAGAGCGAAGAGCAGTTGGAAGTGTTGGAACTTCTTTCGGAGTTGGGAGTGGGCCTGACGGCAGTTTTAATATGCCCGAAGCTTCTTCAGGTTATCTGAGAAGAGATATTACTCATAGTGAATATAACTATGATGTAATGCTTAATTTTAACAAGGATATTACAAAAGATTTGAGTTTTAAAGGAATATTAGGTACGAACATCCGTAGAACTAATGATGACGAAGTAGTTGCTTCCACAAACGGAGGTTTGGTTGTACCCGAACTGTATTCTTTGCAAAACAGTGTTGGTCCATTACCTCTTACCAGAGAACTTGCTGAAAAAGTTGGCGTTAATGGAATCTATGCAAGTGCTTCTTTAGGATATAAAAATTATCTGTATTTAGATTTAACTGCCAGACAGGATCATTCATCAACATTACCTGTAGATAATGCAATTTATTATTATCCCTCTGTCTCAGGTAGTTTTGTTTTCTCAAATGTATTACCTGAATCAGATTGGCTTTCTTTCGGAAAAGTAAGGTTAAATTATGCTGAAGTTGGTAATAGTGCCTCATTCGATCAGTTAGTAGATAAATATAACATATTAACTCCAATGAACAGTTCCATCACTTCATTAGAAACAACAAAGAGTGATTCCTTACTGAAACCGGAAAAAACTTCTAGCTGGGAAACTGGTCTTGAAATGTATTTCTTTAAAAGAAGGATTGGCTTTGATTTAGCTTTATACCAAACCAATACTATGAACCAGATTATGCCTCTTGCTGTTTCTCAGGCTACGGGTTATGTTTATAAAATTATTAATGCCGGTGAAATATCAAATAAAGGTATTGAGTTATCTTTAAATGGAACTCCTGTCAAGGGAAAAAATTTCGAATGGGATATTACAGTTAACTGGGCATTAAATAGAAACCAGGTTGTATCTTTATTACCAGGCGTTGAAAATATGCAATTGCAATCATACCAAGGTGGTGTTACTATTGATGCACATGTTGGACAGCCTTATGGTGTTATTGAGGGAACTGATTATACATATAATAATGGTCAAAAAATTATTGATGCTGGTTCAGGTCTGCCGGTAGCAACCCCTACTTCCGATAATATTATTGGTCATGAAACCCCAAACTGGACAGGCGGTATCAATAATACTTTCAAATACAAAAACTGGTCATTTAGTTTCCTTATTGATGTACAGGACGGAGGAGATATTTTCTCTCTGGATATGTACTATGGAATGGCTGATGGTATTTATCAGGAAACTGATTATACCAATGATCTTGGAAACCCGGTAAGAAATCCGCTTACATATACTGCCAGTGGAAGCTATGCTCCTACCAGCGGTGGATATATTGAAAATGGAGTGAATGTTGATGCCAGCGGACATGTTACACCTAACAAGACAAGAGTTGATGCCAGCAGCACTTTAGGATTCGGATATCTTGTTGAGCCTAATAGCGCTTTTGTATACAGTGCAACTTATTGGAAACTACGAGAAGTAACATTGTCTTATTCTTTACCTGCTGACCTTTTGAAGAAATGTTTTATAAAAGGAGCTACATTCAGTTTGGTTGCAGCTAATCCTTGGATAATATACAAAGCATTGCCTCATGCTGATCCTGAATCAGGTCTGGGAGCAGGCAATACACAGGGTTATTCTGTAGGTTCTTTGCCTTCAACACGTGATTTTGGTTTCAATCTTAAACTTAATTTTTAATTTAACTTTAAATTATATATCATGAAAAAAATATTTGCAATATTGTTAGTCTTTTTAGTTTTTGCTTCCTGCAAAAAACTATCTGACCTGAACAAAAATATCAAAGACCCTACAACTACTACTGGAGAATCTCTGTTTACAGGTGCCCAGAAAGCATTTTTTGACCAGATGACTACTTCCAATGTTAATCTTAACATTTGGAGACTGATGGACCAGTATTGGAATGAAACAACTTACGATGACGAAGCTAATTACAACTTAGTAGAACGTTCAATTCCGGATAATCATTGGAATGTAATTTATGTAAGTGTTCTTAAGAACCTTAGTCAGGCAACAAAAATCATTACTTCTACTTCATATCCTGATGATCCAAGCCCTACAATAAAGCAAAATAAATTAGCTATTATTGATGTGTTGGCAGTTCATGCATGGAGTACGCTTGTTGAAACATTTGGTGATATTCCTTATTCCCAGGCGCTCGATATCACCAATGTTCTTCCTAAATATGATGATGGAAAAACTGTTTATGAAGCCTTAATTACAAGGTTGAACGCTGATATCACTACTTTGGAAAACAATTTAACTGCATTTCCTGCTGGAGTTGGTTTCGCCACAGCTGATAATGTTTATGGAAACAATCCTGAAGGAGATTTAACATGCTGGATTAAATATGCAAATTCACTGAGATTAAGAATGGGTATGTTACTTGCTGATTGTGACCAATCTTTTTCAGTTACAACAGTAAATGCTTCAGCAGCCGACCTTACAAAATTAATTCAGTCAAATTCTGAAAATTGTGTAATGAATTATTTAGGTTCATCACCGAATACTAACCCTATGTATGAAGACCAGGTTGCCAGTGGCAGACACGATTTTGTTGCAGCTGTGACTGTTATTGACACTATGGTAAACTGGAATGACCCCAGGTTGCCTTTATATTTCACTACAGTTGATACCGGCGCTTCAAATACTCCTGCATATATTGGAGCTCAGATTGGGTTAAATGGTTTTTACCTTGATTTTTCAAATGGCGCTACTATTATGTGGACTCCTACTTTCCCGGGGACAATGTTTGAGTATTCAGAAGTAGAATTTCTATTGGCTGAAGCATGTGCCAGAGGTGGATATTCTGTTGGTGGCACTGCTGCTATACACTACGCAAATGCTATAACAGCTTCTATAGAATATTGGGGTGGAACCGCTGGTCAAGCTACAACTTATCTTACACAACCACAGGTTGTATACAATCCGGCAAATTGGAAAGAAAGTATTGGTATGCAACAATGGCTAGCTTATTATAACCGTGGTTTCGACGGTTGGACTGAGTTAAGAAAAATGCAGTATCCTGTATTGCAACCTGGTGTTAATGCTTTAAGCGCGTTCCCTGTTCGTTTTACTTATCCAATAGAAGAACAAACTTTAAATGGAGCAAACTACACAGCAGCATCTGCTCATATTGGTGGTGATGCTGTTACTACTACGCTTTTTTTCTGGACATCTTTACCACAATATACTAAAATTAGGGCAACAAGGAAAAGATAAAAATCGGTAGAGTTTATTTTTTATAAAAAAGGGAAAGCATTTGTTTTCCCTTTTTTTCTTGGTTTCTCTCGTCCTGAAATAAGTTGTCACACAAACAACTTAAAATATGGAAACACAAACGATAGAAAAGAAGAAGCGTAGCCAACGAGATTACAGTTTGTCCTTTAAACTACAAGTAATAGGGGAAATAGAAAGAGGGGAACTGAATTATGCACAGGCGGACCGGAAGTATGGGATCAAGGGCCATTGCACAATATCAAAATGGGTAAAAAAACATAGTACCTTTGATTGGAAAGAACTACCAACTATGATTCACAAGAAAACGCCGGAACAACGAATAAAAGAACTGGAAACACTCCTGGCAGCAGAGAAAGAAAAGGTTCATGTTTTAAATATTGCAATTGATTTAGCAGATGATCTATTAAAAACAGATATTCGAAAAAAGTATTTACCCAAACAATCAAAAAAGCAAAAGCCCCAATAATAGGAATTAAGGGAATAAGCAAGTTGTTTGGGGTTAGCAGACAATCCTATTACAAATATAAATTGAGTAGAATAAAAAGAAATGTTGACTTATTAAAGGTAAGGGATATTGTTATGCGAATACGTTGTAATATGCCCAGAATAGGAACACGCAAACTGTATTATATAATCAAACCTGAATTGGATGATTTAAATATTAAAATGGGAAGAGACGTATTATTCAACTTTTTAAGAGCAGAACAATTACTCATAAAGCCAAAAAGAAACTATGTAAAAACGACAAATTCAAAACATTGGATGAAGAAATATCCTAATCTTATTAGAGACATAGAAGTTACAAAGCCTGAACAGCTTTGGGTTAGCGATATTACTTACATTAAAACTGATTATGGACATGAGTATTTATACTTTACACGGGATAAATTTCCGCAGTTTGATTTTGAAAAAATTGGAACTTGAGTGTCAATAAATTTTTTAAATCAGAGTTGTATCTATGATTAACAGTTTGAAAAAATCCATTAATGGCATCATGAAACTTAGAAGGTGTTTCATAATATTTTGCGTATAACATTTTTTTCTTTGTGAACTTCCATAATCGTTCAATAATATTCAAATTGGGAGAATATGAAGGTAAAAACAAGAGTGTTATTCCTAATTCTTTAGCTGTGTTTTCAACCAATTTGCAATGCTGATAACGCGCATTATCCAAAACAATTTTCAGGGGCAAATCCACATAAAGTTCTCGAAGTTGCTTTAAAAATGCAACAATAGTTTCGGCACTTATAAAAGAAGTATTGCTCAATGTAATAACTTCTTTCGTGATAGAATTTACAGCACCCAATACATTGATTCTATTGCGTCCCGAAGATGCTTTTATAAACAAGCGCGTCATGCACCACAAGGCACAAATAAAAGGTTGTAATATAAAATGTGCTGCATCCACAAAAAATAAATGGCATTCTCCGTTTTGTGCTTCTTTAATCGCTGGTTCTAATGTTGTTTTCATCCATTGCCGTTGTTTTTCAACATCTGCTTTTGCGGGAATATGTCCTGCTTTGATGTAATGCAAACCGTGCCGTTTCATAAAAGAACGTACCTGTGAAGGACTCCGGCTGATACCTGTCATAGCCTCAATACGCGATTTTGCTTCGTTAACACTCATCGGTGGCTGTTCTATAAAAGATTTCAATATACTTTCTGCATGGTTTTCCAATCTGCTTTTATTTGTGCCATAGTTGATCCCGCAAAGAACATCAAAGCCGCCTTCCTGATAGCGATGAACCCAATCGCCTACAGAATCCCGATTTAATCCAACCAAAGTTCCTATCATTTCATTTGACATATTAGTTGTTGCCTTGAGGTATACCGCATGTATTCTTTTCTGAATAATTGGACATGGATAATAATATCTTTCATATTTTAGCTTTTGAATTTCAGTTTCACTGAGATTTATTTGAAGCATATCATTAGTTTGTTGGTACAATCTAATTTGATATGCTTCTTCTTTTATTTTACATTCGTTCTCTCTAAATTATTAACTTTGTTCTGTTAATTTTTGCGGAAATTTATCCCGTTTGCAGTATAAGTTTGATCACTGATGCTTACTCAAAGAAAATCATGGGTTATGAGCTCTTAGATAATCTGAGTACAGAAGGTCCTTTGAGAGCTTTAGAATCGGCATTAAAAAACAGAAAATATACTCATGAATTAATTCATCATTCAGATAGAGGTTTGCAATATTGTTCGTCTGATTATGTAGAAAAACTCATAGCAAATAAAATAAAAATTAGTATGACCGAAAATGGAGATCCATATGAAAATGCCATTGCTGAAAGGATAAACGGTATTTTAAAATATGAATTCTTAATAATAGATGGCTTTAGAAATCATCTTCAAGCAATAGAAGTAATTAAAGAATCAATTAACATTTATAATGAAAGGAGGCCTCATCTAAGTTGTCATATGTTAACACCTAACAAGGCACATTTGCAACAAATAATAAAATTGAAAAAATGGAAGAAAAAAACCTCAAAAGATTTTTCTTCTGAGGTTAATTATTTATCTAATTTTATAATCTAATCCGTGTCAACTTTTTTCAGGACTAGACACTTCGATTATGATTGAATACGATTTACACGTATGCGAATGAGCTTCGCAAGCTTAGGAATACGATTCACACGTTTACAAATTACATTCGCAAGTTTAGGAATACGTTTCGCGTCCTTTCAAACAAAGCTTGAATCATTGATTGCCCCTGCCCAAAAGGAAGCAAATTGATTATTAATATACAATTTATAAAGAACATTTGAAAATTCGCCACCCTTCAGGCTTAAGGGGCTAAGCAAATTTTCAATTTCAGACAAATTCTTTCCATTATCCTATTTCATAAAAAATCATAAAAGGACTACAACTGCGTATTAGCCGACACAATATTTCCTTTCATTTGCGGTTAATACCTGTAACAAATAGTGCTTTTACTTCGTCACAGATAAGTCCATGAAATATTCACCTAAATCCGATTTATGAAAAGGCTACCGGCTTTATTGGTTCTGCTAATGGTTACAGCCATTACAAAACACTCTTTTTCGCAAGACACCCTTAAGAATGACAGTGCCAGGGAACATGCACTGAAAGTGTTTTTCTATTGCCCTGCATGCGATATGGATTATGTTAGGAAAGAAATAACTTTTGTAAATTATGTTCGCGACCAAAAAGATGCGCAGTTATATATTCTTGAAAGCGCCATGACCAATGGCAGCGGCGGAAGCGAATATTCCATATATTTTATAGGTCAGAAAGAATTTAAAGGAAAGAATGATACTCTTAAATTCTCAACTTCTCCCAACAATACTCCGGATGAAGCACGCAAAATGGGAAATCAGGTATTAAAGGAAGGCATGATGTATTATGTTGCCCACACTCCGCTGGCAAAGGATATTAGTATTGATTATGAAACAAAATCAGCGCCTGAGGCAGTTAAGGACCCCTGGAAAAGCTGGGTGTACACAATAAACGGGATCACTTATTTTAACGGTCAGCAAGATGTTAAGGTCGAAAATCTATATGGCTCTATTGATGCATCAAAAACTACTGAGAAATTCAGGACAGATATTAGTGCTTTTTATAATTATTACGACGGGAGATATCAAATTTCCGATTCATCATCAGTTAATTGTTCATTTAATAATAAGGGTTTTAACTGGCTCGCCGTAAAAAGCTTAGGTGAACACTGGTCAGCAGGAGGGTTTGCATGCGTTAATGCCAGCACATTCAGCAATATCAAACTTCATTATGCATTATTTCCCGCCGTGGAATACAATCTTTATAAATACAGCGAATCTACGCGGCATCAGCTACGATTTTTGTACCAGATAGGCGGAAATTATTTTCAATATATAGATACTACAATTTACAACAAAATAAAGCAAACCCTGTTTACTCATACACTTACCATTGCATATAAAGTTATTGAGAAATGGGGTTCCATTTCCACTTCATTAAGCAGCAATCAATATTTATACGACCTCACCAAATACGACCTGTCGTTAAATACTTCATTAAATGTGCGAATATTTAAAGGATTATCATTTAATGTGAACGGGCAGGTTTGCCTTGTGCACGATCAGTTAAGTTTGCCAGCTGCAGGAGCTACCGAGGCCGAGATACTTACAGGAGTTGAATTGCTTGCATCCACCTACACTTATTGGGTAAATGCAGGACTTACCTACACTTTCGGTTCTATTTACAATAATGTGGTGAATCCCAGGTTTGCAAACTAATTGAGCATTTAGCTAATCTTAAAGCACCTCATCGAAACCGAGCCATTCTGTATACCTTCGTGGGTAAAGCTTAGCTGTTCATTATCTTTCATCATTCCCATTATGCACAACATGGGGATATAATGGTCTGGTGAAGGAACAGCAAGATCAATAGTTTTTGAAATTGGGAATGGATTCAGAAGCATTTCTATATCTTTTTCTGAAAGTATTTTCTTAAATATTGTATCTGCTTCCATCGCCCAATTGAATGCAGGAGCATGATCTTTGAAATCGATTATTCTTAAATTATGCACAAGGTTACCGCTTCCAATTATCAAAACGCCTTCATCACGCAAGAATCCCAAAGCCTTTCCAACATCGTAATGATATTGAAAAGGCTTATTCGGGTTAATGCTTATTTCAAGAACGGGTATGTTTGCATTAGGATACATATGCTTTAACACTGCCCACGACGCATGATCGAGACCGTAGTCCTCATCTACCTTTATTTTGAAATCTATCAGCTTTTCAGCAATCACTTCAGCAGTTTCAGGTGAACCTTTGCAAGGATAAGTAATTGAATAGAGTTCATCAGGGAAGCCATAAAAATCATAAATGGTCTCAGGCATAGATGATGCGCTGACATATGTCCCGTTTGTCATCCAATGTGCTGAAACTACAAGTATAGCTTTAGGCAATGGGAGTTCTTTAGCCAGTTTGTGCAAATGCTGAGTATATGAATTATCTAATACAGCGTTCATTGGCGAACCATGACCAATAAATAAAGCAGGCATTTTCATAATTATCATTTAAGAAAGATAAAAGTACAAATAATCTTTCATATTTTTGAAAGAAAATACAACTATGATTCAGCAAACAGAATTCACATTGCCGCAATACAACAGGGGCTATCACCTGATTACGGATATTATTCAGAAACAAATTCCATCATTGCCTGAAAAAGGAATGTTGAATGTTTTTATTCAGCATACTTCTGCAGCATTAACCATTAATGAGAACTTCGACCATACTGTGCGCAAGGATTTTGAGACATTCTTTAATAAACTAATTCCGGATGGCAGTTCTTATTTCGCCCACGATTCAGAAGGCGGCGATGATATGCCCGCTCATATGAAAGCATCTATATTAGGACAATCTATAACCATTCCAATAACAAATAACGGGTTAAACCTTGGAACATGGCAGGGAATATATCTTTGTGAATTCAGGAATAACGGGGGAAGAAGGAGGATAGTAATCACTGTTTATTCTTAATCTGGGTATTTTTTCGTAACTTTGTATTTGTTGTTTCTCAGTAATATCAATTACTTCTGACTAATGTCAATTAATATTCAAAATAGAATTGTGCTTAAAGTAGAAGGCATGAATTGCACCAATTGCGCTCTTGGCATTAAGAAGCAACTGGAAAAGGAAGGCTTTATGAATGTTGATTCGAGCTTTGCAACTGCAGAAGTTAGTTTTGAAACAGTTGACAATGCCCGATTACAACAGGCAAAGAAAAAGATATTTTCGATGGGTTACACTGTTATTGAAGATAGTGACAACAAAGAGAGATCATTCTTCACACTGGAAATGAAATTCATCATATCGCTTGTATTTACTGCCCCTCTTTTAATTTCAATGCTCCTCCCCTTTCACATATTTCATGATCCATATTTTCAACTGTTGCTTACAATTCCAGTATTTGCGATTGGAGTTTGGCATTTCGGCAGAAGCGCTTTCCAGTCGTTAAAAGCAGGTGTCCCCGATATGGATGTATTGATAATATTGGGTTCGTCGGCTGCTTTTATATACAGTCTGTATGGAACTATTCAAAACCTTGGACATGATTTTCAGTTTTATGAAACCACTGCAAGCATTATTACTCTTATACTTTTGGGAAATCTTCTTGAACATCGTTCAGTAAAACGCACTACATCGGCCATAGATGATTTAGTGAAACTTCAGAAGATTAAAGCTAAGAGAATATCATTAATAAATGGCATTGAAAAGATTGATGAAATAGATGCATCTCAAGTTAAAGCAGGCGATTTGCTTATTATTAATTCGGGTGATAAAATCCCTGTTGACGGAGAGATCTATTGGGGCAATGGAAGCATTGATGAAGCAATGATATCAGGCGAAAGTCTTCCTGTTGATAAGAATGAAGGCTCACAAGTTATTGGTGGCACTATTTTGATTTCGGGAAGTATTAAAATAAAAGCAACCGCAATAGGCAAAGAAACTGTTCTTGCACAGATAATAGAAATGGTAAAGCTTGCACAACAGGATAAACCCCGTATGCAAAGCTTAGCCGACAGGATATCCGCCATATTCGTACCTATAGTGATTGGAATTGCAATAATAACATTCCTTATCTCATACTTAGTTGCCGGTATTAGTTTCCAGCCTTCGCTTATGCATAGCATTGCCGTGCTTGTTATTGCCTGTCCATGTGCTCTTGGTTTAGCAATCCCTACTGCCGTTGTTGTTGGAATTGGAAGAGTGGCAAAGAATGGTATTCTTATAAAAGGAGGAAGCACCCTTGAGAAATTTGCCGGAATTAAAAGAGTAGTGTTTGATAAAACCGGAACATTAACAACAGGGAAATTTGAAGTTAAGAAGATTTATGTCTCTGGAATAACAGAAGAAAGAGCAAAATCAATATTGTACAGCATTGAAAAACATTCTTCACATCCTATAGCAAAATCAATTGTTTCAGCCTATAATGATTCACCCTTAATTGATTTCAAATCTGTGAATGAACAAAAAGGACTTGGCATGGAATCAACTGATAATGATGGAAACACATACAAAGCCAGTTCATACACCTTAGCTATAGATCATACAAAAGATGATTCACATACTGTTTACCTGCTTGAAAACAATAAGCTCCTTGCATGGTTAGATGTGGAAGATGAGATAAAACCTGAAGCTGCAGAAGCAATTAAATTCCTCAAATCGCATGGCATTAAAACCGTCTTGCTCAGCGGCGACAGAAAAAGCAAATGCGAATACCTTGCTAAAGAAATTGGAATTGAAGAGATTTATTCTGAAAAACTTCCTGAAGAGAAACTTAAGATAATTGAAGAATTCACAAAGGCCGGCGATACCGCCATGGTTGGCGATGGCATTAACGATGCACCGGCACTGGCAAAAGCCACAGTGGGAATATCTTTAAGCAATGCCACACAGGTTGCCATAAAATCTGCACAAATAGTTCTGTTAAAAGGCAATCTTAACCTTCTTACAAAAGCATGGTCTATAAGCAGCGTTACTCTTACCACCATTAAACAAAACCTTTTCTGGGCATTCTTTTATAACATCATAGCAATACCTATAGCTGCATTTGGCTTCCTGAACCCCATGATAGCAGCTGCATCTATGGCTTTATCAGATGTAATTGTTATAGTGAATTCGTTAAGACTGAGAAGCAAAAGACTGCAATAAAAAATCCCTCCATGCAATGAAGGGATTTAATTAAAAACTTTAATCCTTAATTATTTCTTCTTAGGGTTTACGCCTTTAACATCGGCCATTTCTGTTATCGTTATTCCGCTTGGCACTTCAAATTTATCAGCAGGAATACTAACATTCTCTTCAACATTAGTAGCTGTAACGGAAGCTTTTATTCCGCCCATATCCATATCAGTTTTAAGTGGAATGCCATTCCATACGCAGTAAGTTGATTTCATCTTCATTGCAGGATCATCCATTGCAAACTTATCGCAGGTTTTGCCAAGTACAACTTCAGTACCCTGTTTCGTAATCTTCATTTGCTTCATCATATCATCGCTAAGCTTGCTGAAATCAATATCCTTCTGCTTGCCAAAATCGGCTTTCTTTCTTTTGGTTCCGGTCTTTTTAACCAGGTTAATATTGTATAAATACCCGTCTTTAGTAAAGTTCAGATTATCAATTTGTGTTTTTCCCATAGCTCCCATATCAATTTCGCCTTTGGTTTCATTGCTTGTTTTGTTGCCATAATCATCGAAATACATGGTAATAGTTTGCTTCATTCCCATCGTTTCGGAAACCATAGTAACAATACCCGATTTCAATTTATACCTGCCCTTTGAACTGGCAGCCTTTGCTATACTGTCCTTTATTTTGGTTGAATCAGTTGTGCTATCTGATTTCTTTCCGCCGCCCGAACAGGAAGCCAGCGCTAACATCATAATTGCAATTGCAAAAACAAGTAATTTTTTCATAGATTTAGTTGTTTTAATTATTAATTTAGTTTGGCAAAAGTATTAATTTTAACGATACGTAATTATGATTTATTTGCATAGTATATCAATAATGTTTAATTTAGTGGTGGTAATTTTAATGCCATGAAAAAACTATTCCTATTCCTCAGCATATCATTATGCTTCTATAGTATTAATGTTAAAGCACAACATTATGTTCCTTTTCCGGATAGTAATGCTTACTGGAATGAGTATTTTAATGATTACAGTCAATATAATTATTATTACTGCTTATCCACTTCGGTCAAGTAAAATGAAATATAAATAGATTACTATATAAAAAGATTAAAAACGTGAAATTAAGTTTACCACATAGTATCATAGGAACATAGGCTTCACATAGATTCAATAAGGACGATGAAGCAATTGGTATTATCGGGCTATGTGTTTTACTATGTTTCTACTGTGCCTATGTGGTAAAGTAAACTTGTTTAAAGGAGATAAGCAGTTTATTATTATACCTATTTTTTACAAGGTGATACATTAATAGATTCACTAACTTTTCATAAGCTTTATACTGATGATAGTACGACTTCAATCATTTATATTGGAGGAATAAGAGAAAATAATAAAAGAATTTATTTTGTACAAAGGAGTTGCTCGGAAATTTATCTGCTTTATGATTTTAATCTTACTTTAGGCGATTCAATACCCCTTACATGTTTACAGATATGTGATACTGCTTTTTCGATGGGATATATGAAAGTCACATCA
Source organism: uncultured Bacteroidota bacterium (assembly GCA_963831005.1). Lineage (GTDB taxonomy): Bacteria > Bacteroidota > Bacteroidia > Bacteroidales > CG2-30-32-10 > CAWHOW01. The sequence continues at coordinate 297,489 of CAWHOW010000007.1, forward strand.
ATTGATTCTATTTTAATTTCAGACGGGAAATATAGAAAAACTCTAAATTTTGATATGGGTTATCAATGGATTGAAGGAATTGGCACTGTGAGTGGCTTATTATATAATGAATATAGTTGTTGCACGTGTATGTTTATTACTCAAACGGTTTGTTTTAAACAGAACGATACTGTTTTATATGTAAATCCAAATGTTTACGGTGATATTCGATGTTTTAAATATATTACTTCTGTTAATGATATAAATAAAGAAGATTTTATTACCATTTCCCCCAATCCCGCTTCCTCTGAAATTCAGGTAATCAGTCATCGGTAATCGGTATTCATATATATAATATGCTTGGTGATAGGGTTTATCAGTCATCAGTCACTGGTCACTATTCACCAATTACCATTAATATCTCTGCTTTCCCGTCAGGCATGTATTTCGTGGAAATTAAAACTGAAAAGGGAGTTACGGTTAAGAAGTTTGTGAAAGAGTAGGGAGTAATTAGTATTGAGTAAGGAGTAGTGAGTAGTGAGTAGTGAGTATTGAGTAGTAAGTTTCCTGCCTGTTACCGATGCTCTGCCGCTGTGGACTGTCCGCTTCTTTAAATTTCTCAAATAGCATACATTTTCTTTTAAAAAACAGTAACTCTATTCAGAAGGAGATACCTTTCTAAAGGAATGGTAATCTTTCCTGAAGGAATAGTAATCTTTCCTGAAGGAATAGTAATCTTTCCTGAAGGAATAGTAATCTTTCTTGAAGGAATAGTAATCTTTCCTGAAGGAATGGTAATCTTTCCTGAAGGAATAGTAATCTTTCCTGAAGGAATAGTAATCTTTCCTGAAGGAATAGTAATCTTTCCTGAAGGAATAGTAATCTTTCCTGAAGGAATGGTAATCATTCCTCGAAGGATGTGAAACATTCCTCAAGGGGCGGCATACCTTCTAAAAAACAGGTCATATTTCGCTTTATTTCAATTATTTGCTAAAGAAAGCTGAAAGAAAGTAATTAACAGTGGGCCATGAAACCTTATTACTGGCAAAGCAAATAAATAACCAACAACTTAATAACTAACTGATGTTACGCAAAAAAGTATTTTGTCATATTAGATTCCTCATTTCACTTCGTTTCATTCGGAATGACAATTTATTTATTTTCTGTGGGGGGGGTGAGGTGGCGATTCGCTTTAAGCGAATCGCCACCTCATCCCCCAGTTTTCCCTCAATCAAACTTGTCATTCCGAACAAAGTGAGGAATCTTATTTAATAAGGATATAAAATTATCTGTGCGTAACATGAGTAACTAATTAACTTATCAACCCAATAACTAATTTTCTTGCTATCTAAAAATACTTTCTTACTTTTGAAATCGAATTTAACAATTAATATTAACCCAAAACAAATAATTATGAGTAAAAAAATTAGCAGCTATGCATCGCTACTGGCAATAGTAGCGCTTATTGCATGTTATTCGTGCAATAATAAAAAGAAACAGGCAGCGGGCCCCGATGCCCTTGTTACACACATTGATTCAACAGTTAAAGCCGGCGACGACTTTTTTGCATTTGCCAATGGCAAATGGTTCAAACAAAACCCTATTCCTGCCAGCGAAGCAATGAACGGTTTATGGCAGCTTATCCAGGATACTATTAATGCACAGGTTCGCAAAGTTTGCGAATCATCGGCAGCTTTAAAGGATGCTCCTAAAGGCAGCAACAAGCAAAAGATAGGCGATTTCTTTTTCACAGGCATGGATAGTGCTACCATTAACAAAAAAGGACTCTCAGATTTGAAGGAAGATTTCGCAAAGATAGATGCCATCAAAAATGTTAACGACCTAGTACAGGTTGCAGCTTACATTCACACTGTTTCAGCAGCTCCTTTATTCGATTTATGGGTGCAGCAGGACGATAAAATAAGCAGCAAGTATGCAGTTGAAGTTAGCCAGGGCGGATTAAGCCTTCCCGACCGCAGATTCTATTTCGATACCGATGATCGCGCTAAGATGATTCGTGACAAATTTGTTGTACATCTTGCCAATATGTTCAAGATAATGGGATATGATGATGCCAAAGCCAAAGCAGCAGCCGATAAGATGATGAAACTTGAAACTGCTATTGCCAAAACATCACGTAAACTTGAAGATACCCGCGACCCTCTGAAGAATTACAATAAAATGACCTTTGATAAACTAAAAGCTTCTACTCCCAATATCGACTGGACAATATTTACAACAGGAGTTGGTCTGAAGAAAGTTGATAGCGTTATTGTTGGTCAGCCTGAATTCTTTACAGCACTGGATGGTTATCTGAAATCGTTCCCACTTGACGATTGGAAAGATTACCTGAAATTTCATCTGGTTAACGGTCTTTCCCGTTATCTTGATGATAATACATATATGGAGCATTTCAGTTTTTACAATAAAACTCTTCATGGTGTAACAGAACCAAAGCCAAGGTGGAAACGCGTGGTTGAACAAACCGATGGCTCGCTTGGCGAACTTATTGGTCAGGTTTATGTTGATGAATATTTGCCAAAAGGAACTAAAGAAAAACTTCTTGAGATAGGTAATGCCATTAAGAGCATTTATGCTGAAAGAATTAAAGCTGTTGACTGGATGAGCAGTGCAACAAAAGAAAAAGCATTGAAAAAACTTCAGGCAGTTATCATGAAGGTTGGTTATCCTGACAAATGGAAAGATCTGAGCGCAATGGAAATTGATCGTAGTTCTTTTGTAAAGAATGGAATGAGCGCGAATAAATGGCATAACAATTATAATATTTCAAAGTATGGAAAAGCTGTTGACCGAACTGAATGGGATATGTATCCCCAAACTTATAATGCATATTACAATCCTTCAAATAATGAAATAGTAGTTCCCGGATGCAATATCATTATACCCGGTTACGAAGGCAGAATGGCTGACGATGCATTACTTTATTCAGTTATCGGTGCTACTTTCGGACATGAAATTACTCACGGGTTTGACGATCAGGGATGCAAATACAATGAAATGGGAAACCTTTGCAACTGGTGGACACCTGAAGACAGCGCTAAATTCTTTGCTAAAACAAAAATGATCGTTAAGCAATTTGATAAATTTGTTGCTGTCGACAGTCTACATATTAATGGCGAGCAGACACAGGGTGAAAACATTGCTGACCTTGGAGGCATTGTTATGGCTTACGAAGCATTTAAGAAAACAAACGCATTCAAAAACAATGAAATGATTTCAGGTTTAACTCCCGATCAGCGTTTCTTCCTTGGATATGCTTTATCATGGATGGTTAACGAACGCCCTGAGAATGTTGCTAACCAGGTAAAGAGCGATGTTCATGCTCCTGCCAAATTCCGAGTTCTTGGACCATTAGCAAATATGCCAGAATTCTATAAAGCATTTGGTATAAAAGCTGGCGACAAGATGTATACACCCGATAGTTTAAGGGTTAAGATTTGGTAAGAAATCATTTTTCTGGTTAATAATTATACGACATTGCCCGGTATTTACTGGGCAATGTCGCTTATAGCAAAAATTATTGATATTCTTTTGTAGATGGGAGAAATAAGGAAACAGGCTTTGGGAAATACTGTCATTACTTATGTCAGCCTGGTTATTAGCGCCTTTAATGTCCTATGGCTGATGCCAAAAGGAATGATGCCTGAAGAAGTCGGGCTTCGAAGCATTATATTAAGTTCAGCATTTCTTGTTTCTCCTCTTGCACGAATTGGCTTTACAAAAGTGATTATTAAATTTTACCCCCTTTTTAAAAGTAAGGAAAAGAAAGACCATGGGTTTTTATTCATTATTCTAATTATTCCATTGTTTGGATTCTTACTCATATTTCTTCTTTTTCTTTTGCTGCAAGGTCAAATTGTCAATTTATACAGTGCCAGAGCTGCACTTATGGGGAAATATATATGGTATCTCATACCTTTCTCTTTTATAATTATGTATAATGGCATCATTTCAACCTATTGTCTGGTAAACCATAAGATAATTGTTCCTTCATTCATTCAGCAGATCATCATGCCTCTTTTTACTGCCCTTCTGTTATATCTTATGAATATACGATTGATTGATTTCAGTGAATTCATGATGTTTCTTGTACTTGCTTTTGTAACAGGCTTCATATTGAATTTAATTTATCTAAAGTATCTTAAACTGCTCTCCATTAAGCCTGATTTTTCTTTGCTCAATAAAAAGATGATCAAAGAAATGATAATTTATGGATTGTTTGTAATTATTGGAGGTGTAGGAGCAATTCTTTCAGCCAATGTTTCAACTTTAATGCTTGGAGCCATGCAGGGACTAAAGCAAACAGCAATATTTTCCATTGCTTATTATATAGGAACAGTAATAGATGTACCCAGAGGATCGCTTTCAAAGGTTGCCAGCCCGTTTATTGCAGAAGCCTGGCATACCAATCAACTTTCATTGATTGATAAGCTTTATAAAAAAACAGCAATCAACCAAATGATCATAGGTTGTTTTGCTTTTCTTCTCATTTGGATGAATATTGATAATATCTTTCATTTAATGCCGAAGTCAGATATCTATCAAAACGGGAAGTGGGTAGTTTTCTATATAGGTCTCGCTAAAGTAATTGACATGACAACTGGCATAAACACTGAGATAATAATCAATTCCGATAAATACAAATTTAACTTTGTTGCAGTAATCTCCTTTACCATTTTTGTTATTATTATGAATTACATTTTGATTCCCCTGTACGGTATACAGGGTGCTGCTATTGCAATCCTGCTTTCTTTTATTTATTTCAATCTGATAAAATTCATTTATTTATGGGCGGTATTCAAACTCCAGCCTTTCTCCATGAATTTTCTGAAAGTCGTCATCATTGTATTTATTTCGTATTTGGCCGCAGTCTTTTTACCTTTACTTAGAAATCCAATCCTTGATATTATATTAAAGTCATCAGTTATAAGCATAATCTTTCTTGGAGCTGTTCTATTGGCAAAAGTTTCGGATGATATTCAAACTCTTTTTAAAGAATTGAAAGGAAGCTTTGCAAATAATAAGATAGAGGATTTGTAATAAAGATAAATACAGCATGTTTTCTTTTAAATTTTATAATAGCTTATCTTTGGAAAAATATTTCAGGTACTGCTCACAAGAAGGAAAGATTTTAATGCATAATACCTTAAGATAATGGGAAGTAAATCCTACATCAATGCAATAAGCTATTATTTGCCAGAAAAGATACTCACGAATGATATGCTTGACATTGAATTTCCTGAATGGAAAGTTCATGAAATTGCAAAGACCACAGGTGTTTACACCAGACATATTTCTGACGAAAATGAAATCTCTTCAGATTTAGCATTTAAAGCAGCACAAAAATTATTTTCTGAACAAGGGATATCCTCTGAAATAATTGATTTTATAATATTCTGCACACAAAGCGCGGATTACCTTACACCTACTACTGCCTGTATTTTGCAGGACAGGTTGGGTCTCTCTGTGAATTGCGGAGCTATTGATATCAACCAGGGTTGTACTGGGTTTGTATATGGGTTAAGCCTGGCAAAGAGTCTAGTGGAAACTGGTCTTGCAACAAATGTTCTTTTGCTGACTGCTGAAACTATTACAAAATATATAAACAAAAAAGATAGAAGTTCAAGGCTTTTATTTGGAGATGGGGCATCCGCAAGTCTGATCTCAAACAAACCAGATGGCATGAAAGCCGTTATTGGTGATTTTGTATTTGGCACTAATGGAAAAGGATACAAGAATATTATGCTTCCTTTTGGTGGAGCACGCAATCCAATAAGCAAAGCAACTTCTGATGAATTTTCTGATGAATATGGCAATATCAGAACTAATGCTAATTTTTATATTAACGGAGATTCTGTTTTTTTATTCTCTGTTAAAACAGCTCCAGCATTGGTTCGTGAGATTTTAAAGAAATCAAAACTAAGCATAGATGAAATCAATTTATTTATATTCCATCAGGCAAATAAATTGATCACTGATACGGTAGCAAAAAAACTAAATTTATCTGAGGGCAAATACTTTGAATGCTTGAAAGATTTTGGAAATACTGTTTCTTCTACAATTCCGATTTCTCTGAAAAACGCATTCCAACAAAACAGAATCAAAAAAGGTAATAAAGTTTTACTTGCTGCATTTGGAGTAGGATATTCCTGGGCATCTACTATTATTACATTTTAAACATTTAAATAAATTTTATTATGTTTTTTTGATTATCGTTTTTATCATGTATATTTGTTAATTCTAAATAAACAACCATGAATGTTAAAGATTTTATTTTAAAGATTGAAGCCGAATTTGAATATCTGGAACCCGGTAAACTAAAACCCGAAAGTATTTTCAGGGAGGTTTTTGAATGGAATTCAGTTAATGCACTTATTCTGATTGCACTTGTTAATACAGAATATAATGTTGTAATAACAGCTGATGATTTAAGGTCATCAAAAACCATCAATGATATCTTCAAAATTATTCAGAAAAGAACAAAATAATGGCACTCTTTTCAACACATAATGTTTCTATAAAGGGCATATCTGCTTGTGTCCCAAAGTTGGAATATGACAATATGGATTATAAGTGGATTCCCGTTAAAGAACGGGTACTTATGATTAAAACAGTGGGTGTTGAAAAAAGAAGAATAGTTGAAAAAGGTGTTATTACATCAGACCTTTGTTTTCATGCTGCAGAGAAGTTGCTGAAAGATGTTCAATGGGAAAAAGAAGAAGTTGAACTACTTATCTTTATTGCGCAGGCCAGAGATTATCATCTTCCTGCTACTGGTATTATACTTCAGGACAGGCTCGGTCTTTCAAAAAAATGCATGACATTTGATGTCGGGTTGGGTTGTTCAGGATATGTTTACGGATTAAGTATCGCCGCTGGATTATTAAATTCATTCAAATTAAAAAAGGCACTGTTGTTGGTTGGGGACGTCTCCTCCCAAAGTGTATCATATAAAGACAAGTCAGCATATACTTTGTTTGGCGATGCAGGAACTGCTACTGTTCTTGAATATGATGAAAATGCTTTACCTATGCATTTTAATATGCAGTCTGATGGTTCTGGTTTTGATGCAATATACATTCCTCACAGTGGTAGCCGAAGAATAGTTGACAAATCTTCACTCAAATTAAGAAAATTTGGGCCCGGGATATACAGAAATATGATACATTTGGTATTAGATGGAGTTCGGGTATTCAATTTCGCTACTATGGAAGTTCCACCTAATGTCAACGAGTTGCTTGCTTGGCAAAATATTACTGTAGAAGATATTGACCAGTTTGTTTTTCACCAGGCTAATTTATTGATGAATGAGATAATCAGAAAAAAAATTAAGATACCAAAAGAAAAATATCCTTATTCCATGCAAAAGTTTGGGAATACCAGTTCAGCTTCTATTCCGCTTACAATGATCACTCAGATAAGGCAACAACTTATTGAGAATAAAACGAAACTTTTACTTTCCGGTTTTGGAGTTGGCTTATCATGGGGTTCGGTAATATTAGAAACAAATAAGATTATTTGTTCTGAATTAATTGAAGTATAATTTGTTTTACCATGACCACTTTTAATTTATCAGGTAAGAATATTTTAATCTCCGGTGCATCTTCAGGTATTGGAAGACAAGCCGCAATTAAATTATCCGATGCAGGGGCTAGGATTTTTATTACTGGCAGAACACCTGAAAAACTTGATGAAACTTTTCGAAATCTTGTAGGCGAGAAACATATTAAAATAGTTGCTGATCTTAGTGATTTAAGGCAGATTGATGAGGTTATTAATGCAGTTCCAGAATTACACGGATTTGTCCATTGCGCAGGTATTTCAACTATGGTTCCCGTGAAATACATTAAAAAAGAACAAATTCAAGATGTTTATTCTGTGAATTATGAATCGGCAGTATTGTTAGTAAGCAAAGCATTGGCACAAAGAAAGATTTCAAAGAATGCTTCTTTTGTTTTTATTTCTTCCCTTTCAACAGTGAACCCATTGTTTGGAGGCTCTTTGTACATAGGATCCAAATTGGCACTGGAAGGCTTTAGTAAAACCATTGCGATTGAATTGTCTTCAAAGGGAATTCGTTCCAATTGCATTTGCCCTGCATATGTTTTCAGCCCTATGATGGATAAAGTAAAAGAAAGCATGTCAGCTTCTTTTATCGAAAAATTCAAAACCATGCATCCAAATGGATTTGGCTATCCACAGGATGTTGCAAATATTATTGCCTTCTTACTTGCCGATGAATCGAAATGGATAAATGGGCAAAATATTAATCTTGGTTCTTTTAATATTAATATACCGTCTTTATGACCGACCCTGATTTCTCTGTTGTAGTACCTGTTTTTAACAGTGAAAAAAGCTTAACAGAATTGTTTATCAGACTTGATGCCGCATTCAATAAATTAAGTAAGTTATATGAAGTAATATTTGTTGAAGATGGCGGAACTGATAGAAGTTGGGAAATAATAGAAGGTTTAAAAAAAGAACATGCGGGAAAAATAACAGCAATAAAGCTAGCAAAGAACTTCGGTCAGCATAATGCAATACTCTGTGGTCTAAAATATGCAAAAGGGAAATTCTGCATAACAATTGACGATGATTTGCAGCAGAGTCCTGAAGATATTGAGATATTATACAACAAAATTCTTGAAACCAATTCGGATGTTGTATATGGAATCTATGAAGAAAATATGCATTCCCTTAGCCGAAGGATTGGAAGCTGGTATATGAAGCAATCCTCGATATTTTCAAGGAAAATAATTGCAGGAGCTTCTTTCAGGTTGATTAAGTCTGAAATAGTGGCAAAAATGATTGAAGGAAACCATGACTTTGTTTACATTGATGAGATTTTATCCTGGTATACTGAGAATGCAGCGTTTGCTAATGTACATCATACAGCTAGAAAATACGATAAATCAAACTATACCCACAGAAAGCTGATTAGCCACGCATATAATATTACTCTCTTTTATACAGCTTTTCCTCTTAGATTGATGACATATGGAGGATTTAGCATTTCATGTTTAATGTTGTTGACAGGAATGTATTATTTTTTGAAAAAAATATTTTTCCGTGCACCTATGGGTTATACTTCTCTTATTGTAGCTATCTTATTTTCTGCAGGTATAATGCTTATGTGCATGGGCATCCTTGGCGAATACCTTTTCAGGATATACAAATCTCAAACACACAAGCCACCTTATTCCATCAGTAAGATTTTATAGTACAGGAATGAAACTTCAGAAATATGGTATTACACTTGAAAGGCTGACTGAGTCTGATATTGAATTAGTCAGGAAATACCGCAATTCTGCTGAAATTAAAAATTTTATGCAGTTTAGAAAACGTATTACACGAAGTATGCAGAAAAAATGGTTTGAGTCCATTGACAATTATTTGAACTATTATTTTATTATTATTTACGATGGAAAAAAAATCGGTCTGATCAATATTAAGAACATAGATTGGGTTAAGAATACTGATGTTTCCGAATCAGGATTGTTTCTTTGGGATTGGAATTATATTGACAGCCCTGCCCCTTTGCTTGCTTCTATTATATTAAGTGAATTTGGCTATGGAGTTCTTTGTGGAGAAAACAGCAAAATAAAAATATTAAAATCAAATAAGAAAGCTGTGGAATTCAACAAAAAACTTGGTTATTCTGAAATTAAGTCTTGCCCTGACGGTTTTTCGATGTACATGCAAACAAAAGACAGCTTTATTTCAGCTACAGCGCCATTAAGAAAAAAGGCTCTTGTATTCTGCAACAATGATCCTGCTTTATATATGACTATTGAGCAAAGCGATTGGAATAATGATAAGGGTAAATATCTTAATGATTATCTCAAAATGAAAAAACACAATTATTCAAAAGAGGTTAATGGGAATACCGAAGTTTATAAATTTCTTTTCGATTTCTCATAATTTTAAATTCCTCTTAATCTCACATATATTTTTTCGTACCACTTTTCAAAAATAGAATTCCTGTAAACTATTTTATTTTTTGTTTTATGTGGCAGCATTCTGATAAAGACTCCAAGTAGCCTTTGAATACCTCGATGTATGTATATTGGCAATAAATACAGGAATATTAATGGATAAAATCCTTTGTATTTTCTTTCATAACCATACATCTCAGCCCATTTGCCAACAATCATATCTGCCATTTTAATTTCCTTTTCAGGCATTTTATTCTTCCATGTTTCTACTTTAGAGTTATTTATGGGTTGCAATAAACTACTTTGATATTTTTCAATTGCAATGAATTGATAGGTATTTTTTAAATTCTCAATAGAATTGCTGGTCAATAACATTTCTTTCCGAAAATCAATCTTTAAAAAAAGACAAATTTTTTCAAGCTCAGGTTTTGAATTGTTCACCAGAATTTCATATTTAATAGTATAGAATTTTTCAGGAAATTCCTTTTTATATTTTTCAATTTGTTCTTGACATAATTTCCATCTTAAAGCTGTAAAAGGAGTAAGTTTAGATCCAAAATCAACTTTTTCAATTGAAAGGATATGATCCCGATAATCCCTTACAATATGAACAAATTTAGCTTCAGGGAAAATCTGAATAATTTGCTTAATAAAATATGAATGCAGGAAGTTTTTATCTCCTATTAATGTAATAGCTTCTTTTGGGAAGATAGATTTAAAACTGAGATATATTATTTTTATCATATCGGGATACTTTGAGTTCAATGGCATTTTGGAAAGCACATTTTTAAGTTCTTCCTTTTCTAATCGCCACCCTTTTAATGACCAGAAATCATATTTGATATCAGTGAATAACTCATTAATGAAATGCTCTATTGTCTCTTTGTTCCACTCGCTTGTATTTTTGTATTTATCATAATAATATATTAGAAATGGCATTTCCCATGGAATCTGAATATTAGGATGAGCATCGAAAAATGTGCGCAAAAGAGTTGTGCCAGAACGAGGGCTTCCAACTATAAAAAAGAATGGAAGTTCTTTTATTTCTTCTATATCAATTCCTAAAAACTGCATTGAGAATTTTAAGATCTTAAATTACCTTGATTTTCGTCTTAATATGTATTTGTACCATAAATTACCAAGCACCGCTCCTTTTGATAATTTTAAATATAAATTAAATGGAAAATGAAAAGATATTTGAATTATAAAAATTGTAAAATAATGAAGCATCATTCCCGGTATTGCATGAAAATATTTTGCAATAGGTCTCTCTATATAAGCAACCTCGTAATTGTTTTCACTTAATTGTTTTCCAGCAATAATTTCAGAAATTCCTTTTTCTTTCTCAGTAAGCAAGTCTTTCCATAAACCAACTTTGTTAGCTTTAATAGGGTTTAACAGGCTTTTATGAGTTTTCTTAAGAGCTTCTTCTGAGAACTGCTTTCGAAATTCTTCTTTCTTCTCATAAAATTTCAATACATCACTATTGTATGAAATACTAAGAAACTTACAGATTCCTTTCAAAATATTTTCAGGATCAGAAACAATATCTTCATATTTAACAATCATGAAGTTCTTTTTATTTCTTTTTGATAACTTTTTGAAAGTATTATATGCGTATTTCCATCGTTTTGCTATCATAGAGATATATGGAACTTCAAGCTTAATGTTTTTAAGAGAAAGAAATTGATCTCGAGGGTCTCTTAATAATTGAATGTAGAAGCATTCATTTCTGAATAACCTATATAATCTTTTAAATTGTAAAGAATAAGATGGGTTTTTATCGCCCACTAAAATAATTTTCTCTTTGGGCAATACATCAGGATAATGAAGTATGATTATCTTGCATAATGTAAGATAATCAAGCTTACCAGAATAATTATATAAAAATTCCCTTAATAATTCAACATCTATCTTGGTTTCTTTGAATAACCATAATTCCTGAAGATCAGAAATAATTTTATCGATAGTTTTCCTGTTAGGGCAATTTGTTTTTTTATATCGTTTCGAAAGATGCAGTATAAAAGGACATTCGGTAGGGACAATTACATTTGGATGAGTGTCAAGTAATGTACGTAATAGAGTAGTGCCAGAACGAGGTCGCCCGATAATAAAGAAAAGTTTTATTTTATCAATTTCAGATGGTATCATTATTATTTTTTCTCCATAATATGGTTATGCCAAAAGCGCGCAATTGGTGAAGCTCCTTTAATAAACCTTATGTAAATTTTGAAAGGCATTAGTCTCAACACTAAATATGCGAATGTAAACAGATAATATAACACAATACCAGGGAAGGCATATAAGCAATAGAGCGGATTGAATCTATTGTATACCCTTTCATAATTATATTTTTCAGCATATTTGCCTGCTACTGTATCAGCAATTTTAACCTGCAAAGGTTTAAGCTTTTGTTTCCAGATTCCTATTTTGTCAGGGTTTATAGGATTCAAGAGGTTTTTATGATCTCCTTTCAGTGATTCTACTGAATATATTTTCAAAAACTCCTCCTTGTTTTCGTAAAATTTTAATACCTGTGGATCAAAATCTATTGACAAGAAATCAGTTACTTTCTTCATTTCTGTTTCAGGCGAAGTTACCAAATCCTCATATCGCATGGTATAAAACTGATCAGGCTTATTTTTACTGATCTTAATAAAATCTTTTATTGATTGTTTCCAGCGCTTGGTAGGGACTGCAATATAGGGGAAATCATATTTGGTTTGGTTCAAAGATAAAAACTGATCACGATAGTCTCTCGTAATTAGAATATACTTTGCTTTATTTCCTGTAATTCTGTAAAGATACTTCAAATAGACTGAATAGCCGGGGTTTTTATCACCAACAAGTAGCACATGTTCTTTTTCAAAAACTCTCGGATAATTCAATATTACTACTTTGCATATAGTTAAATAATCACTAATTCCGGAAATAGCATATAAGTCTTTGCGCAATTCGTCAATATCAATTTTTGAATGTTTAAAATGCCATATTCGTTTCATATCTTCCAGAAACTTATCAATGGTATCATGATCCCAGTTTTTTACGTTTTTATAAAGTTTTCCTAAATGAAGAATAATAGGATATTCTATAGGAACAATAACATTTGGGTGAGCATCCATTAGTGTACGGAGTAATGTTGTTCCAGAACGTGGCCTGCCAATAATGAAGAATAATTGAGTGTTTTTAATGTTTGATAAATCTTGGCTCATCAGATTCTGTTTAAGAATCAAAAATACTAAAATATTTCAAGCTTAATTTCCTTAAGATATTAATGATTTGAAGACTTTGATTGATAACATATTGTAATAATTAACTAATTGTTTGTTCGTAAATTGAAAATCTGGAATGAATTATTAAATTTGCTCTTATAAATAATGAATTAGGTTGAGTGGAGATTAAAAGAGTATGGTCGGAATGTTTAAAAGATCGAATAGTATGAGCGAGAATAACGGAAATATGAATTATCAGGTAAGCAAAAACTAAATGATCATGCCCGCATTACTCGTTTCTAAAAAGAAAAATAATATCCTTTACTATTGTATAATTGCTTTTTGCATATCGGTACTTCTTTATGTACAAACCCTTAGTTTCGGATTCACTAATTTCGATGATCATCTACTCATCTCACAAAATATTGCTTTCCTAAGTCATGTAAAGAACTTGCTTCATGCATTTCAAACAGATGCATTTATTGTGCATACAAGTCCGTTCTACCGCCCCCTGCAAAGCGTGTCGTACATGGCGGATGTGCTGTTATCGGGCGCTAACAATACATGGATATTTCACCTGTCGAATATATTGCTGGCAGGCATAATTTCAGTATTGCTTTTCCTGTTGCTGATAAGGTTTGCCATAGAGCGGAAGTTGGCTTTGTTAGCTGTGCTTATTTATTGCACACACCCTCTTTTCACATCATCAATAGCATGGATACCTGCCAGGGGCGATTTGTTGCTACTTGTATTCTCTTTATTAGCATTCCTGTTTTTTTTAGAATTCTTGAAAACGAGAAAGTCAGTTTATATAATTTTAAACTGGCTTGCATTTACATTTGCATTGTTCTGCAAAGAAACGGCTGTTTTTCTCCCTGTTCTTTTCATTATTTATTATTTTACCTTTTCCCTTGAAAAACATTTTGATAAAAAATATCTTATTTCAATTTTGCTCTATGCAATTTCGGGGATATGCTGGTATTTTATGCGTTCCAAAGCTATTGGCAATATCTCCGATACTAGCGCTAATCTGGGCTTTGCCTCAATTTTATCAAACCTTCGTACAATTCCTGAATCGGTCGCAAAGTTTTTCATACCCTCCGATATTGCACCGCTTCCCGCTTTTTCTTTATTCAAGACCTTGGCAGGAATAGTTATAATTGCTTTGATAATTTTCCTCTTTTTTAAGAATAAAGTAAGGCCAATTAAAGAAAAGATATTTTGTCTTTCATGGTTTGCGATTTTGATGCTGCCTCCCATGATCTATAAACACCCATTTCTTGATTACCTTGATCATCGTTTCTTTCTTCCTATGATAGGAATAATGTTATTCCTCTTGTTCCTATTTCCCGCTAATTGGTTTGAAAGAGTTAAGTTCAAAAGATATGGGATATTAATTGCTATTATTATAATTTTATGCCTTTTCAGTTTTATAAAATCCCGTGCTTATGTCAATCCAATGATATTTTATGATTCAGCGGTAGCTCATAACTCTGATTGTGTTTTAGCATATTATAACAGGGGGAATGTGAAAAGAAACAATAACGATATACAAGGAGCGATAGAGGATTATAATAAGGCTATTGCTCTTTGTCCAACGTCTTCAGAGGCATACAACAACAGGGGGCTGGCAAAAGTTAAAATGGGCGATAATAAGGGAGCTATTGCAGATTATAACATTGCCATTTCACTGGATTCTAAATTTAATGATGCATGGTTTAATAAGGGTGAAGCAGATATTAAGACAGGTAATTTCAATGAAGCGTTGCATGATTTCAATAAACTAATTGCCATCAATCCTGATAATGCTGAAGCATATTATCACAGGGGCTATGTCAATATACATTTAAGCAACTTTAAAGATGCCATAGACGATTTTACTAAAACATTATCTCTTAATCCCGATAATGCAGAAGCATATGGAAACAGAGCCTTTGCTAAATACTCTTTAAAAGATTTTGCCGGTGCGATTAATGATTGCGATAATGCACTTAAGCTAAACCACAGCTATGAAAAGGCTTTAAAGCTAAAAACTAAAATTCAGCATGAACAACAAATAATAAATACTTAATGAAGGTGAAATTGTTTTTGCAGTTAGCAAAACACTGGAGAAATAACCTAATAACTTATTAACTTAATAACCAATAACCATTTCACTTATACATCCCGTCAACAAACAGAGTAGCTTTGCTGCAAGCTTTCTTCAATTCCAATTTATCTCCAAGAAAACAACTTAATGCAGATGAAAATGTACAGCCTGTGCCATGAGGATTCTTGTAAGTAATTCTTCTTTTTTCTACTATATCAGTCTTCCCTTTTTGGACAAGTATTTCTTTTATCACATCATCATTAAAATGCCCGCCTTTCAAATAAACACAGCATTTATATTGCTCTGAAATTTGCTTTGCTGCTACAATCCCATCTTCAATAGTATTTATTTCATTGCCTGAAAGCAAGTATAATTCATGCTTGTTAGGAGTGATAATTTTAACCAAAGGCAAAAGCTTTTCTTTAAATAATGAAACAGATGCTTTGCTTATAAATTTTGCGCCGTGCGAAGGGGCAAAAACAGTATCAAGAACTAGGTTAGGGAACTTGTTTTTTATAAAGAAATCAGCAATAGCACTAATATTTTCATCGCTGCTAATTACTCCTATTTTGACCGTGCTTATGGTATAAGAAGAGAAATTCTTTTTTATCTGTTTCATCAAAATAGAAGCAGGAATAGGGTATAGAGAGTCCACTTTAACATCATCCTGAACAGTTATCCCAGTAATTGCCGACAAACCCCAATAACCAAGTTCGCCGGCAACTTTCAGGTCTTTCTGTATTCCTGCTCCTCCGCAATTATCCGATGCGGCAATAGTTAAAAAATACTTCATTATCCATTATCTGTTTTCATTGCACAAAGAGCACCGCACATGGTGCAATAATCGTCATTTGCGCTTTCGGTAGCATATTTACGTTTCTTTGCATGTTCTGGATCAATAGCATAACTGAACATCTTCTCCCAGTCGAGGCTTTTTCTTGCTTCCGACATTTTCCTGTCCATTTCTCTTGCGCCTTTAACATTCTTTACGATATCTC
This sequence comes from uncultured Bacteroidota bacterium, assembly GCA_963831005.1. Classification (GTDB taxonomy): domain Bacteria; phylum Bacteroidota; class Bacteroidia; order Bacteroidales; family CG2-30-32-10; genus CAWHOW01. The sequence goes on from CAWHOW010000007.1 coordinate 313,723, forward strand.
CGCTATGAGCTGCAATTCTGCTGGCAATAACTCCCTGCTTTACGTCATCTATAGTAGGTAAACTTAAATGTTCTGCTGGTGTTACATAACATAAGAAATCAACTCCATGTGCAGTGGCAATAGCCCCGCCAATAGCTCCCACAATATGATCATAACCAGGTGCTATATCTGTTGTAAGTGGACCTAACACATAGAAAGGAGCATTATCACAAACCTTCTTCATCAGTTTAACATTCATTTCAATCTGGTCGAGAGGCACATGACCTGGACCTTCAACTATTGTTTGGATTCCCCTTTTCCTTGCACGCATAACCAATTCACCAAGAACAAGCAATTCCGCCATTTGTCCCCTGTCGCTTGCATCGGCATTTGCACCCGGACGCAAGCCATCACCTAAGCTTATTGTTACATCATACTTTTCACAAAGGTCAAGTACCCTGTCGAAATGTTCGTATAATGGGTTCTCTTTATTGTTAGCAATCATCCATTTTTTTAACAACGAACCACCACGGCTTACAATACCTGCAACACGTTCGTCATTTTGCAGAAATCCTAATGACATCTTGGTTACTCCACAATGCAATGTCATAAAATCAACACCCATTTCAGCCTGTTTTTCAATCTCGGCAAACAGATATTCAGCATCCATTTCAGAAAATTTCCTTTCGTTCTTTGAAAGGGTTGCCATTACACCATAAATAGGAACAGTGCCTACCATAACAGGTGAATTTTTAATGATTGTTTTCAGGATAACTTCAAGATTCCCGCCGGTGGATAAATCCATAACGGAATCTGAACCGAATTCAATTGCCACTTTAAGTTTTTCTAATTCCTCTTCCATATTGCAATGCTTGGGAGAGGTTCCTATGTTAGCATTTATCTTGGTTTTAAGTCCTGCACCAATTCCTTTTGGTTCAAAGTTGTGATTAACGTTTTTGGGAATAACAATGCGACCGCATGCAATCTCATTACGAATCCATTCTGCATCGTAACCTTCGTTTTTTGCAACTATCTGCATTTCCTTAGTTACAATACCTTTAAGCGCTTGTTGTAATTGTGTCATAATTTTAGTTATTTAAATACGATTGTATGTTTATTAATCTTTTTTCAAAATCTTCTGTTTCCATAAAATATCTTACCAATGCTATATTCTTCGCCCCTGTCTTTAATACTTCATGAATGTTTTCGGGAAATATTCCTCCAATGGCAATTACTGGTACATTGGCAATCTTAAGCACCTCTGTTAGTTGTTCCGTTCCCACAACAGCATCAGGAATAGCTTTTGTAGGAGTTGCATATACTGGTCCAAATCCAATATAGTCGGGCTTATTTACTAATGCTTCTTTTGCCTGCTGTATGGAATGAGTGGACAGACCAATTTTAATTTTATCTCCTGTAATTCTTCTTGCATCTTCATAACATAAATCATTCTGCCCTAAATGAAGATAATCCGCATCACAAAGCATAGCAATATCCGGGCGGTCATTTATTACAAAATTAGTATCTGATCCTTTTGTAATCGATTTTATTTCCTTACCGATTCTTACAATTTCGTTATCGGCTAGATGTTTTTCGCGCAACTGCAGCATCTTTATCTTGTGCTTTACACAGATTTCAGCAATTGTCGAATACTTAAGTATTGGTTTGGTAATGATAATATATAATCCGAAATCTTTCATTTTTATAAATGTTTAACATCAATATTTTGCCAATCTTTCAATACAGGTTCAAAGCCTTTGTTCAGCAGCACCTTTTTAAATGTGTTAATATCTCTGTCATCGGATATTTCAAATTGCTTGTTAATGTTATTCTTTGCATACCCGCCAACAGTGGTCTTTGAACCAATTGACATTCGGGTAGCACCAAGCCCAATAAGATTATCCCTGAAATTAGAGCTTTCCCTTGTGGAAATAGTAATTCCCGCTCTATTTAAAAACAATCTTGCTGCTAAAATAGCCTGAACAAAATGTTTATCACTAACGGGATAAAGAATATCAGATTCGCCTGAATGTGGCTGAATACGTGGAAAAGAAACAGCAATTTCAATATCGGAATATTTATCCTGAAGGTATTTTGCATGCAATAGGGTAAAGAAAACATCCTTTCTCCAATCGGTTAAACCAAGTAATGCACCAACGTTAACACTTCTTATCCTGACATTGCACGCTCTTTCGGGAGCACCTAGCCGAAAAAGGTAATCTTTTTTAGGTCCGGCAGGATGAAGTTTCGCATACAGTTCTTCATCATAAGTTTCCTGATATATCGTTAATCCGTCAATACCGGCTTCAATTAACTCTTGATATTCATCCTCATTTAGTGCATATATCTCAACCGAAATGGAAGGGAAGTGCTTTTTTAAGATAAGGATTGCCTCAATTATATAAGCTACAGGAGAATGTTTACGCGAATCGCCAGTAAGAACAAGCAAATGCCTTATTCCAGTTGAGGCAATTGCTATAGCTTCCTGTTCAATTTCTTCAATCGAGAGTTTCTTTCTTTTTATATGATTTTCAACATTAAAACCACAGTATGCACAATGATTATCACAATAATCGGAAATATAAAGGGGGGCATACAATACAATCGCTTTGCCAAAATATTGAAAAGTAATTCTCTTAGCTTTCTGTGCCATCTCTTCAAGGTGCTTTTCAGCATAAGGAGAAAGCAAGGACATTAAATCGGTATTTGTCAATACATCTTTATTAATAGCTTTTAAAACAGTATTGTCGGAGATGCTATTAAAGTGTGCTTTAAAATCAAAACCTTTATAATACTGATATATTTGATAAAAACTCATAATCTGAGTGTAGTTATTAAGTTATTAGGTTATTCACGCAAAGTCGCAAAGAACGCAAAGATCCTTTCTTTTCAAATCTAAAATCGTTTAAACTATTGTCTATCCTGAACAGACAACAGTCTATCTTGAATAGACAATAGTCTATCTTGGATGAACAATAGTCTATCCTGAATAGACAATAGTCTATCTTGGATGAACAATAGTCTATCTTGAATAGACAATAGTCTATCTTGGATGAACAATAGTCTATCTTGAATAGACAATAGTCTATCTTGGATGAACAATAGTCTATCCTGAATAGACAATAGTCTATCTTGGATGAACAATAGTCTATCTTGAATAGACAATAGTCTATCTTGGATGAACAATAGTCTATCTTGAATAGACAATAGTCTATCTTGGATGAACAATAGTCTATCCTGAATAGACAATAGTCTATCTTGGATGAGCAATAGTCTATCTTGAATAGACAATAGTCTATCCTGAATAGACAACATCTCTAATCATTTGACTAATGTCTCCAAACGATTAAATAAAGTTCAACACTAATTAAACTTATTTCAATACTTAAAGAACTTTTACTATAAGGGCACTTCTAATAACTGAAAATTCGCTTTGCCCCTAACCCTGAAGGGTGGCGAATTTTCTGATGTTCTCCCTTTAGGGCTGGGGCAAAAAAACATCAGAAAATGGAGTTTCTAGAGCCGCCCATCACTTATTGATATAAAAACCCTGTCAGGGGCGATGATGCATGAGCAATATCCGATTCCTCTGCCAATCCTGCCAGGAAAGCTGTTCTTCCGGCTTTTACAGCCAGGTTAAATGCAACAGCCATTTCAACAGGGTCATTAGCTGTAGCTATAGCCGTATTAACCAACACTGCTCCGCAACCAATCTCCATGCATTTGGCGGCATCCGAAGGTTTACCTATTCCCGCATCCACAATAACAGGCACTTTAATTTCATTAATCAGAATCTGAATCAGTTCTTTAGTTTTTAAGCCTTTGTTGCTCCCGATAGGAGCGCCTAATGGCATAACAGAAGCGGCTCCTGCATTCTCCATGCGTTTTGCCATAGCCAGATCGGGACTCATATAAGGCATTACAATAAAGCCTTCTTTAACCAATACTTCAGTCGCTTTCAGCGTTTCATAGTTGTCAGGCAATAAATATTTATTGTCTGAAATTACTTCTATCTTAACCCAGTTGCCACAGCCAGATTCCCTGATAATCCTGGCAATCCGTATGGCTTCATCGGCATTCCTGGCGCCCGAAGTATTAGGCATTAAAATGCAATGTTTAGGAATGTAATTTAAAATATTTTCTTCTTCAGCGCCCAGGTCAATACGGCGTAAAGCAACGGTTACAATGTGCGCCTCCGTTCTTTCCATCACATCTTTTATTACCGGTTTATTGGGGAATTTTCCTGTGCCGATTAAAAGACGGTTAGTGATTTCATGTCCGGCAATTATTAAATTATCATTCATTGTTTATCCTCCGCTTACAAGGCTTAATATTTCAAGACTATCATTTTCTTTGAGCATTACAGATTCATAATCTGTTTTGGTTACAATCTGTCGGTTCATCTCAATAATAATTTTAGCAGGATTCAATTTAATAGAATTGATAAAATCAAGGACAGACAGATTATTATCTATATCTTGCTGCTTTCCGTTTACAATAATTGTCATTGCAATATATTTTTAAAATTAAAGCTGAAATATCAAATAGTGATTGCCATTTTTCCCTTCGCCGGCATTACCCGTATCAGGTTCAATGGGTATGATCTCAGCCTGTTGTTTAAGGCACCCCTCCATCGAAATATGAAACAAAATTAACTCATTTTATCTAATTACAAGTTGAAATAAAAAAAATATTTGATTTTAATATTAATACAGGAGAAACCGTACATTTGCAATAATGAAATTGATCATCATCAACGGTCCTAATTTGAATTTGCTTGGCTCTAGGGAAACTGCTATTTATGGCAATGTTTCCTTTGATGAATTTCTCAAAGGCTTAAGGAAAGATTATCCTTCACATCAGATTGATTTCTTCCAGAGTAATGTTGAGGGGGAGATTATAAACAAATTGCATGAAGTTGGTTTTGATTATGGCGGCATTATTCTTAACGCCGGAGGATATACGCATACATCTGTTGCTATTGCCGATGCCATTGCATCTATAAAGAGTCCTGTGATTGAAGTTCACATTTCAAATATATTTGCAAGGGAAGAATACAGGCATATATCACTTATCGCCCCTAAATCCCTGGGAAGTATATCAGGGTTCGGACTTGATTCCTATCGACTTGCAATTGAATCCTTCAGAAAATAATTATTTGGTAAAATCTCGATTATCTAATTGCTGAAAACGTTTTTTCTTTTTCAGATAATAGGCAAAAACTATAGACTTTTTGTAGATGCCGGAAACTTTATTATGCTTTATTTCTTTACGTTTCCTGTATAGTTTTCTTAAAGAGCAATAAAAAGAAAAATGGGCTTTGGTAACAGCTATTACATCTTTAAAATCACCATCAAAAAGGAACTTCATACCGGCTATACCATCTAAGAAAAGCCGTACAAAGAAAACAGGGAACAATCTTTTAGCAGGAAGGTTTTTGTAAAGAAGAAAAAAGTTGTTTCTGAAATTCAAATAAGTCTTTCGTGGATTGTTCTTAGGCAATGTTCCCCCGCCTATATGAAAGATAGTTGAAGATGGGCAATATTTTATTTTGTATCCTTCGTTCTTTAATCGCCAGCAGAAATCAATTTCTTCCATGTGAGCAAAAAAATCATTATCAAAACCTCCAAACTTGTGAAATAGTTCAGCCCTGACGAACATACATGCTCCTGTTGCCCAAAAGATTTCCACTGGAGCACTGAATTGAGATTCATCTTTTTCAAGCGATTGAAATATCCTTCCACGGCAAAAAGGGTAACCATATTTATCAATGAAGCCACCTGCACCACCTGCATACTCAAACTCATTTCGATTATAATAAGATTTTATTTTTGGTTGGCAGGCAGCGATCATTTTATCTGTGTCCATTAACTTAATAACCGGCTCTACCCAATTCTCTGTTACTTCAATATCTGAATTCAGTAAAATATAATATTCCGCATCTACTTGCTTTAATGCGTCGTTATATCCTTTGGCGAAGCCACCGTTTTCATTGTTCTTGATAATTCTTAATTGAGGATATGTGGATTTAAGGAAAGCAACTGAATCATCTGCTGAGGCATTATCAGCTATGATGATTTCGGCATCTGGAGGATTATATTGAATAAGGAAAGGCAGGAACTTTTCGAGAAAAAGCTTCCCATTCCAGTTAAGGATTACAATAGCTGTTTTAAAGTGAGACATTAATTTCCTGCAAAATGCAAAGAAAGTGAAATTTCGTTAACCTTTAAAATAATATTTATTACAAAACCATAATGTCTTTTACAAAACATTAATTTTGTTCCTTGTCATTTTAATAAATGATTATGAAAAGTTTAATTTTTATTAGTGTATTTTTCATTTTTATCAATTCTTCTTTCTGCCAGAATATGGCATCTGATATTAAATTGCTTGAAGAAAAGAATTATAACATAATATCGGGAGATAACAATTCAAGGAATAACAAAACTCTTAATAATAAAGCACCTATTGCATACAAACATAAAAGCTTTGTGGCAAAATATAATCCATTTAGCCTGCTTGCCACATCAGCAATGTTATTCTATCAGAATGTGGTTTCACAGCAATTTTTCAGGCATTGCCTGTATGAAATATCCTGCTCGAATTTCAGCAAGCAATCAATTAATGAATTTGGTTTGATAAAGGGATTGTTTATGTCAGCTGACAGGCTGATGCGTTGCAATGGAACTGCTATAAACGATGTTCCCCCTGACCTGTTTGATGATGAACAGCTGGCTATTGACGAACCTTCGACATACCATTGGAAGAAAAGATGAAGAAGCAACTAATCTTTTTTATCATTTCCTGTTTGTCCTTTTATATGGCTTCTGCACAGCTTAACAAAAGTTTTACTGAACAGATTGAATTTGCAAAGTATCTGTTGAAGAATAATATGCCTGAAGATTGCATTCAGCTTCTTCAGAATGAAATAAATATTAAAAATTATCCGATAGAACAAAAAGATTCGGTTAATGCTTTGCTAGGGCATGCCTATTTCTACAAAAATGCTTTTGATTCTTCGGCATATTATTTCAGTGCAGTGGGCCTATCGGACAAGAGTTTTAATTATTGCCATTTTCTTTCAGCATATTCTTATGCTCATATCAGCGATTATTCAAAAGGAATAGAACGGATAAAACTTGTTGATACGGCTGATGTAAAAAACAAAGAATTGAGGGATCTGGAACTTTCGGGAATTTACCTGTTACAGAGGGATACTTCAATGTTTTCTAAGAAATCGAAATCATTTTCTTATTCATTTAATGACATGAATGAGCAGGAAAGAAGCATTGTTAAGCTGGATAATGATTACAGGAATTTAAAACATAACTCAGGTGTAATTGCTGGATTGATGTCGGCTGTGGTGCCGGGTCTGGGTAAGATATATGCAGGCAAAACAGGGCAGGGGATATCAAGTTTTCTGCCGGTTACATTAATGGGATTAATGTCATACGAAGCATATAAAAAAGCCGGACCTTCTAGTGCAAGATTCATATTGACTACGGCTTTTTTTTCGCTGTTCTATTTAGGGGATATATGGGGCAGCGTGTTGAGTGTGTCGGTTAGCAGAAATGAAAAGAATAATGAGATCAATAATCAGATATTGCTTAATCTGCGGCTTCCTTTGCAGAAGTTTATCAGCATTTACCACTGATGTTTCAGTGGCAAGATGCGCCGACAGTCTTTATGCTGCCGGTAACTTCACGCTGGCAGCGCTGGAGTATGAAAGAATATTCTATGGCACTCTCGATGATCTGACACGTTGCGATGCCCTGTTAAAGAAATCGTATTGTTATAAGTCCACCGGCGATTATGAAAAAGCTGCTCAAACCCTGCAACGGATTAACCTTTCTTATTTACCCGATTCCGTTCAGTACAACGTGAGGTACGAACATGCCCTCGACTGTTATCTTGCCGGAAAATACGATGATGCCGATGAACTGCTTATGCAGATTAATTATTATACCAAGAACAGGGAGCTTGCCAATAGGTCGCTTTACCTGGACATACTTAACAAAGATGAGCTGCATGAATGGGATGCTGCCGATTCGATGGTGTATGTTTATATTAAACAGAAGAACATAGCGATTGATTCGAATGCAATTCATGAATTACTGAAAAGGCCGCGCATGAAAAATATTAAAACTGCTGAGATAATCTCATTCATTGTTCCCGGCTCGGGGCAGGTGTATAGCGGGCATGTGTTAAGAGGTATCAGCAGCTTATTGCTGCTGGGAGGCACCGGCGCTTTTACGTATTTTTGTATTAAGGACGGCTTTTACATTACGGGAGTTATGATAGGCTTCACTGTTTTCCAGATGTTCTATTTTGGCGGCGCAAGCTATGCCTGTTACCTTTCCGATAAAAAGAATACCGACAGGATAATGCTCCATAACAGCAGGATAAGGGAGTTTATTTTGAAGCAGGAGGCAGCAACAATTATCAGTAAGTAATTTTGTACTATTTATGTCAGAATCAATACACAGTTCATTACTCTCATTACTGTATATTTTTCTATAATTACTATATCTTTGTAAGCGAATTTATATTTGTGAAAATGTATATTATTTCCAAACCTTCAATTAGATCAATTATTACAGCCATAATACTATTAATGGTTGCAGCGGCTTTTGGGCAAAAGTCGGAAGCCTTAAGGGTGGAGATAGAAGCCAAAAAAGGTTCCGATAATTATAATGTAGTGCCTTTAGGCGCTGATGGTTTGATAATGTTTTACGAAAGCGATGAGCGAACTAATGGCAAAAAGATGTGGGAATTTTCCAAGTATAATACCAACCTGAAAGAAGAATGGACAAAAGAAGTTCCCATACCTCCCGTATCATCCATGATTAAGTTTTTTGTTGATGAAAAAAGCAGCACATTGTATGTGTTACTTGGATATATTAAGCGTATAAGCAGCACATCCTATCTCAGTTCGAATGAAGTGAACGGCTCTTTCCAGATAGTTAGTATTAATACTGAAACCGGCACCAATAACACCACGCTTGGAAAGTTTCCGTCAACAATATCGGTTACTGATTTCATGGTTGTCAATAATAAAGCCTCCATTATGGGTTTAACTAACCCCGCAAGTATTGCTGCTTGTTTGCAATCGTGCCTTACATTTACATGTATTCCTGCCATTACAGGCTTGACTCTTTATAAATATAAATCAGAGATAATAAATGTTGACCTTGAGAATGGGAGATCTTCTGTTATTCCTTTAAGATACAAGGGGAATACACTTATTTTGAATTCTAATATTGTAAATGATAACCCTTCGTTTATTAAGTCATTCGTACGAAACAAACCTAAAGCTAAGGTACTGTATCAATACATAAACGATTACTCCTCAAACGGGGAATTGATAAAAACAACCACTTTAAATTCTACAGTCGGGAAAATGATATCATCAGCAAAATATGAGAAGATAAATGATAATGAGGCAGTGATGATAGGAACTTACGACAACCAATTTATCAGTGGCTGGGTTCTTAATCCTGCTTCAAGCGATGCCACTGGAATGACTAACAATTCTGAAGGTATTTATTTTAGTAAGTTTATAGGCGGACAACAGGATACCATGAAGTTTTATCCTTTCTCTAAACTGCAGAATTTCCTTTCTTACATGGATCCTGGTGATTTGAAGCAAGCGATTAAAAGAAAGAACAGGGCTGAAAAAAGAGGTGAAGAACTGAATGTAAATTATAATATCCTTACTCATAATATTATTAAGCGGAATGACGAATACATTTTAATAGGGGAGGCTTATTACCCTGAATTTCAAACCCAATGTTACACCACTTATGCTTCCAACGGTTTCCCCATTCAGCATTGCACAACGGTCTTTGTCGGATACAGATACACTCATGCTATAATAGCTGATTTTAATAAAGACGGTGAATTGCTTTGGGATAATTGTTTTCCTATACAGGATATTCTGACGTTTAACTTGAAAGAACGTGTTAAGGTGATGACCAGCGATAATGAAATTGTACTTGCATATAGTTATAACGGGTATATTAAATCGCAAATAATCGAGGGAGATAAAGTGGTGCAGGGTAAAGAAGAAGAAAAAATTGAAACTGCTTATGCGAACGACCAGGTTAAAGAAGACTGGTCGAGCGACATGGATTTATGGTATGATAATTATTTTCTTACCTGGGGCTATGAAAAAATTAAAAACAACAATGCGAATAAAGAAAAACGCACTGTGTTTTATTTTAATAAAATAGGACTAGAGTAGAAATTCGTTACTTTCAATACCAAAAACCACACTTCTTTTTAACGCATATCATTCGTTTCAACATTCGGATAGTTTGCTTTGTTGAAAGTGAATATGGCATCATCCATTGTTACGTTACTCGTAAAGAATTATTGTATAAGTATATGTTGAACCATTTTTATCATAAACGATGTAGTGTTATAATTTGCTGCGCTACCTTATCAATATTCAAACGCACTTTATAATATGATTTGCCTTTTAATGGGGTCATATCAATCACTTCAATGGTCTTACCACCATCAATCATTTCTTTCATCCATTTTGGTTTATAGTTTTTACTGTAATTATTAAGGATAGTGGTTGGATTATTAGCATCATCCTGCGTTGATGCATTGTTGATGTTTACTTCGTTATCATCTTTAATATATGTCCAAATTGTTTTCCCATCGCAAAAGACAATCTGGCCACCTACTTCAATATGGTATTTATCCCCTTTTACCTGGATAGTGCCTGTTTTGGTTTCATTAACATTCGTTTTGGTATTGACCATGTTATATGAAAAAGCAATCTTCATAGTGGTGTATGACTTCATTTTAGCGCTAACGCCATCAAGTATTGTTTTTGCTTTTGACTCGTCAATCTGTGCATTCACTTTCATTCCAAATATGCTGACAAAGAAAAGCGGCAGCAACAAGTAATTAATCTTTTTCATAATAGGGGTTATTTTAATTTTTTATAAGTTCTTCAAATATTGTTCCAAACTTTCAACGTCTTTTATTTTTACTTCTCTCGCCTTACTCCCTTCAAATGGGCCAAGTATTCCAGCCGATTCAAGTTGGTCAACTATTCTTCCTGCCCTGTTGTAGCCAAGCTTTAGTTTTCGCTGAAGAAGTGAAGTGGATCCTTGCTGATGTGTAACAATTATTCTTGCAGCTTCTTCAAACATATCGTCTTTTTCTGAAGGGTCGAGGTTTTTGGCTTCATCACTGTTCTCATCATTAAACTCCGGCAGATTGAAAGGAGCTGGATAACCTCTTTGCTCACCTATAAATTCAGTTATCTTCTCCACTTCATGGATGTCTACAAAAGCACACTGAAGCCGGATGATATCGCTTCCTGTGGAAAGCAACATATCTCCCCGTCCAATCAATTGATCAGCACCACCTGAGTCAAGTATAGTGCGTGAATCTATCTTTGAGATTACTCTGTAAGCAAGTCGTGCAGGGAAATTAGCTTTAATGGTACCTGTGATGATGTTTACGGATGGCCTTTGAGTCGCTATGATGAGGTGTATGCCTATTGCTCTTGCCAGTTGTGCTAAACGAGTAATAGGCGTTTCCACTTCTCTTCCTGCTGTAATGATAAGATCAGCAAATTCATCAACTACCAGAACAAAATAGGGAAGGAAACGATGTCCTTCATTTGGATTCAGCTTACGAGCAACAAACTTTTCATTGTATTCCTTAATGTTCCTTACCCTTGCATCATGCATCAGGTCCAAACGCAGATCCATTTCAATACACAAAGAGTTAAGCGTCCGCACTACTTGTTTGGTGTCTGTAACTATTGCGGCTTCCTGGTCGGGGAGTTTGGCAAGATAATGCCTTTCTATTTTGGAATATAATGTTAATTCAACTCTTTTAGGGTCAATAAGGACAAACTTAAGCTGTGAAGGATGTTTCTTGAAAAGCAATGATGTAAGTATGGCATTCAGCCCGACCGATTTCCCCTGACCTGTGGCTCCTGCAACAAGCAAGTGAGGCATCTTTGTAAGGTCAGTAACAAAACTTTCGTTCGAAATGGTCTTTCCCAATCCTATTGGCAATTCAAAATTATTGTTCAGAAATTTATCAGATGATAGGATAGATTTCATTGAAACAATTTCCGGCCTTTGATTCGGAACTTCAATACCTATAGTTCCTTTGCCCGGAATAGGAGCTATAATGCGTATGCCTAATGCAGAAAGGCTTAACGCTATATCATCTTCAAGGTTCTTTATCCTTGAAATCCTTACACCTGCTGCCGGTACTATTTCATAAAGAGTGACAGTAGGACCAATGGTGGCTTTGATCTTATCAATCTGAATTGCATAGTTGTTGAGTGTTTCGACTATGCGATTTTTATTGGCTTCCAGTTCTTCTTTCTGAACACCAACTGTAGTGTTCTCATAATCATCCAGCAGGTCAACACTTGGTAATTTGAAATCGCGAAGTTCAAGCTTTGGATCGAAAGGACCTAACTCTGCAACCAGTTTTTCAGCCAGCTTTTCTTCCGTTTCTTCTATCTTAGGAACAAATGGTTTTGATTGTTCTGTTTTAGGTTCAATTGTCAGTTCAATATCATCAGGATCTTTGCCGGCAGTTTTCTTTTCTTTGCCTACCAGCTTTATATCTTCAATTATTTCATTCTTTTTATCATCTTCGCCTTTGCTTACTTCCAGTTCTATAGTGCTTTTCTTTTCATTGTCAGAAGCATCATCATCAGTTTCTTTTAAAGTGTTATTTTTATTAATTGTCTTTTTAGCAAACACTTTATCATCTTCTTCTTTCGTTTCAGTAATTGGTTCTGCTGTTTCTTCTTCTTTTGCTTCTTTCATTTTCTTTTTATACCAGCGAAATGAAATGTTAAAAGCTATGATAAGGAAACTAAGCAATGCAAATACCAATATTAAGCCGGTTCCTATTTCACCCAGAATACCCTGCATCCATATATTCGATTCGTAACCAAACACACCGCCCAGAATATCATAACCTTTCTTTTGAAAAAAGATATATCCAAGTGAAACCGAAATCCAAACCAGTCCAAAGAACGAATACTTGTATGTAAGCCCAATGGGAAGAAGCTTTATGTTAAGAAATAGTTTTAACCCGGTAACAAGAAACACAAGAACAAACAGAAAAGATGCAACACCTAAAGAATCTTTAATAAAGAAATTTGAGATAATAAATCCCATACGCCCCATCCAATTCTGAGCAGCAGCATTTTTATCGAATATAAAATCCAGCGCTACTCTGGAAGAATTATGATCATCAAGCTTCCAGGTGATTAGGTATGAAATAAATGCAAATAAAAAATAACATGCGGCAAGCAGGAAAAAAAGCCCTAATACTTTATGAAGCCGCTCGTCTTTAAAGAAAGCAAATCTGTTACTTGGTGTTTTTTCTTTAGGTTCCTTTATCTTTGGGTTCCTTTACTTTTTTAACCTTAGGTGTTTTTGGCTTATCAACTATTTCTTCAGGAGGCTCGGGCGAAGAGGTTTCTTCGTTCTTAAGGGTATTCTTCTTAAACTTGTTTATTGTAACTGCCATTTATAGCCTTATTCCTGAACTGCAAAGGTAAAAAAATACTTTTTCAATCAACGTTTATTGTAAACAAAAAAATCCCCCTGTTTGGGGGATTCTTTTTAATAAAGGCGTTTGCTGTTATTCGCCACCTCCAAACATTTTCTTTAGCTCATCTTTTGTAACTTCCTTGTAATCGCTTGGAATAAGGAATATATTGTCGCTTACTTTTGATTTCTTTATTTCCTTCACTGTGTAAACTGCAGTTGCGCTTATCTGGGAGTTGAATTCGGTATATTCAAGAACGGCACCTGGTATGTCTTTAAAATTAGGATCGGCAAAATTAAGGTCTTTGCAGCCTATTTCGTCCGAGAAATAAATGGTGTCGGTTTCAGTTGTGCCATCGTCCTGTTTAGTTGTTAATATGGCTTGCTTGCAAGTAAAACCTGAAATGTCTTTAGTTGCTTTAGTGATGTTTACGGTAGGCGAGGGGACTTTAGCCATTCCTTCAGCCAGTTCCTGCGAAGTTATTTTATAGGCAACCTTTGTTTCCATATAATCAATCAGAACAGTTTCTGTTTTAGTTGAGCCATCTGTAAGAGCATCCTGTGTAACCGGGCCTGAAGCAGCTTCGGTTTTGGTTTTACAATCTTTAATGGTAACAACTGATGAAGTTGGCAGCATTCCTTTTTGAGCCGGGCTAACATCGCCCCTGTAAGTGATATTGAAAGTAATAGTTCCCATGAAAGGTTTTGCTGCCTTTTGAGCGAACGACGACTGGGTGAATAAAACTACTGCTGCAACAGCAATAAGCGAACGAAGGATGTTTTTACTCATAACGTGTTTGTTTTTTAAGGTATTCGTGAATACTACGTATTTCATATAGGTTTTTTTAGGGATTATTATTATTTATTTTACCCGCAAAAATAGAACTTTTTGAATGATTTGAAAGAAAAAAGTAATTTATGCGGATATTTACGAATTGGAATATCAATGTTGTATTAAAATTCCGAACTAAAGCTTAACCACAGAGGGCACTGAGAGACAGCACAGAGGTTCACAGAGAAATAGTTATCGGTAATACTGTTTACTATTCAATTTTTTAACTGCCACCTACTTACTTTTCTATTCTTTAACAAACTTCCTCTCTATTAAGTTGGGAGTTATGAGTTTGAAGTTGGGAGTTTTTTTATTTCATCAATTTACTCCTAACTCACTACTCAGTACTCACTACTCTTTAACAAACTTCCTCTCTATTAAGTTGGGAGTTATGAGTTTGAAGTTGGGAGTTTTTTTATTTCATCAATTTACTCCTAACTCACTACTCAGTACTCACTACTCTTTAACAAACTTCTTTACTTCTTTTCCTTCTTCAATAATCAATATTCAACAAACAACGCTCAATTACCAAGTAATGCTTCACTTGAACATTGGATATTGTGTTATTCTTTAATGAATTTCTTAACCGTATAGTTGGGAGTTATGAGTTGGGAGACGGGAGTATTGCTATTCCTAAATTTTACTCCTAACTCACTACTCAGTACTCACTACTCTTTAACAAACTTCTTTACTTCTTTTCCTTCTTCAATAATCAATATTCAACAAACAACGCTCAATTACCAAGTAATGCTTCACTTGAACATTGGACATTGAGTGTTGGATATTGGTTATTCTTTAACAAACTTCTTTATTTCTTTTCCTTCTTCAATAATCAATATTCAACAAACAACGCTCAATTACCAAGTAATGCTTCACTTGAACATTGGATATTGGTTATTCTTTAATGAATTTCTTAACCGTATAGTTGGGAGTTATGAGTTGGGAGACGGGAGTATTGCTATTCCTAAATTTTACTCCTAACTCACTACTCAGTACTCACTACTCTTTAACAAACTTCTTTACTTCTTTTCCTTCTTCAATAATCAATATTCAACAAACAACGCTCAATTACCAAGTAATGCTTCACTTGAACATTGGACATTGAGTGTTGGATATTGGTTATTCTTTAACAAACTTCTTTACTTCTTTTCCTTCTTCAATAATCAATATTCAACAAACAACGCTCAATTACCAAGTAATGCTTCACTTGAACATTGGATATTGGTTATTCTTTACAAATTCTTAACCGTATAGTTGGGAGTTATGAGTTGGGAGACGGGAGTATTGCTATTCCTAAATTTTACTCCTAACTCACTACTCAGTACTCACTACTCTTTAACAAACTTCTTTACTTCTTTTCCTTCTTCAATAATCAATATTCAACAAACAACGCTCAATTACCAAGTAATGCTTCACTTGAACATTGGACATTGAGTGTTGGATATTGGTTATTCTTTAACAAACTTCTTTACTTCTTTTCCTTCTTCAATAATCAATATTCAACAAACAACGCTCAATTACCAAGTAATGCTTCACTTGAACATTGGATATTGGTTATTCTTTAACAAATTTCTTAACCGTATAGTTGGGAGTTATGAGTTGGGAGACGGGAGTATTGCTATTCCTAAATTTTACTCCTAACTCACTACTCAGTACTCACTACTCTTTAACAAACTTCTTTACTTCTTTTCCTTCTTCAATAATCAATATTCAACAAACAACGCTCAATTACCAAGTAATGCTTCACTTGAACATTGGACATTGAGTGTTGGATATTGGTTATTCTTTAATGAATTTCTTAACTACAGCCCCTTCACTAGTTGTTACCTTAATAAAATAAACACCTTTTGCAAAGCTGCTGCAATTAATAGTTTTAGCTGTGGTTGTGTAAAGCAGCCTTCCAGTAATATCTGTAATCTCTATTTCCTTTATTGGTAAAGTTGTTTGTATTTGCAAATTATCGGTAACAGGGTTGGGATAAACCTCCACATTTGCTACCACCATACTTTGCGGTGCAATACCTGTGATATGTGTGGAAATAAAATTCCCAAATGCAACAGGCCAATCACCAACCGGAATTGTAGCCGAAACAGTATTTGTAGCAGTATTTATTACACTTACTGTATTAGTACCATTATTCGCAACATATACTTTGCTTCCATCGGGGCTTACAGATACACCATCAGGATAAGTACCAACTGTAATTGTAGCCGAAACAGTATTGGTAGCAGTATTTATTACACTTACTGTATTATCACTATCATTCGCAACATATACCTTGCTTCCATCGGGGCTTACAGATACACCAAAAGGATCAGAACCAACTGTAATTGTAGCCGAAACAGTATTTGTAGCGGTGTTTATTACACTTACTGTATTAGAATCATAATTCGCAACATATACCTTACTTCCATCGGGGCTTACAGATACACCAAAAGGATAAGACCAACTGTAATTGTAGCCGAAACAGTATTGGTAGCAGTGTTTATTACACTTACTGTACCATAATTAAATTCGCAACATATACCTTACTTCCATCGGGGCTTACAGATACACCATAAGGAAAGTACCAACTGTAATTGTAGCCGTAACAGTATTGGTAGCGGTGTTTATTACACTTACTGTATTAGAACCATTAATTCGCAACATATACTTTGCTTCCATCGGGGCTTACAGATACACCATAGGATCAGTACCAACTGTAATTGTAGCCGTAACAGTATTTGTAGCAGTGTTTATTACACTTACTGTATTAGAACCATAATTCGCAACATATACCTTGCTTCCATCTGGGCTTACAGATACACCATAAGGATAAGCACCAACTGTAATTGTAGCCGTAACAGTATTGGTAGCAACATTAATAACTGATACAGTACTATCACCGGAATTCGTTATATAGGCGGTTTGTGCATTTACGCTCAAGCCTGCAATGGCGAGCATTACTAAAGTAATTATCTTTTTCATAATGTTTTATTTTGGTTAAACAATAATTTCCCTTGCAAATATACCTTTTTTTTAACCTATTTAACATTTTTCATTTTTTTATTTGTTATTTCAAAAACTATTTCTAATATTGCACAATCAAATTCTAAAGGGGACTTCTAAAAATTCAAAGCACGTCATTGCGAACGTAGTGAAGCAATCTAAAAATCAATGAGATTGCTTCAGTCGTTCCTCCTTCGCAATGACGAATTTCATAATTATTAGAACCCCTCTAAATCTTAATTCTTAAATAAATAAAATGGCATCATCAATAATGTGGATAAAATGTGTTAGGCATTACCACGAACTTGCAGGGTTTGATTTAGTAGGAAGCAGCACTTCCATAGCTAACCAGTTGGCTATTGACCCCGATTGTCCGGCAAGCGGACTTCCGGCTTCCTTGCCTATAGGCACATATAATTCGCAGATAAGCGCTGTAAACACTGATGCGGTGTCGAGAGAAACTTCAAAAGCCACTTCCCTTACCGAGGACGAAAAAGGTAAGGAAGCCAAGTTAGTGATGTACACCGATGTGGTAGTACATTATATTGAAAGCACCTTAAACCTTAAATATCCCAATAACGAATCGGCTGTTATATCAGGTTTGGAACGTTTCGGACTGAAACCGGCTGAACATGGAACAGGTCATAAACATATTTTCAAGATACTGGAAGTTGGTCCCGGTTATGTGGTTATTGAATGTCCTGTTGGCGGTGCGGGTTGCAGCTATAACCTGCGCTGGAGCGGGGATGAAAAAACATGGACTATCTTAAAGTCAAATCATAAATCGAAAGTTAAAATAATTAATTTGCCGGGTGATGCAAGGGCATACTTCCAGTTTGATATTTCTGCTTCAACAGGCAGGGGTATAGAACCTGTTATTGACGCTCATCAAGCTGATTTCCACTGGAGCGGCTCTATTTCGGAAATGATCCCTGCTATAAAATCGAGCAGCACACCTTTAGCTTAATCTGGTTAATTTACAAATCAGGGCTAAAGCCCAATAAATCGTATATTAGTAATTAACCCCAGACTTAATGTGGGTTCTAAAAATTTGTTTTTTTTAAATCCTAAGCACTAAACCCTAAATCCTAAATAATTTCAAAATTCAAATGAGAAAAGCACCAAACATTGAATTAGCTGTAGTTTTGAACATTAATATTTGAGTATTTGATATTATTTAGAGTTTAGAAATTAGTATTTAGAATTTGTTTTTAAGAATTATTAGAAGTCCCCTTAAGTCTGGGGTTATGCATACCACACTACTACTGCACAGGACTTTAGTCCTGAATGATAAGGTAGTGAATTAATTGGCTTAAATCTGAGACTATTCTTTTTAATTATAGAATAATGTTCTAATCACTGGGACAACATCTCTAATCACTGGGACAACATCTCCAAGCGAATAGACAATGTCTCTAAGCGAATAGACAATGTCTCTAAACGAATAGACAATGTCTCTAAGCGAATAGACAATGTCTCCAAGCGAATAGACAATGTCTCTAAACGAATAGACAATGTCTCTAAGCGAATAGACAATGTCTCTAAACGAATAGACAATGTCTCTAAGCGAATAGACAATGTCTCTAAGCGAATAGACAATGTCTCTAAACGAATAGACAATGTCTCTAAGCGAATAGACAATGTCTCTAAGCGAATAGACAATGTCTCTAAACGAATAGACAATGTCTCTAAGCGAATAGACAATGTCTCTAAGCGAATAGACAATGTCTCTAAACGAATAGACAATGTCTCTAAGCGAATAGACAATGTCTCTAAGCGAATAGACAATGTCTCTAAGCGAATAGACAATGTCTCTAAGCGAATAGACAATGTCTCTAAACGAATAGACAATGTCTCTAAGCGAATAGACAATGTCTCTAAACGAATAGACAATGTCTCTAAGCGAATAGACAATGTCTCTAAGCGAATAGACAATGTCTCTAAACGAATAGACAATGTCTCTAAACGAATAGACAATGTCTCTAAGCGAATAGACAATGTCTCTAAACGAATAGACAATGTCTCTAAGCGAATAGACAATGTCTCTAAGCGAATAGACAATGTCTCTAAGCGAATAGACAATGTCTCTAAACGAATAGACAATGTCTCTAAGCGAATAGACAATGTCTCTAAGCGAATAGACAATGTCTCTAAACGAATAGACAATGTCTCTAAGCGAATAGACAATGTCTCTAAACGAATAGACAATGTCTCTACGAATAGACAATGTCTCCAAGCGAATAGACAATGTCTCCAACGGAATAGACAATGTCTCCAACGGAATAGACAATGTCTCCAACGGAATAGACAATGTCTCCAACGGAATAAACAATGTCTCCAATAGAATAAACAACTCTCTATCCTGAATAGACAATAGTCTTAATCACCTTGGAAATAACTAAAACCGGGCAGACAAGTAGCTGAAAAGGGAGCGCATTTCAATTAAAGGGATATCAATAGAGTTCTTCAGAAAATAAATGCGTCATTGCGAACGTGTATACCGTCATTGCGAGGAGTCAGCCACTGCGGACGACGAAGCAATCTAAACATTGAATAAAGGATTGCTTCTCCGCCAGTTGGCGGATCGCAATGACGAAGTAAATGATTTTACGAAGAAGTCTAATACCCCAGTATCTTCAGCATCGATTTGTAGGTTTGTTCTTTGGCAAACAGTTTGGTAAAAGGTTCACCGTTCTCGTCCACATCAATAATTACATGCTTAGGGGCAGGAATAAGGCAGTGCTGTATGCCGCCGTAACCTCCCAGCGATTCCTGGTAAGCGCCTGTATGGAACAAACCAATGTATTGAGTCTCGTTATCTTTCGGTTTTGGTAAGAACACTGCATTCTGATGGGCTTCGGCATTGTAATAATCATGACTGTCGCAAGTCAACCCTCCAAGGTTAACCCTTTGGTATTCCGATTCCCAGTTATTGATAGGTAATAGAATAAAACGTTGATTTATAGCCCATGTATCGGGCAATGTGGTCATGAAAGAGCTGTCAATCATATTCCAAAGCTCCCTGTCGTTTTGTTGTTTCTGGTCAATAATGGAGTAAAGAACAGCCCCGCTTTCGCCCACTGTAAATGAGCCGAATTCAGTAAATATATTAGGTTCAGCCACCACATTCTTCTCGCATATATTCTTGATCTGCAGAACAATTTCCTCGGCCATGTACTCGTAATCATAATCAAAAGCCAGCGAGTTCTTTATAGGAAAACCTCCGCCTATGTTCATCGAATCCAGTTCGGGGCAAACCTTTTTCAGGTCGCAGTACAGGTTAACGCATTTCGATAATTCGTTCCAGTAATAAGCAGTGTCTTTTATTCCTGTATTTATAAAGAAATGAAGCATCTTTAATTCAAACTTGGGATTGTCTTTAATATGATCTTCAAAATAAGGAATAACATCATTATATCGAATTCCAAGACGGGAAGTGTAAAAATCGAATTTAGGTTCTTCTTCAGAAGCTATCCTTATGCCTAATTTGCATTTCTTAGTCAGACTTTTGTATTTGTCGAGTTCAAACTTATTGTCAAGGACAGGAATAGTATTCTCAAAACCAAGATTAATTAAGTTGGCTATATTGTCAATATATTGTGGGCGCTTAAAACCGTTGCATACTATAAATTGTTCTTTCTTTATCTTATTGGTTTTATATAATTCTTCAATCAAATGTATATCGAAAGCTGAAGAAGTTTCCAGATGCACATCATTCTTTAATGCTTCTTCCATCACAAACGAAAAGTGCGAACTCTTGGTGCAATAACAATAATGATAATCGCCGTTATAATCAGCTTTTGCAATCGCCACATTAAAAAGACGCTTTGCTTTTGTAATCTGATCACCAATTTTAGGAAGGTAAGTTATCTTCAGAGGTGTTCCATATTGCTTAATTATATCCATTAAAGGAATTTCATGGAAAAACAGCTCATTTTCAATCACTTTGAACTCTTCCTGTGGGAATTCGAAGGTCTGTTCTATAAGGTCAAGATACTTAGTTTTCATAATTATTGCTATTTAAGTGAGTCGAATTATACGTTTTTTAGTAATGTAAGTTACTTGGATTTATAATTTTTGGCAAATGTAATAAATGCAGAACGCAATTATTTGAATTAATGAAAAATTAACATTGGAAATAAACTAGTGTAATGTTAACAATATTATGTCATATGGATTGCTTCGTCGTCCCTCCTCGCAATGACGTCATTGCGAATACGACGAAGGAGGATGAAGCAATCTTTTTGACACATCACTCTTAACACAACACTAGGGTGAGAAATTAATCCGATTAAGATAGTTGATTACTAATTCAGGGGACTTCTAATAATTCTTAAAAACAAATTCTAAATACTAATTTCTAAACTCTAAATAATATCAAATACTCAAATATTAATGTTCAAAACTACAGCTAATTCAATGTTTGGTGCTTTTCTCATTTGAATTTTGAAATTATTTAGGATTTAGGGTTTAGTGCTTAGGATTTAAAAAAAACAAATTTTTAGAACCCACATTAAGTCTGGGGTTATGGAAAAAAAATTATCATAGGGCTTTAGCCCTGATTAATGAACCGATAATTATAAATATCCTGAAACATCATAAACAATATATCCGAATATTTCATGAATAAGGCTGTTCCATTTTCCAAGCGCTTCTATATCGGGAATGATAAGGTTCTTATAATCAAAAAGCCTTTTGCCTGTTTCCTTATTTGTGCTGTATGGAGTAACGGCAATGCCGGCTTTCTCAAAACAGGCTTTTGCGCGGCGCATATGCATAGAAGAAGTAATAAGCAGGAATTTCCCTTTAGGGAACTCCTTTTTAATAATTTGAGCAGAGTTTATTGCATTCTGATAAGTATTATCGGATAAAGAATCAACTATTATAACGCTGTCGGGAATGCCAATAGTAAGCAAATACCTTTTTAACAGAGAAGCTTCAAGCATATTTCGGAAAACAAGGCTGCCCGAACCGCTTGAAATGATCATCTTCTTGATTTTACCTGTTTTGTATAAACTTACAGCCTGCAATATCCTGTCAACATTATTACGGAAGGTTAGCCTGTCGTGTTGAGTATCTATTGTTACCATTCCTCCGCCAAGCACTATGCCTGCGTCATAACTTGCAGCAAGTTCTTTGTCAAGTGTAATCGGGTATTCCCAAAGACTTACAGCTTCGCCTGCCAAAAAAGGATTTGTGAAAACAAGAGTAACTATAACGCAATAAATAAGGCAGCGCCTTGACCAGTACCTGTTTCTAAATATAAGAGCAAGCAGTAAAAGTGTAATGATCCATGTTAATGGAGCAATAAGGAAGGATAGTATTTTCGAAAAAATAAAAAACATAGTGCTTTAAAATGTTTTTACAATGCCAGCAATATCTTCCATCAGCCACATAGGCGTTGAAGTTGCCCCGCAAATCCCAACAGTATCTGCATTATGAACCAATCCTTTTGTATTTCATTCTTATCAGAAATAAAATATGTCTTTGAATTGATAGATTTGCAAAGTTCGTAAAGAAATAATCCATTAGAGCTCTTTTTCCCGCTTACAAATAAAATAACATCATGTTCTTTAGCAAATTTCTTCAGACTGGGTTCCTTATGCGATACCTGTGTGCAAATAGTATTATAAGGAATAAAGTCTGGCTCAACGCCTTTAAACTTAAATCTTTCTTCAATTCCTTTTACCATTTTCTTAAAGCCCATTACAGGCTGAGTAGTCTGTGAATAAAAGCGCACAGGCTTGGAGAAATCAATTTTATCAAGGTCAGCTTCGCTGTTTACAACTATAGCTTCACCAAGTGTTTGCCCAAGCAAACCATTCACCTCAGCATGACCTTCCTTACCGTAAATAACTATCTGTCCATTCTTTTTACGCATTTCTTCCCAACCCAAGCGTATCCTGTTTTGCAGTTTAAGCACAACAGGGCAGGAGGAGTCGATCAGTTCAAGGTTATTCTCAATAGCTATTTTATATGTTTCGGGAGGTTCTCCATGAGCGCGAATAAGGACACTTACGTCATGAATATTTTTAAGTTCTTCGCGGGTGATAATAACAAGGCCTTTAGATGCAAGTCGCTCAACTTCCCTGTTGTTATGAACAATATCTCCAAGGCAATAAAGCTTTCCCGATCTTTCAAGTTCTTCTTCTGCCTTGCTGATAGCAAACACTACACCAAAGCAAAAACCTGAATTTGGATCAACGGAAACTTTCATTTATTGCTGTTTAATAAATGCAAAAATATTACAATAAAAGGAATGAAATGCAAGGAATGGTAAAAAACAAAGCTATGATTTGTTTTTACGTTCAAAACTGCGAAGGTTGGTAGAAATAGTAATATTGTTGGGAGATCCAGCGAGAGCATAGCGCGCGCGTGAATAGCTCAGATTAAATTGCTTGATGCGTAATCCAAATCCCCAACTGAACCCTACGGTTGAAACTTCAACGGGGTCTTTTAGCTCCTGTCTTCTTTCATAATTATAACTTCCCATCAGGTAAAAACTCTTTATGGGAATAAACTCAGCTCCAATAACTACATGTCTCATCGCTTTATCAAGAAAAACGCCGTATTTATTCTTAGTCTTTTTTTCTCCTGTTAATGGGTCGACAGTTACTGTATCAGATGGATCAGCATACGTTAAATCCCATCTTTCCAGATGTGTCAGTACAATTGAAAACAGGAACGGAGCATGAGAAAGTTTCTTTGAAAGTGCCAACTGTAACTGATAGGGGAGAGGCTCATTATTTCCGGGAGTATAATAAGTTATCTGCCTTCCGATATTCATTGCCAGCAAAGATAAAGTGAACTGCCTTTTGGTGCTTGAATATGTTCCGCCCACATCCACAGCAATACCATATGATTTAAATGCATAAAGATCTGAATAAATATTTTTCAGGTTCGCACCTATTGAAAATGAAGAGTCCAACTGTCTTCCCCATCCGAGATTAAATGAATACTCGCCGGCGTTGAAATTCCCATAAGTATTCCCTGCATCATCAGCCAGCTTGAAAGTACCGTAATTGATATACTGCAATGATGCATCAAACATTCCAACGCCCTTAATATCTTTAGCATAAGATGCAAAACCATAGTTTATACCATCGAAATAATTAACAAAACTCAATGATACCTGGTCTGACATTCGTTTGGTGAGAAGTGATGGGTTTGCAAGGCAAAGCGAAAGATCGTTGTCTTTTATGGCCAAAGGCTCACCGCCGAGAGCGGCTATTCTGGCTGAATTGGGAAGGTCAAGAAAAGCATAAGTGTAACTGCCACCTATCTGCGCCTTTGTGCTAAAAACACTAGCAGCAAAAAGTAAAATGAGTATGAATCCTGTCTTCTTCAATATTGGAATTTAATTGATGTTACAAAATAAAGAAATTAATACCACATCAACGGGCTTTTTTTTATGTTATTGTGTAAAGCAGAAAAATATTTACTTCATTATATTAATTTTCATCACCTCTTTATCATCAAACGACTGGAACAAACAATAATATAAACCATTAGTTAATTGCTTTGTGTCCAGTGAAAGCTGTATCCTTCCTTCAGCATCAAAGTATTTATTGTATTGTGAAACCAGTTTTCCTTCATCATTATAAATACTGCAATAAACATTTCCGGGAGCAGATAAATAAAATCTGACATTCGTATGTCCTTCAGAATAATCTGCTGATGTTTCCATTTTATCGTTGCTGATAAGGTCGCTTATTGCCCTGTTTTGCATTCGGGGAAGTATTTCCAAATTATATAGTGCTGAAAGAGCATCTTCCTCCACTGCATTGAAAGCAGTTGAATGTCCATATTCAAACTCATCCGCACTGCCATTTGTAATGAATATCATTCCGAAATGCTTATCCTGATTGTAAAAGAAATCGCTTAGCAAACCGTAAGCATCACCTATATGTCCTGTCATGACATAACCCGGTGCAATGATATCTCCATTCACTTTGTCAGTAGTTACCTGAAATCCCAGCCCCCAGCATAAGAACAAGCCAAAGAAAGTATCACCATTATTATCATTATATGTCCATTGAGGTTTATGCATAAGTTTAACAGTAGCATCTTTAAGTATCCTAATGTCTTTGTATTTCCCTCCATTCATCTGCATCAGCATTAATTTAGAAAGGTCGCGGGCGCTTATCCTTAATGCACTCTGAGGTGCAAAAAGAGCTCCGTTACTTCCTATTACATAATTTGACAGTTCTCTGGGTTTTGGTTTTATGCCTTTGAAGTTATCCGTTTGCGGGTACCATAAGCCATTATACATGCGGTAAATAGGAGCAACATTATTAATGTTATCAATATCCTGAACCCTGTAACTCCCTTTTATTCCTAATGGGTCAAATATGTGCTGCTTGCAAAAAATATCAAATCTTTGTCCGGATAGTTTTTCAATCAATGAACCAATTATTCCGAAATTCATATTACAATAGCTGAAATATGTTCCGGGCTTCTTATCCTGCCATATATCCTTAGTATAATATTTACCGGTATCTGTCAATAATTGAGCGAAAGCAGGAACAGTATCTTTTTTATAAGTATCAGTCAGGAAGTTCCAGTAACCGGTACCATCTTCAAGGCTTGAAGTATGCGACAATAACATACGCGGAGTTATAATAACTTTAGGATAGTGGGGGTTCCTTATCTTGTAGCCAAGAATCTTACCAATATCATCATCAAGTTTAAACAGCTTCTTCTCGTATAGAATCATTAATGCTGTAGCAGTAACAGTTTTTGATATGGAAGCAATCTTATACATAGTGCTATCGGTAACAGGAATCTTTCTGGAGTAATCAGCAGTGCCAAAGCTACCCGAATACACTACAGAATCATTGCAAATTGCCAGTACCGACATGCCCATCAGTTTATGCTTATCCATTATATTTTGAAAATGCTTATCAATACTTTGAGCGGAAAGCATATCAAATAAAAAAACAAAACCAATGAGAATAATAATTCTCTTCATATTGATAAATAGTTGTACTGAAGCAAAAATACTATTATTCTTTTATAAAATTGGAAGAGTATTTCATATCTTCTCTATAAAATAGATAGACAAAATGTTTTATATCGGGAAAATGTATGTAATTTTGTAAAGCATCAAATCCTTAAAAATGAAACTTTCAAAGAAAAGCGAATATGCCTGCCTTGCACTTATAGATCTGTCAGAGAATTACGGTGAAGGCTTTATTAAGATAATTGATATTTGTCAGCGATGGTCTATTCCAAAAAAGTTTCTTGAACAAATTTTGATCTCCTTGAAGACATCGGGATTTGTAAAAAGTAAGAAAGGTTCAGAAGGAGGGTATAAGCTTACAAAAACTCCTGAACAAATTTCGCTTGCAGAGATAATAAGGTTAATGGATGGCGCTATTGCTCCCGTAGATTCAGCAAGTAAATACTTTTATGAGAATACTCCAGTTGAACAGCACAAAAAACTAATAAATGTTTTTATTGATATTAGGAATTACACATCAAATGTGCTGGAAAATACTTCTTTTGCTGACCTTATAAAATAAATTTCTTTTAATATTCTACTGTATATAAAAACAATTACATTTGCATTTTTTTATTTTCCTACTATTCCTATAGACAAAATATTTTCTTTAACTTTATTAAAACTATTCATGAATAGATTCTTTATCAAATCTGTGTTTGTTGCTGTAGTGATACTGCTCAGTTGCAATGTATTTCCACAATCATCAATTAATGCAGTAACCGGAAAAACTGATTCACTTCATAATGATTCTGCAAGGCAGTATATTAATAAACCATTTTCATTAAAGTCTGGTTTACCTGCACAAATATCAGGGTACGCTCAGATCCGTTACCAACAATTTGATCAGAAAGGAAGTTATAACGGCTTTGACATTTACCATGCAAGGTTTAATGTAAGGGGTAATGTTACACCAAAGTGGGATTATCGGGTTCAATACGAGTTTGCGGGAAAAGGGGCTCCTAAACTAATAGATGCTTATGGAGAATATAAATTCAAAAGCTATCTCAATTTCACTGCCGGACAGTTTTATATCCCTTTATCTCTGGAAAACATTATAACTGACGAATATCTTGAATCAGTTTATCGTTCACAGGTTGTTAATGCTTTGGCTAATCGCAGCAATGATGTAATGGGCGATAACAGCGGCAGGGATATAGGTGTGCAGATCAAAGGAAGTTTTTTTAAATTGAATAAAATATATTTAATTGAGTATAAATTGGGCGTTTTTAATGGCGCCGGAATTAATGTAACTGCTGATAACAACAATTATAAAGATGTTGGAGGGCGTATTGTTCTTCATCCACTAAAAGGAGTTGATATTGGCGGCTCAATTTATAACGGAATGGCTTATTATGGTACTAAGCCGGCGAGCTATATTCATAATCGTGAAGGATGTGATTTAAATATTAACCACTGGAATGTTAATTTCAGGGCTGAATATTTACATGGAATGGATAGTAGTGCTGTAAAACGTTCCGGTTATTATGTGCAGGGAAGCTATTATTTTATGAAAAGAAAATTTGATGTATTGCTAAAGTATGATACTTACGATCCGAACCTTGCAAAAACAAATAATTATGAAGATGATTATACAGCCAGTATTGGGTATAATTTCTCAACTTATTCAAGGTTACAGGCAGCTTATGTATTCCAAAAGGAACACATTACCCAAATAAAAAATAACTACGCAATTATCAGGCTGCAGATAGGGTTCTGAAGATAACTTCACATTACATTCAAGCGAACGAACCTCGATCATGATTGAATACGATTCACATTCAAGCGAATCCACCTTGATAATGTGTGAATGCGATTTACATTCAAGCGAATCCACCTTGATAATGTGTGAATGCGATTTACATTCAAGCGAATCTACCTCGATAATGTGTGAATACGATTTACATTCAAGCGAATCCACCTTGATAATGTGTGAATGCGATTTACATTCAAGCGAATCTCCTTCAATAATGTGTGAATACGATTCGCATTCAAGTGAATCTACCTCGATAATGTGTGAATACGATTCACATATATGCAAATCACATTCGCATGTGAAGGAATACGATTCACACGTATGCAAATCGCATTTGCAAGTGAAGGAACACGATTCGCACGTATGTAAATCACATTCGCAAGTGATGGAATACGATTCACACGTATGCAAATCACATTCGCAAGTGAATGGAATATCGATTCACACGTATGCAAATTAACATCGCAAGTGATGGAATACGATTTGCACGTATGTTAATGAACTGCACATGAAAGCGAATGTACATTACAATGAAATGAAGTAATTTTGCATTAAAACGACTTTACCTCGCCTTTATTGAGATGAGAAGAACAAGTACATTAATACGATTGATGAAAAACTTGTATCAGTATAATAAAATTGTAATTTTGAATAAAAAAATTTTATTAAGAAATACGTTTATAAAGCATTTGCAGTAAGTATATCAGCAAAACTATTAATTTATTAATCAATTCAGGCCATGGTAGAAAAACTTATTCCGGGCACACATCATGCGGAAGAAACGCTTCGCAGGACAGTTGTAAAAACCATTAGCTACAGGGTATCTATTTTAATTCTTGATTTTACTTCAATTTACCTGTTTACCGGGAAAATAAAGATAGCATTGGGCTTTATGATTGTAAGTAATGTTTATACTACAATTGGTTATTTTTTCCACGAGCGGATTTGGGACAGAATAAAGTGGGGTAAAATAATTTATAAAAAGGGTGAAGAATAATAAACCTTTCTTTATGAACAAAACTCTATATTATTTATCTTAAAGTTGAATTCACTCTAAAGGGAAAACATAAGTTGCTCTATTGTAAACAACGAAAGTTATTTTATTTTCTTTTGCTAACCAATCCAAAGCGATAGATAATTCCATCCGGCTTAATTTAAATTCTCTTTTCAGGGTATTAATATTAGTATCTCTCAAATCACATTCTAACTTTTGCCATATTTTTTCAGCATTAATCATTATCTGTTCCATTTTCATCCAACTATAAAATGTTTTACACTTTTTTCCTTTGCTTTTTATTTAGTGATTCGTCAATATAATCAGCAAGTGTCCCGATGGATTGCAACATCAATAACCTGTTATCGGGTACATTTATTTTAAAGTGATCTTCAGCATCAACTATAATTTCAACCCAGTCAAGAGAATCAACCCCGATACTCTTAAATGTTGAATTGCCTGATATTATTTTATTTGACACATCGTATTTATTGCAGATATTGCATTTTATTTTTTCTGTTATTTCCTTTTTTGTCATATTTCTATATATTGTTATGTTTGCGTAACATCACTTAATAAATAATATCAGATATAAATAATTTATATGGATTTGATTTTTCGAACAACAGTATATCTTCCTGGTTGATTTCTTCGTATGCAATGGTTGACAAAGGTTCAGATAAACTCTGATCAACTTATGTGCT
Source organism: uncultured Bacteroidota bacterium (assembly GCA_963831005.1). Classification (GTDB taxonomy): domain Bacteria; phylum Bacteroidota; class Bacteroidia; order Bacteroidales; family CG2-30-32-10; genus CAWHOW01. The sequence continues at coordinate 343,527 of CAWHOW010000007.1, forward strand.
GTTGGTTTCCTCTATTTTTTCCATAATGTTTTTTTAGAATATTAAATGAATATTACTTTTTCCCTTTTATAAGTTTTGCTTATAATAAAGAATTGTAAAATTATTTGTATGAAAAATAATGGAAATTAAGAATGAATTAATTCGGGATTAAGATAAGGTTAAATATTGTTATCTATCCGAATTTTGACTCTGGTCTTGCTCCTTGTCAGTTTGTTTAAACTTCCCTTCCTTCCATGCCTTGATGAACTGCGCCCATGCAAAAGGATTTAACAAGGGATTATTGGTCATGTTGGTTAAGTCGGGTTTATAAAATCCCTGGTAAGAAGCATTATACATCTGCTGATTTACAAAGCTATTATAGTTCTCCGAACCATCCATTGTCGTATTATTTGCTCTTTCTTTCAATGCTTCAGGATCAAGGTTTCTTTCCGCTCTTGACATATCATTATCAGGTATCGTAGCGCTAACATCTGATTTCCTGAATTGCTCAATGGTTGCCCAGGGTGTAATGACTGTTTCAGAAAAATAGATAGTATCAGTAGAAAGAACCTGTATCAATGAATACTTTGATTCAGTGAGAGTGTCGGGAACTTTAAAAGTATAGGTCTTGTATCCCAAAGCAGAGAATTCAATAACATCGCCTGCCTGAGCCACAAATGAAAAGAATGCGTTATCAGAAATGGTTCCTTGCTCTGATCCTTTAATCTTAATGCTTGCAAATGGAACAGGACTGAGTTCTGTGCTGTCGTTGGCGACAGTAACAACTAAACCCGAAAACTGTATCAGCTTCTTTTCATTAGCCTGCTTATTTTGCGCCTTTACACAAACTGCATAAAAGCAAATAAGTAGAAGAATATATGTCTTAAAATTAACTTGCATTTTTTAAAAGATTTTAAATTTAACTTCAAATAATTTATCAATACTTCAGTAAATTTTTAAAATATTTTAATGTTTTCTCCTGAACTTTTTATTTAACAAATCATCAACATAGTCAATAAGCAAGCCAACTGACTGTAACTTCATAAGCTTATTGTCGGGTACTCTTATTTTAAATTCGCTTTCCATATCTACAATAATTTCAACGCTATCAAGGGAATCAGCACCGCAACTTTTAAATGAAGATTCAAGAGACACATCTGTTTTAGGGATGCCTAATCTATCGCTTATCTTTACTATTATTTTATCAGTAATTTCTTCTTTAGTCATAGTATAAATTTAAAATATTATTATAAATGAACGTTTTAAATATATAACAATAAATTACTTTCATTTTATTCAACTATATCCCCTTCTTTTATATCATTATCAGGTTTTGTGAGAACTTCATCCTCATTATCAAGCTTCCCAAATACTTCGGTTGTTTTGCCATCAGTAATTCCTTCCATAACATCAATTAAATGTGCATGGTTTTGTTTATCTAAAACCACAATATACTTTCTTTCAGTATTTGTAATTATTGCAGAATAAGGCACAACAAATGAATTGATGCCCGAAGCAGTAACCGGTAATTTCACTTCAGCATACATACCCGGCATTATTTCAGGTTCGTTAATTATATCAATTTCCATTGCCTCAGAGCGGGTTTTATTATAAACGGATTTTGATGTGCGACTTATTTTTCCTTTAAATTCTTTATTCGGTATTGCATTAATACTGAAAATAACCTCAGCGTTTTCATCAATCTTATTCACAAAAGTTTCCGGTACATAAACTGTCAAACGAAGCTTGTCAACAACGCGAGCGGCTGCGCACGCTCGGCGTGGATGTCGCGGCGATCGACGCCGAGGTTCGCGCCGAGGTCGACCTCGCGACCGACGAGGCGCTGGCGATGGCGGAGCCGCCGCCCGCCCGCGGGCTCGAGGGCGTCTTCTGCGAGGGCGAACCGAGCGTCGTGGGGCCGCGGCGCCGCGCCCTGGAGCGGCTTCGCGGGCACGTGAGGCGAGCTGACCTATCTCGAGGCGATCTCCGACGCGCTGCGCGTGGCGCTCGGCGGCGACGACCGCGTGATCATGCTCGGCGAGGACATCGGGGCCTTCGGGGGCGCCTTCAGGTCACCGCGGCCTGCAGCAGGAGTTCGGCCCCGACCGGGTCATCGACACCCCGATCGGCGAGGATCCTCATCGGCGGCGCCGTCGGCGCGGCCATCGCGGGGATGCAGCCGGTCTGCGAGATGCAGTTCGTGGACTTCGTCGCCTGCGCCTTCGACCAGCTCGTGAACGTCGCCGGCAGCCGCACCGCCACGCCGGGGTCGGGTCCCCATCGTCGTGCGCGGGCCCTCCGGGGGCGGGGTGCCCGGGGCCCCCTTTCACTCGCAGAACCCCGAGGCCTGGTTCACCCGCGCCGGGGCTCAAGGTCTTCTGCCCCGGCGCGGACGACGCGAAGGGCCTGATGTCGCCGCCATTGCGATCCGAACCCGGTCATCTTCTTCAGCACAAGATGCTCTACCGGCGCGTGCGCGGCGAGGTGCCGCCGGGCGCCTACACGACGCCGCAGAGCGCCAACACGGTGCGCGACGGCGACGACATGGTCGTGATCGCCTACGGCGCGATGGTGCACGCGGCGCTCGCAGGCCGCCGAGCAGATCGACGAGGCGAGCGTGCGCGTGCTCGACCTGCGCACGCTCGTCCCGCTCGACGAGCGCGCGATCCTCGACGCCGTGCGCGACTGCGCCAAGGTGGTGGTCGTCGACGAGGCCAACTACACCTGCGCCGCGGGCGCGCAGGTCGCGTCGCTGATCGCCCAGTACGGCTACGGGCGACCTCGACGGCCCGGTCGTCCGGGTCGCCACGCCCGACGCGCCGATCCCCTTCGCGCTGTCGCTCGAGCGCGCCGCGCTGCCCGGCGTCGAGCGGATCCGGGACGCCTGCCGTGAGCTCCTCGCCTACTGAGAGCGCCGGCGAGCGCCTGCTCGAGATTGTGATGCCGCAGCTCGGCATCACCGTCACCGAGGGGACGCTCGTGGGCGTGGCGCAAGGCGCCCGGTGACCTGGTCGCGCGCGACGAGGCGATCTGCGACGTCTCGAGCGACAAGGTCGACACCGAGGATTCCCTCCCCCGCGGCCGGACGGATCGCCGAGTTGCTGATCGAGGTGGGGACGACGGTCGACGCGGGCACCGTGATCGCGACGATGGAGGAGGAGTCCGCCCTTCGGGCTCCCTCCCCGGGGGCGGTCGCCGCGGGCGGCGAGGGCGAGGCGGCCGCGCCGGCGTCGGGCCGCGGCGGGGCGGATCGCCATTCGCCGGTCGTGGTGCGCCTCGCCGCGGAGCTTGGCGTGGCGCTCGAGACGGTTCTGGGCAGCGGGCGTGGCGGGCGTGTGCGCCGCGAGGATGTGCTCGCCGCGGCGAAAGCGGCCGAGACCACCCTCGACGCGCTGCGGCGGCCGGGCGGCTCTCGCGCATGCGCCAGACGATCGGTGAGCACGTCAAAGTGCACGCTGCGCGAGGCGGCGACCGTCACCTCGTGGATCGAGGTGGACTTCTCCCGCCGTCGAGGCGCGCCGGCGTGCGCTTGTCGCAAACTGGCATCGCCTGACGCCTTCCGTCAGGCACGCGATCTGGACTGGCCGGGCTGCTGATTTCGGGACGCGGATTGGAGGCGGGGAATCCAACCTCCCTTGAGAGACGAGTGGAGAAGGTAACTTGGACGATCCCCGCACTTGGAGTGGGTTCACGGGAGGCCGAGCGCGACCCTCAGGCAGTCATCGATCCGAGCCATCGTCGCAGCCGAGAGCGATCCCAAGAGCCGTAGGATATCGCTCTGGTGCATGGTGAGCAGGTTTGTTGCGACGAACGCCGAATCCCTCGTCAGCCCACAGCCCGGCTCAGCCGCCAGCTCGATCAGATGTTGCGTGGGCTCGTTCACGCAGTGGTGTTGCCGGAGATTTGGGCGACGATCGTGTTCTTCATCCGAGCGTTGTCCCGGTCATTTTGAACGACCAGAGCGGGGCGCACCTTGGCTCCGCCCGTCGTGAACGGGTAATCGACCAGCACGACGTCGCCGCGAATCACCCTCATCGGCGGGGGTCGAGAACGTTGTATTCATCCATTTGCGGATCGTCCCAACCGTCTTGCCCGAAGACCTTCATCGCGAGGGGATAGGCGGCCCTCGTATCATCGGCCAAGGCACGGATACGGTCGTAGACGTCGGCCTTGAGGATGACGTACTCGGTTTGTGTCTCGGGATCGGCGAGTCGAACAGGCTCCTCGCCTGCCTTCCGGATCTCTTGCCGCTGTTCTGGGGTGAGAGTGGTCATCGGGGGCTCCTTATAATACGACCATTCTAACCGAGATGAGTCTGGTTGTCTCCGCCAGGCAGACCGTAGACCCGGCGCCGGCACGCAGTCAAGGGTTTGACTGTCTTTCCACCTTCTTTCTGGTAGGCTCATGGAAGAATCCGGTCAGGACCATGCGGCGAGTTCTTACATCCGGCTAGAAACTTGACCCACGCCTGGGCGATGTTGAGGGTGCCATGGCAGACGAATCGAGTCGGACTCACGACGTGGACGGCTTCGCGGGCCGGGTAGACC
>CAWHOW010000008.1:0-10953 GCA_963831005.1 uncultured Bacteroidota bacterium
CACTAAGCACGAATACATCGGGCGTATTACTGCTCTTCCTTAAATTCAGAAAGTAAAATTAATTCCTATACTTGGCATTATAGGCATGGATTCACGCGTTAATTAGTAATATGGTCATAGTAAAAAATATTTTTGCAATAGTAAACATTAGTTACACTAAACACTACATCTACGCTAATATTTTTGCCCGAAGAAAATGTCTTTTTATTGTAATCAAGCCTGTGATATGTAGGTAATCTTTGCGAATTTACATTCCCATATATTGTTCCCAATACGCCATTGGAAGTTATATAATTTGTATTAATGCCATTCTGAAAAATTATATTTTATAGTTGCCTTGTGTTGGCGTATAAGGGAAACCCAATCCAAAATTCCATCTTACATCTGTTTCCCATTCAAGATTTTTCCCGAAAGTATAAGTCCCAACAAGATTTATATTATGCCTGCGGTCATAAAATGGCACATAACTTTCTTGTCCGTCATTCATATGAATATAACCTAATCAGTAAACAGCCCAAAAATAAAATTGTTTAAACTCATATTTGAATGAAACATCAACGCCCTCTGCATCGCCGGTTTCCATAATAAAATCTTTCTTTAAATAATCGGGTATACTTGCGTTTTGAGGATCGTCATCATATAATTTATTTTCATTGAGATCGTAAACTGTGGGAAATATTTTATGTAACCCTCCACATTTACAGTCAAATGTTTTGCGGATCAAATTCAACACCAATAATAGCATGATCCGAAAGCTGCAACTTATTCTTCACAACTTTTCCGTTCAACATATCTTGTACATTGGAAGGGCTAGAAATAAATCCATAAAAAAGATTCACCACATCCTGACTGGAATTAGCTGCTATCATGTTTTGCGAATACATTCCTCCGGCAAGTTTCAACCGAACATTTTTACTCAAATTATATTTAACAGAAATTCTAGGTTCTGGTGATAAATTTTCCAAAGTGGCATATTCCTGCAACCTGAAGCTAGGTTCGATCAGGAATTTTCCAACAACCCATTTGTATTTTATGAAACATGCAATTTCAGTCGAATTTACCGTATCCGTAATATTCATATCCAAAGAATTGAAATAACTCAAACTTGTTTTAATTCCCGTCAATTCAATTCCCCATCTGGCTTCATTCTTTCCAATAAAATAAGTCCAGTTTAATCCAGCATTAAAGCCCCCAATTTCACTGGCGCTTGAATTTAAGTTTGCCTGATTAAGAGCGATCTTATAATCCGAATAAGCAAAATTTCCCTGAATCAGTACCGAAGAACCTGAAGGAACTATAACAAAATTTGTTCCACCTCCCCATGATTTCCAGTTGAAGTTTGAAATTCCCTCATAATCCACTATATCATTAGAATGAATAGCAAAGAAATTTATTTTATTTCCGTTTGCTCCATTAAATGAAATCTTTCCATAAAGGTCCGTATAGTTAAAAGGCAATCCAATTGTATCTTTATAATGTAAATATTCTTTCGAAGTAAGTCCTGAAGGTGCATCTATATATTTATAAAACACTTTCGAACTTTGCTCCAGGTATGAATTCTTCGCCGAAAAGATAAACGATGAACTTCCACCACCTGATTGTTTTTCGCTTTTCAATGGCCCTTCAACTAGCATTTTTGCACCAAAAGGGCTAACTGATACTTTGCCTGCAATTCGTTTTTTATTACCATCACGGGTAGTAATATCCATTACCGATGATATCCTGTCGCCATATTCAGCGCCAAATCCACCGGTATAAATATCTGCGCTGCGAAGCACATCCGTATCAAAAATAGAAAATAAACCTATTGAATGAAATGGATTATAAATTACCATCCCGTCTAGTAATGTTTCGTTTTGAATAGGCGAACCTCCCTGAATATATAATTGTCCGCCCTGATCACCTGTTGAAATAACTCCCGGCAACACCTGTAAGTATTGTGCTAGATCGGCTTGTCCGCCTATAGCCGGAATCTGAGATATTTGTTTCGAAGTAATTTTAGCTACTGCCACATTGGTCTGCGTCCTCATCTCTTCCTTTTCATTTTCAGCAGATATATCAATTTCTTTCAGGGAGATATTCGATTTTTTTAATTTCAGGTTTTGCAGTATAACATCGCCGCCTTTAAGTGTAATTGGGTTTTTAATGGAATCATAACCAATACTGGTAACCATTAGAACGTATGAGCCGGGAGGTATTTTCGAAATAACATAGTAACCGTTCACATCCGAAACAGCTCCATATTGTGTTCCTTTAAGGTAAACACTTGTAAATATTACAGCTTCGCTCGATTCTTCTTCTTTAATAAATCCTTTGATACTAGCTGTTTGAGTACCCGGGTTTTGAGAATAAGCAGTAAAACTAAAGTTTATTGTTAATAGGAATAAAAGAGAAATGTATTTAACGATATTCATAAATTATAGATAAGCCTAGTATTTTGAATCTGTAAAAATAATTAAAATAATATCTGCTATCGAAATCTTTTAACAAAACAAACTCTCATACAGGAGCAATTCAGCTCTATTTCTTATAAAAAACAAGCAAGTCAATAAGTAATGAATGAAAACTTATTGCAGTACCTGGAACATTAGTTCTTTCAGAAGCTCCCCGCCAGGGATACTCGCATTATCAACCCCCTTGCTTTTCAAATCGTAAGTATGAAGTAACGAAATGACATGCTTTGTTTTGTCTGCTCTGTAATTTTTTGCAGCAGTATTATATTCTGCATAGAAAAAAGGGTTAATGGAAAGCGTGGCGCAAATACCGTTTTTAGTCTTATCTGGCGAATAATGATAAAGAAGGATTTTTGTAAAGAATGAGAATAATGATGAAATGGTTTTCTGAATTGGGTTATCTTTTTCGTTAGCCGCGAAATAATTAATTATCTGGAAGCATTTAAGCCTGTCTTTTCTCCCAATGGCTTTCTGTAGTTCAAAAACATTAAAATCCTTGCTTATACCTATGTATTGTTCAATGTGAAGAGCATTGATTTCTGTGCCAACAGCAACATTAATAGTGAGCTTATCTATTTCGTTAGTAATTTTGCTCAGGTCCGATCCCAGGTATTCCGAAAGCATCAGCGCAGCCTCGGGATGTATGGTGTAATTCTTTTTCTTCAGAAAGCTCTGGATCCATGCCGGCAGCTGGTTATCATAAAGCTTATCCGATTCATAAAGCACCCCGTTTTTCTCAATTATTTTAGCCAGCGATTTACGTCTGTCAATAGTGTCATACTTATAGCAAATTACCAGTATAGTCGATTTCAGGGGCTTTTCAAGGTAAGCTTCAAGCGGATGTTTTGCTTTGTCTTTTTTATCATCCTTAGCTCTTCCGTCGGGCACAAGGTTCTTAACATCCTGTGCTTCTTTTACAATTACCACCTGATAATTCGACATCATCGGGAAACGCTTCACATTACTCAGGATCGTTGCAACATCCACATCCCTGCCATACACTATGGTTTGATTGAATTCCTTTTCAATATCGGTCAGAACATTATCGGCAATATAATCAGTTATTTCGTCAATAAAGTAAGGCTCTTCGCCCATCAGGAAATAAACAGGGTGATAGATCTTATTCTTAAGATTGCTTATGATATCGTCGTATTTCATGTAAGCATGAAATGAATTAGAATAATCAGGAAGAAAAAATCGTTATTCATTAAATTCAAACAAAAGGTGCTTAACGGTAAGTCCGTTATTTATCAATTGATTTAGGGAATCAATGCCAATTTTCAAATGCTCTTCTGTAAATTTTTCACTTACTTTTTTATCGCTCTCTTCGGTTTTAATTCCCGAAGAAATCATCGGTTGATCCGAAACAAGAAGCAACGCTCCACTTGGAATTTGATTTGCAAAACCTACTGAAAAGAGGGTTGCTGTTTCCATATCAATTGCCATTGCCCTTATCTGCCTTAGATAATCTTTAAATTCATCATCATGTTCCCAAACCCGTCGGTTAGTTGTATAAACAGTACCGGTCCAGTAGTCACGGTTATGGTCTCTAATAGTTGTAGAAACAGCTTTTTGCAGACTGAATGCAGGTAAAGCTGGAACTTCAGGAGGAAAATAGTCGTTCGAAGTTCCTTCACCGCGAATTGCAGCAATTGGCAGAATCAGATCGCCTAGTTCGTTTTTCTTCTTTAATCCTCCGCATTTGCCTAAGAAAAGAGCGGCCTGTGGTTCCACGGCACTTAGCAGATCCATTATGGTTGCAGCGTTGGCGCTGCCCATTCCGAAATTAACAATAGTGATATTATTTGCTGTTGCCGATGGCATCGACCTGTCCAAGCCTTTAATTTCAACACCGAACATCTGTGCAAAAAAACGCACATAACGATTGAAGTTTGTAAGAAGAATATATTTACCGAACTCTTCAAGGCTCGTGCCTGTATACCGAGGAAGCCAGTTATTCACAATATCGCTTTTTGTCTTCATAGTCAGTTTTATTTTAATTATTGCAAAAATAGTTCTTTTCCGAATAGCTTCTTAAATTTGCAGATGTAAAATTCAGGGAATGTTAAAGCTTAACTTACCAGATTATAGTTTTAGATACAGGACAATTAATTCAAAGCAACTGATATTTGACATTGTCAGGAAGAAATATGTTGCTCTTACACCAGAAGAATGGGTGCGACAGAATTTCATTTCATGGCTCATCCAGGAACTAAAGTACCCTGCATCACACATAGCAATTGAGAAGAAACTCCTTCTTAATGAATTAAAGAAAAGATTTGATGCAGTTGTTTTTAACAAGGATAATAGACCCGCAATGCTTATTGAATGTAAGGCTCCCGAAATAAAGATTACACAGAGAACCTTTGAACAGGCAGCGCGTTACAATATGGTGTTGAAATTAAAATATCTGGTTGTTACAAATGGCTTGGATCATTACTGTTGCGAGATAGATTTTTTAGAAAATAAATATTCCTTTATGGAGATCATTCCAAATTATGATAAAATATTTTGAAACAGTTTAAATATTTCGTAACTTGCACAAAAATTTAGTATGAAACGAAAAATCACCTCATATCTGCTTATTTTATTCTCTTTTTTCTGTAACCAATTTATTTCCGCACAGGGAAAATACTTTAAAATGGAATCTAATCTTACTACCGATGATTATATGGTAAATACTATTATTTTCAAAGTAAAGCCGGAGTTCCGTTCATCATGTCAGGAGAAATCCGTCAATGGACTTAAAGCAAACAGTATTTTATCAGCAATCAGTGCATATAATATTCATACTATCTTTCCTGGTAAAACACCTCCTACTGCAAGATTGAATAAATATGGCGAGAAGTTAGTTGACCTTTCACTAATTTATGAATGCAAATACTCTTCAAGCACAACATTAGAATCAGCGATTAATCAGTTGTATGCATCAGGGATGTTTGAATACGTACAACCGCATTACCTGCCTCATCTATTATATGTCCCAAATGACCCTTTAGCTGATACTTCAAATGTAAGTTTTGTACAATGGCATTTAAAAACGATACATGCATACGAAGCATGGGATGTTCAACAGGGAAATCCAGACATTGTTATTGGTATTGTAGATACCGGTACTAATTTATTAGATTCAGATTTAGTGCAAAATATTAAAATAAACTATGCCGATCCTATTGATGGTATTGATAATGATAATGATGGTTATATAGATAATTACTATGGATATGATTTAGCTGATAATAATTTTAGCCCTCAATGGAATTATTATTGGCATTCACCAAATAATATAGGACACGGTGTTTTTGTTTCTGGTTTAGCTGCTGCAAAAACTAATAATGATACAGGTGGTGCCGGTGTTGGTTTTAAATGCAAATACCTGCCTGTTAAAATTGCAGATACTAATGGTGTTTTAACAATGGCTTATGAAGGAATTGTTTATGCTGCCGAACATGGATGTTCTGTTATTAACTGCTCCTGGGGAAGCGAAAGCGCCGATGGACCATATGGACAGGACATTGTCAATTATGCAACCAACAACATGAATGCTTTGGTTGTAGCAGCTTGTGGCAATGCCAATAATGATTATCCATGGTATCCTGCCTCATACGACAATGTGTTGAGCGTAGCTGCTACCGATATATACGACCATAAATGGATAGATCCTTCCGGAACCGGATCAAGTTATGGAATAAATGTTGATATTTCTGCTCCCGGTGATAGTGTTTGGTCGAACTGGATAGATGGCAGTTATATCCATTCATCCGGAACTTCATTTGCAGCACCGATAGTTTGCGGAGCTGCCGCAATTGTCAAAGCCAATAACCCAACGTATTCTCCTATTCAGATTGGAGAACAGTTAAAAGTAACTACAGATAATATTGATACTATACCTGCAAATTTCCCTTATGCGGGATTACTGGGAACAGGAAGACTCAATATGTATAAGGCGCTTACAATTAATAATCTCCCTTCGATCATTATGACATCCAATTCAAAGGCTGACCATAATAATATGAGCTTTGAAGGAGGGGATACAATAAGCATATATGGCGAATTCAAAAACTACCTTGATACTTCATCTTCATCTCTCAATGTTACATTAAGCACTACCAGTCCTTATGCTACAATTCTAAATGCAATTTCAACACTTGGAGTAATTAACACATTAGATTCGACAAATAATAACAGTAACCCTTTTATTGTAAGGATGCTTCCATCGATTCCGGTTAGTACTGAAATTGATTTCAAGCTTACATATAACGATATAACTAAAGGCTATAAAGCTTACCAGTATTTTTCTATCATGGTCAATGTTGATTATTTTAATATTGATACCAATAAAGTCGCAACAACCTTTACAAGTAAAGGAATGATAGGGTATAACCTTCCTGTTAATTATACTCAGGGAATAGGGTTTACTTATAAAAACAACCCATCCTTGTTAAATGACGGGGGTTTTCTTGTAGGTATTTCTTCCTACCAGGTATCTGATGATATTTATGGCCCGGCATCAGGCACGTATGATAATGATTTTAATACCATAAAAATTGCGCACAGGATATTACCGCCTGTTGTTTCCGATTTTGATGCAATCACAGAATTTGGCGATATTTTAGCATCTTCTCCATTAGGCATAGTGGTCACAAATAAAGCTTATGCATGGGCCTCTTCTCCTAAAGACAAGTTTATTATCATGGAATATACCATTAAAAACATTAGCACATCTTCTTTATCACCTCTTTATGCTGGCTTATTTATGGATTTCGATATCAGTCCGAATGGAGCTTATGACCAAATTGATTTTGATGCAACAAATAAAATGGGTTATACTTATTCTACCCAGGGAGGAACATATGCAGCCATTAAATTACTTTCTTCCGGCTCCCTTCACCATTTTGCTTTTGACAATAATGGCATCTCTTATGGAACAAATTCTCCTGCTAGTATTGAAATAGACAATGGCTTCTCAAGTATTAAAAAATACACAGCTATGTCTACTACAATAAATAGAAATCAAGCTGGATTCGGAAGCGTTAACGGTAATGATGTTTCTGATATGATAAGTTCTGGACCCTTTATGCTTCCGGTTGGAGATTCTGTAATTGTTACTTTTGCTTTAATAGCAGGTGATAATCTGGCAGACATACAAGCTTCAGCTATAGAAGCGGACAAGCTTTATAATCACACTGGAATTAATGAAGTGACATTAAATAGTTCTGTTCAGCTTTCGGATATTTATCCGAATCCCGCAAATGGTTTGACATCAGTAAATCTTTACCTCCCCTCATCCGTGGTTATTGATCTCAGTTTGTTTGATAATGTTGGGAGAAAATTACTGACAATTTCTCAAGGAACACTCACTCAGGGAAACCATACTTTAACTATTCAAACAAAAGATTTGACTTCGGGCATATATCATCTGCCCCTTGGCTGCGAAAATATTGTTCTTTCAAAGGATGTAACAATTATTAAATAATCCCGTTAAAAAGAACGAGATATTGTTTTAATTTCCGGCTTTATGATCGAAAATATTCCTGTTGAATTTGTAAATTTCATTCTTGTAACCTTGTTTGCCCTAATCATAGGGCTTGCACAAAGAAGGCTTCATCCGAGCAGCTTGGAGTTTAAACCTTTTGGCACTGACAGGACATTTACATTTATAGGTATAATGGGGTATATCCTATGTATTATTACCCCGGGTAATTTTACCCTTTTCATTGGCGGAGGATTTGCCATAATTGTTTTCCTTGCGATATATTATTATTTCCGTTTAGTTAATTTAAAGATATATGGCCTTACAACCATCATCGTTGCTTTATTGACATACTGCCTTGCACCTTTAGTAATTACTCAACCAAAATGGCTCTTTATGCTTGTGGTAGTTACTGTTTTAATTTTTACCGAACTCAAAGAATCGTTTGGTGCTATATCAAAGAAATTCGACAAGGATGAGTTTCTTACCCTTGCCAAATTTTTAGTTATAGCCGGTGTAATTCTGCCTATAATTCCGGATACTCCCATTGTTTCATTTCTTAGCATTACGCCCTATAAGATTTGGCTGGCAGTAGTTGTAATTTCAGCAGTTTCCTATTTAAGTTACCTATTGAAAAAATTTGTATTTAAAGACTCGGGTATATTGATTTCTGGTATTCTGGGCGGTTTATACAGCAGTACAGCAACTACAATAATAATGTCGAAGAAAAGCAAGAGTGCCTGTGTATCACAGAATCAATATGCGGGCGCTATCATCCTTGCCACCTGTATGATGTATTTGCGTATATTTATTATCCTGGCCATTTTTAACCCAGATTTATGTTCCTTCCTCTTATTGAGTTTTATTATATTAATCATTGTTTCCGGCATTACTGCGTTTGTAATTATTAAAATGAAAAGCACACCAGTAGTTTCTGATGAGGTAATGGAAGATGATAAAAACCCCCTTGAATTCAAGGTGGCATTGATATTTATGCTTTTATATGTGGCATTTACTTTCATTACCTGGTATGTTATCTCTAATTTTGGCAGTCATGGGTTGAATTTATTATCGCTGGTTGTAGGTGTTACCGATATTGATCCTTTCCTGATAAATTTATTCCAGGGAAAATACATTGTTGCACAAAACGTACTGGCATTGGCAACCCTGCAGGCATTGATAAGTAATAATATTGTTAAAGCAATTTATGCAGTTACGTTTGCCGGAAGCAAAATAAGGAAAACGATTATCATCGGCTTTGCAGTTATCATTATTACAAACACTATCCTGGCTATAATAATATATCATTTTTAAAAAATTACTTTTGCAGCGTTTGAGTATATTCCTCAGCTGATGATAACCAAAACGCTTTCTTTAACCGACCACTCTTTTCATTTCTCTTCAAGCCAATGGCTGTCGGTAATGATTTTCTGAGAATGTTGTTGAATATGGTGTTTTCGATACTTTACATAAAAGCATTGTTGCTCTTGAATCCTGGAATGTTGATGTGCCCGATGAGGTTGGAGCATTTGCTGATGCCTTGGAGAAAATAAAACTTGATTCACATATCCTAAATAATGAGTATACCAAAACGATAGTAATTCCTGATAATCCATTTTACACCTTTATTCCTGACAAATTGTTCATAGCTGAAGAGGCAAGGAGGTATATTGAATTCACGAATACCATTTCATCGGGTGAAATTATTCATGTGGATAGTATTTCTGAGTTAGGTTTAAGAATATTTACATGCTTCCATTTTGAAGCTGACGGGTTTTAAGGAACTTGTTTCCAAAGTTTGAATACAGGCATCTAACGACCATCCTAATAAAGACTGTATTAAAAAATAGAGATTTGCAGGATAAAGTACTTGTGAACTTCAGCAGAAAAAGAATGGATATAGTGATAGCAATGGCAGGGAAACTGCAACTATGCAATTCGTTCAAATTTGAAACGGATGAAGATATGCTTTATTTCCTGCTTAATGTTTACAAACAGCTCGGTTTTGATACTAACCTTATGCCGCTAGTGCTTAAAGGTGATATTGAAAAAGAACTTTCTAAATTTCAATTGATCTATAAATATATTAGGAATGTTTCCTTTGCAGAAGAGACCGATACTATTAAATTTGCACCTTTTTCGGCAGCAATTCTGCCACACAAATATTTCACTTTGTTTAATTCATTTGCATGCGAATAATTAGCGGAACACATAAAGGACGTCAGATACATCCTCCTTCAAACCTGCCTGTAAGGCCTACAACCGATTTTGCCAAGGAAAGCCTTTTCAATATCCTTGCTAACCGTTTGAATTATGAAGAGATGAATGTGCTTGACCTTTTTGCCGGAACAGGAAGCATTTCCTTTGAATTCGCATCAAGAGGAGCAAGGGAGGTAACATCGGTTGATATGAATTACAAATGCGTTGAGTTCATCAGAAGAACTGCTGCTGATTTCGGTTTTGCCAATTTACGCCCTGTAAGAGCTAATGTGATTTCTTTTCTTGATTATTGCAAAGTGAAGTACGACCTGATATTTGCCGACCCTCCTTATGATTTGAATGCTATAACCATGATTCCCGATAAAGTGATGAATAACCAGCTTCTGAATAATGAAGGGATCCTTATCCTTGAGCATTCGCGCGATAATGATTTTTCCAAACATCCACTATTCACAGAACACAGGATATATGGCAAAGTGAATTTCTCCTTCTTTAAGCAGGTATAATTTAAAGAATGTAGCCCAAACAGGTGTTTGATATTATTTGATCACAACAACCTTCTTATTATAAACATTCCCTTCGCTGGAAACATTCAGCAAATATATACCTGCCGGTAAAATGCGTGTATCAATGGAAAAGCAGTTGCCGGAATCAGCATTAATATCATTACAACAATAAACCTCTTTGCCCAGTTCGTTGAATAACTTAACTGACATATTCTTTCCCTGAATGCCGTCAAACACTATATTTAGTTTATCATTAGCAGGATTTGGGAAACATTTTAAAAATGGTAATGATTGTTCGTTT
>CAWHOW010000009.1:0-5583 GCA_963831005.1 uncultured Bacteroidota bacterium
TCTAACACTACTACCGGAGCATGTGCTGCTTTTGGCTATGAAGCCCTTCAAAATAGTACCGGTGCTTCTAATACAGCATGTGGTTCGGGTGCAGGTAGTGCTGTAACTACTGGAAACAATAATACTCTTATTGGCAAAGGCGCTGATCTTCCAACCAGCACCTGGGATGATTGCACAGCACTGGGGGCTTCCTCAGGTAGTTACATTTCAGGTAGCGACCAAATACAGCTTGGTGGCACTAGTATTTCGGCAATTTATGCAAATGTTACTACAATTACTCACAGTGACAGGCGCATTAAAAATAATATAAAAGAAAATGTACCGGGTCTTGCTTTCATCAACCTGCTAAAACCAGTTACTTATCATGTAGATATTCATAAAGAAAACAGCATATTGGGATATCCTACTAAAACTACTATAATCCCGGGCGCTCCAGTACAAACTACTACTACCGATTCATTAGGAAACCAGGTTATTAGTTATATCCCGGGTAAACCTACTACTGTTACATCCATAGATACATCTTACTGGCCAAGTAAATACGATGTTGAAAAAATAAACTATACGGGTTTAATTGCACAGCAGGTTGACTCAGCCGCTCAGAAAATTGGTTATGATTTTAGCGGAGTAAACAAACCAAATGACCCAACTAAACAAATTTATGGGTTGAAATATGCTGACTTTGTAGTGCCATTAATAAAAGCTGTACAAGATTTAAGTAAGGAAGTAGATAGTTTGAAAGCAGCAACAAAAACTACAAGCGCTTTACAACGCACAAAGAACAACAGTGATAACAATGAGCCAAGCGATGCAACAAGCATACATAATATAGAAATAGCTAATAATGCTATTCTTTATCAAAATGCTCCCAATCCATTTGGCAACGGTACAACTATAAAATATTTTGTTCCTGAAAACGCCGACGCCCAGATTATTTTTTATGATGAGTTCGGAACTCAACTTAAAATATTCAAGATAGAAGAAAAAGGAATAGGACAGTTAAATGTTGACGCAAGCAATCTTGCAGCAGGCATGTACTCATATTCTCTTTTTGTGAACGGGAAAGTGGTTGATACTAAAAAAATGCTTAAAAGCAATTAGTAGGTAAGTCTCAAACAGAAGCCCCTTCCACTATAATGGCGGGGCTTTTGTTTTTCTATCTCAATCAAAAATTTAATTTGTACCTTTGTTATAACAAAAATATTAAAGTTATGAAAAAAATCCTATTCATTGCGTTACTAGTATTCTGCATAAGTGCCTGCCTGCCGATAGGCACTGCAAAAGCGCAGATAACTTTTGCACAAACTTATGATTCAGCCTCCACCACAAAACCTATTGTTGGTGAGAACCAGTTAATGATGATAAATTTCGCAGTATCTGGGGACCTCTATGTAAAGGTAAACAGGCAGGGTATGTGCATAAACATTTATGATTTGAACCATACTTTACTTAAAACAATTTCGTTAGCTTCGCTTCCACAATGTTTCGGTGCATTAGGCGATATACTTTATATATCACAGAACTTATTCACTACTGATTCAAAAATGGCATTTATGTATATAAACAGTTCCTGCGGCCCTTCTTCACCTTATGAGATTACTGATATCGTTAATGAAGATGGATCTGTAATTTTTTCAGATACGGGCGGTGCTGATATTCGCACCAATATTCCAGTACAGCAATTGCCAGTTTATAACACTTCTAAAGGTACAATCATGATATTAAGTTATAGAAACGGACAGGCAAAAGTATTTAACTTGCCTGGTACATTATCTTCATGTTGTAACACGGAAAATATTATTTCATTAGCTATCCAAAGGCAAAGTGGTGTTTCTAATGCTTACCCCAACCCAAACAATGGCAGCACGCAAATAGATTATACCTTGCCACAAGGTGTTAACGAAGGTGAAATAGTGTTTTATAATTTAATGGGCAACGAGGTAAAAAGCTTTAAAGTGGATAGAACATTTAATACATTGCTTATTTCTACAAAAGATATAGCGGCAGGCACTTATTATTACCAACTGCAAACAGCGGGAGAAAGTAGCGGAGGGAAGAAGATGGTGGTGATAAAATAAGTTTGTAAAAGAATAATTTAGTCAGCAGTCTACAATAGGCAATCGGCAAAGAAGCTGCGAACTGATGACTGCAGACTGATGACTGAAAAAGTAAGCAATGCTTAAATGTTAATTAGTAATAGCCTGTTAGCAATTTTTTCTGGCTTCCTTCCAGTTAAAAAGAAAGTTTGAGCTTAGTGTCTGAGCCTTGGGTTTGCTTTCCGGAGAATGCAACTGCATTTGCACCCATGTTGCCCTGAAACTCATATTTCCGGTTGTCCTGAAACTCATATTTCCGGAGTTAGCAGTTACAGTTTTGATTCTGGGTTCAACAGCTTGAATTTCTATCATTTTTGTTGATGGAGTATATCCAAACTGATAGGTAATTCCTTCATTTATGTATGGCAACGCTACCCATTTGCTGCCAAGCAACATATATAACCTAAGCGATCCGTTCTCAATGCCGGAATAAGGAAGAAAATATTCCACTACCCATAACCTGCTGGCAGCGTTTTCTGTCCAGTTTGTATTCTCAATGCTGAAATTTAATGTCTGTACACTTGCATTGCCTATTGTTCCTGTTGTGCCACTTGCAACAGATGTTCCGTCAGTGGCTGAGCTATCTTTTTTACATCCGTTCGTAGATGTTAGTATGCCTGCTAGCGCAACACATACTAAAAGAAATTTCATTTTCATTTTCCTGGGTTTTAAATTTATATTTATGTAGATATTTATTTTGAGACACAAAATTACTCTTACAAAAAGGGTGCGGGATTAATAAAGGATTAAGATGTGATTAAGATTAGCTGCTGTTTTGTTAATTTTTAATGAGTAATGTGTGTTTGACTGTGGCATAGTATACAATCACAGTCATTTATCAATGGTGAGCAAAAATCAGGGAATAGGTAAGCAAAAACCAGTGGAAAATATACGGTTAAACCGATGACTATTTCTCTGTGTAACTCAGTGCCTTCTCTGTGAGCCTCTGTGGTTAAGTGAAGTACAGATATTGTTTATTTAAGAAAAGAAGTTCAGGGAACCAGGAACTAATTATTCCCCAATTATCTTAATCAGCACGCGTTTTCTTCTTTTCCCGTCGAACTCTCCGTAAAAAACAGCTTCCCATGGCCCCAGGTCGAGAGCTCCGTTGGTAACGGCAACCACCACTTCGCGACCCATTACCTGCCGTTTTAAATGTGCATCGCCATTATCCTCGCCCACATTGTGATGATAGCCATCGCGGCTGTAGGGTGCAAGCTTCTCCAGCCATTCCATATAATCCTGGTGCAGCCCAGATTCATTGTCATTAATGAAAACACTTGCCGTAATATGCATGGCATTCACAAGGCATAAGCCTTCCTTAATTCCGCTTTCCCTTACGGCTTCCTGCACCTGCGGCGTGATGTGCACGAACTGGTAACGCTTCTCGGTATTGAACCATAATTCTTTCTTGTAGCTTTTCATAATAATATTATTTTTCGTTATTTGATTTTAAACATTTGCCCATGAATGTTGTCACACAGAGGAGAGGCACTTCCTTCGTCAGTATAAACTCCGCCTCGTCTCGAAGTGCGACTAACGTATGTCAGGCTACGAGACGCTTCGCTCCTCAGTCTGACCATAGCTTTAGGGTCAGGGGCAATCAAATTGATTTTCTCTACAAATATCGAAATTAAACTAGAATTTGATTGACCAAATTACAAAGGATTTTAATCCCGCAATTGGATTAATATACAATTCGACCAAACTATATAATTTGTAAATCAGGGCTAAAGCCCAAAGTTATTCGTTTCTTATTAACCCCAGACTTAAGTCTGGGGTTAAATAAACAGAGCACAAATAAAGGACTTTAGTCCTGAAATAAATATTTATGTTTAATTCAAATAAACTTATTAAGTTTGAGCAATAAAATAAATCATCATGGCAAAGATTGGCATCATAGGCGGTTCGGGTTTGGAAAACCTCAACCTTTTTACAGAAAAGAATGAGCAGGATATTACTACAAAATACGGACACCCATCTTCTACGCTATTCTCAGGAATGCTGGAAGGAAAAGAAATCGTTATTATTTCCAGGCACGGGCGCAACCATGCGATACCTCCTACGCAGGTGAATAATCGTGCCAACATACTTGCATTGAAGCAATCGGGATGCACGCATATACTTGCCACTACTGCCTGCGGCAGCCTTCGCGAGGAAATTAAGCGCGGCGATATTGTCATCCCCGACCAGTTCATTGATTTTACCAGGCACAGGGCGGTAACTTTTTATGAGGTTTTTGAAGGCGAAAACCTTGCCCATACTCCAATGGCTGACCCTTTCAATAATGAGCTCCGCAATGCCCTTTGCAATTGTGCGAAGTCGCTAAAGCTGAACTATCATTCCAAAGGAACTATAGTAACCATTGAAGGCCCCCGTTTTTCTACGCGTGCCGAATCGAATATGTTCCGCTTATGGGGCGCCGATGTTATCAATATGTCAACAGCTCCAGAAGCAATTCTTGCCAATGAAGCAGGAATTCCTTACGCTGCCATTGCATTAAGCACCGATTACGATTGCTGGAAAACAGACGAGGCGCCTGTTTCCTGGGATGAAGTGCTAAGTGTTTTTAAAAAGAATGTTGAAAGCGTTACTAAGCTATTGCTAAAAGTAATTGCCGAAATCTGAAAGGCATCAATAGAAACGCCAAAAGCGTCATTGCGAAGGAGGAACGACTGAAGCAATCTTATTAATAAACAGATTGCTTCACTTTGCTCGCAATGACGGATTATGTTGTTTTTAGAAAAGTACTGTAGAAATAAAAGCTATAATTAAAGTCCGAATACCTCTTTCAGTATATCCGATATTCTAGCAGCAGGGTCCGTTCTAATCTTCAACTCTTCGTCAGCTATCAGTTTGAAAAGCCCGTCAATTGCTTTACCCGTTACATACGAATTAAGGTCAGGGTTTATCTTTGTAACAAAGGGCACCTTATCATATGTCGAAACAAGGGGAGTCCAGTATTTGGTAATTTCAACCTTTTCCAATGCTGTTTTCACTACAGGAAGAAAAGCTGTTTTAAGCTGGGTGTTGGTGTTTTGTTTTAAATATTGCGTAGCGGCATCGTTGGGCCCTTTTAATATTTTCATGCCATCGCTAATAGTAAGATTTGTGATTGCTTTAACGAATATAGGTGCTGCCGATTTGGCTGCTTCTTCGGCGCCGTGATTTAGAGTTTCAACAAATTTATCGCATTGAGCACCCATACCTGCACTGCGCAGATACTGTTCCATATCCTTCGCATCCTGAGGGAAAGGAATCTTTATTTTAGGATTCTTATTGAATCCATCCACTTTTGATGCGCTGGTAGTAGAATTATTAGTTCCCACTTTAAGGGCTTCTTTTAAGCCTTTGGCAATATCATCATTGCTTGGTGTTCCGCCATTGGTAACAGCCCCGCTCACTGTATTTACAGCATTCTGTATAGTATTATTCTGAGCTTTGCAAACGGTAAAGCTTAACAGTAAAAGACTTCCCGCAATTAATT
>CAWHOW010000010.1:0-14445 GCA_963831005.1 uncultured Bacteroidota bacterium
CCCTCTCCGCAGACAACAGATCACAGTATTCAGTAAAAAGCAGAAATCCCGTTACAAGAATGTAGCGGGATTTCTGCTTAATAAAATAGTAAATCTAACTGTTTAATGACTTTAAGGATTTACTGAGTTCATTCATTTCTCTGCCCAATTCATATCTGAATAATTCAAAATTTCCTTTCTTTTCAGTAGTATCCTGAAAGTTAGACAGGCGGTTAATCATTTCTTCATTCTTCTGCTCTAACTCTGAAACTTTCTTTTCAGTAATAATTTTGCTTTCCAGCTGATCTTTCCTTGTCATTGATTTGTAATCAGCAAGATTCTTTTGATAAGTTACGGCTTTTTCTTCCAACTCTTTTTTAATTAATTGAATAGAATCATTAGTTGCGAGATTTAAAGCTTGTATAGCTTTTATCTCTGCATCTTTAGCATCCTGTACTTTTTTAAGTGCTTCTAATTTTTTGTTTGTCATTTGACAATTGGTTAACATTGTAACCGTCAGAAGTACAATGACTACTGCAAAAATTGTTGTTTTCATAGTATTAGGTTTTAGGGTTTGGGTTTCGCTTATAAATTTATGGAATAAAAATTACAAAGTCAAGAGAAATCTTTTACCAATGCCTTGTTAATTCACGAAAAACAAACGACTTTAATGAATCAACTAAAAAAATGGTTACACTAAACTTAAGAAAGGTTACATTAAAACATTTAAGTAAATTCACTTAGAGGACTAAGTAAATTCACCTAAATCGTTTAGTTTGGCTTTTTAGTGATTTAAAAGTACGAAATGAAGATGAGATTATTCGTATCTCAATGCGTCAATCGGGTTGAGGTTAGCTGCCTTGCGTGCCGGATACCAACCGAAGAATACACCTACCACAACAGAAAAGATAGAGGACAAAAGAATTGAAAATACTGTAATAGTAATTGGCCATCCTGCAAAATTAGCCACCATAACAGAAGCAAGAACGCCAACCAATATTCCAAGTATACCACCAATAATTCCAATAAAGATTGCTTCTATTAAGAACTGCATCAGCACATGAAATCCTTTAGCACCCACAGCCATGCGTATGCCAATTTCGCGTGTACGCTCGGTAACGGATACCAGCATAATGTTCATAATGCCTATACCCCCTACAACAATTGAAATACTGGCTATTATAGCAAGTAATATAGTCATTACACTTGAAATACTTCCGAAAATGTTAGCAATATCAGCTTGGGTACGTATAGAGAAATCATCGTCGTCGTTGGGCATCAGTTTATGCTTTTCCCTCAGCACGGGTCTGATCTGCTTTGTTGCTGCATCAATATCATCCTGTGTTACCCCTGATACTAGGATCATATTAATATTCGTACTGTTTATCATTCTTTTAAAAACGGTATTGAATGGGGCAATGATGATGTCGTCCTGATCCTGTCCAAATGTATTTTGCCCTTTTTTAACAATGGTGCCTATTACCTGGAAGGGGATCTGGTTAATGCGAATCATTTTGCCAACTGGATTTGCGCCTTCACCGAAAAGATTGGTTATGACGGTCTGCCCCACCACGCATACTTTGGCTGCCGAGCGCAAGTCGGCATCGGTAAATTCACTTCCGAGTTCAATAACGCAATTGCGGATGTAGAAATATTCGTTGTATCCGCCCATAATAGTGGTATTCCAGTTCTGTGAGCCGTAAATAGTCTGCACCCTTTTCTGCACCACAGGTGTAACATGATCAACTTTGTCGCAACGTTGTTTAATGGCATCAGCATCATCAACAGTAAGGGTAGATGTTGAGCCAGCTCCGCCTCTAACGCCGCCAGTGGTTGAAGAACCCGGGTAAACCATTATAGCATTGGTACCAAGACTGGATACTGATTTCTCAACAGTTTGTTTTGAACCCTGCCCGATAGCCAGCATAGCTATTACCGATGCCACACCAATAATAATTCCGAGCATGGTAAGGAACGTCCTCATTTTATTTTTGCTAAGGGAACGTAATGCTACTTTTATCAGATTCGAGATTCTCATTTGATTCTTCTAATTTTATATTCTATCATCTTCATCTGGCGGCAAATTCTTTAATTCTTCTGTTGCATTTTTTCTAGCTTTAACCGCTTGATTGGCAATTATTCTTCCATCCTTGAAAACAACATTGCTAAGCGCAAACTGGGCAATATCGGTTTCATGTGTAACCATAACTATAGTGCTGCCTTTTTCATTCAGGTTCTGGAAAATCTCCATAATTTCAAAACTGGTCCTGGTATCAAGGTTACCGGTTGGCTCATCAGCCATGATAACTACCGGGTGATTTACCAGTGAACGCGCAATGGCAACCCTTTGCTGCATACCTCCTGATAACTGATTAGGCATGGATTCTGTTCGTCCGCTAAGACCAACAGCTTTCAGCGCATCGAAAGCCCTCTCTTTCCTCTCCTTACTGCTGATGGTGCGATCGTAAAGCAAGGGTAATTCAACATTCTCAAGTGCTGTGGTTCTGGGAAGCAAATTAAACGACTGAAAGATGAACCCGATCTTCTTCCCTCTGAATTCAGCCAATTGGTTCTTATTGTATGTATTCACATTAACACCATCGAGGAAATAATCTCCTTTCGTAGGACGGTCAAGACAGCCCAATATATTCATCAAGGTAGATTTTCCAGAACCACTGGCTCCCATAATGGCTACATATTCGCCCTGGTTAATATCCAATGATACGCCCCTGAGTGCATGCACTTCAAGATCGCCCATCGTATAGGTCTTAACAATGTCTTTTACAGATATAATAGATGTTGACATAGCTTTTTATTTTCCCCTTCCGCCAGGCATAGTAGGCATAAAAGGACTTTTAGGGGCCTGGCTAACACTGGCAGCGGCTCCACTAGTCTGCCCTGTAACCACTTCATCGCCTTCCTTAATATCGCCGCTTACTTCAGTAAAATTGCCATCAGACAAACCAACCTTAACTTTTTTCGGAAATAATTCTTCCCCAATCTTAACCCATACAAACCCACCTTTACGTTGTTTAACAGGAGCTCCATCTGAACCATCGGCACTAGGCTGAGCATTCATCTTTTTCATTAGTCGGTTTTTAATTGAATCTGGGATATTCGTCATTTTTGAAATAAAATCAGAAGATGGAGTAAAGGTTAATGCAGTGGCGGGCACCCTTAAAACACTGTCGTGCTCCTGAACATGAATGCCAATGTTTGCAGTTAGGCCAGGTAATAGCTTTAGATCGGGGTTAGAAACGTTTACAATCACAATGTAATTTACAACATTCTGCACCATAACAGGGTTTATACGAACCTGGAAAACATCACCTTTAAATACCAGATCAGGAAATGCATCAACAGTAAAAGTGGTTTTTTGTCCGGCCTTAATCTGACCAACATCAGCTTCGTCCACATTAGCCTGCACCTGCATCCTGGTAAGGTCGTTGGCAATAGTGAATAGTGTTGGGGCCGACATGGCTGAAACAACTGTTTGTCCCAATTCAACATTTCTAGAAATAACAGTGCCACTAACAGGAGCCGTGATAACGGCATATTGCAAATTTACGATTGCATGGTTTAACTCTGCTTTGGCGGATGCCACAGTTGCTTTAGCTACAGCAAGGGCTGTAAGTGTTACTTCATAATCATTTGCATCAACAACCTTTTCATCAAGTAATTTTTTATTGCGGTCATAATCACGTTGAGCCTGGTCAAGTTGAGCCTGTGCTTTCTGGAGAGATGCTGCAGCATCTATTCTTGATGCCGAAAGAAATGTAGTATCCAAGAACTGCGATGATGTCCCCTTTTTTAACCACTGAATTCCAGTCGGCGAATAGTTTCCAAATTATTCCGGTAACCTGTGCTCCAACATTTACAGTAGTATCCGCATTCAGAGTCCCTGTTGATTTTACCATAATAATAACATCACCTCTTTTAACAGGAGTCGTCTTCCATGTTAAAGCAGCGTGTTTATTTTTATAATTAAAATAAAAGAATACAATTGCAGCTGTTACAATTATTGCTGAAATAATGATGATAGTCTTTCTTTTCATCTGAAGTAATTAGTTTAATGGTTTTCCTAAATAAAAGTCAACAATCTTCGACTTGAAAATATAAGTGTATTTCGATTGAACAACCGACTGCTTAGCCTTTTCGAAAGTTATTCTTCTCGATCAGAAATCGGTAGCTGTTGCCAATCCCAAATTGAATTTCTTTTCCAGATCACTATACGTACGTTGTTCTGATGCCAGATTATCCTGAGCTGCGGCATAATCTTTCACGGCAGCTGTAAGGTCAGTATAAGCTTGTTCAATATTTTTCCTAAGCTGGTCTTTCACTGCTTGTTCCTCTAGCTGTGAACTCTGCAAGTTTATTTTTGCTTTTGCAATACCATACTTTGCCTGGTAATTATTAAATATAGGAACAGTCAGGTTAAAACTGATTATTGGTGTAAAGTTATTGTCTATCTGTTTAGTAAAAGGATAGTTTTCATTTGTAGTAACGGGAACCATTCCCATTACTGCATCCAAAGGATTGCTTTGCAGGTAACCTATAGGCTCAGTACTTGTAACCGATGAATAAAGGCTGTTTCCACTGGAATAAGCTGTTTTAAGCGCTCCTCCCATTGAAAGCTTCGGATAAGCTAAAGCACGTGCAAGATTTATTGATAATTCATCCGCTTTGGTTTTTAGCTCAGCACTCTTTATCTCAGGCATTATCCCTTCCGATGTTTTATAAATATCAGCAGTTGCAGTAACATTTTCAACCGGGGGTTCTTTAGTTCCGGTGCTGTCGACATTAAATTTATCATCTATTGGCATATTCATCAATTGCATCAGCGTTACCTTTGCAAGCTGCAATTGGTTATCAGCACTCACCGCATTCGCTTTATCAGCAGTCAACTGCGATTGCACCTGCAGCAAACTTCCTTCAGCAAGTTTGCCTGCATCAACAAATTTCTGTGTCCTTTCAACCTGCGTCAAATCGCTTTTCACCTCAGCATTTGCAATATCAAGGGCTTTATAAGAATATAGCACTTGTAAATAAGCAGCAACTACGTTCAGGGTAATATCGTTCTTCATCTTATCCACATCAAAATTTCCCGCATCCAAAAGATATTTAGTTTGCTTAATGGTATTCTTCAGTTGAAACCCGTTATAAAGAGTCACCGTACCATTTAGTGCCGCATTATTTGCCGAAATATTCTCGTAGCTTGATTGGGTGCCCGAAGTACTCGTGGCATAATTATGGAAAGTAAAGCTTTGCCCGTCAGTAAATGAAAAATTCGGATACACATTCGCCTTCGCCTGATCTAAATTAATTTCATTCAACTTACTTGTAAGTTGCGATTCGCCAAGCTGAATATTCTTTGCCAAAGCCTGGTCAACACATTCCTTCAATGTCCAGGTTTTTTGTGCTAATATATTATTAACCAAAAGCAAATCCAGTGATGAACAAAAGATATTTTAGAAAAACTTTCATAGAAATTTATTTTTTAATGCTTTATTGCCAAACATTTAATAAAGCCCTTTATTATTTCTTCAGCAAATGTATTTGGATCTTGCTCGTCAAACTAATATTTAACCGTTCATTAACATTTGTAGAAACTATAATTAATATTTATTCTTTTTTCTTATTCCCAAAAACATACCCTAAAGTCAATTGGAAAACAAGGTTGTTCCCTTTTTGCATAGTAAAGTATGGATAGAAATTTTGAAAATTCGACTGGTGCGGAATAGCATGAATAATTGAATTACTGTAACGAACATCCAGAAAAAAACCCGGAGTGAAATTATAGTACACCCCGGCAAGAAGTTCAAGATCGAAAGGGTTAATTTTAATAGGCCCTTTCATGTTAGTACTGTCCTTGAAAGATGAACTTAGCAGATCACCTATGGTTAATCCAACCTCCACACCGAATTTATCAAAGCCATCTTTTTTGCTGTATGCCACACCTTGCTTTACCAACAATGAAATATCAATGTAATTGAGGTTTATGGTATAAGGGACAAATAAATACCTTCCTGATGAATCTAAATTAACTGGTTGCGAACTCCCTTTTTGTATAAATGCCAATTCCATTTGGGCAAAGGCATGTTTCCCTATTTTTCGGTTAACAAGTCCACCAATGGAAAAGCCCAGCTTATGAAAATCGTTATCGTTATCAGTAAGGTCGGCGCCATCAATATCAGTCATGGTGGGGCCAAGCATAAATCCGGCATGGAAACTCTGCGCCTGCGCTTTTATAATAAACAGTGTAAATAAAAGTATAAAAAATATGGAACGCTTCATAAGGCTGCTATATTTGAAGCAAAATTAAATAAATAATTAATACCGAAAATAGAAATAAAAAAGGGCAACGCTTTAGCGTTGCCCTTTTACTATTTCCCTATCTCACTTATTTATTCCTTTACGAACTTTTTAACCACCACTCCTTTTTCCGTTGTTGCCTTAATAAAGTAAACGCCACTTGCAAAGCTGCTGCAATTAATATTTTTAGCTGTAGTTGTGTATAGCAGCCTGCCTGTAATATCTAAAACATCTATGCTCTTTATTTGCAAAGTGGTTTGTATTTGCAAATTATCGGAAACTGGGTTGGGATAAATAGTAATATTCATACTTTTTGCAGTATATACCGAAATTTTTACCAATGTATCCGGTACTTCTGTAAGGTAAGTATGGGATGGGTAACATCCATTTATACTATCGAAATCGAATTTTTTAGTATATGTATCCGGGCCGGGATCAAATTCAAATAGTACGCCTAAGTTATGTATACCACCAATACATGTCAATCCGTATATTTTTCCGTCAGATGCCTGTTTTAAACTACCATAGGGGGTACTACCGGAATTAACACCGTCAAAATCGAATAATTTAACAAGTGTATTGGATGTTGCATCGAAACGGAATATTGTTCCCTGATTATATGCACCTCCCATGGATGTCATACCATAAAAATAACCGTCGGTAGCCTTTAAAAGCGTACCGTAAGGACGCCCCCCATCATTAATACTATCAAAATCCCATTCTTTAGTAAATGTACTGTCAATATAATTGAATTGGAATATTGTGCCGTAACTGTGTACACCATATCCCGCTTCAAGTGCATAAAGTTTACCTATGTCGCCTTCTACAAAACCATTATAGCCACCCTCCCCCCCATAATAACTTTCATTATAAGGAAAATATTTAAAAGTGGATGATAAAAGTTTATATCTGTAAATCGCTCCATGTAAAGGCGGCCACCCGCCATTACATACTCCATAGATATTCCCATCCAATGCTTCATCTAAATAATTTGAACCAACACTCGAATAAACGCCGCAGCCAAAATCAGCTTTATCATGATATGCTGATGAATCAATATTATATTCAAATAAAGTACCCTCTCCACAACCGCCCATATCCATAGATTGCGTGCTATAAATATTTCCATTACCTGCCTGTATCAGGTTGCACATTGGCTTATAACCCCACAGAGGGTGACAGTTTTGTCCAAACGTAATTAATGACGAATACTTTCCATTGACAAGGTTGTATTCAAATAATACCCCGTTGCCCCACAAATATTGATTATCGCAACTCCCGCCAGCACATGCAGTACCGTATAATTTTCCGTTATTGGCTAACAGAAGACTTGCTTGAGGTGCACCGCCTGTAGTATCATAATATGTATGTCCTATACTATCCTGATAATTTGTAGTAAAATCAAATACTTTCAGAAAAGTGTTAGTAGAAGGTGTATATTTAAAAATTACTCCTGCATTATGTGAACCTCCTGAATTAGCCATTCCCCACATCGAAAACTGGGAGAATGAATAAGAGGAATAAAGAAATAAAAGTAAAAAGGGGAAAAGGGGAAAAAAATGTAAAAGTTTTTTCATGACAAATGTATTTTGGGGTATAAAGATACAATATATCTAATAATTAGTCAAATAAAATTAGAATAGAACAGCGGTTGCATAGTTGCCGCTGTACTATCCAAAGTTTAACTATTATTACTTCGTTTTCATCATCTTTTTACTGTCAATAAGTTTACCGTCGGCTATTAAAGCATAGGTATAAATACCGCTGCTAAGGTTAGATGCGAATACATGCAGGGTTCCGTTGCCTTTGCTCTGCAGTTGTACTGCCTTTATAACTACACCATTATTGTCGTAGAACATAATTGTTGCAGTACCCACTGTTATTGTCTACTCTTTAATAAACTTACTTACAGCAACTCCTTTTTCCGTTGCTACTTTTATAATATACACTCCGCTTGGCAAAGCTGAAACATCAACATTTGTTTTATCGCCAGTTGTTGCAAAGGTTCTCACAAGCTGGCCTTGTATATTTGTTATTTCTATTATTGCTTGCAACGGAAAGCTTTCTATTGCAATATCATTGGTAGTGGGGTTAGGATATATATTTATTAATTCTTCTTTGAGGTTTATTTCTTTTATTGCATCAATAGGATTACAGGTTAAAGAGTCTGTTGATACGCAAACTTCATCGAGGAAATAATATGCTACTTGATTTAGCCAAATTGGATTGCCATATAACAAAGTATCAATATGGGCAACATCAAAAAAAATTCCAATTTGTATATACTGATATGCTGAATCAGCTATTATACTCCCTTTGATATTAGTCCAGTTATGTGAATCTGTTATAATGTTAGTATCTACTATGTTTGCAAAATTATTTGTGGGTATTCCCCAAATTGAATTTGGATTATTATCCTGATATGAAATTGTTGAAAACAATAATCCAATATTATTTGTTGCCATTTTAACACCAACTCCATTTGCACGAATTACGTGAAATGATACATAATACTTTTGCCCAATTATTAATGGATTCAACAAGCGACAACCTAAATATTCTTTGTAATTTGTGTCAGTAAAACTTAATGAATAAAACCCACAATATGCATTTCCATCAAAAGCATATTGGTATCCAAATCCATTACTGGGCACACCAAAAGAATTAAGAACGAGAGTATCATCACAAGCATTAAAGTAATCCGGAGTACCACTACATGTGTGCCAATTGTTAGGTAGCATCATGTAATCATCAGGACAGCTTATATGATCTTCAAAGCTCGGGTTAAGCACTAGGTTTTGCGCTTTAAGAAAAGTGAAAAGTGAACAGTAAACAGTGAACAGTAATAAAAAGAACAGGAACTTTTTCATAAATTCATATTTTAATTAAAGCAAAGATAAAAGAAATAGAACTATTTGTCAAGCCAATTTACTTATAAACAATTAAAAAGCGGCAGCTAAGCTGCCGCTTTTTAATAAAGACATTAATTATTATTACTTTGTTTTCATCATCTTTTTACTGTCAATCATTTTCCCGTCAACTATTAAAGCATAAGTGTACATGCCACTGCTAAGATCGGATGCATACACATGCAATGTGCCATTGCCCTTACTTTGCAGTTCCACTGATTTAATAATTACGCCCGTATTATCGTAAAACATGATGGTTGCGTTACCCACAGTTTCGGGGAGGAAATAAGTAATATCGGTTTCCTCGGCAAAGGGGTTAGGATCGTTCTGGTTCAAAATAATTGCATTTTCATTTGAAAGTTTAACATATTGAACATTGTTCGGGGTTTCGTTATTATTTTGTCCCGTAGATATTGTTTTTGAATTTTGTCCGCAACACCTGCTGATCATAGCTTCAAGTGAATCAAACCTTGATGCATAACCCGCAACAACATTTTTTAAACTATCAATGCGATTATTCAATATTGAATTTACAGAATCTTTAGATTTGATTTGAGATTGCTGCTCCTGCATACCTTTTAATATGATTGCAAAAAACGCATTATAATTCAGCGTTTTGTAGGTAATAGCCGAAGTTATCAATGTTCCCGAGGAATTATAAGTTGCAGGCTTATTAATAGAACCAACTAACTCGGGTAATATGGGTTCAACATCCTGGGCAATTAAGCCATACTGTTTAGCTGAGTTGAAATTTAACCCATAAATATTTGTTGTATCAAAATAAAAACTTTTTGGCTTTAGTTGGTTTATAATATTTAAAGCATTATGTATAGAATCAA
The DNA here is from genome assembly GCA_963831005.1 of uncultured Bacteroidota bacterium. Lineage (GTDB taxonomy): Bacteria > Bacteroidota > Bacteroidia > Bacteroidales > CG2-30-32-10 > CAWHOW01. The sequence goes on from CAWHOW010000010.1 coordinate 10,040, forward strand.
TATTTGTTTTAAACAATCTGTCGCTTGTCATAGCATTACCATTTACAGTTGAATTTGGACCATTTATATTTACATTACCCTGAAACCAACCAGCCCAACTTGTACTATTAACTGGCGCTTGTGCATAAACACCGTAATTACCTGTAATGGCAGTTAATGGTCCATTCAAAAAATATCCTCCTATATTAGAAATGGTTCCAGAAGAATTTGAATTGACTACACCTATAACTCCATAATTATTTAGTCCATCACTTGCACTTGATAGTACCCCTGTATTAATAACTCCCGTACCTCCAAAAGCACTAAAGGATGCTCCTGTATTTGAACCATTAGTTTGAGCATTTTGTGCTACAAATTCACCACCTAAATTATTATAACATTCTTCTGCAATAAATTTTCCTCCAACATTTTGAGAATTAGTCGTCCCATTTACATCAGACCTTATACCAATGACTTCACCATCATCTATATATTGTCCATCAAATGTATTTAATTGGTTTATTCCAATTGAATAAACATTCTCATTATTAGCATCATTTGTAATTACTGGTGTATTAGAATTATTAACTCCATTATCTTGTTCCACATCCAGTTTAGCAGCAAGTGGAGCCGAGGGAGAACCCATGGGAATTCCAATGCCGACATTACTATAAGGATAAGTAGCGTCTGTAGTAGTTTGTCCTGAAAAATACAGGTTATAGTTCCCTGCATCACAAGTTGTACTATAAAGTTGAATTTCTGTATTTCTATCCAAAAACCCACCCAATTCAACATGAGGCTGTGTAGTACAACCATCATTATTTGGATTAATTAATAAACCATTATCGGCAGCTAGTGTAGCACCGGCTCCCCCACCCGGTATTAATATTACATTACCGCTGGCATCAACGCTGAGAACATTGTTAGTAGGAGGATTAGTTTTAGGCGAGGAAGCGCTGGTTAGGTTAATAAACTGCAATCCGCTACTGCCGCCAGGCTGTTGAGCATATGGAGATGTTGCATTAAGATAAGGATCGCCCGGAAAGGAAGCTATAGTTACCCTGTTACCAGGAGTATAAACCGGAATTGTTAAAGAAGCATTATTACCGGCTAGCCCTATACCTAAATAATTATCAGCATAAGCGCTGTGGATAAATTCAATATCACTGACACCAGCCGGGGTATAAAGTGGTGAATTACCTGCTATCTGTGGATTAGGATTGCCAATAATTCGGAAAGAATAACTGGGAATAGTTCCATATAATAAACTTGTTGCCATACCACAATAAAAATCCCCGGCAGGCACAGAAGAAGGCATTCCCATAAAAAAAAGATTTGGTAATGGAGTGGTTGGATTTGAATAGTCATAATTACTCCAAGCAATAACAGAATAGTTATCCATATAAATACCCGGATTCCAGTTTTCGAGTATTGGATGAGTATCATCGCCCCAAATATGCAAGGGCATAATAGGATCAGGGTTAGTACTGTTAGGGGTGCCAATACCTACATATCCTTGTGTTGGTCCTGCCTGCCCTTTAATAATCATACGCTGAGCGTTTAAGACTCCTGAACCTGTATTAAATGTCATATCCTGATTTTCCTGTTGGTTTAATTGTGCTGTTCCTGTTGCGTTTATACCTGCAAGGAAACCACTTATAGCAGCAGGTCTGGCACCGCCAGTGGTATTAAAATTTGTCCATTGTGTGTAAACAAAATTGTTAGTTGCTGCATTTGTACCCTGATGTAAATGCAAACGGTTTTGTGGTGATCCAAAATTATCGCCTATACCAATAAAACCATATGATGGACCAGTATTTCCCTGAATAAACATACGCATAGCATTTGTGCCGTTAGCGACAGAGCCTGTATAAAATTCCATATTATAATCATTCTGCTGCATTAGTTGTGCGTTGCCGTATGGATCTATGCCCACTTTAAAACCATCGTTAGCTGCAGGGGCATAAACATAAGTAGAAATATTGGTTGCTGCATTGGTAATTTGAAGATAAGCTGGCTCAGTATAGCAATTGTTTATATGCAAAAATGATTGCGGGTTTGTGAACCCTGTACCATTAGTCCAAACATTGCCTATGCCCACAAAACCTTGGGTTGTACCGGCAACTCCTTTAATAATCATATGCAAAGCGTTATTATTATTTGCAACGGAACCGGTATAAAATTGCATGTCCTGGTCTTCCTGCTGGTTTAATTGGGCATCACCTGTGGCATCTATACCTGCAAGGAAACCTTCGTTTGCAGCAGATCCAGTAGCATTATTGGTAACTTGCATATATACCGGATCATTTATTAAATTCCGGAATGGCTTATCATACAATTGCAGTTTGTAATTTGGTGATTGTGTTCCTATGCCTATATTTATATTTGAATAATTAACTGTAAAAGGAGGAGGAGGAAGTTCTCTTCCAAAACTTATTGCCTGGTGATTGGATTGAATTAAATCATTTCCGGAAATTGGAGTACCTCCCAATACTAAAGAACTATCACCTATATGCAAAGACCCTGTAACCCTCATGCTATCAGTTTTAATAAAACCGTTTACGGTTAACGAATCTAATGGGCTTCCATTAAATGTACCTGTAGCGCCTGTTGGTCCCTGCACCCCATTTATTCCTAAGATGCAATGCCATGTGCCATGTATTACATTACCGCTATCATTAGTGCTAAAGTTTATTATCTTTATATTATTTGCATCAATAATGGAGTCCTGTAAATTATTTACAATAGTTACATCTGTATTTGTGCTGTCGTAAACCTGCATAAATACAAAATTGCTATTCAGGTTATGATGTACCAATAAAGAATAGTAATAATTATGAGTGGGAAGAATAGGGTCTCTTTCATAAATTAAATCAGCATTTGTAAATGCCTTGATAAAATTGCTGCCCTGCATGGAACCATCTAAACCTGTTGCACCGGTTGTACCCGCAACACCCTGTATGCCTTGCGAACCATTAGTGCCATTAGTACCATTAGTGCCATTGCTTCCTGCTAAACCAGTCGGGCCAATTGGACCGGTTACACCCTGAATTCCTTGTACACCAGTCGCTCCTGCTATACCTGTAGGTCCTGTAACCCCCTGTATTCCCTGCGTCCCCGTTGCACCCGTTCCCCCTGTCGGTCCGGTTATTCCTTGTACTCCTGTTGCGCCTGTAGCCCCTGTACTTCCAATCGCTCCTGCAACAGTAATATTCCACGATGCCCACGTTCCTGTACCTCCTACATAATCCACGTTAACTGTTAACGAAGTTGAAGTAAATGCAGTAATTGAACCTTCCATATAATCGGATGGTGTTGTTGAATAAGCTACTCTTACACGGTTTCCTACCGTAAAAGCAGTTGCTGTTGATGCCAAATTGGTAGTAAATGTTTTTGAACCTGTTCCTATAGTGAAAGAGGTAGCAGAAGTTAAGCCTGCATATCCTAAGCCGGTAGGACCGGTAGTTCCTGTTGCTCCCGTTGCGCCCGTGGGTCCTGTTGCACCGGTAGGGCCTGTTGGTCCCTGTGCGCCTGTGGTTGACGTACCCTTTACGGTAAAGTCATCCATACGGTAAGTTCCGGCGGCGGAATTGGACGTCCACCGGAATTCAAGATTGCTTACTCCCGATGCACCTGAAGGTAAATTTACAGTAACCAGGCCCCATGTGGAGTTGTTACTAACGTCAGTAAAGCTTACAGTATTCCAGTTGGTACCGTCGATACTCCACTGGAACGTGGGAGATGCCCCTGTGGATGTCATTCTTCCGCCCCAGGTAACAACAATACCGCTATAAACCGCCGTTGATAAGCCGTTATTAAATATCAGCATTGCTGTTCCGCTGGTTCCGTTATCGGCATTATCGCCGCCTGATGCGCCTGCATAGCCCGATGAAGGGCTGGTAGAATTATCAGTCCATAAAGTAGTGCCGCCCGAAGCAGTCCATCCTGCCGGGAATGTATTAGATGTTCCGAAATCGGTAGAGTACAAAGTTGTTTGTGCCGTTGCAAACATGCTAAAAAAGGCTAGCAAAGCTAATGTTGTAAATGTTTTTTTCATAATTTCTCCTTTTTTAAAGTTAAACATTAAGAGGGGTTCTAATAATTATGAAATTCGTCATTGCGAAGGAGGAACGACTGAAGCAATCTCATTGATTTTTAGATTGCTTCACTACGTTCGCAATGACGTGCTTTGAATTTTTAGAAGTCCCCTTAATTTATTTTCAAAAAAACAAAAGCGAATAGTGAAAAACAGCCAAAATTTCACTATTCACCCTGCACTTCTTTACTATTTAGCCAATATTTTCACTATCTGGCTCCAGTTGCCTTCGCCCTGTATCCCTGTTTTGGCTTTTAAAGGCAGCACCGGTTTTACACGGAAATAATACATTACCCCCGGCGTGAAGCCTTCCAGTGGGTTCCTTGTTTCA
>CAWHOW010000011.1:0-47947 GCA_963831005.1 uncultured Bacteroidota bacterium
TGAATTTTAGAATTAAATTGGTTACGAAGATACTATTTGTTTTTTAATTCACAAATAAAAAAAAATTATTTTGTTAAAAAATATTACATTTGCTATTAAATAATAAGGAGTAAGCCGAAAATCCTTTAAAAGGGTAGGGAAAATAAATTAATGATTAAAAAAAATTATATGATACAACCAACAAACCTAGATATTGATGAAGCAAAAAGGCAAGTTCTTGCTTATTATTATATGGATTTAATGTATATTCATACATTTCAAAAATTTAAAGATAATCAATTAAATCTTAATGAATATCTTAAGGGGACTTCTAAAAATTCAAGATATAAGATAATTCAGTAGTTCTGCTTATCTTTATCAAAAAAATAACAGATATGGCAACATACAAGCAAACAGGCAACAAAGGATTATTTGATGAACAGGAAACATATCAAAAGCTAATAGAAAAGGGTAATCCATTGGGTAAGTATGAAAAGTTTACAGAATGTAAAGAATCCTTTGGACGATTTCGACTTATAGGATTATACACCAAAGGTGAAGCAATCTCCCCAAAAACGATATTTAGCTCACCACAAAGGTGAAGCTATAAACAAGTTAGCGGTAATGCCACGAAGCGTAGTGCAAACTTTAATCGGACAAACAAGAAATAAAATTAATAAAAAATAAAAATGAACGCAGAAATTAGAGAAGGTAATTCCTCAATGGGTAAAGTATTATTCAATTGGGATGGCAATTATTTAAGACAAGGGAACTCAAGTATGGGAACTGTTGTTTTGAATTTTGATGGCGAATATATTAGACAAGGAAGTTCTAGTATGGGTACTACTCTTTTTAATTGGGATGGGAAGAACATAAAGAAGGGTAGTTCAAGTATGGGCGAATACTATTGTTTAATATTGACAAAAAAGATATTAGGCAAGGTAGTTCAAGTATGGGAAATGTTTTATTCAATTATGATGGTGAATATATGAGGCAAGGAAATTCTTCAATGGGCAAAGTTATTTTCAATGTCAAAGGAAGTGTTCCTGTTATAATATGCGCATTAATCGCAACTGGTAGTATATAACAAATGAAAAACGGATTATTGTATTCAATTTTAAAGTTTGTTATTGACAATATTAAATATTTGACAATGGTTGAATGGTTTAAATATGTTGGTAAGATAATAAATCCGAAAAAGAATGATACCGATTATAAACTCACGTATTCAAGATTATCAGTTGACATATTTATTATTTTAAAATGGGTTTTCGTTTTACTTATTACCAAACTCGCGTGGACTAATGGTTTCCTAACATTTTTTATTTGGTATTTACTTATTACAAACTTGTATAGTTATTTTTATTATCATATTTGGACAGACGAAGCACTGAACACCGATAACTTTGAAAAGCATAGAACACGCAGACGGTTTATAAATTTAATTCTTGCTGTTGGTTTTTCGGAACTTTGTTTTTCATATCTATATAGGCATCCTTACGTCAATGAATTTAATTGGAATGTTAACGCAACATATGTAAAATCTATATGGTATAGCATTTCAAATTCATTAGCTGCAAACTATGCAGTTGTAAGCCCTAACACCGATTTAGGTAATTCCATTTCAATGATACAACTTATTGTAACTTTTATTTTTGTAACTATAATTTTAGGTAAATCAATTCCCCAAACAAGTTTAAACAATTAAAATATGCCAACTTATGTTGCTTTTGCAGCCGATGGAAACGAGGATATGTTCGCATCGGACATTAAATACTACCGCTTGCTTACCGCTTGGGATGCTATGGAAGGTAAGGATTTTGAACTTATTAATCCACACGAAAGAGGACCTTCAATTCGTCAAGGCAGCAAAGAAGAAACTATAAAAAGAACTCTTAAAGAAAGATTAAATAAGAGCAAAAGAATGTTGCTAATAGTAGGCGATACTACAAAATTAGATGATGACTTTGTTCCCTTTGAAATTGAGTACGCAATTGATGTTTGTAAAATGCCAATAATTGTTGTTTATGTGAATGAAAAGAACAGAATCATTGCAGACCCAAATCCCCCAACAGCAGACGAATTAAGAAAATATCTCCCTAAAGCTCTTAAGGAAAGAATGGAGAATGGAACTGCAAAAACAATTCATATACCATTTAGACAACGGATAATTGCAAAAGCTATGGATACGTATAATAAGGGGAAACAACCGACTTATTCTTTCAGTATTTTTACTGACAAAGTTTATGACGAAATATATGAAACGGGCGAAATATAGTAGAACTGAACGACACGTAAGACGGCACTAACCGCTAACATAGGATTTATGCAATAAGTATTGGGGGGCAGAATCGCTAACTTTGAAGAGTCTGCGGAAATCCCCCCAATACTTACTGCATAAATCCTTCAAACGTTATAGCCAATGCTTAAATTAACTAAAAACCAATAAAAATGATAACAAATTTTAAAAAAATATTATTTCTTAGTTTCATGTTGCTTATGATTTCATGCGGTAAATCTGAAAAAGAGATTAAAGAAGAGAAACAAAAAGCGATAGAACAAAAAGGAACAGAACTGGAAACTTCAAATGAAAAATCAATTAAAGACCTTGCAGTAAAATACAAAGCAGTTTCGGGGTGGGACACCTCAGATATATTTACTTGTCGTTTTCAAGAAATGTTTATTGATAGCAATAAACTGATAAACTTTGAAGGGAGGATAACGGACATTACAAAGACAGACAGTACCTATATTTTGAAAATTCACTATAAGACACACCGGAGGCATTACATTGCTGAAATTTCGGTAAGCAATAAAAAGTATTCTGAATTAAGAAACATCATTAATTCGAAGAATCATTCTAACGAAGGTTGTTTTATTTTTAGGGTATCTAAAATTATTGCAGCAAATCCTGAAATAAAATCTAATGGTGTGGATTTGTATTTGGATTATGACTTTAATAAAATTCTCGTTATTTTCAAAGGTGATTTAATTGACTATTACATAAATGAAACAGTTGAAAATCCCGATAAATAATTTACACTTTTTTTAGCGACAAAAAAATAAATCATAAAATGAAAAAGATTTTAAATAAAATAAGTAAAAAAACTCAAAAGATTTTTCTTATCATTTTGGGAAGTATTATTCTTATTTTAATCATTACAAATCCTTCTAATAGTGGATTTAAAGAGTATTTAAGTTCACAAGGTTATCAAATGGATAATAAAACGTTGAAAGATGAGAGTGACTTTAGTTATGGTAGAGAGAATAATTATTTTATTTTTTCATATTTTAAGTACACTTATGGAGTTGGTGCATATGAAAAATATCATAAAATTTCTAAAAAATATTTTGGAGTATTCGGTAATTTTTATGAATGTAAAAAAGATAATGAAATAAAAGCCAGACAAGATTCAATACAAGAAGCCAAAAAGGATTCATTATATAAAGCCAGACAGGATTCAATACAGGATGTATTAAAAAAGGAAATGGATTTATTAAAGAAGGATACAGTAATAGGATACAGTAAAAGAAGAATACAGTAAAGAAAGAATAGTTAATTAACAAAGGTGTCATCATTTCAATATTAAATTACAAACATATTTGCAAGCACATTTGTATCTTCTATTTCAAAGGTATAAAGTGTTTGGCTGCAAATAAGCTTGCAAAGCATACAGAAAAGAAATTTTTAAAAAATGCATCTAATAACAAAAAGTGAAATAATAATTAAGTTATAACCAATTCGATGAAACAACATATTACAATACTGGCACTTTTAGTTCTAACACTTACTCAGAAAATAATTGCCTGTGAGTGCAACTCTACCGGGAACTTTTTGACAATTGCACCCACAACAGGAATGGTGGCACTGGTAAAGGTTATAAAAAATCTTAGTATTATAAACAGGTATGGGGTGCAAACGGCACAAGAATTAGAAATATTTCAGGTTTATAAAGGAACTGAGACGAGAGATACTATCTCTTTTTGGGGTAGCACTGGTAAGGATTGCAGACCTTTGATTTCAGATTTTATAGTTGGATAATATTATGTAATTGCATTTAATAAATGTAATGCCGATGGTTATGAAACCCCTACTGATTATACAACTTCTGTCTGTGGCACCCATTGGTTGGATGTTGATATAAAAAAGCAATATGCAACAGGAGAAATTGGAGAAACCCAGAAAGAAATACGCCTTGGTGATTTGATGGAAAAATTAAAGTTAAAATAAAACTTGTTATAACATAAAAATGACAATAATTGAAAAAACTATTGCAATTTCTATCTCGTTTGAACTAAATTGAATTCTTTCTTTATGAAACATTTATTAATTACTTCCATTGCTATTCTTATAAGAATAAGTGGTTATGCGCAAAGCAATACTTCAATTGCCGATAGTAATAATCATTTTGCCTTTAAGCTTTATTCGGAAGTTAAAACTGAAAAACCGAGTCAAAACCTATTCTTTTCACCTTTCAGCATATCTACTGCGCTTGCCATGACTTATGCCGGAGCAAGGGGTGAAACAGAAAAGCAAATGAATCAAACTTTGTGTTTCAGCTTGGAACAAAACACTTTTCATAATGATTTCCATACATTGATTGAAAAAAATGAAAAGGATACTATTGGCGGAACCCAATTATTTATGGCGAATTCATTATGGGCGCAGAAAGATTATAAATTCTTAGAATCGTTTTTTACTCTGGTTAAGGCAAATTATAATTCTATTCTTGAAAATGTTGATTTTATAAATGCAGCAGATAGGGAAAAAGCAAGAAAAGAATTAAATAGCTGGGTGGAACAAAAAACAAAAGATAAGATTAAGGAGTTAGTTAAAAAGAAAGATATTGATAGTACAACAAGATTAATATTGGTAAATGCTATTTATTTTAAAGATAATTGGGAAAATGCTTTTAAAGAATCAGAAACAAAAGTTAAACCATTCTACCTTAATTCAAATGATACTATACATATTCCCATTATGAAAAGAACCGGAATCTTAATGTATTATGAGAATTCTGATATGCAGGCAGTGGAAATTCCATATAAAGAAAAGAAATTATCTATGTTGATTTTTCTGCCAAAAGAAAAAGATGGAATTGAAGCTTTAGAAAAATCATTAAACAAGGAACTCTATTCACAAGTATTAAATTCTTTAAAAGTAGCAAATGTTGATTTATCGTTACCGAAATATACAACAACATTTGATTTTAAACTTGATGAAGCGTTAAAAAAAATGGGTATGCCGATTGCTTTCAGCAATGATGCGGATTTTTCAGGTATGACGGGAAATCAAAGTTTAAAAATTTCTCATGTTATACATCAGGCTTTTATAAATGTGAATGAATCGGGAACAGAAGCTGCTGCTGCAACGGCTGTAGTAATGGTTACAAAGTCAAAAATTCTAAATAATAATATAAAAACATTCAATGCCGACCATCCTTTTATTTTTCTTATTAAAGGACAATGTAACAGGAAGCATTTTGTTCATGGGGAAAATAATGAATCCTAAAGCGAATTAAGTAAGTCAGTATTGTTCTCAGTAAAGAGAACAGAAAGGAAATTTCGTAAAAAAGATTTTATTCTTCTATTTGTGTATTTATAAAATTTCCTGTACGTTTGTAAACTAATTCAAAAACACAGAAAGTATGAAATTTATAGTATCCAGTACATTATTGCTTAAACAGCTACAGGCTATAGGCGGAGTGATAAACAGCAGCAATACCCTCCCTATTCTTGATAATTTTTTATTCGAATTGGATAAAGATGGATTGACCATTTCAGCCTCCGACCTCGAAACCACCATGACAGCAAGAGTAGCCATTACCAAAGCCGATAAAACAGGCAGTGTGGCTGTTCCAGCTAAGATATTGCTCGATACGCTGAAAACATTTTCTGACATACCGGTTGAATTCACTATAGATACCAAATCAACTTTTGCTATTGAACTATCTGCAGGCGAAGGAAAGTATAAGCTTTCGGGGCATAATGCTGATGAATTCCCTAAAACTCCGATGCTCGAAAGTTCTTCAGCTATTATGCTGGAATCTGAAATCCTTGCCAATGCTATAGGTAAAACTCTTTTTGCTACCGGCACCGATGAGCTTCGTCCAGTAATGTCTGGTGTGTATTGCCAGTTGTCAGCACAGAATATTATTTTTGTAGCTACCGATGCCCATAAGCTTGTTCGCTACACACGTACTGATGCTAAATCAGCAGAAAATGCCTCATTCATACTTCCCAAGAAACCTTTGAACCAATTGAAGAATCTGCTTGTTCATGAAGATGGCAAAGTAAAAATAGAATACAACAATACCAATGCTTTCTTTGCATTTGGTTCGTACCAGCTTATCTGTCGCCTAATTGATGGTAAATACCCGAATTACGAAGCGGTTATTCCTACTGAGAATCCTAACAAACTGACCATTGAAAGGATTCCTTTCCTAAATGCAATCAGGCGTGTATCAATATTCTCAAACCAGTCAACACACCAGGTAAGGTTTAAAATAAACGGAAAAGAACTTACACTTTCTGCCGAAGACCTTGATTTTTCAAACGAAGCAAAAGAACGTCTTACCTGTCAGTATGATGGAGAAGACATGGAAATAGGTTTCAATTCAAAATTCATTCTTGAAATGCTGAACATCATAGATTCGGATGAAGTATGCATTGAAATGTCGGCACCAAACAGGGCAGGATTACTTCTTCCTATCAATAAAGACAATAAGAATGAAGATTTGCTGATGCTTGTAATGCCCGTTATGCTGAATACATAAGATTTAATATGATAACATTTATAAAAGCAGGTCAAAGAACCTGCTTTTATTTTTTTGATTAAATTTGTTTGTTCAGAACACTTACTTATTCATTAACCTAAACCATCTATTATGAAAAAACTTCTTTTATTGCCTATGCTGTTTATAGCATGGAATCTGGCATTTCCGCAGTCAACATTAAAGACAACACAAGTTAACGTTTTTAAGAACGGAACTTATTTTATTTTGAAAGAAGGAACCGTGTATCCCAAGAATGCTAAGGTTTCGTTAGAAATTCCATCTCAACCTTTGCTGGGAACATATTGGATAAATACCGTTAAAGATGTTAATATATCCAAGATCACATATAAAACGGATACTATTAAGAAAATGATGCCGGCAGAAAATATTACTGATATAATATATGCAAATAAAGGAAAGAAAGTTAAAATCAGTTATAAAATTGGTACTGAAACTTCCCATGAAGCAAGTGGCTTACTACAGGATTATTATAAAGCTTCCAACACGCTTAAAATTAAAACTACTGATGGAAAAACCATGTATATGCTTTCTACTTATATTAATGACTTTTCTGTAGAAGATGTCCCTGCCGATAAAATGCAGGAAGATTCATTGGTTCGCACAGCCAAAATAGAATTCAGCAAGAACATTGACAATACACCTCTAAAGCTGATGTATATGCAATCTGGCATACAATGGATACCTTCATACAATGTGAAATTGATAAGTGATAAAGAACTACAACTTGAAATGAAAGCCCTGGTTGAAAATAATACTGAAGATATCAATGATGCCGACCTTACTCTAACCGTTGGCAATCCTCAGTTTTACTATGGCCTTACAGTTGACCCCATAGCACAGATGTACCAAACAAATATATCAACTATCTATAACGCAAGACCTAAATTATCGTTAGATAATAATATAGTAACCCAGACCAATGCATACCAAGCATATAATACAAATGAAAACAATATTCCTCCTGCACCTCCAACTTATGCATATGATGATTATTCAAATTATTCCACAGAAGGCGAAAAGACAAACGATCTTTACATGTATAAAATAGGGAAAGTGTCCCTGTCGAAAGATATTAAAACAAGTTTCCAGATATTTTCTTATAACATACCTTATAAAGATGTTTACGAAGTTAATATTTCTGACGTTGTAAATTATAGTATCAATACTTATGTGGGAAATGATCCAGAACAGAAATTTGAAGTATTTCATTCGCTTAAGCTAACCAATACTTCAGCAAATCCTTTCACCACTGCTCCTGTATTTGTAATGGACGAAAACCTTCAGCCTCTTGCACAGGACCAATTGAAATATACTCCTGTCAGCAGTGATGTATCTATACAATTATCAAGGGCGCCTGATGTTATTGTGAAGAATACGGAAGAAGAAATAAATAAAACAGATGAAACAAAAAAATTCGGTAGGGAATCTTATTCCAAGGGTAATCTTAAAAGGCTCGATCATTATCGAAAACCTGCAGGATAAGAAGATCACTCTTTCGCTTACAAAAACCCTTACTGCTGAAGTTACTGATGTTAGCGATGGTGGAAAGATAAAGAAAACAGGCAAATATTATGGATTAAACCCAAGTACAGAGATCAACTGGGAAGTTCCTTTTTCTTTAAAGGAAAAGAAGACAATAACTTATTCCTATGAAGTCTGGATCAGATCAAAATAGTATCCTTATGTAATTAAAGAAAAATCCCGATCTGCAAATGCATATCGGGATTCATTTTTAACGAAAAGATAAAGGGTCTATTTTTTCGTTACATTGACAGCCTTTTTGCCTCGCTCATCTTCAGCGATATCAAAAATCACTTCATCATTTTCTTTCAGGTCACGATCAACCAAACCGGTAACGTGAATAAAGATTTCCTTTTGTGATTCATCATCCATGACAAATCCGTAACCCTTTTTCCGGTTAAAGAATTTAACTTTCCCTGTTGCCATTAATTTAGATTTTAAATTAGTAAATAATTAATTCGCATTACAAAGATAAATAGGATTAATATAACAAACAAGAAAATAATTAATTTTAACAGTTAGATTTAAACGATATGAATCTTTATCAATTATAATATTTGTAATGAAAATAAAAAAAGCACAGAAAATCCATGCTTTTATATTCAAGAAATTTTATGTTTCTTAAATCTTTGGACCTGCTGCTACCAGACGTTTTCCTTCTTCATTATCAGTGAAGTTATCGAAATTAGCAATGAACTTTTTAGCAAGGTTAACAGCAGAGACATCCCATTCTTCAGGTTTCTGCCAGAGATTGCGGGGATTTAATATTTTACTGTCAACTCCTTTAACTGACTTAGGAATCATTAAACCGAATACAGGTAATTCTTCAAGTTCAGATGTTTCTATAGAACCATCAAGAATAGCATCAATGATGGCACGCGTAGAAGGAATATCAATACGATGACCTGTGGTTCCACATGGGCCGGCTATCCATCCAGTATTTACAAGATAAGCAGAGGAACCATGCTCTTTCATTTTCTTAGCTAGTTCCTGGGCATATACAGTTGGATGCAATAATAAGAATGCAGCGCCAAAGCAAGAAGAGAAAGTAGGTGTTGGCTCAACAATACCTCTTTCAGTTCCGGCAACCTTAGCTGTATATCCACTTAAGAAATGATACATTGTCTGATCATAGGTTAGCTTTGATACAGGAGGTAAAATGCCGAAAGCATCTGCTGTCAGGAAAATGATATTCTTTGGATGTGTACCTTTAGAAACAGGTTTCACAATATTGTCAATATGGTAAATTGGATAAGAAACCCTTGTATTTTCTGTCTTTGAGCCATCTTTATAATCAATTGCCCCATTGTCCTTATTATAAACAAGGTTTTCAAGTAGTGCATCCCTGCGAATGGCATTATAAATATCGGGCTCTTTTTCTTTACTGAGGTCAATGCACTTTGCATAGCAACCACCTTCGAAATTAAATATACCATCATTATCCCAGCCATGTTCATCATCGCCAATTAGCAAACGTTTAGGGTCGGCTGAGAGAGTGGTCTTTCCTGTTCCCGATAGACCGAAGAAAATAGCTGTATCGCCTGCTTTGCCCATATTGGCAGAACAATGCATGGAAGCCATTCCTCTGAGAGGTAAAAAATAATTCATAACAGAGAACATACCTTTTTTCATTTCGCCGCCGTACCATGTGCCGCCAATAACAGCCATACGTTCTTTAAGATTGAATGCAACAAACACTTCGCTGTTCAATCCCTGTTCTTTCCAGTTAGGGTTTGTAGCCTTACATGCATGCAATATGGAAAAGTCTGGTTTGAAATTCTTTAATTCTTCTTCAGTAGGTCGAATGAACATATTCTTTACAAAATGTGCAGCCCATGCAATTTCGGTAACAAGGCGAAGACTAAGACGGGTGTTGGGATTAGCGCCGCAATAAGCATCAACCACGTAAAGCTTTTTGCCGCTTAATTGATCCTGCGAAATCTGTTTAAGGGATTTCCAGATGTCTTCAGAAATAGGTTTATTATCCGAACCTTTCCTGTTGGGGGCAGCCCACCATACATTCTTTTCAGAAGTTTCTTCCTTTACAATATACTTATCTTTTGGCGAACGACCGGTATAAATGCCGGTATCAACATTAAGCGCACCGGTATTGGTAACAAAACCTTTTTCCAGGCCTTCAAGAACAGGCAGCGTTTCTTCTTTATACAATTCGTCGTACGACAAATTATAACATACATCTTTTACCTCGCGGATACCATAAGCCGACAGATCCAACGTTCCGCCCGAACAACATTTACATGACATATTTGTTTATATTTTAATGTTAAATATTTAGTTAATTATTGATTCATCAAAAGTAGATAAATTTATAGCAAGGCAAAGAAATAAAAATGGTTGCAAATAAGAATGCGGAATCATCCTCAAAATTATAAACAAAAAAGGC
This sequence comes from uncultured Bacteroidota bacterium, assembly GCA_963831005.1. Lineage (GTDB taxonomy): Bacteria > Bacteroidota > Bacteroidia > Bacteroidales > CG2-30-32-10 > CAWHOW01. Next base: position 10,702 of record CAWHOW010000011.1, read on the forward strand.
AGCGAAACAGCTGCCTTTTTAATAAAAATAAAACTCTATTTATTTTTCTTTTTAGTTGCTTTTTTCGAAGAAGCTTTTCCATTAAGGGCCTTTTGTCCTTTAATAGCTGCCTGGGCTGCTGCAAGCCTTGCAATAGGCACGCGGAAAGGCGAACAACTTACATAACTTAAACCTGTTTTGTAGCAGAACTCAACCGAAGCAGGATCGCCGCCCTGTTCGCCGCAAATACCCACTTTCAAATTGCCTCGTGTAGCTCGACCTTTTTTAACAGCCATTTCAATTAACTGCCCTACTCCATCCTGATCGATAGTCTGGAAAGGGTCGGCAGCCAAAACCTTCTGGTCAAGATATTCATTCATGAAACCGCCAATATCATCCCTGCTAAATCCAAATGTCATCTGGGTCAGGTCATTCGTTCCAAACGAAAAGAATTCGGCGGTTTTCGCCATGCGGTCGCCAAGCAAGCAGGCACGCGGAATTTCGATCATGGTTCCATACATATAATAAGGAAGCGCTTTTACTTTGAATTTCGCGCAAACTTCGGCCATAACCCTGTCGTTTATTTTCTTGGTAACATCCAGTTCACCAACTTCGCAGGTAACTGGAACCATTAACTCAGGTTTCGGGGTATGTCCTTCTTTTATCAACTCCAGAGTTGATTCGAATATAGCACGGAATTGTATTTCCGAAACTTCCGGATATGTTACACTTAAACGAACACCACGATGGCCCATCATTGGATTATTTTCGTGCAATGCTTCACCACGTTTAGCAACGTCAGCAACTTTTATATTCAATTCCTTTGCCAGTTCAGCTTGCTTATCAAGACTTTGAGGGACAAACTCATGTAAAGGCGGGTCAAGTAAACGGAACGTAACAGGAAGTTTATCCATAGCCAACAATGTAGCTTTGATATCTTTTTTCATATAAGGATACAATTCGCTCAGTGCTTTCTTGCGTTCTTCAAGTGTATTGCTTAATATCATTTTGCGAAGAGCCAGCAATGGTTTTTCTGAACCAACACCATAGAACATATGCTCTGTGCGAAATAGTCCGATTCCTTCTGCGCCATATTCACGGGCAATCTTTGCATCTTCCGGTGTTTCAGCATTGGTGCGAACTCCCATAGTGCGGTATTTATCAACTATGGTCATAAATGCTTTGAATCTCGGATTTTCTGTAGCATCCATTAGTTTCAGTGCAGTCTGATAGACATGACCTTTGGTTCCGTTCAATGTTACAAAATCGCCCTCTTTTAAAACGATGGTTGTTCCTTCAATCTTAGCTGTTTTTGAAGCAGCATTAACATGAAGTTTTCCTGCACCAACTATGCAGCATTTACCCCATCCACGAGCTACAAGAGCAGCGTGAGAAGTCATACCGCCACGGGCAGTTAAGATACCAACAGCAGCGCGCATACCTTCTACATCTTCCGGATTGGTTTCCTCGCGAAGAAGTATCACTTTCTTACCTTTACGAACCCATGCAACAGCATCCTCAGCTGTAAATACCAATTGTCCGACTGCGGCACCGGGGCCTGCAGGCAAACCTTTTACAAGAACAGAAACTTTCTTTTCTTCATTTGGATCACAAATTGGGTGCAGTAATTCATCTAACTGAGCCGGTTCAACACGCGTAACCACGGTCATTTCGTCAATCAGTTTTTCTTTAAACATATCCATAGCCATATTCAATGCCGAAGTACCGGTACGTTTCCCAACGCGGCATTGCAACATGTATAACTTGCTTTCCTGTATCGTGAATTCAATGTCTAGCATATCCTTGTAATTCTTTTCCAGAATAGCGCGGATATTAACAAGCTCCTTATATGTCTTTGGCATTTGTTCCTGCATGCTGGGCAAATGCTTATTCTGATCATTCTTGGTATCATTATTCAGTGGACTTGGTGTGCGTATGCCAGCAACAACATCTTCGCCCTGTGCATTGATAAGCCATTCGCCATAGAATAAATTCTCGCCTGTGGCGGGATTACGTGTGAAAGCAACGCCCGTTGCCGATGAATCGCCCATGTTTCCGAATACCATTGCCTGAACGTTTACGGCAGTTCCCCAATCGTCTGGAATACCTTCTATGCGGCGATAAGAAATAGCTTTTTTACCATTCCAGCTTTTGAAAACAGCTTTGATACCGCCAAATAATTGCTCTTTTGCATTGTCAGGGAATTCAGTACCTAACTCTTTCTTCACAGTTTTTTTAAATTCTCCGGCTAAAACTTCCAGGTCTTTTGCACTAAGATCGGTATCCTGTTTAACACCTTTCTGATGTTTATATTTATCCAGCATATCATCAAGTTTCTTGCGGATGTTTTTGTCTAGGCCTTCTGCTTTATCCATAACAACGTCGGCATACATCATTATCAAACGGCGATATGAATCCCAAACAAAACGCGGGTTCTTAGTTTTTTTTATCAATCCGGGGATAGTAGCAGTACAAAGACCAACATTTAACACAGTGTCCATCATACCGGGCATAGATTTTCTGGCGCCGGAACGACATGATAATAACAATGGGTTAACAGGGTCGCCATATTTCATACCCATTTCTTTTTCAACTCTTTTCATTCCTGCCCAAACTTCATCATCAAGAGATTTTGGTAGCTTGCAGTTGTTCTCATAATAAGCAGTACAGCATTCGGTAGTAATTGAGAAACCAGCAGGAACAGGTAATCCAAGATTAACCATTTCAGCAAGATTAGCTCCTTTTCCACCCAATAGGTTCTTCATCTCAGCTTTTCCTTCGGCTTTTTTACCCCCGAAAAAATAAACGTACTTTTTTTCTTTAGCCATTTTAATTTTCCTCCAATATATTAGTTTAAACTTCTTATTAGTTTTTGCAAAAATATGAGTGACAAATTTAGAACAAAATTATTCTTCTCAGACGTTTTTGTGTTAAAAAAATAACAACTCCTTAATACCCTGATAAAGCTATGGAATTCACCCATGTATTTTTAATTTATATTCTTAAAAAAGAACGGGCCCTGCATTAAAGATGCAGGACCCGTATAATTAAATCAATTAAGCAACTTATTTTTTATGAGCACTTACTACATTCTCCTGGATAGTTACCAATTTTGATGACTTTGTAACATTTTTAAGTCCATTTACAAAATCGCCTTGTTTTCCCTTTGATAGTTCTGAAAGAGAAAAACAATAATCAACTTCACCTTCTTTGCCCCAAGGAACTTTATCATATGTTAAAGTTTTTCCTTCTGCTTTTCCAAATGAAATAATATAGGACTCCAGTGAAGCTAAAGTTTTTGAATCAATACCCGAACCGGAACTGCCAAAAGAAACAATTGCCCGATATGTAGTAGGCGCAGGCTCTGTTGTTTTTTCAGTACTTTTTATGTGTTTGCATGCAAATGAGAACATAACAACACCCAGTAATAAAATGATTCTTGTTTTCATAATTCTTATTGATTTAGAGTTAATAATTTCAGCAATGCAAAAGTACTATTATTTATGAAATCCTGAGATATAAGTATTAAGTTCATCTATCGAACTTTCAAATGAAAAGGCATCGTTCACTTTGAAATAATTTCCAATATCAAAAGTATACCCGTAAGCATATTTTGCAAATGTAAGTTTTGAATCTTCAAAACTGAATAATTTCATAACTTCCTTTACTTGAGACGAAAGCAGGCAATTAGAAGCCACTACCTCTTTTGCAATATCTAGTTTACTTTCTTCAAATGATTTGGATGAAATAGTTTTCTTCAATGATTCAAAATCACCAGAAGACATAGGATATGGGCATCCGACAGGGCCAGAATACCCGGGCATAACATAAACCGGTTGATCTTGAACTGGAAGTGCCTGAGGATTAATACCGGTTGAAGAAGTAGTTGTTGTGGTAGAATATGTAGTAGTTGTTGTGGCTCCATTTACTGAAACACCAGTTGGAACAACATTCATATTTATACTATTTCCGCCTACGTTGACGCCCACAGATACATTACCTCCAGAATTTGAAGTCCCAGTTGTAGTTGTTGTTTGCGTTGTTGAAGTAGTAGTATTTGCAGGTGCAGACGACGAGCCGCTCATAGAGAACATTACCACTGATTGTCCATCAGATGAAGGCGGTGCCTGATCAATAGCCACTTCATTAAAATAGCGGACAACATATTCGCCATTGTTATTTTTCTTTATATTAAAGGTAGTTTCTGTTCCCATATGGAACATGAGATTTTTATCAATTGGTGGAAGTGTAGAGTCCTGGAATATGATCTTTAATTTATAGCTTGGTGCATTTAGATCAATAACCTTAACATTTGTTGTTGCTTTTGAATTCTGAAGTACTCCATTAAGAACTACAGAAAATTTTTCTCCCTGTTCTGCAAAGAAAATAAGGTTTGATTTCTGCGCATAGATTCCCGAGAAGCTCAATAATAGAGCAACAACTAATGTTTTTTTCATAAAGTCATATTTTGAAAAATGAATAATTTATTGAATATGCCTTGACAATTTTCAATAATTATGCCAAATAAAAAATCGCATTCTAAGAAATTGCTTAATTGCATAACAATTAAGCAATAAAAGGATTTATTCTTTTATGAATTTTCTAACAATTAAACCTTTATCTGTTTTCATGCTGATAAAATACATCCCGCTTGGATATGATGAAATATCAACATTGGTTTTATCACCATTAACTGTAAAAGTATTAATTAACCGCCCCTGGACATTAGAAATTTCTACTACAGCTTTTGTTTTAGGCATATTCTCAATAGTAATATTTTCAGTTGCAGGGTTTGGAAATACGTTGAATGAATTAGCAGCGTTAACATCGTTAATACCCGTAATTCCTGTTATTGTGGTAAGAACTGAATCTTTTCCATTTATCGAATTTGAAAAGACATAAATCCAACCACTATAGGGTCTAACCTGATTTGGTTTACAAGTTACTGTAACACTATTAGCGGAATCTATTAGAATACTTCCACTTGACCAATTTCCAAAGAAAGAATCACTTAGGCAGGTAGGGTATTTTATTGAATCGACCACTAAAGTTTTATAGCCAGTGTTAGTAATGGTAAGTGTTTTTTCCATTTTTGTCCCGGCAGGAACATTTCCGAAACCATTAATCAAATCGCCGCTAAATGTTATTTCGGGAGAAGTTGAAGCAATAGTAAAATATGAACTTGTACCAGTTATTGTATTGGTTGTATCACTGATAAAAATTTTGTAATTATTGCTATTCACCAAACTAGTAGAAGGCAAATAGGCAAAAGATCCCGTATTTGCAGTACCGGAAGTTAACTGTAAGATTTTTGATGTTCCTTTATATAATGCAATTTTCACCCTGCCTGTAACATTAACACTGCTCCAAGTAATGGTATTATTTACTTTTTTGTATACAGTATCTCCGCTATTCGGATAAGTAATGGTCAATAAATGCGGTGTTTCAATAGAAAAGTATGCGCTTGTAACCGATACCGAATTTTCAATATTGTTAATCACAATTTTATATTTATTAGTATCTATTAACGAAACAGGGGGAGTAAAGGCAAATTTTCCACTATTCAAAATATCAGTTGCAATCTGGTAAACTTTAGTTGACATTAAATATAAGGCAATATTAACCTTACTGCTAGTGCAATTGGTGTTCCATTTGATTGAATCGCTTATACCCTTATACAAGATAGCACCACTTGTTGGATATGTAAATGTGAAAGTAGGTAAAAACGCCTTTACAGTAGTATCATTTGATGGGATTGAATGGCATCCGCCTGAATTTGCTGTTACATAGTAGCTGCCTGGCATAACATTAGTGAATATGCCAGTAGTATCTGTAAAAGTTACACCATCAATACTGTATGTTAATCCTGCACCGGTTGTTGTTATAAGTATCGTTCCGGTAGAATCAGCACAAGTAGGTTGAATAATAGAATCAACTATAGGTTTAGCAGGAGTTTGGTAAATTGTTAAATGCAAAGTAACTGTGGAATCACATCCGGCCATATTAGTCAATACTTTAGTAGGAGCAATAGAAGGAGTAGTTGTATAAGTGCTATCATTCCAATTAAAACTGTTACATGCTTTAGCAATAGTATCAATCGAACTACTATAATTTATTGTTAAATGCAAAGTTATAGTAGAATCGCATCCCATTGCATTGGGTTTTATATGAGTCGGAGTACTCGTTGTATTGTAGCTCATACCATACCAGATAAAACTGTTACAGGTTGTTACTGAAGTATCTCCTGTTGTGCTGTTGTTGATGGTCAAATGTAAAGTTACTGTTGAATCGCATCCACCTGCATTAGTCAAAACATTATACTTTTGACCGGAAGTAATATATGTAGTTCCATACCATGCAAAACTGTTGCAAGCCGTAGCTGTAGTATCCCCTGTATTACTATAATTGATGGTCAAATGCAAAGTAACAGTGGAATCGCAACCTTCGGAAGTGGTAAATATTTTAGTTGAAGTACCTGAAGTAAAGAAAGTGCTTCCATACCAAGCAAAGCTATTGCAGGCTTTTGCAATTGTATCACCCGTTGTGCTATGGTTTATAGTTAAATGCAATGTTGCTGTTGAATCACATCCCATTACATTTGTTGTTACAAATGTCTTATCACCAGAAGTGTAATAAGTTGTACCATTCCACTTCAAACTATCGCAAGCTGCCAGTGTATTGCTGGATGTTGTGCTATGGTTAATAGTTAAATGCAAGGTAGCGGTTGAATCGCATCCCTTTGAATTTGTTGTTATAAATGTTTTATCACCGGAAGTATAATAAGTTGTACCATTCCATTTCAAACTATCACAAGCCGCCAGTGTAGTGCTTGATGTTGTGCTAAAATTGATAGTTAAATGCAATGTCACCGTTGAATCGCATAGACTAACATTAGTTAAAATTTTCGTTGGTAATCCCGACACATAATAAGTTGTTCCATACCATTTGAAACTATCACAAGCTGTGGCAGTTGTATCACCAGTGTTAGATACACAACCTGCAATGGCATCAACATTTGTTACAGCTATTTTTGCAGCATTAATATTGGAATTAACTGCTAAAACAATGGCAATCATAGCCGTTAGGAAAATCTTTGTAAACTTCATGTGTTTAAATTTTAATAAGGAATCATTAATTATTTGGACAAAAATAAAACATTTTTCTTTAACAATTAAAAAACTGAAAGATTTTTCTTTATATCCAATCCTTTAAGTGATTAAGTGATCAAATTATTCATATTTATTTGTGCTCTGCAAAATTGCTCATGGATAAAAAGCAACGAAATCAACTGGAATGTTCTGTTAACGTATCTTCTTAAATCATAAACCATACAAAGGTTTCAGCTAAAAAATATTTACAGTAAAACAAAATCATTATATTTTAATTTTATAAGTTTGCAGCATAATTAATCCTTGAATTTGTTCTTTCACTAATAAAAACAATCATTATGAGCTTAGTAATTGGTATCAGGCACGAGGATAAATACGAAATGGAACGCAGGGTGCCCATAGTTCCCAAGCATATTGAATGGCTTGTAAAACACCACAATATTGATATAGTTGTCCAGTCTTCCGAGAAAAGAATATTTAAGGAAGAAGAATTTATTAAAGCAGGCGCTAAAGTTGCAAAAGAGCTGAAACGCTGCCCTATCATCTTTGGAGTTAAGGAAGTTCCCATTCCTATGCTGGAACCTAATAAAACTTACATTTTCTTCTCGCATGTGATAAAAGGGCAGAAGCAGAATATGCCCATGCTGAAGAAGATGATGGAGTTGAAATGCAACCTGATTGATTATGAAAAAGTGGTTGACGAGCAAAACAAACGACTGATCTTTTTCGGTAAATATGCAGGGCTTGCAGGCATGATAAATTCTTTGTGGGCTTTAGGTTTAAGGCTTAAATATTATGGATATGAGTCGAAATTCATCAAGTTGAAACAAGCCCGCCATTATCATTCCCTCACTGATGCAAAAAACGATATTTCGGCAATTGGTCAGTTAATTGCTGAAAATGGTTGTCCTGAAGGCTTACGCCCATTTGTTATTGGATTTACAGGTTATGGAAATGTTTCACAAGGTGCACAGGAAATATGCGGCTTGCTTCCTGTTAAAGAAATTTCTCCTGAAAAGCTCTTAACACTTAAGAACCGCAAGCAACTTCCAAATAATATTATTTATAAAGTAATCTTTAAAGAGGAAGACCTTGTGGAACCTATTGATCCATCTCAGCCTTTCGACTTACAAGATTATTACAGCAATCCTCAGAAGTACAGGGGAGTGTTTGAGAAATATATTCCTCATCTTTCCATGCTTATCAACTGCATGTACTGGGACGAACGCTATCCGAAGCTTATTACTAAGGAACAATTTAAGAAGATGTACAGTAAAGGACGCCCCAAATTAAATGTGGTGGGTGATATTAGCTGCGATATTGATGGTTCTGTTGAATGCACCGTGAAACCGGCTAAGATTGAAGACCCCATTTATGTTTACAATCCTTTTACCGAACAAACTACTTCAGGTTACGAAGGAGAAGGCATACTGGATATGGCAGTAGATATATTGCCCAGTGAATTGCCCCGTGATGCATCTCTTGGTTTCAGCGATGTGCTGGTGAATTTTGTTAAACCTATTGCCATTGCAGACTATGATCTGCCTTTTGAAGAAATTGATCTGCCTAAAGCCATTAAAAAAGCCTTGATATTATTAAGAGGCGAGCTTACTCCGAATTTTAAATATCTTGAAGAACATATTAATTCAGTTGAAAACAGCGAAGTAATTGTTTAAGTAAACATTATTATTCTGTTGAATTGCCACGACCTTCAGGTCGTGGATAATGAATAAGACACGGAACAGGGCTTTAGCCCAATATTAGATAAAAAAGAAAAAATGAATTTGAATTGCCACGACCTTTAGGTCGTGGATTAAGAGTAAGACACAGAACAGGGCTTTAGCCCCAAAACATATTAAATAATTATGGAAAAGAAAGTTTTAATTTTAGGAGCCGGACTGGTAGCACAGCCTATAGTAAGATATTTACTCGCACATGGAGTTAAAGTAACCGTTGCATCAAATACTCCCGACAATGCCGAAGTAATGATCAATAAACACAAGAACGGCACAAACATCAACTGGTCGGTTGAGGATAAACATACGCTTGATAAGCTGGTTAAAGAACACGACATTGTTGTAAGTCTCCTGCCTTATGTGTTTCACCTGCTGGTTGCCGAATATGCGTTGAAGTATAAGAAGAACATGGTTACAGCTTCTTATGTCAAACCCGAAATGGAAGCATTAGATAAAGCTGCAAAAAAAGCCGATATTATTATATTGAACGAACTTGGCCTCGATCCCGGCATTGACCACATGTCGGCTATGCGTATTATTGATAATGTTCATAAAAAAGGCGGCAAGATAAAAGAGTTCTATTCGCTTTGTGGCGCACTGCCTGCTCCCGAAGCCGCAAACAATCCTTTCAAATATAAGTTTTCATGGAGTCCAAAGGGAGTTGTAATGGCAGGAAACAACGATGCCAAATTCCTTAAACACGGTAAAACCATTAATGTTCATACAAAGGACCTTTTCAAGAAACCTTTTAAAATTGATTTCCCCGAAGTGGGCAAATTAGAGGTTTATCCTAACAGGGATTCCATTTCTTATATTGATATTTATGGTATTCCCGAAGCAGAAACCATGTACCGCGGCACTTTCCGCTATAAAGGCTGGTGCGAAACCCTCGATGCCATGAAACATCTTAACCTTATCTCTAACGATAAACTCAACCTTGAAAACAAAACCTATGCCGACTTTATGGCGTTCATGATAGGCGCCAACGATTCAACTAATATCAAAGATAAAGTTATTGATTTTCTAAAGAATGAATTCAGCGATCATGCCATCGATGCTATGGAATGGCTCGGACTGTTTGAAAACAAAAATATGTGCCGCATGGAAGATACCCCTTTCGAAGTTACTTCCGACCTCATGATAGCAAAGATGCAGTTAGGACAAACCGAAAGAGATATGGTGGTTATGCAGCATACTTTCCTTGCCGAATATGCCGGTGGAAATCAGGAAGTGATACGTTCGCGCATGCTCGATTACGGCACACTTGCCACCGATACATCTATTGCCCGCACTGTTGCGTTGCCCGCAGCTATGGGAGTTATGATGATACTGGAAAACAAAATTAAGGTTAAAGGAGTTTTCCGTCCTGTGCTTCCCGAAATATATAACCCCATCCTCGACCAGCTCGAAACCATGAATATTAAAATGGTTGAAGAATACGGGCTGCCGATTTCGGAGAATATACAATGATATTAACTGAAATTAGCGAAAGTAGGCAGTAAGCAGGAGCAGTAAGTAGTATCTTCTAATTTTTTTTGAACTATTTTATAGAAAATAGATGATAGTTAACAGCAAATAGAAAATTGGAAAACATATATTTTCTCTTTTCTATTATCTGTCTGCCTTGCAGCTAGGCAGGATGCAATTTGAAATCGGAATGGCGCAACCTGAAATCAGAATGATATAAGCTGAAATCGGAATAACATAATCCAGAATCGGAATAACATGATCCGGAATCGGGATAACATGATCCGAAATCGGGATAACATAATCCGAAATCAGAACCCGATCAAGGAGGATTGGGAATATATCAAGTAGAAACGGGAATATATCAAGTACGTTCAACTTAATATCAAGTCCGTTCAACTTGATGCCAAAGTTTACTCGGTTTGATGTCAAGTCAGTTCAACATGATATCAAACCGATTCGACATGATACCAAGTCGGTTCAACTTGATGCAAAACCTTACCCTGTTTTATATCAAACCAATCCTACATGATGTAAAACCGTTTCTAAAGCATGTATTCCCCATCCGACTTGATATCAAGTCCGTTCTACATGATGCAAAAGTTTTGGTAATCAAATGACATGGAAAGAGTGGTTAGCTATTTTTAAAATCAGTGTAAATCAGCGTTTTTCGTGTCATCAGCGTTCCCATTAAAGAAAGGTAAACGGCCAGCCTTGCCGGTAGGCAGGTAATCAGTGAACAGTAATCGGTAAAACCGATCTGTAAGTCCCAAATTCCAAATTTCAAGTCCCAGGAAAATACTTTGGGGCTTTGGTCCGCCAGCTGGCGGATTGGGTTTTGGGTCTTATCAGTGCCCCTGCATACTTACAACCTTTGTGCATATCAAATATTTATTATTTTTGTTTCATTAAAAATTAATAAATCATGGCAAATAAAAAAGGCAAAATCATTCAAATGCCTCTTTCCCCTGAAAATTATATCAGGACAAAAGCACGCAGCCTCCCTATAGGCGACTGCTATATTACTAAAGATTGGGACAAACTGGGCATGGCAAATATTCTTGTTGTCCGTAATCATACAAATGGCAATAAAACGGTGGGTTTATTCTTGGTTGATACTTTTTGCCTTGGATTGAAAGACACCTATTATGTTTTTAATATTCCCGACAGCGAACTTCAGGAAATACTTGACCAATTCAGAAACGAAGGAGGAAATGAAGCGGAAATGATAAAAGCCGATTATACCCTTGTGCATAATATTATTTACGGAGCTATTGATTTTGCTGCAGAATATGGATTCAAACCATACAAAGATTTCAGCATAACCAAGTATATTCTTGAAGAAGATGATGAAAATGTTGAACTGATGGAAATTGATTTTGGACAGGAAGGCAAACCTGCAATATATGTGGGAAAAGAAAAACACCCGGCTAACATTATTGCTCATCTTGATAAGACTGCCGGCAAAGGAAATTATGAAATAGTTTATGAAGATGATGATGATGAATTTGATACAGGCGAAGAAGATATTGAAGAGGAGGAGTTTGAAGAAGAAGATGATGATGACATGAAAGGCAAGCCAATTGAAGAGTGGACTAACGAAGATTTTACTGATATAATGACAGGGAAGAAAACAACAGATATTACTAAAACACTGCAAATCTTTATAACTTTTTATCTGGAAAGCTTGAAAAAGAAGGAGAAAAAAGCAATAATGATTAAATCTGATGAGTTTCTTAGTTGGAATGTTGTTGATGATGATGAGTTCGAAAAAAACTTATTCAGTTCGGAAGAAGAAGAAAATGTATGTGGTGAAATTCATGAAAAATATATTAATTCGGCATTGGATGCACTTCCCCTAATTGAAAAGTATATGATTAAATATCCGCAATCATTCCAAATACGTAATTATAAGGGTATGTGTATGGAAGAGTTAGGTTTTCGAAATGAAATATACGAATTTTCAATAGATACATATTTGAAATTTCCAAATGAAGTGATTGCATTCTGTAATTATATTACTGCATTAAGGGCAACCGGCAGGGAAAATGAAGCGGATATTCTCATAAGCCAGAAAGGAGGTCTTCCTGCCATTTTTCCATCAAAGAAGGAGTTTTCAATTTTTGAATTCCTGAGTTTTATTAAACATCTTGTCCTTTATTATATTGAACAAAATAATATTCACATGGCAATCGCTTGTACAATCTCACTTTATGATTTTGAATTTGCAGATGAACAAAAACAAGTTGCAGAACAAATTTATTTTATACTTACAGAACAACTAATGAAACATATACAGGAAAAGTTTAATATTAATCCTGACGAGTTTAATAACAATTAACTTCCTCATCTAAACTTTTATTATATTTGTAACATCAATAAACCACAATCTATGAAAAAGAAACTATTATTATTCTCACTTCTCGCAGCCGTTATTTGCGGACTTATCATCACATTAAGCAATCAAAAACTTGCAGCAAGGCCTTATTCCAAAGCCAAATCAAAGCTCAGCGACTGTTCCTTTAATGGCAAACAACTTTATGGTAAAGTTCAGGTAGTAACTTCTTTCCCTGATATCAAGGTTCAGATAGTTACCGCTTTCCCCGACCTTAAAGTTCAGGTGGTGGATGCTTTCCCAGATGCCTGTGGCAAATGGCAGATGGTGGATGCTTTCCCCGATTTCAAGGTGCAGTTTGTTGACGCATTTCCCGATATTAAAATACAGTATGTAGATGCTTTCCCCGGCATGCCGTAGTATCAACGACCATCATACAGGAATATTCAATATATTAATTTAAATTCCAAGTTCAAAGCTCCAATAACCAAGCTCCAAGTGCTATATAAAAAACTTCTTGTAATTTGGGACTTGAGATTTGCAATTTGGGGCTTAGAGGAAGTCCATTATAAAAACTGAATAAAGAAAGAAGTTGAGAGTTTTTATTATCATTCTGTCCCTGATGAATGGCGGTTATATGCTTGCCGATGGCATATTTGTTTTACTAAAAGGAAAATACATAGGCCCTGCTAAACCCGGGCCCTGGTGCTAAACTGTTTACTTCCTGCGGTATCAATGTTTTCAATCTTGGGCCAATGTTTATTGTATACGGCATTTGCTGGCTCACATTTCTAACTGGCTTATGGCTAAATCAAAGCTGGGCATATACATTCGGTTTGGTAATATCAGTTCTCACACTTTGGTATCTGCCTTTCGGAACATTCATTTCCATTGTCGTGCTGGTTCTTCTTATTATTGCAAAGCAGAAACTAGGATTTTAGAAGGAAATAAGCTTATGAAGAAGACGTTCGTCCTGTTAACCATTATAATTCTTGCTCCTTTCATAGCTGGCATTTACGGTATCCTGCACGACCAGATAAGCTATACCATTTCGCACGAATACTACACTAAATTCAAGTTCATACAATTTCACATTGCTCCTGCCCTGCCCGTGCGTTTCGGTGTGGCTTTGGTTGGCTGGTTTGCAACATGGTGGATGGGAATACCCATTGGTATCATACTCGGTCTTGTTGGCTTAATTCACAAAAGCTATAAAACTATGTTCATTGTTACCATGAAAAGCTTTGGTATCACTATGATAGTTGCACTTATTACAGGTCTTATCGGGCTTTTATATGGCGAAATATTCCTTGCCGGTAAAGATCTCTCATATTTCGAATACTGGTTCATTCCTGCCAATCTGAATGATTATCGAAGTTATATTTCTGTAGGCTCCATGCATAATTTCAGTTACCTGGGAGGACTCACCGGACTTATCGCAGGAATAGTGTACCAGATAATTCAAAAGAGAAAGACAAAATAAATTACTTTTGTCCTCCGACAATTTGTCACATTCTATCTTATTGGCACAACCTTTGACAAATAGGGACTGGAAAAATAAATTTCAATAATATTTAACCTGATTAATTCATTAATAAATCATGGCTAAAGCCAAATATCTCAAAGATTTTATTAACCCCGACTTTAAAGTCGGGGTTAAATGAACAGTCCATAAATAAAGGACTTTAGTCCTGAATTAAGTATTTTATTAATATATAAATTTAAAACATTACAATTATGCAGAAAGGCAAGATCAACGTACAGACGGAAAACATTTTCCCCATCATTAAAAAATTCCTTTACTCCGACCATGAAATATTTCTTCGCGAACTGATCTCGAATGCTGTAGATGCCACGCAAAAACTTAAAACCATTTCTAAGTCGGGCGATTTCAGCGGTGAAGTGGGTGAAACAAGTATAGAGGTATCTGTAAACAAGAAGAAGAAAACCCTTACCGTTAAAGACAAAGGCATTGGTATGACAGCCGAAGAGGTTGAAAAATATATTAACCAGATAGCTTTCTCCAGCGCAGAGGAATTCATTGAAAAGTATAAGTCCCAAAGCGAAGCCAATCCTATTATCGGTCATTTCGGACTTGGTTTCTATTCTTCCTTCATGGTTTCCGAGAAGGTTGAAATACTTACCAAATCATATAAACCTGAAACCAAAGGAGTGAAATGGGTTTGCGATGGCAGTCCCGATTATTCCCTTGATGAAGTTGAAAAGAAGGACCGTGGCACTGAGATCATCCTTCATATTGAAAAAGAAGCCGAAGAATTCCTCGAAGAGAACAGGATACTGGATATGCTGAAAAAGTATTGCAAGTTCCTTCCTGTTGAAATTATCTTCGGAACGGAGAAGACTTACGAACCTACCGGCGAGAAAGATAAAGACGGGCACGATAAGACCAAGGAAGTTGAAAAGCCACGTATCATCAATAATACTAAGCCCCTCTGGATACAAAAGCCCGTTGACCTTAAAGACGAAGATTATAAAAAGTTCTATCATGAACTTTATCCATACAGCTTTGAAGAGCCTTTATTCAATATTCACCTTAACGTTGATTATCCCTTTACACTTACCGGGGTGCTTTACTTCCCTAAAGTGAAAAGCAAGTTCGAACTTCAAAAGAATAAGATACAATTATACTGCAATCAGGTATTTGTAACCGATTCCGTTGAAGGTATAGTACCCGACTTTTTGACATTATTACATGGTGTGCTTGATTCGCCTGATATTCCTCTCAACGTTTCGAGGAGTTACCTGCAAAGCGATCCAAATGTGAAGAAGATCTCTGCTCATATTACCAAGAAAGTTGCCGATAAGCTGGAGGAACTTTACAAGAATAACCGTACCGACTTTGAAGCAAAATGGGATGATATCCGCATCTTTATTGAATACGGAATGATTTCGGATGAAAAGTTTTACGAACGTGCCGAGAAGTTTTGCCTTTTCAAAAATACAGAAGGAAAGTATTTCAACTTTGATGAATACAAAGAGCATGTAAAAGCGCTGCAAACAGATAAAGAAAAGAATTTAGTTTATCTGTATTCTACAAATGTTGAAGAACAACATAGCTTTATCAGCGTTGCCAGGGAACGCGGTTATGATGTATTGGTGCTCGATAATGTACTCGACAGCCATTTCATTAACCAGATAGAAAGGAAATTCGAAAAGACAAAATTTGCAAGGGTTGACTCCGACACTATTGACAAGCTGATTCGCAAGGATGATGAACTTCCTTCAAAACTTTCGGAAGAACAGAAGAAAACGCTACAGCCTATTATTGAAAAGCAGGTAAACAAAGAAAGATTCATGGTTCAGTTTGAAAGCCTCAGCGAAACAGAACAGCCTATGATGATCACTCAGAATGAATGGATGCGAAGAATGAAAGATATGCAGGCTATAGGTGGCGGAAATGATTATTTCGGTTCTATGCCCGAAACATACAACCTTGTTGTGAATGCCAATCACCCGCTGATAGGAAAACTTCTTGAAGAAAAAGACGAAGAGAAGCAAAGCAAGTTAACCAAGCAGCTTACTGATCTTGCATTGCTTTCGCAAAGCCTGTTGAAAGGGGAAGAGCTTACAAAATTCATCAAGAGAAGCGTTGACTTGATTGAATAAAACAGGGAAAAGGATAAGCTGATTCCTTTATTAATTATTTTAACTTTAAATTGAATGTCAGTTCGAGTAGTCCGCCATTTGGCAGACGTATCGAGAACAGACATAACAATGTAGTCGCATCTCGATACGCGGAGTTTATCCTGACAGCTTGTCCCGACTTGTTGGGAAAGGAAGGGCTGCTCGATGTGACATTATTTTTTCAATTTTAAAGACATTTTGTTAATTAATAAGATTAAAATAATTCCCAAATATCTCACTCATTTTTCTGATATTTGTATTCTTAAAATTACAAGTATGAGAAAATTATTTATAATTGCGTTCATCCTTCTTATTTCATCATCCTTACTTTATGCACAAAAGGGCGATGCGCTTTTATCCTCTGCTATAGCTAAGTATCAGAAAGGCGATTTCAAAGGTGCTGTCCTGGATTATTCGGATGCAATTTCCCTTAAACCCGAGAACAAGGATGCTTATTTTAACCGTGCTATCTGCTATGACAAACTGGGCGAATACAAAAAAGCAATAAATGACTTAACTTATGTTATAGTTGTATCTCCAGATGCAGACACTTACCTCAGCCGCGGACAGGTATATGTGCATGCCAATAAGTACGAAGAAGCAGTTGCCGACTTCAGTCAGGCGCTTTCAACAAATCCCAACTACTCGTTTGCCTATCTGAGTCGTGCCGATGCTTATTTTAAGTGGGGAAAAGACGATAAGGCTATTGCTGATTATGAGAAACTGATTAGTCTTTATCCAAAATATGCCACTGCATATTTCAAGATGGCGCTTATCTATGATAAAGAAGAAGAACTTGAAAAAGCCATCTTTGCTTATAACAAGGCTATTACTTATGATTCCACAAAAGCCACCTTTTATTATAATCGTGGTTTCGATTATGACGAACTTAACAAGCAGATTTTAGCCATTAAAGATTACAGTAAAGCCGTCAAGCTCGATACACTTTACTCCGACGCTTATTTTAACCGCGGATATATTTATGATGCTTTGGAAATGTACGAACAGGCAATTGCCGATTACACTAAAGTAATTGCTATTGATAAGTATGCTGCCGATGCATATTTTAACCGTGGTATGGCTAAAGCCAGTTTAGGAAGACATTCCGACAGTTGTTCTGATATTAAAAAGGCTGCCGACATAGGAGATAGAACGGCTAAGAAATATTATAAGCTTAATTGTGAGCGATAGTATTGTTGCAATTTCTTAAAGCTCCTCAGTACTTTTTCTGATTTTATTCTTTTAGCGTAAGTTCATTAATGATATTTGTAGCCCCGGCATATTTATCAATAATAAATAACACATATTTAATATCAACGTTTATTGTTCGTTGATAATTTTCATCAAAAAAGAGGTCTGAGCTTGTTGATTCCCAATTCATATCAAATACAATTCCTGTAAGTTCTCCATCACCGTTAATCACAGGAGAGCCGGATACGCCTCCTGCAATATCATTATTAGTAATGAAACAAACATGCATTTTACCATCGGTAGTATATTTACCGTAATCCTTACTTTGGTATAATTGTTTCAATTTATCCGGAACGGTAAATTCAGGATTCTTAGGATCTTCCTTAGCCATCAACTCATCCAGCGTAGTGTAATAATTAAGTTTTGTTGTTGGATTGGGAGAATAATCATCAACTTTCCCATAGGTAAGCCTCATAGTTTCATTGGCATCAGGATAATATTTTTTACTTTTATTCATCTTCATGACACCTTCAAGAAACAGGCGTTTGGCTTTTGCCATCAAAGGATCGCTGGCTTTATACAAATCCAGTAATTCATGATATTGTTTATAAAATGACTCCATAGTAACATAACCAATGTCTTTATCAAGCTTTTTATAATCAGGCTTGACAAGGAAATCGAGTATTTTATCTTTACTTGCAAATATGGATTTATCATAAATTTCATTTACATAAGCAGTAATATCTCCTTTATATTTTTTCTGAATGCTTGCATAAATATCAGGATAGAAATCTTTGGGCACATCAGTAAAAAACATATCAAACATGGCTAAACATATTTTTTTATCCGTTGCCATATTGTAATTCTTGAAATATAATTTTGCGGCATAAGTAAGCCTTTGTGTCATTAGATTTATAGAATCATTATTGGCATTCGTTTTTAATTGTTTATAAAGATCTTCATAAGTCTTAGTAAATGAAATAATTTCCAAACCCTCAAAAATAGCTTCCTCATAATAGGTGGTTGTTTTGGTATATTTTCCAATATTTTCATTCGCTTTTGCCAGGTCACTTAAAACACTGTCGTATTTTTCTTTTAATTTCGGATCGCTGTTATACCAATTGGTAAATGCTTTTTCAAGAGCAACTTTTTTGTCATATATTTTCCTATTTTCCAGTTGTTCATTTTGCCCCTGATAATACTTGTAATAATTTGAAATATCAAAATATTTCGAGATATATTTTATCTTCACATCTGGATCAGCTTTCATGTCTTCATCAATGAGTGAAAGGATTTCCTTATGTATCTTTATATAAGGCGTATTGTATTCATCTTCATTGACTTTTATTCCATAAGAAGTCATAAACCTGTCAGTAGTATAAGGATACCCAAGAATCATTTCATAATCGTCCTTTTTAGCTCCTTTAAGAGAAACTGGTAAAAAATGTTTTGGCTTATAAGGAATGTTTTTCTTTGAATATTCGGCGGGTTCACCAGTTGGCGATGTATACACGCGAAATAGAGAAAATTCACCTGCATGACGCGGCCACATCCAGTTGTCGGTTTCTGCACCAAAATCACCGATAGCTTCAGAAGGAGTACCAACAAGTCTAACATCCTTATATGTTTCGGTAACAAACATATAATATTCATTGCCTTCAAAGAAAGACAGCACTTTTGCACTATATTGTGTTTCTTTTACAGCATTTTTTTCAAGTATTGAACTTACAGAATCTATAATAGCCTGTCGCTGTGCTTCTGTCATTTTATCATTTACATAGGATAAAATCTTACCCGAAACATCTTCTATCCTGATCAGAAAAGTGGCTGATAACTTGTCATTTCTTAGCTCCTCGACTTTATCTCTCGCCCAAAACCCGTATGTTATATAATCTTTATCAACTGTACTATGGCTTTGAATAAAACCTTCGCCACAATGATGAGCTGTGAATAACAAGCCTTCGGAAGATACCATTGCTCCTGTACAATCTCCATCATTAAGTGAAACGATAGCATCTTTAATGCTTGAGTGATTGGCACTGTATATTTCTTCTGCTGTAAGATGGCATCCCATCTTTTTCATATCAACATAATTCAGACGATCTATCAGTAATGGAAGCCACATTCCTTCGTCAGCCTTTACCTTAGCAGTAAGGAAGGATAAGGCGATCATAAAAAATAAAATTATCTTCTTTGTCATACTGTTTATAATTTTTAACGGTTGAATAATATAATTTATCAAAGGACAAATATAAAGAATATGTACCGCTGAAAGCAAATTTTTTCAACGATTTATTTGTTATAAAATAATAACAATCTCAAATAGAAAAAGGATGGGATTTTGCTTAGATAAACTTATCTGATAATAAGAGATGTTATGCAAGTATTATTTTCCCTTTTATTAGATTCCTCATTCCACTACGTTTCATTCGGAATGACAATTTCTTTATTTTATATAGGGGAAAGAGGAGGCGATTCGCATAAGCGAATCGCCTCCTCTTTCCCCTATTCTCCAATAATCTGTAATATCATTACGAACGCAGTGAGGAATCTCACTTTAAAACATGAGTAACCTGAGTTCTTAATAGTATTCTATTTCCCGCTCTATTACATAGTGGGGAATATCTTTATTAAATTCAGTCCTCTTTATCCAGTTACCGGTTTTATCATATTCATATTTATATGCCGACTGTGTACCAAGTTTGCCATCAGGATCGAAATAGCGTAACTCAGTAGAGTTTCCTTCATTATCGTAAGTATAAAGCATTTTAAATTCAGGTATGCTTCCACCCGATTTGTATGAATTCACTTCTACCGGATTGCCATTATCATCAAACTTATAGGTGGTTCTGTGGTCAACACTGCCATTTGGATTTAAAGCTTTTATTTCAACCTTATTTCCTTTGTCGTCATATATATAAAAATATTGCTTATACAGGCTGCTGTCTGCATTGCGTATATCCCATTCCACTTGATTGCCCTTGTCATCATACTTGTACATGTATCTTTTACTAAGGCTGCCATTGGGTTTGTAATCAGTTTCTGCTATTTTGTTTCCTTTGTCATCATACTGGTTGGCATACTTATATATTGTCAAACTGTCGTCATAATAATAATTCAGCTCAATTTTATTTTCCTCCTTATCGTATTTGAAGGTCATATGATATATTATGCTTCCATCCTTGCCGTAATGATCCTCCTCCGTAATATTCCCTTTTTTATTGAACAAGTCTTTTTCCTTGTAGTAATAATGCTCTTTATGTGACTTTCCAGAACTGTCAACCACCTCAAACATAGTATTAGTTACAGCTTTAACCTTGCCTTTAATATTTGAATCTTTAAGGTAATTACCCTTGCTGTTCTGCGCTATACAGGAATAACAAATGACGAAGGTTGATACTGTTAATGCTATTACTATTTTTATTGTTTTCATATCCTTATGATTTCAATACATTTCACTCCATTCCTCATTTATCCCCCAGTAAAGATAAATCTTTTTTAATTTCTTATAATAATTTCACATCTATGAAATTAAATAGAAGACAAGTAACTGAACCCAGCAAACAATAAATTTAATTTCCTTTTACGAAATTGGCGGCAAGCACTTTGAATTAGTAAGGCTGTAGCATCCCCTGCCATAACCACTATGCCCCCAATGTCTGGTAAGCTCATTGGTATTATATCCTACAATGAACCCTATAGAAAAACTGTTGAAAGGATTGGGATCGGATGTGATAGTATGATTATTATCGTATGCCGAATAACCGCTGCCGAATTTTACTATCCTTTTAGTAAGCAGATTAGTTGCATCCTGCCCGCATTGAGTAAGTTGTATTCCTCCCTTATCGGTAACCATAATGTTATAGGATATATCAAACTCCCAGTGAAAACGATGGTCATACTGGTCATTGCCTATTCCTATCCGAGGAGTGATTATGAAACAGTTGCGGCTGTAGTCAACCTCAATATACTGGGTGTTATCCACTGCTTCTGTTTTATGAAACCCACCACCGGTCTCATATTTAAAAGTTGGGTTTGAAGTGTTTCCCAATATCGAAATGGTTTTGTCAACATTATCAATGTTACCAAAGTCGCTGCCTCCTCCGCTATTGCCTTCACCGCCTAAATTAATGGAAGGCTTTATAACAATACCTGAATTTCCCAGGTTAACCTGGTAGCCAAATCCTGCTGAAGCATAGGTCAAATTACGTGTAAAACAATAATCAAGAGCTATAAAATAATCACGGGGAAAACCAAATTCCAAGCTTGCAAGAACGGGAATTGATTCACACTGGCTGAAAGGGTTCTTTATACTTGATGTAAAAACAGCGTTTGTAGTATGCCCATAAAGGTCAGTGGATGTATAAGGAACACTTATATTCATCAGTCCGTTATAACTTTTATGAAACAATTCGCCTGCCCCCATGGAAAAAGAAACATAAAAGCTCGACGCATCATGCTGTTGTTTTCTGTCTCCCGTATTTGGAGATTCCTTATAACCGCGCTCTAATTCATCCAGATCAGCTTTCGCTTTCGCCACATCAGGATTATTGCCTGCTACCTTATTGGCATAAACCCCTGCAGAATCAGCACTTACCTTGTTTATACTATCGTTTGCTGTCTGTGAAAATAAAGAATGATTAAACAGGATTGCAAAGGCAAGCAACGAAAGGCGAATGAACTTATTTATCTTGCTCATTTGCTTATGAGATCCTGCCTGTTCTTTCTGGTTATTGCTTGTTTTCATGGCTTAAAGAGTTTAATAATTATAACTGCCTATCTGTTTTAATCAAGTTATGCAAATAATTTTATAATTTGTTTTTGCGAATTTGTATAACAATGGATTTTAAATTATTTTCAATCTGCGAAAATCAGCGTAATCAGCGGGAAACAGAAAGAACTCCCGCAGATAGCGCAGATATACACAGAAAATCAATATTAAATTTTGACATAATAAATCTTTCAACTTGTTCGAAGCAGATAGGCAGTTAATTATAATTATTGTTTCTTTTCTTTTAATGATTTTCAACTCATTTACAATTATTGTACCATTCTTTATCATCATCAGCATTTTCCTTCTCATCATTAGCGTATGATTTATTATCTATAAGCTATTCTTTATAAAACATGGACCATTTCTTACAATCATTAGCTTATTCTTTATAAAAATAACGTTGTTCTTTATAAAAATTATGCCTTTCCATATAATAATTGAGGCTATGCTTATAATCATTAACACATTTATTGTCGTTATCCGCCGGATGACGATAGTAATCCGTCTGATTATGTTTGTAGTCCGCCGGATGACGATAATAATCCGCCAGATAATGTATGTATTCCGCCAGATGACGATGATAATCCGTCGGAAAATGTATATTATCCACCCGATAACTATTGTAGTCCGCCTGATGACGAGTGTAATCTGCCCGATAACGACTGTAATCCGCTGAATAACGTGTGTAATCAGCCCGATGACGTATGTAGTCCGCCTGATATCGAGTGTTTTCCGTCGGTTATCTATAATTAGTAACGAAATCCAGATGTAGGTTGAGTTAATAATCGTAATGATGTTCTGAATATTTATAGTCAAAACGAATATCATTGCAAGTCTCAAGGCAAGAATGAGGATGAGCAGCTATGACACGATCGTCTTACATATAATGTATAGGATCTTGCTTCACTTCATGCCAATAGAACAGGCGGTCTCGTGCAATGATGAAGTATTAATGCAAATTCCTATGATAACAATGGTAATTCTTTACAATATCACCACGTATATCCAGTCGCTCCAAATGTAATGTTCGGTGCCATTAACATAAATCGCTTTATGTGCGCTGGTAGAAGCGATTACAGAAGCCCGTTTCGTGTTTTCATTGTCAGCGTATGGCGATTTCTTAGAACTTCTTCCGACAGGCAAAATAACAGCTTCGCGAAAACCATAGATCTTCCCGCTTACAAGATTGCTGATGCGAATATCCGCTTCAAGGCTGAATATCATATCCTCAAAAACAGTAGGAGGAACGTCTTTGGTAGGAGTTTCTCCATACTGGCGAATGTATCCTGCCCTGTCGCCCATCGACTTAGTGCTGATATCAGCGAATTCAACGCCTGGAGTTGCTTTAAATACCCTGGGAGGTTTTATTCCAATATCTTTAATTTCAAAACCGCATCTTAGTACCAGATCAATGCCCACATTAATATCTCCGGCTTTTGTGGCGGCATCGCGCGCAACGCCTTGTATGAAGTGAGCATTTTTATTGTACATGGCAATGGCCTTATTACGCTCGAGGATTACTTCTTCATGCATGGCAGTAGGAGGAACGCGTTCATAATTAATGTTGGTGGTATCGACCACAGATGCCTGTGCATACATATCTGTGTCGCTTACCGGCATTTGAGATGCAAAACTTTCGCTTGCTGTTTTCTGCAAATTGCAGCGACTGATAAGTTTAAGCGTATTTATATTGCTCCTGGCTACCAGAACCACAATTAGCGGCATATTTTTCATCTTTGATGACATAATGATTAAAGTTTTATAATACAAATATATAACAATATTTTGTGTAAAATGTTAGGTTTGGGGAAAAATTATTTAGGGGGAGGAAAGCAAGTTAAAATATAGTTTCAGTTTTTTGACTCACCCCCTACCTCCCGATAAATCGCATGAGCGTAAAGCTAAGGATTAATTATTTGGGCTGAAGCCCTTGTCTGCATTGTGTTTCATGCCCACGACCTAAAGGTCGTGGCAATTAATTTATTACCAATAATTGCTCATTTGCCACGTCCTTTAGGACGTGGAATAAGAACCCTGATATTAAAGGACTTTAGTCCAAATCAAAAACTCCAGGACAATGAATTATAAAGCGATTCAAACAATATATATATTATTAGCTTTACGCGTATGCGATAAATCGGGACAGGCACTCTCTTCAAGCAAAGAGGGGAGCGTTAAAGTACTTCAAGTCCCTTCTCTACAAGTAGAGAAGGGATTTAGGGATGAGTCAAAAAACAGATTATTCTTTAATAAACTTCTTTACTGCAACTCCATTTTCGCTTTTAATTTTAACGAAATACATGCCGGAAGGCAAAGCAGCTATATTTATGGTAATCGGCGAACGGTAATCAGTGAGCGGTAAAGTGGAAACCTTTTCTCCAAGCATATTATATACTTCAATACTGGTTACCGATGACTGATTACTGATTACCTGTATTTCAGAAGAAGCGGGGTTGGGAGAAATTGTAATTACATCCTCTTTATGGCTTATTTCGTTTACAACTGTTGAAAGACAAGTTGAAGTATCTGCTGATACGCTTACATCATCTATATATAAATATGATTCTGGGGCTGCTGACCTATAACCACCCCCTACCCAAATAGTATCAGTGTTCGCATCATCCCAAAAGTTTCCGATTGTAATATATTGCTCCCCGCCTTTTGCTATAAATGAACCGGAAATTAATGTCCAGTTTTGTTTATCGGATATAATATTTCCATGTGGATTAAATACCTGCGGATTATAATTAAGTGTACGATAATATGGAAATAATAAACTATCATGATGTGTAACATCCGTATCTGAAAAATATGCTGCTATACCATCGGTTGCATAAGCAGCACTATCGGTAAGAGTTACATAAAAACTAACACAATACTTAACTCCTTTACTTAATGAATCTAATAATTTTGTTTGTATATATTGTCTTTGATTTACACCACCTTCAGAATCAGAAGCATTGTAGATATATCTTATACCTAATCCGAAATAAGCACTACCAGCATGAGGAGTTCGATAACCCATATAATTATTAGGAACACCATAAACCACGCCAGTTGTATGTTGATTAAAATAATCAGCTTCAAGATCAGTTGGAGAATACCATTGAGTACAATTGCAAAAGGTATCACCCGCTATTATTGTATCTGTGTAATTTTCAAAACTCGGGTTAGGCACAAGGTTTTGTGCAGAACAGGTAATAGTGAAAAGAGAGAGAATAAGTACTAGTTTTTTCATAGCAGAAATAACAGCACTAAATTAAGCATTTTCAGAATATATATCAAATTAATTATTTTGAACAATCAAACTAAAAACAACAAACTCAAGGCACTCCTTACTTTAGGCACTTTAATTACTTTTTTACTTCAATTATCCTTCACCGATTTCTATTTACATAATGAATATTAATGTAATCTTAATTTGTTTTTAATTTTGAATTAATTTTTATTTTTGCACTTCCAAATATCTTTGGAACATTATCTATAGTTATGATACGTGGGAAAATCAAAATCATTAAATATCTAAAATATCCTGTACAAAAGGGAAATAACTATTGCTTAATTTTAAACACCAGAATACTTTAATTTCAGAATTATTCCGATTGCCATGAACAAGCCTGAATTTTATGTAAAACTCAGAAAGTATGCAGTGGTGAACAACAAAAGAGCTATCATGCAAATGATCACTTCTATTGTTCCGTATTTCATCATTTTCGC
This sequence comes from uncultured Bacteroidota bacterium, assembly GCA_963831005.1. Classification (GTDB taxonomy): domain Bacteria; phylum Bacteroidota; class Bacteroidia; order Bacteroidales; family CG2-30-32-10; genus CAWHOW01. The sequence continues at coordinate 36,655 of CAWHOW010000011.1, forward strand.
ACTCATGTATTGGTTATTAATAAACCGTTATCCTTATTATATTGTCTTTTTATTAGCCATAATTAATGCAGGGTTCATGGCAAGGGTATTTATTATTTTTCACGATTGCACGCATAATGCATTCTTCAGGTCAATAAATCTAAACAGGGTTGTCGGGCATTTTTGCGGCATACTTACTTTTACCCCTTTTCATGAATGGCAGTTTGCGCATAAAATACATCACGCCACCTCTTCAAACCTAGATAAGCGTGGAACCGGTGATTTATACACGATGACATTAAGTGAATATTATGCTAAAACAAAGTTTAACAGATTCTTCTATAAATTATTCCGAAACCCGTTCTTTCTCTTTATTATAGCGCCTCCTGTTAAATTTGTTATATTAAACAGGATACCGAAAAATGTGAGAAGAAATAAAGAGTTGGTTAGTTCGGTAATTACAACAGCAGCTTTGGCATTAATTATTTTCCTGTCATGGAAAACTATTGGTATAAGAAATTACGTACTTCTACAGTTGCCTGTAATATGGATAGGTAGTGGTATAGGATTCTGGCTTTTCTTTGTCCAGCACCAGTTTGAAAATGTGTATTGGTCGCGCAATAAAGAGTGGAACCCATTCAAGGCAGCCATGGAAGGGGCTTCTTTTTATAAATTACCCGGCATATTTAGATGGTTTACCGGCAATATAGGATATCATCATCTTCATCACCTTTTGCTTAATATCCCTTGTTACTATTTAAAAGATTGTTATGAAGATGTAAGATTAGATGAAGCGAAAATTTCGTTAACACTACGAACAGGATTCAAATCAGTTCTGTTAAAACTCTATGATGAAGAAACTAAGAAATTAATAACCTTCAAAGCTGCAAAAGAACTGGTAAAAAGCAGAACTGTTCTTCAATAAACCTACAGGGCCTTCCGATTGCTTCGCAAGAAAGCATAACTTTCAACTTTAGAAACTTTATCACTCCTGTTATGCTTAAACGTTTTGATATTGTATGTAATTAGATTCCTCATTCCACTGCGTTTCATTCGGAATGACAATTTATTTATTTTGTTGTGGGGGAAAAGTAGGCGATTCGCCATGGGCGAATCGCCTACTTTTCCCCCTGTTATTTCCAAATTTAATGTGTCATTCCGAACGTAGTGAGGAATCTAAAACTTACAAAATACCATTCTGCACTATATCTTTTTATTCACTGAATTTTCGTAATTTTGTAATGGCTTAATTACTTTGAAATGCAGTTGTTTTACACACCCGATATTGACACAAGTGTTTATACCCTCAATCAGGAAGAATCGCTCCATTGCATACGTGTGCTCAGACTGGGCGAAGGCGATGAAATATTTCTTACGGATGGTAAAGGCGTCATGTTTAAGTCAGTAATCATTGGAGCAAATCCAAAACATTGTGAGGTAAAGGTAATTGAAAGCTATCAGGATTATGAGAAAAGGAATTATTATTTGCATATTGCCATTGCCCCTACCAAGAATATCGACCGTATTGAATGGTTTCTTGAAAAGGCCACTGAAATAGGCATAGATGAAATAACACCACTTATCTGTAAACATTCAGAACGAAGAACAGTAAATGCCGAAAGGCTTAACAAAGTTATCATTGCAGCTATGAAGCAGTCGCTGAAAGCGTATTTTCCAAAACTGAACAAGGAAACTAAGATTGAAGAATTTATAAGGCTACAAACTACTGCTTCAAAGTTCATAGGTTATTGCAACGGTGATACTCTGAAGCTAAAGGATAATTATAAAAAGGGAAATGATGCGGTTATCCTTATCGGTCCTGAAGGCGATTTCAGTGAAGAAGAAGTTATGAAAGCTAAAGAAAATGGGTATATTCCAATAAACCTGGGAAATTCACGTTATCGTACTGAAACAGCCGCATTGGTGGCAAGCCATACTATTAATTTATTGAACGAGGTTTAAAATTTCTATGATTCTAAAATGAAAAAACTAAGCATCATATTACTTCTTCTAATCATTTCAACAGCTTATTCTCTGCATACTCCGGATAAGAAAAAAGGTAAAGTAGCAAGCCACCTCCCCTCCCCAACCGTTCAAATAGCATTGTTAAAATACAATGGTGGCGGCGATTGGTATTGCAATCTTGCCACTTCATTGCCAAATCTAGCTAAATTCTGCAACGAGAATATAGGTACAAACATTGATGTGAACATTCCTACTATTGAAGTTGGCAGCCCTGAAATAGTGAATTACCCGTGGGTTCATCTTACAGGTCACGGCAACATTGTTTTTTCTCCACAGGATGTGCAGAACCTTAGGAGTTATTTAATTGGTGGCGGTTTCCTTCATATCTGCGACAGTTATGGTATGGATAAATATGCACGCAGGGAAATGAAAAAGGTGTTCCCTGAATTAGATTTCGTAGAGCTGCCCGTTTCACATCCTATCTATCACCAGAAATATCAATTTCCTAATGGTATTCCCAAAATACATGAACACGATGGATTGCCGGCACAGGGTTTCGGACTGATTTATGAAGGAAGGTTGGTATGCTTTTATGATTACCAGTGCGACCTAGGCGATGGCTGGGAAGACCCTGATGTGCATCACGATTCAGAACCCACGCGGTTGAAAGCATTACAGATGGGTGCGAATATGATACAATATGTGTTTAACCAGTAACTTTTTCCTGCGCTTGCAGGCAGATCTGAAATTGTAAATTAATTGCATACAACCATCTTCTTCGTCAGGCGATGGCTTCCGGCTTTTAAGGAATAATAATAAATGCCGCTTCCAATTTCTCAACATCAATTGGAATATCATGTTTCCCTGCAACTTTGTTTGCCTTCATTATAAGTCAACAATGCATTTTCCGCTTAACATTATAAATTTCAAGGCTAACATTTGCATTGATTCATTCTGAAGCTCGTATTGTACCAAGGTATTGCCAATTGAAGCAGGATTTGGCTGGTTCTGGCTTAATTTCAATCCGTCAATAAAATAATCATCATTAACATTGGCATTGGTTGAATCAATAATTATAAAGATTCCAAGGTCAATGTCCATTCCCAGTTATAAAGGTACAAAGAACAGACTCCCAGGTGTTATCCGATATTTTAGTCCACGACAATTCTGTCCTGTGTGCATCACTATCTTTTGTTGATACTAATCCAATTGTATCGTCATTGATAAAGGAGAAGTCAACACCCATAGCATAATCCGTGTAAACTATGAAAGGAGCAGGAAATAAAAAACAAGAAAGTTTGGATGTATCTAACAGACTGTCGGGTACTGTCAGACTTTCAAATACTGAATCAGGAGCATAATTAACAGGGCTTCCTGCAGAATCCAATCCCGGGCCGTCAAGCTTATACATCCTTATATAAACAGTGTCTGCAGTTCCAACCTGTGTTTTAGCGCCCACCCATAAAGCCACACCATCAATTGTATATGATTTGGGAACCCTGTACACCTGAGCATCGACTTTATCGCTGAACGAATTTGTTCCGAAATAATATCCGTAATCAACAGCACTGTCGTTTAACTTATACAGTGTATCCATGCCCGTTGCAAAGCTTGCAGGCTCAAGGGTATCATTTGGTGATTTAACAGCCAACTTCCTGTCGCTGGGATATCCTATGCTTTTTATTGTGCTTCTTTGTGAAAATGAAACGCTGCTTAGCAATGCCATGCATAATGTATATACAATAATTATCAATGGTTTCTTCATAATATAGTCCTGGTTATTCTAATTGTCTATTATTTTATAATGTTCAATCTATGTCAAAGCAAAATTACTATTTTATCACAATAGCTGAAATAAATAATAATGTGAACTTCATTTCAAAAAACAAAAGGCTGCCAAATTAACGGCAGCCTTTTGTTTTTATTATGTATTTATAAAATTATTCAATAACCATTTTCTTTGTAAGCCTTTTTTCACCGGCTTTGAGTGAATAAAAGTATGTTCCTGATTGTAATTTGTTTGCATCAATAACAATCGTATGCAAACCTGCAAGTTGATTGCCTTCATCCATAGTCAGGACTATTCTTCCGGTTATATCAAATACCTGAAGGCTGACATTAGAATTATTTTTCACTTCATATTGAATCAAAGTAGTTGCAGATGCAGGGTTAGGCTGGTTCTGTTCTAATTTAATTCCGTTGATAAAATATTCATCTAACCCTGTACCTGTTGAAATAACCGGGAAAATTGCTAGATCCATTTTAAAAGATCCCCAAGCAGTATACATAGAATGCCAAGTATTATCACTCCATTTCTCCCATGCTAATGAATCATTTGACCAGCAGCCCTCTTTAGACTGATAAACAGCTGCTGTATCTCCGGCTGCATAGGTAGGAACAAAACTTGTGAAAAATGCTGTATCAACTGTTACAGGTGTTGCAAATGTATAATTTGTAAGAGCTCCGGCAACAAACGTATTTATTGCAACGGTATTACTAGTACCTAATACTGATGAAGTTCTTGGCCCTTTAGTAACTGGGTTAACACCATAAATTTTCATTTCAGTTGTACCTGTGCTTGCTGTTGTATTGGTATACATATCAGCCAAAACATTTGTCACTTTTATTACGCCTGTATATCCCGTCAAATATGATTTTTCTGCTTTTTCCATATCGTCATAACCATTGTTACCGGTAACAAAGCCTCCTCCAGAAGCTGTATATATAAAAAGAGAATCACAACCTGCCGTCAAAAATGTAGCAGGCATAAGAGTATCAGGTAATCTTTTCGCATCTGAAGTAATTGTCTGCACTTTTGATGAAATTGATTTGTCGACATGTTTCTGTGCAAATACCATGCCTCCGATTAAAGTCAGAACTGCAATTAAAAAAGTAATTTTTTTCATGTTTTTTGTTTTTAGTTAGTAATTGGTTTTATATGCAGCAAAAATAATATTTTTTCTATTCCTTAACATTAATACTATTATTAAAAATGCTAAGTGAATAAATGCAATCTATTTCTAATACATAAATTTCTATATTTGCAATAACATACAGATAAATAATATAACAAATGAAAACTATAGGATTATTAGGCGGTACGGGTTGGGAGTCAACTGTTGATTATTATAAAACCATCAATACAGAGGTTTCGAAAATATTAGGAAAAGAACATTCAGCAAAAATTATACTGTTCTCCATTGATTTTTTTGAGATCAGCAGTAGAATAGTAAAGAATGACTTTGAAGGACTGGGAAAATACATTGCCGGGATATCAAAGAATATCGAAGATGCAGGAGCTGATTGTCTGCTCATATGTGCAAATACATTGCACATGTTTGCGGACAAATATTCGGAAAAGATATCAATTCCAATGATTCATATTGCTGATGCCACTGCTTTAAAAATCAAAGAAAAGTGGCATGAGAAAAGTTGCTCTTCTTGGCACTCAGCCCACAATGGAAATGCCATTCTATAAAGACCGTTTAAAAGAAAAGTATGGAATTGAGGTTATTATTCCGAATGATGAAGAGATTGCAGAAATTCACAAAATTATTACTGCTGAATTGTTACACAGCATTTTCAAACCCGAATCAAAAACATATCTTCTATCTGTAATTGAAAAAATGGTTAAGCTTGGCGCAGAGGCTGTTATACTGGGATGTACAGATTTTCCTTTATTGATAAATCAAAGCGACACTAAAACCATTTTATTAGACACAGCCGAGATACATGCAAAAGCTGCCGTTGAATTCGCTATAAGAAAAAATGAATAAATAACATATAAAATAATAAAAAATATTTTTTCTTTTTTTCTACTAAGTAATTAAAAATAGTTTATTTTTAAAACCAAATTAAAAATAGTTATGTCGTTTTATTTTTGTTAAGCTATGAAAGATACACCTATTAATTATGAAGTTGTAAAAAGGAAGATTGAAGAAAGCAAGATTCCCAATATTGGCAAGGCAACCATACGCGAGGTCAAGAAGTTGATAAATGAAATTGAAAAAGAAACCGGTTCAAAGTTCATCCGTATGGAAATGGGTGTTCCCGGTCTTCCTCCTGCTCAGGTTGGCACTGATGCAGAAATAGAAGCACTGAAAAGAGGTGTAGGTGCAATATATCCTGAAATTGATGGTTTGCCCGAACTTAAAACTGAAGCAGCACGTTTTATTAAGTGTTTTCTTGATGTTGACATTAAACCGGAAAATGCTATTCCTACTGTTGGTTCAGCACAGGGCGGATATGCTGCATTCATGACAGTTAACAGAATGTATAAGGAAAAAGATACTACTCTTTTCCTCGACCCGTGTTTTCCTGTTCATAAGCAACAACATCACATTATAGGAACAAAATATGATGCTTTTGATGTCTATAACTACAGGGGAGAAAAACTAAGGGAAAAGATTGAATCCCATCTAAAAAAAGGAAATATTGCAAGTATAATTTATTCCAATCCCAACAATCCATCATGGATATGTTTTACCGATAAGGAACTTCGCATCATTGCAGAGCTTGCAGACAAATACAATGTTGTAGTAATGGAAGATCTCGCATATTTTGCAATGGACTTCCGCAAAGATTACTCAAAGCCGGGAGTTCCTCCATTTCAGCCAAGCGTAGCAAAATATACTGATAATTATATTTTATTTATTTCCAGTTCTAAAGCATTCAGCTATGCAGGTCAACGCATAGGTTTAATGATTATTTCGCCTAAGCTTTTTAATACAGTTGCTCCTGATCTGAAACGTTATTACACTTCCGATAACTTCGGCCGTGCAATGATTTTCGGAACTGTTTATTCTCTAAGTGCAGGTACATCTCATAGCGCCCAATATGCACTTGCTGCCATTTTAAAAGCAGCCAATGATGGTAAATTTAATTTTGTTCATGATGTTAAAGAATATGGCGAAAAAGCCAAGATCATGAAAAAGATGTTTACCGACAATGGATTTAAGATAGTTTATGATATGGATGAAAATGAACCTATCGCTGATGGATTCTACTTTACATTTTCATATCCGGGATTTACAGGAGAAAAATTACTTGAAGAATTAATATATTATGGAATAAGCGCTATTTCACTTTCTATAACCGGAAGCGACAGGGCTGAAGGTATGCGTGCATGCGTTTCATTGGTTGACAGGAAGCAATTCCCCGACCTTGAAAGTCGTCTAAAGAAATTCAACGAGCATCATAAACATAATTAAAGATAATCGAATAATCAATGCTGTTCATCAAATAATGCTTTAAAATAAATATTGTGAAAACATTAACAAAGTGAATAATAATAATTAGATTTGTAAGGCAGTGAGCAAAATATTAAATAAATTAAGGAGAAAATAAAATGGCAAAATTAAAAGGAGCGATCGTTATTGATGTCGAACGATGCAAAGGTTGTGAGGTCTGTGTAGGTGCATGTCCAGAAGAAGTAATTGCGATGGCAAAAGCTGTTAATGGCAAAGGATATCATTTTGCAGAAACAGTAAATGATAATTGTACAGGATGTACAAACTGTGCAGTAGTATGCCCCGATGGCGTTATCACAGTTTACAGGGTGAAAATTTAGAAATTACATATAAAATCTTTTCAAAGAAATGAAAGAATTAAGATTAATGAAAGGCAACGAAGCAGTGGCAGAAGCTGCTATACGTGCCGGAGCTGATGGCTATTTCGGTTATCCTATTACCCCTCAGTCGGAAGTATTGGAATACCTGATGGCAGAGAAACCTTATGAAAGAACTGGAATGGTAGTATTACAGGCTGAAAGCGAAGTGGCTGCAATAAATATGGTTTATGGCGGTGCAGCATGCGGTAAAAAGGTAATGACATCATCATCTCAGCCCCGGTATTAGTTTGAAAATGGAAGGCATTTCTTATATGGCAGGAGCTGAACTACCTGGTCTTATAGTTAATGTTGTTCGTGGAGGTCCTGGTCTGGGAACTATCCAACCTTCGCAGTCTGATTACTTTCAGGCTACTAAAGGTGGCGGTCATGGGGACTACAGATTACTTGTATTAGCACCTGCATCAGTACAGGAAACTTATGACTTTGTCAAATTAAGTTTTGATCTGGCTTTTAAATATCGTAATCCGGTAATGATACTTACTGACGGAGTTATCGGGCAGATGATGGAAAAAGTGGAACTCGACGAGCAGGTTCCTCGCCGCACGGAAGAAGAAATTATTAAAACCTGCCCTTGGGCAACAACAGGAAAGACTGCCAACAGGGAACGCAATATCATTACTTCACTTGATCTTGATTCATCAAAACAAGAAAAACACGTATTGCATTTAGGTGAAAAGTATGATAAAATGGAAGCGGAAGAAGTACGCTTTGAAAAGATAAATTGCGATGATGCAGAATATATCTTCGTTGCATTCGGTTCCAGTGCAAGAATATGCCAGAAAGCTGTCGACCTTGCCAGAGCAAAAGGTATTAAAGTCGGTTTATTGCGGCCAATTACTCTTTTCCCATTTCCAAAGAAGCCAATTGCTGAATTAGCAGGCAAAGTAAAAGGAATTTTGACCGTTGAAATGAACCTTGGCCAAATGGTAGAAGATGTTAGACTTGCTGCAAACGGAAAAGTAAAAGTAGAGCATTATGGACGTACTGGTGGTATCATTCCTTCACCAGAAGGAGTTCTTTGTGCACTTGAACAAAAAATTATTGGAGGATAAGAAATGACAAGAGAAGAAATTATAAAACCCGAAAATCAAGTTTATAAAAAAACTAAACTTTTCACTGATAAACCGCTCAGCTATTGCCCGGGTTGTGGTCATGGCACCGCTCACCGACTTATACTTGAGACCATTGAAGAAATGGGTATAGAATCAAAGACCATTGGTATTGCTCCTGTTGGTTGCTCTGTTCTCGCTTATGAATTCATGGATATAGATATGCAACAAGCAGCTCATGGAAGAGCACCAGCATTAGGTACTGCTGTTAAAAGACTTTATCCAGATAAATTCGTATTCACCTATCAGGGCGACGGCGACCTTGCTGCTATAGGCACTGCAGAGACTATCCATGCCTGCAACAGAGGTGAAAATTTCACAATGATCTTTATTAATAATGGTATTTATGGTATGACAGGAGGACAGATGGCTCCAACCACTTTACCCGGTATGAAAGCTTCTACCTGCCCTTATGGACGTGATGTTGAAATGATGGGAAACCCACTAAAGATGACAGAGCTTGTTGCCCAGTTACCAGGTACTTATTTTGTAACACGTCAGGCTGTTCACACTCCTGCAGCTGTTCGTAAATGTAAAAAGGCCCTCAGAAAAGCATTCGAAAATCAGAAACTAAATAAAGGAATATCTTTCGTTGAAATAGTTTCAAATTGTAATTCGGGATGGAAAATGACACCGGTTGCCTCAAACAAATGGATGGAAGAAAACATGTTTCCTTATTATCCATTGGGTGATATCAAGGTTCCAAAAGAGTAATTAAATTTATATCCAACTTTGAACATTAAAATAAATATAAAATGACCGAAGAATTAATAATAGCCGGATTTGGCGGACAAGGTGTACTCTCAATGGGAAAAATTCTTGCTTACTCAGGAATTATGGGGAATAAAGAAGTAAGCTGGATGCCTTCATACGGCCCAGAAATGAGAGGCGGAACAGCTAATGTTACAGTTATCATAAGCGATGAAAGGATAAGTTCACCTGTACTTGCCAATTTTGATACTGCTATCATTCTCAACCAGCAGTCTATGGATAAGTTCGAGAAATCAGTAAAGCCTGGTGGTTGCTTAATTTATGACGGTAATGGAATTACTAAACATCCTTCAAGAAAAGACATTAATATCTATCGTATAGATGCTAACGATGAAGCCGCTAAACGTGGCATCCTCAAGGTATTCAACATGATGGTGCTTGGCGGATATTTAAAAGTGAAGCCTGTTGTTTCATCTGAATATATTCATAAAGGACTTGAAAAATCATTGCCCAAACGTCATCACGCTCTTATTCCTGATAACGAAAAGGCAGTTGAGATTGGAAAAGAAATTATCAAACAGATACAGAAAGCAAGCTAAACTAAAACAATCATTATCTAAGACCTTCCATAAAGGAAGGTCTTTTTTTTGCAAAAAATGAATCAGAACGAACTTAAAGATTTTCTTGATTTCAAATACGATCAGTTTAACAGGATTGAATTCATTTCAAGCGACCCTGTTTCAATTCCACACTTATTCTCGAAAAAAGAAGATATAGAGATATCTGCTTTTCTTGCTTCAACCATAACCTGGGGACAAAGAACCACGATAATAAATAATGCATTACGCCTAATGAATTTGATGGACAATAGTCCTCATGATTTTATTTTACATTACAATAAATATGATTTGAGTATTTTCAGGAAGTTTGTTCACCGCACGTTCAACGGTATTGATTGTCTTTATTTTATCAATACCTTGAAACGCATTTACAAAAATTATGGCTCAATGGAGAATGTTTTCCAGGCAGGATATGAAAAAGATAAAACCATACGTTCGGCGATCATTGAATTCAGGGAGGTTTTTTTTATGACCACTCATGAATCAAGAACAGGGAAACATGTTTCCAGTCCTGAAAAGAATTCATCCTGCAAAAGAATAAATATGTTTTTAAGATGGATGATACGGAATGATAACAGGGGTGTGGATTTCGGCATATGGAAAAACTTCAGCCCTTCATCATTGATGTGCCCGCTTGATGTGCATTCGGGTAATGTTTCAAGGAAGCTTGGATTACTTAAAAGAAAGCAGAGCGACTGGAAAGCGGTAGAAGAACTCACTGCTAATTTAAGATTATTCGACCCTGCCGACCCTGTTAAATACGATTTCGCTTTATTCGGACTTGGAGTATTTGAGAAATTCTGATAAATAATATTCTGAAATGAAGCTAAACATCTTTCCTTTTTCAGAATAAACATTGCTGCACAAAGAAGTCACAAAGAAATGGTTATAGGGCATCCTGCTTTGCGGGCAGGCATAATTTCGGTGGCAAAACTTAACGAACGCCATTAAAGGAGATTTTTTATTGTTTTTAAATAATAAAGCAGCTTAACGTTACTAAGTAACATTTTGAATGTTCAATTATACTACTATGATATTTACAAAGACTTAATCGCTTTTTAATAACTAATTAATTTCATATTAACTGCACTATTTTATTTCATTTATAACTTTGTATATCATCAGAAAATGTTTTAAAACGTCTAATCATGAAAACAGAGAATCCATATATCATTTTCCTTGTAGAGGACGACCAGGTATTTGCAAAGACATTAGAACTTCATCTGAAAGAACACCTAAAGTTTGATGTTAGAATTAATATATTTTCCAATGGTGAAGCT
>CAWHOW010000012.1:0-12143 GCA_963831005.1 uncultured Bacteroidota bacterium
CAAATAAAGATTGATGTTTTTTATGGCAAAAAAAAGCCCGTGAATTTCACGGGCTTTTTAATATCGGGTAAATCTTAATTATGCATCTTACTTAACATGTACTATTTTACACGATAGTGTTTCTGTTTTACTGATAATGTGGGCTATATAAGTGCCTGCATCTAAATCGGCAATATTAATTTCTTTAAATTCCGAACCGCTTGCAATAGGTATGGTTTTCATTAGTTCACCGAGACTGGTGTATATCTCTATCCGCGCATCATCAGTCAGCTTTGGATATGAAATGGTGACCATATCTTTAGCCGGCATAGGCGTTATATGAAGTTTCTGGTTTTCCTGGTATTTGTTCGGTGCGTCAGTTAATGTGCCGTGATAATAGATGATAGCAGGCGTTCCGCCGGAAGGTTTCCAGATAGAGATACCTGAAGGCAGTGTGCATTCAGGATCGGTGAGTGCAACCTGCCCTACACTGCTAACGTTAACCTCCTCCACAACGCGAATATCAATTTCCTGGTTATTCATACAAACATACTCCATACCAAACATACTGGTATCGCAACGGGTCCAGTTATAAGCATGGGTTGAGTTGTAATAGGTATATACAGAGTATAGAGGCGCTCCTGTGCCTCCTTCACCCATATATACTGTTCCGTCAGTAGTATCCTTAATAAAGCCATGGTCGCTGCCCGTTGCAGTAGACTGAACTATTGGATAAGAAATTGCCAAACAATGTGCATGTGCCTCGCATGCAAGATTTACTTTATATTGTAAAAATAAGGGAGCCCAGCAATCGCTGAGAGTTGTAAAAGCCGAATAATTGGCATGAGGCACAAAAGGTTCGTGATATTGGGCAAACTTCCAGTAAGGTTCGCTGGCTGTACCGGTATATAATGCCAGATCATTGCTAAGCCACGATTTTTCTGTGGCATCGCATACTGCTTCTCCCGATAGTTCTGAATTTAATGAATATAATCTCAATAAGTTTCCTCCTATTTGTAAAACATCATAAGCATTTGATAAGGGGACATCAAAAAAGTCATACATATCTGTCGAACCTTCGTGATTTCCCATTACAGGAATAAGGGGGACTATATGGCCTATTGATCCAAGAGTATTTTGCCAGTCTGTTAACCATGCTTCCCAGTTTGAAGTAGTTTCACCGGAAGTCCCTTCATAAATAAAATCACCATTGAATGTTGCAAAATCGGGACGGATCTTCCCAATCAGCTTAAAATTATTAGCCCTGTCCGTATTAGTAGAAGTTAATGGTGTTGAAGTGCGGCTGTCACCACAGGAAACGAATGATATCTCCGAGCTGGAATTATCGGGCAATGTTTTAAAGGTCATCATGGCGCTGGTACCCGAAGCATCATGAATAACAAAATAATATATAGTGTTTGGTGTCAAGCCGGTAAGCCTTGAAAACTCATTGGTTATGCTGTACTGGCTTTGCGACCTGTCCACTCCATGATTATATGCATAACTTGCGTAAGCTGTTCCGTGGCTAACCACATCATAGTATACAGTAGGGCTTGTAGAAGTACCGCTGGGGCTCCATTCAATATCAATAGTTGTAGAAGGATCGTCACGAAAAACTGCCCTGTAATACTCTGTCCCAGCCATTAAACTGCTTGCAATTGTCAGCAGAATAAATGTAAAATATGCTTTTTTCATAATTACACGATTTTTATGATTTAATTGAAATATTAATGAATCATCCAAAATTACAGAAATTATTCTAAATATAATAAATAGGTCAACGTATTAATTACATTCAGCCTTGTTAAGCAGTCAATACTATATTAGCTAACGAGTAATCACAACCTTTTGAGTTTGCACAAGATGGTCTGATGCAAGACGGCAGAAATAAAGTCCTTCGGGCATATCATTACTGTTGAAATAAGCAATATTTAATCCCTGATCAGCTTGTCCGCGGAATACATTCTTAACTAGTTTGCCTGTAATATCATACAAATCCAAAGAAACATATCCTGATTCATCTAATAAGTACTTGATGCGACCATTGCCATTCAATGGATTCGGATAAACTTCAAACTTAACTGGTATCACAGAAATATTATTTACACCAACAGTACTGTTACTTATAGCCAGCCAGATAGTGGTATTCACAATGGTAATTTCTTCCTCTTTACCCGGGTCGCCGGTCCAGCCGTTTGAAAGGCTGGCGTGAGAATTACCGGTACCATCATCTGTAGGGGAACTGTCACCGATGAATGCAAATTTACCATTGCCATACCTGCCATGTCCGCACATCACTCCGGTGTCGCCAATACTACCGGAAAATACATCACCAGTAATTGAAGAGTTTTTTGTTGGGTACAGTGTGGCTGTTGTTCCATCGTGCCATTCCATGCCCGGGGATGTTCCCATTGGACCGTGAATAATTGAGTCGGTAGATGATGAATTAACATGTGCCGAGGATGGTGAAATGTCTTCGTGTTTGAAAAGAAAACCAAAAGCAGTATCTTTAACGGGGTTATTTTCAAAAAAATCGTCCCATACCATAACCGCATCCCATTCACTATAGGTTCTGGCAGCGCCTGTATGATCGGAGATAATAAATAAGCCGCCGCCATTCTTAACAAAATTCATAAGAGCTTTTTTTACCCTGGTGGAAAACTGGTACTGGGGTTCGTTAATAATAAATACTTTATAATTGCTGAGATCCTGTACATGGCTTGCATTACCATAAGTAATGGAATCAAAGATCGGTAATGTTTCCACTTCATATCCCTTTTTAACCATATCGATTGCCCATGCTGAATTACCCCCTGTCCAGAATGTTTCGGCTGTTGTACTTGTTACACCCGATTGAGCCGGGGTCGGATATCTTTGAGGATCGGAATGATAACCACCCGACGATACATAAGGCAAGCCTGTTGTTCCGCTATATTCAATATCGTTAACATCTGCATCAATTACCCAGTCGCAGCTGCTGCCGGCTGACTGCCCTTCGGTTGCATCAAATAAAATTTTTACCTGCGCTTTACTTAAATTATAAGTAACCAAAACCATAAAAACAATAATGTAGATCCTTCTCATTTTTAAATTCTCCGTCTGTTTAGTTAGTAAATTATAAATTATTTAGAGTCTGTTCAAATTTAATATATCCTAATTTAAATGAAATTATTTCATGGCTAAAGCCTTGTATTTTAGATTGTTTAAAATAACCCCGACCATAAGGTCGGGGTTATTAATCATCGCTGATAATTAGGATTTTAATCCAGAATCAACATAATATTAAACAACCACTTATTGTATCAAGAACTTACCTGTTTTAATGATCTTGTTGTCATTCACAATCTGGTAGAAATACACTCCTTTTGACTGAGCACTGCAATTAACAGTATTCTGCTGACTGCTTACAAAAGTCTCAAATAATTTATCACCTAACACATTATACATAATAAGAGTTGCATTATTTAATTTTACTAAAGGGCTAATATTTAAATAAACGGCTGTACCTTCAGCAGCAGGGTTTGGATAAATGTTTATTCCGCCATCAGCAATATTAAGCTCTTTTACACCCAATGTGCCACATGGGTCAGTAGTATGTGTTACTGAAGTTCCTTTAATAGCTTTAAAATCGCCTGCAAAACTCTGTAGATACATAGTAGCTATTGTATCATTATGCACTATAACTGTATTTTCATCATTATCACCGTTAGCCGAAGATGTCCAGTTGTGAGAGCCGGTAAGCACTTTAGGGTCATCGCAAGGTGCGGTGGGATTTACAATAAGAAACTTATTATGATAAAGGTAACTTCCCGAAGGGTAGCCTACAAAGTCTGCACCCAGTCCATTAGGAAGAGTAGTTGTATAAGGAGTATAAGTTCCACTGCTGTATTGATCTAGTATAGCATAGGCTGTAGCTCCTGCATTTTTCCTTGTAACTATATCAGTGGCAGCTGCATCTTCGGTGAATGTAAACATACCGCAGTACAGGTCATTATTAGCAGTGCCTATAGTTGATTCTATTTTACTTTCCACACCGTCAGTCGGGCTGAAATAAAGGTCAACATTTGAGCCGCCTATGTTAAAAGTATGTTGACTTCCCCAGCTTCCCTTAGCTGATCCGAATTTTGCATTGGATGAACTATAATTAGCGCCGTGTGTAGTATCGCCCCACATAATGTTAAACTCGCTTGTATATGCCTTTGCAAGTTGCTTCGACTGGAAAATAATTATGTTATTAAAGTCGCCTGTGTTCATGTCGGAATCCCAGTCAGGTGATCCGGTTACTACAATAGCTTTTGTCGAATCGGAACAATAGGCTTCATCAATTATAATAAATTTATTGTGAGTAATACCGGTTGCATTGGTGCCTTTTTCAACATAAATACCTGAAGTAAGCTTAGCAACGCCAGTATTGCCGGAAGCCTCACCCCCATCCTCAATATAACGTATCTTGACCCCTGCAGCATAGGCAGCATTAATGGCAACATATATCGGATCGCCGCTCCATGTATGGTACTCGTACTGGCAAATATCAATGGTATGCTTTGCGCGGCTTATATAAGCTGCAACGGTATCTAAAATACAATTGTGCAGTTCAACTGCATCAATGCCATTATAAGCAAATGAATTATCTATCGCCTGGGCAAAGTAACATTTTACTCTTCCTTTCATAGGCCAAACCGTGCCACTCTTCTGTGCAAATGTTAATTGCGAAGAAATCATCACAATCAACAAGAAAATAAATGTTCTTTTCATAGTTGCTTTTTTTAGTTAATTTATTGTAATACCTTATTTATATGTTATGCAAATTATATCAAACTGCTATATTCTATGAATGATATTAATCCCGATTTATATAAGTCATTCTCTATTAATTTCTGGCTAAGAATAAAATGATATTGTGTTTTTATAAATTTCTTTGCTAAGCTCTCAACAGACTTCCAAACTTCCGGGTGAAACAAATCCAGAATAAAGTTAATTGTTTTTTCAATAAAATCAGGAATATGAATACGTTTTTCTGAAACAAGAAAAAGCTGTATATCATTAATTCTTTCAAAATCACTGGCATCAATTTCTACTGCTACTTTTTTACTTTTTACCAATTCATAATTATGCTTAAACATAGTAGAAGCTACAGAACCTGCAATAATGATTGAAGCCAACCTGTGTGCTATATAACCGCTTTTTGCTTTTGCTTTCAACGGGAGTGATTGATAAATATCAGGATTCTTTGCATATTCAAGGATGCTGTTGACAAGACAAGTTTCCCTTTTATAATTAAAAAAAGAAGTCATTGTTTCAATCTCTTTGTTTAAATCAACCTCGCCACATTCATATCCTGCAAGGTAAGCAATAACAATTTGACCGCTCTTATGATATGCGGAAAGTTTGTACTCAGACAATAATGCTGAATCAATTTTTTTTATTTCCGTCTTCTTCCTAGTGTAAACACTGCTAATGTCCACTTCTTCTAACAAATAATCATTTGGCATATTTAATAAGTTTTGGTTAGTTTTAAAAAACAGAACCGCAATTGTAATACCTAATTCTGTAGGAATTCTGTAGAAAATATAATAAATATCATCTAAAATTGAACTATGAATTTCGCGAGATAAAATTTGTATTTTTGCTCAAATTCCATTCAGTGAAGATTCTTATTATAGAAGACGAGAAGGATTTATCCAAGAGCATTTCAACATATCTTACCGAAGAAGGCTATGTATCTGAATCTTCTTTTAATTATTTCGATGCGGAAGAAAAGATCAATCTTCATAATTATGATTGTGTACTTTTAGATATTATGCTTCCTGATGGCAATGGGTTGGATTTGCTGCAATTATTGAAGAGCAAAAAAATCCATACAGGTATAATAGTTATTTCAGCAAAGGGTTCCATTGATGATAAGATTAAAGGACTGGACCTTGGTGCAGATGATTATATATCAAAGCCTTTTCATCTTTCAGAATTGAATGCGCGCATCAAATCCGTGCTTAGGCGAAGGAATTTTGAAGGTGATAATGAAATAATTGTCAATGAGATCAAAGTTATACCGGAGCAGGGAACTGCCTATGTAAACAACCAAGAAATTATTCTTACCAAGAAAGAATTAGAATTGCTAATCTTTTTCCTGTCAAATATTAACAGGGTCATTACAAAAGAATCCATAGCCGAACACTTATGGGGAGATGACATGGATATGGCAAATTCATATGATTTTGTTTATTCACATATTAAAAACCTGAGAAAGAAAATAATGGAAAAGGGAGGTAATGATTATATACACACCATATATGGTATGGGTTATAAATTTACCAGATTAACATAAATCTGTATAGATGTAAATAAATTATAGAAAATAGCAGTATCAGTTATTTGAAATGATTGGGAAACCCGATAAAGTGATTTTTTAGATAAATTACCAATTGTGATTATAAAGAATTTAATTATTTTAAAAAATAAAAAAAGATTTCTTGTTATAGCCTTATTTGCTGCATATCAGATTTTAAATGCTCAGGGAGGCGGTCCTCCAATGATAACAGATGACCCGGGGACACCGTCAAAAGGAAAGTTTGAATTCAATATTTCTCTGCTCTCAAATATTTCAGAATCTGAAAATGAATATCAAACTCCTTTATTTGATTTGAACTACGGTTTAAATGAACACACCCAGCTTAAAATAGAAATGCCTTATTTAATTAATTCAGGTAAAGAAAAAGAAGATAACTATAACAGATTAGGCAGTCCATTACTTGGTATTAAATACAGGTTTCTTGATGAAGACAAATATAAAATATCTGTTTCTGCCTACCCTCAAATAAATGTACCTATTAATTCCAAAGATTCTTTAGCATATTTGTTGCCACTTGAATTTGAAAAGGATTTAGATTCTGTTGTTGTTGCAGGATGTGAAATAGGGTATGGCTGGGATGATAAGGGTTGCAAATACATTAAATCAGGAATACTGGCAAGCAAAGGATTTAGTGCTAAGTTTGAAGCTATACTTGAACTTGTAGGGTTTTATAATATTTCTTCAGGGAAATGGGATGATATCATAATTAATGCAGGAGCAAGGTATTCGGTTACTCAAAATATAATTATATTGATGGCGGCAGGATATAATTTAAATGAAAGCATAAACATTCAGAATGTATTGGGTGTCCAGCTTTTATTTTGACTTATGGTCATTATATTCCTGTAGTAAATAGATTGGATATTTAGGGAAGGATTGCTTTATCTTTTATTGTTAATAAAAATAAATTAAAGAGCTATACATAATGTTATCTAAATTTCATTGCCTTCACATAAATTTTAACTGGTTCATAAATTAACAGGATAACCATGAAACTTCTTGTAAAGACAAATATTTATTACATTCTTTTTTCCTTTGTCGCATTTATTATTTGTGGAGTAATATTCTACATTGTAATTTCTAAAAACATTTACGATGAGGTTGATGAAAGCCTTCAGGGTAAAAAAGTTCAACTTGAAAAGATCCTGAAGAAAACTGATTCTCTGCCCGATCTTTATTATGCTTTCGATACCAATACCACAGTTAAAATAGTTTCTGCCGAAAAAGCTGAACGTTTTATTGACACTGCTTTTTTCAACAGTGAAGAAAAAGAAGATGTAAGTTATCGCATCCTTGAATTCAATGAAAAATTAAAAAACAAGGTTTACCAGATCCATATTGCAGAATCGCTCATCGAAACGGAAGATATTATTCAGGATATTGTTTTTTCTATGCTTGGGGTATTTGTTGTTTTGATTATAATACTTATAATATTTAATTATTATAGCTCAAAAAGAATATTTAGACCATTTTACAAAACTCTTCAGAATCTTGAGAACTTTGATATTTCTCGAAACATAAAACTGGAAACTGCAAATAGTAATATTGCCGAATTTAATAAGCTGAGTGAATCATTAAAGCATATGTCAGATAAAATGACAAAGGATTTTTCTCTTCAAAAAGAGTTTTCTGAAAATGCTTCACATGAGATGCAGACACCGCTGGCAATTATAAAATCAAAGCTGGAACTTTTGATTCAATCTGAGAATTTCACGGAGAATCAGATGAACCTGATACAGGATATTTCTGATACATTGAACAGGCTATCCAGGATCAACCAGGCGTTGCTGCTGATCACAAAAATTGATAACAAGCAGTATCCGGTAAAAGAAGATATGGATATTGCAGCTATTATACAAAAACACCTTCATAATTTTGAAGAATTGATTGCAGAGAAAAAAATTGAGACTAAAATCAACCTGCAATCTTCGCTTAGGATTAAAATGAATCCATTGCTTGCAGACATATTATTTACCAACCTGATAAGCAATGCAATCAAGCATAATGTTGAAAAAGGCAAATTGGCTATTACCCAGACTGACCATTACATTATAATTGAAAGCACAGGTTCTACTTTGGATTTCAATCCTGAATTCATGTTTGACCGTTTCAGGAAAGACAGACAGAATCCTGAATCAACAGGACTCGGCTTATCTATTGTAAAGAAAATTGTTGATTCCAGCGGGATGAGAATAGAATATAAGTTTGAACAAAATGTACATTCTTTCAGTCTCATCTTTTGATTTTGGATCATCAACGACTAAACTATTTTTTGAAATTCATGGAAATTCTTTTATAATGTTATTCATCTGTTAAGATTAATTATTTCTCAATTTCCTTTCGTATCTTTGCTTACAGATTTATGTTTAGCATGTTTCAAAAAGCTTTAAAATATTTCTTTCTTTTATTTACTGCCACAGTTTTTCTAGCTACCAGCAGTGGATTTGTATTGTACACAAGTCAATGCCATTGCAAGGAAAAGCAGGAGAATATTTTACTAAAAGAAAAATCATGCTGGCATTCGAACATGCTGGCTACAGAAAGTAAGTCTTGCTGTCAGCCTGCATCATCTCGTTCAAAACATGAAATGAATTCAAATTGCAACCGTTGTAATGGCGAAAAAATATTCATTAAACTACCAGTAACCGGAAGTGTTTTGCAACAGCGAATTTTAAAGAATCATGTAGCACCTTATTATTTTAATATTGATCAAAGTGTTGCTTATACTAAAACTTCTTCACAAATCTATTTACCCGAAACAATAAAACCACCGGGTAATTATTCTAACCGTTTATACTGCCTTAATTCTTCGTTTCTTATCTGATTCGCTTCCTTTTAAAGCTTAAGTGCTTTTCTATTTATTAACTTAAAGGAGGTTGAAATGAAATTTCTATTAATAATATTAATAGTTTCATTTACTGATATTGTGCTCGCACAGAATCTTCATGGAACTATAAAAGAGTTTGACAAAAACAAAAAGCTTACTCCACTGCCCGGTGCAAGTGTGAGGTGGGCAGGTACTACCTATGGCGCTATCACGGATATCAACGGGGAATTTCTTCTGAAGAAAATAACTGATGCTGATAATAAAATGATAGTAAGTTATATTGGTTACAAAACAGATACCATCAATATTGCAAAGGATCAGGCTGAGATAAAGATAATACTTACCTCCAGCGCAGAGCTGAAAGAAGTGGTTATTAAAAGCGACCTTGATGGGGCATATATATCCAAGATAAAACCGATATATACCACCAACATTACAGGAGCAGGTCTTCAGAAAGCAGCATGCTG
The DNA here is from genome assembly GCA_963831005.1 of uncultured Bacteroidota bacterium. GTDB lineage: Bacteria > Bacteroidota > Bacteroidia > Bacteroidales > CG2-30-32-10 > CAWHOW01. The sequence goes on from CAWHOW010000012.1 coordinate 9,623, forward strand.
CAACCTTGCCGAAAGTTTTCAGAACAGTGCAACGGTTGATATCAATTATTCGGATGCTGTTACCGGCGCAAAGCAAATTCAAATGCTTGGATTGTCGGGGATTTATAGCCAGGTGCTTATTGAGAATGTTCCTGCCATCCGCGGAATTGCCACTACTTACGGATTGGGATATGTGCCTGGTTCATGGATGGAATCCATACAGGTTTCTAAAGGTGCATCTTCAGTTGTTAATGGTTATGAATCCATCACTGGTCAGATCAATGTTGAATACAAAAAGCCTGAGGATAACCATGAGAAATTATTTCTGAACATTTATGGAAATGATGATGGAAGGTACGAGCTGAATGCAAATACAAAGATAAAGCTCAGTGACCATGTATCTACCATGTTCCTTCTTCACGGGGAAGACCAGGACAAGAAGATAGACATGAACCATGATGGTTTTCTGGATATGCCTCTTATGACACAGGTGAATTTTGCTAACCGTTGGGATTATATAGTGCCAGGTAAAATCACTTCCAGAACGATGATAGATGTGCTTGACGAGAACCGTATGGCAGGACAAATGAATGTACCTAAGAATCCTGAATATGGTGATACTTCTAATTATAATATCAATGTTAATACGAAGCGTTACCAGTTTTATACCAAGAATGGATTTATGTTTCCTTCAAGTCCGGGAACAAGCATCGGAACTATTATTTCAGGAACTTATCATGAACAGAATTCTATCTATGGTTTAAATAAATATGATGCAACTGAGAAAAGCTTTTATGCCAATCTTCTTTATGAAAGCAATATCTTCAATCCGAGCAATAAGATAACATCAGGTGTAAGTTTCGTGATGGATGAGGATAATGAACATTTTGAAGACATGGAACATTCCACAGATACACTTATGACAAGGAAAGAGTATATACCCGGAGTATTTTCGCAATATACACTAAACATCGATGAATTATTTACAGGTATTGCAGGAATACGTGCCGATTATAACAGTCAGTACAGTTGGTTTGTAACGCCACGTTTGCATTTACGTTATAATGTCGGCAAGCATACAACATTACGTGCTTCAGCAGGGAAAGGATACAGGGTAGCCAATGTACTTCCTGAAAATTCTTTTGTACTTGCAAGTTCGCGCAAACTTGTTTTTGATGAAAATCTGAAACCCGAACAAGCTTGGAATTATGGCATAAGCGGTGTACAGGATATGAAGATATTCAAACATGATGCTTCTTTAAGCTTGGATTTTTTCCGTACCGACTTTATCAACCAGGTTATTGTTGATATGGACCGCAATCCTTCGGAAGTTTTCTTTTACAACCTTAACGGGAAGTCGTACTCAAACAGTGCACAGGCTGAATTTACTTTTCAGCCTTTAAAACGCTTTGATATCACTTCCGCTTTCCGCTACAACGATGTAAAGACTACCATTGACGGACAATTTATGGATAAGCCTTTTGTAAGCCGGTATAAAGCGCTGCTTACTTTGTCGTATGCAACGAACAAGAAAAAGTGGCAGTTTGATTTTACCACGCAGTTCATTGGAAAAAGCAGGCTTCCTTTTACAGGCGACAATCCTGTGCAATACCAGCGTCCGTCGGAAAGTCCGGCATATACGTTACTGTATGCGCAAGTTACCAGGCGATTTAAATTATGGGAAATTTACGTTGGTGGCGAAAATCTTACTAATTTTACGCAGAAAGATCCGATCATTGGGGCCAACGATCCTTTCGGCAGCCACTTTGATACATCAATAGTGTGGGGGCCTATATTAGGAAGGATGGTTTATGGAGGAATTAGGGTGATTTTAAAAGATTGATCCGTGCAAAATTTAACAGAAATGAAAACAGAAGTAATTAAAGTCAAGAACATTCATTGCGGGGGATGCAAAAGGAACATAGAAACTGCCATTTCGCAGATTGAGGGTGTGCAAAGTGTTAATGCAGATATAGAAACACATCTTGTAACTATTGCATATAACGGCAATGAAGAACTTTTACAGGAATTCCGCGAAACTCTGAAAGAGTGGGGATACCCTGAAGATAAATAAATCAAATAATTAAAATTAGTATTAATCAATTAAAAACAAAAACAATGAAAACAATGAGTAAAGTAACATTATTGGCATTGGTGATGATTTTCTTTTCATCGCTCACATTTGCCGGCGGAACAGGTTCCGATTCAGGTAAAAATTAAAACTTCGGCAAAGTGCGGCTCGTGCAAAGCAAGGATAGAAAAAGGCTTAACATCTGAAAAAGGCGTGGTAAGCGCTAATGTAAATGTTGACACCAAAGTTTGCACCGTTATTTACAAATCAGATGTTACCACACCTGATAAGTTACGTCTGGCTATTTCGAAAATTGGTTATGATGCCGACAATGTAAAAGCCGATCCTACTGCTTATAAAAAATTACCAGGCTGCTGCCAGAAAGATGGTAAAGAATAATAAGCACAGCTAATTTATTTCGTAAACAAAAAAGGCTTCGCATTTGCGAAGCCTTTTTTGTTTCATATTTTA
>CAWHOW010000013.1:0-6621 GCA_963831005.1 uncultured Bacteroidota bacterium
CTGACAGGACAACCAGACAAGGCATCGCTCTTTTTTAGGCGATGCTTTTTTATTCATTATCAAAGAAGGAGCATTTACGTTTAGCAGGAGAGTACTTACTCCTTTTTCCGTTTTATTATGCCTAAGGGTATATTATTAGTTGAGTAAATTATTTCCGGAGTAGTCAAAGTAGTTTCTTTTCCTAAGTAAATCTCGGGAAAATAAATTCATCACTTCTTCAACACTGATCAGTTTCATGCAATCATTATTTCCATAAGAGCAAGGGGGAATTATAAATTCATGAACACAGGGACTGCAATAAACATTCTTATAAAAACAAACGGCGTTTTCTGCAAACCCATATTGATGAGGCGAACAGGGACCAAAAAGTGCAATGGCTGTCTTCTTTAATGAGAATCCGATATGCATAGGCCCGGTATCATTTGTGATAAAAATATTACAGGCGTTTATCAGTTTTATTAATTCAGAAAGGCTAAGCTAAGCTGAACTATCTGTAATTCTATTCTGATACTCAGGCAATAAACTATTAAAAATAGATGAAACGTAATCTTTTTCGGAATTATTTCCCGTTAAAATAATTCGGATGTTCTTAAACTGCTTTAAGATAGTTTCAATCAACTGAATGAAGTTTTCTTTTTGGCCATCGCCTTTCAATCCTGATATCTGAAGCGTTTGGATTTATTACAACTATTTTTTCACCTGGTTTAATTTTAATTCTTTCCTCAATTATTTTATCCGATCCCTCAATTTCAAAGCGAAATAATTCTTCATGTATTTCTTTGCATCCCGCCACTCGTGCCATCTGAAGGTATGCTTTCGAAATAGGAGCTTTGATGTTAAAATACTCCATATGAGTATAAAGCCCCATGCGTATATTGCTTTCCTTTCTGTAGAAGCCAAGCCTGTTGCGTGCTGCGCTTAAGGTGGCAACAATGGTGCTGAAATAAGAATAGGTTTCAAGGTCAATATATAAGTCGTTTTTTCTTCTCCATAATTTGGCTATAAGTCTGAACGATGAACTTATAAGCGTGAAAATGTTTTTTTCTTTAATACAAATAACATTATCAATAAATGGGAAAAAAGCAAGTAATTCCCTATTTGATTCGGAAGTTACAAAAGTGATAACTGACTGAGGAAAATTCGTTTTCAGGGTTTGCAACAATGGCGTTGCCTGAATGATGCTTCCCATTCCAAGAAGTTTACAAACGACAATTCTTTTAGGTGGTTTGCTCAAAGTATGGTCAATGTGAAGAAAGTATCCCATTAATCGGGTAAGTGTATTCAAAGCGAAAACCGTAGGTCTGCCCCAAAGCTTGTCGATGCTTATTTTTAATCTGAGATTCATTTAATTATTTAATCGCCTTTAAATATCTTAATATCCTTAATCTCTATATCATTGCCAATAGGGTAAATGCTTAACCAATTGTTATCGTATTTATACCAATTAAATTGCGAGCTCACTCTTAAGAGGTAATCATTTGAAGAAGCTTCCTCGTTAACTGTAAATGTAAAAGAGCCTTTCTTTTCTTCATCTTTTCCATACTGAACAATAACATCAACAGGATTTGATGAATGGGTATTGCATTTAATCACAATATAATTACCGGTGGATTTATCACCCACAGGAAAGAAGGAATATTTTTTTTCGCAATTTGCTTTAATGATGTCAGTATTTACCGAAACTGCTTTATCCGTTTTTATTTTACCTGCGATATAGTTCTCATCATATTTCCCCCATATATAAGGAATATATTTAAGGCTTTTCGATTCCTTCAAACGAGTAGAATATCTATCCAAAATAAATTCATTTTTTATTAAGGAAGTATCCGAAGAGTGTGTTGAATTTTTCTCTTTCCATAAACAATAATTATTGATAATGATAAAAGGTTCGTAATGTGAATATATATATTCGGCTATCCTGTAATGCCTGAGAGAATTTGGAATACCATCAACATTGTCCCACCAGGCTTCCGGATACTTTGAAAAAACCACATAGGGTATTTTATATGTTGAAATATTCTTCAGGAAACAACCTTGCAAGAATTCATTATGATTTGAAAGCATTCGTGATCAAAATAATCGGGATTCTCTTTATTCGAATAGGATCCAGCATTGGACTGTTTGAAAAATCCATAAAGGTTTCATCATTTTTTAAAGATAGTTTGAAGAAATTGCAGATTCCTGAGTAACAGCTATCTGAATAGTTTTTATCCGGCAATACGCGGTTTATTTTACTGTAAGAAGGCTGGAAACTTGCTAATGCTTTTGTTTTGTCAACAAATAACTGATAAGGATTATTTGTCGTAATACTTTCTTTAGGAAATTTAAAGCTAAAAATAACAAGCGATGATATTATAACAAAGAAAGTAAATGTAATGGAAGGGCTTAGTTTATTAAAAAAGATATAAATGCTGCCGCATAAAATAAAGAAGGCATAAGAACTTAGGGCCGTATCCCATGATTCAACAAAACTATGCCGTACAAGTCCGCGCTGGAAATTAACCAAATAAAAAACACATAAAAAAACGAGAATAACGAAGGTGTTTTTATCTATTTCATTGTGATAATGAGACTTTTTCGCAAAGGTTATCAGATACAAAAATAAAAATGTTATAGCTGTTGGAAATATAAAATACTGAACGAAATAAGCAAAATCTTTGTTGAATGTCAGATCAATATTCCCATAAGATTGAGAAGATGATAAATATGCTAGCACTTCCCTGAACCTGGTAAAAACATCCCCGTGCGTGCTTATCAGTAAAAAGGTAATTATGAACAGAAAGCAAAGAGCAAAATATAATAGCGCTTTAAAAAACAATTTATACCTGAACAGAATATCCTTTTGATAATTAATCATTACGATTACCGGAGTTATTATAGCAGCCAGTAATACACCGGTGCCAATATCAATTCTCCAGATTATTAAAAATACTATGCTCAATAAAAGCCAAAAGTAATTCCATGCAGTCGGTTTGTTCAATATGCGATGGATCGCCAATATCCCAATTATGATAATGTTAAAATATGTCGGGAGTAATATTTCTGTAAACGGGAAAAATAGTGTGAAAAAAAATGCGATATAAATATTCTTCGTTATTTTTTTTAATAAGATATATATCAGCAGATAAGATATAACCACATAGATGAAATTATATGCCAAAAAAAAAGATGGCTGAAACCATTTAAAAAAGTATAAATGAATGGAAAAAAATCTCAGACAGTGCATGAGAATTAAAACTGCTGATAAAAGGGATCTTGCCGAATTCGTAGAATTGCTGCACAGGCAGCGCAACATTGGCCGGTTCAAACATGTCATGGGTAATTACAACAAAAGGATTATAAAAAGTGAATGCTATTAAGGTTGAAATAAAAACAGGGAAATAATAATTTCCTATTGCTTTTAATGCTTCGTTTTGGGGCAATGTCTTTGTTCTCAGCTTAAAAAAATGATAAGCGCATATAAGAAAGATTATAAATATGAGAGATACATAAATACGATTTGGTGTAAACGAATAAATTCCCCGGTTGTTCAGGATTAAATATATCTCGGTGCTGAAACCGAGGCCAAAGGAATGAAAATAACAGGTTTGCAGACTTTAACAATAATCGGAATCAGATTTTCAGAGGGTTTAACTTGCAGGTAATCAATGTGAAAGAACAAACAATTACAGACCCGCAACAACTTAAAAAATATAAAGGATTTAGAGCGGATTTTAGGTGTGCAATTAAAGCCAACTCTTTATAAAGGAAGAGGAAAGAAAATGAAAGAATAATGCTCCATGCAATTAATTCATGATCCTTTATTTTGCTGGACAAATCAGGCAAATTAAAAATATTGCGAAATAGGATTTTCATCAGTAATACTATCTGAATACTGAAAATTAAATTTATTGAATCAGCAACATTCAGATTGAATGCATGAAAAACAAAAAAAATGATACCCGCTAAGGATGAATATTTTAATACAGCTTGTTCAGATTGGTTAATTTTCTTCTTTAACAAAGATTGAATTATCGAAAAAGCAATAATTAGCAGGACAGATAAAATTACTGAGTGGAAATACAAAGTAACTCTTGCTGAAATATCATAATTTCCTGCTGTGGCAGATGAAATGGAACGCCCACTGAAATTATGCAATACAAAAGAGGCCGAATTTAAGCTTGAAGAAAGAATTATTAATGAGTAAAATATTGAAGCAACTAAATAATGAGGAGTTAGTCGTATATCATGAATAATATTTATTAAAAATCTTCTCATATTTTTTTAAGAATCCAAAAAGCTTATTATCATAATTAATTAGCAAATATAACCATTATATGATTTGTCAATATTTCCTTTCTGGCGAAAAAAAATTCTATGTTGTTTGTTTGTGATTGCATATGTGTCTCTTTTTGATTTTCATGATTGGCTTTATAATATGTAGTATGTAAAGCAAAATGATATGCTCACCAAACCGCATGTAATTTTGAATCATAATGTCAATTTGCCTTATATTATCTGATGCAATTCGTGTTAATTTTATAAATCAGTTAATGAATTTACCTATTGTTATAAGTAAAATGCACAGGATTAGTTGGTTAATTAATCGATTTAATAAAATTATTATCATTTTTTAATACAGATTATCGTGTCTTTTTTGCATAATAAATATTTAAATATGTGAATATATTAAAATTCTCCGAACATGCTGATATTGTATTAAATACGAAATTATTCTATGCGAAAAATAAAAAAATTAAATTATTTTAATAATCGAGACAAAGTGTTAAATAGATGCGTTTAAGTGTGTTTCCGTATTGTTAAACTCAATAAAATGTTTTATCTTTGTAAAGTAATATAATTTTTACGTTCATTTTAAAGAATTTGTAAAAGGAAAATGCAACTTCGACAAAAATATTTAGTAATATTTAACCTGTTTTTAGCAACACTTCTTAATAATACTTTTGTTTTCTCACAGGCAGAGCTTGTATTTTCAAGCCATAAAGCTTTTATCAATGTTTCCAATGGTTCCGCCGCAACCCCAATTTACCTTGTAATTGGCAACCCTGTAGCCAATGGAATTACAGGTGGATCTGCTTCCAATGGATGGATCATTTCAGAAGGACAGTACAATTGTGTGGACTGGAAGAATGCCGCTGCCGGAACAAGTTATTTGATTCCTTTTGGATATAACAATGCCACTGAATATCTTCCTTTTACTTTAAATAAAAGCGCCGGAGCTGCTGCTGATCTGGTTGCTTCCACCTGGTATAATCCAAATGCCAATATGTCGACAGGCACGGGTGTTCCCGCGGCGACTGATGGCGGGTCTGTTGCCGCTGTTAACGACCTGGAAATGGCATTTAATAGTGGTGCCAGCACTTGGGGCGGATATGTTAATGTAATTGATCGTTTCTGGACTATTTACACAACAGCAACAGCTACGCTTACTTTCACATACAGGGGAGAGGAAAATAATATGGCTGCTCCTGCCTCAACTTTAGCAATTCAGCATTGGAATGGAAGTTGTTCGGATGATGGTAATAGCGGTAGCGGTAACTGCAGCACCACTATTGCTCATTATATGACAACAGTCGGTTCTGCCACAGGAGGTGATACGGCGGGTACAACTTACACCGTTACCGGTTCCTCAACCTGTTCCTTGTTTTCGCCTTATATTTTATCAGGCAGCACAACTCCGCTTCCCCATAGAACTGCTTTCATTCAATGCTGTATGTAATGGAAACAGCGTAATATTAACTGGCAAACAGCTTCCGAAACCAATAACAATTATTTTACTATTGAACGCAGCAATGACGGTGAAACATGGGTAACAGTTACCACCGTTCCCGGTGCGGGAAACAGCAATACAATGCTTTCGTATTCTTTTACAGATAATAATCCACTCTTGTAACATCATACTATCGTTTAAAACAAACGGATTTCAACGGGCAATCGAAAACCTTTGATCCTGTTACTGTAAATTGCTTGGATGCAAATTCTGAAAATACGGGCATTACACGCATATATCCTAACCCGGCAACCAATGAAGTATATGTTGAAATAAACTGTTTGGAAAACAGTAGCGGACAACTCATTGTTCGCAACACCTTAGGACAGAAAATTATTGAGAAACAGATTGAATTGCTGAAAGGAGAAAATGTTTATCCCCTTGATATTTCAAGTTATGCTGCGGGAATTTACCCAATAACTCTTCAAAATGAACAGGGAGAATCATGGACAAAAAAAATAATTAAAACGAAATAAGAGCAAATTAATGTTTGACGTTATTAGTAAATGAAACATAAAACAACACGCCATATGAAAAAATATATTTTTCCTATTTTCGGTATTATTGCTAGTTCATTTAAAGTTTAATAGGGTTTTCCCCAAAACATTTCCATAAATACCACAGGTGCCGCCAACTCTTCAAGCAGTATGCTGGAAGTGCTCCAGCCAGCCGGCGCAGCAACTGGAACTATAGGTTTATATATTAATCATCCCGGAACTACGGGCACCATTTATGGGCTTCAGTCTATAGTCAACGGGGCGTCAACCACACACTATGCAGGGTATTTTTCAGCAACTAACGCCACAAACAATTATGCACTAGTTGTTCCTTCGGGCGGCGGTTATGCGGGT
>CAWHOW010000014.1:0-10851 GCA_963831005.1 uncultured Bacteroidota bacterium
TGCTTCGCTATATCTTATATCTCTGCCTGATTTCAGGATATTCATATTCTCAACATCCTTTCCGAAACGGACATAATGAGGGGAGCCTGTATCAATAATAAAATAGTCTTCATTCTTTTGAATAGCAGATACATCCTGCATCATTAACTTAACATTTGTAATATCATGCTCTTTACTAATAATTAAAGCTTCATGATTTCCATCTATGGCTTTAAAAACAGTTTTGTCTTTTACAAGTCCAAGGCTGTTTGCAAATGCAACACTGCACCTACCACCATTGCCGCACATGGTTCCTTCTTTTCCATTCGAATTGAAGTAAACCATTTCGAAATCGGAATCGTTGCTGCTGTTTATTAGTATCAATCCATCGCCGCCGATGCCAAAGCGTCTGTGGCATAGCCTCTCAATCAGGTCAATTGATTCATTATAATTCCTGAATAAATGACTGCGGTTGTCAATCATTATAAAATCATTGCCGGTACCGTGATATTTGCTGAAGCGGATTATCATTTGGTGTTAAGCTGACTTAGAACCTGAGGATTATTGATTGGAATAAGCGATTTAAAATCCTCCGACCTTTCAATCTGGAAATAGTCAGAAAGGTACTTCATGTATAACGTATTGTTAAGCATCCTGAATGATATCATGCTAAATTGGTCCAAACCGAATATTACAAGTTTGTTTTTGCCTGTTTTATAACCCTTATAATTAATTGGTGATTTCCAGAATTCAACACTTAATGAATTTAATGTGGATTTATTTGGGGTTCCACTTTCATTATCTGTTAGGAGAGAATCTATTTTTGTTGGGTTATCGCCATTGAAAAGGTTTATTCCCGGAACATGAAAAGCTTTGGCAAAAATAAGTTTGTCCTTTTTTATACTAACTGAATTGGAACTGCTATATGTATTGACATCAACATTCTTCTGACTCTTGATAATGGAATCAAATACCAATGAATCCGGTAAATGTCCGTTGTATTTTGCAAGAAACTCATCAAGAGCATTTGGGTCATACAGATCAACATTTGTTGAATCGTAGAAGGCTGAATCGTTTTTCAGTTCGCGTTCTTTCGCTTTATTTGATATTGGCTTGTTCTGCTTTGCAGGCTTTTCGTTGATAACAGTTATATCAGGATGATCTTTTTTGATAAAAACATTACTTAAATAGGATTTAGCTTTTTTGAAGAAGCCCCATTCTCCAACCGAATGCTTTCCCTGCCACCAGACAATGCTCCACGCAATAAGAAAACCAATAAACATTCCCACTGCTATGTAGATGAATTTGCTTCTTGGTTTTTTCATATTATTGTTTCGATTAATCAATAAATATCCTGACAGTGAAATAATATCAAATATGAATTTTTGTCAGGATATTTAATTTGCAAATTTATAAAAAACACCCTTCATCTGATTGTAATACGATTAACATTTTTTAACAACATAGTAACAATATAGTAAAACAAGCGGCGTTAATGCGAAAGCATGAATTGCAGCTTGATTCAGGAACTGACATAAGCGAAATTGGGCACAAAAATTGATGAAAATTAACTAAATCCAAAATTTGATATCTATGAAAGCAAAGAAAATTTTAACCTTTTTCCTCATTGCATTTGCCGGAGGATTATTTGCAATTGGAACTTCAGTGGTAATTTCAAGAATGATGGTCAAGAGAACATCTTTACAACAAGAGATGCCTCAAAGTACACCTGTATCATATATTGCCAATTCTTCAAGATCTTTTTCGGGCAATATGGATTTTACTTCTTCAGCTGAAAAATCAGTGCATGCAGTAGTACATATCATGACAGAATATCAGCAAAAGAGTTCAGTTTATGATGATTTTTTCGGAAACTTTTTTGATCCATGGGGAAATTATAATAATCCGAGTTATCAATACAAACAGGCTCCGATAAAAGCATCAGGTTCAGGAGTAATTCTTTCTGATGATGGGTATATTGTTACGAATAACCATGTAGTTCAGGATGCAAGCTATATTGAAGTTACATTAAACGATAAAAGAACATACCAAGCTAAATTAATAGGAGCAGACCCTGGAACTGATATTGCCCTCATTAAAATAGATGAGAAAGGACTTCCATTTCTTGGCTATGGGAATTCTGACAGTGTAAAATTGGGAGAATGGGTACTTGCTGTTGGTAATCCTTTCAATCTAACCTCAACAGTAACTGCCGGAATTATTAGTGCAAAAGCAAGAAACCTGAATATACTTGGAAAAAACTCTTCAATTGAATCATTTTTACAAACGGATGCTGCCGTCAATCCGGGTAATAGTGGAGGTGCATTGGTTAATACTGAAGGCCAGTTAATAGGAATTAATGCTGCTATAGCTTCCAATACTGGTTCCTATGAGGGATATTCTTTTGCTATTCCTGTGAATATTGTAAAAAAGGTAGTAGATGATCTTTTGCAATATGGTGAAGTTCAAAGAGGTTATCTTGGAGTTATGTTTGAAGAGATAGATAGCAAAGTAGCAAAGGAAAAGAACTTAAGTAAGTTAAAGGGTTTGTATGTAACTGGGGTTGTACAGGGAAGTTCTGCTGCAGAAGCCGGTATCAGTGAAGGAGATGTAGTGACGAAGATAGGCGCCACTGAAGTAAACAGTACCTCTGAATTACAGGAAGCTATTATAACTCATAGGCCCGGTGATAAGGTAACTATTACCTATTCCCGTAATGGTGAAGAAAAAGAGTTAACGGTAATATTGAAAAATAAAGATGGGAATACAAGCATTGTTAAAAAAGATGAATCGAACGTGACTTCTATTTTAGGTGGAACCTTTGAAACTGTTTCACAGGATGAAATGAAAGACCTTGGAATAACATATGGTTTAAAGATTACTAAACTTGACGCAGGCTTATTGCGTAGCGCCGGAATAAGAGAAGGATTCATCATAACCAGTATTGATAAGAAGCCAGTAAAAACAATGGATGACCTTTCTGTGGCCTTAAAGAATAAAAAAGGGGGAATATTGATTGAAGGAATTTATCAAAATGGAATGAGGGCATATTATGGTTTTGGAATGTGATGTTTTGAAGTTCATAACCATACTATATACCAATCAAGTATATTGTTTGTAAATTATTTAGTTAATTATCTTTTGAATTATAAAAAATTGTAATATCTTTGCAAAGCCTTTTAATAAATATTATATGTTTGATATTTAGGCATTTAAGATCGTAAGGGAAGAAAAATGAGACAACTCAAGATAACAAAATCGATCACCAACAGGGAAACAGCCTCTTTAGATAAATATCTCTCTGAAATTGGTAAGGAAGAACTGATAACAGCTGAAGAAGAAGTACAATTAGCGCAGAAAATCAAAGCAGGAGACCAGAAAGCTTTGGAGAAACTGGCAAAAGCGAATTTGCGTTTTGTTGTTTCTGTTGCTAAACAGTATCAGAATCAGGGTTTGAGTTTGCCCGACCTGATCAATGAAGGAAACTTAGGATTGATTAAAGCCGCCCAGCGTTTTGATGAAACTCGTGGATTTAAGTTCATTTCTTATGCTGTTTGGTGGATTCGTCAGTCAATATTACAGGCTCTTGCTGAGCAATCAAGAATTATACGTTTACCTCTTAACCAGGTAGGTTCATTGAATAAGATATCGAAAGAAGTTTCGCGTCTTGAGCAAATGTATGAGCGCCTGCCTTCTTCTGATGAAATAGCAGATGCACTTGATTTACCTGAAGAAAAAATTGCAGAAGCATTAAAGATTTCGACCCGCCATTTTTCTGTTGATGCTCCTTTGGTACAAGGCGAGGATTCAAGTTTCCTTGATGTTTATGTAAATAACGAATCACCGAATGCTGATAGTGGATTGATATTTGAATCACTTTCTAAAGAAATCCAAAGATCATTATCAACTCTTACTGAACGTGAAAGGGATATCATTAACCTTTACTTCGGAATTGGAATCAGTCATGGACTGACACTGGATGAAATAGGTGCCAAGTTTGACCTTACCAGAGAAAGAGTTAGACAGATAAAGGAAAAAGCTATAAGAAGACTGAAGCATACTGCAAGAAGCAAACTCCTAAAATCCTATTTAGGACAGTAAAAGAAATATATTTTTACTTTAAGGAATAGAATGTTCGTTAAAAATGAACAACATTGTATTCCTTTTTTTATTTTTGCATGGATGAAGCCAAAGATATTAGTAGCGGAAGATAATTACATCAATCAGAAACTGATGGAAAAGATATTTCAGTTTAAGGGCTGGGAATGTAAGCTGGTTGAAGATGGTACTGAAGCTGTGGCTATGATCGAGAAGGAGAGTTTTGATATAGTGCTTATGGATATCAGTATGCCGGCGATGGATGGATACCAGGCTACACTGCTTATCAGAAAATTTAATAAAGATATTCCGATTATTGCCCTTACTGCAAATGCGATAGAAGGTTTCCGTGAAAAATGCATGGAATGCGGTATGAACGATTACATCTCAAAACCTTTTAGGAAAGAAGAGCTTTTTGCTATTATTAAAAAGTTTTTACCAGAAGCGGAATAATTTCCTTAGTTTCTATTCTTTAAAAAACATCTCGAATTCATCTAAATCAAGGAGAGGAAACTTCTTTTTCAATTCCATTGCTTGCTTTTGCATGGTTACTTTGAACTTTTTATAAGATGATGTATCTTTATGGAAAGGTCTGTGATTCTTTGCATCGATAAGCTTCTGGATATCCTTTACTATATTTTGTGTTTCAGTTTCAAAGAAAGAATCTGAGAATTTATTCCATATATAATCAATAGCAGTATTATTGGGGTGCAACATGTCTTCGGCATAGAACCGGTAATCGCGCAAGTCGTCCATCATAAGTTCATAAGCGGGGAAATAAAAACAAGAAGAATTGTTTTTTATTATATCATGAATAGCAACAGAAAGAATGGATTTGCTTAACTGATTTTCAATTGCACCATCATTCCAATGCCTGACAGGGCTTAGCGTAAAGATAATCTTTAATCCGGGATTTATTTTGTGAAGGTTTTCAATTATTTTTATGTATTCTTTATTAATTGTTTGGACATCTAGTAATGACTTGGTAAAAGTGCTGGATGGAAGTTTATGGCAATTAGCGACTATTTCATTAGTTTCATTATGTTTATAAATGTAGGCTGAACCGAATGTGATGAAAAGATAATCGGATTGAGGAAGGAATCCGGAAGCAGTGGAAATAGCTTCATTCATATTGGCAAGACACATATCTTTATTAGTATCGGAGAATCTTCCATGGTGATGAAAAGAGAACCAGACTTCATTATTGAACTGAAGTTCGCGTTCGCTGTATGTTTTCTTTGTTAACATACTTTCCAGGCAATCAATAATAGATAAGGGATTATAAAGAATGCCTGTAGGGTTTTGAACGAACTGAAACTTCAACTCTTTCATATAATTGCCTATATTCTCTGTGAAACAGGAACCAATGAACATGCTTTTGGAATGATAGTTTAATTTGAAAGGGAATTCGGGGATATTAAATGTTGTTCGAAAGTTATTCATAGGGATATGTTTTGGTTGCAATATATGAAATTATTGAATAATGAAAATATTATCTATTCCCTTCTAAGTTATTCGTAATGGTAACTATACTATCAGCTTTTTGTGTGTAATAATACCTGAATTTCTGTCAATGTAAGCAAATGTGGAGTGTTTAGCAGTAATTAAAATTTAAGAATCTTATAAACGTTATTATAGTCTTGCGATATAAATTGTATAAAATATCGGCCGTTTGAAAGATTATTTAAATCGGTAGTAAAGTAATAATTTGTATTTATATCATTAATGTCTTTTGTATAGACTAATCTTCCCAAAACATCATATACTTTCATTTGTGCAGAATGACATTTGAAGTTTTTTATAGAAATCTGCATTATATCTGAATTTGGATTATCATCAGGGATAAACTGAACGCTTGGTTCGGTTGATGAGCATTCGGCATATTTCCAATCATAATATTTGTAATTTCCATTAAAGTCAGTTTGTTTCAGTCTGAAATAGGCAGGGCTGTTTATATATTTACTATTTTTTATCGAGTAATATTTTATTTCATTACTGTTTCCTGCTCCAGGAACAGTTGTAAGCACTTCCCAGTTTGAAGCATCGGTACTCCCTTCAATTGTGAAAAAAGCATTATTGCTTTCCGACGCTGTAGCCCAGTAAATCTGAACTCCTTCATTCTCTATGCAATTTACCTGAAAGGTTAAAAGGTCAATGGGTAGCGAAAGGGTGCATGGAACAAAATAAATATCATCAAGCCCGAAGTCATTGCCATTCGCAATGGTATTTTTGTTGATAATGCTTATATCTGCAGTTGTATGCACGCCTGAATTCCATGTTGCATAAAACTGCAACCAAACATTATTTGTATCTGGGGATGCGGAGAATATACTTCCAATAGTTAAATTGCCAACCAAAAATTGTAATTGTGCCGGATTAAGAGGATGTACAGAACTAACCCAGGTAGTAAAATAATAGGTAGTGTTAGGTGTAACAGTAATATTCTCCTCCCACACTTTTATATTAGCTGTTTTATTTCCGTTTATAACCATAAAATCACCAGAACCGCCAACTGCCTTTGTATTATGAGACCAGCTTGGATGCACATCATAAGCGCAGGGTACTATTGAATATGTTCCTTCATTCCAGCATTCGATGTGTTGATCCAGATCAGCTTCATAAGTATATTGGCTTGTAAAACCGGTATTACCCAAACTAAAATCGCTATTTGCCACTTGGTTAGTACCATTGACAACATAACCAGTCGGGCATTGAGCAAAAATAAAAATGTTAAAAAATGAAATAAAAATTACTAATAAAAAAGCAAAGCATTTTTTATTCTTTATTGGATTTTTATTAGGCAAAATTGAATTTGATTTTTTCATTTTTATTTCCTCCTAATCTTTTTTCACATAAAATATTATTTGTTTTTAGAATTTTTTTTATTTTTGTATATTATTAGTAAATTTTCTTTTTTAATATAATTTAATTTCTGTACTAATATACATCATTATTTATGAAAAGTCAAATATTTTAACACAAAAATTTATTAATCAAACAATTTATAATAATAATTTCTTTTAAAAATTTAAGATTATGGGAAATAACTTCGTGGAAAATAATGATATGGATAAAACGGACTTGGAAATTATATCCGTTTTATTAAAAAATGCAAAAATGACCTACAATGAAATTGCAGATCAATTAGGCATTTCGACAAGTACGGCTCATATAAGGATAAAGAAACTGGAAGCTTTGGATATTATCCACGGTTATAACCTTAGAGTGGATTTTGCCAAATTAGGAATGAAGCTTACGGCATTTATTGGCTTTATAATAAATCCAAAGCGTCATAAAGAGATAGCCACTGAATTATTGAAAATTGAAGAAATAGTTGACCTTCATCATACCACGGGTAATTTTCATATGCTGGCCAAATTAATATGCAGGGATTCTGAACATCTTAGAGAAATACTACAGGATAAGTTTACTGCAATTGCTGGAATTGAGAAAACGGAGACAATGATTTCTTTGGAAGAAGTAATGCATAGTTATTAGTCGGAATCGCTCCCTGCAGCACTATTTAACGAATTCGGCAATTTTGTATATCTACCTGAGTTGAAATTGTATTTTAAGCCTGTTCATTTCTTTTTAAAACCATTTTATATTCCGTGTAATTTTTATTTCTAATTTGCGAAGGTATTTTTTCAAAAAAATTATACCAATATGCCTTCAACTAAATATATCTTTGTAACAGGCGGTGTTACATCTTCCCTTGGGAAAGGGATCATATCAGCCTCTCTTGCCAAATTATTACAGGCCCGCGGATATTCGGTTACTATTCAGAAGCTCGATCCTTATATCAATGTTGATCCCGGTACCCTTAATCCCTACGAACATGGAGAATGCTATGTTACCGAAGATGGCGCCGAAACTGACCTTGATCTTGGTCATTATGAGCGTTTCCTGAATATACCAACATCACAAGCTAATAACATAACAACTGGCCGCATTTACCAGTCTGTTATTGAAAAGGAGAGGAGGGGCGATTATCTTGGTGAAACCGTTCAGGTGATCCCACATATTACCGATGAAATTAAGTATCGCATAAAATTGCTAGCTAATGATAATACTTACGATTTTATCATTACTGAAATAGGAGGGACCGTTGGCGATATTGAATCGCTTCCCTACATTGAGGCTGTTCGACAGATGCGCTGGGAAATGGGGCATCGCTGTCTGGTTATTCACCTTACATTGATTCCTTACTTAGCTGCTGCAGGCGAACTGAAGACCAAGCCCACACAGCATTCTGTTAAAATGCTCCTTGAATTAGGAGTTCAACCTGATATACTTGTTTGCCGCACTGAAAAGCACCTGAATGAAAATCTTCGCCACAAGATAGCCTTGTTCTGCAATGTTGAACCCACATCTGTTATTGAGTCCATTGATACCGATACCATTTACAATGTTCCTATTTTAATGAAGGCCGAAAATCTTGATACTGCTGTTTTGCGCAAAATGAATATGCCCGAGAAACAGGAACCAGATCTGGCTAAATGGGAGGAATTCCTTTACAGGTTTAAAAACCCCACTTCTGAAGTAAATATAGGCCTTATTGGTAAATATGCCGAACTGAAAGATGCTTATAAATCCATTTCCGAATCGTTTAATCATGCTGCTTCTTTTCATCAATGTAAGGTGAACGTTCACATGATACATTCTGAAGATATTGAGCAGACTAATGTGAAAGAAACCTTAAAGGGATTGAATGGTATTCTTGTTGCTCCCGGATTCGGAGAGAGGGGTATAGAAGGAAAAATTACAGCTATTCAGTTTGCAAGGGAAAATAACATTCCGTTCTTGGGAATCTGTTTGGGAATGCAATGCGCTGTTGTTGAATTTGCAAGGAATGTATTAGGCTTTAAAGATGCGCATTCCACTGAAATGAACCCGAGAACCACACATCCAGTTATCGATATAATGGAAGCGCAGAAAAAAATATCATGTAAGGGTGGGACTATGAGGCTTGGTGCCTATCCTTGCGATGTAATAGAGGGAACGAAAGCTGCCGGTATTTATAAAACAAAAAGTGTATCCGAACGTCATCGCCACAGGTATGAATTCAACGATAAGTATCTGGATGAATTCAAAAAGGCCGGAATGGTGCCTGCCGGGATAAATCCGAAAGATTGTCTTGTAGAGATTATGGAAATACCGTCGCATCCCTGGTTTATTGGTGTACAGTTCCATCCCGAATATAAGAGTACAGTTGCTAATCCTCACCCTTTATTCGTAGCTTTTGTAAGAGCTGCAATTGAAAATAATAAATAGTTTTGATATAGACAGGAATTCTACAAGTAAGACATCTCGGTTTTTCTATTTCCCGCTGATGTCGCTGATTCACGCAGAATTTGAATACTTAATCATCTGCGCTGATTTGCGGGATCTGCGGGAGATAATATGACATATTTCATTTTCTCATTGAGGTTGTGGCTCAGTATTTACTAGCTTATATTCTTCAATTAACAAACTAACCGGCTCTTTAAAGTTTAATACCGATACGGTATCTGTAATAGTTCAATGAATTGTACTATAACAGCTACTCTATCGGCATTTACCAATGTAATCGTTCTAATTCGATTACATCTATTAGAACGAACATTGGTATAAGTTTTTTTGCATACAACAATTCCATTATCTTTGCCCTCTCATATTTGAAAATAACAGGAAATGAATAAAAATACAATCATTGGTATAATTTTGATAGTAGGCATACTTGTAGTTTTTAGCATTATCAATAAACCATCGAAAGAAGAACTTCAGAAAATACAGCGTCAGCATGATTCTATAGCTAAAATTGATAAGGAACAAAAGAAACAGGATTCAATTGCAAAATTGACTTTAAAAAACAGTAAACCTTCAAAA
The DNA here is from genome assembly GCA_963831005.1 of uncultured Bacteroidota bacterium. Classification (GTDB taxonomy): domain Bacteria; phylum Bacteroidota; class Bacteroidia; order Bacteroidales; family CG2-30-32-10; genus CAWHOW01. Next base: position 9,946 of record CAWHOW010000014.1, read on the forward strand.
GCTGATACAATAAAAGGAAAAGGAGCCTCAACTATTTCTTCTCCTAAGGATTCGACCGGAACTGCACAGAATAAAGATGCATTTGGAATGTTTTCCGGTTCGCTTGAAGGAAGTAAGAAACTTATTACTATTGAGAATGAGCTGGCCAAATTCAAATTCTCCACTTCAGGAGGAAGGATTTATTATGCCCAATTGAAGAAATATCATACTTTCGATACTTTGCCATTGGTTTTAATGAATGGCGACTCAACAGAGTTCAATCTTAAGTTTTACACGCACAACAGAACCATAAACACTTCGCAGTTATATTTTACTCCTGTTTTTCTTGATGATAAATTCACCGGAAAAGAAAGTGTAAGCCTTAAAGGGAACGATTCATTAAAGTTCGCCATGCGTCTGTATCCTGATTCAGTTAAGGATAAATATGTGCAATTATTATATACGGTGTATGGTAATGATTACATGATGAAGATACAGCTTAGTTTTGTTGGTTTACAGGATATCCTGAATGAAAGTTCCAATTCAATCGATCTGGAGTGGAAGCAAAATCTTCGCCAGCAGGAAAAGACCATAAAAGCTGAAAGAATGTCATCGACTATTTACTATAAATTCTTAGGAGATGATGTAGATTATTTATCTGAAAATAAAAACGGTGATAAAGACCTTACTACCAAAGTAAGCTGGATAGGTTTTAAACAACAGTTTTTTACTTCAGTCCTTATTGCGGATAAAGGCTTTGCTAATGCAAAGATTTCCACTATGGTTAACGATTCCATTAAGCGTGGAATAAAAACCTGTTATGCACAGATCACTATTCCTTTGATGAAAACAGCAAACAGAGTTTCCCCATGCGCATGTATTTTGGGCCGAATCATTTTAAAACACTAAAGAGTTATCACCTTGACC
>CAWHOW010000015.1:0-296316 GCA_963831005.1 uncultured Bacteroidota bacterium
AGTGATCAAAAAACCCTTTGCAGTTCAAGGTATTGCAGAGGGTTTTTTTATTTCTGTAATTGAACTTGTCAATCTTTACTATTTATTTGCAAATATGGGTGTGTTTCGTTAGTTTGCTTATGCGAATAAAACCGCTATTTACCTGCGAAGTTTAATAAATAATTTGTTTTTATTAGCTTCTTTGTATATTTGTTCAATTTATTAAGGATTACTAAATTAAAAACTGTTCAAATGAGAAAATTAGTATCATTATTGTTAGTTGCAGGAATGATAACTTTTATTTCATGTAACCCACCTAAAAAGGACCAGGAAAAAACAAAGAAATATCTTGATTCATTAAAACAGGATTCTATTGCCAAATTAAATACCGACATGGCAAAGATGAAACTGGTCGGAAAAGTCAAAATATTAACAGAGACTAAATACAAGGCTTTGGATAATTTTGGCGAAATTCAAACCGGAGATATAGAGGGGAAAAATGTTGTTGTGTTTGACGAAAAAGGCACAAAAATAGAGGAGAGTCAATTTGATTCTAATGACAGTCTGGAGCACAAGTACACGTATAAATATGACGACAAAGGGAATGAGGTTGAGATGAATTCTTATAAATCAGATGGTAGTCTGAAATTTAAGAACACTTACAATTATGATGATAAAGGAAATAAGATTGAAGAAAACTCATATGCCTCAAACGGAAGCTTGAATTATAAGAATACATATAAATATGATGCGAAGGGAAATGAAATAGAAGAAGATGATTTTAAGTCGGATGGAACCTTAGATTATGCTTTTACATATAAATACGAGTATAATAAGACAGGCAACTGGATGAAAGCAACTGAATTTGTTAATGATAAACCCAAAAGCATATCATCAAGAGAAATCATTTACTACTAACTATCTGCAAATTAAACATTGCAATTAAAATTTGCGTGTCATTTCCTTCTTTAATAAAGCAGATTGTTCTGATCGGCTTGGGAAAATAAGTACTTTTGCTCAATCAAATTACATTTAATGGAAAAGAAAATCAGGGTGAGGTTTGCTCCAAGTCCCACGGGACCCTTACATATCGGCGGAGTCAGAACGGCATTATATAATTATTTATTTGCTGAGAAACTCGGAGGTGATTTTATTCTCCGTATTGAAGATACCGACCAGAACCGATTTGTTCCCGGTGCTGAGGAATATATTGTTGAATCACTTGAATGGTGCGGTATTAAATTTGATGAAGGTGTTCATATTGGCGGACCTTACGCCCCTTATCGTCAATCCGAAAGAAAAGATATGTACAGGCAATATGCGGATATCCTTATCCAAAAAGGGTATGCCTATTATGCTTTTGATACAACCGAAGAACTTGAAGCGAAAAGAAAAGAATACGAGTCAAGAAAGCAAACATTTCAATACTCTTCGGCCAATCGTGCCACAATGAAGAACTCATTGGTTCTTAACCATTCTGAAGTAAAACAAAAGATTGAATGCGGAGAATCTTTTGTAATAAGGATAAAAATACCGGAAAAAGAAACAATTGAAGTAAACGATTTAATAAGGGGAAAGGTAAATGCTGATTCTTCCCAGCTTGATGATAAGGTTCTATACAAATCCGATGGCTTGCCAACTTATCACCTTGCAAATGTGGTGGACGATTATCTTATGGAGATCACGCATGTAATCCGAGGCGAAGAATGGCTTCCCTCTGCTCCTCTTCATGTATTGCTATATCGTTATCTTGGTTGGGAAAATGAAATGCCAAAGTTTGCACATTTACCCTTATTGCTTAAACCGGATGGAAATGGCAAGCTGAGCAAGCGCGATGGTGACAAGCTAGGTTTTCCTGTATTTCCTTTACAATGGGTGGATCCTAAGACCGGAGAGATTTCTTCCGGCTATCGCGAATCGGGATATTTTCCTGAAGCTGTTGTTAATATCCTTGCCTTGCTTGGCTGGAACCCCGGAACCGAACAGGAATTATTTTCAATGGATGAATTAATACAATCTTTTTCCTTAGAAAGAGTTGGAAAGGCTGGATCAAAATTCGATTTGGAAAAAGCCAAATGGTTCAACCATCAGTATCTGATCAGGAAATCAAATGAAGAACTCGCAGCATCATTTTCCTCAATTCTTGAAGCCAAAGGAATTAAAGCCGACAGAGAGTATCTAATTAAAATAATTGGCTTTGTCAAAGACCGTGTACATTTTGCAAGCGAACTATGGTCGCAGACTTTCTTCTTTTTTGAAGCACCTAAGGTATTCGATGAGAAAACGATAAAAGACAAATGGAAAGAAAACTCTTCCCAATTAGTTCTTGAAGTAAAAGAAATCATTGCAAATGCTTCCTTTGATTCGGCGGCTCAACTAAAAGAAATCGTGTCCAACTACATACATGAAAAACAATATAACACTGGTCAGATTATGAATGCCCTTCGTATTTGTATGGTAGGGACATTACTAGGTCCGGATCTTTTCGAAATCATTTCGTTATTGGGCAAAGAAGAAAGCCTGAAAAGAATTGATTTTGCTTTGCAATCAATAAAAAAATAGGGCTTATTATTTTTTCCTATGCAAGGAGATCCTAATGTTTATAAAGTATTAAAAGAGCTTGGTATAACATTCGACCGCTACGAACACCCTCCTGTTCCAACTGTAAAGGAGGCAGCTATTTACTGGAAAGATATAAATGCAACTCATTGTAAAAATTTATTCTTCAGAAACCATAAAGGCAACAGACACTATCTTGTAATTTTTGAATATTCACATAATATACAGATCAAAGATTTAGAGCAAAGTCTTAAGCAGGGCAAACTTACTTTTGCCTCAGATAAACGTTTAAAGACATATTTAGGCTTGTCGCCTGGCTCCGTTTCCCCTTTTGGATTATTAAATGATACAGCCAAACACGTTCATGTTTTTCTAGATGAAAACATAAGACATTCCGAAAAAATTAGCTTTCACCCCAATTTAAATACCGCATCTCTGGTATTACCTTATGCTGGTTTTATTCGATTCCTTGAATATACCTGTAATACATACGAGTTTGTGCGGTTATACGATTAATTAGCGATTTGTTGTTTTGTTTTCCGTTTATCGTGATAACTACTCTTTACAATATCTAGAGAATTGCCATAAAGGAATATTTTTCTATCTGTTACACTTGCGGTAAACAACTTTCTTTTCAAAACATCATTTAATAATATCATGCATTACTTATTTGAACAAAAATAAGTTTATATGTAAAAAATTACAAAGAAACTTCTTGCCAAAAATTTAACTTTTTAAAAGTCAATCTAAATTGTTTAGATATTAGATAATTTATATACATTTGAAAAAATATTTATTTAACTGATAGCAGATTTAGCCTGATTTATATTTGAAATACTTAAAATTATGGCAGTTAAAAAAGTATCATTAAGCGATATCGCCAAGAGCCTGGGTGTTTCCAAAACTCTTGTCTCCATGGTATTAAACAACCATGCTGACGAAAAAGGCATTAGTAAAGCCACGCAGAAAAGGGTTTGGGAGAAGATAAAGGAATTCAACTATAAGCCGAACATGATGGCTCGTGGGCTTAGGCTTGGGCGTTCCAATACCATCGGGCTTATTGTTTCGGATATTTCAAACCCCTTTTATGCTAAGATTGCCAGACATATTGAAAACGTTATTGAGCCTAAAGGGTTCAATATTATGATATGCAGCACAGATGAAGATGTCGAGAAAGAAGTACGGTTGATAAAGATGCTTCGTGACAGGCAAACGGATGGCTTGATTATTTCTACCTCACAAAGAAGCAGCAAAGAGATCAAAATTTTATTGGACGAAAAATACCCCTTTGTACTTATCGACAGGGTGCTGCCTGATATTAAAACAAATAGTGTTATTGTTGATAATTTTAAAGGTTCTTATCATGCAGTGAATCACATGTTGCAACAGGGATATAAGAACATTGCAGCTTTTGCCGTAACCCCTACATATGTTTCTACTATTAACGACAGGGTCGAAGGTTATCTCAGAGCAATTAAGGATTTCGGACTGACCTATGGCAGGGCTTATTTGAAAGAAATTCCATATTCCAGCGTCAAAAGTGCTGTTAAAAAAGAACTAACCGTATTATTGAATTCAAAAGAAAAAGTTGATGCAATATTTGCTGTAAATAATAATATCGCTATTGCTTGTTTAGAGTGCCTTAACGATATGAAGGCCCGTATTCCCGAAGATCTTGCATTTGTTTGTTTTGATGATCTTGAAGTATTCAAATTCGGTCGCCCGTCAATAACAGCAATTTCACAGCCTATTGAAGAAATAGCTAAGAGTGCTGTTGAGATATTGCTTGAAAACATTAAGAATAAAGAAAACCGCCAGGAATTTTCGCAGGTAAAACTTCCCACAACCCTTATCGTTAGAAGGTCTACAGTTAATTAATCATTACCCATGGTAAAGGAAAGAGAAAAAGCAAGCTACTCTTCTGCTTTGGTTGTGCTTACTACTCTCTTCTTCATGTGGGGATTCATTACCGTTCTGAACGACATCCTCAGCCCTTACTTAAAGGGAGTCTTTGCTCTGTCGCATTTCCAGGCGAACCTCGTTCAGTTCGCTTTCTTTATTGCTTACTTTCTCGGTTCAGTTATTTACTTTATTTTGTCAATAACTGTTGGCGATCCTATTTCCCGTATAGGGTATAAGAATGGAATAATTTTAGGCCTACTGGTTTCGGCGATAGCTTGTTTTCTGTTCTATCCAGCTGCCACTACCTTTCATTCGTTTGGAGTCTTTCTTGGCGCCTTGTTCTTGCTGGGGCTTGGTTTTACCATATTACAAATTGCAGCAAACCCTTATGTAGCTATTCTTGGCTCTCCCGAAACAGCATCAAGCAGGCTTAATCTTTCGCAGGCTTTTAATTCTTTCGGAACCACTATAGCTCCTGTTTTAGGTGGCTTCTTCCTGTTCGAATATTTTGTTTCTGCCAAAGGCGATGGTGCATCATCAGTTAAGATGCCTTATCTTTTTCTGTCAGGTGTATTGGTGCTTCTGATGATTTTTATTTACTTCTCCAAACTTCCTGTCTTCTCAAATAATGAAAAGATTGAAAAGAAAGCAGGCGCGTTAAAATTTCCAAATCTTACATTTGGAATGGCAGCTATTTTCTTTTATGTAGGGGCTGAAGTTGCTATTGGCAACAATCTTGTATCATATATTGGGCTTCCACAGATAATGGGGTTGAAAGCCGCTGATGCAAGTAATTATCTTGCCTACTACTGGGGCGGAGCCATGATAGGGCGTTTCCTTGGAGCTATTTCACTTAGTGGAATGAAGTCTGCAAAAAAATATTTGTCTATGATGGTAATGGCGCTAGCAGCTTTCCTTGTAATATATTTCATTACCTATTACATGAAAGGGTTGACACTAGGGCGAGTCTGGTATTACTTAGGCTTCATGCTGCTGAATTATTTTGTATTCATCCTTGGCCGTTCCATGCCTGCCCGCACCCTTGCACTTTTCGCAGTGATGGCGCTGGCTTTGTTGCTTACCGCCATTTTCACCGAAGGCAAAACCTCCATGTGGTGCATGCTGTCAATAGGTTTGTTCAATTCTATAATGTGGTCAAATATATTTACTTTAGCCATTGCCGGTCTGGGTAAATATACATCGCAAGGTTCATCACTACTGGTGATGATGATACTTGGCGGCGCATTGCTTCCTCCTTTACAGGGATTATGCGCAGATAATTTCGGGGTGCAGATTGCGTTTCTTGTCCCGGTATTTTCCTACGTGTATTTATTCTTTTACGGAATCAGGGGGTATAAGCCGAAAACAAATATGGCAGTTAATTCATAACCCATGTCACGCAAGAATGATTTAACGCTGTCTGTAATTGTGATTCCTCACGGAGTTTATCCTGACGAAGGAAGGGTTCGGAATGACATATAGGATTGAGGGATAAAAGGGGAAGAGGCGGCGATTCGCCTAAGGCGAATCGCCGCCTCTTCCTTCTAAAAAAATAAATAAGCTGTCATTCCGAATGTAACGCAGTGTCATGAGGAATCAAAAAATGATAAAATACTATTTTTGCATAATATTAGTTTATCAGCGCTATCAAAGAAATGAACGTGCATAAAACATTCGGATATATCGCTTTCGCTCTACTTCTTTTTTTCTCATGCTCCCTGTATGCCCAAATGGATAGCAGCTTATTCTGTGCCCAGTATTTGAAAGCCATTAATCATATTAAGCACGACAGCTCACTTACACACGAACACAGCCTCAAGCAATACAGGTTCAACCTGGATAAGCACCTGAAAGCCGGCGGCAGTATTGGTTACTTTCTGCCTGAATACTTCAGCTATGTATATAATAAACCTTATGGCGATGTGGATAAGAAAATTGTTGATTCAACGTACAGCCTGTTTAGCAAGAATAATTCCAACAATATTTATTTTATCAGTTGCCTTCGTTCCGACAGAAAGCCATTTTTCAACCTGAAATTTATTCGCGAGAACGATACCATTATTTGCATCATTGTTTCAAGGTATGAGAAGCAGCGGCATGGCTTCTTTCATAAGAAAACGAAGGACACTGCAACTGAATCGAACTTTGGCCTGGCATATCTTTTTATCTTCGACAACAAAAATAATATTGAAGCGGTATTTAAATCTTTATTTATTTAGCCTTTCAGATGATTTAATCTGAATATTCATTTATCTCATGAAACAGAAACTTGCAATTGGAATAGATATAGGCGGAACGACCACAGATTTCGGTATTGTTGACGGTCAGGGATTTTGCCTTTCAAAGCACAGCATAAGGACTGATACGTGTGATGATATAGTTCCTTTTCTCGATGAGCTTACTAAGAACCTTAAACAACAGATCAAAGAGCTTAAGGGGAAGTATGATATAACGGGCATAGGCGTAGGCGCTCCCAACGGCAATTACTTTAGCGGTACCATTGAGTTTGCTCCTAACCTTAAGTGGAAAGGTATAGTGCCACTTGCCGATCTGATTAAAGAACGTATGCATCTGCCCGTGGTGCTTACCAACGATGCCAACGCTGCTGCCATTGGCGAAATGATATATGGCGCGGCAAAAGGCATGAAAGATTTTATCGTTATCACGCTTGGGACTGGCCTGGGCAGCGGCATAGTAGTTGACGGGAAGCTGTTATACGGTCACGATGGGTTTGCCGGAGAACTGGGGCACATGACGGTGGAACCCGAAGGACGCCTTTGCGGATGCGGGAAAAAAGGCTGCCTTGAAGCTTATGCTTCTGCAACAGGCATTACACGCACCGTCATCGAAATGCTTAAAGAATCAAAAGAACCAAGCATGCTGAGAAGTATTAAGAAAAACAATTTAAGCTCCAAAGATATTTTTCTTGCTGCGCAGAAAAAGGATAAGATCGCTCTCGCAGCCTTTGAATACACTGGGTATATCCTCGGCATTAAGCTTGCTGATGCTATATCTTTCTCAAGTCCTGAAGCAATTATCCTGTCTGGCGGGCTTGCCAACGCCGGACATTTCATTTTTACTCCCACCAAGAAATACATGGAAAAATTTCTCCTGCCTTTCTTCCAGAAAAAAGTGAAACTGCTTCCCTCAAAATTAATGAAAGACAATGCAGCAGTGCTTGGTGCCGCTGCTCTTGTGTGGACACACGGAAAAAGATAGACGTCTATGCTCCAAAGTTTGTTCTTTCGCTTATACTTAAGCTGCAAACGTGCTACATTCACGCTTGTAAGAAAAAGCCCCAAGTCTAAAATTCCAAGCCTCAAGCCCCAAGTTTTCACTACAGCCTTTCTTGGAATTTGGAATTTGAGATTTGGAACTTGGAACTTAATACATTCAAGATTACATTTCATTTTATGTATAGCTTTATTTGTATTCTCTTCCGCTTTGTTCGCACAGGATGTACAAACCTCTTTGAACCTAATGCCTGTCCCCAATCGGGTAACGTTGAAAGAAGGCAGGTTCAGACTGGATAGTAACTTCACTATAGGGATAACGGGGTATACAGGCACAAGAATTTATTCCTATGCTTCAAGGGTGCTGCAACGTTTAGACAGAAGAACCTCCATACTCGTAAAACAGGGATACCTTGATCCTGCTGATAATAATGCCAATGCTTCCTTTGTTATCTATTGCGGAAACACTGCAAAGCTCGAATTGGGCATGGATGAATCGTACAAGCTCACAGTTACCCCGACAAAGATTGAGCTGTTAGCTGCCACTGATATTGGAGCCCTTCGGGGAATGGAAACATTTCTCCAGTTGGTTGCAAAGGACGATAACGGCTATTATCTTCCCTGTATTGATATCAGCGACAAGCCCCGATTTGCATGGCGAGGTTTGTTGATGGATGTCGCCCGCCATTTTTATCCTGTGGATGTTATTAAGCGAAACCTTGATGGTATGGCCGCAGTAAAGATGAACGTGCTGCACCTTCATTTATCCGACGACCAGGGCTTCCGCGTAGAATGCAAAGCCTATCCCCTGCTTCAGCAACTTGGCTCCAATGGTTTGTTTTATACACAGGCGCAAATTAAAGATATCATCGCTTATGCCGATGCACGCGGCATCCGTGTGGTTCCCGAATTTGATATGCCCGCTCATACCACCAGTTGGTTTGTTGGTTATCCGCAGCTTTCCGCCGGTAAGGCGCCATTTAAGATAATCACCAGCTATACAGGATTCTTCTCCAGCATGAATCCTGCTGAGAAGTACACCTATAAATTTCTTTCCGCTTTCATTGCCGAAATGGCGAAGCTTTTCCCCGACGAATATTTCCACATTGGCGGCGACGAGAACAGTGGCGAGGAATGGGATAAGAACGCGGAGATACAAGATTTCATGAAGAAGAAAGACTTGAAGACGAACGACGAATTGCAGAAATACTTTAACCAGCGTCTGCTGAAGATACTTTCCCGTATCGGCAAGAAGATGATGGGCTGGGACGAGATACTTCAGCCCGGTTTGCCAAAAGACATTGTTATACAAAGCTGGAGGGGCATGGCAAATATGGTTGATGCCGCAAAGAAAGGCTACCAAACCATACTGTCGAACGGTTATTACATCGACCTTTCGCAAACGGCAGCTTTCCATTACATGAACGACCCTTTGCCAGACACGGTTAATCTTGATGAGCAGCAAACAAAATGCATCCTCGGTGGCGAAGCCACCATGTGGAGCGAGATCACTTCCGACGAAACCGTCGATTCACGTATCTGGCCACGCACCGCAGCAATCGCCGAAAGACTGTGGTCGCCGACTTCTGTAAAAGATGTTGACAATATGTACAAACGGCTTGAAGTTATCAGCATACAGCTTGAAGAGCTTGGGCTCACACATATCAAGAACAGGGAAATGATGATGCGCCGGCTGATTGGCAGCGACAGCATTGAGGCTTTAAAAACCTTTATCAGTGCAGTGCAGCCGTGGAAAGGATACAAACGACATACAAAAGGCATAAGTTACACCAACACTTCGCCCCTTTCGCGTATAGCCGATATTGCCGTTCCCGACGAAGCTGTTGCAAGGCGCTTTAATAATGATGTTAAACTTTTTCTTCTTCATCACAACGACACTTTAAAAGCCAAACTTGCCGCCCAGCTTGCAAAATGGACAAACAACTATGTAAAGATGCTGCAGCTTATAGATAACACCTCTGCGCTTAAGGATATAGAAGAAGTATCGGAAAACCTATCCGCTATGGCCGATATAGGCTTGCAATGCCTCGATTACATTGATTCCACTAAGACGCCTAAAGAGGAGTGGCTGGAACAAACCGACATACTGCTTGATGACTTGATACAGCCGGTTCCCAAATCGGAAGTCGAAATAGCCATTATTCCAGGTATCCAAAGCCTCTTTAATGAAGTATTTCCAGGGTATTAAGTAATTGTATTTTTTCCTTGTTTATCTGTTTATTTACTATCTTTACTTCGCTAAAACAATAGTGCTATGGCAAAAAAGAAAGAATCCACATCCTTCCCCAAAACAGATGATAAGTTTAACAATGCTTTTCAGGGCCTGATGGCTAACCTGGCAGTGCCCGACCCTGAAAGCAACGACATTGTTAATCCCTCGTGGGAGCGGCTGTGTTTGGACGACACCACTGTTTACACTCCTTTAGTTAATATTTTAGGTAGCGAAACTACTCACAATTCATGGTTATACGTTTATCCTTTGGAAAAAGGCATAGCCACACATACCGGAACGCTTAAAGACCAGAAAAATGATCTTAAGAATGCAGCGCTTGCCATTATCCGCCCCCAAAGATTGATTTTAAAAGCACAGGAAAAAGCCAGCCCCGGCTTTCTTACTGCCAACGATAAATTGGCTTGGTATATTCAGGATGAAGAGCACCATGGACATCCTTCCTCTTCATTGCTTACCACTGGCGTTGTGCCGGTTTTAACTATTCATTCTATTGAATATTTAATACATGAGATTGATGCACGCAATCCCGAAACCCCAAATAGTACTGGCTTCCCAGAAGGACTTATCCTTCTTGAGATTGCACGTTTCGTTGGCAGCGAAGCACCCACTGATCCTTCTCAATACACTCATCTGCTGTTCAGCGGGAAGTTTCGCAATAGAAGTACATTTGATATGTCTGATCAAAGAAAAACGGCATGGTATATTGCACGTTACATAAGCCCCACAGGACAAGTGAGCAACTGGAGCACACCCGTCTATGCCACAATAGCTTAATAAATGATATTAGAAGAACGTTCTTTAAGGTATGATTGATTTACCCTTAGCTTATAAGCTATTGAAAGTGTCATTTTCCGCATGCGGAGACTCTCTGTCCGCAGGCGGAGCGTGTCTGTCCGCAGGCGGAGCTTGATCCTCCGCAGGTGGAGCGTAAACGTCCGGATGCGGAGCAACTCTGTCCGGATACGGAGCATGACTCTCCGCAGGCGGAGCGTCACTGTCCGGATGCGGAGCAACTCTGTCCGGATGCGGAGCGTCAGTGTCCGCAGGCGGAGCGTCACTGAAGCAACAGCTTTACTGACTGCCGCTTGTGCTTATATATAGTAAGGAACAGAAATTACAACTGCTAAAGATGAATTGAAAACAGTTGCAAGTGAATTAATGAATGCAGCAAATGTTATTAGTAGTGCGGGATATGTATTAATGAACGGGAAATATGAAATAAAGAATAGCAGGCAGGAAGCAGTGGCAGGAGGCAGTGAATAAAAAGAAAACTCTAAATCCCAATAGCTAAATTCTAAATAAATTCAAAACACAAATAACAAAAATTCAAAACACGCATTGTTTGTAACATTGGTACCTTTGATCATTTGAATTTGTTTAGGGTTTAGAGTTTAGAAATTAGGATTTATTAATAACATCAAATATCTACCAATTACATACGCTATGAAGAAACTAACCACCGCAACAGTCGTAAGTCGTAAGTCGACAGTCGTCAGTCAGCAGTCATCAGGCGTAAAGCGCCCGCCTTGCTGCGAGGCAGGTAAATCTAAAATCACCGGAAGAGTTATCTTACTCTCTTTACTGACTGCATACTGCTTACTGCCCACTGCCTACTGTTTTGCCCAAACTGCATATATTCCGAATTGGGGTGATAATACATTATCCGTTATTAATATTACTACAAATACTGTTGTAGATACAATTATAGTTGGATCTTCTCCTTTTGGTGTATCTGTAAGCTCTGATGGAAGTAAGGTATATATTACAAATCAAGATGATAATACAGTTAGTGTAATAAATACTGCTACCAAAACTGTTTCAGCTACAATTTCAGTTGGTTCTTATCCTACTGGTGTATCTGTAAGCCCCAATGGAAGCAAGGTATATGTTGCAAATGAAGTTTCTCATACTGTTAGTGTAATAAACTCTGCTTCAAATGCTGTTTCGGCTACAATTCCAGTTGGTATTAATCCTCAGGGTATAGCTGTGAACCCTGATGGAAGCAAGGTATATGTTGCGAATCTAGGTAATCCTGGTAATTCTGGTTCAGTAAGTGTAATCAACACTGCTACAAATACTGTTTCGGCTACAATTCCAGTTGACACTCCGATTGGCATATCTGTTAGCCCAGATGGGAGCAAGATATATATTGCAAATAATGGTAATAATACAATTAGTGTTATTAACAGCACTACTAATGCTGTTTCGGCCATAATTGCTGTTGGTGCTCTACTACCCTATGCTGTATGTGTAAATGCCGACGGAAGCAAAGTATACGTTACACATCAACTTACTGATTCCGTAAATGTAATAAGTACCGCTACTAATAAAGTTATAGCTACAATTGGAGTTGGTGATCGTCCTCAAGGTATTTCTATTAGTCCTGATGGAAACAAGGTATATGTTGCAAATCATGCTGCAAATACAATAAGTGTAATAAATACTGCTTCAGATACTGTCTCGGCTACAATTCAAATAGGTGTTGGTCCTATTGCATTAGGAAATTTTATTTCCACACATGTTACAGGTATTGCACCGCAAAGCATGGTGGAAGCAGGGATAGACATATTTCCTAATCCGGCAAGCGAGGAAATAAAGGTAATCAGTAATCAGTGTTCGGTAAGCGGTGTTGAGGTCTTTAACTTGCTTGGAGATAGAATTTACAGTTTTCCGATTACTGATAACCGTTCACCGATTACCATTAACATAGCTGATTTTCCAAATGGTGTTTACATGGTAAAGGTGAAGACGGAGAAAGGGATGGAAGTGAGTAAGTTTGTGAAGGAGTAGAAATTTAGTCATTTGCTGCTACGCAGCGTCATTAATAGTCATTTATCGTTGCGCGATGTCATTAATGGTCATTTAGTTGTCATTAGGTCATTTATTATTTTTAATACATAACAACTACGAATGACAGCGGAGTGAAAGACGGGCAGTAAATGACAGCGTTAGGTAATGACAACGAATGACGCGAAGCAAATGACAATAAATGACTAAGAGAATAGTAAATAGGAAGCAGAGACGATATGCAGCATAACATTGAACCTTAAACATCAAACTTTGAACAATACCTTTCCATATAAAACATTTTTACTTGCACTCTTTACTTTCGCCTATGCGCTGTGCTTTCCGCAGGCTAAGGATTACACTGCGCTTGTGAATCCCTTCATCGGCACGGGCGGGCACGGGCACACTTATCCCGGCGCATCGCTTCCCTTTGGCATGGTGCAGCTTAGTCCCGATACGCGCTTAACAGGCTGGGATGGCTGTTCGGGCTATCATTATTCCGACAGCATCATATACGGTTTTTCGCATACCCACCTCAGCGGCACCGGCTGCAGCGATTACGGCGATATACTGCTTATGCCTATGGTGAATACTTATAGTTTCAGGAACACTGTCTATGCATCCGGCTTCTCGCATAAGAATGAAAAGGCTTCGCCCGGTTATTATTCGGTGTTGCTTAAAAATGGTGTGAATGTGGAACTAACGGTAGATAAGCGCACCGGCTTTCATAAGTACACTTATCCCGCAGGGGCGACACCTTATTTAATATTAGACTTAACGCATCGTGATGAGGTGATAGATTCGTGGGTAGAAGTGGTGAACGATAGCACTATCCGCGGCCTGCGCAGGTCAACAGCATGGGCAAAGGACCAGTGGGTGTATTTTGAAATGCGCTTCTCGAAACCCATTAAAGAGTATGGCATTGCAATAAACGATACCGTCAACAAGAACATCAGTAAAGCCGAAGGCAAGAACATCAAGGCTTACTTTTCTTTTGACAAGAGCGCAAGCAATGTGTTGATGATTAAGGTGGGCATTTCGGCAGTAAGCACTGATGGCGCTTATGCTAACATGAGCACTGAAATTCCCGGCTGGGATTTTAATGGTCAATGCAACAAAGCAAAGCAGGAATGGAACAAGGAGCTTGGCAAGATAGATGTTGAGGGAGGCACAAAAGAGCAGCAGGTGGTTTTCTATACGGCTTTATATCATGCCATGCTCTGTCCCAATCTTTACATGGATGTGGACAAGCAGTATCGCGGCACCGACATGAAGATACACAAGGCAGAAGGCTTTGATAATTATACTGTTTTTTCCCTGTGGGATACTTATCGTGCGGAGCATCCCCTGTTCACTATCATAGAGCAGAAGAGGACGAATGATTTCATCAACACCTTTATCAATCAGTACAAGAACGGTGGCATGCTGCCTGTGTGGGAGCTTTCGGGCAACGAAACCAATTGCATGATAGGCTATCATTCCGTACCCGTTATCGCTGATGCATTCATGAAAGGGATAAAAGGTTATGACACACTGAAAGCCTTTGAGGCCATGAAAAGCAGCGCTGAAGCGGACAAGAACGGATTGAAATATTACCGCAAATACAACTTTATCCCCGGCGACAAGGCAAGCGAATCTGTTTCAAAGACGTTGGAATACTCTTACGACGACTGGTGCATTGCGCAGATGGCAAAGGCTATGGAGAAAAAAGATGATTACAAAGAGTTCATACAAAGAGCGCAGTTCTATAAAAACCTTTTTAATCCTGAGACAGGTTTTATGCAGGCCAAGACCAATGGTGGCTGGTGCAAGCCTTTCGATGCGACAGAGGTAAACTTTAATTATACCGAAGCAAACTGCTGGCAATATACTTTCAACTCACAGCAGGACATTGATACTTACATAAGTCTGCTTGGAGGTAAAGAGAAATTTGCCAATAAGCTGGATACGATGTTCTACGGCAATTATAAGTTGTCAGGCAGGACACAGGCGGATATTACGGGGCTTATCGGACAGTATGCGCAGGGCAATGAGCCCGACCAGCATGTGGCTTATCTTTATGATTACGCAGACAAGCCATGGAAGGCACAGGAAATAGTTCATAAGATACAAT
Organism: uncultured Bacteroidota bacterium; assembly: GCA_963831005.1. Lineage (GTDB taxonomy): Bacteria > Bacteroidota > Bacteroidia > Bacteroidales > CG2-30-32-10 > CAWHOW01. The sequence continues at coordinate 14,828 of CAWHOW010000015.1, forward strand.
CTGAAATGTACACCGATTCCACTGACGGAATAATCGGTAATGAAGATTGCGGACAGATGTCGGCATGGCTGGTGATGAGCGCCATGGGGTTCTATCAGGTATGTCCCGGTAAAGCAGAATACGCTGTTGGGACACCTATGTTCAGTAAGGTTGTTATCAATCTGGAGAACGGGAAAAAGTTCATCATCACTGCAAAGAACATCAGCAAAGAAAATTTTTATGTTCAAAGCACAACGCTGAATGGCAAGTCATATAACAAGCTATTCCTTACTCACAGCGATATAATGAAAGGTAGTCAGCTAGATTGTACGATGGGAAACACATCAAATAAGAAACCAGAATATAATTCCAGCGAACTTCCTTCAACAGTTGTTTCAGATTATCCTATTACTCTTACTCCCTACTTAATAGCTGATGGCAAGACATTTAAAAAGAGCATGACTGTTGCATTAAAATCCGTATCACCCGGACAAAGTATTTATTATACGCTTAACGGCAAAGATCCTGCAACATCAGGTATTCTTTATACTACTCCTTTATTAATTGCAGAAACAACCCATCTGAAAGCAGTTGCAAAACAAAATGGCACATACAGCGCAACTATAGATGCCGATTTTCTTAAAGTCCCAGAAGGAAGAAGCATAAAAATAAAATCTGTGTATGACCCGCAATATTCAGCCGGCGGTCCAGAAGGTCTTATAGATTATATTCGTGGTGACACAGATTTCAGGATAGGCGGATGGCAGGGTTATCAATCACAGGATTTTGAAGCCGTTGTGGATCTGGGAAAAGAAGAAGCGGTACATAAGATTGCTGCAGGTTTTCTGCAGGATGTGGCTTCATGGATATGGATGCCGACAGAAGTGGAATATGCCGTTTCTTCGGATGGAATAAACTTCAAAGTTGTGAGCAAAATAAAGAATGCAGTTTCCGATAAAGACTATAAGCCTACTATAAAAGATTTTACTGCCTCAGTAAACATACCAACCTGCCGCTATGTCCGCGTGAAAGCTAAGAACTACGGCACTATTCCGCCATGGCATCTTGGCGCAGGTGGCGATGCATTTATATTCATTGATGAAATTATTATAGAGTAATGCAACGATTTAGGTAAATTTTCGTATACTTGCACGCTACATATGTTTATAATTATATACGTGCATAAATGGGACTCCAAAAGCGAAACGTGCTGATCATTGAAAATGACGCTATTATAGCCCTTGATATAAAAAAGCGTTTTGAAGAAATCGGATTTAACGTTGTCGGTATTTCTCCTTCTTTTTGTGATATGCTGAAGAACCTCAAAATGTACAAGAACGTTGATCTTATTTTGGTTGATGCCAGCCTCGCCGACTTCTCGAACTGCTTGGATTTAGCGGAGAAAGTCTATAAATGTGTAAAGACTCCCCTTATTCTTCTTGCTGCAAGGATTGATGAGTTCATTCAAAATAAAAGCGAACAGTATGAATCCGTAAGGGTTCTTGAAAAGCCGTTCAAAATGGAGGAGTTGATAAGTACTGCTGGGAATGTAATGCAAATGATGAATTAATTATTTCCTCGTAACAAGATCATTCAAAAAGCCCGTCATCACGCAACAATAAAAGTATAGCTGACTGAGGAACGAGGAAATATTTTTCCTGGTCGAACTCAATTTCAATAGCATGTTTCTGAAGATAAAGAGCAAGGTCGCCTTCCTTTGCCTGCAACGGAATATATTTTGTCTTTTCTTTTTCTTTCTTCCATGTTTCATCATCTTCGGCAGAAGGGATGGGGTAACCGGGACCGACTTTAATAATGTAACCGCTCTGGATCTCTTCTTTTTCAACAACTGTGGGAGGTAAAAATAAACCACTCTTTGTACGGTCGCTTAATGACTTTGGTTTAACTAGTACGCGGTCACCAACGACTATCAGTTTATCAATATTCTTAATAGTAAGATTCATAAAATGGATATTGTAATAGCAAAACTAATTTAAATATTTATTCTCTGAAGAAATAATACTAAGATTGCTTTATTTGATTTGCGGATTCGCATCAATAATATATCCTTCGCAATTAACGATTCATTAACATGCAAGCTGCACTTAATTTCATAATTTTGAAGAAATAAATACATCATTATGAAAAAAGAAACAATAATACACACACCGGAAACCTTACGTGAATATATAAGCCATTTCCAGAAAAGCCGCATACTGCTTTCGGCTTTTGAATTGGATATATTTACTGTGCTTGACAAGGCGCCCAAAACATCTGCCGAAGTTGCAAAGAAAATAAAAGCCGATGCCCGTGCTACTGACAGGCTGATGAATGCCACAACAGCTCTTGGTTTCCTGGAAAAGAAAAACGGGAAATTTCAAAACACTAAGGAAACCAGTGCATTCATGGTTAAAGGCAAACCCGGATATATGTCGGGTTTAATGCATACAATTAGTCTTTGGCAGACATGGAGCACTTTGACTGAAAGTGTAAGAAAAGGCACATCTGTTTTTCAACGTCCGAAAACAATAAACAACAGGGATAACTTCTGGCTCGAAGCTTTTATAGGTGCTATGCACTACCGAGCAGCTAAACAAGCTCCGGAAATAGTTGCAAAGGTTGATATGAAAGGGGTTAAAAAAGTCCTTGATGTTGGTGGTGGCTCAGGCGCATTTGCTATGGCTTTTGCTAAAGCAGGGAAAGGTGTAACAGCAACTGTTTTCGACCTGCCTAATGTAACACCTATTACATTGAAATATATCCATGCCGATAAAATGATCACAAAGGTGGATACTTCAAGCGGTGATTATAACACAGATCCCTTGCCTAAAGGTTATGATATTATTTTCCTTTCGGCCGTAGTACATATCAACTCTTATAAAGGCAATGTTGCGCTGATAAAGAAGTGTGCCGCTTCATTAAACAAAGGAGGCCGGATTATCATACAGGATCATGTAATGAACGAAGACCGCATAACACCTCCCGGCGGTGCTATATTTGCTTTGAATATGTTAGTCGGAACAGAAGAAGGCGACACCTACACTGAAAGAGAAATGTGCGAATGGTTCGAGAAAGCAGGAATGAAATTCGAGAAGCGCATTGAAACATTCATGGGAAATGCCCTTATAATAGGAAGAAAGAAATAGTTCTTTCTCTTCATTTCTTTCATGGATATGATGCATAATTGCTCATATTGCAACTGTTGAATGTCTTTTTTTCTTACATTCGCATAAATCAATGCAGCTATGGCGGGTATTTATATTCATATTCCATTTTGTAAAAGCAAATGCCATTACTGTAATTTCTACTCGCTTGCCTCCTCGCGTTATGTGAAGGATTTTATTCCGGCATTAATAAAAGAGATTGAACTTCAGCGAAATTATCTGGAAGGAGAGATTATTGAAACTATCTATTTTGGTGGAGGCACACCTTCATTACTGGATTATGATAGCCTGATGCAGGTTTTTGATAAACTTCAGCAAACATTCACAATATCTGCTCAGCCAGAAATAACAATAGAAGCAAACCCCGATGATCTGGATGCTGCAAAACTGAAAGAACTAAAGCAAATGCCTGTCAATCGTCTAAGCATAGGTATACAATCATTCTTTGATGACGACCTAAAATATTTGAACCGTATACATACTGCATCGCAGGCAGAGGCAGCTGTAAAAAGAAGCCAGGACAATGGGTTTAACAATATCAGCATTGACCTTATTTACGGAATACCAACATTGACTGATGCTAACTGGAAGCAAAATTTAGCACAATCATTTTCACTTATTGTTCCACACATTTCTGCTTACAGCCTGACTGTTGAACCCAAAACAGCATTGGACACCCTTATCCGTAAAGGGAAATCAAAGCCTGTTAATGAAGAACAAAGTGTCAATCAGTTCAAGATTCTTATGAATGAAATGAGGCAAAACGATTTTGTGCATTACGAAATTTCGAATTTCTGCAAAGAGGGTTTTATCTCCATTCATAACAGCAATTACTGGAAGGGGAAAAAATATCTTGGACTAGGTCCTTCTGCGCATTCTTTTAATTTAAAAACCAGGCAATGGAACAATTCGAATATAGTTGAATATATTGAAGGAATGGAAACATCTGCGCCTACTTTTGAAAAAGAGAATCTTTCTGAACAAGATAAATTCAATGAATATATTATGACCTCACTGCGGACAATATGGGGCTGCAACCTAAATTATATTGCTGAAAGGTTTGGCTCAGATGCAAGAAAAGAACTTGAAAAGAGTGCGGAAACTTTTATAATAAGAGAACAAATGACCCTGAATAACGATGTGCTTTATTTGACTGATAGAGGCAAACTCTTTGCCGACTGTATAGCTGCTGATTTATTCAGATAGGTCATTTCCGACTTATCAAATCACTGGTTATATTGTGAAGGATAAAATGCGTCTTCAATATGGTTTATCTTCCAATCAGAACAATGGCATAGAACAGAAATAATATCAAATCTTACTTCATCTGTAATACCATTCTTTTCCACATAAGCATTGGCAGCGCGGATAAGGAAGCTTTGTTTTTTATTACTCACAAATTCTTCAGGTTCGCCGAAAGCATTAGAGAACCTTGTCTTTACCTCTACAACGACTATGCAATTATCTGTTCGTGCTATGATATCAATTTCATCTTTTGAATAATGCCAGTTGGTTGCAAGTATACTGTAGCCCTTTTTAACAAGATATTTTTGAGCTAACTCTTCCCCTTTCTTTCCAAGTTCGTTGTGTTCTGCCATAAACAGAATATTTTGAAATAAGTTATCTCAATTTTTAATAAAAGAAAGTGATGCTTTATCTGTTGAAACATCAAGCATTACTTTTCTTCCCATTATCAGTGCTCTGTTATCTTCAATATGCCCTGCAGGGAAATTAAAACAAACAGGGTAATTATATTCGGCTACTGCTTCAGCAATAATTTCATACGCTGTCTTTCCAAAAAGAACAGTATTGTCTTTCATCTCTGTCATTCCGCCAATTACAAGTCCGGCAAGGTTTTTAAGTTTACCGCTACGTTTCAGTTGCATCATCATCCTGTCAATATGATAAAGATATTCGTCAAGGTCTTCAATAAAAAGTACTTTGCCAGAAGTGCTGATGTCAGATGGCGTTCCAGCTAAAGCATATAACAAAGAAAGGTTACCACCAACAAACATCCCTTCAGCGCTTCCTGCTTTATTTAAGGAAGAGGAATCAATTTCATACGAAATCTTTTCCCCAAATAAAGCTTTTTTAAGGCTGGTCAAAGCATTATTATCTTTTCCATCTATTGGAAAATTTAGAGGCATAGTAGCATGAAGTGTTTCTATTTCAAATTGTTGATTTATGTGCGAATGGAGAACTGTTACATCACTGTATCCAACAATCCATTTGGGATGCCTGATGAAAGATGAAAAATCAATTCTATCAATTATTCTCACGGTACCATATCCACCTCTTGCAATAATAATGGCATTTATTGTTTCATCATCCAGCATCTGTTGCAAATCGAAAGCACGTTGTTCATCAGTGCCTGCATATTGATTGAAGGCCTCATAAATATTAGTACCTAAACTAACATTTATATCCCATTCCTTAAACTTCTTAATAGCAGGTTCTAATTCTTCCTGACTAATTTTTCTGGCTGTAGCCACAATCCCTATAGTATAGCCCTGTTTAAGATATGGAGGAGAAATCATGGAAGAGATTAGTTTTACAATAACAGGATAGGCTTAATATTTTTTATCAAGCTTCCTGTCGATCACGTACAAGCTAATTTGCCTTGCTCCTTCGGGAGTATAGCCGAATTTACATTTCAGGTTATTCACCAAACGATTAATGGTATTTTTTGTTTGATTGTCATAAGAATTATATCCCGAAGTACCAAAATCTAAAAGCGCTCTTCTGAAATTATCATTTTGGGAATAAGTAGTCAGTGCGTTTTCTTTAAGGTTCCTTGTATATTTTTCAAATAATGTATTATACAACTTTGTTTCTTTAATCTCCTTCTTAAGAAGTTTTATTTCGTAAGACAACGTATAAGTTACATATTCATTGTGAATGTCCTTTCGGAAAGTTTTCCTTTCAATAGAAGTGCTTAATGTGCCAAGGAAGAGTGCTTCAAAATTTTTGAAGTATTCTTCTGTGATTTCAATTTCGTCTCCGGTATAGACAGATTTCTCAGTTGCTCCGAGCTCAAAGTTAATGGCGAAAAGATAATTCAGTATATCGCGGGAGATTTGCTTCTCGCTATAATAATAAATCGATTCCTTTAATTCCTGCAACACATTATAATCATACATATCAACCAGCGAATCAATAAAACTTCCGGGAACCATTTCGTTAAGCGTTTCATTTTCCTCGAAGAAATCCTGAAGCATATCCATCGTAATAAGGTTATTACTTTCAGCATGTTTATTATAAAACATATTGAAGAGGGTGAGCGACTGCCTTCCAGAAAAGCCTTTCATTCCTTCAATCTCAGATTCTTCTATCAAATCTTTTCTTACATCTTTCGTAAAACTTTTAACATCTTCTTCCGATAACCAATCCGGAATTATTCCTTTATATAATTCCATTTTCAGCAGCAGCCTGTCATCATCAAGATATTTATTATAAATATCAAAATTCTTTATCCAATAGTTAATAGTAGACGATTCAGGCTCCATGCGGGAAGCAATAATTATCTTCCCGAAATTCTCAAGTACGCGTGGAAGGAATTTCTTTTTTATCTGCTCTCCAAATTTGTTGATATATATAGATACTTCTGTTTCGTAATCCAGTACATATGGTATGTTAATGTGAACTATCCTGTCCTGAAACGATTTTACATTTTCATAATGTATCTTATCTTCCGGGTTTACCAATCCCACAAACATAGACTTAATACGCTCTTCTGCCATTTCCACTTTGTGAACACCATCACTTATGATACCATGCAGATCAACCAGTCTCTTTATATTGTTTTCCTTTATATCCATTAGAGCGTAGACGCCATTATTGGTATTTGCAAGATGTGAATAGATATAACGAACTTCGTCACTTTTCAGCAGATTATTAAGCAGGGTCTGAATAGTAGGGTCTTTCACTGATTCCTTATAATATTCATCCCCGGGATTAAAAATACTGATACCCCTTCCAAACTGCCTGTCGAAACTAAGGTTACGGGCATGTAACATATTGAATACTTCAAGCGGTTCCCCAAGTTTATCAAGCAAGATATTATAAATAGCGCTACAAATACTGCAAGGCTTGCCTTTTAACACCCACTGATATTCTTTAGAATTAAACAGCTTTCTTTTAAAAGATTTGTCTGGAATGAGTTCTTCAAGAAAAGCCCTCCTGTAATCTTTGGGTATCTGTAGTATAGGGTGGTCGTTGGAAGGGCAAGTAATATCAATAAAGCGCTTTGTATCTTCATTTCTTTTTGAAGAGGATATATATTGGTGGACTTCTTCAGCTATTTCAGGTATATGCTGAAGGTTCTCCAATTTCTTTATTTCCAACCGCCATACTGTTTTATAAAGAATGCCCTCGCGTGCTTTATTATATATTTCAATCTTCTGCAACAGGTTATTCAGAAAAGTACTTTTACCGCTTCCCGGTGGCCCTTCAAAAAGATATATATGATTGTTCTGTACTCCCTTTTTAAACTCCTCAATCAGGTTCATAAGTCGGTTTGAAAACAAACGATCCGCAAAAAAAGGATCATCACAACCGCTTACAAATAATTTTGAGAAATCATATTTAACAAATCCTATTGAATGTCCCTCGTCCTCATATTCATCAATCCCCTCCGGAACAAAGTAATGCATCATGTCATGGAAATACTGGAATATATCACGAAAAATAAGATCAGGTTCTTCAGACGCCATGAAAAGGAAATCATTGAAATGCACATAGTCGCGCTTGTCTGTATCGCGCATACTATTGCTAAGCGTAATCATCGCTTCCAGTTTCTTTCCCCTGGAAACAAGTTCTGACAGGTCAACGGGATTTTTCTTTTTCTTAGTTGCCATACTCGTCAGAGGGTTGATTTTTCAATATTTTTGTCTTTCATTGTGTACAGAACTTTCGTGAATGACAATTCGGGTTCCTCAGAAGAAGATTCTTCCCTTACTATTTCTGTTGTTTCAAGCTGCACCTGGTTACCCCATAAGAATTCAAGCCCAAGCAAGGTATCAGGAATATATGGTTTATATATCTGTTTGCCCTCAAATATATGGGTAAGATAAAGGTTATCTTCTGTTGTCTTCTCTTTGTTTATGATTATCAAAGGCGGATGATACAGGGATTCCATCATCATGTTCTTATAATCTTCAGCTTTTTTGCTTTTGATATAATACTCATAAACTCCTTTTTCCTCATTCACTCTCTTCCCGACCACAAATAGATCGTGTTCATTAATGAAATCCTGATCAACAAAGGTATTCAACAACATAAAATCACTGAAGTTTTTTCGCAGTTCGAATATGGCTTTTCTTCCGTTTCTGGTTTTCTTATTGTAATTGTCTCTTTCTTCTATACCATCTATCTTCTGGAAATCGTAGCTTATCTTTCCTTTATTGGCAAGATCTTCCACATGTTGTATCAGCCTCATTCCAATCGCATAGGGGTTAAGTCCAACCCTTGATACAGCAGTAACCCCAGCATTTATCCTTGCATAATCCACCTCGTGCCCCGCGATGCGTTCGTCCTGACGGAACAACGTATCGTGCCAGTAGCTTGCCCACCCCTCATTCATAATCTTAGTACGAATTTGAGGAGCAAAATACAATGATGTATTCCTGACAATAGTTAATACGGATTGCATCCACTGATTCTCTTCTTTTTTCAGAAAAGGTGATTTTTTACAAATGAATTCCAAAATATCAACAGGTGCTTGTTCAGCTCCCTTATAATTATCAAACATCGTTTGAAACTCGGGATATTTAACCCGTACCTCTGAAAAGAATACCGATTCGGCCATCTCATGGTTAACCTGCCCTATATGGTTATACCTGTCTATTTCCTTGAATATCTGGTGCTGTGATGCTTTCAGGACTTCCTGCAAGAACACTTCAAAATAATAATTCAATTTGGACGAAGGCTTTTTCTCTGCAACTAGGTTATTTTTAGGAAGATCCTGGAAATAACCAGTGATATTATCTATGCTTCTGCTGAATTCAATAACATAATCCACCCAGCGGCCATGCTTGCTGCGAAGGCTTTCTATAAGGCGTTTGTCAGCAAGAGCCATTCCTACAAAATCATCATTCCATGTGTTTTCAAAAAGTATGTTGTTCTGGAAGAAATCTATATGCGCCAGCACATGATAAAAAATCATGATATTCAGCCAGTCGGGATTGTTGTCGTTATAAAACGAAATAGCCGGTCTTGAATTGATAACTGTCTCATAAGGATTGCTAGGATAAAGCTTGTACTTTCCCTGCTCTTTAAGCACTTCCACATCATGCACCCAATACTCATACAAGGTAGGTATCATGTTCTTGGGCGAAAGGCTTATCATGTCCCTGTTGGTAACAATATATTCCAGTGTTTCATCATTGAACGATAATCCAGCAGCACGTGCGCGCTCCTTGCATTCCTCCATTATCTTTTTCGTATGCTGGTCTATCAGGTACATTTTATCTTTTACTGAAAGTACTTATTAAAGCAACGGATTTCATTTAGTAAAAGTAATAATTTTTTTTATTTCCATTGTGGTTTTTTGCAGCTTTTTTTGCATTGCATAGCTTAAAAAAGCAAGGGCTTCGCATTAGCGAAGCCCCCTGATTATTTTAAAGGCCTATTAATATTATTCTTTCACAAACTTCCTTACAAAAGTCCCTTTTTCTGTTTTAACCTTAATATAATATATTCCCCCTGCAAGAGTAGAAATATCGATATTGGTTTTGGCTTGTAACAAAGGTTGCTGGATTAAAAACTGTCCCTGAACATCATAAACAAAAATCGTCTGATCTTTAGCAAAGCTTGGATTTTCAATAGTTATTTGATCAACCGCAGGGTTCGGATAAATCAAGATATTGTTAATGGAAGAAATTTCATTAATACCTACGTTTAAAAGATCAATTACATTAGACGTATCAGAACTACAGCCATTGATCGTTACAATATCATAGTAATTACCATTTAATGCTGGAACATAATCCTGACCTATTGCTCCGCCAATTAAAGTATTTTGGTAATACCACTGATTACCACTCGCTGCGTTTGACTGTAATGTACTTACATTTAAAGTAATTACCGGAGTAGGAGGCAATGTATTAACGGTCGCGGCTAAGGTTGAAATAGCTCCATCGCCGCAAGAATTATTTCCATTCACTGTAATATTGCCCGAAGCAGCCGATGCGCCAAAATTAACAGTAATGCTATCAGTAGTGCTTGTTCCGGTTGCTCCCGCTGGTAATGTCCAAATATATGTTGAAGCATTGGCAATTGCAGGCACGCTATAAATTATACTATCCTGTTCCTGGCAAATTGGTGTAATTCCGATAATTGTTCCTGCAGCAGAAGGTAATGGATTGACAGTAACAGGGAATGTCGACGGCAGTCCATTGCCACATGTATTAGTGCCTTTTACTGTTACATTACCCGATATTGCACTTGTTCCATAATCAACAGAAATGCTGTTTGTTGTGCTGGTTCCTGTAGCTCCGCTGGGTAAAGTCCACGTATAAGATGTTGCTCCAGAAATTGAAGAAACGTTATACATTACGGCATTTTGACCCTGGCAAACTGTTGCTGTTCCTGTTATAGTTCCTGCCGCTGAAGGAGCATCCGAACAACTGCACCAGAACCATCCTGTATTATCGCTGATATTCACACTATGGCTGCCTGCAAAGAAACCAGCCTCTCCTTCTGCATTCAAATCCTGTAAATTCAAATAATCAGCGCAAACATTGCCTGTAGTTTTATTAATGAATGCCTGGCTTCCGCCTGAGTTAGAATGTAAAGTAATATAGGACGAAGCATTACCAACTGCCTGCAAATAATTATTTATTGTGAGCGTAATGCCGTAGTTAAGAGTATACGTTTGCCCTACAGTGAAAATATACACTGTCAGCAATATTATTTCCACTAATTGTTCCTGTAGATTCAAATGTAATTTTGTTGAATGACATTCCCCCCGCTCTGTATTTCTCCATCATCCCCAAAAGTGACTTTATTGAAACTATTGTTAGCGCCCGAAATAAATCGTCCGCCTCCGCTAAAACTTACATTATTAAACGTATTATTGTCATCCGTTATAGTTGAATAACTGCGTTGTCATATTAAAAATAAGATTGTTATATAATTGTGATCCGCCAGCGAAATAAGGACCATTCGAGTAGTAAAAGTAATAACAGATGCGCCTGCACCCAATGAAAGATTACTTGAACGTGCAATACCATGCATAACCGCTTCCGGTTATGGTAACGGCCGAGTTTCCCATTATCAGATTTCGTACATTACTGGTAGATGAATTGAATCCACTTGCAGTTACATTTTTACTATTGAAGTTTAACTGCCCTGCATCCAGATATATTGTACCGGCAGTACTAAAAGCGTCCTGCATTGTATAACTGCCGGCGCCATCAAAATAAATATTACCGGTATAGCCCGTACTAGAGTTTGTGACAAATTGTTTCCCTGCAGAAGTAATTGTCTGCCCTGAACTGTCCGATTCAAAATACAATTGCCGCAGTGAAAGAAGCAATATTCATTGCGGAAATAAAAGTTAGAGAACCATAAATATATAATGGATCATTTGAAGTGGAACTGGTGAGATACGGATTATTGGTTGATCCCGTCCAATCCATATTTTTACAATAAGCTGCAACATCTTCCTGTGTATTGGCCCCATAAATATTTACCTGTGAACCGAAGATAGTAAATGAATTGGCATCAAAAAACACACTGTCATAAATAGTTGGAATACATCCACTACCTGTTCCACCGCTTGTTAATGACCAATGTGCCGGATCATCCCAGTTGCCAGTATTTCCTATCCAGTATAAATTCTTCGCAGCTATGTCATTCATTGTCCATCCGGTATTATCCCCAAAATCAACAGCATTATTTGCAACAAATGCAGCACCGCCTGTGGCATTAATATCTCACATCCGCACATAATTTACTGTGATTCCTCCTGCTGATGCAGAACTGATGGTGCCCTGCGTGCCGACTGTACCTGATCTAATGTCTATCCAGAAACCACAATCGCCATTGGCCTGTAAATATTTATTAATAGTAAATATACTGCCATTGCCTATTGTGTATGCCTGTCCGGCGCTGAATATTACACTGTCTGCTGTTATTATTTCCAGTTATTTCACCGGTTGAAGCAAATGTAATTTTGCTAAACGAATTTCCTCCGCTCTGTATTTCTCCGTCACTACCAAAATTAACTTTATTAAAACCATTGTTGGCGCCCGAAATAAATCCTCCGCCTCCGCTAAAACTTACATTATTAAACGTATTATTGGCATCCGTTATAGTTGAATAACTGGTTGCCATAATAAAATTAAGATTGTTATATATTTGTGCTCCGCCTGCGAAATAAGGACCATTCGAGTAGGTAAAAGTAATAACAGATGTGCCTGCACCCAATGAAAGATTGCTTGTTGTGCAATACCATGCATAGCCGCTTCCGGTTATGGTAACGGCCGAGGTTCCCATTATAAGGTTTCGTACATTATTGGTAGAGGAATTAAATCCGGCTGCTGTTACATTTTTGCTGTTGAAGTTCAGCTGCCCTGAATCCAGATAAATTGTACCTGCTGTACTAAAAGCGTCCTGCAATGTATAACTGCCGATGCCGTCAAAATATATATTGCCGGTATAACCTGTACTTGAATTGGTAACAAACTGCTGGCCTGCCGATGTTATCGTCTGTCCCCCGTTGGCTGATTCAAAATATACATTCCCTGCAAAAGAAGAAATATTCATTCCTGCAATGAAAGTAAGCGAACCATATATATAAAGCGGTCCATTTGATGTGGAACTACTTAAGTAAGGATTATTTGTTGCTCCTGTCCAGTCCATATTTTTACAATAAGCGGCAACATCTTCCTGTAGGTTGGCAACATAAATAGTTACCTGCGAACCGAAGATAGTAAATGAATTGGCATCAAAATATACATTGTCATAAATAGTAGGAATACACCCGCTGCTTGTTCCGCCGCTTGTTATTGACCAATGTGCAGGGTCGTTCCAGTTGCCGGAATTTCCTATCCAGTATAAATTCTTCGCAGCTATGTCATTCATTGTCCATCCGGTATTATCCCCAAAATCAACAGCATTATTTGCAACAAATGCAGCACCGCCTGTGGCTTTTATATCTTTCATCCGCACATAATCTACTGTGATTTCTCCTGCTGATGCAGAACTGATGTGCCCTGCGTGCCGACTGTACCCGATTTAATGTCTATCCATGAGCCACAATCGCCATTAGCCTGTAAATAATTATTTACAGTAAATATACTGCATTGCCTAAGGTGTATGCCTGTCCGGCGCTGAAATATTACACTGTCTGTTGTATTATTTCCGGTTATTTCACCGGTTGAAGCAAATGTAATTTTGCTAAATGAATTTCCGTCCGCTCTGTATTTGTCCGTCACCACCAAAAATAACATCATTAAAACCATTGTTAGCGCCCGAAATAAATCCTCCCCTCCGCTAAAGCTTACGTTATTAAACTTATTATTGTTATCCGTTATAGTTGAATAACTGGTTGCCATAATAAAATTAAGATTATTATATATTTGTGCTCCGCCTGCGAAATAAGGACCATTCGAGTAGGTAAAAGTAATAACAGATGTGCCTGCACCCAATGAAAGATTACTTGATGCGCAATACCATGCATAGCCGCTTCCGGTTATGGAAACGGCCGAGCTTCCCATTATCAGGTTTCGTACATTATTGGTAGAGGAATTAAATCCGGATGCTGTTACATTTTTGTTGTTGAAGTTCAGCTGCCCTGCATCCAGATAAATTGTACCTGCTGTACTAAAAGCGTCCTGCAATGTATAACTGCCGATGCCGTCAAAATATATATTGCCGGTATAACCTGTACTTGAATTGGTAACAAACTGCTGGCCTGCCGATGTTATCGTCTGTCCCCCGTTGGCTGATTCAAAATATACATTCCCTGCAAAAGAAGAAATATTCATTCCTGCAATGAAAGTAAGCGAACCATATATATAAAGCGGCTGGTTTGAATTGCCACTAGTCAGATAGGGCGTGTTAGTGGCGCCCGTCCAATTCATGTTATTGCAGTATGCAATACGTCAATGGTTACCTGCGAACCGACAATGGTAAACGAATTGGCATCAAAGAACACATTATCATTAAGGGTAGGGACGCATGAACAAGCACTTCCGCCGCTGGTTGCTGACCAATGTGAGCCATCGGACCAATTACCCGTTCCGCCTATCCAGTAATAATTGGAAGCAGAAAGACTAGTAATTAAACATCCGCTCATTACTGAAATGAGCAGTAAACGCATTAAAAGTTGTTTTACATTTTTCATATATTGTAATTTTTAAAGATTAATTATTATTGTCATGTTGTCGGACTTAAGAGTTTTGCTGCATTTATTGTTGCACAATAAACATTATCAGTTTATTCTTAGTTATAAGGTGGCAAATGTACAATTAATTTATAAATCTAGCTTACAAACTTAGAGGGCATCACATAAGCGATGCCCTCTAAGTTTCATTTGTTCCGAGCATATTTATTCTAAAGGAGCTTTTTAATTATTCCCTTCCTTTTCATTGCTTACATCTTTTTTAATAATTGTATTACAGTTATTGGCAATCATTGGCTTATCGTTGAAGAATGCCGGCTGTGTAAATGCAAATTTTTTGCGAATACCCAGAAAGCCTTTATCTACAAGCACTATTCTTACGTATTTTTGATTTGTCCTTGTAAAGGTTGCCACAGAATCCAAAACTTCAGCCAATTTTTTGCCATAATCGCCTATAAATATTATTTTAGTGGCATTGGGAGAAGAAATAGTTATGGTGTTTCCTCTCACAGTATAATTTGATATTATTATTCCGTTACTGCCGTAAAAATCGCCTCGTTCCATGGCAGCTTTTACCGAATCCTGGCAAAGTGTGTTAAGATACACCATAATCCACCCTTTATCAATTGTTTTAACACCATACATTTTCAACTTATGCATATCATCGGTAGCCGTTCCCCATATTTTCTTGTTGTTCATCAGCAGGGAATCCCATATGGACATATTAAATTTTGCACCAACCAGGTCGGTGCTGGCATTGTGAACTTCTATCATATTAAGCCCATTATTAAGTGCATTGAACTGCTGAAAAGAAAATCTGTAGTCATCGTGAATAGGAAACGGAAATGTAGTTGAGGGTGAATTAACAGGATGATTGAACTGTATCAATCCGCCTTGCGCTTTAACTGAATCAATGGCTGCCTGAGGAGAACTGGCATTTATAGTATGCTTCAGGAACCATCCGTTCATATGCCTTGCAAAAGTGATTTCTTCACCATTGATGGCCAGTAAGCCAGGAATTCCATAAGCGCTGTCAGGAGTCATATAATTATGATCCGTCAGACAGACTATTTCATAGCCCCTTGACTTATATTCCAGAGCAACTCTTTTAGGACTCATCACTCCATCGCTGTTTGTTGAATGGCAATGAAGCTGTGCTTTATAATACCTGTATGGCTGGGAAAATACATTTACACTTATAAGCATAAATGTAAAGAAAATGAAATTTTTCATGAGTTTTTGGCAAAGGTAGTATGCCAATTTATCCTAAAAGTTAAGCCTTCATCAACTTATTGTTATGATTTACACGCCAATGCTAAGAAAATGATAATAACGGGAAGGATATTTAACGGATTTTTTAACTACGCATATTACATAGGTTTACCTGATAATTCAGCGTAAGAATCAGTAATAATAACACAATAATGCTGTATTCAGACTGTTTTTCTATTCCTTAACAAACTTCTTTACAGCATTGCTGAACTCAGAATGATGTAATCTGAAACCGGAATGTAGTAATCTGAAATCAGAATGTAATAATTCGAAATCGGAATGTAATAATCCGAAATCGGGATTATATAATCTGAAATCAGAAGTTAATAATCTGAAATCGGAAAGTAGCAATTTGAAATCGGAAACCTATCAAGTAGGATTGGGAATACATCAGGAAGAAACGGGAATATATCAAGTACGTTCAACTTGATACCAAACCTTACGCTGTTTGATGTAATGCCGGTTCAACATTATATCAATCCGGTTCAACTTGATATAAAACATTTCAACATGATGTAAAACCATACCGGACTTGATGTAATGCCGGTTCAACATGATATCAAACCGATTCTACATGATATAAAACAGTTTCTAAATTATGTATTCCCCATCCGACTTGGTGTATCTTCCATCCAAACTTAATATCAAGTCGGTTCAACCTGATACAAAAGTTTTGGTAATCACATAACAAAAGAAGGGCGGTTAGACGTTTAACTAATCGGTGTAACTGCCTGTCTTCGAGACGTCCCGCGTCATCCTGAGGAGCCCTGAGTCATGCTGAGGAGCGCAGCGTCTCGAAGCATCGAGGGAAAGCGGGACTCCTCTGACTGACTACAGGCAAGGAGGCAATAACTAACTGCATAGTGCCTACTGCCATCGCCAACTTTGAGATTTTTTAATCAAATTTATGCAAAAAATAATAGCTTTACCAACAAATTTGTTTAAACCCAACCGTCATGTCAGACTTTTATAACACACATATACATACGTTTTGCGGGGATAAGGATGTCCCTGCCCGCTTCTAAAACTTACATAACTATATGTTGTTTGATTTTATAAAATTTAATAAGCCATCTTGATTTTCGGTTCAGATTTATTTATATTTGCTTTTTCTTATCGTTTATTAACGAATCTCAGGCATAGTAAAAATCATTCTTGTAAACATATACTCTTTTATTTACTTGAATTCCATTCCTATGAAAAAAATCTATCTTACAACCATTCTGTGCCTGCTGTTTGCAGGGCAGGTTTCACGGCTTAACGCCCAGTGTCAGGCTTACTTTCTCGGGTTCAAGGATTCCCTTGTCCAAAAGTCCGGTGATGATATGACAACACTATACCCCTACTTAAATTGTCCCGGCGGGACCAACGGATATCTTAATGTTCCTCCATCAGTATTACCGGGGAATTCCTACAATATATACGGAGCCGACGGTATCTACCAACCCTGTTACGTTGCCGGTCAAACTTCCTATAATAAAATAAGTGCGGGTTGGGTTAATAATGAATCGGATACCAGCCCCACTTTCTGGCAGTTGGGTTATTTTGACAGCCTTTTTAGCGCTTCGCAGCAAACTTGGACGAATGATTGGGTCTTTCAGGACAATATTTGGGTGCCGCATACACCGACCCACACTTGTTTAAAACTACAGGTTACTATGTCTGTATCCGACCCTTTAAGTGGACCATGCAATCCCGACTGGTTCAGGACATATATATTCAGGATACCGTTTCCTGCATACAACATACAGGTTTATAATACAACTTTTAGTCCTCTTTACTCTCAAGTGCTTTATCAGCTACAAATGAATAATCTCAAGATAACGGCAGACAGTTCGCGGGTGACTACATTTACCGCAACCGGAACGGGTGTGGGTAATTACATTTTACGAATAAAAGAAAACCCTTTAGGGGATTCCAATGATGTTTACGGAAGCCTGACTGTATTAAGTTCGACAAGCGATAGTATTGCAGTGCAGTACCATCATCCTGTTTACCTGGATACATCCGCTGGCGTTTCATCAAGGTGTATTAATCTTCAACTGTACGATCCGTCAGGTAATACGGTTATTGAATCATGTCCCTTAGACATTATCCGCCCCCCTCTTTTATTTATACACGGCTTGTGGTCTAACGGAGCTTCATTCGACGGTTTACAAAACTATTTATTAGCAACAGGTATGTATGCTTATGAAAGCGAGGTACAGGAAGCAAATTACCCGAGTGATAGATATTTTGCTCAAAATGAGCCCATAGTAGAATCTCAGAAGAACGGTCTGTTATGTTGGTGCAGGTCGGAAAACATATCTGTCGGAAAAATTGATGTAGTGGCGCACAGCATGGGCGGGATATTAACCAGGCTATATACTACGAGTGGTCGATATTCAAACGATATAAATAAAATAATAACGTGTAATACGCCACATTCCGGGGCGCAAACTGCAAACGTATTAAGAAATGGCACGATTTATTCAAATGGGATTGATATGGATCTTTACTTTTACTTGGGCATGGATGTGACCAAGGGGGCTGTCAGCGATTTAGAAGTTAACAGTGGCGCAATTTTGTACGACTTGAATGGCAGCTCGGTTCTGGCTAACCAGCCTAAAATTTGGAAAACAGCAATAGTAACAACAGCCGTACCATCTGATTATACTACTTATATTAATCCTATTATAAATGCAGCAACAGGTTGGGATGCGTTTATTTATACCTTCTTTATGCATCGTTTGAATAAAGCCCCCACTATATTTGATAACTATTGGTCGAATAATGTTTTTAGCGGAAATGCAAATGATTTTGTTGTTCCTGATACCAGCCAGCAAGGCGGGTTACCTGGATATTTTACTTATGATCCCCAATGCCACATGGGTTCGCCATGCGAACCGCATGTTGAATCGGAAATAAAATATTTGTTATGTAGTAATCCTGCTACAGTACCAATATTTACCACTGATGGTTACAATCCACCAGTATTGACCCCTCCATCGGTGTTCTTCAAACCCCGTACAAAAGCTGATACGGTTAATTCTTCTTTAACCATTACATCCCCTGTTGCGGGGAGCACATATAATTCAGGCGACACGGTAGAAGTGGATGTTACGGGAAGCAGTGATATAAATTCAGTCATGATGTGCTTTGGAAATCAGTCTATTCAGCCAAGCTTTGTTGTTGATTCATTTTCTTCAGGTACGTTTAAGTTTCAAATACCGGCTGAAGTAATAGGAAGGCTTAATATAATGGCAATAGGTTTCGATACATCGGGAAATGCGCCTTTGGATACTACTTATATTATTGTGGGTTCAGGCAGCGCTACGCTCAACAGTATTCAGATACAGGAACCATTATTATATATACCCGTAAATGATACCGAAAGTGTTTATACCGAAGGATTTTTCTCAGACGGAAGCGAGAAGAATTTAACGTATCAATCAGGTCTGACATATACTTTAAAACATAATTTGGCTGCTTTCGAAGCGCCAAATAACATTATCGGATTACAAGCAGGAACAGATACCCTTATCGTATCCTATAACGGAATATCTGATTCTGTCCCTGTTCAGATTGTCCAAACGAATATTATTACCAGGGTTCACAATATACAACAGTCAATAGTGCATAATTGCTACCCGAATCCTTTTAATAATATTACTACTATAGAGTATTATTTGCCTCAAAACAGTCAGGTTTGCGTTAATGTTTATGATATGATCGGCAACCTGATAAAAACACCTGTTAACGGATTCAAACAGGAAGGTTATAATAAAATTGAATTCAGCGCATCGGGCATTAAACCCGGAATATACTATTATCAGATCATTACAGGTAAAATGTCAGTAACAGGTAAGATGATTATAATAAAATAAACGATGAGCCGTCAACTTAAAAGAATGATGTATGAGTAGCATGTCAGGATTTTATAACACACATATACATACGTTTTGCGGGGATAAGGATGTCCCCGCCCGATTCCTGCCTTTGTTCCTGGTAAAAATATTATCAACCAAAGTTGGTTACAGCGTTATTACCACTGTAATGAAATGGCTGAGCCCTATAAGCAAGAACGACAGTTTTGACCGCTATGTTCAATTTGTTACCATTGGCAAGCTTGGCAGCCAGAAAGCTATATTTGAGAATTGCTTTTCGCAATATCCCGGCGATACAAAGTTCATCATACTGCCAATGGATATGGCTTATATGGGAGCAGGCAGCGTTCCGAGGGATTATTCGAAGCAGCTTACAGAGTTGCGCGATCTGCGAAATGCTTACCCCAATAATGTGATTCCTTTTGTCCATATTGATTGCCGTCGCAATAACTGCGTTGACCTGTTTAAACAAGCTATTGAAGAATGGGGCTTTAAAGGATTAAAGCTCTATCCGCCTTTGGGCACTTTCCCTTACGATAAGCGTTATTACCCTATTTACGAATATTGCCAATCTAATAATCTGCCTGTAATATCGCATTGCACCGATGGCAACCCTGTTTATTTCAAAGGCAGCCAGGACGATCTGATACAGTTGTTGCAGGGATGCAGTATGCCTGTTGATTATAGTTCTAAAAACAATAAAGCGCTTTGCGCTTATTTCACACACCCTCTGGGCTACAAGCAGGTGATGGATGATTTTCCCAATCTTAAGATATGCCTTGCTCATTATGGCCGTGGAAATGCTGAGACCAATGATATAGGAGGACTTGACTGGGATGATATAATAAAACAAATGATGCTTACTTATCCTAATCTTTATGTTGACTGTGCCTATTCCATGTATAACGAAGACTGGTGGGCATCAGTAAAAGACCAGTTAACAACCAACCAGCAATTGCGCGAACACTTTTTATTCGGTTCGGATTTCTATCTGGTAGAAGTCGAGACCACCGAAAAAGAATTTGATATTAAATTCAGGGCTTATATAGGCGAGGATCTGTTTCAGCAGATAGCGGTAACTAACCCAATGAAGTTTTTGGGGCAATAGGATTTCTATTATACCTGAACGGAAAGCTAAGTCTTGTATTGGCTAATTATTATTGAACAGGATAAAGGCTTTTATTTCTTCAGGAAGAGTGAACTGGTCTCATAATCAATGATTGCAGAATTACCGTTCAGAATATCTGCTCCTATAACTCCGTCTATATGTCCTGAATTTTCTGTTGAATATGCTTTGTTCACCGATGTGAGGTCGATAGCTGTAATAGCCATTGTTTTGCTGAAATTGTTCATAGTGATAGTGGCATCTCCTATTTGAATTTTTTCAGAGTCGCCGCCATACCCATAAGCTCCCCCGGAAATGTCTTTAAGAGATATTCCAAACTTTTTTGCGCTTTCAAAATCAATACATGTTCCAGAAGCACCTGTGTCCAGTATAAATAAAGCACTGTCGTTATTGACCTTTACCTTAACAGTAAAATGACCTATGCTGTTTTTATCAAGAGGTATTTGAACATAATTTTTCTTGAGCAGAAAATCTTTCAGTGTTACATTGTTATATACCGAAGCTTTTTCCTGCTGTGTTTGTCCTTTTGTCTGTAATGAAATCAATAAAGAAGCGACAGCAAAAAGGAACATTACTTTTCTGGTATTATTCATACAGTCTTGTGTTTTAGTCTTACTCCAAAATTATCGCTAATAAGAAAACCCGGTAGTTATCTATCGGGGTTTAAGTAATAATTCAATTCTTTATTTCTTATTTGTATCGTCTTCCTTTACTTCTTTATTGGGAGGAACCTCCTTTTTAAACGGCTTACCAGAGTATACACGTGGTTTTGAAGCCATCTTTAAATTAGTCAAAGAACTCTTATTTGAAGAGTTTTGTTTTGAGCTCTCTGTTGTTGCTTCAGCGCTTTTATCAATCGCTTTAGTGGCTGTTGTCGCAGGCTGTACCTGAGTTTTATTTTGTTCAGATGGCTGCATTTTCTCATCTTTTGAAACAACATTCTTATTCGTTTTGGGTGTTTCAGTTTTTGAAATTGTTGTTGTTTCGGATTTGGTAGTAGTGGCAGCATTATTTTGTGCATCAGCCCGAGAAATGCTAACAAAATATCCGCAAATTATCAAAGCGGTCAATATGGCGATCTTTTTCATAACAATTTATTTATAAGTCAAAGGTAATTAGAATGCTACAATCTCTATCAAAAATGATGTTAAATAGTCTTAAAATACAATGAAAATTTCTTAACCTATCAATTTCTTAATCCCTTCAATAATTCGGGTTTCATTAGCCTCTTCGGCAGAGAAAGAATCCATTTTAATTAATTCCGGTTTCTCTTTTAACAGGTTGGATTCTGTAATATAATTTTCAACAGTGGTAGGTTTTTCTAAAGAAGTCCACGAATTCTTTGCAACTGTAATACCCATCCTGCTGATATCTTTTAACATCTTCTTTATGGCTGCAATAGCACGTTCGCCATTCTCTTCCCAATCATCTCCATCAGTGCCATGAAAGATATAAATGTTGTTGTCCTTTGCGAGTTGTTCTTTTTCGATAATATTGGCAACAAATTCATAAGCGGCAAATACGCTGGTTCCACCGGCAACTGCCGATTTATAATACGTATAAAAGTCTTTTACTTCTTTCGCATCCGTATCATGTAATACAAACCTTACTGAAACATTATTTTGATACTGGTACATCAGCCAACTATAAATAAGCAGATGTTGCGTAACAATTGCCTCAGTGGGCTTCCCCTGCATCAAACCGGAATAATCGCGAATAAAGAACACCACGCATTGTGCCTCAAAGTCTTTCTCCCTCGACATGATGCGATAAATCTTATCCTGCGGATTTATGATCAGGTCTTCAGTAGAAATGTCTTTTGTTGCATCAATATTGCCAAGTATGATATTTGTTTCAAGGATTTTCTTAATGGTATCTTTTTTATCCAGCAGTTGTCCAAAGCCACGGTTCTTATCAGTAAGGTCGTACTGGAATTTTGTAAGGGAAACCTTTTTCCCTTTTGTCTTTAAATTCGGGAGTTCAAATTTTTCTGTAAGCACCTTACCAAGGTCAAAAGCATCAGCAGAAATATCATGTTCGGCACCCTCACCCTGCCCTGCACCCGTTCCTTCGCCTTCACCTTCCGTGGGTTCAATTTGCTGCTCACCTAAAACTTCGCCTTCCTCACCCTCGCCCGATCCGCCTGTTTCATCTTCTTTTTCAGTAACCGAACTATCATGATAGAATTTCGGTTCTGTTGTGGTAGGAACTATTACTATTCTCTCTTTCTTTCCCTTTTCAGGTTTGATGAACTTCCCTATTTTTATCCTTCTTGGAAATCCGTCTTCTTCCCGCTTTTTATCACGATCCAGAAGATCATCTAGCGTCTGTAAAGAAATTGTAAAATCTGATTTCTTTACAATGCCAATAAAAAGTTCAAGATCAGTTTTATCATAAAGAGAAGTAACTTCCAAATTTCCTTTTTCTCCGGCCTTGTCTCTTTCTTTCTTTCTGTTATAATAATCCAGCTCGCGCTCAATAATCGCTAGTTGGTCTTCGCTAAGCCCTTTTCGTTTTAATTGTTTATATAATTTGAAAATATTCTCCGTCATCACTCCCTCGAATCCCTATAATGGAAATTAATTTGAATCATCGTGAGTACAGAAATACTCAATGGTCTTTTCAGCGCAGGTATTACAGTAACCAAGTTTTTTCATCATGGTATCTATCATCCTGCTGTATAATTTTTGGTTTTCTTCATTGGTCCTGTTTGACAAAGCGCCTACAAGACTTCCTGCCCCGGCTATATCTGATTTCAACCTTACATCGGTAACAGCTTTTACCAGATCATTATTATCCATGAAATTATAGGTCGGGTCTTTTATCATTTTCTGACCATATATCTTGGTAATAGTAGTTCTAAAACTTTGTTTTTGTTCATCATTCTTCAATCCTAGCCGTTCCTCAACACTATTGATAAATGTTTCATCGATCTTAAGGGGAACTAATTTTCCGGTCTGTGGATCCTGATATGTCCATATCTTGTCAGGTCCCAGGTTTTTTGCATCCACACCAATAACCATGTTCACATAATTCATCACGTCTTTTTCAACAGCATTGGGTTCATCCATATATGCGTTGAATATGGTGGTCATTACATTTTTCCTGTATAATTCTTTTGCTATCTTGATATCATTGAAATATTTTGTCCTGTCGTTCGGGTCTTGTACATAATCAAGCAGCACTGTTTCCATTGCTTTGAAAACATCACCGGCGTACATACATTTACCTTCCTGCGTTTCGGAACGTTCAAGCAACACCTGCAAAGCACGTCCCAGATTCCTGTGACCTAAACCTTTTTGTCCAAAACGTTTAGTGATATCAGGGTCGTTGTTCAAATCACTTATGACTTCACTTAATGTTTTTATACTTTTTTCACCGGCAACATCGCCTGCTGATAGCTTCATCATTTCAACAGGTGTGAGCTTATCCGTATTGGGCATCCTAGTCAGTACCACAGAGATTGAAACGGCATAATTCAAATTGGGGTCGATGTGAAGTTTTTCATTTGAAAACGTAGTTTTATCTCTGTTGCCTATTGCATAAAAAGTAAGCTCCTGCTGAAGTTTGTAATTCGTATTATGCGACATATAGGTTAACCTGCACCTGTCAACAATAGGGGCTTGTTCTTTTTCTTCAAGGAAACGTCCGAATTCGGAATTGTTACTTGTTGCAACGATAAGCGTATCCAGAGGCCATTTATATCCTTCAATTTCTATTGTCCTGTTTTGGATAACACCTAAATATACCTGAACAAGGTCTCTTTTATTCTTAAATATTTCATCTGCAAAATGTATCCCACCGCCAGCAACCCTTGCTAAAGCTCCTCGGCGTAGATCGAAGCGGTAGGGGTTATCTGTTTCAGAAAGATGTAACAAACGTGTTATAGATTCTTCACCTATTAGGTCTGCTGCAGAAGAAGTGATCTTATCTTTTGCTGCATATTTACCTGTTATGGTTCCTCTTGATTCACTAACCGGAACAGTGGAAATCTCAATAAAATCCTTTATTTTATTAATATCTCCATTGCAATAATTTTTTATCTGATTAAGGATGTAATACGTGCATGAACCAAGAGGTCGGTAGTTCTTATATAACTCTTCTACTTGCCTATCTTTAAATCCGTATTCTGATAAGAATTTAATATTGTCTTCTTTGGCCTCGTAAAGGTTCATGGCAATAATCATTGGGTCTTCGTATGTCTGCGATTCTATTGATGCAATCTTGCCATAACCTCCAATCTTATCAAGGTTGATAAAGCGGAAAGTATATCTCCTGTTCTCCTGGTGAGAAATAAAATTACGGTAAAGCGCACTTAAATGATCAACGAAAAATGTTTTACCATTACCTGGTTCACCGATGAGGATGAAAGCCATTTCCTTCGATGAGCCATTCTCGGCAGCATCTTTTACAAAAGAAACAAAGCTGTTGATCTCATCATACATACCTATGATATGCTTGCCTCCCTGCCGGAAAACTTTAAAGTCGTATGTATAGCGGCCATTGACGGTGACCTTTTCCATTTTCTGGTTATCGCCAAGTATCATGCGCGTAAGCGATTGATAAATATTCTCAAATTTCCGGTTACCGAGTAACACATTCTTTACATGATAATCAAGGCTCTTCGTATTATCCTTTGGAACAGCGGTTGTCTTTGTAGTTGCCATCTTATGTTATTTTAAAGATTAATCAAGCAATAGTAATTGAAAATGCAAAGTAAATTAATTCTTAACTTTGCTCGCATTTAAAATTGAATAAAGTTAATAATAATTTTTCAGATGGAACAAAATAAAAAAGTTAAAAGATATACCATAACATCTGCCTTACCCTATGCCAACGGGCCAATTCACATTGGGCACCTTGCCGGAGTGTATATTCCTGCAGATATTTATGCCCGCTACCTGCGTTCAACCGGTGAAGATGTGCTTTTTATAGGAGGTTCAGACGAACATGGTGTTCCTATTACCATAAAAGCAAAGCAGGAAAACGTTACACCTCAACAAATTGTTGACAAATATCATAACATTATTAAAAGATCTTTTGAAGAACTTGGTATTTCCTTCGATATTTATTCGCGCACATCAAATAAAATTCATCACGAAACCGCTTCTGAATTTTTTACCACACTTTACAATAAAGGTGAATTCATAGTAAAAACATCCGAGCAACTATATGATGAAGAAAATAAACAATTTCTTGCCGATCGTTATATAATTGGAACATGTCCTCATTGCAATTACGAAAGGGCTTACGGAGATCAATGCGAAAAATGCGGTACTTCATTAAATGCAACTGATCTCATAAACCCTAAATCTGTTTTAAGCGGCAATGTACCTGTAATGAAAGAAACCAAGCATTGGTATCTCCCTCTTGATAAATATGAACCATGGCTGAAACAATGGATACTTGAAGGTCATAAAGAATGGAAAACGAACGTTTATGGTCAATGTAAATCTTGGCTTGACCAGGGATTGCAGCCGCGTGCTGTTACCCGCGATCTGGACTGGGGCGTGAAAGTTCCCCTCGAAGAAGCCGTAGGAAAAGTATTGTATGTTTGGTTTGATGCACCTATTGGATATATCTCCGCAACCAAAGAATGGGCGCGGGAAAATAAAAAAGACTGGGAAATATACTGGAAAGACAAAGAAACAAAGCTTGTTCATTTTATTGGAAAAGACAATATTGTTTTTCATTGCATTGTATTTCCAGCTATGCTTCATGCCGAAGGCTCATATATTCTTCCTGATGATGTACCCGCAAATGAATTCCTGAACCTTGAAGGTGATAAGATTTCCACCTCTCGCAATTGGGCAGTATGGCTTCATGAATATTTACAGGAGTTTCCTGATAAACAGGATGTGTTGCGTTATGTATTATGTTCAAATGCTCCCGAAACAAAGGACAATGATTTTACATGGAAAGATTTTCAGTTGAAAAACAACAGCGAGCTTGTTGCTATTCTTGGAAACTTCGTGAACAGGGCGATGGTGCTGACACAAAAATATTTTGACGGGAAAGTACCTCCAATGTCAGTTATAACGGAACAGGATAATGAAGCGTTAAAATCTCTTGCCCAATTCCCTTCCCATATATCCGACAGCATAAAACAATACCGTTTCCGCGAAGCGCTTGCAGAACTGATGAACCTTGCAAGGCTTGGCAATAAATATCTTGCCGACAGCGAACCATGGAAGATATTTAATACGGAACCAGAACGCGTAAAGACGATATTAAATATATCATTACAAATTTGCGCGAACCTTACTATTGTAATGGAACCATTCCTGCCATTCTCAGCAGAAAAACTTTTACAAATACTGAATATTAAGAAGCTGACATGGGAATTTTCCGGTACTGCTGATATACTTAAAGCTGGTCACAGGCTTGGGAAACCGGAATTGCTATTTGATAAGATAGAGGATGATGCTATTGCAAAACAGGTACAAAAACTTATGGATACCAAATTAGCTAACGAAGAAAAAAGCGTTACTATGGCTCCCGCAAAAGCCGATATTGCTTATGAAGTCTTTGCAAAGATGGATATACGTACTGGTACAATATTAAGTGCCGAGAAAGTTGCAAAGACACAGAAGCTTTTAAAGCTAACTATAGATACAGGTATAGATAAACGAACAGTTGTATCGGGAATTGCTGAATTTTATGATCCTGAAAAAATAATCGGTCAGAAAGTCGTAATTTTAGTAAATTTGCATGCGAAAAGCATAAAAGGCATTCCTTCTCAGGGAATGATACTAATGGCCGAGAATGAGAAGGGAGAGCTTAGTTTCGTTTCTCCGACAAAAGATTTTATTAACGGAAGTACAATAAAATAAATAAAAAGGCCCTGTAGTTCAATGGATAGAACGGAAGTTTCCTAAACTTTAAATCCAGGTTCGATTCCTGGTGGGGCTACACAGATGAAAAAACCACCTATTTGATAATAGATATAGGTGGTTTTTTATTTACCTTTGCTTTTCATGAATTTTTGAAATAAAAAACAAGTAAAATGTCTGTCATTAAAGGAAAGATTTTAAGTGGCGAATACCTGGATTCTATAACACTTATGGTGGTTACAGAGGAGCTTAACAAAACCAATGGAGTTGTTGAATCGTCGGTTGTGATGGGTTCGCGAGAGAATAAATCGATATTGCAGAACTCGGGCTTGATGCTCTCGGAATTTGAAAATACCACAGATAATGATCTTCTCGTCTGCATTAAGGCTGAAACAGAAAAAGTAGCAACTGACATTCTTGACAATATTCAAACCATTTTCAAGAAAATCAGAAATACTGATGAAAGTACCGAGGATTATTCACCCAAGAGTTTTGAGGGTGCTATAAAGCTAATGCCTGAAGCAAACCTGTCTCTTATATCTGTTGCAGGAAAATATGCTTCACGCGAAGCTATGAAAGCATTGAAAAGCGGATTGCATGTAATGATATTTTCAGATAACGTCAGCATAGAAGATGAACTGAATTTAAAGCAATATGCAGCTTCCAAAGGACTGCTTGTTATGGGTCCCGATTGCGGTACAGCCATTATAAATGGAATACCTTTAGCTTTTGCAAATGTGGTGAACAGGGGAAATATTGGAATTGTAGCAGCTTCGGGCACAGGGCTACAGGAAATAAGTTGTATCATTTCAAACGAAGGAGCCGGAATTTCGCAAGCCATAGGCACAGGCGGACGCGATGTGAAAAAAGAAATTGGTGGCATCATGTTCTTACAGGCATTGCAGGCGCTGAATGAAGACAAAGAAACAGAAGTTATCGTACTTGTTTCAAAACCACCTTATGAAGAAGTATTGAAAAAAATTGCTGCTGAAATAAGTAAAATAAAAAAACCTGTTGTTGCAATATTCATCGGAGGAAATGCTGAAGTAATTAAAAACTCAGGTGCTATACCGGCCTCAACACTTGAAGAAACAGCATTGATAGCAGTGGCCTTATCTAAGGGAAAGAAGACTGATGATATTAAATCAGTACTTGAAAAAACTGAAGAAACTATTAAGACCTTAGCTTCAAATCATCGAAAGAAAACGAAGAAATATTTGCGGGGACTGTTTAGCGGAGGAACGCTTTGTGATGAGACACAACTTATTCTAAAAGAACATATTGGTTATGTTTACAGCAACACCCCTTTGAATAAAGAATTTCAACTGAAGGATGCATGGAAAAGCAAAGAAAATTCGGTGGTGGATATGGGTGATGATGAGTTCACTGTTGGTCGCCCACATCCTATGATCGATTTTTCCCTGCGAAATAAAAAGATCGTTGAAGAAGCCTCCGATCCTGAAGTTGCAGTAATATTGCTTGACGTGGTTTTGGGTTATGGTTCAAATTTGAATCCTGCATCAGAACTGGTTCCTGCAATTAAAAAAGCCAGGGAAATTTCTCCTGATATAACCATTATATGCTCTATAACTGGTACGGAAAACGATCCTCAGAACAGGGCTGATGTCAATAGACGGCTTGAAAATGCCGGTGCAATTGTAATGCATACGAATGCATCAGCAAGCAAACTGGCTGCATACATTATTAAATAATCAAATATATAATTCTAGTTTTCCTTTACAACGGGATTGAAATATCGTAACTTTACACTCTTTTTTTCGGAGGAATAAAATGTCAATAAATGATCTATTTGGAAAAGATTTGAAGGTTGTAAATACCGGCTTGTCTTCTTTTGCCGAGAACCTTAAACACAGCGGCGTTGAAACAGTTAATGTTGACTGGAAACCATCTGTCAATATGAAACCGGAATCTTTAAACCTGATTGAAACCCATTCGGATAAAATAACTGTTGCGAATAAAAAAGCCACAGATATCATTCTGAAAGGAATGCCCGTTCTTGTTGGTTTGGATATAGCTATGAATGTCATTCCGGGAATGAAGAAGAATTTAATTCTTCACTCCGGTCCTCCTATTACCTGGGACAGAATGTGCGGACCTACTCATGGCGCTATTATAGGTGCCTTGATTTACGAAGGCATGGCAAAGAATATTGAAGAAGCAGAAAAGCTGGCATCGTCCGGAAAAATTGAATTTGCCCCTTGTCATGAACATTCTTCTGTTGGACCTATGGCTGGAATTATTTCTCCGTCAATGCCGGTGTTTATTATTAAAAATGAGGCTTTCGGAAATTATGCTTATTGCACATTGAATGAAGGATTGGGCAAAGTCTTACGCTATGGAGCATTTGGTGAAGATGTGATCACCCGATTGAAATGGATGGAACAAGTACTTTATCCAACTATAAAAAGAGCAGTTGAAAAACTTGGTCGCATTGATCTGAAAAATATGATCGCACAAGCGCTGCACATGGGAGACGAAGTTCATAACAGGAACCGCGCAGGTACATCATTGTTCTTTAGAACGATTGCCCCTGCCATTATGAGAACTACTGACAATCTTGAAGATGCTGCAAAAGTGCTGGAATTCATCAATGGCAACGATCATTTCTTCCTGAATCTTTCAATGCCTGCATCCAAAGCTGTTTTAGATCCTGCAAGAAATATTAAATACAGCAGTGTGGTGGTGGTTATGGCTCGCAACGGTACTGATTTCGGAGTACAGCTTTCAGGAACCGGAGATAAATGGTTTACGGGCGCTGCACTTGTTCCGGACGCTTTGTATTTTCCGGGATATACCAAAGCAGATGCAAATCCTGATATTGGCGATAGTGCCATTACGGAAACAGGAGGACTTGGGGGATTCGCTATTGCAGCAGCTCCGGCTATTGTTCAATTCGTTGGAGGCACCGCAAAAGATGCAATTAGTTATACCATGCAGATGTATGAAATAACGGCAGCAGAAAATAATATGTACCAGATTCCTTATCTGAATTTTAGAGGAACACCAACAGGTATAGATGTCATCAAGGTAATGGATAAATCCTTAACTCCGTTTATTGATACAGGTGTGGCACATAAAAACCCTGGTGTGGGTCAGGTTGGGGCTGGAGTATTGAGTGCCCCGATAGAACCATTTGTTAAGGCTTTCGAAGGCTTTGCGGAAACATTGAAATAATTTTAACACGGAATATCTAAAACAATATTTAGAAAAGTAAATGGTTTATAATTAGCTCCCGCAAATCTCGCTGATTTTCGCAGATAATTTCAGCGTTAATCTGCGGCATCTGCGGGAAAATAAAAATTGAAATAATTTTTAATGACAGAAAACGACATTTCATATCAGATAAGAGGCGCAATTTTTAAAGTATATAATACTCTTGGCCCGGGCTTACTTGAATCGGTATATGAAGCTGCCTTGATGTATGAACTTAAAAAAGCCGGACTTGAGCCAAAATCTCAGGTTCCACTTCCTGTTATTTATGAAGAAGAAAAGCTGGAGCTTGGATTTAGGATTGATATACTAGTGAATAATCTTGTAATAATTGAAATAAAATCTACAGAATTATTAGCTGAAGTTCATCACAAACAGGTTTTGACTTACCTCAAACTTTCTGGAATAAAATTAGGCATTTTGGTGAACTTTAACACAGAGGATATATCAAAAACAATATTTAGAAAAGTAAATGGTTTATAATTAGCTCCCGCAAATCTCGCTGATTTTCGCAGATAATTTCAGCAGTAATCTGCGGCATCTGCGGGAAAAATAAAAAACAATATTTAGAAAAGTAAATGGTTTATAATTAGCTCCGCAGATCTCGCTGATTTACGCAAATTAATTCAGCGGCAATCTGCGGCATCTGCGGGAAAATAAAGAAATATAAATTTTAAAAAAATAGGAGAGTCAAAAATGAAAATTGAAGAATTTTTTAATGTAATGAATGATGTAAAAGTCCACGATCTTACACAACGTTTAAGTATTCACACTCCCCCATGGCCTAGCTATATGCCGCTTGGAATACAATATTTTAAACGTATTGCAGGAGCACATATGGGACAAGGTGCAAATGGACAGATCATTAAAACCAGCAACCACGTTGGAACGCATATTGACGGTGAGATCCATTTTCATTCCAGTGGCCGCACCATTGGTGATACTCCTCTTGATTTCTGGTATGGCCCGGGTGTTGTTGTTGATATTTCCGATCAGGTTGGTGATTACGATTTGTACACACCTGAGATGCTGATGAATAAAGCTGAAATCAAAGAAGGCGATATTCTTATTATCAATACCGGTTATCACAAATATGCATGGGATCAGCCTGAATCTGATGAATTACGCTATTTTGTAAAACATCCCGGACCAAGCCCTGACTTTCATAAATGGGCTTTGAAAATGAAGATTAAATGGATAGGAGTGGATTGCGGAAGCGCCGACCATCCTATGAATACCATTATCCGTGACTGGCATCCCAAACGTTTTAAAGAAGCTGAAGAAAAAATTATTGCAAAATATTGTAAAACATGGGACGAATTATTTCCTGCTGATGAATATTACCAGGTAATGCATATCAAATTATTCCCCAAAGGCTTGGTACATGCAGAAAATATTGGTGGCGATATAGATAAGGTTAATAACAAAAGAGTATGGATCGGCTTGTTCCCATTACGTGGAATAGAGCTTGAATCATCTATGTGCCGCGTTATTGCTGTTACTCCATAATAAAGCAAAAAAAACCAAGTCAACAAAAACAGCAGGATATAGCTGCGGCACAGCATAAGAATGAATTTTTACGTAAGCTGTATCTTATTTTTAAAACTTATGGCTATCCTGACCTATATTACAGATTGCCGGAATTGATAAGACGCTGGAAAAACAATTCCTAATTCGTTTCGCTTAATTCTTTTTACTTTTACCGACTTTTAATTCCTTGTGTTTCTTCGCTTCAGGTAAATAATTGTCTTTTGAAACTACTTTTTCTCCTGTTTTTAATTCCAATGCTTTTCTTGCATTACCTGCAATTGCCCCGCCTTCTTTAGCTACAATCTTATTTTGTACGAAGCCTTTTGGATTTTTTGTTTTAACAATGGCTGTTGTTGAGGCTTCTCCCAGCATTGAAAAAATCAATTCAAGGTCGGTCATGTGATCGCGTAAGTTTTGACTTTTCAGTCCCTTTATTTTCTTGTATTGTGAAGGTGTTAAACCGAATGTTGCCTTTGAAATTTCTGCTGTTAAGATTGAGTATTCAAGTTGTTCTTTCACTCCCCTGTTTTTCCATTCTTCTGTTAGCTCCTCACGAATGGCAATGCTTCGCATCCGTTTTTCAATCCAGTCATCAGAGTATCCTTTGAGTTTGTATAGTTCCCGAGAGCGTTGTGTAGCCAATTCGGGATTTTCAATTTCATCTAATCTGTCCGAACCCACTTGTGCTAACCATTGCTTGAATGGCTCTGCTTTGGGCGACGGAATTGATTGTATAATGCGTAGTAAAGTTTTAGCATTGGCAACATCCGTCAGATATTTTTTGCCATCAGATGCTTCCATTTTCAGTTGTCCGATTTTTTCGGACAACTGCCCAAAACCCTCTTGTGAGAGCTTTTTCTTTAAGTCTCCCCAATATTTTCTGGGTCTTTGACTTTCAGTAAGTATTTCAATAACATCAATTATCGAAAAATACCATATTTGTTCTTGTTCGTTCCACTCTGAACGAACCTGTTTACTTTCAAAAAGTTTTATATTGCTCATTTGTGTGTTTTTGAATACTCAAAAATACAAAATATTTAATTCCCAATGTCCCAGGGTATTTTGGGAATTGGTATGCCGCAAAATCAACTCATTTAATTATAACTTTATTTTCCACGCCATAAATAGTGCAATAACCATTTCCTGTAGCTGAATCTGCGTTGCTTACTATAGTAACTTTTTTGTTTTCAACTATGGCAGTATCGGGGCTGCCGGATAACTTGGTTGGTTATTTTACATCTGACAGGCTTCAAAGCAGATTTGATGCTGATTCGCTAATACGGCAGACTGGAAATAATGATTTCAAATTTTATTACTTTTGTTCATTATTCCCTTTATGAATTCTTCTGTAAGTTTAAAGATTGAGGATTTTGCCAACTGGGCAAAAATTGCTTTTGAACATTATCAGGCTGCCCGATATTCCGATGCTTTGACAAATATTCGCAAAGCAGGTGAAGCCTGTTGTAAACTCCTTATACTAAAAAAAGACAGCAGAAACGGTGAAGAATTAATAAAAAATAAAAGCTATAAGGAACTTATAAATGTTGCCATTAATATAAATGCTGCGCCACGCAGGGTTATTAACTGGCTGGAAACATTTCAGATATTTGGCAATTTAGCCACACACGATGTAAAGGTTGACGGAATACAGGCTGAATACGGATACAATGCATTAAAACTTCTTACCGAATGGCTATTTGTTGATGAACTTGAAACAAATGTACCGCCCCGCTTACTTAAATATATCAGGACCAAGCATACGGAAGATGAAC
The DNA here is from genome assembly GCA_963831005.1 of uncultured Bacteroidota bacterium. GTDB lineage: Bacteria > Bacteroidota > Bacteroidia > Bacteroidales > CG2-30-32-10 > CAWHOW01. The sequence continues at coordinate 48,948 of CAWHOW010000015.1, forward strand.
TGAAAAAGCAGGTTGAAAAACTCAATAATGAACTCAATACAGCAAAAAAACAAAGTAAGAAATTAGGAGAAGAACTTGATGAGAAAAAAGCAAGCGTAGCCATTACAACTGATTCGGACAAAGATTTAAAAAAGGAACTGGAAGATGCGCTTGAAAAAGTAAAGCAAATGGAAGCCATGAACGAACGGATAAGGCTCCTGGAAGAACAATTAAATATCACATTGAATGAGGCAAAGCAGGAAATAAAAAAACCTGATAATAACGAGGCTGTTAATGAAAAACTGCTTGAGGAAGATTTATTAATAAAAAAAGAAAGAACAAAAAGACTCAGAAAGAAAATAATAATTGTGTTTGTTTTAGCGGCTGTTGCAATAATATCAGGAATTATACTTTATCCGAAGAATAAAAACAAAACTATAGCAAGCGGTGCGACTGAATTAAAAAACGACAGCACAATTAACATACTGATACTTCCGCTTGCAGTAATGCAGGAAAACCCGAATATACATTTTAAAATTGAAGAAGCGATTGCCAATGAGATTAAGAAACAAAGCGAAGAAAAACATTTGCAGGTTAACGTAATTTACGATCCCGTTAAGGATAAGCCCGCCATATCGATTAATGAAGCCTTGAAAAAAGGGAAAGCATACAATTGTGAAATTGTTTATTATGGCGAATTGTATGAACGGGCTACAGCCGATTCAGTTGATATTTCATTGAAATATGTCTTTATGAAACCCGAAGATTTCGGGCAAATGGAAATTAACGGCGAATCGGAAATTAAAGTGTTTTCGAAGCTTACCGACAAGAATTTTAATATACTGAAAGGAGAAATAGCCTCGCAGATCACCCTTACTTATGCGAATAAATTACTGAGAAAAAATAAATATGATGAAGTGATTTCGATGCTTGAAAGGGAAAAATATACCACCAAAAAAATGCGGTTTGATGCGTGGACATTTAAAAAAGAATGTTACCTATCGAAGGGGGAAATTAAAAAAGCAAAGAATGAAGTTGAAACAATGTATAAGTTATTTCCCGATTCAGCTTTTGCAAAATTTGAACTGGCATTTATTTATTCCCTCGACAGTATAAAAGAATACAAAAAGTCTAAAATACTTTATGAAGAAGCCTTAAAACAATATCCCGATAATGCTTATTATCTGTCATGTTATGCCAACTTATTAGCCCGTTCTTTTAACGATACAGCTACAGCGCGTAAACTATTGCTGAAAGCGGTAAGTGTGCAGCCCGATTATTTTATCGGATGGCAATACCTGGGTAATTTAATGCAAACTTATTATAAAGACAATAAAATAGCTTTGGTATATTATAAAAAGAGCCTGCAATTATCCCCTGTCAATTTATTAACATTAAATTATATAACCGGTTTATACTATAGCACGGCCGATTATATAAATACCATTAGTTACAGCAATAAAATGTTAAGTATTGATAGTACCGAATTAAGTGCAATAAACCTTAAACTACAGGCTTATTTCCACATGAAAAATTACGATTCGGCTTTATATTACGGTTTAAAATCAGCAAGATTAACCGAGTTAAATGTCAATAAAAATACAAAAGCGTTAAACTATGCAAGTTTGGGTAATTTATTATTTGATGCAGGCAAACCAGAATATGCAAAGATCCTTTTTAACAAAGCTTTAAGCCTCGACAGCAACCAATTCCAAGTATATGGCCATTTAGGCGATATATATATTCACGGTGATAAAAACATTGACAAAGCATACCAGTTAGCCAGAAGAGATTTGAGAAATAATTCCGAAAATTCCATTTCATGTTTTAATATGGGATACTTCCTTTCTGTAGTTTCAAAAGGCACTAAATTTTACAATTTTGATGAAGGGATCAGGCTGCTGAAAAAATCATATTTGTTAAATCCAAATCTGACAGATGCTGCCGATTTACTTGGCCAATACTATCAATCAATAAACGATTTACAAACAGCTTTAAAATATTTTAGCGAAGAAATTAAAATGCAACCAGCTAATTATAATTACAATTATAATATAGGAACTGTTTACCGCGATATGAATGACCCTAAGATGGCGCGTTATTATTTTGAAACCTGTGTAAAAATTAACGACTACAATATTTCTGCCTGCCAGGAACTGGCTAATAGTTACATACGGCAACCTGGAAGAGATTTGCAGAAAGCCGAGTATTATGCAAAAAAAACTATCGATATTAATAAAAATTCCGCTATGGGTTATTTCAGGCTGGCTGATGTTTATATTGCCGAAAATAATTTAAACGATGCGTGGCAAAATTATCAGAAAGCAATATCGCTAGATTCATCTGCAAGAAATGCAGATTTTGATAAAGTATTTAAAACGGTAGGATTTATTCATTAAAATTCCTGCTTTCTATTTACAGTTTCTATTAATTTCATTTCCGGCTGCTGCTTCCTTTTATTATTCAAATGTCATTTATTTATAACCTGATTTTCCTCGCCACCCCATAAACAATGCGGCAGTGTCGGTTATAATAAAAAGGGTTGTACTATTAAAAGGTGTACTTTCGGCAAAGAACCCTTTAGTTCAGTCGTTGCTATACTCCACGCATAACCTTTGCAGGGGGCTGCAAGCTGCGGTATATCAATTGCCCTGCTATTAGCTGTTTTTAGCTGTGCTGCGGTGAGCTTTACTTTAAAAGTTTTGAAAGATGTTGTTGCCATAGTTTTCTTTTTTAAGGGTTAATAACATTGAGAATCGTATTTTTTCACTTGCACAGTTCATTCGCATACGTGTGAATCGTATTCATTCACTTGCGATGTTCATTTACATGCGTGCGAATCGTATTCCTTCACTTGCGATGTTCATTTGCATATATGTGAATCGTATTCAATCATAATCAAGGTTCGTTCGCATAAATGTGAATCGTATTCAATCATAATCGATGTTCATTCGCATATATATGAATCGGATTCAATCATTATCAAGGTTCATTCGCATATATATGAATCGCATTCAATCATAATCAAGGTTCGTTCGCATATATATGAATCGTATTCAATCATTATCGAGGTACATTCGCATAAATGTGAATCGCATTCAATCATAATCAAGGTTCATTCGCATATATGTGAATCGTATTCAACCATAATCAAGGTTCATTCGCATTAATGTGAATCGTATTCAATCATTATCAAGGTACATTCGCATATATATGAATCGTATTCAATCATAATCGAGGTTCATTCGCTTGAATGTAAATCGTATTCACACATAATCGAGGTACGATTCGCTTGAATGTAAATCGTATTCACACATTATCGAGGTACATTCGCTTGAATGTGAATCGTATTCATACATTATCGAGGTATATTCGCTTGAATGCGCTGTGTATTCGCTGACTAACCTTAAGGAATGCGGAAATACATGAAATTGCTGAAATGCCAGTAATTAACGCCCTGCGCCAAGGTAACTTTATTCTTAGCATTAACAGGAAGTATGGTAAGCACCCCGCTGGGGACTACAGTTTTACCGACAGCTATTTTGGCAGTACTGATAGCTAAGGGGGTTACCGGTTTTTTGGTGGAAGGTGTTTGCTGCACGGCATAATGAAGCCCTATAATGGTGCCGCTTGCATACCCTGTCATTATCAGGTCGGTGCGGTCTAATGGCACTGTTTGCATGGCTGCTGTTGTTGGCGGCGTGCCTTCAGTTGGCGTAGGTCCAAACTGGTAAATAAAAGTGCTTTTCTTGCCTTCGCCGGGCACTTCAAAATGAAAACATCCTTTTTCGCTTGGCAGGAATGCCACAATACGAACATGTTTACTATGCTTTTTTGAAGGATGAAGACCAATACGCAATGCAACGGTTTCGAACATAGCCAGGTTACCCTGTGCATACTTATTAGCAGCTATTTCCACTTCACTTTTCACAGTCATTATAGCCCGCGAAAGAGCATCTACATGCTGCTGTTCGGTAACTGTAAGGCTGGGATTAGGCAGGTTTATGCGGCTTCCCAGGTCGTTCTGAACCGTAGTGGCTAATGCCCTGAGTTGGGCTTGAGTAATAGAAGGAGTAGTATAAACAGGGTCGGTAGCATAAAGAAGTCCCGAAATTGCCAATGTTACTTCTTCGGCAATCGTCATCTTGATCAAATTTAGTGTAAGGTGAAAATAGGCTATTGTCTTTTTCATGGTGATAATGTTTTAAGTTAATTTATAGTGTTTCTGAAATTCGTTGTAAAAGTATATGGAAAAAACATTATAAAATCAAGTGGTAAAAAATAACATGGTTTTGTGTAAAATACCATACACGAACGGTTGATTTTTGAGCAGGAACGGTAATCGAAAAATCTAAAAATTAAGGGTTCGGTTCTTACAATCCGAACATTTCATAAAGTTTTGCCCGCGCTCTTCTCGAAATTTCTATTTTCTTGTTATTTCTCATCACCAGCACACATTCAGCGCCACACTTTAGTTCCAGTATATGATTGGTGTTTACAATCACGCCCCGCATACATTTAAAAAAGAATTTGTTTTTCAACTTTTTTCCCGTTTCAGTTATGCTTGCAACAACTGAAACCTTTCTGTCGTCGGTGGTTGAAATTATTGTTTTACGCCCGTCGCATTCGCAGGATATAATTTCATCGGCAGTAAAAAAAGCGTATCCCAAAAGTGTAGGGAATATTATTATTGCAGACATTTTTCCAATTTCGATAGTGTCTCTATTTGAAATTTACGGAATGGCAATAAGCAGTCCGCCGCTTATGCCAACAGATTGCTCGTGTCCCTGCCCGAAGCTATACTCGTAAGCAGGTTCAAGATAAAAGCCAAATCTACGCTTTGCAAAAGGCCAGAACATAAAATCACCTGCTATTTCACCGCCAACCGAATTTGTTATAACATCATTGTCTTTCAAATGAATTAAAACAGGGCCAACTCCAAACATAAACTCTACTGTTTTTGACAGTGTCCACGGCTTTTTGAACAAAAGGTCAACATCCCATTCTGTTGAGTGATTAGTGAAAGTGGGAGTAATACCCGCTTCAAGTTCCAGCCAGTCCTCTATCGGGGTAGCTTCAACTGCAATGCCGGGACTTAGGCTCATTTTGCCGCCTTTCAGGTTCCAACTGGGGGCTGCCCCAAACTCCGCTATTGCAACAGCTTCCTTCTCTTTTACACTATCGTTTGGTGTAATAGCTTTATTTTGCGCGAAGGAGTTTTGTATGGATACAGTTGAAAGTAATACAATTGCTATTATGATTCTTTTCATTGCAGGAATTATTAAGGATTTGTAAAGCTTAACACTAGACCCTTACGCGTATTCCAAAATACACTTGACGCCCGCGCAACGGACCCCAAATGTGCGAGGTATTGAAATTTCCAGATTGATCAAAAAAATGAGGTTCGTCGTGAGCTGTACCTGCTTGCGTGTAGTTGGTTAGATTTTCGCCACCTATATATATGTCCCAATGCCGATTCAAATGATAGGCTGCCTTTGCATTGATGACAAAATAACTAGGGGCCGTTGTAAGTTTGGGATCACTTGCCACGCCATTTACGAATTGGTCGTATTGCCCACCGTAATTGTATGGCAGCAGGTTACGCGATGCAATCCATTGTACATCGGTTGAAAATGTAAGATGGCGCAACGTAATGGAAATAGTCGCATTGGCTTCTGTTTCCTGAGCCGCCACAAGTTCGTCTGCCTTGAATGAGTTGGGAATGTTCTGGTGGGCGATACCTGCTCCGATTTCGAGCCATTTATTCACAATCCTATCTGCCTGAAAGTCCATGTCAAGAAAGAACATTTTTGTAGAATCACTTAGCAAGAGCGGCCGCTGAATGCTGGTGTCTGGGTTCGAGCCAACATACTCCAAGCCTGTGAGCCAGGTAGCATAAACCGAACCGGTAAACGTCCAGCGCCCTGGTGTCCAGGAAAGCGATCCTCCACAACCTGCGCCTTTTTCCAACTCGGTGATACCAATGTCGAAGCCATTGTCCAAAAGTCCATGATCCATTTCGAAGAAGGTGAGTGGCGAACGCCAGCCCTCACCCGCTGACAGCCGGCCCGTGAGGGCATCGGTGAATGCCCAAACGAAGTTTGCACGCGGCGCAACGATATATTTATTAATTGTCGAGTTGGGTCTATCAATCCAATCATCATTTATTTTATCCGCACGCACAGCAACGTCGAGTTCGCGTTCATGTCCGAAATTCCACGAGTCCTGAACGTAACCACCGCCGTAATAGCTATTGTAAGAATCAGGGGTAATTCCGAGTACCGTGTAGTAGTAGTACGATTGCGATCTGAGATTCTCGGTATTGAAGTCGCCGCCCAATGTAATGGTGTGGGCTCCGACATGAGTCTGCCAACGCAAGTCCGTCGCTATGGTATTATCGTTATTCGTATAATCGGCACCGCCCTCGTACGTTGAACCTTGCGTTTGATTAACAAAGCCCCCATGCAACTGCAACGAACTGTTTTTCGATACGAACAGAGTGAGCGTACCTTCGATTTGATCGCGTTTCGTTTGAATCCACTCGAGAATATCTATGGGGTTCCCAATAAATTTATTATTTACGTTTCCTCCAACAAACATTTGAGTGGAGAGTGAATCAGGAGTTCCTAAAGTTGCACCATGGAAGTTGGTAGACGTTGACGCACCGAAAACTTCGTTATAGCTGTGAATATATTGCAGGTTCCATGCCAGCTTATCTTTTTTTCCCAACCATCCGTTTAATCTCACCAAGGCGCTTTCATCCTCCATGTATGGAGACTGGGACATACCCGTGCCATTGGCATCCCATGGCCCATTAAGAAAGTGATGAGCGGCAATTATAACACCGACTTTGCTGCTGGTATCGACAGCGGTTGCAACAATCGATAATTGGTTATATAGATCGTTACCCGCTGAGGCATCTACCATGATGGAATTCTTCGTCGGGTCCTGGAAGCGAACGTCCATTGTACCTCCCAAAGCGCCCGGGGCCAGCAGTGAAGCTCCGGGGCCGCGTGCAATATTAATGGATGCTATGCCTGCAGTAGTTAAAGCATCCACGCCATAAAAGTTTGTGACACCGGTGTACAAAGGCAATCCATCAACTAGCATCATCGTCTGATTAGCGCCAAGGCCGTTGATCTGAATTTGCTTGAACCCGCACGAGCTACATCCTGTGAGCACGCATACTCCGGGCTCGGAAGCGACGGCCTGGGTAAAAGTATTGGCGTTCTTCATGAACATTTCGTCCGGCGTAATGATTGTTGTCGGATGAACGGCTTCGGAGAGTTCGCCCATGCGTTGCATATCAAGCCGTCTGGCTGAAACTACAACTGCGTTCAAAATCTTGGGGTTTATCATTAATTTAATATTTACTCCTTTGCTATCAACTGAATTCTGATCCATTTCTTTTTTAATACTTATGTACCCTACAGCGCTTACAAGCAATGTGAATTTACCTGCAGGAAGGTTTTTAAAGAAATAGTGACCTTTGGAATCTGCCTGGGTGGCATATATTATTGTTGCTGTTGCTGTGTCTTTTATCACAATATTTGCAAATGGTATGAATTCTTTTGTGACACTATCTGTTACATACCCCGCCAGGTGTTTATTTGATATGTTTTGAGAAAATCCTGCGATTGAACAAAATAATAGTATTGCTATTACTAATAAATTTCTTTTCATTTTTTAAGAATTTTAAATATGAATATGTGCACATCTTCACACCGGAAGACATGCAAAAATTAAATAAGAGAATAAATTAAACCGTGAATGGTTCGGCGGGAGGCGCCCTCAGGTTAAAATAAGTAGCGAATGGAATTATGTAAGAAAACTGCCTGTATGATAAAATGGATTGTTCGATAAACGAAACAGGCAGCAAAAAAGCTTTATGCTGAAAAATGTAATTAGGAGTGTTGTAATTTAATATCTGGCAGTGATGGTGGGTATTTGTAAGAGAAGCATCCTTGCTTTGAATATCCTTAGTGTCTTCGTGTCCGTAAGTATCGTGAATATATTCCTTCGGGACAATAAACAATGATATTGTCATCAATAGAAATACGACAATATATTGACGGAAGCGGAATAACATTTATTATAAGAATAATTATTTGCAAAAGTAAACGTAATTTTTAATATACAAGAAAAAATGCAAAAAAAGTTTGTGAAAGAATAAGGAACGGCCTAACGGTCGCTGCCCATCTGCCTTGCTCGCCTCGCGGCGAAGCTGGTCGACAGACAAGTGAGTGGTGATTTTTTTAGATTAGTAAATTATACTAGAAACGGGATAAATTTGTACTTTTGCAATAGGTCTTTGGTTTATCCTGAAACAGGTTCAGTATCAAGTTAAGGCTGCCAGTTTGCCTGCCTCGCCGTCAGGCAGGTGAGTGGTGATTTTTTTATATTAGTAAATTATGAGAGTATCTTTTAAAAATTATCTCCCGCTGATAATTGCAGATTTTATTTCTGCGTAAATCTGCGCTATCTGCGGGAAAAACTAAGTGATGGTAAGAATTAAATACCCCCAATTAGTAAATTAATAATCTATTTATGCCAATAACACACAATTTCAAGTATCAGAAACCCGAAACCATCAATAAAGTTCTGAAATTACTTGCCATTCATGGCAATTCAGCACGCATACTTGCCGGAGGGACTGATCTTGTTGTTAAAATAAAAGAAGGACTTGAAACACCTGATCTCGTAATTGATATAAAAGGACTTGAAAAACTTGGGAAAATTGTAAAAAAAGAAAACGCTGTTCATATAGGGGCAAACGTCACATTTACAGATCTTATCAATTCCAAACTTATCAGGACAAAGCTACCTTTAATATGGGAAGCCGCGAAAACAGTTGCCTCTGTCGGAACACGTAACAGGGCGACAATTGTTGGCAATATCTGTTCCGCAGTTCCATCTCTGGATTCAGGTCCTGCATTATTAAATTACAATACACTGGTTTGTATTAACAATCTGAAAGAAGAACGCAGGGTACCTATTTATCAATGGTTCGCCGGTCCTAAGAAAACAATACGAAATCCTGATGAATTCGTGGATAAAATTATTGTTCCTATTCCACAGGAGAAAAATGCTGTGTATTATGGTAAACTTGGTCGTTATTCAGGAGAGGATTTGGCACAGGCAGGAATTGGTATTATAGGTTTTGCAAATAAAACTTTTCGTGTAGCATATTGTGCAGTCGGACCGATTCCTAAAAAATCTATCCGTCTTGAAGAACTGTTGAATGCTCGGGATATTACTGATGAACTGATTGAAAAGGCTAAAATAATAATCGAAGAAGAAATTTCACCCATCACGGATATCAGGTCTTCCAAAGAATACCGCACACATATGATGAAAGTGATGTTTGAAAGAGGCATTAAACAAGTGATTGCAGAATTAAAAAACGGAGGTATTTAAAACATACCATCTAAACTATTTTTATTGGGTATGGACAATCTTTTAAAAATTATCTCCCGCTGATTTATTCACATTTATTTTTTATTAAATGGTGTTCATGAATACTTTGCATTTCGCTGATAATCGCAGATTTTATTTCTGCGTAAATCTGCGCTATCTGCGGGAAAAACTAAATGGTGGTAAGAATTAGATACCTCCATTAAAAAAATAAATCCTGTATGGAAAAGATAACGTTCAAATTAAATAATGAAGTACGAAGCATTGGGGTTGATCCGGGAGAAGTCCTGTTGGATGTGCTGCGCGATAAGCTCGGAATGAAAAGCCCCAAGTGTGGTTGTGATCGTGGCGATTGTGGTGCATGTTCTGTATTGCTTGATGGCAAGGGCGTTCGCAGCTGCCTGATTTTAGCAATAGAAGTTGATGGTCATGAAATCACAACAGTGGAAGGATTATCAACACAAGGTCTTTCTCCTATTCAGGAAGCATTTGATAATAATAATTCATTTCAATGTGGTTTCTGTGCACCGGGTATTATTATTTCTGCTACTGAATTATTGAATGAAAACCCTAATCCCTCTAAAGACGAAGTAAAGGAAGCACTTGCCGGAAACCTTTGCAGATGCACGGGTTATATGCCCATTATTGATGCTGTTTTGGAGTGTTCCTGTAAAAAAGATAAATAAACTTTGAAGTAGGCAAATAGGCAGTAGGCAAAAGATAGATAACATTATTAAGTATGAACTTTAAAGATTTATCAGTATATAAAAAAGCATTTGAACTGGCAATGGAAATTTTTCATTTAACCAGAAATTTTCCAAAAGATGAAATCTACGGACTTACTGGTCAAATAAGACATTCCTCACGTTCCGTTTGCTCAAATATTGCCGAAGGATATAGAAAACGCAGATATGAAGCACATTTTATTTCAAAAACATCTGATGCTGATATGGAAAATAGCGAAACTCAGGTATGGATTGATTTTGCTTTCCATTGTGGATATATAAATATTGATAAACAAAAAGACCTTACTTTGAAATCTGATGAGATTGGGCGTCTTTTAAATCATATGATTGAAAATCCTGATAAATATTTAACAAGCTCACAAAAGTTGTAATCAGATTTGCTAATTGCATATTGCTTACTGCTTACTTTTTTGAAAGTTATTAGTAATTGAAAATGTCAAAAATGGAAGAATATAAATATATCGGAAAATCCGTAACAAGGATTGACGGAAAAGAAAAAATTTCCGGAGCAGCTGTTTTTGCTGATGATATTGATTTTGGGCCAACATTATTATTTGCACAAATCGTTGAAAGCACAAAAGCTCACGCACTGATTAAAAATATTGATACTTCTGAAGCAAAAAAAATTGAAGGTGTCGTTGCTGTTTTTACAGGCAAAGATTTTCCTTTCAAGTTCGGCCTTTATATGAAGGACCGTTTTGTATTTGCACAGGACAGAGTAAGATTTATCGGAGAACAGGTAGCTGCTGTTGTTGCTCGTGATGCTAAGACAGCTAAGCTTGCAGCAAAATTTGTAAAAGTGGAATACGAAGAACTCCCTGAAGTTCTTGACCAGATGAAAGCTATTGAACCGAATGCAACTGTACTTCACCCTGAACTTGGCGATTATCCGCATGTTCCATGGTTTTTCCCAAAAGCAAACACAAACATCGCACATCACCGCAAAACAAGAAAAGGCAATCTGGATAAAGGATTTGCTGATGCTGATTATGTTTTGGAAGATACTTATTTTGTTCCGCGTTATGCACATTGCGCTATAGAATTTCATTCAGCTATCGGTAAAGTAGATTATTCCGGAAGGCTTACGGTTTGGGCATCTTCCCAATCACCGAATACACAAAGGAATCTTTTTGCTGAAGCTTTATCATCACTTGGATTTACTCATAAAGACGTAAGAGTAATAGCTCCTTATGTTGGAGGAGGATTTGGTGGGAAAGCTGGTGTCACTATGGAAATACTTGCGGCCGCACTTGCTACAAAATTAAAAGGCTCACCTGTAAAAATTCTTTGGTCTCGCGAACAGGAATTTTATAATACCTATCAAAGGCTTGGCGTTATTGCAAAACTTAAGATAGGTGTAAAAAATGACGGAACCATTACTGCACTTGATCATCAATTATACTGGGATGCCGGCGCTTATGTAGAATACGGAGCAAACGTTGTAAATTCTGTTGGGCTCTCTGCTACCGGTCCTTATCGAGTGCCAAACCTTTCAATTGATTCATATTGCATTTATACGAATCTGCCTCCTGGCGGCGCATACAGGGGTTTCGGATATTCTGAATTTTTGTTCGGTTTGGAATCCCACATGAACCGTATAGCCAAACATCTTGGCATTGATCCAGTTGAATTACGCAAGAAAAATGCAATAACAGTTGATGATACTCTGGCCTACGGTGCACATATGAATCCCAATGGCCTCATGGAGTGTATTGATAAAGTTGCGAAAGAAATAGAATGGGGTAAAAAGGAAATTTCAAAAAATCCTAATACCGTTCTGGGTAAAGGTTTTTCATTGTTATGGAAAGCCCCAGCCATGCCCCCCAACGCTTCATCTTCTGCATTCCTGAAATTTAATGAAGATGCGAGTTTGAATATTTTAATTTCAGGCATGGACATTGGCCAGGGCTTGCTGACAGTAATGGCACAGGTTGCAGCTGAAGTATTATCCATTCCTCCAAGTAAAATAAGAGTTGAAACTCCCGATACCGATCGCAATCCTTATGAATGGCAAACCGTAGGTTCACACGTAACATGGGGTTGTGGTAATGCTGTAAAAAAAGCTGCTATAGATGCAAGAGATCAGATATTTGAACTTGTTGAACGAGCGCTTGGATTACCTGCAAATATGCTTTTCCTGGAGGATGAAAAGGTAAAATGTTCAACAAAGCCTGGATGGGAACTTCACTTAAAAAGTTTTGTTATAAACGGGATCATGACTGAAGACGGTACTTTCAAGGGAGGCCCAATCAACGGTCGCGGGACTTTTATGCCTGAATTTACGTCAACCAATGCAGATCCTGAAACCAGTCAGGGGGGGCATCCCAATGTACACTATACCGTTGGGGCTGCTGCTATGCTGTTGGAAATTGATAAAGATACCGGCAAAATGAAAGTGCTTAAAGTGGTCGAAGCTCTAGATGTCGGTAAAGCAATTAACCCGGATCTTGTGAAAGGACAAATCGTCGGTGGTATTGTTCAAGGTCTTGCAACTGTGCTATACGAGGATATGCGATTTGATAATCGAGGGAAGATGTTGAATCCTAATTTTACAGATTACAAATTACCTACATGCCTTGATATTCCTGAAGAAATTGTGCCTATCATTGTTGAAGTAGCACAACCTGATGGTCCTTATGGCGCACGCGGAGTTGGTGAACATACCATGCTTCCAGCCGCTCCAATGATAGCAAATGCCATTGATGATGCATTTGGAATTAGAATGAAATCAATGCCGATCACAGCTGAAAAAGTTGCGATGGCAATTTTAAATCAAAAGAAAAATGAGTAAACCACTGGAAAATATAAAGGTTCTCGACCTCACCCGTGTTCTTGCGGGACCCTTTTGCACTATGATATTGAACGATCTTGGTGCTTATATCCTGAAAGTCGAAGTGCCCGAAACAGGTGATGATGCCAGAGCTTTCGGACCTTTCAAAAATGAACAGAGTCTGTATTTTGTAAGCATCAACCGTGGGAAAGATAGTATTTCCCTTAATCTGAAAAGCGAAAAAGGCAAAAAGATTTTGCTTGACCTTGTAAAGAAATTCGATATCATCATTGAAAATTATCGGCCGGGGACAATGGAAAAACTCGGACTTGGATATGATGTTTTGAAACAAGTAAATCCAAAAATAATTTATGCCGCTTCATCCGGCTTTGGTCATACAGGGCCTTATTCACAAAAGCCTGCTTATGATATTCTTGCTCAGGCAATGGGTGGAATTATGAGTATTACCGGCTGGCCTGATAGTCCTCCTACACGCGTTGGAATGTCGCTTGGTGACATTACTGCTTCACTTTACACCGCAATAGGGATCAATGCAGCCCTTTACCAGCGAACAATCTCAGGAGAAGGGCAAAAGATAGATATTTCCATGCTTGATTGTCAGGTTTCTATTCTCGAAAATGCACTGGCTCGTTTTCAGGTTGACGGAAAATCTCCCGAACCTATCGGCAACAGGCATCCAACAATTACTCCTTTCCAGGCATTTAAGGCAAAGGACAGTTATTTTGTAATTGCAATGGGTAATGATAACCTGTGGAACAAATTCTGCTGCTGCATTAATAGAAAAGACCTGATTGCAGATGTGCGTTTTGCCACAAACGGACTGAGAACAAAAAATATAAAGGAGCTTGAACCCATACTTGCCGAGATATTCATTCAAAAAGACACAACTGAGTGGTTTGATATGTTTGAAAAAGTTCAGATACCTTACAGCCCTATAAACACTATTGATAAGGTAATGGTTAATCCACAAGTATTATCACGGAATATGATAGTTAAAGTGGAAGACAAAAAAGCAGGCAAAGTTAAAATAGCAGGGAACCCGATTAAAATGTCTTCTATCGAAGAAGAACACGACAGAAAACCTGCACCTACTATTGGAGAACATAACCGAAAAATATATTCGGAATTGCTTGGCTACACTGATAAAGAAATTGAAGATTTGAATACAGAAGGAGTAATTTAAATGTACACCTCTTTCCTCTCCTTATCCGAAACGGCAGGTAAAATAATGAATGGCTATATTGATTTGAAATCTTTTATTAACAACATTTGCGATCGCATTGATAAAGTTGAACCCGAGATTTTATCTCTTATTCCTGAAGAAAACAGGAGAAACCGTTTATTAAAAGATGCCAAATTATTAATTGCTAAGTTTCCTGATAAAAATAAACGTCCTCCATTTTTTGGTATTCCAATTGGCGTAAAAGATATATTCAGAGCCGATGGTTTTGAAACCCATTGTGGTTCTAACCTTCCGGCTAAATTATTCGAAGGGGTAGAAGCTGTCTGCGTAACTAAGTTGAAAGAGCAAGGTGCATTGATTCTTGGAAAGACCGTTACTACTGAGTTTGCATACTTCGAACCGGGACCAACTAAAAACCCAAGTAATACAGCACACACTCCCGGCGGTTCAAGCAGTGGTTCCGCAGCTGCTGTGGCAGCAGGTATTACCCCCTTTGCTTTCGGAACACAAACTATCGGTTCAGTATTACGACCTGCAGCTTACTGCGGAGTTATAGGCTTTAAGCCAAGTTATGGAAGAATACCAACTGATGGAGTAATTCCTTTTTCCCAATCAGCAGACCATATTGGATTTTTCACCCAAGATATTGACGGATGTATTTTAGCATCTTCCGTTCTTTGTAGTAACTGGAAATCTTCTGCTGTTAATAAAACCAGTCGTCCTCTTATTATTGGTGTTCCTGAAGGCAAATATCTTGAACAGGCATCGGGGGATATTATTGCCGAATTCAACAAGCAATTGAAAATGCTTGAAAATAAAGGCATATTATTAAAAAAAATAAAACTCTTTAATAATATTGATGAAATAAATCGACTTCATAGGTTAATGATCGCTGCTGAAATGGCAAATGTTCATAAGGAATGGTATGCCAATTATGAATCGCTTTACAGACCACATACAAAGCAGATCATTGAAGAAGGAAAGTTAGTACATCCGGAAGAATTAACAAAAGCAAAGGATGGAAGATTTATTTTAAGGAAGAAAATTGAAACACTAGCTAAAGATTCAGGTATTGATTGCTGGCTTTCTCCTTCAACACTCACATTTCCACCGAAAGGATTGGAATCGACAGGTAGTCCGCTTATGAACCTGCCATGGACGTATGCCGGTCTTCCATCTATAGGTATTCCTACGGGAAAAAATAAGGATAACCTGCCTTTTGGTATGCAGTTCACAGGTTATTATAATCAGGACGAGGCTTTACTTTCGAGAATAAAAGGAATATATAAAGCTAATTAAAAGATAGAATTCGGGGAAGCTTACTTATTTTTTTGCGTCATCAATGCAATACTTCTGTATCAGATTAAAGGCTTTGTTAAAACCTAGCTCGAAAGCTTTGTTCCAATCTTCGCAGGCACCTGATTTATCAAGAAGTTCGCCTTTGGCGACACCTCTTAAATCATAAACCTCCCCGTAATCAGGAATAAGCTTAATGGCTTTATCGTAATCAGTAATAGCACCTTTAAAATCTTTCAGGTAGTATTTTGCCATGCCCCTATAAGCATAATTGTTTCCATTTGAAGAGTCGCGTTCTACTGCTTTGTTTAAAAGCTTCAGAGCTTCATCATAATTCTTCTTGTCTAGCTGCTCGCTGCCAAGCTTAAAATAATCCTGTGCTGTAACGGCATTAATATCCCCCCCTTCACTAGTACTATCAGTAGTGTTTTTGTGAGTCTTGCATCCACAAACGGTTATGAGGCTTATTAAAATAAAAGCTAAGTATGTGAATAACTTTAATTTGTTCTTCATAAAATTTTTTTCAAAGATATAAAATATCTTTTTACCAACAAAAAATTGCTTTTGTGTCATCTTTCAATTTAGTATTTCAAAAAAGAAATAATTATTTATTCAATATAATCCTAAACGTGGTGCATTTTCCTATGGTCGAAGCGCGAACAAATATTTTTCCCTTATGATAAATTTCAATAATTCGCTTACAAAGTGTAAGTCCTAGCCCCCATCCTCTTTCTTTGCTAGTATAGCCAGGCTTAAATACAGTTTTAAATTTAGATTTTGGAATACCTTTTCCTGTATCTGTAACATCAATAATGATATAGTCATCTTCATTTGTAATTGCAATATCAATTCTGCCTTCACCATTCATTGCGTCAATTGAATTCTTGCAAAGATTTTCCATTACCCATTCGAAAAGAGGTTCGTTAAGGGGAATGAAGAATTCTGTCTCTTTTGAAAGATTAACCGAAAACTGAACTTTCTTTGATGTCCTAGCCTGAACATAGGCAATGGCATCATAAACAGCGGTTATAATATTGCTTGTTTCCAGTTTAGGAAGCGAACCTATATTGGAAAAGCGCTTAGTAATAATTTCAAAACGGTGAACATCTTTTTCTATTTCGCTAATAGTATCAGCATCTAAATTTTTCATTTTCAATATTTCAACCCAGGCCATCAAAGATGACAAAGGCGTACCTAGCTGATGTGCTGTTTCTTTTGACATGCCTACCCAAACTTGATTTTGTTCCGACTTTCGCGAAGTGCTGAAAAGCAGATATGCCACCAACAGAAAGAGCCCAATGATAAAAAACTGAACATATGGATAGTATTTCAATTGAGTTAGAAGGTACGAATCCTTATAAAAAACATAGCATTTTCCATGTCCAGAAAGATCTATAATTATAGGTTTATTCTGTTTTTGCATTGTTATAATGATGGAATTCATATAACTGTAATCTCCGGCATTAACAGAATCAATATTGCCAGATGCTATTACTTTAAGCTTGCTACTATCTGTAATGATAACAGGAACGGATGCGGAATTTACGACGACCTCGGAAATAAATGAGTTTATTAAGTCATTAAGGACGTTGCGCAATCCTGTGAAAAGCTTTGACTCCTTGTAAAATAAATAGCCTTTCTTGTTGCCATATGCAACCACGATTGGCTTGTAAACCGAAAAATCTTCTTTTAGTTTGCCCGATAAGATTTTTACACTGTCTGACCGAAAATCAACATTTTTGGCAGCTGTAATTTTGTAATTTTCATCGGTAAGTACCACAGGAATATTGGTATTACCCGAAATAATTTCCGAATAAAAGGTAAGGTCTTCGTTATTGCCGGCGTCTATAAGTCGCCTTGTGGCGTCTGCCCATAGCTCAACACGTTTTTGTTCTTCTATTTTTATTTTTTCAAAAAATTCCTCAGTGTAGCGCACAAGGCTAGCTCTTTTTTGAACAGCATTAGCCCAAGTTTCGATGTTCTTGCGTTCATCTCTGGCAATTTTCTTAACAAGAATGTTCGTATACCATAGCGAAGTAATCACTATTATAAATGCAAAAGCCAAAAGCAACCACTTCCATTGTTGCTTACGGTTATAAATATTTAATCTTTTACCTACCATACTTTTATAACGTATCTTAGGCTTAAATATTATTTAACACGTGAAATATTTTAATATTATTACCAGTTAATTAAATAACCGGTTAGGCTTATGAGTTATTAATAGCCTCCCTTTACTCCTGCTCCCGTAATAACAGCCACGCTTGAACCACAACCTAAACGGTTTGCGCCCGCATTAATTAATGCCACAGCCTGATTAAAATCGCGGATAGCGCCGCTGGCTTTAACTCCCATTTTAGGACCAACGATCCTTCTCATAAGCAAGATATCTTCAACAGTTGCTCCGCCGCCAAGGAAACCGGTACTGGTCTTTACAAAATCAGCTCCTGCTTTTTTGGAAATTTCGCAGGCTAATATTTTCTCTTCTTCCGTTAAAAGAACGGTTTCTATAATAACTTTCAAAACGGTTTTGGTACGGCAAGCCCTTTTTATAGCTCTTATATCTTCCTCAACCAGTTTAAGGTTACGGGATTTTAACGCGCCAACATTTATAACCATATCCAGTTCGTCAGCACCGCTATTGATAGCACTTCTTGCTTCGAATGCTTTGCTACGGGTATCCATTTCGCCCAATGGGAACCCGATAACCGAACAAATTAAAATACCTGTACCTCTAAGTTTCTTTACCACAAATGGTACCCAGCTAGAGTTCACGCACACTGATTTAAACTGGTAAGCAACTGCTTCTTCGCACAACTTTTCAAACTGCGATTGCACTGCTTCCGGTTTTAATAATGTGTGATCAATATACTTTGCCAATTCAGAAGAGGACATCTGAGCTTTTGATGCCAGTCCTGCAGATTCTTGTTTGCCTTGTGTTTTAGCCTGCTCACTAAGCCTGGCCATTACTTCTTTCGTAATTTTATCAATCAATTCATTTTGGTCCATATCAACTTCCTTTTCTTTCTATTGACATCATTTTATTTATACGTGGCCAGTGACGTCCACCTTCAAATCTTGTTTCAAGCCATATCTTAGCCATTGAACACAGCTCATCAGCAGTATGCTGCGATGTGCCCATGGTCATAATATTTGCATTATTATGTTCACGACTATTTAATGTTGTTTTGGTGCTCCAGCATAAAGCAGCCCTTATACCATGCACCTTATTGCAAACCATTGATGAGCCAATACCGGCAGCATCAAGCATAATACCCCTGTCGCATTCGCCGCTCACCACTTTTTTTGCAACAGCTACAGCGAAATCAGGATAATCAACTTTTGTAGTGCTGTTGTTCGTGCCAACATCAACTACTTTATAACCCAGTGCCTGTAAATAAGCCTTAAGCATCTCCTTTGAATTATAGGAGCCATGGTCGGCGCCTATAGCCACCCGTTTTACCTGGTCGGTACTGTTTATTGTATCAGGATTGCTTTCCATATATATCTTTATCCCTGTAAATTAACTTCATCAACTATTCCGGCAACTACAGTTTTAATAGTGAAGGATTCCGGTTCTTTGATGACCGCTCTTGCAGAATTGCCTTCTTCAATAATAATAACTGTATCGCCGACACCTGCCTGCACAGCATCAACTGCAAGAAAAGATTTTCCTTTTGGATTTCCTGAAGGATCAACAGGCTGGATGATCAGAATCTTTTTCGATTCGTAGCCTTTTGCCTTCACTGTGGAAACCACATTACCGATAACTTTTCCTAATATCATTTTTTCGCCTCAACAAACATATCATCAATAATTCCCATGATTGCCGCATCACAAGGATTCATTCTTGTTTCAATAACCCTGCTTGCTTCCTTGCTTGTTTCGTAATAGATAAGTTGCCCGACATTGGATTGAATGGTATCTGCTGCTACAATAGCATCACCAACATTTTGCAGTTTCTCATCCAAAGGTTGAACTAAAAGCAGCTTAATGCCTTCAAGCGATTCTACTTTTTGTGTACTTACAACTCGTCCTATTACTCGTCCAAATTTCATTTATACTATCTATTTTCTTATGAAATAACTTTCTTTAAACCTTTTGCCACTAAGGCTCTAAGACACTAAGTTTCACTAAGATTTATAAAATTATTCGTTTTATACCATCTTTAATTAACGGAACATTAAAATTAATCAGATAACCCAAACGTTTTCCGGTTAATTTCAAATGACTTAACAACTGTGCTTCCCAAACGGGGTTAACATTTTCTAAAGCTTTTAATTCACAAATGATTAAATCATTTACCATTACATCTAACCGCAAACCCTCTTCAAATATTATCCCTTCAAAAACAATAGGAATATCTAATTGCCGTTTAACATTAAACCCTTTTGCTGATAATACATGACAAAAACATACTTCGTAAACTTTCTCCAGCAAACCTGGTCCCAATTCTTTATGAACAATATACGCCGCATTGACTACTTCTTTTCCAATATTTTCTTCTTCAAGTGTTAATGGAAAATATTTCTCTTTGTGCTCCTTTGTGTCTTCGTGTCTTTGTGGCATATATTTTAATTACCAATCAAAAATATATTCAAACTAAAATATTAACTTTTAAATAATTCTAAAATAATCAACAACGGTGCAACGTCTTTCTCTGGTAAAAGTTCTTGCTCTTGTAACACCATCACCTGTAGGGCTGGCTATAGTAAATGAAGCAAAGCCTGCACCACCATTACCTAAGCCTGCATAGCTGGGCCCGTTCTTAATAAAGATAGAACAATTCATCACCTTTGCCATTTTGCTGAGTTTAGCAATATTCAGTGAATGCATAATGGCTGTATGCCTGAATCCGTGCTCGCATTCGACAGCTAAGTCTATTGCGGCATCCACATCTTTTACACGTACCAGCGGCATCACTGGCATTAATTGCTCTGTCCATACCAGTGGATGTTCGCGGCCAACTTCACAAAGCAATAATCTAGTAGTATCAGGAAGATTTAGTCCAATAGCTTTAGCAATATAACTCGCATTCTTCCCCACATATTTCTTTTCTGCAGCACCTTCTTTTCCGGGGCCACCAGGATCACAAATTACAAGTTCGGTTATCTTTTTTATCTGGTCTTCATTCAATTCATAAGCGCCATTCTTTTTCATTTCTTCTTTCAGCCTGTCGGCAACAGAAGCAACGCAAATGATCTCTTTTTCACAGATACAAATTACATTATTGTCAAAGCTTGCACCATCAACTATATCTTTTCCGGCTTTAGCAATATCAGCAGTTTCATCAACCACGCAGGGCGGATTACCGGGACCTGCAGCTATAACTTTTTTACCGCTGTTCATCGCTGTCTTCACTACTGCTGGGCCTCCTGTTACAACAAGAATAGCTATTTTCTTGTGCGACATCAGTTCTTTTGCGGTTTCTATAGTGGGATTATCAATGCATGTAAGAAGATTGGCAGGTCCTCCAGCTTCAATGATGGCTTTATTAAGAAGGCCAACCAAAAAGCTTGATACTTTTTTTGCTGCTGGATGTGGATTGAATACCACCGCATTTCCTGCAGCTATCATTCCGATAGCGTTGCTGATAATTGTAATGGTAGGATTGGTGCTGGGAGTAATAGAACCTATCACACCGAAAGGAGCTTTCTCCACCAATGTCATACCATTATCATCCGAGAATGCTTCGGGTGAAATATCTTCAACGCCGGGAGTTTTCAATGTTCCGAATTCATTCTTAACAACCTTGTCTTCCCAGCGACCCATGCCGGTTTCTTCGTGAGCCATCTTGGAAAGGACTTCTTTGTTGGCTAAAGCAACCTTGCGCATGTTATCAATAATAACTTTGCGGTTCTCTAAAGTAAGTTTGCTGAATTCCTTAAAAGCCAGGTCGGCGGCCATTACAGCATGATCAAGGTTTGAAAAAACACCTGTGCTTTTGTCGCCGGCATCATTAGCAGCGGGATTCAGGTTCATGCCTTTTACAACTTCCTGAACCAGCAGACGTATATTTTGTTCCAGATTATCCAATTCCCAATCCTCCTTTTACATGAAAAATGGTTTAATTTCAGTATGCGGTTGCGGTATGATGGTATTCATGCACAGCAGGTTTTTTTCCGTTGCTTTTGTAATACCAGCCTGCATTGCTGCTTCAATAGCATCAAGAGTGCCGATCATCTTCATATATGATTTCCCTCCAAAACCTATGGCAAGGCGAATTTCGATAATGGAAACCCCTCCTGCTTTTGCTGCAAGGTCGGCTGCTTCAATGCTTGAAACAACTGACAATGTTTCAATGATCCCGATGGCATTCCATTCATCCGTTTTATTTATTACACCTATTGCATGCACCACATCGGGGTGTATCTGCGGAAGAAAGAGGCTGTCAACCAGGAATTCTTTTCCCGTATCAATACCTTTGTGAAAAGCATATTCAACAGATGCCACATCGCCGCTGAAAACTATTAAATACTTGCCGGGACAAATGGTTCTTGCTTCGATGATATGAACAGGAGCTACCTTCACCATTTCATCCAGCGCCCTTATTCCTATGGCAATGCTGCTGTACTCCAGAACCCCTAATACCGTCAAACCCATTACCCCTTATTATTTCTTATATGTTGTCTTTTCATTTTCATCAATCTCGTCAATGATACCAATGATGATAGCATCAATGGGTTTATTGGCTGTAGTTGCTGTTTCGCGTGCCGAAGTGCTTTCGGCTATCATTACCAGCTCGTCATTACCGGCACCTACAAGGTCGAGGGCAACTAGATAATCGCCTTTCTTCACCCCTGCCTGATTGCATTTATCTATCAGGAGAAAGCGCGCACCATCAATCCCAATGTTTGTTGAGCTGCTAACAACTGTACCTACCACTTTTCCTAAAAGCATGATATTCCAGGATTAATTTTTGCGGAAAGTATATTCGCCATCCTTTTCAATAAAATCAACGATAGCTATTACTGATGAATCTGTGGGCTTTTCTTCGGTTACAGAAGTAAAGCGTGCACTGCTGCCCGATACATAAAACACTATTTCGCCGGGGCCGGCACCAACACTATCCATTGCAACAACAAAATCGTTCTTCCCTTTCATGCTTACAGGATCGATCTTTTCAAGAAGGAGTAATTTCACACCTTCCATCTTCAAATCCTTATGCGTGGAAACGACCGTTCCAACAACCTTTGCTAGTATCATTTTACTGAATTAAAATGAAAACAATTATTTCTTTGCTGCTATTTTACCCCTGCCCAGAGGAAGTGCGCTGTCGACATTTGCATGAGGACGCGGGATAACGTGTGATGAAACGATTTCACCAACTTTTTCAGCTGCCTGTAAACCGGCGTCAACTGCTGCTCTTACAGCTGCCACATCACCGCGAACTATAGCAGTTACAAAACCTCCGCCTATTTTTTCGTAGCCTATTAATTCAACTTTTGCTGCTTTAACCATAGCATCTGATGCTTCCACCATAGCTGTGAAACCACGGGTTTCAATCATTCCCAATGCTTCTGTATTGTTTTCTGACATATTGATTTCTCCTTTATAATTTTATTGTTACTACTGTTTGTTAATCCTAATGTGTTCAATAAGATTGCTTCATCCTCCTTCGTCGGCTTCGCAATGACGTCATTGCGAGGAGGAACGACGAAGCAATCTATGCGTCATAGTATTCTAACCTTATCACTATTTATATTCTTCTCTTCCTGTAATTTCAGCAAGACGCTTTTCAACGTTCTTCTTGCATTCCAGCACTTCTGCTTCTTCACCGCCGATATACACACGCCCGAACTTGCCAAATCCCATCACATCAATAATATTGATATGTGCTGATTTCTCGGCTTCGTTGGCTGCATAATAAGCATAGCCGGCAGGTTCAACTTCAAGGATAAATAGCGTATCGCCCCTGAGCAGCATCATCCCCATACGGGTACGGTTGATAAGCTGTGCATGATGGTCTTCCACGTTCTTGATGAGCTGACTCGTCAGTATTCTTGGTTTAATTCGGTGTTCTTCTTTCTGATCAATAGCTCTCAGAACAGCTTCTCCGGCCATACGGGTGTCGCCCCTGGCTGTCGGAATGAACTTCCAGCATACCATAAGCTCTTTCCACAATCTGCATACCGGGGGTTACGTGCGTTGCTTTAAGTGCAATATCAGTCAATGCATTGATCTCAATGCCGGGAGCAATTTCAATGATGCAACAAGCCTGTCCGCCGACCGGAAGATATCCACGGGAAACCGTTGATAAATAAGATGCCATCTGCAATTGCAGGGAATCTAAAAATATGTATGTTCTTAGATCTATCATGATTATTTTCCTTTCTTTGTTAAGGTACTGCCAAGTGGTAATGCACTGTCAACATTATTGTGCGGCCTTGGAATTACGTGTGATGAAACCAATTCGCCTACTTTTTCGGCTGCGCGTATGCCGGCATCAACTGCTGCTCTTACAGCTGCCACATCACCGCGAACGATGGCTGTAACAAATCCGCCACCTATCTTTTCGTAGCCTACCAATTCAACTTTTGCTGCTTTTACCATGGCATCCGAAGCTTCAACCATAGCTGCAAAGCTCCTGGTTTCTATCATGCCAAGCGCTTTCTGTTCATTGTTTTCCATATTGTTGTGTTTAATTTAGTACTCTTAGTAGATTTGTAATTGTATCATGTTTTCTCCAACTTTTCTAATTGTTTTGGAGTATTGTAAGCAGTTTAATTTTCAGACATACCCTATAAACAGAAATAGGTTTCTTTTTACTGATTTTTAGGCAATAGGGTTGCAAATATAAGAAAGTTTTATTTAGCTTCAGAATCAATATAAAATTTAGCGTATTATAGAATGTTGATTTTCAATACACCATTGGAAGGAGATATATGTTGTACCTGTTGTTAGATTTACTACCATTAGTCTTGTTAATACAGAACTGAATTTCAAACCCTTCGAGCATATTGCCTATAGGGCATGGCAGCAAAACCCCTGTAATTATCCCCATTTTACGTAAAAAAGCCACCATAATGGCTGCAAGCAAGAAAAAACATCCGGTATTCAACATCACTATTCCCGACCCTTATGCTTGGGATGGATGGATTTATATAGGCATTCAGTAGAAAATTCGCGGAAATCCAGTACGTTTTGCCTGTTATACAGCTAAATTTAGAGTGCTTCGGGGCAAATAGCGACGGGCACTCTTTGCTTTTCAGGTATTTTATATGAAATTAGCGAGATGTGTTGTAAAACAAGTGAGATGCGTTGTAAAACAAGCGAGATGTGTTGTAAAACAAGCGAGATGTGTTGTAAAACAAGTGAGTAGTCTTATAAGAGTTCATGCAACTCTTACAAGAGTTGGTGCAAATCTTACAAGAATAGCTGCAATTTGCCTGACTAATGACAAAGCAGGGGGTAATTAATCTTAAAACAGCTTTTCGATAAAATTACAATTCAAGAAACTGTTTTCCCCATGATTTCAATTCAAATAAAATTTTTTCTAATGCCATACCCTTTTCAGTTAATGAGTATTCTACTTTTGGGGGAATTTGTGGATATACTTTTCTAACAATAATTCCGTTTTGTTCCAAAGTGTTAAGTATCCCGACAAAGTTGCCTTGAAATATACTTGTGAAAATATTAATCAGGAATTACCTGTAATCTGTGCAGGAAGTATTACAAAAGTTGAAGATGCTGATAAAGCCTTAGAGTTTGGTGCATCTATAGTTGCATTTGGCAGAGCTGCTATTGGTAATGCCAACCTGCCGAAATATTTTGAAAAAGGTGAATCATTACCATTTGCTACGCCATTTATAGTCGCAAACTTAAAAAAAATTGATGTTAACGATAAGTTTATTCATTATATCACTGCGCCGGGGCCATTATCCAGTATGAATGTTATTAAACAATAATTATTTCTCTTAAGTAAAGGGAGTTTGAATTAAAAGGTCACTGTTCGCACTCAACCCACCTTGTAATATTTTTGAGTAATTATTAGTAGTATTCTCAATTCCGCATTCTTAATTCTAACTTCTCAATTCATTCTTCTCTCCTGCCTGCTAATTGGCAATTAAACAATGCATTACCATTTCATTCAGCTTTAGCCCCTTGCAAATAAGCATATCTCTTTACGTAAAATTACGAATTGATTAGTCCTTATTTAAACCATAATATTGCAGAACTTATATTAAATAATCCTAATTACAAACTTAAAAAAGGAGTAACCATGAGAAAATTAATTATTATTTCAGCACTCGTCATTTTCGGCTTAAGTGCAAAAGTTTCTGCACAGTTCACCAACCTGCTTACGTTCGATGACACAAACGGAACATTTCCTTATTATAGTTCATTGGTCTTACAGGGTAATGTGTTATATGGAATGACGGAAGACGGCGGTTTCTATGGAAATGGCACCCTGTTTTCAATTGGAACCGATGGCAATAATTATAAGGAGTTGATTGATTTTGCCGATACAGATGGATCAAATCCTTACGGAGGTGTACTGCTTGCCAATAATGTGCTATACGGAATGACCAATGAAGGCGGGTACAACGGCGATGGCGAGATCTTTTCCATCCGCACTGACGGCACTCACTATAAGGATCTTTGGGATTTTGCTGATACAAACGACGGATCCTCTCCTTGTGGCGGCACTTTAAAACTCTCGGGAAAAACATTGTTTGGAATGACATATGTGGGCGGGACAATAGGAGATGGTGTTGTTTTTTCAATAGATACCAATGGAAACCATTTTAAAGTTTTGTTGAATTTTGCTGACTCAAACGGCTCTGAACCAAACGGCAGCTTAACAATTTCCGGAAACAAATTATATGGAATGACATTTGAAGGAGGAGCCAATGGTGATGGTATTATCTTTTCAATTGATACTAGTGGCAACAATTTTATGGATATGGTAGATTTTGACGGCACAAACGGACAATATCCTTATGGAGATCTGACACTTTCCGGTAACATATTATATGGAATGACATATAGTGGCGGGAACGATGGCTATGGCAATGTTTTTTCAGTACATACCAATGGAGGTAATTTTATGGATCTGGTGGATTTTGCTGACACTAACGGATCTTATCCCGAAGGCAATGTAATCCTTTCAGGTAGTACATTATATGGAATGACTTCTAGTGGCGGGATAAACGAAGAAGGCATTATTTTTTCTGTAGATACAGATGGTACCAATTTTATGGATATGGTGGATTTCGCCGACACAAATGGCGCCTATCCCTGGGGTAGTTTAATACTCTCGGGAAATACGTTCTTTGGAATGACGAACCAGGGAGGAACATTTGGCAATGGTATTCTCTTTTCCTATATTGATATTTCAGTTGGAATAAACAAATTGAGTAATACCCTTAATATTAATATTTATCCCAATCCGGCTGCAAATAATCTTAATATAGAAGCCCCACAGCAGGCAACAATTGAAATATTTAATATACAAGGTCAGCCAATAAAAACCTTTTCAACTTTTAGCAATGAATCAAGTATAGATGTTTCTGCTTTGCCTAGCGGGACATACATTGTAAAAGTTCAAATGGGAAAGGAGTTAAAAATTAAGAAGTTCATTAAAGGATAAGCGATATTTCATAATGGAGTAAAATTTTATTGAAATATTAAACCTAAAGGGCATCGCAATTGCGATGCCCTTTATTATTTTACATAGGCAGCGATAAGTATATTTTGTTTTTTATACCTTTGCACTCCTATGCAAGATGAGAAAAATATATTTCCTGTTTTCGAACACCTTACTTCGCGCGAAGCCAAGGAAGCCTTTCTGAAGCAAAAAGCAGTGGCGGTATGGATGTACGGTCTTTCCGGTTCGGGCAAAACTACCGTTGCCATTGAGCTTGAAAAACAACTTTTCAACAAAGGATATATCTGCCAGTTGCTTGATGCCGATAATGTAAGGACATCTATCAATAAAGACCTTGGTTTTTCACTTAAGGACAGGGAAGAAAATATCCGCAGGATAGCCGAGTTGAATAAGCTTTTTATTCATAGCGGGATGATCATACTGGATTGTTTTATCAGCCCTACTAAAACCATACGCGACCTGGCAAAGAATATTATTGGCAGGGAAGATTTTGTAGAGGTGTTCTTTAATGCACCTCTTGAGGTCTGCATCCAGCGAGACCCCAAGGGTTTATATAAGAAAGCAAACGCAGGAAATGTAAAAGATTTTACCGGTGTAAGTTCTCCTTTTGAAACACCCGAAAACCCAGACCTTGAAATAAAAACGGATATTCTTTCGGTGGAGGAATCAGTGAAAAAGATAATGGATTTTATATTACCCAAAATTGAGCGAAAATAGTTTATGTTAACATATAATCTAAGTCATTTACAGGAACTGGAAGCGGAATCGATATTTGTGATGCGCGATGTGGCTGCACAGTTTGAAAACCCAGCATTGCTTTTTTCCGGAGGGAAAGATTCTATAGTGATGGTACACCTGGCACGCAAGGCGTTCTTCCCTGCTAAAATTCCTTTTCCTTTGCTTCATATTGATACTGGACATAATTTCGTGGAGACTTTGCACTACAGGGATGAACTTGTAAAAGATATTGGCGCTAAACTCATTGTAGGCTATGTGCAGGAATCAATTGACAAAGGCAGAGCTGTAGAGGAAAAAGGCATTAATGCAAGCCGCAATGTTCTGCAAACAATCACTTTGCTTGATACCATTGAAGAATACAAATTCGATGCTGCTATTGGCGGCGGAAGAAGAGACGAAGAAAAAGCAAGGGCAAAGGAAAGATTCTTTTCGCACAGAGATGAATTCGGTCAGTGGGATCCGAAGAACCAGCGTCCTGAACTTTGGAATTTGTTTAATGGGAAGAAAAGAATTGGCGAACATTTCCGTGTATTTCCCCTTAGTAACTGGACTGAAATGGATATTTGGCAATACATCCTTTCTGAAAAAATAGAAATGCCATCGCTTTATTTTTCTCACGATAGGGAATGCTTTACAAGGGATGGCGTTATTATGGCGAAATGCGATTTTCTTCCGCTCAGGAATGGTGAAAAACACGAAATGATGCACATACGTTTCCGCACTATAGGCGATATGTCGTGCACAGGCGCTACGCTTTCGGACGCCGTAACACTTGAGGATATAATACAAGAAGTGGCTGCATCGAGGGTTACTGAAAGAGGCGGTAGGGCAGATGATAAACGCTCTGATGCTGCTATGGAAGACAGGAAAAAAGAAGGATACTTTTGATATACGATGCAACAGATGGAAAATTTTGATCACGACGGATATTTGAATATGGACCTTCTGCGCTTTACTACAGCAGGAAGTGTTGACGACGGTAAAAGTACTCTGATAGGAAGGATGCTGTATGACAGCAAATCTATTTTTGAAGACCAATATGAAGCTATTAAAACTGCCAGCGAAAAACGCGGCGAAGAATATGTAAACCTTGCTTTGCTCACTGATGGACTACGAGCCGAAAGGGAGCAGGGTATTACCATTGATGTTGCATATCGCTATTTTGCTACTCCCAGAAGAAAATTCATTATAGCCGACACTCCGGGGGATATACAATATACAAGGAATATGGTAACGGGCGCGTCAACCGCTAACCTTGCCATTATACTTGTTGATGCTCGCAAAGGTGTAATTGAACAAACCAAACGTCATGCATTTATAGCTTCCCTGCTGAAGATCCCACATATAGTGATCTGTGTGAATAAAATGGATCTTGTTAATTACAGTCAGGAAGTGTATGAAAAAATTAAAAATGATTTTCAGAATTTCGCTTCCAAGCTTGAAGTGCTCGACATACATTTTGTTCCGGTTAGCGCTTTGCTTGGCGATAATATAGTTGACAAATCGAAGAACATGGACTGGTTCGGGGGTTCTACCCTCCTATATCTACTGGAAACCATTCACATAGGCAGCGATCAGAACCATGTTGACTGCCGTTTTCCGGTACAGTATGTTATAAGGCCGCAATCATTGGAATATCACGATTACCGTGGATATGCAGGCAGAATTGCAGGAGGTATTTTTAAACCGGGTGACAAAGTAATGGTTCTTCCTTCGGGATTCACCAGCAGGATAAAATCAATAGATACCTCTAATGGCCCGGTTCAGGAAGCGTTTACGCCAATGTCGGTAACCATAAGGCTTGAAGATGAAATAGACATCAGTCGTGGCGATATGATAGTGAGGGAAAATAATGTACCCACAATAGGGCAGGATTTTGATGTAATGATGTGCTGGATGAATGAGAAAAAGATAGTTTTGAATGGCAAATACGCCATTAAACATACTACCCGCGATGCACGTTGTATTATTAAGAATATACTTTATAAAGTCGATATTAATAACCTCCATCGGATAGAGGACGATAAGAACATAGGGCTTAATGATATTGCAAGGGTATCGTTGCGCACCACGGTTCCGTTTTTTTATGATAAATATAAAATTAACAGATTCACCGGCAGTGTTATACTTATTGACGAAACCACCAACGAAACCGTTGGCGCAGGGATGATTGTCTGATTCCCTATTATTTCCTTTTTACACCCTCTGCCAAATGCTTCCATGTAACTGCATGACTCCTCGCAGCAATTGCCAAACTGTTCCACGCACAGGGATAACTCCTCCACGCAACTGCTAAACTGCTCCACGCACAGGGATAACTCTTCGCAGCAACTGCTAAACTGTTCCACGCACAGGGATAACTCTTCACAGCAACTGCTAAACTGTTCCACGCATAGGGATAGCTCTTCGCAGCAATTGCTGAACTCTTCCACGCACAGGGGGAACTCTTCCACGCACATGCGTGGACTTCCGTGGCAATTGCTAAATTGTTCCTCCGATAGGGATAACTCCCCGCGGAACTCCCTGAATTGTTCGCGGCACTCCCTGAACTCTTCTCAGGGTTCCCTGAACTGTTCGCGGCACTCACCAATCACTTAAAAGAAACTTACTAACTATTCAATAATGTTAATTTACTTTTCCTATGGTATCGTCTTCCCACTCAATAATATATTTACCCTCTTCCTGCTTCCTTAGCTTCTCTTTTTCCTTATCTTTTTTATCAGGTTTTTTGGGTAGTTTTAGTTCCGACTTACTGATCTTTTCCTTATTATTTGTAACCGAAGTATCTTTTTTAAACCATCCGAATTCTTCATTAAGTATGTTCTTTAGGTTTTTCTTTTCCTTTATAAAGTCAACCGCCAGTTTAGCTTTCACTCCCTTGGCATCATAAGTGTAAACAGGGTTATCAACTGTGCCTGAAACATTGATGTACAAATTAGTGCGACCCAGCCCATCATCCTCCACCACACCGAATTCTTCATTTTCCTTTTTTGCCTTTTTTGCTTTTTGAGATAATATCTGTGAAAGCAACAAACGAATATGATAATCAATTACATTGTCAAATGTGTGCTCACCAGATGCAATAATATTAAGTGCGCTTGATTTTATTTCCATCGCAGGAATATGTACTACCCGGTCCTTTACTTCTATATGATTGTTAAGAGTAGCGAATTTTACATCATCAAGATCGCTCAGCTTTAAGAATTTGGACAAGCCCTTCATAGGAGCATAATTAAGTAGTTCTCCATCCTCAATCTTAATATCGGCGCTTGCATACATTTTGGCTATATCTGGTTTTAAGTTGCTGCTCCACACACCTGCAAACTGCACATCGGCGGTAATATTACCCCTGAGGTTCTCATCCCTCATGCTTTTCTGCCCGAAATTACCGAATTCATAAAACAGCTTGTTTACATTAACCTTCTTTATTTTAGCATCGCAACTTATCAATAGCTTGTCGCTTTGCGAACCATCCACCATAACAAGACCGCTTACGTTCCCATCCATTGAATTGAAAGATAATGGATTTGCAAGCAACTGTTTATTCTTTAAGCGAATCGAACCGGTAATATAAGTTGCCATGAATTTATGAAACTGTAGTTTACTGATGTTAATACTCATTTTCATATCGATCTTATCGGTAAAGCTTAGTTTATAAGTAGTATCATTGGCGGTGGTTTTGGTTTCGAGCAGCTCGGCAAGATCGGTATTTACAGAAGTCAAATCAGCATCTATGAACAGTTTCTGGTCTTTTAGGAAAAGGTACGACAAAAGGTTACGGAAGTAACCCTTTATTAGAAAATCGCTATTGAGCACCATGCCCGAAAGTTTGTTTACAATAAGGTCGTTATTGCTAAACTGGAATTCGCCGTTAATGTTTGTATACTTTTTATGATCGTTAATAAAACTAATATTGGCTCTGCCAATTCTTAAAGTTCCTGAAGTGGTACTGGCAATGAAGTCTTTAGCCGAAAAACTACCTGAATCGCCCACCTTGCCACGGAAAGAAACCTTCATTTCCATGTTTCCAGAAACCGATGAAATTGTATCGAATTTAAGGAAGTCCTGCAGGTCCTTCATATCTATTTTTGAATACATTACAAGACTCAACTCGGGTTGAACAAAGTTGCTTAAGGTTAAATTGCCTTCGAATACCCCCGAACGAAGTTTGGAATGAAAGTTACTGATATTGAGTACGGATGAACTACCAGATCTGGCAGTTCCATTTGTAAACTCACCTGTGAAATTCACATCTTCCAAAGAAATATCAGATTCTTTTTTAATGATCTGTCCTTTACTGATGCCAAATTTCACATCTATAACTGGCAAATCATTACCTAAACAAGACCCCTTTATACCTGCAGTGAAATAAAATTCGCCCTTGCCTGTATAATTGTTGAAATACTTTTTACACACAGAAGGCACCTCATCAAGAAGAGATTGTAGCTTAAGATCAGCACCCTTAACCTGCAAATCGAGAAAGTGTTTTTTATTGTTGTAAACAATGTTTCCCTTCAAATCAAATTTCAGGTTGCCAAAGTTAACACCACCTTCATTAAAAGTATAAGTATCTGTGTTTTGATCTACATTAAGAACAATATCAATTGTCGAGTTCCTTGCAGGGAAATAATTAACGCCCGATACGTTTATATAGTTTACAAAAAGATCGCCATTTACATACATGGAGTAATGGTCGCTGCCAAATTTACCCTTCAGCACTATGTTTTTGGCAATACCGGAGTAATCCTGGTTGGAATAAAAGTTTTTATACCTGATGGTTACATTATCAAATGCCAGTTTCTGAAGGTCGAATGAAAAGGATTTGTTCGGAACGGTATCTGTTTTCCAGAAATGGTAATTATCGCTTCCATCACCATAAACCATTAAGTTAACAAATCCATTTTTGACTTCTATTTTCCTGATCCTGTAGTTTTTATTATAAAGGTCCCAAATATTGAATTGCAGATAAACATTTTCCGCTTTTAACAGTTCACCCTTGTTTGCTGATTTAATAGCATCCTTAGCAGTTACATCTGTAAACGTTAAAGATACGTATGGAAACTTCTGGAAAAGAGACAATTCAACTTCTTTTACTTTGATCTCGGTAACCAGTTGTTTGTTGATCTGGTCAACAATATATTTCTTAATGGAATCCTGGTAAAAGTAAACGATAACAACAGCAGAACCTATCAATAGCAGGAAAAAAATAAGTATTGATAACAGTATCCTTTTGATATACTTCCAAACTTTCAATTTTCGCTTTTTTGGTTTTATATCATTACCATTATTCATAACTCTGAAATCTGGGAAATGTTGTACTTAACTTATCATTTTCAACATGCTAATTTCCATTTGGGTAAGGAAACGCCATCTTCCGCGTGGAAGGTCTTTTTTAGTAAGTCCCGCATATATTACCCTGTCAAGTTTCACCACTTGATAACCCAACGTTTCAAATATCCTCCTCACAATACGGTTTTTCCCGGTATGTATTTCCAGACCTACGCATTTTTTATCACCCCCACTTCCATCGAAAGCAATCTCATCCACATTTACAATACCATCTTCAAGTTCCATGCCTTCTTTTATTTTATCCATATCCGCCTTAGCAAGATTTTTATCAAGCTCAATGTGATAAATCTTCTTGACCCCATGACGCGGATGCATAAGTTTTTTAGCCATTTCTCCATCGTTGGTAAATAGAAGCAAACCAGTAGTAGCCCTATCGAGGCGCCCAACAGGATAAACTCTTTCTTTACAGGCATTTCTGATCAAAGCCATAACAGTCTTACGGCCTTCCGGGTCATCAGTTGTGGTGATATAATCCTTTGGCTTATTCAATAAAAGGTAAACAGGTTTTTCTTTTCTTAAAGTTTCGCCACCAAACTGTATATGATCTTCGGGAGATATTTTGGTTCCCAATTGGGTTACTATCTTGCCATTTACAGAAACTGCCCCGCTCGCAATAAGTTCGTCGGCTTCGCGGCGTGAACAAATACCCGAATTTGCAATATACTTGTTAAGCCTAATTAAACCATTATCCTCCGACGATGATTCCTTCTTGCGGAATTTTCTTTGTTCGCCTGGCTTTTTCTCATATCTTTTTTTGAACTGGGGTTTGTCCTGTTTTTCTTTTTCTTTCCTTGGATATTTCATGTTGTATAGTGGGGATTATTTACCTAATTTATTTATGTCACTCAGAGCCGTTAAGCACTTACTGAACGTGTCGAAGAGTGACGATACGGTCGACTTCGACACGCTTCTCCTTTCTCTTCCGTTTCAGGAGAATCGGCTCTGCCTGACCGTTATTTATATAATTTTAATTTTTGCAAGACTAATTTACTTATTGATGAACTGACCAGTTGCCAGGTTTCTTTTCACTTTATTATAAGGATAAACTATTCCATTCATGGCTACATACACACCTACCGGAATTGAGCCAATGGCGCCTATTGCAACACCCAGATTAAAATCAGCATCCGAATCCTTTATTCTTTCCGGTTTTAAAGCGCCCGTAAGGATAATAGTTTTGTCTTTTATGACAGACAATCGTATTGCAGTTTTTATCATAGTATCCGTGCCATGGGTAATGATGATCTTATCGGATTTTGTTTTTATGCAAAATGCAACAAGCTTTTCCCTGTCATTATCAGTTATATCTAAACTATCCTTCTTTATTAAGGATTTTACTTCAAACTTAAAGGCAGGATTTATTCTTTCAAGTATCCTGTTTACGGCGGGCTCGGTTATTTCAAAATGATAGCCCTTAACTGTGCGGGGATAATCCTTATCTATAGTGCCGCCGGTTTGAATAAATAGAATATGCATAATGATTTAAAAAATGATGCTAAATATTTTTCAAAGATACAAAGATGCCAGAATAAAAACGGGCTGCAATCTCCCTGCCTTAATTATCCAAACCTATTTATCTCCAATAATCTTTTTTTATCAAGTATCTTGATCGTTTTTCCTTCGGAATAAATGATACCTTCTTTATGAAAGCGTGTCAAAGTATGAATAATATTTTCAGAAGAACATCCTGCAAATTCGGCCATTTCTTTTCGTGTAAGTGTTAATTCAAACTCATCATTATTATATACTTTTTCAAAAAGATAGATTAGTATCTCTGCAACTCTTCCATTAACATGCTTATGTGCAAGACTAATAAAATTCAATATTGAATCTTTGAACATGAACGTTGCAAATTCAATTAATCTAAGCGCCAGCAAACTATTCTTCATTGCAAGATTTTTCAATACATTTATATCAATCAGGCATGCTTCCGATTCTTCAATGGCTATAATGGAAAACATATTAACAGCATCATTAAAAACATTCATTCCGCCCAATAAACGAGGTGCATTAACAATGGTAAGAATAAGATTCTTTCCAAACTCATTTTCATAATTAAACTTTACACAGCCTTTCGATAAAAAAACAATATGACTGAACTGACTGTCTTGCTTTAATATATATTCCCCTTTCTTATATCTTAATTGAGTGGTGTTGTTGTAAAGCAGTTGAAATTCCTCTTCATTGATATACTGTCTTACCAGCTTTTTGAAAAGACATAGTTCGCATTTTTCAAGAGATGGCTTGCTTAAATTAATCATATTTTATGAATTTATAAATAGTAAAATATGAAATATTTCATACTTTCTTGTATTGCATTTCACTGTCATTTACAGTTTGCAAATATACTAATAATTTACTTTTGCCTACCTAATCGATAGACAAGGAGTAAAATAATAAATAAATAAACATGGATATAAAGAAAATAACCGTCATTGGCGGAATTGGCAAGGATGGACAAACTGAAAAAGTTAAAAGTTTTGAGCTTAAAATGGGAGACATTATTAGTATTGTTGGCCCAACAGGTTGCGGAAAAACAACCCTGATTAACGATATAGAGTTATTCGCTAATAATAACACACCATCGCAACGAAGAATTTTAATAAATGATGAGCCTATTCCTGAAGACTTTCATTCGACCCTTCAAAACATCCTATTGCGCTTATTTCACAGCATACAAATTTTTTATCTGACTTACCTGTTGGCGAGTTTTTGAAAATTCATGCAAAAATAAGAGGCTCGGAAAATGCAGAAAGTATGATAGAAGAAACTCTTGATTTTGCAAACCAATTGACAGGTGAAGCAATTATAAGAGAAACTGCAATGACTGAACTTTCGGGTGGGCAAACAAGGTCGCTTTTAATTGCTGATGCCGTTATAATAGGTAATTCTCCTATTATTCTACTCGATGAAATTGAAAATGCAGGAATTCACAGAACAAAAGCGTTAAAGCTTTTGAAAAAATATGAAAAGATATTTGTTTTTGTCACACATGATCCAAGAATCGCATTGCTTTCTGATTTTAGAATAATCATGTCACATGGAGCAATGCAAAAGATGATCACTACCAACGCAGAAGAAAAGATGGCAGCCATAGGTTTGAAAAAAATTGATGATGTAATGCTTGAATTCAGAAAACTGATAAGGGCAGGGGAAGAAATAACCGACCATGTTTTCAGTGAACAGATAAAAGATTTAGCAATGAACTATCAAATTTATTTAAAAAGGAAAAAGGTATGAAACTAATAATTTTTGCAGGGCCGCCTACTTGCGGCAAAACAACTGTGAATAAGACAAGTTGTACGTAAGATAATTAAAAAGAATTTAAAACCAGCTTATCTTAAAATTGATGTGCTTTACGCTGACGAAGACCAGCAACTAAAAAAGGAATTTAATATTCCAACCAAGAAAATATATTCAGGCGAACTTTGTCCCGACCATTGCAATGTGGTTGTATTGGACGAAGTAGTTGAATGGGCAGAACAGGAAGGCGCAGAATATTTGTTTGTAGAAACCGCAGGGCTTTGCCTTAGGTGTTCTCCTTATATTGAGAATTCACTTGGTATTGTTGTTCTTGAAGCAACAAGCGGAATGAACCTCCCAAGAAAAATAGGTCCTATGCTTACATTAGCCGATATTAGTGTAATCACAAAGATCGACCTGGTATCACAGGCAGAACGCGAAGTGTTCAGGTATAGGATACTTGAAGCAGCAAAAGAAATAACTGTTGTTGAAAGCAATGCGTTGTACGGAATAGGAATTGACCCGATAGTAAGGGATATTTTAAAATCAAAAGACATTGAAAAGCCTATGTTCCTGAAAGGAAATCCACCTGTTGGAACCTGTACTATCTGTGTAGGGAAAAAAGAAATAGGCGCAAAGAATCACTTTGGTGTACTTCGTACCATGGAAAATGATTTGTTTTATGTGGGAGAATAATACAAAAAGAATATACCTCGATAATGCAGCTACAACCCCAACAGATAAAAGGGTTTTAGAAGCAATGATGCCTTACCTGACAGATTGTTTTGGTAATGCCTCAAGCCTTCATTCATACGGCACGATGGCAAAAAGTGCAATTGACGGTTATCGTGTAAAAATGGCACAGTTACTTAATGTATCTTCAGATGAAATTATTTTTACATCTAGCGGTACAGAATCAAATAATCTTGCATTGAAAGGAATTGCTTTTGCTAACAAAGACAAAGGCAATCATATTATTGTTTCTTCTATTGAACATGATTGTATTTTAAATACCTGTAAGTGGCTCGAAACACAGGGATTTTTTATTACTTATTTGCCTGTTGATAAAGATGGTTTGGTTGACCCTGAAAAATTAAATCACTTTATCAGTCCAAAAACAATTCTTGTTTCGGTTATGCATGCCAATAATGAAATAGGTACGTTGCAACCTTTGGAGGAAATAGGCAAAATTTGTCGTGAACGTAATATTTATTTTCACAGTGATGCCTGCCAGAGTTTTGGCAAAGTGCCCCTTGATGTGCATAAAATGAAATTGGATATGCTCACGATAAACTCCCATAAAATATATGGCCCAAAAGGAGTAGCAGCAATTATTATTAAGGGTGGAGTAAAAGTAACACCTCTGTTTCATGGAGGCGGTCAAGAGTATGGTATGCGTTCATCAACCGAAAACATTGCAGGAATTGCAGGTTTTGTAAAAGCTTCCGAGTTATGCATGAACGAAATGGAAACAGAATCAAAAAGGCTTTCAAACCTGCGTGATAAAATTATAAAAGAACTACAGAACAAGTATGAAGGCTTTTATATTAATGGAAGCATGACAAATCGTTTACCAAACAATTTGAATTTTAGTATCAGTGGTTTGGAGGGAGAAACAATAAAAATATTGCTGATGCTTGATGAAAAAGGAATTGCTGTTTCTACCGGTTCTGCATGTTCAAATAACGACACTACTAAAGGCGCTTCGCATGTATTGCAGGCAATTGGCCTTGATCAGTTTCAGGCAAGAGGTGCAATAAGGTTAGGTTTAGGCAGATTTAATACAGAAGAGGATATTGAATATTTTATTGAAACTCTAATAAACACGATACAACAATTAAAACCAATTTTTTAAATAATTACTGTATGCAAAAAGTATTATATCATATTAGATTCCTCATTTCGTTTCACTCCATTCGGAATGACAGGTTTGATTGAGTGTTTACGGCAGATGCAGGGGCGCTTTGCCTTATGAAAAGCGCCCCTGCATCTGCCCCTTTAAAAATAAATAAATTGTCATTCCGAATGGAGTGAGGAATCTCATAATAAAAACAATTTTAAATCATTTATACATAACATAAGTAACAATTAAAATAATGGAAACAACAACACAAAAGAAAACATTAGACATGCTCCCGAAATTGGATTGCGGGGCATGTGGATACAAAACCTGTATTGACTTTGCAAACAAGGTTGATAATGGTGATGAAGACCTTAAATTATGTATTCATATTGCCGATAAGGTAGATACCCAGGCTGATTCAAAAGAATGCTTTATTTGTGCAAAAGAAAGTGCAGGCATGGGCGATAAGCTCGGTTGGAAAGATAATTTAAAAAGAGATTTCGATTTTATTTTGGATTGTTTCCCAAATGAACCCGGGCCAAAAGAAACTATTCTTCCTTACAACCCAACATTAGTAAAAGAACTTGGCGTTAAGAAAGGAGATGTAATGATAGGTCGCCCCATGGGAATGTCGTGTGGTTGCCCAATTACCCATTGTGGGGTTGTTTCATCAGTTGATGCAAGAAATGGTGTGATATATTGGAATGTTACAGGCCCCTTAAGACCTCGTTCCGAAGGATTTATTGACATAGGTTATTACGTTTCACAGGCATACGAGGGAATTATTAAAGAATCGAAAGAAGAAATAAAACTTGGTATAAGGTATTGGTTCCTGCCCCGCCGTTGTATGCTTCAATGGAGACATAGCGGTTTAGTAAATGCAGTAACAAAGTTAAATGACGGAAGCTATAAAGTAAGGATTGAAGGCTTGCTGATTGGCTAAGCGGTTATACCCATTTAAAATTACCCTCATGACCAATGAAGTAAAAGTTTTGGTTAATTCTGCAAAAGAATTTAAAATTATCAACAGGGACGAACTACTTTATTTACTGGCAACAAAAAGCAGCACGGAAATTCATTTAATAAATGAGCGTAAACTGACCTCCTCCAAAAGCCTGAAGGAATGTTGCAAATTATTACAAATGGATAACTTGTACAGGGTTTGCAATAGTTTTGCAGTGCACCTGATGAAGGTAGAAAAATACGATAAATACAACAGGGAGATAATATTTGTTAGCGGAGAAAAGTTAATTATTCCTTGCCGCCAGGTATCAGAGTTTCAGAAAATAATGAAAGAGAAATTCATCAATTTATAATACCACAAAATTAAGTGTAATTCGTGAAATTAAACTTGTTTGTTGCCACCCTGCATAAAACAGTAAAACATCTATAGGCAAAAAATCTACATCTGCGCCTCATAATATATACATCTGCAAGATAAATATATACAGCACATTGCGCATCAGTTTAGCCGGTTTACATTTGCCATCATATTTAAAATATTGAATTATGGCATCATCAATAATGTGGGTAAAAGCTGTAAGGTATTACCACGATCTTGAAGGGTTTAATTTAGCAGGCGCTTGCACTTCCATTTCTAACCAGTTGGCTATTGACCCCGATTGTCCGGCAAGCGGACTTCCGACTTCCTTGCCCATAGCCACATATAATACCGCCATAAGCGCCGTGAATACTGATGCGGTATCAAGAAAAACATCAAAATCCACTTCGCTTACCGAGGACGAAAAAGGCAAAGAAGCTAAGTTAGTGATGTACACCGATGTAGTGGTACATTATATTGAAAGCACGTTAAACCTTAAATATCCCAATAACGAATCGGCTGTTATAGCAGGTTTGGAACGTTTCGGGCTGAGTAAGTCAACGCACGGAACAGGTCATAAACATATTTTTAAGGTACTGGAAGTTGGTCCAGGTTATGCGGTTATTGAATGCCCTTCGGGCGGTGCCGGAAGTTCCTATAACTGGAGCTGGGCCCCTGATGAAAAAACCTGGACAATATTAAGGTCGTCTCATAAATCGAAAGTTAAAATAATTAATTTACCCGGCGATGCGCGTGCATACTTCAGGTTTGATGTTGTGGAACCTCTGGGCAAAGGTATAGAACCTATTATTGATGCTCATGCAGCCGATTTCCACTGGAGCGGCCCTATTTCGGAAATGATTCCTGCTATAAAATCGAGCGGAACACCCATTATTTAAGGCTGCTACTCTTTTTATTAAACCAGAAACAGGATAAATTTATTCTTCATACTAACTTCAACGAATTATGAACATGTACGAAGCTACGAACTACGAAATTCGTATGTTCGTATATAATTCGTACTTCGTTGGGTTAATGTCCTAATCATTTTCACTATACTCTATCCTGAATAAACAATACTCTATTCGGTTTGAACAATAATCTATCCGTGATGGATAATAGTCTATCCGTGATGGACAATAGTCTATCCGTGATGGACAATAGTCTATCCGTGATAGACAATAATCTATCCGTGATGGACAATAGTCTATCCGTGATGAACAATAGTCTATCCGTGATGGACAATAGTCTATCCGTGATGGACAATAGTCTATCCGTGATGGACAATAGTCTATCCGTGATGGACAATAGTCTATCCGTGATGGACAACAGTCTATCCGTGATGAACAATAGTCTATTCGGAATAAACAATATCGTAAACGGAATAGACTGTTATTTATACCGGTAAAATAATGCCTCAATCTTACTTTCTTTTCATTGCCAAAAGAAAGTAACAAAGAAAAAGCTAGGCAAAACGATGCTTCAACGCTCTCTGAAATATAGCAGGAATTATTCGCAATATCATTTCTATTTAAGGTGCTCATTAATGCTTCGCATTTCTAAACAAAGACATTCCGAATTGCGGAACTTTGTAAGAATTCTAAGCATTATACCATTTACGCCAGCCTTTACCCCGCCGTTTTGCCACGCCAGCACTCTTGCTATAAAGACTTTCTGTTGACCCGCATTTGAGAACCGCGTAAATAATCAAAAGAATTTATCAGCGTTGGGACTGGTAAGCAAACCGTTAAGTGAGCAAGATATAAATCATTATCAAACTAGCGGTTGGCGAGGAAATGACAATTTTAGCATTTTCTGTTTTTTCTTTTTCTTTTGGTGGCAGCAAAAGAAAAAGAAATAGGAAACGAGACTCACTTCGAGACGTCCCGCGTCATCCTGAGGAGGAGCAAAGCGACATCTCGAAGGAAAGCGGGACTCCTCAGTGTGACTCTGATTATATATAAACCTTAAATTATAAATCATGGCAACAACATCTTTCACAGAATTTAAACTAACGCTCAGCGCAGCTAAAAACAGCTAATAGCATTGCAATTGATATTCCCAAACTTGCAGCGCCCGGTAAGGGTTATGCCTGGAGTATTGCTATGGCTGAACTTAGGTTCTTTGCCGGAAGTACACCATTTAACAGTACAGCCCTTTTCATTATTACAGATACGGCTGCTATAGAACAAATGGTTTCGGGGGTTATACTAAACTCGTATGCCGGTTCTTTCAGCAAGTTCCTTTCCACAGGCAGTTCCGATTTGGCAATAGTTGAAAACAAAAAAGTAACCATAGTTACCAATGCCGATTCAGCTACAGGTGATGGATATTGTATTATTTACGGGGTTGCGAGGAAAATAAAATTGTAATTTTCCAATAGCAATTAACCTAACTGTCCCAACTACGAACAGCCATAAATGATGAAAAAATGGTTAATCTTATAAATTGTTTTCTATTTATAGAGTATTGGTTTAAAAAGGAATAATAATTTTCATACATATATTCCTGCCCATATTATAAATACCAAGGTGCCCGTTAGGTGATTGAGTATAATATTCAAAATATTGCAACCTGCTTAAATGTGATTGATATGCGGTATTAAATATATTATTTACTGATACCTGTAACTGCACAACATGTTTTGGCGAATAATGTATATCTGTATGAACTGAAGCGTTAAACAAAGTATAAGCAGCAGTTTGAGTTTCGGTCTTATCCAGTCCAAGATAACGATTTTGTGCAGCATTATAATCAACATCTGTCTTTAAAGTAATCATGGATATTATTTTACTTCTTGTACGTATTTCATAGCCAACGCCACTTAATACCCTTGTAGGTGGAATAAAAGGAAGGTACTCGCCCATAACGCCTGCATCCGCATATTTTGGGTTACGATTAAAACCGTTAACGATTGAAAAAGCAT
This sequence comes from uncultured Bacteroidota bacterium, assembly GCA_963831005.1. Lineage (GTDB taxonomy): Bacteria > Bacteroidota > Bacteroidia > Bacteroidales > CG2-30-32-10 > CAWHOW01. The sequence continues at coordinate 91,388 of CAWHOW010000015.1, forward strand.
TATTAAAACTAAACCCTTGCCAATTTTCAGGGTGAATATTCAAGGTAGCATTCATTCCATATAGCTGTGCATTTGTCTGCTGGAATTGGAATGTTTTGTTTCCAGGCACAATAACTACAGGGTTTCCGTTCTTATCTACTTCCTGGGCTTCATAGATATAATGTTGAATATTATTATTAAAAGCGCTTAAACCAAAAGATATGTTGCGGAACTCACCATCTAATCCTAAATCTTCCTGCAAACTAAATTCAGGGACAGCATTCATGTTTCCTTCATAAACAATATGCGCCCCTGGGTCTAAGCCATTTGAAGCAATCTCAGTAATATTCGGCGACCTGTACCCACGTGCAATATTAGCTTTAAAACTTAAATTATCGCTTAACTGGTATGTTGTTCCTATACTTCCTGATACGCCCTGAAATTGAAGATGGAAAGAGGGAAATTGCCTGATGGCGCCACTTGTATCACTTAAAGACACCTGTTGATTAAAACCTGTAGAAGGATTCGGTTTAATATACATTTCAATTCCATTTTCATTCCGATGGTCATATCGCAAACCGCCTGCAATTGTCCATCTTTTATATTTCCATTTGGCATATCCATAAGCTCCTGCTTCAAACAGGCTATAGTCGGGAATCGGGAAATCTGTGGCTTTCAGGTTTGAATTTCTTTGGTACATTCCGTTTACTCCAAATGAAGGTTCTATATTTAGAACAGAAGGTGCATTAAAGCGTACTCCATAATCAAGTGTATTCAAAACAATGTATTCTCCTGCTTGATTAGGGTCTGTAGGATGATCATATTCCCTGCGAATATTTTGCTCTCCTCCCATAAATACTTTTATATCGCTTTCACCAAACTTGTAAAGGTTATCGGAATACAACCTGTAATCCTGGATACGCTGAGAAAGGGCACTAATGTTATATGAATTAAGTACATTATCAGGAACTATTGGTCTATTCTTTATATTATCTACCATAACGTCGTTTGCATTCTCCCCCTGCGCTTCATATTTCTGATAAGTAAATTTGCGAGTAAGCGAATCTCTGCTTCCATCAGGAATGCCCTGGCGGTTATCATAGAAAGTGGCATTAAGATGCGAATAACCATTGTTACCTTTATATCCCACAAAAGCCGAAGCATTCTCCATTTTAAAACCTGTATTATACACCCTTCCGTCAACAGGGTCGGAATAGTTTCTGGCAATTCTTTCAGCGCTTCGCACTACCCACGACCAGTGATTATCTGCTTGTGACAGTTGCAATCCGTTTCCTATCAAACCGTTGTTTGTTTGATATTCCGATAATATTCTTCCATGCACCAACTTATCAGTATCATGAGGTATAGAAGGAAACAGGCTCAATACTCCTGCAATGGCATCGGAACCATACATGAGGCTTGCAGGGCCTTTTATTACTTCTGCTCTTTCAATAATATAATCATCAAGAGGCACACCATGTTCGTCGCCCCACTGCTGTGTTTCCACCCTCATGCCATCATACAATGTTAAAACACGGTTGTAACCCAATCCATTAATAAAAGGCTTTGAAACATTAGGCCCTGTTTTCACCGCTTCCAATCCGGGAGCATTTTTAGAAATAGCATCTATAACATTATTTTCAGTGGTTTGATCAATTTGCTTGGGAGTTATGCTTTCCACAACCTGTGGGTTTTCTCTAATCAATGTGGCTCTCGATACACCTGTAACCACTACTGTATTTAAAGAATTTTGTTTGATCTTTAAATAAATTTTATAATCATTTAGTGTTGGAGCCAGGTCAACTGTATCGGTCTTGTAGCCAATATAAGCATAAACAAGTTTTGTGGATGTTACTTTTTTAGGAATAGACATTTTAAACTTCCCTGTGCCATCTGTTGTAGTTCCTAATGATGTTTGAGGAAAGAAAACACTGCAATATGCAAGTGGTTGTTTGGTATCTGCATCTTTTACTGTTCCTGTTATTACCCGGTCTTGTGCTGAAAGCCGGAACGATATAATTGTAAGTACTATTAAGTATATACATTTTAGAGATAGATGTTTTTTCATAGTCGTTAGTTTTATTTCATGTACAAAAGTAATAAGTTAGACCTATCTAACAATATTATTTTTCATTATTAACAAATATTTAACACTAATAACACATTTGTAATAAATTTTATATCTTTGTATTTATGAATTCAATGGCTGAAGAAAACTACCTGAAAGCATTGCTTAATCTTTCCAATGAAAGCGGGGAAGTTAATGTAAGCGAACTTTCGAAGCGATTGAAAATTAAAATGCCCACTGTTACCAGCATGATGAAAAAGCTGGCCGAAAAGAAACTGGTGCATTACGAAAGCTATAAGCCACTCAGACTTACTGAAAAAGGGAAGAAAGAAGCCGGACTGATTATAAGGAAGCACCGTATGACAGAAATGTTCCTGGTGCAGATTATGGGTTTTGGATGGGAGGAAGTGCATGAAATTGCCGAACAACTGGAACATATACAATCTAACGGATTTTTTGAAAAGATGGAGAAGCTGCTTGGTGATCCGAAATTCGACCCTCACGGAGCCCCGATTCCTGATAAAAGCGGCAAAATGCCAAAGAATAATTATATCAAGCTGGCTGAATGCAAAGCAGGTGATACTGTTAAACTGGCCGAAGTGATAAATGCTTCCAGCGAATTCCTGAAATTTTTAAACAGCCGTGAGATATGCATTGGTTTAAAGATAAAGGTTAAATCCATTGAACCTTTTGACGGAACTGTTGTTGTAAGTTATGGTAAAAGGACTTCTGAGGCATTGAGCCATACCGTTTGTGAACGATTACTTGTGGATAAAGATAAGTAAAGCAGTATAAGATTGGGTACATTTGTTTTCGCATTCTTTCAATGTCCTTTGAAGAAATATGCAGTAGGCCGCTCTCAATTTCGTTTGTTCAAATGTTCGCCTGTTCAAAGATCTTTTCGCTTTTACCCTTTTCGCTAATTCTTATTTGTTAACCCAAACATGGGTGATTTCCCCAAATACATATTTACGATGATCGCTTTCTGTTTTGTATGCTTCTTTTATATAGTCTCTGGCTTCTTGGGTGCTAAAATCATTTGGATCGGGGGTAGTAATTTGCGTTAATTTACATTCAATAATTAGCCTGGCTTCTTTGAAAGATATATCTCCGGAAGGAGTTTTAATGCTTGTCAATTCAACTTCTTTCATTTTCTCACTGTCTCTTCCTGAAATACTTCCCAAAAAGATTATTTGTTCCTTATATTCATTAGGGAAGTACGACATTGTATATGTTTGCTCTTTTTGAATCATTTCAAGTGTATAACGGTCTGCCCGCAGAACACACCAGGTGGTGGCTTTCTTGAAAAGCATCCCCATACCGCCCCCACTGCCTGTCATGGAATTATAATGATCTTCCTTGCCTGCAGTAATAACGAAAAAATCTTTTCCTACCAACGTAAATACATTGCCGCTTATCTCTTCCGGAGAAATTTGTTTAAATAATTGATCAAAATTCATCTCTTTGATATTTAAATGGTTTGTTTTTCATAATAAAAACGCTACAGTTTCCCGTAGCGTAATATTAATAGACATCTTTGGAAAATAGACACGTCATTGCGAACGGAGTGAAGCAATCTCTTGCCTGTAGTAAGATTGCTTCGGGCAAAGAGCCCTCGCAATGACGAGAAAAATGATTTTCCGAAGAACGCTAATAAATTGGTGTTATTATATCTATACTGAAACATCCATTAACAATGGCTCATTCTTTTTAATTTACCCATTCTTAATTCGATTGTTCAAATGTTCGTTTGTTCAAAGATTATTTCGTCTTTCCCCTTTGTTCTTTCCAAAGACTATTAAACGTTTTGGAATGTATGGTAGGTATTTCCCTTCTTGGTCCCCATGTTTTAGAAAAGAATTTCTTCAGCATGAAATTCTTCATTTTAGGGCTTGCTTTTTCCAGTAACCAGCGGCTCATCATAGCACGCTTCCAAACATACATTACTGTTTTGTCCATTCTGTTTGCAAGGCCTTCCTTCACGGAATCCCTCCTGTTGAAAAGCAATAACTCGTGCAGGTTTATCCTTACAGGGCATACTTCTGTGCATTTGCCGCAAAGCGACGAAGCAAAACTAAGATGTTTGAAATCTTTCATCCCCCTCATATATGGGGTAAGCACCGAGCCTATAGGTCCGCTATATGTTGTTCCGTAAGCATGGCCGCCAATATTTTTATAAATAGGACAACCATTAAGGCAGGCGCCGCATTTAATGCACGACAGCGCCCTGCGTTGTTCTTCCTGTGCAAGCACTTCTGTTCGTCCATTATCCAGCAGGATAACATACATTTCGTCCGGGCCATCGGTTTCACCTTCCTGTTTGGGTCCGGTCAATATGGTATTGTAAACAGTAATATTCTGACCCGTACCCATAGTTGCCAGCAAAGGCCAATACAGGTCGAAGTCTTTCATTGAAGGAATAATTTTTTCTATCCCTACTATGGTGATCTGAATTTTCGGGAAAGAAACACTCATCAGTCCGTTTCCTTCGTTTTCGGTAACCGCAACAGCGCCTGTATCTGCAACTATAAAATTAGCCCCGGTAATACCAACATCAGCTGAAGTGAATTTATCCCTGAGAAGTTTTCTTACAAAAGCTGTGATCTGTTCTGGAGTGGAGTTTTTATCCATGTCGAATTTCTCATGGAATAATTCCGCAACATCTTCTTTCGATTTGTGCATAACAGGGGTAATGATATGATATGGCTTTTCCCCTGCCAGTTGTACTATATATTCTCCAAGGTCAGTTTCAAGTGATTCTATTTTATGCTCTTCAAGATGATGATTCAATTCAATCTCCTCTGTGATCATCGACTTAGATTTCACCACATGGCGGGCATCGTATTTTACCATTATGTTCAGGACCTCCTTTACAGCCTCATCCTGATCCAGCGCCCAAATTACTTTACCTCCCCTGGTGATAAAGTTAGCTTCAAATTCAACTAAATATTTGTCAAGGTCGTTTATTACACGATGTTTTATATGTGCGGCCCTTTCCCTTGCAAGCACCAGGTTTTGATATTGCAGCTTTCCTTTAATAACAGCAGTATCATACCGTGATATATTAAAGTTCAACGTTTTCCTGTGCTTTTTATCAAAGGCTTTTATCTCGCTATCTCTGATAAAATCATGATAATAATCTGGCATTATATTTTTGTTTTGAAGTACAAATTTACGCAAATACTTTTATACCTTATATTATATACATATTTTTCTAACCCTGTTTTCGTGTCGGCCTCCTTCAAAATCTGTATTTAAGAAAACATCAACTATGCTTTCAGCCAACTCAACAGTGATGAACCTTGCCGGGATACAAACAATGTTAGCATCATTATGCTTTCTCGACAATTCGGCGATCTCAGCATTCCAGCATAATGCAGCTCTAATGTCTTTATGTTTATTGGCTGTGATACAAACACCAACCCCACTGCCACATACAAGGACCCCCTTCATGTTCGAGTCTTTTTCTACAGCAGCAGCTACAGGATGTGCATAATCGGGATAATCAACACTCTGTTCAGAATGTGTTCCAAAATCTTCAACCACATATCCTTTTTTTATCAGGAATTCTTTAATTTTTTCTTTAGTGCAAAACCCTGCATGATCGCTGCCTATGGCTATTTTTATATTCATTTTTCTCGTTTTGTTAATAAATTTAAAACAAACAAAATTATCCGGATTTATAAAACAAATCTATAGTGCTTGTAAATTGATTAGTTAAAGAAAATAGACTTATTTGAATTAATTTTAATTAATCAGTAAAACATCTTACTATCAAATACCTGTCAATTTTTAACAGTTTTTTGTTAATAACTGTGTAACTTTGTTACAAAATTAGATATAAAATTTGCTTGAAAATTGAAATAAAGTTTTTCTTAATCTTTTTGAGTAATAATAAAAGTTAAAATCAAAAAACCTTTGACAAAAAACTAACTGATCTTTGACAAAAATTCACTTCATATTTTTAACTTTTTATGAATAAAGCATGTTATGAACAAACTGTTAATATAGTGTTAAATTATTTATAATTAATAGAATATATAATAAAACATGTTAGTAATACGTTAATTACTTTTAATTTTGCAAATAAACGATTTATTAGTATTTATTTTTTAACAGAGCTGACAGTAATAATAATAATAATAAAATATTTTTAAAAGAATATATATATAATATGATGAAAAAAAGTAAAGTGTTTTCAGGGAGAAAATAAAACTATATTTTTACCGATATGAATTTAGTTGAAGAAATAAATAAAATAAAAAAAGAAAAAAACGCTGTTATTTTGGCTCACTATTACCAGGTGCCCGAAATTCAGGATATAGCGGATTTTATTGGTGATAGTTTAGCCTTATCGCAAGCAGCGCAAAATACAAAATTTGATTTGATTGTTTTTGCCGGTGTTCATTTTATGGCTGAAACAGCGAAGATACTTAATCCAAATAAGAAAGTTGTAGTACCCGATTTAACTGCAGGGTGCTCGCTTGCCGACTCATGTAAACCTGAGGATTTTAAAAAGTTTATTTGTCAGTACCCCGATCATAAAGTTGTAAGTTATATAAACTGTTCTGCAGAAATAAAAACTATGTCGGATGTTATATGTACTTCAAGCAATGCTGTAAAAATAGTTGAGAGTTTTCCTAAAGAGCAAAAGATAATTTTTGCTCCTGATAAAAATCTGGGTGCGTATGTAAACAGCATTACAGGTAGAAACATGGTACTTTGGAATGGAGCATGCGAAGTACATGATATACTTACATTGGAAAGAGTAATGAAACTTAAGACTGAGCATCCGGAAGCTAAATTAATTGCACATCCTGAATGCAAATCAACTATACTTGAAATAGCCGATTATATAGGTTCTACAACTGCTTTATTAAATTATTCTAAAACTGATAAAAGCAAAACATTTATTGTAGCTACTGAAACCGGGATAATTCATCAAATGAAAAAGGAATCACCGGATAAAGAATTTATAGTAGTTTCAAATGATGAAACATGTGCTTGTAATGATTGTCCGCACATGAAGAAGAACACACTTGAAAAATTATACCTTTGTTTAAAGAACGAAAAGCCTGAAATAACCTTATCAAAGGATATTATTGAAAAAGCTAAGAAGCCTATATTAAAAATGCTTGAACTATCATGAAAATTATCAGGTTTTCAATATAATTTTATTATCAAAATGAATAGAATAAATAATAAGATCACCTTCCTGTTATTGTTAATTATATTTAATAGTCTTGTTGTTTTATCACAGGACACCAGTAAAACAAAGATAAAAGGGTACACTGTTTTTAAATATGAGAATGGGCAAGTTTCCAGCGAAGGCGTTATGGTTGATGGAAAACCTAATGGATACTGGAAAACATATTATGAAACCAGTATTATAAAAAGCGAAGGGAGTAGAAAAAATTTCGAATTAGACAGTTTATGGAAATTTTATAATGAAGATGGAAAATTGATTTTGTCAATTACATATGGCAAAGGAAGAAAGAATGGTATTAAAACCACTTACCAACAAAAAGAAACTGTAAAAGAGAATTATGTTAATGATATTAAAGATGGACTCACTTGTTATTATTATCCCGATGGTAAGTTAAGGTTGGCTATTAACTTTATTAAAGGAAGGGAACAGGGATATGCAAAAGAATATTCCCGTGAAGGCGCTGTGATTACTTTACTTGAATATAAGAACGGGTACCTGATAGGAAAAGAAAAGGTTAACAGATTTGGAACTGATAGCTTAAAACAAGGCAAGTGGGTTACTTTTTATCCGAACGGTGTTATTCATACGGAAGAATATTATAACGCCGGAATAAAAAACGGATACTTTAAAGAATACTCCCCAGATGGGAATCTTTTAGGTGTAGTAAAATATGTTAATGGTCAATTAATGAAAGATGCTGCTGAAGTTAAGAAGCTTGATATTAAGAAAGACTATTATAGCAGTGGTAGTGTAAAAAGGATGGGTAGTTATTATAACAATGTACGAGAAGGTATTACTCGAGAATATTCGCCTGAAGGAAAGATTACAGCTGCTGAGGTTTATGAACATGGAATTGATACCAGCGATGTTATTATTGATGAGCAGGGTTTAAGACAAGGGTTATGCAAGAATTATTACGAGACAGGAGAGTTAAAAGCACAGGGGAAATATGTTAATGGACTGAAAATAGGGGAATGGAAGTACTTTTATAAAAATGGTAAGGTTGAGCAGGTAGGAACTTACTTAAAAAATGAAAAGCCTGATGGAGAATGGATATGGTACCACGATAACGGTAAAGTTCTTAGAGATGAAAATTTTTCAGTTGGAGTTGAAAATGGACCAATGACAGAATATTCAGATAGCGGAACGGTAATTGCCAAAGGAGAATATGTTGACGGGCAGGAAGAAGGCCCCTGGCTTTATCAATGGGGAGATATTAAAATGGAAGGTTCATATAAGGAAGGCAAAAGAGATGGTGACTGGAAATATTATTATGATGACGGTACTACTAATTTTGTTGGTAGCTACCTTGATGATAATGAAAATGGTAAACATACATTTTATTGGGACAATGGTAAGGTTAAAGAAGTAGGAAATTATATTATGGGTAAACGTGAAGGCGAATGGTTACGCTATAACTATGATGGGACATTGTTCTTAACAACTACCTATAAAAATGGGGTTGAAATTAAGTACGATGGTGTTAAAATTAAGCCACCAACAGATTTAAATTCAGGGGATTAGAATTATTTTATTTTTTAGTCTTTTTTTTTAAACAAAATATGAACATCATTTAAAAAATTTATATTAATTTTACCAAAATATTTAAAAAACTTAATCATGGCAAAATTAAAAATATTAGTAGTAGAAGATGAAAGCATAGTTGCTAAAGACATCCAGAATAGTTTGAAAAAATTGGGTTATATTGTTCCCACTGTAGTTGCTTCGGGAGAAAAAGCAATTGAAGAAGTTGAACAAACCCGCCCCGATCTTATTTTGATGGATATTATGCTAAAAGGTGAAATGAGCGGTATTGAAGTAGCAAATACAATTCGTGAAAGGTTTGATATTCCGGTTATTTTCCTTACAGCATATGCTGATGATAATACTCTGGCAAAAGCTAAACTTGCAGAACCTTATGGATACATTATTAAACCGTTCAAGGAAAAAGAACTTCAAACAACCATTGAAATGGGTGTTTACAAACACGAAAAAGATTCTCAGGTTAAAAGAGAAAGAGACCTTTATCATTCAATAGTTGAAAACAAAGAATCTAAAGACAGCATTTTTGTAAGAGCCGACTATCGTCTTAATAAAATCAAATTTGAAGACGTTTACTTTGTTGAAGCATTGAAAGATTATGTTGTTATCAATACTTCAGACAACATATATACCACACATACTACTATGAAAGAAATGATCAGAATTCTTCCCGCAAAGGATTTTGTCAGAGTTCATCGTTCTTTTATCGTACGCCTAGATAAAATATTCTCTATTAAATATCCGGATCTTGTTATCGAAGGTAAAATGAAGGTTATTCCAATTGGAGGATTATACCGCAAAGAACTATTTGGCAGGCTAAACCTTATTTAATCCTTAGCGATCTAAATATCGTTACGCTGTTATAGAAGTTATTATTTTAAACAACCACCTCATTTGAGCGTGGTTGTTTGCTTTTTATTAAAGTTCAATTGTCAAATTTTTCAACTTGAAGATATTTATTTATTGCAAATACTGTAAGGATAATTACTAAATCGTTTAGTAATATTGCTTATAAAATAATTAGTATTATTACTTAATTTTATTTATGTATTAATTATTTGTTTTAATATAGTTCTTTATATACTTCATATGTAATTATAATCAGGTAATCATTAGTAATCATATGTTAATGAATGGCCAAAGCTTGACATCGCTATATTAATTTCATAATTTTATCCCAAATAATTAAACCCAAATTCTATGAAAAATAAACTATTGTCTTTAATTGCAACAAGCGCCATGCTGTTTGCCAACTGCTTGGTGAATGGGCAGAATTTCCTTAAGGTTACAAGAACAAACCAAGAACAAACAATCAATCTCTCCACTGACCAAGTATTGGAAATACAATTGCCAAGAAAATCTTCTACCGGATATATCTGGGTGGAATCAACCGCCCCTTCTGATAAAATACAAAAAACAATTGCCAGGATTGGAGATGATGATTTTATTCATGATGCTACTACCAATCCAATCGGTGGTTCAGGCACTCAAATAATAAGGTATGTTGGGACATCGCAGGGAACCACTGTTCTTACATTGGAGTTAAAGCGCCCAACTGCAAAAATTAATACCACTATGGACAGTTATACTATAACTATAGTATCAACTGGAAAATATACAGGAACATATACACCGCCTGTTAAGGAAGTACGTAAATTAGATGCACCTTTGACCCTGACTCCACTTTCGGGAATCCCTGCTTCATGGGATTGGCGTTCACAGTGTACTGAGGTGGAAAATCAGGGGATGTGCGGTGACTGCTGGGCTTTTGCTACTGTTGGACCTTTGGAATGTAATATTTTAGAAGTTGATGGCGTTACCAGAGATATTTCTGAAGAATTTGTTACAGACTGTTATAAACCAAGCGGCTATAGTGGTTGTAACGGTACGACAAATTCGACAAAATGTCAATCATTTCAATGCTGGTTGTCATCTTATACAGGCGCTAATTCTAATGGCGGCGGAGCCGTTTATGAATCGGAAGATTACACAACCTGCACTGATTTGGGAAATACAGGAACCTGCCACGGACCTTATACTCCGCATGAAACTATTAAAAGCTATAACAAAATTGGAGGAAGTGGCACTACTTTAATTGATAGTATGCAATATCACATTTACCATCATGGTCCTATTTATGTTGAAGTAGATGCTGCAAGTAATAACTTTAGCGCGTATACTGGAGGCATTTTTGTTGAGAGTGGAACCTCTACAGATCATTGCGTTGTTCTTGTTGGATGGAAAGATACCACTGTGTCTGACGGCAGTGGAGGATACTGGATATTGAGGAATTCATGGGGTTATGGTCCCGATATTCAATGGGGCGTTAATTGGTCGGGATATATGTATATATCTTATGGCAGTGATGCAGTTGAAACAGCAGCATCTTATCTGGTTTATAAAGGAGGTCCATCTCATGGTGCTCCTATTGCTCATTTTACTGATTTGGCTGATACGGTAAGTTGTTTTGGTAATGTACAATTTACTGACGAATCTGTTAGCGAACCAACATCATGGTCGTGGAACTTTGGTGACGGGGGAACATCTTCCCTTGAAAACCCTTCACATACATATACTGCTAGCGGAACATATACTGTTTCACTTACGGTATTCAATACATCAGGAAGTAATACTACTACCAAAAACAGTTATATTAACACTACAAGTATGCCGGTAGCGCCAAATGTAACAAGCGGATCGGCTAATTCAGGTGGAAGTGTTAATCTGACTGCTACCGGTTCTGGCACTTTGGAATGGTATAATGCACCTACCGGAGGAACACTGGTTAATACAGGAACAAGTTACCTGATTTCACCACTTACTACCAACGATACATTTTATGTTGAAAGCGATAATCCACAGACAGCTCAAGCTGTGGGGCCAACTGCCAAAACAACTCATGGCGGGTATTATACTGCCGCTTACAGACAGGGAACAGAATTTGATGTTTATGCTCCCATAATTATTAAATCTGTAAATGTATATGAACAAACAGCTGGCACCAGGACTATTGTGGTGACAAACAGTGCCGGTATTGAAATTGATTCATTAACAACATCAGTTTCAACTGGTACACAAACAGTGACATTGAATTTTAATGTCCCTACAGGCACCGGATATACAATGTGGGCAGCTGCCTCCAGTTCTTTTTGGAGAGATACAATAGATGCTGTATATCCATACACCATATCCAATGTGATGTCAATAACGGCAAATACGATTTATGACAATTTGCATTATTATTTCTTCTACAACTGGGAGGTTGAGCCAGTATGTATTAGCCCCCGGGTTCCTATTATGGCAACTGTTATAACCGGAATAAATGATTTATCAGAAAGTAATTTTGATCTTTATCCAAATCCAAGTGCAGGTTCGTTTGATATAAAATTAAATGATCAGAACGTTAAGAGTGCAACTATAAGTATTGCCAATACGCTTGGACAAACATTATTTAAACAAAATGTCATGAATAATAATTCGCCTATACATATTGACGTTTCTAATTTACAGCAGGGAATGTACTATGTTAGGATACAAACTGAAAAATCAACATTAATAAGAAAAGTTCTGATTTCAAATTAAATAAAAATATACTTATCATTTGTTATGATAAGGAAGCCGCTGTGTGAACAGCGGCTTTTTTGTGAGAAATAAGTATACGAAACATCATTTCTTGCAGTGTTGAGCCCCATGACTTTGTATTACTATTACCAGGTAAAACCCCTCCTATAAGCAAATTTATCGGAAAACGCTTGCCGGCGGAACATCTCCCCCTGAAGCTGCTAAACTGCCGCATACCGAAGCCAAAAGCCCACTAAACAAAGCGATTTTCCGTCTTTATCATTTATTTGTATCATATAACAAGCCTGAAGGTTCATTTATTGCTTCCACAAGCGGAGACGATGATTCAATAAGCTCGCTTATCAAGTCTTCAAGCTCACTTATTAAACCTTCGAGTGCACTTATCAGTTTAAAAAACTCATTTTCTATTACTATAAGTAAACATAATAAACTTTGCGTTGCTGCTCTTCTTTTACCGTGTACAACAGTAGTTCAGGCTGTTGCGCATTATTCTTTAAACGGTGGAAGCTTCAAGGCTTACAATGCACAAGTGGCTTTGAAAAATCCAAAGGGTGCTTTGTGTTTTCTTCTCCCTGCTTTGTCAGGAAAACAATCCCTGAAAGTTAACTTTGGACTACCCGTTATCCCTCTACTATAGTATTTTGAGTATAACATTAAATAAGATTACTTCACTCTCCCGACAAGTCGCATACGCGTAAAGCTAATAATATATATATTGTTTGAATCGCTTTATAATTCATTGTCCTGGAGTTTTTGATTTGGACTAAAGTCCTTTAATATCAGGGTTCTTATTCCACGTCCTAAAGGACGTGGCAAATGAGCAATTATTGGTAATAAATTAATTGCCACGACCTTTGGGTCGTGGGCATGAAACACAATGCAGACAAGGGCTTCAGCCCAAATAATTAATCCTTAGCTTGACGCTCTTGCGACAAGTCGGGACAGGCTATTTGCAATGAAATGCCTGTTTTATGAAGAACACTATTGTTAAATTATTAGCATTTCAGAATAATATTTAATAATTGTATTAAAAAAAATAGTATTTTTGCCAATATTTAAAATTAAAATCATGAATAAAGGAACAGTAAAATTTTACAATGAAACGAAAGGTTTCGGCTTCATTAAAGATGCAGATTCTGGTAAAGAATACTTTGTACATTCATCCGGGTTAAAAGATAGAATCAGGGAGAATGATAATGTAACTTTTGATCTGGAACAAGGGAAAAAAGATTTAAATGCCGTAAATGTTAAACTTGCATAGTTTAAAAAATATTTAAGACATTTTTTATTATGAGCCTTACTAAATTGTAAGGCTCTTTTTTTATTGTATCAAAAACAGAGTAGATTAGTAGTATTTTATTTTTCGTTCTGTAATATATTGCGGCAACCCATTTTTATAAATTGTTTCCTTTTTCCAATTTCCCTTTTTTGCATAATCATATTTATAGGTATAATTTTCGAAATTGCCATCAGATAAGAATATATTTTCCACATTAATATTTCCATTATCATCATACTTAAATATTACTTTTTTACTCAAACTGCCGTCGGTAGGAGGTGATAAGTTGAAATGATTCCACTCAATCTTTTCTCCTTTATCGTCGTATTTGTATGAGTCTTTACAAAGCAAGCTATCATGCGCATCATATCGGTTCATTGCAATTTCATTCCCTTTATCATCATATTTGTAACCATATTTTTTACTTATACTGCCTTCGGCATCATACCATATCTCAAGAATTAAATTTCCCTTGCTATCATAATTGTAAGTGCATTTTTCATCTGAACTGCCATCAGGGTTGTATGAAATCATTTCAATTTTAGTCCCCTTGAGATTATCATTAGTGTAGGTATATTTTCCATCCAGGTTGCCATCAGGGTCATATGAATTGGTCTCAATTAAATTACCCTTTTCATTAAACGAATAAATATATTTATACAACATATCTCCCTCCTTTATTTTTCCGATATTAGGGGAGATTTTGTATTCAATTTCAGTTAATATTTTAACCTTTCCTTTTAGATTTAATTCAGAAAGATCGTTATTGATTTTATTATTATTATTACCACCTATAAAAGAGAAAAAAAAAGAACTAGTCGTAATCAGGGCAATTACAATAATTATTCTTTTCATTTTAAGATTAGCGTTCTCTCTTTTCAATAGACAAATTTAAAAATTATTCTGGAAGAATGGTTTTTTACGTAAAGAAAGATCTTATTTTTTAGGGCGATATATTACGTACTGACTGAGAATTATTAATGACAAAGTACAAATAATACTAAGCAGCATGCGAAAAAAGGTCTGAAAGAATTCATGAAAGCTGAATACTTCAAGATAAAAAAGCAGTAAATGATGTATGCCTACAAGCACCAATGAATAAGAAAAAAACCATTTAAAACCCAGATCTTGAATTATTGGACGCATACCCGCTTCATAATCTTGCTTTGAAGATATGACTTTTAATATGCCGGGCCTGCAAAAGGCCATCAACACACAAGCAGAGGCATGTAACCCTGCTGTTTCGGAAAACATATCAATCATAAGTCCGCATACAAATGCGGCTATTAGTAATAACCATTTTGGGGTTTCGAAAGGCAACAGCAGGATAAATAGAACATACAGATAGGGATTTACTATACCTCCAAGTTCAACTTTGTTAAGAATGGCAACCTGAAAGAAAACCAGGAAAAGCAAACGCAAAATATTTCTGCCAATCAGCTTAATCATTCTGTCTGTGATTCTTTCGTAAGTTTATTCAACTCGTCTTTCATAATATTTCTTATTACGTAAGCATAGGAGATATTATTAAAATCAGTACTGAACTTAACGGTAATAGTATAAAAATTATCGCCTTTGTCAATCCTGAAATCTGAGATTGTTCCTATCATTATTCCTTCAGGAAAGCTTGACGAATAACCGCTTGTGATAATAGTATCACCCAGTGTTGGCTTTACATGCGTGGGAATATCAATCAGCTCACCATACCTGTAATCGCCGCCTTTCCAGTTAACAGTACCCAAATGGCCATTCTTTTTAACCTTTGCACTAATTTTTGTATCCTTATGAAGCACGGAGATAACAGAAGAAAAATTCGGCGAAACTTCTTTCACTATTCCAACAATACCATTGCTTGTTATTACACCCATGTCCTTCTGAATTCCCTGCCGGCTTCCTTTATTAAGAGTAAGATAGTTGTTCCTGTTGTTCGTAGTGTTTCCTATAACTTTTGCACTGATGAATTCATATTGTTGCCTGTAAAGAGTGTCCTTATATAAAAACACTTGTTCATCTGTTTTCATATAATATTTCTTCGACTCGTTCAGCAGGCGGGCATTTTCCTCAGCAAGCTTATGATTAGCATCCTTTAAAGAGAAATATTGCGACACATTATTCATGGAGGTAATAATGCTCCCCGTAAATGTATTAGTGGTATTAATAAAACTTGAACGTTGGTAAAAGTTATTCTGCACAAGCAGAATAAAAGAAATCACTTCGAGCAGGAGAAATATAAAAAAGAAATGCTGCCGTAACAGGAATTTACCAATATTTCTCATACCGCTTCAGTTTCTTAAATGCAGCAGCAAGCTTATTTGATGAGGAACGTAAATTTATCGAAGTTCTTAAGGGCGATACCGGTGCCACGAGCAACTGCTCTTAATGGGTCTTCAGCAATGTGTACAGGAAGTTTAGTTTTTAATGAAATTCTTTTATCTAATCCCCTTAGCATGGAACCACCACCTGCAAGATAAATACCTGTGCGGAAAATATCAGCCGAAAGTTCGGGTGGTGTCATTTCAAGAGCATTTAAAACAGCAGCTTCAATCTTGGAAATTGATTTATCGAGCGCGTGAGCTATTTCTGCATAATTCACAAGTATTTCTTTTGGAATACCTGTCAACATATCCCTTCCGTGAACAGCATAATCCGGAGGAGGGTTATCTATTTCCGATAATGCAGCTCCTACTTCAATCTTTATTCGTTCTGCTGTTCTTTCGCCAATGTGTATATTGTGCTGCTTGCGCATGTATTCTCCAATGTCATCATTAAATTCATCACCTGCTACACGTATAGATTTGTTACATACGATTCCACCAAGTGCAATAACGGCAATTTCGCTTGTACCACCCCCAATATCAATAACCATGTTTCCTGTTGGCTCAAGTACATCTATACCTATACCAATAGCCGCAGCCATAGGTTCGTGAATAAGTCTTACTTCTTTGGCGCCCGCCTGTTCTGCTGAATCCCTTACCGCACGTTCTTCCACTTCCGTAATTCCGGACGGGATACAAACAACCATTTTCAGTGATGGAGGGAAAAGAGATTTCTTTGGACTTATCATCTTTATCATTTCCCTTATCATGTGCTCTGCTGCCTGGAAATCGGCAATAACACCATCTTTCAATGGACGAACAGTTTTGATGTTTTCATGTGTTTTGCCATGCATCAACATTGCCCTTGTCCCACACGGCTATTATCTTTCCCGAAATCCTATCTATGGCAACAATAGATGGTTCATCCACCACCACTTTGTCGTTATGTATAATGATTGTATTGGCTGTTCCCAGGTCAATTGCAATTTCTTTCGTCAAAAAAGAGAAAATTCCCATTACTCTTATGTTTATATATTAATGTTTAAAATGCCGTGTACCCGTTATTACCATAGCAACTCCATTATTGTTGCAGTAATCCACTGATGCTTTGTCATTCACCGAGCCTCCCGGCTGAATTACTGCCGCTATCCCTTCCTTATGTGCTATTTCAACACAATCTGGAAAAGGAAAGAACGCATCCGAAGCCATAACAGCTCCTTTCAAATCAAAACCGAAATCCTTCGCCTTTGTGATAGCCTGCTTTAATGCATCAACCCGTGATGTTTGCCCGGTACCGCTTCCAATCAACTGTTTGTTTTTCGCCAGCACAATAGCATTCGACTTAGTATGCTTCACTAATATGTTGGCAAATTCCATATCTCTTTTCTGAAGATCATTGGGAGCCACTATTGTAGCCACCTGCATATCTCCCGAAACTTCGGTCTTCAAATCTTTTTCCTGCTCCAGAACACCATTTAATATAGTCCTGAACTGATGTTTCGGCAGGCCTGAAAATTTGAACTGCAAAATTATTCTATTTTTCTTTAACTTTAAGATATCTAATGCATTTTTTTCGTAAGAAGGCGCAATAATAATTTCGAAGAACAATTTATTGATTTCTTCGGCTGTTTCTAAGTCAACGGGGACATTGGAAACCAATATACCACCAAATGATGATACCGGATCGCCTGCAAGTGCATCTTTCCATGCATCTATGAGCTTAGGTCGGCAGGCGATACCGCAGGCATTGTTGTGTTTTATAATAGCGAAAGTAGTTTCTTTGAACTCCGTGATAAGATTCACAGCGGCATCAATATCAAGCAGGTTATTATAAGAAATTTCTTTGCCATTTAATTGCGTGAAAAGTTCATCAATATTCCCATAAAAAATTCCTTGCTGGTGAGGGTTTTCGCCATAACGAAGAATGCGCGATGTTAAAATACTTTGTTTAAAAACTTTTTCTTCTTTCTCTTTGTTGAAGTAATTAAAAATGCAAGTATCATAATGCGAAGAAACCAGGAATGCTTTGCGGGCAAAATATTTCCTGTCTTCAGGCGATGTAAGTCCTTTTTTTGTTGAAAGTAATGTCATCAAATCACTATAACTTTCAGAAGAAGGAATCACAACCACATCATTGAAATTTTTAGCAGCCGCACGTATCAGAGAGATTCCACCTATATCTATCTTTTCAATGATATCTTCTTCGCTTGCACCAGATGCAACAGTTTGTTCAAAAGGATATAGGTCAACTATAACAAGATCTATTTGTGGTAATTCGTATTTTTCAAGTTGTTCAATATCGTTTAGGTTTTCCCTTCTGGCAAGTATGCCTCCAAAAACTTTCGGATGCAATGTCTTTACCCTTCCACCTAAAATAGATGGATAAGAGGTAAGTGATTCCACCGTTAAAGCTTCTATGCCCAATCCTTTAATAAAATCATAAGTCCCGCCTGTGGAATAAATGACAATCCCCAGTTCATGAAGCTTCTTAACAATCTCATCCAGCCCGTCTTTATGATAAACAGAAATTAATGCATGCTTTATTTTTTTCAAAGTTTCCATCAGGCTATCATTTTTTTGCAAGTTTATTAAATTCGCTTCATCCGGCAATTAAAATTCTGACATTTTTATCGTGAAATAATAGTAATTTTACCATTCATTTTCAATTTACCGGAAGAAAGGCAATTTAAACGGCAGAAAAGATCCTGTGATACTCTTTATCAAACTCCTTCGGGAAAGCTACCTCTTCGCCATGAACGCACTTCGTGTGAATAAACTGCGAACTATACTTTCGTTGCTTGGAATCACTATAGGAATTTTTGCCATTATATCGGTGTTCACCATTTTCGATTCAATGGAAAGCGAAATACGCAGCAGCATCGAATCGCTTGGCAACGATGTATTGTTCATACAAAAATGGCCGTGGGCTTTTGGTTCTGATTACCCCTGGTGGAAATATATGAACCGCCCACTTCCCAAGATAGATGAAATTGACGACATCAGGAGAAAAAGCAGCGGTGCGGAAGCTGTGGCTTTCATGGCAAACACTTCAAGGACAGTGGAACATTTGAATAACAGCATTGAAGGGATAGCCATACTGGGTGTTTCACAGGATTATGAAAAATGTATGACCGTTGACATTGCTGACGGACGTTATTTCTCAGATATGGAATCCAGCGGGGGAAAGAATGCTGTTATCATCGGAAGCTTTATTGCTGAAAACCTGTATGCAAACACCGACCCTATAGGGAAGGAAATTAAAATATTCGGGCGCAAATTAAAGATAATCGGCGTGCTTAAGAAAAAAGGCGACAATATGTTCGGCGATAATTCCGACAAATCAGCTATGGTGCCCATTAATTTTATGAGAAGCCTTGTTGACATACGGTCCGAAAGCGCCGATCCGCTTATTATTGTCAAGGCGAAAAAGGGCGTATCAAATGATGAGCTGAAAGACGAACTTACAGGCATTGTCCGTTCCGAACATAGGCTTAAGCCACTTGCCGAGGACGATTTTGCCATTAACGAAACAAGCCTGCTTACGCAGGGTTTTGAAAGCTTGTTTTCTGTAATAGCTGTTGTCGGCTGGGTGATAGGAGGCTTTTCCATACTTGTTGGCGGCTTTGGGATAGCCAATATCATGTTTGTGTCGGTAAAAGAACGGACAAGCATAATAGGGATACAAAAATCACTTGGCGCAAAAAGGTATTTCATTCTTTTTGAATTTCTTTTTGAAGCTGTCATTCTTTCCCTTATAGGAGGAATTGTAGGGCTGTTAATTGTCTTTCTCGGCACACAGATAGTTTCTGCAATTTCCGACCTGCATTTTAAGCTGGGAATGGGTAACATCATGCTTGGTATTATTACATCAGGCATCATAGGCATTATTGCCGGTTTTGTTCCGGCGTGGGCTGCCGCCCGCCTCAATCCGGTTGATGCCATCAGGGCTAACCAATAGAATTATTGTATAAAGAAATGTTATAGCTATACCTTGAGCGGTGTAAAATACTTCATTTTGATTTGAATATACGCTTAGGAACGGATAATGCGCCCGTAGTTACTTCCTGCAAGCCAATTGTTACTTCTTTCGAGCCAATTATTACTCCTTCCTTGTCGGTTGTGCCATTTCTCAAAAAGCGGGCGACTTACTATCAATATAAAATCATTTTTAACAGCCCCAAATTCCAATAAGATACCTGGGGTTTTGTTTTTGGGGCTTGATACCTGAGTCTTTTAAAGTAGGCATGTTAACTAAAAACCTTATTTCTGTCATTTAAAAAAAATTAATAAGTATTATTGCCTTGTGTTAAAAAAGTATTATTTTTACAGGAACAAAACCAATAGCTATGAAGAAACACTTACTTTCTGCCATTTTATTGTTCGTTATTTTTAGCTTTAATGTAAATGCACAGCAATGCCTTTCGGGAGGTTGTTCAAACTTTACCAATCAATATCCAACGGGTACATTTACCCCAAGCACTTCCTGGCAAACGCATGCTTATATGAATGCAGGCAATTATACATTTTTTAATGTTAGCTGCGGAAATACCTACGACTGGACATATTGCGAAAGCTATGGTGGAGTGTCAACCGCTTGGGATGCACAGTTAACTTTATATAATAATTCCAATCTTACAACTCCTTTGTGTTTTTCAACCGATGTTTGCGGAACCAATGGAAATGCTCCTTATATTAGGTGGACGGCTAATTTTACGGGTACCGTAAGGGTATTGACCACTGCTTATGTAAGCGGTTCCGGCTGCAAGAGTAATACAGGGGCTCCATATAATACACTGGCATGGAGACAATCGGCAAGCGGTACATGCTGCACCACAGTTACCAAGGGAACTTCTCCTTCAAATCAAACTGTAACCGCGCCTGCTTCTGCTACTTTCGGCATAACTGTTCAGGGAACAGGTCCCACTTATCAGTGGCAGTACAGTATAAATAGTGGAAGTACCTGGAGCAATGTGCCTAGCAGCAGTCCTTATAGCGGAACAACTTCTGCCAGCCTTGTTATCAATCCTACAACAACCTCTATGTCGGGTTATGAATACCGTTGTATTATAGGCGGAACCTGTACAACCGCATGGAATACAAATGCAGTAACATTAACCGTGAATCAGGCAGCAGCAGCGCCTTCTATCAGCAGCGTAAGCCCAAGTCCTGTTACGGGCTCTGCAAGCGCACAGATAATTACAATTAATGGTGCTAATTTTGTGAGCAAACCAACCCTCACCTTAACATGGACAGGGCAGTCGGACTATCAGGTGCCTGCAGCTAATGTAACTTTTGTCAGCAGCACACAATTAAAAATGTCCATTACAACGGGAATCAACGCAGATACATGGACAGTAAAAGCTACCAATCCAAGCGGACAATCTTCGAATCAATATACATTCAGTGTTGTTGCACCCGTGCAAAATACTCCCATACTGGGCGTTGATGTTTCCAGCTACCAGGGCAGCACCATAAACTGGTCACAAGTTAAAACTGCGGGATATGTATTTGCATTTGCCAAAGCCACTGAAGGTGTTTCCATAACAGATGCTGATTTTGTGACCAATATGGTAAATGGTGAAAATGCAGGTGTAAAAATGGGAGCTTATCACTTTGCCCATCCTGAAGATAATACAGCTACAGCAGAAGCAAGCCACTTTTTAAGCGTGGCAGGTTCTTATATTAAATCATGCGAACTGCCTCCCGTTCTTGATTTCGAAACAACAGGCAGTCTTTCAGCTTCTACACTTACTACATGGGTGCAGGCATGGATGACAGCCGTTAAAAATGCTACAGGTATCACCCCTATTTTGTATTCAGATGGTTCTATTGCTTCCTCATTGGGAAGTTCTTTAAAAACATATCCGCTCTGGATGGCTGATCCTGATGGCAGCTACACAACGCCGCCTCCTGCAAGCGATCTTGGTTCATGGACCACCTGGGCATTCAAGCAGTACAACTGGACAGCTACAGTTTCCGGGATCAATGATGCCGGTAATGTTGACCTGGATGTGTTTAACGGAAATATGACAGCGTTGAATACGTTAATGGGTTGCTCATCCACATTAGCAGAAAACAATACTGCCGGCATTCGTGAAAATTTTGTTGATAATAATTTTGCAGTATACCCCAACCCTTCAAATGATAAAATTACTGTTGAATATCCTGCATTCGGCAATAATGATGAAATGATTGAGATTTATAACATACAAGGACAGCTATTAATGCACATGGAAATGTTACAAGCAAAAACCACTATTGACGTTTCTGCATACACCAAAGGGATGTATTTTGTAAAAGTGAAATCGGTAAACGGAACTAAAGTGAACAAGTTCATTAAAAACTAAAATATATCATATATGAGGAAAATCATTACCATTTTTGTTGTGCTCACCTTTTGGGGCTTAAGCACAAACGCGCAAACATGTGCTACCAGCGGTTTCTGCACAAGTTCTTCTGAAACCAATCAATATCCTCCCTCAACGTTTTCCACATCTTCTTCTTCCTGGTCAACAGTTAGTGCGTATATGAATGCAGGCAACTGGACATTGTTTGATGTAACTTCGGGCGACACCTATGAATGGACATATTGCAGCAATTTTGGAGGATTACAAGAATGGGATGCAGAATTGACTTTGTTCGATAATTCTGATCAGTCCCCACTTTGTTATGCCAATAATTGTGGGTTGACAGGATGCCCTAATGCTCCTTATATAAGATGGACAGCTACATTTACAGGCGTTGTCAGGCTTTTGACAACAGTTTCTGGTTGCACAACCAATACAGGTTCTCCGTATTCAACTTTAGTTTGGAGGGATGCCAGTGGATCAACAAGTACTATCATACTTGGTATTGATGTTTCAAATTACCAGGGCACTATAAATTGGACTGAGGTTGCTGGCGACGGAATCGTATTCGCATGGGCTAAAGCCACAGAAGGCGAAACTTACACAGATGGCGATTATTTAACTAATGCGGTTGCTGGTGTAAATGCTGGTGTATATATGGGTGCTTATCACTTCGCCCACCCACGATAAACCCTACAATTGCGGATGCTATTGATGAAGCAAATCAATTTCTAAGTGTGGCGCAGCCTTATATGTAAGTCATGTGAATTACCGCCCGCCCTTGATTATGAAACAGATGTGTCGGGATCGATGACAAGCGCCCAACAAGAAGCATGGATCGAAAGTCTGGATGAATACAGTTAAAACAGCTACAGGCATTAAACCAATTCTTTATACTGATGGTTCCATTGCAAATGAACAGGAAAGTTCCTTAACTTCTTATTGTAATATTTGGACAGCAGACCCAGATGGTAGCTCTACATCATCACCTTCTTCTACCTATTTAGGCCCATGGTACCCCAATTGGAGTTTTAAACAATACTCTGATGCTGTTGCCGTTAATGGAATTTCTGCAGGAGGTGTGGATGGGGATGCCTTTAATGGAAACCTAGCAGCACTCAGAACTTTAATGGGATGCAGTACGGTGGGTATTCCTGTAATATCTTCGGATAATAATTTTATCATATACCCCATCCCAGCTAAAGATAATATTACTATCGAAAACTCTGTTTTAAATAATAATAAAAACGAAAAGGTTTTAATATATAATTTACAAGGGCAGTTAATGTTTCAGCAAACAATTTAGCAGTCCAAAATCAATTGTTGATATTTCAAACTTTACAAACGGGATGTATTTTGTAAAAATGACATCTGAAAATGGAGTGGTAGTGAAGAAGTTTGTGAAAGAGTAATAGCAATGGTTTATGAGTGAATCCAGAAGACTGCTCTCACTCAAAGGACAAAATAAAGAGTAATTTACAATACATAAATTTTCTATGAAAAGATATTTGCTCTTTATCATAGTAATATTATCATATTATTTGAGTGCGGATATACTTAATAACAAAGCCGGTGCTCAATCTTGCGGAACGGGTGGATGTACCAGCGCTGCTGAAACCAATCAATATCCTCCCTCAACGTTTTCCACATCTTCTTCTTCCTGGTCAACAGTTAGTGCTGACCGTGTGTGCGGGCAAGCATAGGAATTTGATTCCAGTTTCTGATAAGTTCTTCCAGTTTTTTAGCAAGCGAATCGAACAAAGGCAACAGGCAATGCTTGTAAGCTTCTTTTAAAGACAATGGAATAGCAGTGTTATTAATATCCTGCGAGGTTAGCCCGAAATGTACGAATTCGGAATATTTGGAAAGCCCCAGTTTGCTGAATTTTTCTTTCAGGTAATACTCCACTGCTTTTACATCGTGATTGGTGGTTTTTTCTGTTTCCTTTATCTTCAAAGCTTCGGTGGGAGTGAAATTCAGGTATATATCCTTTATTTTCTTTATCTGTTCTTTTTTAATTTCTTTAAGCTGCGGAAGCGGCAATTCGCAAAGCGAAATAAAATATTCTATTTCCACCAATATCCTGTATCGAATCAGGGCATATTCTGAAAAATATTGGGCAAGTTCGGCGGTTTGGTTTCGGTAGCGCCCATCAACAGGGCTTATTGATGTTAATGCTGATAATTCCATAGGGATAAAATTTATATGCAAATATACTATATCTTGACTGATTGCTAAGAATGCTTATATTTTATGATAATTAAGGGAAAATGAATGAATGAGTGAATGATAGAATGTGAATTCTTGTTCATTTTACCCTCATTCTTGTTAAGAATATGCATTAGCTTGACAAGAATGGTTGTTAACTTAACAAGAATAGTTGTTATCTTGACAAGAATGGTTGTTAACTTAACAAGATGTGAATTAGTTGTTCACTTAACAAGAATGGTTGTTATCTTAACAAGAATAGTTGTTCACTTAACAAGAATGGTTGTTCACTTAACAAGAATGGTTGTTCACTTAACAAGAATAGTTGTTCACTTAACAAGAATGGTTGTTAACTTAACAAGAATAGTTGTTAACTTAACAAGAATGGTTGTTATCTTGACAAGAAATACATATTATTTGGGAAGAATGCTTAATAAACGAACAAAAACTGCTTTCTTAAGGGGACTTCTAAAATTCAAAGCACGTCATTGCGAACGTAGTGAAGCAATCTAAAAATCAATAGATTGCTTCAGTCGTTCCTCCTTCGCAATGACGAATTTGATAATTATTAGAACCTCTTAAACAATATTCCTAAACCAGCAAAAAGTTTAAACTCTTTTTTTTTTTATCTTTGCCGCAAATATGCGTAAGATCAAAAATCCATATATCAAAGTAGAAGATTACTGCTGTTTTGGCTGTTCGCCTGATAACCCAACAGGGTTAAGGCTGGAATTTTATGAAGATGGCGATGAAATATATACCGAATGGCAGCCGACCCAGCACTTCAGGGATATGTAAACATACTTCACGGCGGCATACCTTAATAGTTCATTAAATACATATAAACTTTGGATATCAAATCCGGGAACAAGCTCAACTACACCACCCGCAAATATTGGTGTATGGACAGATTGGGCTTTTAAACAATATGATTGGACAGGTACCGTTCCGGGAATAAGCGGGATAAGTGATATGGATCTGAATGTTTTTAATGGCGACACAGCAGAATTCTACTCTTTGATAGGATGCCCAACTACAGGCATAAAAGATAAGAGTTTCAATAATAATTTTGCCTTATATCCAAACCCCGCCCATAATAATATTACGATTGAAAGCACATCTTTAAATAAAGATGAAGCCGCTTTGATATTTAATTTACAAGGACAGTTGTTATTACAACAGTCTTTGCTTCAAAATAAAACAACTATTGATATTTCGGACTTTACAAATGGGATGTACTTTGTAAAGATGAAGAGCAATAATGGAATAGTTGTGAAGAAGTTTGTGAAGGAATAACTTCAGTTTAATTTAATGAAATCAAACGAACCAAAGGAAATAATTAGTCAACTGTTATTCGAACCCTTATCCAAAAACAACTGGGATAAATTTGTTCAGTTATTCGGGAGCAGGGGCGCATGCAGCAATTGCTGGTGCATGTCGTTCCGACGTAATAAATCGGACTTTATGGAAGGCAAGCAAAATGATGGAAACAAGAAGCTGATGAAAAAGCTTGTCTGGGAAAATAAACCAACAGGAATACTTGGCTTTTATAAAGGACAAGCCATTGCATGGTGTGCATTTGCGCCGAGAGAAGTGTTTGTTAAGTTAGAAAACTCAAGGGTGCATAAGCGCATTGACGATAAATCTGTGTGGTCAATACCCTGTTTCTTTATCGACAAAGGTTTTCGCAGAAAAGGAGTATCTGTTGCCATGCTGAAAGCCATAATTAAATATGCTAAAGAGAAAAATATCCCCATAATTGAAGCATACCCAACAATACCTACTCAAGATAAACTACCGGATGCTTTTGCATGGATCGGCTTATATAAATCGTTTGAAAAAGCAGGCTTCGAAATAGCTGATCGCACATCTAAAAGCCGACCGATGGTACGATATTATACCAATAAATAATAAACTACCGAATTCTTAATTTGTTTCTATAATTTGGAATAATTTATCCAGCTGCGGAGTAAGGATAATTTCAGTACGGCGGTTACTCGCCCTTCCTGCTTTGGTGTCGTTGCTTTCAACAGGGTCAAATTGGCTTGCTCCTGCGGCTGTTAGTCTCTTTGGATCAACAGTGCTGTTGGATGTAATGATTTTTACAATGGAAGTTGCCCTCATAACGCTTAAGTCCCAGTTATCTTTCAGCACACCCGTGCCTTTAAACGGAACGTTGTCGGTATGTCCTTCAATCAGCACATTAATATTCTGGTTTGTTTCCAGCACCTTTGCAAGTTTTTTAATGGCTTCTACCCCTTTGGGGTCAACAGTAAAACTGCCCGATGCAAATAAAAGGCTTTCATCAAGCGAAACATAGATCTTGCCATTTTTCTGGGTAACAGTTAAGCCATTTCCTTCGTAACCGGTAAGCGCATCCATTACTTTTCCCTTTAAGGCTCTTACAGTAGAATCTTTTTTATCAAGGATAGCCTGAAGCTCATTAAGCTTGGCATCTTTAGCCATAAGGTCAGCCTTGGAAGCATCGAGTTCTTTTCCCACTTTGTCAAGATTTGATTGCTTTGCATTAAGGTCGGCAGCCAGTCTTTTAAAAGCATCTTCTTTATTTAGCAAACTATCCTGTGTGTTTTTTAACTGGGAAAGAATTTTTTGAGTTTCGGTGTTATTGCCTGCAAGAAGGTCTTTGTAATTCTTCAGCAAAAGCTGATAAGTTTGATTAAGTTCATCATAATTGGTAGTCAATGTATGAATAGTAGACCCCCTGAGGTTTGAATCAAGCTGAAGCGCATCCAGCTTTTTTGTCAGGTTATCTATGACAATTTGCTGATGTGCGTATTTGGTGCTCAATGCTTGATTTTCAGCAGTTAGTTCATCATTTGCAGAACGAGTAGCCGATTCTTTTTTCTTCAGATCATCATACTTGCGTGCGGGAACGCAGGAGAAAAAGAATGCACAGCAAACTGCAATGTAAAATACAGATCTCATAACTGATGTTTTCATTTTACCGGTTTTTTAATTTCAACAAAAGTATAAAATAATTCGTTAAAAATCTATTTCGAGTAATACGGGACAATGGTCAGAATGTTTCGCTTCTGGCAAAATAACCGAACGTTTTAACCTGTTTTCAAGCGGCAGGCTAACCATGTTATAATCTATGCGCCAGCCAAGGTTTTTGCTGCGGGCATTGGAGCGGAAACTCCACCATGTATATTGTTTTGGCTCTTTATTAAACACCCTGAACGAATCAATAAAACCACTGTCGATGAATCGTGTAAGCCATTCGCGCTCTTCAGGAAGAAAACCAGAAGAAGTGGCATTTCTTATGGGGTCGTGAATATCTATAGGCTTATGGCAGATATTGTAATCACCGCAAAGTATCAGATTCGGACGCGTCTTTTTCAGTTTATTAATATAATTCAAAAAGTCTTCAAGCCATATCATTTTGAATGCTTGCCGTTCATCGCCGCTAGAACCTGAAGGGTGATAAACGCTGACAACAGAAATATCTCCATAATCAACCCTCAAGAATCTTCCTTCATTATCATATTTTTCAATACCCATTCCATAGGAAATGTTATCTGGCTTAGTTTTAGTAAGAACGGCAACGCCGCTGTAACCCTTTTTCTGCGCAGAATACCAGTAATTAAGGTAACCGGCATCGTTAAAATCGGATAAAGGCAATTGCTCGGGCTGAGCTTTTGTTTCCTGTAGGCAGATAATATCTGGGTTGACTGATTTTATCCACTCCATGAATCCTTTGCCAAGCGCAGCACGGATACCGTTTACATTGTAAGTAATGATTTTCATAACAACTGATTATAATTTGTCCTGAAAAGATTTCGATTTGTTAAGCTGTCTAAGCTTGGCATATTTCAAAAAGGCTGCATGTGCAGAAATGCGACTAATAACAAAGCCTGTGTACCCATCAAGAAAGCCAAGTTTAAAGATATAGTCTCTAGTAAATTTAATCAGAGGGCTGAACTTTATCTTAAATAAACTGGCTTTTTTACCCTTTGTAAAAAGAGCATTTGCGCTTATTTCAGTAAACTTATTCACTTGGTTAATATGGTCGGCAAGGGTGTAATAAGAATAATGTAAAATGTCGCCTTTAAGATGAAATACTTTTGCTCCTGTTTCCATTTCAAGCTTGTCGTGAGGATTCACTCCGCCCCACTTGCTCTTGGTCCGGTCAAAAAGACGCAGTTTCGTATCGGGATACCAGCCGCAATGACGTACCCATTTACCGCAATAATTGGTAAAGCGATTCATGGTGTATCCATCGCACTGCTTATTGTTCTTTACTTCTATAATTGATGCACGAAGTTGGTCAGACAATGCTTCGTCGGCATCAAGAGAAAGAACAAATGGATAGTTTGCCTGTGATAATGCCCAGTTCTTTTGTTCTATATATCCTTCGAATTTATGCTTAATGACCCTTGCTCCATTTGCCTCGGCAATTTCAATTGTTTTATCAGTAGAAAATGAATCCACCACCAGCAGGTCATCGGCTATGTCTTTTACTGAAGCAAGACAACGAGCAATGTTTCGTTCTTCGTTTAATGTAATTATTACAACTGAAAGTTGTGGCATGGATATAAGCTTAACTGCAAAAGTATGAAATAATGATTATATCGTGATAATATTACAGAAATTTATCAGCGACGTTTTTAGAATATATTTCAAATAATGGATAGGTTAATTCAGAAATATTTTATTCATTTGTATATAAAGTTCAAAACCAATGATATGAAAAAACAAATATTCCTTTTAGTTCTTTTTACATTTAGCTTAATAGCATTCACTATTAATAGTTTTGCCCAGCAGCTAAAGGCTGTTCACTCACCGGCAACAACTACTGAATTTATAAAGACCGACCAGTTTGGCTATCGCCCCGGCGATGCCAAAGTAGCAGTGATTTCCAATCCGCTTATTGGATATAACGATACATTGTCATTTACTCCCGGTGTAACTTACCAGGTGCGTGACTGGAATACAGATGCTGTTATGTTTACAGGAAGTCCCGTTGCATGGGATGGTGGAGCAACCCAATCGCAAAGCGGCGATAAGGTTTGGTGGTTCGATTTTTCTTCACTTGCTACGCAGGGCGACTATTATATTTACGATGTCACAAATAATGTTGGTTCATTTAAATTTACTATAGATCCCTGCGTTTACAATAATGTTCTGAAGCAGGCATTGAGAATGTTCTACTATCAACGTTGCGGTTGTGCAAAGACTGCTGCCTGTGCCGGAGCAGGGTGGGCTGATGCTGCCTGTCATGCAGGAACAAAGCAGGACCTTGATTGCAGATTGTACAACAACAACAGTGTTTCAACATCAAAGAATTTAAGTGGTGGATGGCATGATGCCGGAGATTACAACAAGTATGTGAATTTTACTTTCAGCACTTTAATGGATCTACTGCTTGCTTATAAGGAAAACCCATCTGTGTTTGGTGATGATAACAACATTCCAGAAAGCGGGAATGGCATACCGGATATTTTGGATGAAGCAAAATATGAATTGGATTGGCTGTTAAAGATGCAGCAAAGTAATGGTTCCGTTCTTTGTGTTATTGGCGGCGGTGCAGCATCTCCACCCTCTGCTGATACAGTTCAAAGAAAATATGGTCCTGCAACTACTTCGGCTTCCCTTACCTGTTCAGCGCTGTTTGCTTTAGCATCCAAACAATTTCTTGCAGCAGGACAAACCGCTTATGCATCCACTTTACAAACTGCCGCCATAAATGCCTGGAACTGGGCTTCTACAAATCCATTAGACACTTTTTACAATACCGGAATACTTGCAGCCGGAGAACAGGAAGTGGATTCATACGGAAGGTTTACCAGAAGAATAGCCGCAGCCGTTTTCTTGTATGATATTACAGGAAGCAGTGTTTATAAGAATTTCGTTGAAAGCAATTATGCTTCTTCGAATATGATGAGTTGGGGCTATGTGTATCCTTTTGAAAACCAGATGCAGGATGCCTTACTTTATTACGCCTCTCTTTCCGGAATTACCGCAAGCGTGGGAACAGACATTATCAACACTTACAGCAACAGTGTTATATCTGGAAACACCGATAACCTTCCGGCATACATCAATAAAACAGATGCATACAGGGCATGGGTAAATGATGGTAATTATACCTGGAACAGCAACAACACCAAATC
The DNA here is from genome assembly GCA_963831005.1 of uncultured Bacteroidota bacterium. Taxonomy (GTDB): domain Bacteria; phylum Bacteroidota; class Bacteroidia; order Bacteroidales; family CG2-30-32-10; genus CAWHOW01. Next base: position 122,051 of record CAWHOW010000015.1, read on the forward strand.
ATGTCAGGGCAATATTTTGCTGAATATGAATGTGTATAATATGGACGCCACCGATGCCGCCAATTACAGTAACAGTGCGCTGGGCTATGTGAATTACATGCATGGAGTGAACCCTAATTCAAAAGTCTATTTAAGCAATATGAGTGGCTTTGGCGCAGGCAACTCTGTCACGCAGTTTTATCATAGCTGGTTCACACATGGAAGCGCTTTGTGGGGCGTAGTAGGTTCAAGTACTTATGGCCCCGCTCCCGGATATATTCCCGGTGGACCAAACCCTTCTTATTCATTGGATGGATGTTGCCCTTCGGGTTGCGGAAGCTCAGCCAATAATGCTTTATGTTCAACACCTGAAATGCCACCATTGAATCAGCCTATTCAGAAATCATATAAGGATTTTAATGACGGCTGGCCAATAGATTCATGGACAGTAACAGAGGCCGGTATTTATACCAATGCTTCCTATGTAAGGATGCTAAGCAAATTTTGCGGCACTGGATGCAGTGGCACTGGTATTTCTTCAACAGACATGCCGACAAATGTTGATATCTTCCCCAATCCTTTTACCAATGAATTTACCATTAAGTTTTCCTCCTCCGGAAATGATGAGTTCTATGTGAAAGTAATGGATATTACGGGAAAAGAAGTTTTTAACACTCAAATAAAAACAAATGCAAACCGTGCTATTTCCATTATGCCCGGAAACCTTGAAGCTGGTCTGTATATAGTGGAGATAAGCGGAAATGGCAAGCTTATTAGGAAGAAGCTTGTTAAAGAGTGATTCTTAAATGTTGACTTCGACTAGCTTCTTCTTCAACTTTCCTTTCAGGAGAATATACTCTGCCTGATCGCTAAATATAGTCTCTATTTTTTTGTTTCCATGCCTTTTGTTAAAAAATTTTATTTTTTCTCAAAAGGTAGTTATGCCATTATTTTAAATGGCATTCTTGTTATGATAATTTTGTATCAACATTTTTTCATTTATTAACCTAAAAAACCTAATATTATGAAAACAAAAATTGAAAAATCAGAACCTCTCAGCTATGGAGAAAGATTTGTAATGACATTTGTCATGATAACAATAGCAAAAAAAGCAGAAAAATCGCTTGCATTTCCTGTAAAAGATGCATTATTCGATGCGGCATTCAAGAACTTAATGGCAAACCTTGCAGTGCCAGACACCACAAGCAGCACTCCTGCCGTTGATACCTATGTCAGGCTGGGCGTAAATACAACAACTATTTACAACCCGCTGCTGGCATTGCTGGGTACGCCAACTACAGCTAATAGCTGGGAAGACGTGTACACAGCAGAAAAAGCCAAAGGCACAACAGACGAGACGCTTACTTTGCAGAAAAACACCATTAAGAAAAATGCACTGAAACTTATCCGTGCTGAAAGAATCATTTTAAAGGAACTTGAAAAGGTTAACTCCGGCACGTTGACCGCTGCCGATAAAAAAGCATGGTACATTTCGGAACCTAACCCGCTTACTCCTTCGCTGGATGCCGTGCATACCCAGCAAGCTGTGCCTTCGTTGATGATCTCTGGAATTAAACCTTTACAGCATACCATTGAATCGGTAAACCCTGGTTCACCTAAAAGTAAAGGTATGCCCAAAGGCATGAAATTTATTGAAATTGCACGTTTTATAGGGACTACCGCACCCACCGACCCTTCGCAATATACCCACTTGCTGTTCAGCGGGAAATGGCGTAACCACAGCATATTTACCGTGTCAACACAGCAAAGGCAAACGGCATGGTATATTGCACGTTACATAGGCACTACAGGCTGGGAAGGAGCCTGGAGCCAGAATGTATGTGCTACTATAGCATAAATATACCCAAGTAAAACTAAAACGCAAAAATACAATGACAAAAAAGTGAATGGGGGAATGGGTGAAACGGTGAATTATCGCCCATTCTCCGATTCTCTGGTTCCCCTTTTTTTTCGTTTGAATATTTTTTGCAAAACAGATTTCTTTCTATATAATAGTTACCTGATTACCATGATTTTCCTGATTGCCAATTCGCCCGCTCTGCAGAAGAACTCCTGTACTGAGCGGGCGATTTCATTTTGCCGGTAACAGGTCTGTGCAGCTTACCCAACGACCTGCGCCACATACCTGAGCACCTGCGCCATATACCCAACGACCTGCGCCATATACCTGAGCACCTGCGCGAGTTACTCAACGTACACCTTTAGTCACTGCGGGAACTGCTTTTGTTACCCAACGGATTGCGCAATATACACAACGGACACCCTGAGACACTCACGGAAGTGCTCCGATGACTGAAGCAAGTCCTTCAGTCATTAAAACAAGTCCTCCAGTAATTGGAGCAAGTCCGCCGTTCACAAAAGCAAGTCTGCCAGTCATTAAAGCATGTCCTCCAGTAATTGGAGCAAGTCTCCCAGTGAGTGAAGGAGGTGCGCGAGTAAGTTGCACAAGAGCGAATGCAGCTCACGCAACTGCCGAAACTACTAAAGGATATGCCGAAGTGGATAAAGGGAGTGCTGGAACTTAAATTGGTCTTGGGGAAACAGCTACGGCAAATATTTTTGCTAAAATGCTTGATTTCAGCTTTATATTATAATATCTTTGATGCTTATTAATTATAAAAGTTATGAAAAGATTTTTCCTTCTTATTGCATTTATAAGTTTGGTAAGCTTTGTGAATGCACAAACTACTATTCCAACAGGAAATGTTTATGGCACATGGACACTTGCTGGTTCACCCTATTTAATTCAAGGTTCTCTAATGATACCAAATGATTCAACTCTTATCATTGAACCAGGTGTATATGTAAGCATCCAGGGGATTTATAAAATATATGTACAGGGTCGTTTGCTTGCAATAGGTACTGCCGTTGACACAATTACTTTTATCGCTTCAGATACAACAAACGGATGGTATGGCATACAGTTTGACAACACTCCTACAACTAATGATACATCAAAGATTATGTACTGTAAAATTGAATACGGTATAGCTTCACCTGCCGCCCCTACTACAGTATACAGCAATGGAGGAGGAATATTATTTAATAACTACTCCAAAGTTATCCTATCAAACAGTCTTATTTCACATAATGCTTCAACTAGAGCTGAAGGCGGAGGACTCTATTGTACCAACAGCAGCCCTATAATTGAAAATAACACCTTTTCATACAATACAGCAGCTTGGGGTGGTGGTGGAATATCTTCCGATGGTGGTAGTAGTCCTATAATTAATAATAATATATTTATATACAATAGCACGCCTAATTCATGGGGCGGAGGAATCTCGGCCTATGGTAATGAGATAATTTCAAATAACATAATTAAATACAATATTGCTACAGCTGGTGGTGGAATTGTTTGCGGAGGAAAGGAAACTATTTCAAATAACATCATTTCACATAACTCAGAGGATGGAATTTCCTGCGATAATGACATGTCAACAATTACCAATAATAATATTTCTAATAATACTGGTAGTGGAATTGCTTGTGGTGGAAGCAGTTCAACTATCTCCAATAATATCATTACCAATAACTCAACTATAGACGGTGGTGGAATTTCGTGCTCCAGTTACGAAACTATTTTAAATAATATTATTTCAAATAACACAGCGAGTTATACTGGTGGTGGAATTTCTTGTTCAAGCAGTAATTCAAAAATTATCAATAATGCAATTATTAATAACACAGCTAATTATGGTGGAGGGATTTGCAGTAACGACGGCAGTCCTGCAATTACAAATAACACTATTGCAAATAATAATGCACTTATTAAGGGGGGAGCACTATATTGCGAAAACAGTGCTAGCCCAACGTTGAATAATACGATTTTATGGGGTGATACGGCGAGCACAAGTGGTACCGAAGTGTACTTATATGATGAAGCAAGCAACCCTAATTTTTATTATTGCGATGTACAAGGTGGTACTTCTTCATTCGGTATTACCACTGGCAATTTTTATACTGGTACTTACCAGAATAATATCGACACTATCCCTTCGTTTATTTCGCCTACAACTGGCAGTGGAACAGGATATAACGGGTTAACAGCCAACTGGTCATTGCAGACAGGTTCTCCATGTATTAATGCAGGAAATCCAAATACGACAGGACTTAATCTACCCGCTTTAGATTTAGCAGGAAATCCAAGAATCATAGGTAGTATTATAGATATAGGTGCTTATGAATACCAAGGACCAGTTGGCATTAGCACAGTCCGCTCGAATTATTTTCCAGTTATATTCCCTAACCCCACTGTGGATAATTTAACAATTGAAAGCCTTCAATCAGCAGTAATAGAAATAACAAACATTCAAGGCCAACTTGTAAAAACTATTACGGCAACAGGCAATAAAACAAATATAGATGTTTCGGCATTGCCATGTGGAGTTTATATAGTGCAAGCGAAAATGGAAAAGGGTGTTGCTGTAAGTAAGTTTATAAAAGAGTAGTGAGTCAGTAGTGCGGAGTTAGGAGTTAAAATAGTAAACTCCCGACTCCATACTCATAACTCCCAACTCAACACACTCTCACTCTCCCACTTTCACCCTTATCCCTTCCGAATGTGCGCTGAATTCGGGTGCATACATGCACTGTATGGTTGTAATGCCGTTGGAGAAATCACCGTTCAGCGAAACCACCAGCGGATATTCGAACACATACGTTCCCTTGGGCAGATAGGAGAAGAAGAAATTAGTGGAGGCATCGCGGGTGCTTTCATAATATCCCAAACCATCCTGGTATTTGTATTCCGAGAAAACATTGGTTGGCTCAAAACCCGATGCCCGCATATCTTTCATGTGCACATATTCCATATCCCTGTCAACGCGAAGCTCAATGCGTACTTTAATCTTATCGCCAACTTTCAGTTTGGTCGCATCTGTGATAGGTTCAATAACTGGCCCTGTATCGGAAGTCTTTTGCAGGAAAAGTTTCTTTTCCAGTTTCAAAGGAGTTTCGGCAGGTGTTATTTTATCAAGCTGCTCAAAGTATTGCCAGTACATAGCGCCCCAGGAAACACCTTCATCGCTCTTGGTAACTTTTACCTTGCCCATTTCAGGAGTTATTTCGTTTCCGCTCCATGATGTTTTGAAATATCCTGTGCCTGCTTCAACCTTTACATTATCCATTTTCTTAGGGTCAATATCCATATCGCCCACTTTAATCTTAACCAACTGATCGCTTGCAATCCAGTTACTTCCTCTTAATAACAAAGCATAGCAGGCTTCGGCAGTTGCAGTGGTAGTTTTCCAGTCCTGCGTTTGCTTTTGCTTCAGCAGCCATATTTTAAGATTGTTAACTGAAACAGTATCGTTAGCCACTTCATCGAATGCTTCAATCAGCAGCGACTGTGTTTCAATAGGAGCCTGGTACCAGTAATAACCTTCCGACATATCTTTCCAGTACATTCCCATTTCGTCGCTGTTAAGGGAATTTTCCTTAAGCGATTTCATAATACCGACAGGAGTAGCTTTATCGCCCATCCTGTTCAGCGCAAGCGCTATCATCCCTTGCAGGTATCGGTTATTGTCGAGCCAGTATTTCTTAGCCTGACCCGTATAGTAATCATAGGCTTCTTTGTTCCTGTTCTCAACACTAAAATCTTGCAGGAAATAGCTGCGTGCATATAGGTATTGTATCTCAAGCCCGTCGATATGGTTCTTCGCCATTTCATCTTTTGTTAAATTTTTCTTCAGCCAGTCGTAATCTTCGCGCATCCTGTCATCAAGATATAATACGCCTGCTTTCAACATTTTCCAGCTTTTGTTATCGTCGCGTATGCTCTTTACTCCAAGCTTATCAAGATGACCGAAACCGGTAATAATGTATTGCGTAATATACCTGTCGTCTTCCACTCCGCCAAACCAGGGCCAGCCGCCGTTAGGTAATTGCATCTTTTCAAGCTTCGCCTCGGCTTTATCAAGCTCATAGCTCATTTTATTCAGGTCGAAAAGTAAAGCAACGCGTTGTTTTCTTTCGCTTTCATCTTTTCCTTCCAAAACCCAGGGTGTTTCTTCCAACATAAGCGACTTAAGCTCCTGGTTCTTTTCAAGGTTAGACAGAAGCGCATTTGGTGTAAGCGTTCTCCAACTGTCGAAAACAGCTTTTATCTTTGGATGCGAATTGGCAATATGTGCAGCTATGCTGTTGGCATAGAACCTGTCGAACACCTGCTCGGCACACTCATAAGGATATTCCATCATATAAGGAAGCGCCTGTATGGCGTACCATGCAGGATTGGAAGTGTATTCCAGTGTCAGCTTGTAATTCTTAAGCGTGGTTGATGATTTAGAATTGACAAGCTTTTCGAAAGTAAAATCCTTTGTTTGCTTTCCGCGAATCGGCAGAGGCAAGGTTTCGGTAACCAGCATTCTGTTGTTAAGCACAGGGATAGCCATTTCTTCACCATCGGTGAATTTGCCCGACTTGGCAACCACTTTGTATTTAATAGCGCCTATGCCTTCGGGTATCTCAATGTTCCAGTTCACCACAGCGCTCTGACCTTTGTTAGCGGTGAATGCTTTCATTCCTCCAGCATTCTTGCAAAGGCCATCAATAGGTTTGTCTGTTGTTGCATCAAAGAGGAACAATTGTGCATCACCCTTCATTTCTTTATCTGTAAGGTTGGAAACTTTGGCTGTAAAGGTCAGCTTATCATCCTCCCTGAAGAAACGCGGAACATTGGGAACTATCATCAGGTCTTTCTGTGTAACCAGTTCCTTTTCTATCTGCCCTATCTTAAGGTCTTTGGTAGTGGCAAGCCCCATCATTTTCCACTTTGTCAAGGCTTCGGGTATAGTGAATGAAATTATCACTTCACCATTTTCATCGGTTTGAAGCTGGGGATAAAAGAAAGCAGTTTCGTTGAAATTGGTACGTGCCTGAACACCGGCAAGTTCTGCAGATGTATTACCTCTGCCATCTTTTCCGGCTATCTCCCCTGCAATAAGTCCACGTTCGGCATTCTTAGTGACTGTCTGATCTAAAACCGATGGAGTAGTAACCATATCCGCCTTTTTATCATAAGAATGATATGCTTCGCCATTATCTGTTTCTTTTTCTTCTGTAGCCGCCGAAACAGGAGCCGCTTTTTGAGCTTCCATTCTCATTTTTCCACCCCCGGGGCACTGCTGCCTGTGGCTGTTACCTCATCATAAACACCATCGCCATCAAAATCATACCTGTAATTTCCTCCGTAATCAAAGCCAAACCAGTTCAGCTTGTCGTATAGTCGGTACATAGGATATGGATATGACTCATTATAAGAAGAATAATAGCTTGAATTATTTAAGGCAAAGCAATAATTTCCGTCCCAGTACAGATTTGAATAAAGAGCATTATAGATATTGAAATTCCAGTAATTTGGCCTGTACGCATCAAGGGAAGCATCGTACATAGTTGCCAGCATTTCGGCAGCGACCTTATCGCCTTTCTTGTTTTTTATTTTTATTTTCCATTCTTCTTTCTGCCCTGGCTGCAGCTTATCCCTGAAAGTTTCAAATTCTATGTCAAGCTCTTTGTTCGTGTAAGGAACAGTTACTGCCTGCTCATTAATATAATACCTGTTATGTTTTATGGTGAAAAGATGAACGGCTATTCCTCCGCGATATTCTTCTTTAATGGGAATAGTGATCAGCTTTTGCTCATTATTCAGCTTCAGCCATTGCCTGTTGATAATCTTTCCGTCGTACTCAATTTCATAAAGGAACGAAGTATTAGCATCTTTGGTGCCAAGTATAAAAGAAGCACTGTCGCCGGGTTGACATTCATCTTTCACCATTGAAAAATAATTAACGGCATTATCAGGCGTTTGTTTTTCTTTCATTCCGAATACGGTGAAGTAGCCAAAATAGTCAACATCTTCGCCATACTTGTCTTTCGATTTGGCTTCAACAACATAAGCGCCTTGCTTCCAGTCGGAGAGATTCTTTACTATTATAGCCGTATCCTTTGGCGTTTGGAAATTCATTTCAAACACTTGCTCTCCTTTATCCCATTTGTACATATTGTTTTCATCGTCGTACAGGTCGTTAGGAAAAGCTGCATAATATTCTTCTTTCGACATCACATATTTATCCGGTTTACCCCATTTTCTGTCACGGAAAATCTTATCCGGCTGTTTAAGCTTATATATCTTTACAATTCCGGCGGCAGGCTCTTTGTCGCCATTAAGGTTGGTAGTGTATAAATAAAAATAATCTTTCCCTTCCTTATCTACTTCTGTCGGAATATTGACGGACAGGTTTAGCGCTTTATAACCTACTTCAACATTCTTTTGTGCAGTATGTGTTTCGCCGTTAATATCGGTAACATCAGCGTAAACAGTATAATTAAATGTGGGAGTATATTTTTTGGAAACACCAAGGTCGGGTATAGCTTTAAAGTTTACAGAGAATTCACCTTTATCATCAGTTGTAGTTGTACCATTGATAATTTCCATTTCGGGAGAAGAAGGATAATATCCCCACCACCAGTAAAACCAGTAAGGGAATGTAGCTGTGCGGACAACACGGTATTTCACATCAGCGTTATCGATAACATTACCCGCATAAGCTTTAGCCAGCCCCTTAACTGTAACCATATCATTTAGTTTATAAGTGCCCTTTACAGTATCAATGTTTACTTCGAATTTAGGACGCTTATACTCCTCTATAGAAAAATATTGTGAACCGGTACCATTGGTAATATACACCTGCCCTGTAATAGAAGCTGGGGCAGTGAATGTACCCGAAAATGTTCCATAATCATTAGAAGTAAGCTCAAGATCAGATACCTTCTGATAGTTCACATCATAGAAAGTAACAGTAGTTTTCTGATGAGGGAAGATGTCAAATTTCTTTCCCGTTTTATCTGTTTTTAGCAGTATGCCTTTAAAATAGATAGTTTGTCCCGGGCGATAAATAGCCCTGTCGGTGAAAAAGAAGGTTCTCAGGTTGTTGGAATAATCACTATCGTAATACTTGTACTGGTAAAAGTTCCCGTCATTCACAAATCTGTCCTTTCCATAATTGAAATCTATCCAGAAGTAGCGGTAATCGTCAGCAGCAGGAACTTCAAAGTAACCATTTGCATCAGTGGTAAGTGTTTTAAATCTCTCCGGCTCATAATCGCGTGTAAAATAATTGTATTTGCTGGTGTATGCAATGGCGGTAACATTACTCAAAGGAGCGCCCGTTTCCCTGTCGGTAACATAAAAATCCATAGTGCCTTTGTCTTTAGCCCTGTCAATGAATCCTATATTGGTGATCCAGAAATGCGAATAAGACACTATTTGTTCTTTTGCTGAAAAGTTCTTGCCGTCGGAAGCCAGAACAACATAATAACCAAGCGGAAGTTCAGGCATTTTTATTTCGGCAGAATGAGACTGGTAATCACCGTCATCAGGGAAAGTAGCAGCCCATTCCTTGATAACACTTTGTTTCAGGTATTGCTTAATAAGTTCTTCACCATAGTACTTGCTTATATATTTTTTATCCTGCTCATAAGTGATATTAATTATGCGGAAACTAATATCTTTTGCATTCCGGTAAGTAACCAGCGATCTGAAAGGCTTATCAGGGGCATTACCCTCTTCAACAGCCATCGCTATTGATTTAAAGCGGATAACATATTCAAGGTATTTGCAGTTGGAAGCCCCATAAGTATTAGGAAATGCTTTAACAGCTTCTTCGCATTTATCTATGGCTTTTTTCATAGACCATTTATTAGGGTCGTCTGGTTTGGCGGCATTGTAAGTGGAGCCTTTGATGTAATACTCATTGGCTATGGCATAAGTAATATCAGTTGAGGAAGGAAACCTGAGGAATTTGGTTTCAAGGTTAAACAATGACTGAAGATAAAGACTGTCTTTTGTTTCAAAAACAGCATTCGCCTTAACGAATTTCAAACGTTTAATATCAACATCTATCAGCGCAGCAGGATCGGTATCATTGGAATGGAAGGCGAGCAGGTCCTGGAATATTTTGGCAGCATAATATTTCAGCGACAGCGAATCTTTAGAAGTAATGGAAAGCTTTGCAAAATCATAATAAGGCTTAAAGAAATCCTCGCTGCTTATCTCGAACTTATAAGCAGGTTTGGTTAGTTCCGATTCATCGTTCATGAAAAAGTCAATGGCACGGTTAGCAAGAAAATCGTAAAGGGTCGGTCTTAAATTGCGGGTAGTGGTGTCCTTAACAAGTATATTATCATAAATGCCGAGATTGGTCTTTTTAAGATTATCCACATCGTTCAGCGACATCACATAATTGTAAATGACTTCTTTCACCAGCTTTTTCAAGTCCCATGTCTGCATATCGTCTTCCTTAAAGTTGACGGTTTCGGTGCGCTGCGACCATTTCCACCTGTTGAGGCTGTAATAACGCCAGTACATTTCGGCAAGTACGGAGTGAAGAATTGGCTTTATGGGATAAGCGGCAGTTTTGATTTCCGTTTTCAGGTCTTTGATACTGTTCTCGTACGAATCTTCCTGATAATTGTTTTGTAGCCTCATCCTATACATGATGGCTTTAACAAACTGGGGGGCGTTGTTCTCGGCTTTCGAAGAAGTATACACTTTCATCACTTCTTCTAATGCCGATTGACTGAGCCCTTTGTCTATCAGGGAGTCTATTTTCTTCCATGATTTTTCATAATTAATATGTATACCAGATAAAGCAGTTTTGGCTGATCCTTCTTTTTGGATAAAATGCTGACGGGAAATATAATTTCCGGCAAACACAATAATAGCAAAGGCGCTGATGAGCAGAACAAGTTTTGTTTTCATAGAATAATGGTTTTAATAGGTTGCAATTTATAAAATTTGTTTGGATGAAACTGTATTAAAGATGAAAAAAAATTAAGATTCCATAAATCATTGCATAATCTTTATAAATTATTATCAATAATCATTTAGAAATTCCAATACATTCTTGTTAATTCTCATTTAAAAAATATACAAATACTTTTGAAAACCCGAAATAGGGAATATAAATGTTGTTTTACCATAGCTTAAATCAATGATAAAATTGTCTTTTTTAATGAGGCGGGGTATAATAAAAGGTGTAATTTTGTGATTAAATACACTATAAAACCAAATACTTTGAAAAAGATATTTATAACTTTAGTTTTACTCTCCATTTATGGCTTCAATGCAAATGCTCAATGGCAAAAAACAAATTGTCCTAATGGTGGCGAAACATTATGTTTAGCTGTTAACGACAGCAATATATTTGCCGGAACCAAAGATAGTGGGGTGTATAGGTCGTCAAACTATGGAAACACCTGGGTGAAGATTGATACAGGCTTAAAACATTCAGGCGTATCGGCATTAGCCATTAATGACAGTATTGTTTTTGCAGGAACTTTGGATAGCGGTATGTTTATGTCTTCTAACTATGGAAACACCTGGACCTTGTTAAATAATAGCTTGCCAACAAATTATAATTTTACGGCAATAGCTATTAGCGGCACTAATATATTTGCTTCTACTTTAGGCAAGGGAATCTATATGTCCTCAAACAATGGGCAGAATTGGACAGCTATAAATATTGGCTTGAGTAATAAACTAGTTATGTCGTTATTTAAATATGGAGACACTCTTTTTGCGGGAACTGAATTGGGACCTTCTTTCAGATCTTCAAACAATGGACTAAATTGGGATACCATGAATACAGGTCTTCCCACAACCTATTCGGTTGTGTCATTTGCTATGAGTGGAACTAATATTTTTGCCGGAACAAGTTATGGCCTGGTGTATATGTCATCAAATTATGGGAGCAGTTGGGAAACAACAGGTTTAACAACTAATAACAAACTAAATGCATTAGCAGTATATGGAGATACTATCTATGCAGGAACCTGGAATTATGGTGTAATGGTATCGGATAGCCTAGGGGTTACCTGGACTTCAGATAATATTGGATTAAGAGATACTGTAGTCAAGGCATTGGCTATAAGCGGGAAGCACTTGTTTGCAGGTACCGATAGTGGTGGCGTTTGGAAAATGTCGGTTCCCATATTAGGAATAAATGAAATAAAGAATAATGAAAACCACATTTTGACATATCCCAATCCGACAACAAGCAACATTACAATAGATGCAGGTAATTTACAAAGTAAGGTTAATGATTTGCGAATGTATGATGTGGTTGGCAATTTGATCTTAGAAAAGAGTATCAATATTAATAATAAGACCAGCTTAAATGTTTCAGCATTCCCAAGCGGAATTTATATTATGGAAATAACGACAGAAAATGGTGTAGCCGAGAAGAAGTTTATTAAAGAATGAATAAGACCAAGACAAGTTAATCATTAAGTTGTTGTAGTTATGAAAAAACTTTTGCTTCTCACTATCCTTCCCTCTTTCCTGTTTTCTCTTTTAACTAAAAACAGTAATGCACAATGGCAGCAAACAAGTCTTGACAGTATTGTTGTTAACACTTTGGTTGCAAGTGGAAATAACATTTTTGCGGGAACAAATAGTGGCGGAGTATATTTGTCATCAAATGCTGGCAGCACCTGGACTGCTGTTAATTCGGGAATGAGAGACAGCAGCGATGTTTTTGCATTAGCAACAATTGATGGCTACCTTTTTGCAGCAACCGATTCAGGTGGTTTGTATGAATCTTCAATCAATGAATATAACTGGACAACTGTAAATAATGGCTTGCACTCGGGCAATAATGTCATATCATTATTTGCAAACGGAGTTACCGTTTTGGCAGGAACTTATGGCAATGGAGTATTTCAATCAACTAATATTGGCGCTAATTGGGCTTCAACAGGATTAACAAATGTTGATGTTTTGTCGTTGGCGGCAAATGGAAATACCATTTTTGCAGGAACTGATTCCGGTCTTGTATACACATCTTCAAACAATGGAAGTACCCTGGGATACGGTTAATGCAGGTATTTCGAGCACAAATAATGTATTATCGCTAGCTGTAAACGGGAGATAACATTTTTGCAGGGACTGATGTTGGCGGAGTTTTTTTCTCCTCTAACAATGGGAGTAGTTGGACTGCCACAGGCTTAGCAAATTCCTATGTTTCAGCATTAGCTGTAAACGGCACTACTACCTATGCGGGAACAACTAATGGAGTGTTCCTTTCTTCAAATAATGGGCAGGTTTGGACACCAACGGGGCTGTCAAATAATGTTGTATTGTCTTTAATTGTATGCAATGGTTATCTTTTTGCAGGTACTTATAGCGGTGTGTGGATGGCCCCATTATCTAATCTTGGGCTAAATGAAATAACTGAAAACAATATTGCAGTTTATCCAAATCCTAACACTGGAAAATTCCAAGTTGCAAGTCCCAAATTCCAAATTCAAAGTCTTGAAATTTATAATACGCTTGGTGAAAAAGTTTACAGCATGTCTGTCACTGGTTATAGTTCACCTGTTACTGTAAACATAGCAGACAAACCAAGCGGAATTTATGTTGTGAAAATTACTACAGTAAACGGAATAGCAATAAAAGAAATTGTTAAAGAATAGTATAGTTAGCTGTGGACAATGGCAATTATCTGTTTTTTAATAACTCATTAACCTATTAACCCAATAACCATTATCATGGAAACAAAAACACGCAAAGAACACGACCTGATTGGAGATAAAGAAATTACGGCTGATTGTTATTATGGAATTCAAACCTTGAGGGCATTAGAGAATTTCAATATAAGCAGGGTGAAGTTATTCCTTTTCCCGAGCTTATTGATGCGCTTGCAATAGTTAAAGCGGCCTGCGCAAAAGCAAATGAAAAGCTTGGCTTACTTGATTCAACGAAAGCAAATGCCATAGTAAAAGCCTGTGAAGAAATAATGGCAGGTAAATTACATTCCTCTTTTATGGTGGACATGGTTCAGGGAGGTGCGGGGACTTCAACCAACATGAATGCCAACGAAGTTATTGCTAACAGGGCTATTGAGCTGATGGGGGGGGTTAAAGGCGATTACAAATTATGCGATTCTCACAATCATGTTAATATGTCGCAATCAACAAACGACGCCTACCCTACTGCTGTTAAAATTGCACTTATTAAAAGCAATGTTGCCTTAATTGATTGCCTTAAAGAACTGGTAGCAGCGTTTCGCAACAAAGAAAAGGAATTTGCCGGCATTATTAAAATGGGCAGAACCCAACTGCAGGATGCTGTTCCCATGACATTAGGGCAAACTTTCGGAACTTTTGCGCAAAGCATGGAAGATGAAATTGAAAACCTTCAACGTGAAGCGAAACAATTTCTTGAAGTGAATATTGGCGGCACAGCTATTGGCACTGGAATTAATGCCGACCCGGATTTCGGGAAAACATGCACGGCATATCTTAAAGAAATATCAGGATATGAGATTTATCTCGCCCCTAATCTTATTGAAGAAACACAGGACACGGGAGCTTATGTATCGTATTCATCGGCAATGAAAAGAACCGCCGTGAAACTCTCAAAGATTTGCAATGACTTAAGGTTATTATCATCAGGCCCGAGGGCAGGATTATATGAAATAATGCTGCCTGCAATGCAGCCGGGTTCGTCCATTATGCCGGGAAAAGTGAACCCCGTGATTCCCGAAGTGGTTAACCAGATAGCTTTTAAAATAATTGGCAACGACCTTACTGTTACCCTTGCTGCCGAAGCAGGCCAACTGGAACTTAATGTAATGGAGCCTATCATAGTGTTTAGTATTTTCGAATCGACGGAAATGCTTAAAAACGGCATTCATTCCCTCATAAAAAATTGCATAGTCGGGATAAAAGCAAATGCACAAATTTGCCGCGAAATGGTTGAAAAAAGTATTGGTCTGGTAACCGCGCTCAATCCTTATATTGGTTATGATGCTTCAACACAGATAGCCAAAGAAGCTTTGGAAAACAATAAAAGCGTTTACCAGCTTGTGCTGGAAAAAAAACTGCTTACCAGGGAGAAATTAGACAGCATACTTTCGCCCGAGAACATGACCAAACCTCATAAAATTATCAATATTCCTTCGTAGAAAAGAAGTGTCTTGAGTGCGTAAATTATTACAAATTCCAGTCTTCAGTCTGCAATCTTCAGTCTTCAATTATTGATTTGCTGACTGCCAATTGTGGACTGTAGACTTCTTTTAATTTCCCAATTTCCATGAATTTCAATATATAATTTCAATATTTCATTAATAGGAACGCTGATAACACTGAAAAAACTGATTTACGCTGATTCAATTACCATTTACTGATTACCGATAACCGATTACCTGCTTAACAAGCCTCAAATCTTAAATCTCACATCCTAAATCTAAAATCTAAAATCGTAATTCGTAAATCAAATTCCTGCCTTTTTAAGTCCACAGTCTTCAATCCACAGTCTTCAAATATTAATAATCATTTTGCTGACTGCATACTGTAGATTGCCGACTTCTTTTCCGCCCCAAATTTCACAATTCTTAAGTCCCAAGCCCCAAAATTGAAATAATAGAACACTGATAACACTGAAAAAACTGATCTCCACTGATTAAATTAGGTAAGAGCGAAATAGCAAAACAGGAAAGAGTGAAATAGGAAAGGGTAAAATAAGAAAGGAATAATAACCTATTTCCTAACTTGCTGATTCACTAATTTACTAATTCACTAACTCCCTAATTTACTATTTTACTAATTTAATAGCAACGCGGATAAAGCTGAAAAAACTGATTTATGCTGATTCAATTACCGTTTACTGATTACCGATAACTGTTTACCTGCTTAACAAGCCTCAAATCTTAAATCCTAAATCTAAAATCAAATTTCTGCTTGAAAAGCAGGAAGGACATACTTTCTAAACAGAATAGTTATCATTACAAGTATAATAGTTACTATTACAGTTGGTATAGCAACTATTACAAGTAGTATGGTAATCTTTCCAAATAGAAATACAGTTCTTCGGGTAAAGGAGGCTTACTTTTAAAGTATAATTCCGATATTTTTAATCGGAAAGCTATACATCTGTTACTGAACCAATGATGATAAATCATTGGCGAGCCCCGAACATTTAATCAGTTCGAGCTTAACATTACCTACAATAACTGCCGATTCGGCAAGAATGGGAATATGGTTCTTATCGTCGGATATCCACAGTGTCATGGGATAAGGATCTTTAAAAACGCTTCCTGTAGCAACCATAGGCTTGAATTTCAGGCAATGAAAGGTGCCATAATCAATAGTAATGTCTTCCTTGCCCTGGTAAATTATCTTTGAAGTATAAATGCTGTCATCGAGGAAAAACGGAACGGCATAGGACTGCCCGATAACAGCATTGGAGAAATCAAAAGTGCGCATATAATAAACCGCGGAAATGATATCCTGAACGTTTTGGGGAGTATTCTTGTTGGTAGTTGTGTTATTTTTATTATTAACGGTAGTAGTATAATTTTTAAACTGGTTAAAGGTAACATCCTGGCTTATCTTATAACCCCCTTCGTTTACGCGGCGAACAAAAAGCCATGGTATCAAAGACTGTTCATCAATATAAGTTTCATAACGGTCAACCACTTTAAAAAAGAAGTTAAATAAGTTATTCGAAAGCCCTAAGCCCACTACATGAAGAGTATTGCGACCGGCTATAATTTTATTTTCATCTTTCACTTCGAGTTCCGCTTCGCCGGCATTTACTTTCCCTGTAAGTATAGCGTCGTAATAAACCTTATACTTTAAATATTCGCCTCTTATAAAGGCTGTGTTCGTTACAGTTCGGGAAGGTTGGGCATTTAAAAAAGCAACACCCATTAAAGCTATTATGATAAAAGAAACTGATCTTTTCATTGCATTGTTATTTAAGATAACCACAATAAAACAAAAATTATTCCAAATATTTTTACCTCGTTATTTTAAAACTGTTTATCTCTTTTGAACAAGTTTATTTCACCACATAGGCACAATAGAGACATAGTAAAACACATAGCCGAATATTTTTAACTACTCCACGCTGGCAGCGAATCTATGTGAAATCTATGTTCCTATGATACTATGTGGTAAAATTAATTTCATTTTATTTATTAAAAGCAGATACACTGTTAATTTAATATTAATTTATTACGTAATATTAAACAACAATATTTACAATCTTTTTAGGAACAACGATAACCTTTTTAGGCTTTTTCCCTTCAAGCCATTTAGCAGCATCTTTATGTTCAAGAGCATTTTTCTCAACTTCAGCATTTGACATATCAAATGGAAGTTCTATAGTAAACCTCATTTTGCCATTGAATGAAACAGCATAAGTGCATGTGTTTTCTGTTAGATATTCTGCATTGAATGCAGGGAATTCTGCGTCTGTTATACTTTTATGATTTTCATCCAGTAAATACCATAATTGTTCAGCAATATGCGGGGCGTACGGCGAAAGAAGTATGGCAAGATCACTTAGAATTGCTCTTTTATTACACTTTAATTCGGTAAGCTCGTTAACGCATATCATAAAGGCACTCACAGCCGTATTAAATGAAAAGCGTTCAATATCTTCCTGTATCTTTTTGATAGTTTTATGAAGCACTTTTAGTTCTTCTTTTGAAGGCGCTTCATCAGAAATATTCAGGTTATTATCAAAATCATGATAAAGTTTCCACAGCTTACGGATAAAACGGAACACGCCTTCTATGCCTTGTGTATCCCAGGGTTTATGCTGCTCCAAAGGACCAAGGAACATTTCATAAAGGCGAAGAGTATCGGCTCCGTATTTTTCAATAAGTTCATCTGGGTTCACAACATTGAGATATGATTTAGACATTTTCTCAACTTCGGATGCAGTTTTAAAATTATTGCTTATACCAGAGATTATATGGTTTCTCATAATACCATCTTGACCCAATTTCAATCTATAATATTTCCCGTCATTCCAAAATCCACCATCATCAGCAACAAAAACAGCATTTTTGTTTTCGGGATAATATTCGATGTACTTCTCAATATTAAGAAAATCATTTTTTACTAATTCAATTGGAACTCTTATGGATGAAAATCCTATCGGAAAAGATTCACTGTTTTTTAAATATTTTTCATAAATATCAGCACTATAGAAAACCATAACAGTTGAAGGAAAAGAAAAACTTCCAACAGGTCCCTGTTCAATATCGAATAATCTAATTGAATTAGAGAAAGAATTATCCATATTTCCACCTCCTTCTCTATATATTTTTTGAGAAACACCTTGTATCATCCCCTGATTAATAAGTTTCTTAAAAGGTTCATCTTTACAAACCAAACCAAGATCAAAAAGGAATTTATTCCAGAAACGTGCATACATTAAATGCCCTGTAGCATGTTCGGCGCCACCTATGTAAAGATCAACATTCTCCCAGTATTTATTTGCTTCTTTGGAAACAAGTTTCTTTTTGTTTCCTGCATCCATATAGCGCAGGTAATAAGCGCTGCTGCCTGCAAAGCCTGGCATAGTGTTGGTTTCAATGGGATATCCCTCTTTAGTTTTCCAGTTCTTGGCACGGGCAAGAGGAGGTTCTCCGCTTTCGGTAGGAAGATAAGCATCCACTTCAGGCAATTCAACAGGAAGCTGGGATTCGTCCATTGCATAAGGGATTCCTTCTTTATAATAAATTGGAAACGGTTCGCCCCAATATCGCTGGCGACTAAAGATGGCATCTCGCAAACGGTAATTTGTTTTGCCATAACCAATGCCCATTTCCTCAACCTTTTTAATAACAGCCTTAACGCCTTCAGTTGCTTTCAAACCATTGATAAATCCGGAATTCACACAAATGCCTTCTTTAGAATCGTAAGCTTCTTTGGTAATATCACCGCCTGAAATAACTTCCTTAATTGGCAGACCGAAATGATTTGCAAAAGCCCAGTCGCGTGTATCATGACCGGGAACAGCCATAACAGCGCCAGTTCCATAACCAGCTAACACATAATCACCAACCCATATTGGAACCTCTTCTTTAGTGAAAGGATTGATGGCATAAGCGCCTGTAAACTCACCGGTAATCCTTTTAACATCAGCCATGCGTTCGCGTTCGCTGCGGTTCTTGGTGTCTATAATATATTTTTCAACAGCTTCTTTTCTATCGGCAGTTGTTATTGAACTTACATATTCATGCTCGGGTGCAAAGGTCATATAAGTAACACCGAAGATAGTATCAGGACGGGTGGTAAATATCTCCATGAATAAATCATGTCCTTTAATAGGAAACTTGATCATAGCTCCTTCTGATTTACCTATCCAGTTACGCTGAATTTCTTTAATGGATTCAGACCAATCTATTTCGTCAAGACCTTTCAATAACCTGTCAGCATAGGCAGTAATTCGAAGCGACCATTGTTTCATGGTTTTGCGCACAACAGGATGACCACCCCGAACAGAAAAACCTTCGCTTACTTCATCGTTTGCAAGGACAGTACCAAGAGCGGGACACCAATTAACCATAGTATCGGCAAGATAAGCAAGACGATAATTCATCAGAATTTCCTGCTGCCTTTTTTCGCTCATGGAATTCCATTCGGTTTGCATAAAATAATAAACATCACTGCATGGCGCATAAATACGAAGGTTCCCGTACTTCTCAAATTCCCTGATTAACTTTTCTATCGATTCGGCTTTATCCTTTTTTAAATTGTACCATGAGTTAAAAAGTTTTATAAACGCCCATTGTGTCCATTTATAATAAGCGGGGTCGCTGGTTCTTACTTCTCTTTCCCAATCGAAAGAGAAACCGATCTTATCAAGTTGTTCGCGATAACGTGCAATGTTCTTTTCAGTAGTAATGGCAGGGTGCTGACCTGTTTGTATGGCATATTGTTCAGCAGGTAAGCCATAAGCATCGTACCCCATAGGATGCAAAACATTGAATCCTTTCAGTCGTTTATATCTGGCATAAATATCCGATGCTATATAACCCAATGGATGCCCAACATGCAAGCCTGCTCCCGAAGGATAAGGAAACATATCAAGGACATAATATTTCGGTTTATTAGATTTATTCTCAGCCCTGAATGTTTTATTATCGCTCCAGTATTGTTGCCACTTCTTCTCTATTTCGCGGAAATTATAATCCATAGTAAGCGTTAATTGTTTTATAATAATGTTTTTAAGAATCTGCGAATTTAGAAAATATCGGTGAATATTCTAAATACAGCAAAGGAGCGAATCGATATTGCACAACACATTATCTCATTTGTGTAATGATATGAATTTTTATCTCTTACACCTCAACCAGATTAACATATTTTAAGTTTCAGCTAAAATATTTTTATTACTTTTACCCGTTTCAAAAATATGGCAGCAAGCGAAGATAAATATGCAAGGCGAAGATTAACTACCTCTTACCTTTCAACTATAGTCGGGATAACCCTTGTTCTTTATATGCTCGGGCTATTGGGACTTATCATTATGCATGCTAAAAAATTATCAGATTATGTAAAAGAAAATATTGGTTTTACAGTTTTTCTGAACGATGATGTGAAAGAAGCTGATATTTTCCAGTTACAGAAATCACTGGATGCTCGCTCATATGTAAAGTCAACTGAGTATATAACAAAAGATAAAGCAGCAAAGGATCTCCAGAAAGATATTGGCGAGGATTTTGTAAGCTTTTTGGGTTATAATCCGCTTCCTTCTTCCTTAGAAGTTCGTTTTAAAGCCAACTTTGCAAATTCTGATAGCCTGACTGGTCTGCAAAATGAATTGGAGAAAAATAAAAATGTTAAGGAGGTTTCATACCAAAAGTCGCTTGTGACAATGGTCAATGAAAATCTTCGGAAAATAAGCATGGTAATATTGGGATTCAGTGTCCTCTTGCTTTTGATAGCCATTGCGTTGATAAATAACACTATTCGGCTTTCAGTTTATTCGAAACGATTTCTTATTCGCACCATGCAACTGATAGGCGCCACAGAGAAATTTATTCAGAAACCATTCCTGTTGAAAGGTATAATTCAGGGGCTAATAGGTTCCGTGATAACTATTGTTTTGCTTGTTTTTACACTTTATTTTGCACAAAAGAAAATACCGGAACTCAGGGAATTGCAGGATGCCGCATTATTCATTAAACTGTTTATCTTTGTTACCATTTTAGGATTAGTCATTTCATGGGTATCCACTACATTGGCAGTAAAAAAATACCTCAGAATAAATACAGATTTCTTATATTATCATTAAAACAAATAACAATATTACATTATGGCAGAAGTTAAAAAAACTGGCTCACCGACCGCTGGTAAGCAAACGTTAGATAAAAACACAGAAAAAGTTCAATTTGCATTTGGAAAAATAAATTATCAGCTTATGTTTATCGGGCTTGCATTCCTCTTGTTAGGATATATCCTGATGATTGGTGGCGGTTCTGATGATCCAAATAAATTCAGCTGGGCATTATTTGATTTTCAGAGAATAACTCTTGCCCCTATTCTTTTACTTATTGGCTTCGTGATCGAGATTTTTGCCATAATGAAAAGGCCGAAAGTAAAGGAATAATTTTCCATGAACTATATACAAGCAATTATTCTTGGCATTGTTGAAGGTATAACTGAATTCCTGCCTATTTCATCAACGGCCCACATGGTATATGCTTCATCTATCATGGGAATTGAAAAAGATGCCTTCACAAAACTTTTTGAAGAAGCCATACAATTTGGCGCAATCATTTCGGTAATTGTGCTTTACTGGAGAAAATTTTTCGATTTTACTAAAATTACGTTTTATCTTAAACTAATTGTCGCTCTTATTCCTTCCGTTATAGTTGGTATCTTGTGTAAAGATTATATTGATAAGCTGCTTGGAGAAACTTTTATAATTGCCATAATCACTTTTCTTGGCGGCTTCCTGCTTTTGTTTGTTGATAAATGGTTTAAGAGCAATAAAATAAATGACTTGGAAAATGTTTCCTATAAAAAATCATTTACAATCGGTATCTTTCAAATTCTGGCAATCATATTACCTGGATTCAGCAGAAGTGCTGCAACTATTATAGGAGGAATGCAGCAAAAACTAACTAGAAAACTTGCCGCGGAATTTTCTTTTTTCCTTGCCGTTCCCACTCTTGCAGGCGCTTTTATAAAAAGTGTCTGGGATGCATATAAACACGAACCACAATTATTGAATGGTCACAATATACAGTTGCTTATCATTGGAAATGTAATTGCTTTTATTGTTGGTATGTTTGCTATAAAAAGTTTCATTTCTATACTTACTAAATATGGCTTTAAAGCATTTGGATACTATCGTATCATCATAGGAGCTATTATTCTTTTACTTATTGCATTCGGAATACCTTTAACCTCCATTTAAACATGCCCCAATTTGATTTTGTCAAAGGCGAGGTCATACTTATTGACAAACCTTATGATTGGACCTCTTTTGATGTTGTGAACAAAATTAGGTGCCTTATTAAATATAATCTTGGGATTAAAAAAATAAAAATGGGCCATGCAGGCACTCTCGATCCTCTTGCAACCGGTCTGCTTATCCTATGTTCAGGAAATTTTACTAAAAAGATAGATGAATATCAGGCCAAAGAAAAAGAATATACCGGTATTTTGACCATAGGAGCTACGCGCCCATCATCAGATATGGAAACCGAGATTGATAAAACTTTTGATATTAATGAAGTTCGCGAAGAAGATATAATCGCTGTAGCAAAGACATTTATGGGTGATATTGAGCAGACCCCTCCTTTATTTTCAGCTAAAAAGATTGGTGGCGAAAGAGCCTATGAATTTGCAAGAAAAGGAATTGACATGCAAATGGAAGCAAAAGATGTCAGCATTACAGAATTTGAAATTACTCATATTAGCCTACCCGAAATCAGTTTTCGGGTAGTGTGTTCAAAAGGGACTTATATCCGCTCGCTGGCAAGGGATTTTGGAGAAAAACTAAATAATGGTGCTTATTTATCTCAGCTATGCCGCACCCGCATTGGGGAATTCAGTTTAAACCAAGCATTTAGCATGGAAAAAATTGAAGAATTGATAAAACAATAACATCTCGATTTCGTCGTTAAAAGTTATTCGTTAACTATTATTAACAAGTCCTTTATAAGTTTTTTGAAAAATTTATGCCAAAATACTGGACTTCGCCTTTTTCATATATTATCTTTGCAAACTTATAAATTAAAAATATTAACACATTTAATTAACTTAAGAAATGAAATTATCCGATTTCAGATATCATCTGCCACCCGAATTAATTGCCAACTACCCTTCAAAAAATCGGGAGGATTGCAAGTTGATGGTTCTTAACAGAAAAACTCAAACAATAGAACATAAGAAATTTAAAGATGTCTTAAATTATTTTGGCGATGGTGATGTTATGGTAATTAATAACACCAAAGTTTTTCCTGCCCGTTTATATGGTACGAAAGAAAAAACAGGCGCCAAGATAGAAGTATTTTTGTTAAGAGAACTGAATCACGAAGCAAGGTTATGGGATGTTTTGGTTGACCCTGCAAGGAAGATACGTATTGGAAATAAACTATATTTTGGTGAAGATGACAACCTTGTTGCTGAAGTAATTGACAATACCACTTCAAGGGGAAGAACACTCAGATTCTTATTTGACGGACCTTACCATGAATTCAAGAAAACCATCGAAAGTCTTGGAGAAACGCCTCTTCCTAAATTGATCAAACGTCCGGTAGAACCTGAAGATAAAGAACGTTACCAGACCATTTATGCAAAACATGAAGGAGCAGTTGCTGCCCCAACAGCAGGATTGCATTTCAGCAGGGAACTTATGAAACGTCTTGAACTGAAAGGTGTATCATACGCAGAAGTTACATTACATGTAGGTCTTGGAACTTTCAGAAGTATTGATGTTGAAGATTTGTCGAAACATAAAATGGACTCAGAACAAGCTATTATAGAAGAAAAAGCTGTTCAAATTGTCAATAAAGCTAAAGAAAACAAGAAAAATGTATGTGTTGTTGGAACTACTACTTCAAGAACTGTTGAATCTTCTGTTACAATCTCGGGAATGCTGAAGCCATTTAGCGGATGGACCAATAAATTCATTTTTCCTCCTTATGATTTCAGCATTGGCAATTCAATGATAACTAATTTTCATTTGCCTCAGTCAACATTAATGATGCATATCGCTGCTTTTGCTGGATTTGATTTCCTGATGAAAGCTTATAAAGAAGCTGTAGCCCAGAAATATAAATTCTTCACTTACGGCGACGCCATGCTGATCTTATAAACACCAGCCTGTCTGAAAAGACAGGCTTTTTAATGTCTGTCTGGTTTTGAAAAAATACGTAATAATTGTTGCCGGAGGAACAGGAAAAAGGATGGGGTCAGAAACCCCAAAACAGTTTCTTTTCCTGAATGGTATCCCTGTTTTAATGCACAGCATTAAGGCTTTTTATCAATACGATGAAAAGATAAATATAATACTGGCGCTTCCCCAAGAGCATATTAATAAATGGACAGAGCTTTGCAAACAACACAACTTTAACATTAATCATACTGTTACTGTAGGCGGAGAGACTCGTTTCCACTCGGTAAAGAACGGGTTGCAATATGTTAATGAAAGCGATTGCCTTATTGCTGTGCACGACGGTGTAAGACCATTGGTGTCTGTAGAAGTGATAATGCGTTCATTCGATTGCGCCGAAGAAAAAGGCGCTGCCGTTCCCTGTGTGCCTGTTAACGATACCTTAAGAATGCTGACTGAAAAGTATTCCCATACAATTGACAGAAAAAGTGTCCGCATCATACAAACACCGCAATGCTTCCGAGCAGATTTGCTGAAAGCAGCATACCAACAAGAATACGATAATTTCTTTACAGATGATGCCACAGTAATTGAAAGCTTTGGCGGGAAAATTTACTTGGTTGAGGGAAATATTGAGAATATTAAAATTACCACCCCTCTCAATATGCAAATTGCCGAAGCTTTGATGAAGAAACGTAGTTCGGGTTCTTTATAAATTGAATATTGATTAACGTTAAAGGAATTATTCTTTCACAAACCGTTTCACGCTAACTCCTTTTGCTGTCTTCACTTCCACAATATATACCCCATTTGGAAAAGAGGAAACATCAATATTTGTTCTTCCGTTGTTAGCTGCAAGGGTGGTTAATAATTGCCCCTGAATATCTAGAATTTCTATCCTTGCTTTGTTCGGCGTTTCAATTTGAAGGTTGCCGGTGACTGGGTTCGGATATAATGCCAATTCATTTGCTGAATTATATTCTTCAACTCCCATAGTAGTGGATGTGTAATATGCCGACCATCCGTCTGCAGTGTTAGATGTATTCGTAGTAAACTGAACCAGCATCTGTCCGCTTGTAGAAGTAACATCAGCAGGAATTGTCGAGCCGGAAAATGTTCCCAATGTTATTGCACTAACCGGATCGGCGACTTTTACAATATCATAAGTGGATTCCGTATTAAAGCTTAAGAAATGAAGAGTAATAGTTGATGCGCCAGTAGGCTGTATCATCCATCTGCAATTCAAATTATCAAAATAATTATTTGAACCGCTGCCATCGCTGAATGTATCGGATGGGGCTGTAAGTGTGGTAACGCCTGAGCAATAAACAGGATAAGAGGTTGTATAAGAAATTTTCCAGCCAGAAGAAGTCCCGCTTCCGTTAGTGACGAACTTTAAAAATACAGACGTTGATGTTGAAGATATTGGAGCTGGAAAAGCAGAACCGGTATCTGTAACAGTATATGATTTTAAAATAGGTGATGAATCATTGGGTCCATCATAAATTGTTAAAACATCGCCTGCATCTGCAGTGCTGAAATTATCGAATTTAATATTAATATGAGATGCTTCTACCGGTGATATAAGCCAACTGCAATTATCATTATTCTTGTAATCCGAAGGGCCGCTTCCATCCTCTATTGTTCCGGCAGGAGAAGAAAGTACAACAGTTGTGTCAGAGCAATAATAAGGATAACCACTTGCAGGATAAATATCATACAAAATTTCGTTGTCCAGCACAAAGTCCAGCCCCGAGGGATTCAAATTGGCAATAGTAAAATACCCATTATATGATCCGCTCCATCCCCAGTTGAAATGAAAATAACCGGAACCTTGGTAGCCGTCACAAACCCAGCAATGACCGTCGGATGTATTAAACCCGGCGTATATAACAGGACGTTTAGCTTCGAGTTCCGATATCAGCAGCGCACTCCATGCCGAATCGGAATAGCTTGATTTATATACATTCTGTAAAGCCGGAGAATAATTGAAAAAGGTAACCAATGCAGTATTTGCATCAGGCCATGCGCTTGAACCATTTGGCCCATAATCCATATCTACAGCAATACCACAATTATAAATAAGATTGGCTATGGCTGTATCTGTGCCGGTACAGACATCAGTCATGGAGTTCCAGTTATAATTTGTAGCCCCGAAATTGGCAGAAAGCGTACCGTAATTAGTATTGGCATCTGTATGCGAACCCTGTCCCTGCAAAGGATATCTCCAGTAATACATTACCTGTGCAATTGCAGTGGCGGTGCAGCCTGTAACACAATGACTGCACCAATCTTTGGCTGCTACATCATAAGGACAAAATGTATTGTAACAGCAACCCTGATCCCACAAACTGGTGGTCAAAGGACCCAGAATAGTATCCGTGGAGGTTAGCGTATTCTTAACAGCGGCAAATTCATCGGAAGATTTATTTAATCTTGTCCATTCAGCATCTATTTGTGGGGTTGAGGATAATTGTGTAGCGACATCGGTAGTAATTTGCTTTTTATAATTATTGATCAAACCGGTTAACTGTGGTGGCACATTCTGTTCAGAGTAAATGCTTTCGAACGAATACCCAAGTATGGGTCGAACTATATCATCGGCGGCAACCATAATGAAGCCGTTGTTGGCCATATTGAAAGCATAAAAAACCGTTTGGCCATTATCTTTTATCTCAAATGATTCGGAAACAGGAATGGATTTTAAAGATGTATGGTGAAAGCTATTGTACTGTTGTGTGTAGAAGTTTGAAGCAACTATTTTTGCCGAATTAATATCAATATGTTTTGCAAAAAGCTGTGTTATGCAAAACGATATTGCAACAAATAGCAGAATTCTTTTATTCATGATAAGTGATTTCTTTTATAGTAAGTGCTTCATTAATGTTTAATAGTTGTATTTGATATTTATAATAATTACCTGAATAGATTATTCAGGTAATTCCTTTTTATTACACAAAATTATAACATTTTCATCAAGAAATCTGTTTATTTCAAAGAAATACTTTGCAATATTAACATGAAGTGTCAAATTTTCATTGTGAAACCGGATATGCACAAAATGATGATGAAAACCTGCCTGCCGGACAGGCAAGTTAGCGTAACTATGGGTATGCTTTACGCGAAAAGGAGTGAACTTATCACGGTATGAAGTATACTCATTACCGTGTGGAGTGTACTCATTGCCGTGCTGAGTATACTCATTGTCATGATGAGTGTACTCATTGCCATGATGAGTGTACTCATTGTCATGATAAGTGTACTCATTGTCGTGATGAGTGTACTCATTGTCATGATAAGTGTACTCATTGTCATGATGAGTGTACTCATTGCCTTGCTGAGTTTACTCATTACTATGATAAGTGTACACATTGCAGTGTAAAATGCGCTTATCAGTTTAAAAAAATGACTAAATTGTATAAGCAACTTTCTAGGCAGTCTGCGGCTGACTACTTATTTACAGAATTTATCAATTTGCTCCTGCGCTTGCCGGTTTCCCAGTTCGAAAGCTTTATGCCAGTCGCCGCAGGCGCCTGTATAGTCTTTAATATTGTACTTTGAGCTTCCCCTGCCTAAGTAAGCTTCGGCATAATCGGGGTGTATTTCAATGGCTTTATTAAAATCGGGGATGGCTTCGTTGTATTGCTGTAATACAGAACTCTTTATAATGCCTCGGTTGTTATAGGCCTTGTAATAATCGGGTTTTAGAGCTATGGCTTTGTCGTAATCCTTTATGGCGCCTTCGGCATCACCGTTTTTATACTTACGGTTGCCATTATTAAAACAGACTTTGGCTTCTTCATCAGCTTTATTTTCGTGTATAACATTGCTTGTATCAGCCACTTTAGTACTATTTGTTAGGTAGGAAGATGAAATATTTTTTGGATGCGGAGAGTATAGTATAGCTTTTTGTAAACTTATGTCTGCTTTTTCAGTTTGTCCTGAAGCCTTGTATAATGTAAATAATGAAAAATAAATAAATTCTCTCTTGTTTTCTGTTCTCTTAAGTGCCTCAAGTAAAAGACTTTCTGCAATATTATATTCTTTCATACCTAAGCAAAAGGAAGCAATATTTGGCAAATTACTATTCGAGAAATCTTTCGCCTTATAAAAACCTTCCATCCATGTTAGAAATCTATTTTGAGGCACAGTATTCAAGATAGCTATCTTCTCCTGTTCATTATTATATTGAGTTAAATTATAAGTTTTTGTAAGCAAGGAAACATCGAAAGAGGGAATATCTTTTGCATAATCCGTTGAAGCAAAAATAGCTGTATTGCCGTCGAGAAAAATTAGCTTCCAATCAGGCATAGTTTCTAATTGCTCAGTCCATGGATAATATTTCAAATAACTATATGCTATCAGTTTTGGTTTATATTTTGAAATTAAATCTTTCAAACCACTGCTCCAGCTTTTCACCACTTCATTGTAAAGGTCTTCTTTCATTACTTCAAGTCGACCATCAATAAATACAGGCTGATGAATGCTCCACTCAAGCCAGCCACCGAAACCTATTGAATTTAGTATTCTCCCATCAAGTTTATGCTGAACCAGATATTCAGAAGCGGCGGTTGGCTGCTGGTAATTGTCTATTCCTAAACCTGTTTTTGCAAAAGAGTTCTCTCCAATATAGTAAGTGTTTGTAACAAGCCGGAACATTAATAGAACAGGGACAATTATCAACAGATAATAAAGCATTTTTTTTATCCAAAATGTGGATTTGTAAAATGTTTCATTCTTAATATAATCTATAAAATCTTCCATTGATTTTCCAATAATCGGAAGAGCAATGATGGTAAATAAAGGAATGTTTCGAATGGAAATTAGGGCAAGATAAAGAAACGCTGCTAAAAGTATAAATTCGTGCCATTTTCTTTTCACTAAAGTGAACAAAAACAGAAAACTAGTAAGGGCAAAGTAGAGAATAAACAATATATCTTTTACTACAAAATGGTCAAGGTTGAAAAACGAAATAAATTCCTTAATATGCTGGTTGTAAATGTTATTGCTATCGAAACGGGAAAACAGCTCCAGCGGAAATGTAAAGCCCTTATAAAAATACGGGTTGATGAAACATACGGCAACCGAAGCAACCATCCAGAATAAGAAGTGTTTGTCAACTTTCTTATCACGCAAATAAATGCTAATGAAATATGCGCCAATCAACACAAAACCAAGTACGAAAAGCGCGTGCATATTGCACCATAGCAGCATGATGACAGGCAGATAGAATAGTTGTTTCTTTCCAAAATAATAATAGCTATCAAGTAAAAGCAGTATAAATGCAATGAAAATGTAAGTGAACATTTCCGGTCGCAATACTATTCTTGGTTCAATGATCAGATAGGCCGCAAAAAGTAAAATACTTGTTAGCCCTAAAGGAATATTCAATAATCGCTGTCGTTTGAGTAATAGGAACAGCAGCCACAGCGATAACAGGCAAACCACTATGCTAATCCCTTTATAGCTGATAATGCTGTATAGCAGAAAAACACTTACCTGGAACAGCCAGTGAAGGTCAATGTAATCGTTGTTATTGGCGGTATAGGTAAATGTATCCTTTGAAGGGAAAGAGCCATTTTCCACTATCCATTTTCCTGCTTTAAGATGAAAGCCAAGATCAGGATCAGATAAAAGTCGGAGGGATAAAACAGTGATAAAGATAGCAACAACAATGAATGGCAATGCCCATTTGCTTTGGAAATAATCTTTCCATTTCAGAGCAATAGGGATTTGTGCGAAATTCTTTTTCGTATTCTCTTTAATCTTTATTGCCATAAACAGTATAACTGCGTTTCTTCCATTCAAATTTGCTAAACAAGCCAAAACTTGCAGTCAATATTATATAAAAAGGATAAACCACTTGCAAAGGAAAATAAAATAATAATAGTTTCTTCTGTTTCATGAAAGAAGTGACTCCGAAAAGTATAGGGAAATCAACAACTAACTTTATAATAAACCCGATAAGAAACACAGGGAGAAATGCTTTAGAAAATATGGCTAATGCTGCGCTTGCAATCAGCGATAAATTGAAAAGGAAAACAAGCAAAGCAACCGAAACTATGGCAGCATCTGTATATCCTCTGCTCTTTGATGCCCATCGCTTTCGCTGATTGATAAAATCCTTCATAGTAGGTTGAGCAGAGGTACAAACAATAGCATCCCTGCATTTGATGAAAGAGATATTTCTTTTAGCAGTTTTTTTTAATGCAATCATCAAAAAGATGTCATCACCGGAGGTATATTTATTGTTCGCATCATATCCGCCGACTTCAATAAAGGCTTTCTTTTCGTAAGCAAGGTTTGCACCATTGCACATAACTGGCATTCCTAACTGCATGGCGGCTGCCCCAGAAGCAATAAGACTTAGGAATTCAAGCCCCTGTATTTGCTGAAATAAATTTCCTCTTTCAGTAAAGCAAACAGGCCCTGCTATCATAGCGGGTTTATAACGTTCATAATATTCAACAATGGAAGAAATCCAGTTTTCTGTAACCCTACAATCGGCATCAGTGGTAATGATAAGGTCGCCGGTTGAGATTTTAATAGCTTCCGAAATAGCCTGCTTTTTACCATGAATATTCTTACCGGAAAGTTCAATTATTCTGATATTCTTCAATGAAAAATTGCTTATAAAGCTCTTAACAACACCAACAGTGTTATCATCCGATGAATCATCAACAATAATAATTTCATAAAGAGGTATGGGAAATGTTTGAGCAATTATGCTCTTAAGACACGCAGTAATATTTTCGCTTTCATTTCGCACAGGCACAATCACCGATACTTTTGTTGACACCTTTCCCCCTGCCCATTTCCATGTTCTTATTGAATACCAGCCAAAAGTGTATGTGATTATCAATAGCGCATAACATGCAAACAATGCGAAGAAAGCATACATTAATATGTTGCCAAAGAGTATCAATCTTTTCTAAAAAACTTTAGCTTGAAAATTAATAACGCTCCTGCTAATGCAGGAATAGCAAGGTTTATAAGCCAGAGTATGGTAGAAGCAGCAAGTATTCCCAGATCATTTGCTCCCGTTGGATCATGCATTTCAAAATACATTCCTATAAAATAAACAGCGACCGAACCCCTTATCCCCAGCTCTGTAAAAGCAAATGTGGGGATAGCAGCCATTACAAGATATATCATAGCTGTCATCATCATTGTTTCACAGAATGGAATCTTCACCCCAAAAAGAAGCAATAAGAGGTAAAACTGTGCTATGAAAATTACGTATCTGAACAAACTATAAAACAAAACCAGAAGCAATTCCTTTTTTGTAAATAAAGAAAACACTTCACCGTACTGCTTCACTTTATCAAGCCTTGCGGGCAAACGGTTCACTACAATGGTCAAAAAAGAAACATTAAAGAATAACAGAAGAATTAATACTACCATTACAACAACTATCATCAATAAGCCATAGAAATAATCTTCCTGCGTAGAGCCGGGGTTAATATATTCGCTGGCAAAGAACAGGAATCCAACTGCCCCGGCAAGTATAGTTACCAGCAACTGACTGAAATTACCGAGTATAGTAATAACAACCGCTTTCCATCTGTCTGCTTTTTCGAGCACGAATACCCTTCCGGCAAATTCCCCAATCCTGTTGGGTGTGAATATGCTTACAGTTATTCCTGTTAATACTGCAATTAAGGATTTAATGAATGATACATTTTCGATTTTCTTTATAAGATATTTCCACTTGACTGATTCTATGCCCCAGTTAAGGAACATAAGAAGGAAAACGGAGATCAATACAGAAATGAAAGTGCTTGTATTAATAGATTTAAAAGATCGGAACGTATCCCCTATATTCACTTTAACAAACATGCGCCAATAAATATACAGGCAGGCCACTGTAATTACAACAAGCTTGATAAGAAGACTGTATAATTTATGTACTTTTGCTTTGTTATACATTTCTAAATGGCTGAACGTATTATTTTAGGCATAGACCCGGGCACCAACATAATGGGCTATGGTTTGATAATTGACAAAGGTAAGTCAATTGAATTAATTAAGATGGATGTTATCAAACTTAACAAGATAGAAAACCAGCCATTAAAACTTAAAATGATATTTGAAACTACGCTAGGGCTTATTGATACGCATAAGCCTGATGAGTTTTCTATTGAAGCTCCTTTTTACGGTAAAAATGTGCAGTCGATGTTAAAGCTGGGCAGGGCGCAGGGTGTTGCAATGGCTGCTGCTTTGTTTCGCTCCGTTCCTATTTTTGAATATTCTCCAAAGAAAATAAAACAATCCATTACAGGTAATGGTAATGCATCCAAGGAACAGGTTGCAGCCATGCTATTTACTCTTTTAAAATATAAGGATGCTCCAAAATATTTAGATGCAACAGATGGTCTAGCTGTTGCAGTTTGTCATTATTTCCAGAAAAGTCCTTCTAATGAAGGAACAAAATATTCAGGGTGGAAATCGTTTCTTACCAATAACCCTGAGAGGCTGTTGAAGTAACTATATTATCAGCAAATTCGAAATCCAGTTGCTTTCGTGAAAGATTGGCACGTTTGACAATAATCTTCACTTTATCACCCAACTTGTAAGTAGTGCCGTTTCTCTGTCCTATAACGCAATAGTTATCTTCATCAAGATAATAGTAGTCGTCTTTAAGGTCGCGGAGGGAAACCATTCCTTCGCACTTATTGTCGGCAACCTCGACAAAGAGACCCCATTTACTAACGCCTGATATAACACCATCGAATTGCTGACCTATCTTATCCATAAGGAATTCAACCTGCTTATACTTAATGGAAGCCCTTTCGGCATCGGCAGCACGTTTCTCCATCTGCGAAGCATACTTACATTTTTCTTCAATATCATTTTTATTTGCAGAAGGCAGTTTATTCAGGTAATCGAACAATAAACGATGAACCATAAGGTCGGGATAACGACGGATAGGAGAAGTGAAATGTGTGTAGTAATCAAACATTAGTCCGTAATGGCCCACATTGTCGGAAGTATAATACGCCTTTGCCATAGTGCGGATGGCAAGGTTCTCTATCATATTCTGTTCGCCTTTGCCGGTAACATCATGCAGCAGCTTATTAAAAGAATCGATGGTGCTTTTGCGCGAAGTGATCTTCATGCGGTATCCGAGCTTGCTAACGAATTGCGAAAAGGTATTCAACTTCTCGGGATTTGGTTCGTCGTGTACACGATAAACAAAGGTCTTGGGCGTTTCTTCCTTTTTCTTCTTTCCAACAAATTCAGCAACCTTGCGATTGGCAAGGAGCATAAAATCTTCAATCAACTTGTTTGAATCCTTGTATTCCTTAATGTAAACACTTAACGGCTTGCCTTTTTCATCCAACTTGAATTTTACTTCAGTGGTTTCGAAAGCAATGGAACCGTTCTTGAACCTTGCCTCACGAAGAATTACAGCCAGCTTGTTCAGTTGAAGCAATTCTTTTGAATAATCCCCTTCGCCTGTTTCGAGTATCTTTTGCGCTTCATCGTAATTGAACCTTCGATTGGAATTAATGATGGTCTTGCCAAACCACTGGTTAAGTATCTCGGCTTTATCGTTCAGCTCGAACACAGCGGAGAAGGTGAGCTTATCGGTGTGGGGAGAAAGGGAACAAAGTCCGTTAGATAAATGCTCTGGAAGCATGGGAATAACCCTGTCAACAAGGTAAACAGAAGTACCGCGCTCGTAACCTTCTTGGTCGATAGCGTTGCCGGGCTTTACATAATGTGAAACATCGGCTATATGAACGCCCACTTCGTAATTGCCGTTGGGCAGCCATGAAATAGACAAGGCATCATCAAAATCTTTGGCATCCTCGGGGTCGATGGTAATAGTGACAACATCCCTGAAATCCCTGCGTTTGCTTATTTCGTTAGCTGTAATGGTATCCGGTATCCTCTTTGCTTCATCCTCAGCTTCTTTTGGAAAAGACAATGGAAAGCCGAATTCGGCAAGAATGGAATTCATTTCAACATTGTTATCGCCGGGCTTACCCAACACATGAACAATCTTGCCAAAGGGATTCTTGGCTGATTGTGGCCATTCGGTTATTTCAACCAATACTTTCTCCCCGTCTTTAGCCCCGTTGAGGTTTTCGGTGGGGATAAAAATATCAACAGGCATGGAGTTATTATCGGGAAGTATAAAAGCGAACTTGCCCGACATTCTTACTATTCCTACAAATTTCGACTTAGCCCTTTCGATTATCTCTACTATCTCCCCTTCTGTTTGCCGCGATTTACGTTTGGGGAATACAAATACTTTAACCTTGTCGCCATTAAGCGCTTTATTGGTGTTGTTTGGCATGATTACCACGTCTTCTGCAAGTTCGTCGGTAATGATAAAAGCCTTGCCCGAGGGTTTCATATCCACTATACCCGTGATGTAGGATTTGGTGGAGCCGTGAAACTTAACCATGGCGGGATTTATCTGGTACTTGCCCCTGCCCACTTGTTTAAGGGCATCCCTACCCACAAGGTCGCCAAGCAGAACATTGAGCAATTGCTTGTTTCCAAGGTCGCTGATGGACAACTGATGCGCCAGCTGCTTATAATTAAATGATTGGTTAGGGTTATTGGCGAATATCTTAAGTATATCGTTTACCAGCTCGTTTTGCGTATTAACTTTCTTCTTCTTTTTATGTCCCATGTTTCAGGTATTGCAGATTTTTGTAAAAGTACAAATAATGGAGTACATGTGGTTTAGGAGAAATGCCAAATTAACAGAATTAGACTACTGGAAAAATTATCGGTACAGTTGGAATTTGATAGCCTTTAGTATTATTTAACAAAATCTTTGCACTTTATATTTGTACCTTTGTGGAAATTTAATTATCCTGCATCAAAAGGATAAGTAGTAAGAATGAAACCATTATACTAAAAGGAAAGTTAAAGCGTTTATTGTTGAGTTTTGAATAGAGGTGACTGATAATTACAACATACTCATTAGTAAGCTTGATGAATTTATTCGCAAGTACTATAAGAACCAGCTTATTCGGGGTGGTATTTATAGTGTGAGCGCTTTATTATTGTTTTTTATTACTGTTGCTTTGCTTGAGTATGTGGGGCATTTTGGTATTTCCACTCGCTCGGTGATGTTTTACTCCTATCTGTTTGTAAACCTTGTTATCATTGTTTATTATTTTGTAATTCCGCTGCTGAAGTTAAACAAGATAGGAAAAATAATCTCGCACGAGCAAGCTGCAGAAATCATAGGCAGGCATTTTTCCGATGTAAAGGATAAGCTCATTAACACGTTACAACTAAAGAAACTTGAAGATGATAATCTGTCGAACACATCACTTATAAGGGCTAGTATCGACCAGAAGATATTTCAACTGAAACCCGTTCCTTTCAGTCTGGCCATTGACCTGAAGAAGAACAGAAAGTATATTAAGTATGCGGCTATTCCCCTGCTCTTTATCGTGTTTGTGCTATTCGCGGCGCCAAGCATTATAACCGATTCAACGAAAAGGCTTATTCATCACGGGACATTTTATGAGAAAGAAGCGCCTTTTCAATTTCAGCTTTTAAATAACAATATGCAGGCTGTTCAGCAGGAGGACTTTCTGCTGAAAGTAAAGCTTACAGGAAATGAAATTCCCGATAATGTTTTTGTGGATGTGGATGGAAACCAATACCAGTTGCTGAAAGACAATACGGTTAATTTTCATTATAACTTTAAGAACCTACAGAAGGATGTGAAATTTCAGCTTACAGCTGATGGATTCTCCTCGAAAGAATATGAAATAAATGTGCTGCCAAAACCAATCATCCTTAATTTTGATGTGGACCTCTCCTACCCTGCTTATATCAATAAAAAAGACGAATCGCTACAGAATACCGGCGACCTAGTGGTTCCTGAAGGCACTGTAATTAAATGGCATTTCCTTACAAGAGATGTGCGTAATATAGGTTTGAGGTTCAAAGACAAATTGGTGAAGTCGGAAAATATGAATGAGAACAGTTTTTCGTATGCGTCTATGTTTAAGAACAGTCAGAATTATACAATAGTTCCGAGCAATGAACATCTTGTGAATAAAGATTCCTTGACATATACTATTAGTGTGATCCCTGATGCTTATCCCACCATCAAAGTAGTTGAATTTAAAGACAGTGTTTTTGAAAACCACAGGTATTTCAAGGGAATGATAAAGGATGATTATGGTTTCACGGCCCTTACTTTTAATTACAGGAAACTGAATGGAGCGGATTCATTGCTTGCTAAAAAGCCTGAAATAAAGATTGTGACAATTAATAAAAACACAACGCAGCAGGAGTTCTATTATTATATTGATTTCAGTGCTATTGCCACAAACCCTGGCGATGAATATGAATATTACTTTGAAGTTTGGGATAATGATGGAGTAAACGGAAGCAAAGCTACCCGTTCACAGAACCTGGTTTATAAGCTTCCAACACAGGAGGAACTTGATAAAAAAACTGATAAATCAAATGACCAGATAAAGAATGATCTGAATCAATCTATTACCGAAGCCAAGCAATTGCAGAAGCAAATAGAAGATTTTAATAAAAAACTAATTGATAAGAACACACTGACATGGCAGGATAAGAAAGACCTGCAGGACATGCTTGATAAACAATTGAAGCTGCAAGATAAGATTGACCAGGTTCAGAAAGAAAACAGTGAAAAAACGCAAAGAGAAAACCAGTTTAACAAGCCCGATGAAGAATTGCTGAAGAAACAAGAAGAACTAAACAAGCTCTTTAATGAACTGATGACCGATGAGATGAAGGAGATGTTCAAAAAACTGCAGGATATGCTGGATAAACTGGACAAGAATAAAGTTGCCGAGATGCTTGATAAAATGAAGCTTTCCAATAAAGACCTTGAAAAGCAACTGGATCGTAATCTGGAACTTTTCAAACAATTGGAATTTGAAAAGAAACTTACTGAATCTATTAATAAGCTTGACTCCTTATCTAAAAAGCAGGATAATCTTTCAAAAGAAACAGAGAAAAAGGATGCAAAAAATAATAATGAAGATTTAAAAAATAAGCAACAAGAGTTGAATAAAAACTTTGAGAATATTCAACAGGACCTGAAGGATGCTGAAAAGAAGAATCAGGAGTTGCAGGAGCCAAATAAATTTGATAGCACAAGTAAAGAGCAGAACAATATTAAACAGGATATGAAAAATAGCCTGGACAACCTGAATAACAAGAAAAATAGTAAAGCTTCACAGTCGCAGAAAAAGGCAGCGCAGGATATGCAGGACCTTGAGCAGAAATTGTCGGATATGCAACAGGAAGAGAGCCAGGAAAGCCAGAGTGAAGATATAAACAGCCTCAGACAGATACTTGAAAACTTAATTAAAGCTTCTTTCGACCAGGAAAACCTGATGGACGAACTTGCAGATACAAAGACTTCGGACCCTAAGTACATCAGTGTTATGCAGGATCAGAAAAACCTGCAAAACGATCTGCAAATGATAGAAGATTCGTTGTTCGCACTGAGTAAGCGGCAAATGCAGATTGAATCCTTTGTGAATAAAGAAATAAGTAAAATAAACGACGATGTTGACAAGTCGCTTGCGGCCCTCTCCGCAAGAAACATCAGTACCGGCAAGTCGAAGCAGCAATCTGCTATGACATCAATAAACAACCTTGCTCTTATGCTTTCAGAAACATTAAATGCAATGAAGGAACAACAACAGCAGGGTAAGCCGGGTGCCGGAAAATGTAGTAAACCGGGTGGCCAATGCAGCAAACCGGGTAGTGGCAAACCCTCATTCAAATCAATGCAGCAAATGCAAGAGCAATTGAACAAGGATATGGAGAGTTTAAAGAATGGTAAGAATCCGAATGGAAAAGAGGGAGGGGAAGCAATGAGCGAGGAATTGGCTAAATTAGCTGCAGAACA
Source organism: uncultured Bacteroidota bacterium (assembly GCA_963831005.1). Taxonomy (GTDB): domain Bacteria; phylum Bacteroidota; class Bacteroidia; order Bacteroidales; family CG2-30-32-10; genus CAWHOW01. The sequence goes on from CAWHOW010000015.1 coordinate 160,087, forward strand.
GGCAGCTATAAGGAAGCAATTACAGGAATTGGAGGAAGAGCTTAAAAAGGAAGGACAAACCAATACGGGTGGGTTAAATGGTATTCAGAATAAAATGGAAGAAACGGAAACAGATCTTGTGAATAAAATTATAAATAATGAAACGATTAAACGTCAGAAAGAAATTTTAACAAGGTTGCTAGAGTCTGAAAAGGCTCAAAAAGAAAGGGAATTGGATGAAAAAAGAGAATCTCATGAAGCAAAAAATGAAAATATTAGTAACCCTGCGAAGATTTTAGAGTATAATAGTATAAAAATAAAGGAAGTTGAATTGTTAAAAACGGTTCCCCCTTCTTTAAAATCTTTTTACAAGAGTAAAGTTAATGAATATTTTTATAATTTTGAGGACTAGGAGCATGTAATTATGATATCAGATAAACTACAATTAATATTTCCCTCTATACCTGAAAACATTCATCAGGTAGAAAAATTTGTAGAAGATATTTGCGATGAATATAATATCAACAATACTTATTTTGGAAATATACTGGTTGCCCTGACCGAGGCAGTAGAAAATGCAATGGTTCATGGAAACAAAAAGAATCCTTCAAAAAACGTTGAGATAATTTTTGTTTCAAAACCTGAAGGACTCTCGTTTACTATTAAGGATGAAGGCGATGGTTTCGATATTAATCAAATTCCAGACCCTACTGATTTAAATGTAAATCCTGAAGAAGTAAAAGGGCGAGGCATTTTTCTTATTAAATCTTTGGCTGACGAAGTTAACTTTTTGCCTAAAGGAAAAGGAGTTGAAATCCTATTTAAAACCTCTAGCATAAACAATGAAATAGCTGTTGACAGGATCAATCAACTGAAGAGTTATTCCGGTACCAAAGAAACCTCTACCTCGCATAACAACGACCGAAAGTCGTCTTTATAGCGCCAATCAATTAATATACGTATTCGATGCATACTGCAACGATTAGTTATTATGCTGAAAATATTTCTTTCCGCCTTAAAAACAAGAAGCTAATATCTGACTGGATAAAACAAGTAATTCTACTTGAAAAGAGAAAATTGCGATCTGTTTCTTTTGTTTTTTGCAATGACGAGTACCTATTGAAACTTAACCAAACCTATTTAAAACATCAGACGCTTACAGATATTATTACTTTTGATTATAATGAGAAGGATAATATTTCCGGAGATATCTTTATAAGTATTGAGCGAGTTAAATACAATGCGAAAATATTCAGTAATTCATTTATTGATGAATTGCACAGGGTGATGATACATGGAATAATCCATTTATTAGGATATAATGACAATAAAAGCTCTGAAAAGCTTGCTATGAGGGCTAAAGAGGATATTTGCCTTTCAATATTGAGCAAGGTTGTTTCACGTGAAACATGATTTTATGTTTAAAGAATATGATGTTATAGTAGTAGGTGCAGGTCATGCGGGATGTGAAGCAGCGGCGGCGGCGGCAAAGCTTGGCTCTTCTGTTTTGCTTATTACCATGAACATGGCAAACATGGCTCAAATGTCATGCAACCCGGCTATGGGAGGAATAGCAAAAGGACAGATTGTAAGGGAAATTGATGCACTTGGGGGCATGTCCGGAATTATTACAGACAAGACCATGATACAGTTCAGAATGCTGAATAAATCGAAAGGTCCTGCAATGTGGAGTCCAAGAGCGCAAAGTGACAGAACGCTATTTTCATTAGAATGGAGAAAAGAACTTGAAAATATTCCCAATCTCGATTTTTGGCAAGATACAGTAGTTGGTGTTTTGATAAAAAATAAAAAGGTAGAGGGCGTAAAGACTGCTTTAGGGATAGAAATAAAATCAAAATCAGTTGTCCTCACAAATGGAACATTTTTAAATGGTATAATACATATTGGCGAAAAGAGTTTTAAGGGTGGTCGTTATTGTGAAGCATCAGCTTGGGGTTTAACGGAGTCTTTAAAAGAGATTGGGTTTGAAGCGGGAAGAATGAAGACCGGAACACCCGTAAGAGTTGACGGCAGATCCTTGAATTTTGAGAGGATGGTTGAGCAGCCTGGTGATGAGATACCTGGCAAATTTTCATTTTCTGACACTACTTCATTAAAGAAGCAAAGAAGCTGTTACTTAACCTATACGAATCTGGAAGTACATGATATTTTGCGTAAGGGTTTTGACAGATCACCATTATTTGTTGGGCGAATTAAAGGAGTGGGGCCGCGATATTGTCCTTCAATAGAGGATAAGATTGAGCGGTTCTCGGAAAAAGACAGACATCAACTATTTATTGAACCCGAAGGTTGGGATACTGCTGAATATTACGTTAATGGTTTTTCATCCTCTCTTCCAGAGGAGATACAATATGAAGCATTAATAAAAGTGTCGGGATTTGAAAATGTAAAGATATTCAGACCTGGTTATGCAATAGAATATGATTACTTTCCACCTATTCAGCTAAAACCAACACTTGAAACTAAAATAATTGATAATTTATATTTTGCAGGACAGATCAATGGTACTACTGGTTACGAAGAAGCAGCTTGTCAGGGATTGATGGCGGGAATAAATGCGCAAAGAAAAGTGAGTGAATTGAGGCCATTCATTCTTAGGAGATCTGAGGCTTATATTGGTGTGTTAATTGATGACCTTGTTACTAAGGGAACGTCAGAACCTTACAGAATGTTTACTTCAAGGGCTGAGTTTAGGATATTATTGAGACAAGATAATGCAGATTTAAGGCTTACACCTAAAGGATATGAAATTGGATTAGCCCAGAATTTTAGAATGGAATCTGTTTTAATAAAGCAGGAATCCATTAATAAGATTATTCAATTTTTACGAACAGAGAATGTAAATTCTGATGAAGTTAATTATCTATTAGAATCATTAGAAACGCCTCCAATAAATCAGAAGACAAAAATTGGCAATTTATTATTAAGACCCCAAATTTTCATTACTCAACTTGTAAAGTATTTACCCGTATTCGAGAACTTTCTCAAGAGTTTAAATCTCGGGACCAAATTTGATGAGATAGTAGAGGAAGCGGAAATTTCTTTTAAATATGAAAATTATATTGAAAAGGAAAAAGAGATAGCAGATAAACAAAATAGGCTTGAGAATATTAATATTTCAGAAGATTTTGATTTCATGAAGTTGCAATCTTTATCAAGTGAAGCAAGAGAAAAATTGACAAGAACAAAACCAAGAACCTTGGGGCAGGCATCGCGAATTAGCGGTGTTTCTCCATCTGATATTTCCGTGTTAATGGTCTATCTTGGTCGGTAAACTGTTTCACGTGAAACAAATATTTTATTATGGAAGATATTAAGAGTTGTTCGATTTGCGGTAACCAGGAATTCGGTCTTTATTTGAATTGTGCTGATTATTTCCTCACTAGAGAATCGTTTAATATTGTGAAATGTAAATCATGCGGATTTATTTTTGTGAATCCCAGGCCGGGCAAAACGGAGTTATCAAAATACTATGAGACGCCGGATTATATTTCTCATTCAGGAACAAATAAGGGATTGGTAAATTCTGTTTACAAGAAAATAAGAAAGTATACGCACTCAAAAAAACTTAATCTAGTTAGTAAATATACTAAGGGAAAAAGCATTCTTGATATTGGATGTGGAAGTGGAGAATTATTACAACTATTTAAAAATAATGGCTGGGAAACTTTTGGAATTGAGCCAAATCTAAGTGCAAGAAATTTTGCTGTTTCAGAATATAAATTAGATGTAATGGATGAGATTGAAATCTCAAATATTCCAAATAATTCAAAAGATATTATTACAATGTGGCATGTTTTGGAACATGTTTCTGAGCTTAATGAAAGAATAGGGGAGTTAAAAAGAATCTTAAAGAAAGATGGCACGATTTTTATTGCTGTTCCAAATTGTATTTCATATGATGCAAACTATTATAATAAATTTTGGGCAGCATATGATGTTCCCAGACACCTATATCATTTTACACCTGATTCGATGAAAAGATTACTTGAAAAATTTAATTTTAGCAGAATTGATGTATTACCAATGCGATTTGACTCATACTATGTAAGTATGTTAAGTGAAAAATATAAGACAGGCAGATCAAATATATTAAAAGCTTTATATATTGGCTGGAAATCAAATAGATATGCAATGAAAGATAAAATATCATTTTCAAGCCTCCTGTATGTTATTCGTAATGTTTCTTAATAATATATGCGATATTTAATTTTTTTGTCCATTTTTATTACTTTTAACATGGAATTGAAATTATAATATTTTTTGTGCTTCTTAAGTGATTTTTATAAAACGAAATGAAATCCGGTAAACGAAATATTTTTTTGTGCTTTGTTTTATTGTTGCTTTTTACCGGAATTACTTTTTACTTAAATTTCAGATCTAAAAGAGAACCGAATTATGCAAATGCCACAAAACAATTTTGCCTAACCCTCCACGAAAAAGAAAAGCAATTAAATTCATTGCTTGATAAAGTTATTGTCAATCTTAAAAATACTAGGACCAAAGGACCATTAATATCTGACTTTGGCACATATCAAAAAGCATATAAAGAAAACGAAATTGCAGTTGTAGTCTCACAACACGACTCTACATTGTTTTGGTCAACAAATACGGTACCTGTAGAGGATATCGTATCTGATTCTTTATTTATTTCAGAAATATTTCACTTAAGTAATGGATGGTATGAGGTGCGCGAACGTAAGTTCAATGATTATCTTGTAAGGGGAGCCATTCTTATCAAAAGAGAGTATAATTATCAGAACGATTACTTAAAAACTGAATTTCAAAAAGATTTTTCTTTGCCAGACAATTGCGAAATTCAGCTTGTTGAAGGGGAACATAATATATTCTCTTCAGAAGGGTATCTTCTGGGTTCGTTGTTGTTCAAGAAAAATAATTTTCCCGATAATGCAAATCACTTCTTATTTATCAGCTTTATACTGTCGTATATATTTTTCATTTCTTTTTTAATTCTTGTTTTAAAAAGCATTTCAGAACGGTATAAATACAATAAGGCAATTTCTGTTTTCCTAATATGCCTGTTAATACTTGGATTGCGGTATCTTCTATTTAATTCCAATATTCCGGCATCAATATATTCGCTTGATATTTTCGGGCCAAAATATTATGCTTATTCTGCGTTGCTTCCTTCGCTGGGAGATCTGTTGTTAAATCTGATTACTGTTTTTGTTATCAGTATTCTGTTTTTCAGAGTGGTAAGATTACGTAGAGACATAAAATCAAATATTGCTATCCCTGCAAGAATGGCAATAGCAGCATTATTATTTCTCATCATAGACACAATATATATTCTCACATTTCATTTAACGCGTGGTCTTATAGTAAATTCAAGTCTCTCATTCGATCTGAATAATATATTCGGTCTTGATTTTTACAGTATCATTGGCTTCCTGACAGTTGCTTTTGCATTGTTGTCTTTTTTTATCATAGCTTTTGTTTTAGCTGAGACAGTATTTGTTCTGAATCATAAAAAGCAACAGGAATACTACATTTCATTGGTCATCAATATTGTCGTTTTAGGATTGGTTAACATGTTTGTCAATCAAATTGGTTGGTTTTATTTTATGGTCTTAATGATATTGCTGGCGGCAATTGGATTTTATCTCAAGAAAGATTTTGGAAAATTCACTATACAAGCAATTATACTTTACATCATTTTGTTTGCTTTGTTCTCGACTTATTGCTTTTATGAATACAATACATACAAAGAACGCGAGAAAAGGAAATTGCTTGCATCTCAACTTGCCATTGAGCAAGACCCAATAGCAGAATATTTATTTGAAGGAGTTGAAAAGAAAATAGTATCGGATACGCTTATCAGGAGAGAGGTAAGCGCAGAAGATGCTGACGAATCTATCATCACAAAACAAATCAAACCCGATTATTTAAACGGATATTTTTTACGATATAATTTCCAGATAACTGTTTGCAGTCCAAAACAAATTCTGATAAATAAATTGGATAATTCTAAATCCAACTGCGATTCATTTTTCCTTGCAATGGTGCATAACAGGGGTACTGCTACAATGAATCCCGATCTGTTTATTCTTAACAACGGCTCGGAGAAAAACAGTTATATAGCCAGAATACCCTTTTACAGGAGTACAGGTGATAGCATTCCATATGCTAATATGTATCTTGAGCTCTGGTCGAAATTTGCTCCAAAAGAACCAGGTTACCCTGAATTGTTGATAAACAAGGATATTAAAATAAACAAAGATCTTTATAACTATTCTTATGCGAAATACTCCAACAATCAGCTTATTCTACAGTCCGGGAAATATTATTACAGCATAAATTCTAACACTTATATACATTCCGACAGCGAATTTTCATTCTTCGAAAAAGATAATTATGATCATTTGTTTTACAGGATAGATGCGAAAACGTGTTTGATAATCAGTAAGAAAAGTGAAGATTTACTGGATATAATAGCCCCTTTCTCATACATTTTTGTCTTTTATTTCCTTTGTGTACTTATAATCCTGTTTGTTCTTAATTTCCCATTAAGGATGAAAGAGATAAACCTGAACTTTAAAGCAAGAGTACAGGTTTCGGTTGTTTCTATATTGGTCTTTTCGTTTATCACTATCGGTATTTCGACTTTGTATTATATCGTTAGCCTATATGATAAAAAGAACAATGAAGATATTAGTGAAAAGGTACATTCGGTACAAGCAGAGGTGGAAAACAATCTAGGCGATACCACTAGCATTACTCCTGAAATGAAAGATTATTTTTCTGATTTACTTAATAAAGACTCCTATGTCTTTTCCACCGACATCAATATTTACACGCCAAGTGGGATATTAGTGGCTTCGTCAAGGCCGCAAGTGTTTGACGAAGGAATGATTTCGAGGAAAATGGATGCCAAAGCCTTTAGCGAGCTTTCGCTGAATAAGCATACATTATATATTCATGATGAAAACATTGGCGATATGAAATATCTTTCGGCCTATGTGCCTTTCAGGAATAATAATAACCAGTTGGCAGGCTATATAAATCTTCCCTATTTTGCGAAGCAAAGCGACCTTAAAAAGGAAATTTCCACATTTCTTATTACTTTCATTAATATCAATGTAATTCTTACGGCAATAGCTATAATTATAGCGCTGCTTGTATCGAATTACATTACCCGCCCGATGAAATTCATTAAGGATAAATTGAGCCAGATAAAACTCGGTCGAAAGAATGAGAAAATAGAATGGGCTCGCAATGACGAAATAGGAGGGCTTATCAGCGAATATAACAGAATGATTGATGAACTTGCTGAAAGTGCTGAATTGCTTGCCCGTTCTGAACGTGAAAGCGCCTGGCGTGAGATGGCCAAACAGGTAGCGCATGAAATAAAGAATCCCCTTACACCGATGAAACTTAGTATACAGCATTTGCAAAGGTCGTGGGAGGATAAAGCTCCCGATTGGAGTGAGAGGCTAAGCAGGTTTACACGCACCATGATAGAGCAAATTGAATCGTTGAATAAAATTGCCGCCGAATTCTCTGATTTTGCCAAGATGCCTAAGGCTAAGAACGAGAATATTGACATTGCAGAAATACTTGAAAACGCAGTTGAATTATTTCAGGATAATAAGCTGCAGATAAATATTGAGAATACCTGTAATGAGCCATTAATTATTAACGCCGACAAAACTCAGGTGCTACGTATCTTTAATAACCTTATCAAAAATGCTGTACAGGCGATCAATGACATTGATAAAGGAAAAATAAACATTCGCTTGTCCAGCACCGATAAGTCATTTCTGGTTAAGATAAGCGATAATGGTGTGGGCATTCCTGACGAGCAAAAGGATAAGATATTTTCGCCTAATTTTACCACTAAAACCGGTGGAATGGGACTCGGGCTTGCAATGGTAAAGAATATAGTGGAAAGTTACCAGGGAAAAATATGGTTCGAATCTGAGCAAGGCTCAGGAACTACATTCTTTGTTGAGTTTCCTGTATTGTATTAAAGCGCTACAACTACTTTAATTTTCTGTCCTATATAAAGCAGGCTATTGTTAGAAAGGTTGTTCAGCCTTTGTATTTCTTCCACCGTGCAGCCTTTGTATTGTATAGCTATTCCCCATAAAGTATCTCCGGCCTGAACGGTATGATAAACATATTTCATACTTGGCGTTGTGGAAGTATTAATGCTTGATGCCTGGGTCGTTTTATTGGTACCGTTATCGGATTTTATTTCCTGCTTTAATTCTTTAATTTCTTCCTTCTTTACTTTAATTTCTTCTTTCTTTTCTATTTTATCTTCCTTCTTCTCTTCTTTTTTAGCAACAAGAGTAGAATCAGTTTTAGCAGCTATTTTAGCCGGGTCCTGCACATAAAGTTTTTGTCCAGGATAAATATTCATGTTCTTCATTTTGTTCCAATCCATTATCTGGGCAATGGAGCAATTATACTTTTGTGCAATAACTCCAAGTCCATCGCCCGCATTTACAGTATAAGCGTCCGTGCTTGTTTTGTTATCGACAGTGGTTTGATTATTGGTTGTGTTTGCCTGGTATCTTTTATAATAAAGACTTTTTTGTACTGCAGCCAGAGAATCTTTGATCCTTGCTTCTTTTTGTTTCTCTGCAAGTATTCTTTCCTCTTCGAGCATGGCTTTGGTCTTGTAATTATAAAGAGCAGTTTCGTTTGTCATGAACTCGCCGATATATTTCTTCCTGAGGCGTAGTGTATATATATTGTCTCCAAAAGCAGGAATAATATTCTCCTTATAAGTGGGATTTAAAAAGGTTATTTCATCCATAGGAATATTCATAGCTTCAGAGATCTGTTCAAAAGTAAGCTTTTGCTTCACCGTAATGGTATCTGTTTCAAAGCTTAGGAAATCGGGAGTAACAGGATAAAGATTATGTTCCGCAGCATAATTCATCACATACACTACAGCAATAAATGCCGGTACATAACCTTGCGTTTCACGTGGCAGGTATTGCTTAATTTTCCAAAAATTCATTTCTCCATCCGCTCTTCTTATGGCCTTATTCACATTTCCAGCCCCTGAATTATACGCAGCCAGCACCAATGACCAGTCTTTATAAACACTGTAGAGATCTTTAAAATGATTGCATGCCGCAATGGTTTCTTTTATAGGATCGAACCTGTCATCAACATAGGAAGTTATTTCCAGTCCGTACATTTTCCCTGTTCCATATATGAACTGCCACAAACCGCCTGCACCGGCCCACGATTTTACCGAAGGATTCAATGCCGATTCAACCACGGGAAGATACTTTAACTCAAGCGGGATATTGTATTTATTAAGATACTCTTCAAAGATTGGGAAATAGTATTCGGCAAGGCCAAGCAAGCGGCTGGTCATTTGCCTTTTCTTAACAGCATACAGATCAATAAAGCTTTTAACATCTTCGTTGTAAACCAGTCCGAAAGGGGAACTTGCATTAAGTTTGGCTATGCGGTTTTTATATATAGAATCATTGAAAACCGGCACATAATCAGCAGCGTAATGATATTTATTCAGGGTTTTTACATCGCCGGTGATATGCGATTTTTCGAAACACTTAAGCAGAGCAAGACTATCCAGAGAAGCCACTATAGGGTTATCTTTTAACATTACCGGGCGCTTGCAAGATGCCGTGGAAGTATCTTTTAAATGCCCTTTAGCGCTTGCATTTACTGAAACTGCAAAAAGGGCTAGAACAACTATAATAAAGGCTTTCAGGTGTTTCATCTTCCAAAGATTTGTTACATAATTATTTTTAGTAAAAACGCTGCAAATAGGACTTTATTATACAAGCGAATTGCAAAATACAACATTTTTTTGGAATTTCTCAAGGCCGTTTCACACTTTTCAACAACAATCCATTGTTAATAACCTCACGAAATTTGACCTTTGCAAAGAGATGCTTTACTTAGTAGGCAGTTGCAGTAGGCACCAGGCAGTCATTAACTGCTTACTGCTGCTGCCACCTGCTGCTTACAGAAATGTGTTAAATTATCCTGTTTCCTGTAAAGTTTATTAAAGGAACAGTTCAATAATTGCAGGAGAATTTAAGGTTTATTTCTTCACCTCTTCGTTTTTATCTTCCGGCTTTTTCTCGGTATCAGCAGGCTTATCGTCTTTCTGGGCGTCTTTGAATTCTTTAACGCCTTTGCCTATGCCCCTCATTAATTCCGGTATCTTTTTGCCGCCGAATAATAGCAGCACAATAAGCAGAATTAATATTAAGTGCCAGGGTTGAAATAGTTCTCTCATAATATATTGTATTGTTTAATTTTACGAAACATTAAAGCTTTGTTCCACAAAAATACAAATAATTATTGAAATGTACCCGGCATTGAAGCAAACCCTTATTATGCAACAGACAATTATTCTTTCTCAAACTTCTTTCCATTATAGTTGTGAGTTATGAGTCGGGAGCTATGAGTAAATTAGTAATATAGTGAATTAGGGAGTTAGGGAGTTAGGAAATAGGTTATTAATCTTTTCCTGTTTTTCTCTTTTACTCTTTCACTCTTACCTCTTTCACTCCTTCACAAACTTCTTCACAGTATAGTTGGGAGTTATGAGTTTGAAGTTGGGAGTTTTTTTATTTCATCAATTTACTCCTAACTCACTACTCAGTACTCACTATTCTTTAACAAACTTCTTTACTTCTTTTCCTTCTTCAATAATCAATATTCAACAACCAACGCTCAATTACCAAGTAATGCTTCACTTGAACTTTGGATATTGAGTGTTGGATATTGGTTATTCTTTAATGAATTTCTTAACTACAGCCCCTTCACTAGTTGTTACCTTAATAAAATAAACACCTTTTGAAAAGCTGCTGCAATTAATAGTTTTAGCTGTAGTTGTGTAAAGCAATCTGCCTGTAATATCTGCAATAGTTATTTCCTTTATTTGTAAAGTTGTTTGTATTTGCAAATTATCAGTAACAGGGTTGGGATAAACCTCCACATTTGCTACCACCATACTTTGCGGTGCAATACCTGTGATATAAGTGGAAATAAAATTCCCAAATGCAACCGGATTAGTACCAACTGTAATTGTAGCCGCAACGGTATTGGTAGCGCTGTTTATTACACTTACCGTATTAGCGCCCCAATTCGCAACATATACCTTGCTTCCATCGGGGCTTACAGATATACCATAAGGTTCAGTACCAACAGTAATTGTAGCCGTTACAGTATTGGTAGCGCTGTTTATTACGCTTACTGTATTATCATTCCAATTCGCAACATATACTTTACTGCCATCGGGACTTACAGATACACCCAAAGGATCAGCACCAACTGCAATTGTAGCCGAAACAGTATTTGTAGCGCAGTTTATTACACTTACTGTATTAGCACCTGAACCACTAAACATTCGCAACATATACCTTGCTTCCATCAGGGCTTACAGCTACACCTTCAGGATCAGCACCAACTGTAATTGTAGCAGTAACAGTATTTGTAGCAGTGTTTATTACACTTACTGTACCACTATTATTATAATTCGAAACATATACTTTACTTCCATCGGGGCTTACAGATATACCATAAGGACTACCACCAACTGTAATTGTAGCCGAAACAGTATTGGTTGCGGTGTTTATTACACTTACTGAATTAGAACCATCATTCGCAACATATACCTTACTTCCATCGGGGCTAACAGATACCCCACAGGACAGTACCAACCGTAATTGTAGCCGTAACAGTGTTGGTAGCAGTGTTTATTACACTTACTGTATTAGAACTATAATTCGCAACATATACCTTGCTTCCATCGGGGCTTACAGATACACCTTAAGGATGAGAACCAACTGTAATTGTAGCCCTAACAATATTTGTAGCAACATTAATAACGGATACTGTATTATCACCTAAATTCGTTATATAGGCGGTTTGAGCATTTACGCTAAAGCCAAAAATGGCGAGCATAATTAATGTAGTCATTACTTTTTTCATAAATTTACCTTTCTTTTTTTGTTTAATTAGTTATTAAGTTATGGTGGGTTCTAAAAATTCAGTTTTTTAAATTTTGATTCAAAAAAATCGTAGAACCCGTTTACCGATTTCTTTAAATCAAAGCAATATTACAATATTTTCTTGAATTTCTACATCTAAAAATTCACTCTTTTACAAACTTCTTTATCAAGTATTTCATGCCCTACGAAAAGCCCTTGTTCAATTTCTTTTTTCGATTCAATTATTTCATTACGCTGTTCAGTTGTTAGTGTGATAACCTCGGTATCGGTTTTGGAATCGAGAATTGTTTTAATTGCTTTGAGAAATGAAATGTCGTTAATCTCGGCAATTCTGTGAAGCAATATTTTTTTTAATTCAATCGTTGTCATAAAAAATGTTCTTTGATTACAAAGATAAAAAAATTATATATCTCTCTGCATAAAAAAAGGCTTCGCACTTTACGAAGCCTTTACTTTTTTTACTTTTTCTCTTACCTATTCTTTAACAAACTTCTTTACTTCTTTTCCTTCTTCAATAATCAATATTCAACAACCAACGCTCAATTACCAAGTAATGCTTCACTTGAACTTTGGATATTGAGTGTTGGATATTGGTTATTCTTTAATGAATTTCTTAACTACAGCCCCTTCACTAGTTGTTACCTTAATAAAATAAACACCTTTTGAAAAGCTGCTGCAATTAATAGTTTTAGCTGTAGTTGTGTAAAGCAACCTTCCAGTAATATCGGTAATCTCTATTTCCTTTATTTGTAAAGTTGTTTGTATTTGCAAATTATCAGTAACAGGGTTGGGATAAACCTCAATGCTTGCGGACACTATGCTTAGCGAAGCAAGCCCGACGAGTGTATAAGTGGAAATAAAATTCCCAAATGCAACAGGACTAAGCCAACAGTAATTGTAGCCGAAACAGTATTGGTAGCAGTATTTATTACACTTACTGAATTATCACTATAATTCGCAACATATACTTTACTTCCATCGGGGCTTACAGATACACCATAAGGACTATAGCCAACAGTAATTGTAGCCGTAACAGTATTGGTAGCACTATTAATTACACTTACTGTACCTGCATCAGCATTCGCAACATATACATTACTACCATCGGGGCTTACAGATATACCTTCAGGATTAGTACCAACTGTAATTGTAGCCGTAACAGTATTTGTAGCAGTGTTTATTACACTTACTGTATTATCCATAGCATTTGCAACATATACCTTACTTCCATCGGGGCTTACAGATACACCAATAGGTCAGTACCAACTGTAATTGTAGCCGAAACAGTATTGGTAGCAGTGTTTATTACACTTACTGAATTGAACCATTATTCGCTACATATAACTTGCTTCCATCAGGGCTTACAGATATACCATAAGGATGATTACCAACAGTAATTGTATCCGTAACGGTATTGGTTGCAGTGTTGATTACACTTACTGTACTATTAATTATTCGCAACATATACCTTGCTCCCATCGGGGCTTACAGATACACCATAAGGACCTGGACCCACCGGAATAGTAGCTGAAACAGTATTTGTAATTGTATCGATAACATTAAGTGTATTAGCACTATTGCTTGAAACATAAATTTTACTTCCATCAGGGCTTACAGCTATACCCCAAGGCCATTCTCCAACTGCAATTGTAGCCATAACAGTATCTGTTGCAGTATTTATTACACTTACGGAAGTGCACCCACTACTAAAATACGAAATATAAACTTTTCTTCCATCTGGGCTAACAGATACATCATAAGGATCAGCACTGACTGGAATTGTAGCAACCACAGCATTAGTTGATAGATTAATAACGGAAATAGTATTGCTACCATAATTGGCTATATATGCAGTTTGTGCCTTCGCGCTCAAGCCAATAATGGCAAGCAAGAAGAGAAAAAATACCTTTTTCATTGTTCTATGGTTAATATTTTCCTTTAAAATATTTCAGCCAAATTATACAATATTTAAACAAGATGCAAGTTTAATTTACTAAAACCGGAGGGTTATGTAGCTTCTTTACTATTGGATGAATTTATTTAGTAACACCTCAACCGGCAATGCCGGCTGCTAAAAATTTTGTCCAATGAAAAAGAAACAAATAAGCTACGGAACTATCAAACTGCCCGGCTACAGGCAGTACAGGGAAAGGATAATTGAAGACCCTTCCGATATTTTATATTGCCTCGCCCGCAGGCACAAGGTAACTATCTGCTACCGCAATGGCAAACAGTTCACCTATAAGGTATGCCTCGGATACCTGCAGCAAAGGCTTGATCCATGCCGGTTTTGCCGCATCCACAATGATGAGATTATTAATTTATCCTTCGTTAAAGAGTGGCACAGGGAAAGAAGTATTATAGTGGTAAACCTTCCTGAAGACGAAATTGCTGTTGTTGCCAAGCGCAAAAAGCATGAATTTTTAGTTTCATATCGCTACTTCCTAACCCAGGTTGCGCAGGAGTGATTTAAGCTTGTTTTTAAATGAGATTCCTCACGGAGTTTATCCTGACGAAGGAAGGGTTCGGAATGACATTAGTGAGGTTATTAATAGGAAGGAGCAAGGGTGTGACCGCAGGAGGCGGTCGCACCCTTGCTCCTTCTCAAACCGGATAAAAACTTTGTCATTCCGAATGTAACGCAGTGAAATGAGGAATCAAACAGGATAAAATACTTCTTATTGTAATATCATTTCCTGACTCATGTTACGCAAACAATATAAATACATACAAAATCAATGGTCAGACAGAGCCGATTCGCCTGAAACGACAGTGGAAGGAGAAGCGTGTCGAAGTCGACCATTAAGAGCCTCTCTTCGACACGGACTCCAACGCACAAACCATTGCTGTGTCCGGCTCTGAGTGACTCTTATAAGTAATAAATAAAAAATGCCCAACATCACTTCCCAAGTATTTCAAAGGGTACAGCGTAAAAATGCCCGTTGGGGAAGAAATTTTGGAGAAAGGTATTGTTTGGATGTAATTTTGTAATGAAAGTTTCGCGAATTGCAACAAAGCTTAAAAGAACAAAAAATAAAACAATAACATTACAAAAAATAAAACAGAATACTAACAATTAAAACCTGAATACTATGGCAAAGAAAATTAAGTCGTTAGAGTTTCCAACAAAAAATTCAGACTTTGACGCAGCATATGATGCTTTGATGAATCACCTGGCTAATGGAGATCCCGAAAGTTCTACACCCGCAATTGCTTCGTACGTGCGATTAGGTATAGATAATACAACAGTTTATACTCCTTTGGTAAATATCCTGGGGACTGTTACTACGCCGGGAACATGGAGGTATGAATATAATTTATTTAAGGTTCGTGCCACCCGGACAACAGCAATTACAAAGAAAAAGAATGATTTAAAGAAAGCAGTGCTCAAGCTTATTCGTCCGACAAGAATTTGGTTGAAAGGAAAGAATATAATTACTCCCGGTTTTCTTACTTCCAACGATGAAAAGTTTTTCTGTATCCCGGCAGCCAATCCTCTTACTCCTTTAATGGAGTCTATGCGCACCACATTTCCCGTTCCGTCGTTGATAATATCCACTATAAAGCCCATGCTGCATGTGGTCGATGCCGTTAACCCCGAATCGCCAAAGAGCAAAAGCCTGCCCGAAAGCGTGGATAAAATTGAAATTGCAAGATATGTGGGCACTACCGCACCCACCGACCCTTCGCAATATACCCACTTGCTGTTCAGCGGGAAATGGCGTAACCACAGCATATTTACCGTGTCAACACAACAAAGGCAAACAGCATGGTATATTGCACGTTACATAGGCACCACCGGCTGGGAAGGAGCCTGGAGCCAGAATGTATGTGCTACTATAGCATAAATATACCCAAGTAAAACTAAAACGCAAAAATACAATGACAAAAAAGTGAATGGGGGAATGGGTGAAACGGTGAATTATCGCCCATTCTCCGATTCTCTGGTTCCCCTTTTCGTTTGAATATTTTTTGCAAAACAGATTTCTTTCTATATAATAGTTACCTGATTACCATGATTTTCCTGATGTCCAATTCGCCCGCTCTGCAGAAGAACTCCTGTACTGAGCGGGCGATTTCATTTTGCCGGTAACAGGTCTGTGCGGCTTACCCAACGACCTGCGCCACACACCTGAGCACCTGCGCCATATACCCAACGACCTGCGCCATATACCTGAGCACCTGCGCGAGTTACTCAACGTACACCTTTAGCCACTGCGGGAACTGCTTTTGTTACCCAACGGATTGCGCAATATACACAACGGACACCCTGAGACACTCACGGAAGTGCTCCGATGACTGAAGCAAGTCCTTCAGTCATTAAAACAAGTCCTCCAGTAATTGGAGCAAGTCCGCCGTTCACAAAAGCAAGTCTGCCAGTCATTAAAGCATGTCCTCCAGTGAGTAAAGCAAGTCCGCCAGTCATTGAATCATGTCCCCCATTGAGTGAAGGAGGTGCGCAGGTAACTTGCACAAGTGCGAATGCAGCTCACGCAACTGCCGAAACCACTAAAGGATATGCCGAAGAGGCATAGGGGAGTGCCGGAATTGCTATATGAGTTGGGGAAATCGCTTTAGCAAATATTTTTAATAAATTACTTGATTTGTAGATAGAATAGCTATATCTTTGGAGGTGATTAAATATCGATGACTATGAAAACGAAACTATTTTTAATAGAACCATGCAACTTTTCAAGTCCGTTATTGTCTTTAACGCAAATGACTCATAACCAATGTAGTGCTATGAAAAAATATACTTATCAATTGCTCGCATGGATTCTTTGCATAAAAGCCATATATGTACTGGCCGAACAATCCTTATTAATATTGGTGTATACTTTAATGCATTAACCACTAGCGGAGATATCGTGAAATTTAGCAGGTACATATGGTAATTGATTTATCAGGAACAATGGAAAGCCAAAGGATACCAATGATAGTCTGATAAATTTTACGAAGTCAATACCTTCCCTATTCAGGACAGGTACGGAATTACTATTTGACGCATCAAGTTCTCGTTATAATTTTACAAACAACAGGTTGTATTATGGAATATTGCTGGGTGAAATGTGCCGGAAAATTAATGTAATACTCGGGGTTTAGTCAACGCGGCAATTGATATTTACTTTGCTGCACATGGGGTTATTGTATAATTGTATCAACGATAATAATCGAAGGAGGTGCTTTGAATATACGGACGAATGATTCAATATCTATTACTAATAATATTATTTCAAATAATTCCTATTTTCACATGTTAATATAATTTCTATTTCCGGTAAATATGCTGTTTTTGCAAATAATATTTTCTACAAAAATGATGGCAATCCTGTTTTCATGTTTGGTGATACTTGTTTGGTTCGCAATAATATATTTGTAGACACAAATTCCGGTGCGGATACTTATTGATCTACATCGGATGCGGAAATTGACAGTAACATAGTTATTGATAATCCTCTTACTTGAGGTGATGTTATTTCAGCTGAAGATACTTTTAAATACAATACGATAACACGTAATATTTTAAATGGATGTATGGAATAATTCTTAATACCTCATATAATTCTCAATACAATTATAACAATATTTATGGTGATTTTTTATACTCAAATGTAAGTGTTCAACATGAATTCAGAATTGGGTCAGGAAACGGCATTATTTCCGCATATTGATGCAAAGTCTAATTGGTGGGGTACAGCATCTTCGTTAAAAATTGACAGCCTGATTTATGACTGGCATGATGATACTACAAAATGTAGAGTGGATTATATTCCTTTTCTAACTTCGCCTGATACAACTGCACCAGTTACTCCACCTACAAAAGTTATTAAAACTAATTTGGGTGGAGGAAGTATTAAATTAACATGGAATCCTAATCCAGATATGGATTTATCCGGATATAAGATATATTGGGGTGGGTTTACAGGTTATTCTTTTTCTCACTATATTAATGTTGGAAATGTAACTTCTTATATTCTTTCAGGTTCTGCCATTTCTGATACTATAGGAGTTACAGCTTACGATATTGGAATGACAAATTATCAAGACCAGTTTAAAGGTCGTGAAAGTTGGTTTACTTATGCTGATACTTTGTCACCTAATAGCATCAAAGAAAATTCTCCAGCAGCCTGTTTTGTAAAAATATATCCAAATCCTGCTACCGATAATTTTACAATAGAAAGTCCGCCTGATGCAGTAATTGAAATAACCAACATCCAAGGCCAGCTAATAAAAACCCTTACTGCAAACGACAATAAAACCAATATAGATGTTTCGGCATTGGCATGCGGAGTGTATGTGGTGGAAGTGAGAATGGAGGAAGGGGTTGAAGTAAGGAAGTTCATTAAAGAATAACCAACCTGACTGCCGTCAGGCAAGTTATCCAATACTCAATAATCAATGTTCAAGTGGATAATAACTTGAAAATTGAGCATTATTTGTTGAATATTGAAAATTAAAATAACCTTAGCCTTTCCAAGCGGAGTGTATGTGGTACAGGTGAAAACAGCAAAAGGAGTTGCTGTAAGTAAATTTATTAAAGAGTAGTGTGTACTGAGTAGTGAGTTAGGAGTAAAATAAAAAACTCATAACTCCCAACTCATAACTCCCAACTAAACTGTGAGTAAGTTCATAAAGGAATAACCAATATTCAACACTCAATGTCCAATGATGAAGTAAGTAATAACTTGGAAATTCGGCGTTCTATATTGGATATTGGAAATTGAAATTATTTCGGCATTGCCAGGCGGGGTGTATGTGGTGGAAGTTAAAAGTGATAAAGTTTATCAAGTTGGAAAGTTTATTAAAGAATAAGCAAATCAATATATGAGAAGAATATTATTCTATCTGACATTTTCAAATTTTTTAAGTTTGGCAAATGCACAATCAGCCGCTGACACGGTTATCTTTAATGCACTTGGAAATTATAATTTTAGTTTTACCTATTCCGGTTACACGCCTGTTATTGACAGGCTGGGTCGTCCGTATGTTTACCTGGCAACAAAAGAACTTGGTTTGGTAACCTTCAATATCTCCACTGTATCAAATCCTGTTCCGGTTGATACGCAAACCGTAACTTCACTTGGTAATCTTAAAGTCACTGGAGTAATACAGGATAATCATTATTTATATGCCTCACTTGGAGATTTTCAGGGTACCACGCAAAATGCAGGACTTGCCGTATTTGATGTTACCAACCCCGGGTCGCCGGTTCTGCTTGACAGATGGGATTCGGCAGCATTTAACAAAGGAACCTCCACCGTTATTTTCCAGGGGAATTACGCTTTCCTGGGAGCCATGCAGGATGGAGTTGTGATATTGGATATTTCAAATAAAAATGATATTAAATTTGTTTCACAAATAATTCCTGATACTACTTTTGGTAATCATAGTTATACTTATCATTCACGGGGACTTTTTATCAGCGGTGATACTTTGCTTGTTGCAGATGATAATGGAGGGCTTCGTGTAATCAATGTAGTTGATAAATACCACCCTGTTGAAATTGGAAAGTACCTGAGCAGCTCTATTTCATCAGTTGCATTTCCTTTCTACAATAATGTTTACCGAATTGGAAATAATGCCTTTTGTGCGGTAGATTATTGCGGATTAGAAGTAGTGAATGTTGCTAATCCTGCATCAATGAATCAGGTTTCATGGCTAAATCCGTGGGATTGCACCAATACACCACCACCTTTTGGTTCGTGGAATGGGAGCGCCGGAAATACTAATGAGATTTCTTATACCACCTCACAAAGTATATTAATGGTTGCGGGTGGTGATTCTCAGGTTCTCGCTATCAACCCCTCTAATCCTTCAAATCCACAAATCATTGGCGAATGGGGTCCGCCAAAAGATAGTGTCGGAAGCTGGGGGACGGATACATATAGTAATCTTGTTGCTGTTGCAAATGTCCGCACAATTGGTTTTCCTTTTGTTTCAACAGTCGGGGGTTTGCAGTTGTTAAGCTGGAATTCTGTACAAGGACTTAATGATTATTTTGCCAGAGTTGATCAAATCACAGTAGTTCCAAATCCTGCAAACCATATTATAGAAGTAAGCACTCTGCCGGAATCATTAATAGAAATTACAAACATACAGGGTCAGTTAATTAAAACCCTTACAACTACAGGCAATAAAACTAATATAGATGTTTCGGCATTGGCATGCGGGGTGTATGTGGTACAGGTGAAAACAGCAAAAGGAGTTGCTGTAAGTAAATTTATTAAAGAGTAGTGTGTACTGAGTAGTGAATTAGGAGTAAAATAAAAAACTCATAACTCCCAACTCATAACTCCCAACTAAACTGTGAGTAAGTTCATAAAGGAATAACCAATATCCAACACTCAATGTCCAATGATGAAGTAAGGGGTTACGTGGAAATTCGGCGTTCGATATTGGATATTGGAAATTGAAATTATTTCGGCATTGCCAGGCGGGGTGTATATTGTGGAAGTGAGAACGGAAAAGGGTGTTGAAGTAAAGAAATTTATAAAAGAATAGAAATTCATTGTAATTTGCTGCTTCGCAGCGTCATTAATTGTCATTAGGTCATTTATTGTATTTAAATACACCATGACAACGAATGACGGCCGAAGGCGAATGACTATGAATGACCTGTAGCGAACTGCCTAACTGCCCCTTCTTACTGCCTACTTCCCAGCCGCAGCCCTTGCCACTGTTTCAATAACAATAGCTGCCACTGCTGCGCCATAATCAAGGTCAATGTTTTCCATCGTATCCTGCGTGTCGTGATAACCGTAGCGGTGTATGTCGTAGTTTTCCATAAACAGCACTACAGGTATTCCTATATCCGAAAATATCTGACCGTCGGTATTATACAGCGAACTGTGAGGATTCAAATGCGTGCGCACTTCGCCTGAAAGCGGAAGATGTTTGGCTGTTGCAGGAATGCTTATCCCGTCGGCACAACGTTTTCCCTGTTTGCAATGTTGCCTTTCGGCAGATGTATTCCATTGTTGCGTTCCCTTGTTCCATATCTCGTTTGCAATATGCGCCTCATATCCCAGCCTCAACGACTTAATACTTTTCCCCGGCGAAGCCTGGAAAATATCCCTGTCGTTATCCCTGTTATGCCCAATCATATCCGAAACGAACACCCCGGTAACTTTAATATTTGACAGATCAATAAACTCATTGTCTTTATCTTCTTGCCTATTGCCTACTGTGGACTGCCTACTGTTTTTAGTTTTCAGTTTTAAATTCTTGTTAATAAGAGCTTCGCAGAAATAACGCGCCCCCATGCAATCCGAAGGGAACTCCTCGCCCGTAAGATGGAGCAGCCACACATCGCGTTCCAGCTTTCCATCTTTAGCCAGTTGGAGAAAGATGGGAGTTGCCTGCAACAGCATGGATGTTGCCGAATGATTGTCGTCGGCTCCTGCTGCCGACAAGCGCGCACCTGTTCCTCCAATGCTCGTATCAAAAATATCTTCCATGTATGCCGTATCGTAATGATCTGCCATCACCACCGCTTCATTCCTGTTCTTGCCGGGGATCACCACCAATATATCCCGCTCGTATTCGCTGCCGTCGCGGTTGCTTTTCCACCCGCCGTACACGTCGAAATTAAAATCAGTGCTCCACTTGAAAGGAAGTTCCCCGCAATGTGCAACGCCCTTCATCCCTGCATCTTCAATCACTTTGTTATGACGATTGATAAGGTAGTCGCCAAGCTGCATCAGGTCACGTTTTTTATGCCTCAGCTTATCCTGCGTGGCATCATCCTGTACGCAATCGGCATTGTCCTTGTTAATGAATTCTCCATGCGATAAGGTGAAAATATCATTCCACCAAGCTTCTTCAAATTTGCGACTTGCTGTGTATTTATAGGTAAGACTTTCAGGAAAAGCTGCCGTGTTTTCTTTTTCCAATAGGCTTTCCAGATGCTTTTGCATGGCTTTTCCGGCTTGCAGGTCGCTGGTGCGTAAAGGCAGGTCAGCTAACCATTGCTCCAGCGTTTCATGTTTAGACAGACGAAGAATATCCCTGGCATAATCACGGGGAATAAGCTTCTCGCCTAATATGGCTTTTTGCTCCATCAGGTTTAATATATTGAGGCTTGTCTGGTGGGCGTAGCTGTCGTGGACACTGTTAAAGTCTTTCAATGCAGAAAGATAGATATCCCTTTTTTGCATCCTCGGCCACAGCTCGATTTCTTCTTTTCCATCCTCGTCGCTGTTTTTATAAGCCGAAATATAACCCAATAAAGCATCGGCTACTATTTCAACCTTCTGAGTTTTATTCGAAACATAAGCAACCATTGGCCTGTTCCAGTAAATATCATATTTGCCAACCTTCATAGGAGGGTAGAAGAACCTGTATCCGAACAATCCGCCCTGCATTATTTCCATCTCAGCCTTTTGTATTTCTTCCGGACTGGCATTCGGTCCGTCGAGCAGTAATTCAAAATCATTCTTCCACAAATGACTGTTTCTTGCCATAGGCTTGTCGTACAAACCCATTGCATCCAGCTTGGTGCTGAACAATGTTTTCACTATCTTCTCCAGACGCGGCAAACCGGCTAATTCATCTTCATGCTTGTGTATCTTTTCCCACCTGTGCGAACGGTGATATGCATCAAGAAGCAGCTCTTTTTCAACATCTGCAGGATCAATATTTGGATGCGGTTCATATATCCATCCCGATTGGTTCACCCTTATACTTTCGTGACCGCTATGTCTTGTAACTAAGCTAGATAAATGTATCTGCAAAGCAGAAGGCAAATCATTATGCAACTTTAAATAACCCGGCATTCCCCAGAAAACTAAGCTTCCCGGGAAAGGCAATAATGCCAGCTTGCCTTCAAGGTATTTATGCTTGACAATTTCAGGCAGAGATGCAAAAGGACGAAATGACAGGAGGTATTTTACGTTTTCAAAGGTGTCATCATCATTAACAAGATATGATTTGCCCCAAGTTGGTAATAAATCTTTGCTTTCAGGCTGAAGTATCCTGAAACCCAAATTGTTTAACTTCGAATTACTCCCCGCCTTCTCTCCATAAGCTTCTGAAAGTATCCTCAGCATGAAAGATTGAAAATCCTTTTCAGACAATTCCTTTGCCGGCTCTGAATAAAAGCTTTTCCAGAAAGCATATTCAGGATTCTTAATGCTGTTGCCAAAGAATGTCCAGCGAACACGGCCTTTGTCATCCTGTGTCCGCGAAAGCATCATGGGAAGAAAAGAGACATATTGCTCATGTTCCAGTTGTCCTGCCTTTGCAGCTAATTCAGAAGGCCAGTAAGGATTATTAATGAGGTTCTGTTGTTTATGCCCGGCTATGTGAAATTCAGGCAAACCTTTACCAAGCTTTACAATATGCTCCATTATTTGCTTACCTATGTTTTCAATACCGGGTAGCAGTTCATAATTCTCTTCCATTTCCGATATTTTCCAGCCATAATCATCTTCATCTGAAAAGATAGTATTATCGGGCTTGCCGCAACGTGAACAGCCTACCCGGGGAGGAGGCATATATTCAGAGTAAGCGGGTAAAACAAATTTTTCTTCTTTGTTGCTAAGAGTATTATCTTCAATAAGCTTCCGCCAACCTTTGTTATCTGAGTTTTTCATATATTAAATTTTCATTATTTACTTGACAAATCAATAATTAAACCTTATTTTTGTGCTTCGTTTTACCAAATTGTATAACCATGAAAACAAAATTCAAACTTACAACTTTTATAGTTATTATTTGTTTATTTTTTTCATTGCAGCATGTCTTCTCACAGAAAACCACAGATGCCCGCAAAGCTGAGTCAGATGGTTACTTTATTCATCCTGTAAATACTATAGCGGGAGTTGTTGCTACCGATAACTACTGTTCGAAAATTTACCTTGTTCAAAGCAATGGATTAAAGACTTTAATTAGTTCTCCCGGATGCGGCAGGTATTTCACCGTTTCTCCTGATAAATCCAGGATAGGCTTTAAGCTTATCAGCACTGATGGCATGCAGGTTCCTGCAATTTATGACCTTGCAAGCGGTAATATTACTAAAATGGCTAATACTGTTAAACTTTGCGGACAGCCAAGTTTCAGCAATAACGGACAGGTTGCATACACTACGGGAAATACCTTGAATGTTTTGGACAGTAATGGCGTTCAAACCTTCGACCTTGAAGTTTATTCGAATATCACCCCTATTTCCCCCGATGGAAATAATGTGATATTCAATAATGATAATGATCAGTTGTTTATGGTGGAGCTTTCAACAAGCAGTGTTCAGCAGATAACTGATGATAATGGCGGGTATGCTTATCCGCAATGGTCGCCCGATGGAAACAAAGTTTCTTATTCTTCTTTATCGGGAAATATAATGGTTTGGGATAAAACTTCAGGTAAGATCTATGCTATAGGCAAGGGAGAAAATGTTTCCTGGTCGGACGATTCAAAGTATATCATTTTCAATCGCACTGATGTGGAAAACTTTGTGTACAAAGGTTCAGATATTTACATTGCATCCTTTGATGGCAGCATGGTTCAGAATGTAACAAACACTGCTGATGTGAATGAGATTGCTCCTTCTTTCGGCCCGAATAATACTATTATCTACAGCACTTTCGATAATCAGGAGATCATTTCAGCAACATTTGATCTGCCGAATCTATTGATAAAAAGCAAAAGCGTTTTGATTAAATATACTTCGCAATTATATTTAGATAAAAGTAATTTACACAGTCTTACCAGAGTGAATAATGTGGGTCTTTCTATTGTTAAAGTACCGGGCAATGTTCCTTATATTAATCAGGTATATGATGTTCCATCATGGGATGATGGCTATTGTTCATGTGCCCCGACAAGCGCTGCAATGGCGCTGGCTTATTATAACAGGTTGCCTTATTGGCCTGTCACCGTAAATGATGGCATGTCGTGGGACCCTCATATAAGTAATTATGGTTCTTATATTGCTGATGAATATAGGTATAATGGAACTTATTATGATCTTTCAGCAGTTACATGTACCGGCTATAATGATTGCTGGGGAGGGCATGGGTATATGTGGAATGGAAGTAGTTCTCCGGCAACAATGATGTCCCCATATATTCAAAATCATAATGTAACTTCAGTTTATTCGGGAGATTCCAGTTTTTCAAGCGTTAAAACAGAAATAAATAATGGCTATCCAATGGCTATTTGTAATACACTTTCGGCAGACGGGCATCTTACATTGGCTGTAGGCTATGTTCTCGGGCAGCATACTCTGATTTTCAATGACCCTTATGGAGATAAAGATACGTTAACCTGGCCTAACTATTACGGAAAGAATTCATATTACGACTGGCCCGGATATAGTAATGGTTTTCAGAATTTGAATACTGTTCCATGGACAGTTACTGCAGAAGCATCACAACTTACTTACAGCGATACTGTGATTGATGACGTAAATTATAATCATGGTTTTTATATTTATAATAAGGGAGTAGCTCTTATGAAGTATTATCACGACAGTGAAACAGGAGGATTTGGAAATTTTAATCATTACTGGTGGACATATTCAACCAACTCTACTACCGTTGATACCTGTTATGTAAAATGGACGCCGACACTTCCTTCAACTGCCAATTACCAGGTTTCTGCGTATATTCCTACTTCGGGCGCAACGGCAACTGCTGCCAGATATAAAGTATATTATGATGGGGGAAACACTACTGTTGTAGTTAACCAGTCAACGCATTTAGGACAGTGGGTTTCGCTTGGCACATTTCCTTTTTTACAGAATGATACCAACGGTTATGTTTATTTGGGTGATGGAACTGGAATAGGAACACAAATGCAGGAACTTGTTTGGGATGCAGTTAAATTTTCTTATGCAGGCGTTATTACAGGAGTAGATAACATTGCTAAAAATGATGCACATATATCAATCAATCCGAATCCGGCAACAAATGTGTGTTATATCGATTTTAACAATATAAAGAATGTAGAACTTTCATTAAAAATCATGAATATTATTGGACAAACAGTATTGAATAAAACTATTGCTGTTAATGCCAATGAACAAACCTTTCCCCTTGATATATCTGATTTTGCAAAAGGCATCTACTTTGCCCAGATTCACTCGATTGACAACTCAATTAACAAAAGCATTAAGTTCGTTAAGCAATAAACTGGCAAATAAGTTGTAACGGGTTCTGATTTTCAAGATAATCTTCTTAATTTAATTCCTTTTTTTAGTGGCTATGTAATATAAAAGAAGTTAAATTTTTATATTTGCACTTAGCATTTTTTCAATAATATTAACCTATGATTTATGAAAACATTAACATCTTCATTATTAATTATTTTTATAATAAATATAGCATGTGCACAGCACTTTACTACTTATACCAATACTGATAATTTTCTGGCAATTGCCATAGATTCTGCCGGAAATAAATGGTTTGGTACAAATGGTGGTTTGTTAAAGTTTGATGGATCAAAATGGACTAAATACACAACTTCTGATGGTTTGATTCAAAACCAGGTAACCGCTCTTATATTTGATAAGAAAGGTGTTTTGTGGTGTGGAACAAACGGTGGCATATCCAAATTCGACGGAAATAAATGGACAACTCTTTTAAATAAGAACAATATAGCCAATTTTGGAATTACCAGTGAGGTGATTGATAAGCAAGGCACTGTGTGGTTTGGAACCATGCAGGAAAGGGGACTGGCAAAATACGATGGTGTAAACTGGAATACATATACTGAGGATAGCGGTCTGGTTGAAGATAATGTTAAATCGGTAGTGGTAGATGCAAAGGGCTTATTGTGGATTGGTACATCAAGCGGTGTATCGACATTTGATGGCAAGAAATGGACAACATATAATAAATCCAGTGGTTTGGTGGGCAACAGGATTAATGATATTGTTGTTGATAAGGAGAATAATCTTTGGTTTGGTACGAACAGTGGTGTTTCTAAATTTAACGGTACAAACTGGACAAATTATACAACTGATAATGGATTGGCAAATAACAGAGTTACGGTTATTGCTATTGATAATAATGGGAATAAATGGTTTGGATCTTATACGGGTGAAATATCAAAATTTGACGGTTCGAAATGGGCAACTTTTAAATCTGATGCAACAGCTATCAATGGTAAAATATTCGATATTGCTATTGATAATAATGGGAATAAATGGTTTGGAACATCAAATGGAGCAGTAATGTATGATGATTTGCATTGGATTAAATATAAGCCTGCAGATAGCTTGGTTTACAATAATATTAAGAGTATTTCTATTGATAAACAAGGAAATAAATGGTTTGGAACAGACAATGGAATTTCAAAGTTTGATGGTACAATCTGGACAAATTATACAACGGCGAATGGGTTAGCTGATAATCAGGTCTGGGCTTCATCCGTTGATGCTCAGAATAATATTTGGGTAGGAACTATGAGGGGAGGCGTTTCGAAATTTGACGGAACAAAATGGACAACCTACTCAGTAGCCGACGGCTTGGCTTATACATATGTCAGGTCAATGGCTATTGATAAAAAAGGAAATAAATGGTTCGGAACCTGGGGAAAGGGAGTGTCTAAATATGACGGGACGAAATGGACGACATATTCAATGGCAAATGGATTAATAGGAAACGAAGTAATTGCTGTAAGCATTGATAAAAAAGGTAATAAATGGTTTGGTACACTTTCGGGAGTATCTATGCTCGACAGTACGCATTGGACATCGTATTCAGTGGCAAACGGGTTGGTCAATGATCGTGTTACCTCCATTATTATTGATAGTCTGGGGAATATGTGGTTTGGCACATTTTTTAATGGAATATCAAAATTTGATGGAAAGAAATGGACGACATATAACACTACCAACGGATTGCCAGATAATCATATTCAAACCATGGCAATAGATAAAGCTGGCAATATTTGGGTTGGGACCACAAATAGCTTATCAAAGTATGATGGAGTAAAATGGACTACCTATACTACTGCAAATGGATTGGCTAATAACACCATAAACACTATTGTTATTGATGAAAAAGATAATAAATGGATCGGAACAATAGGGGGGGTATCGAAGTTTAAATAGATTGTAATGTTTCAGAATAAAATAAAGGCTGTTTGATTTTGAGCCAAACAGCCTTTATTAATATACAGTATAGCTAATTATAAGGCATCAGGGTCAAGGGACTAACGTTACCCTGCCCACATATTCATGTTTGGGACCATCGTTAAATTCCCTCACTTCAATTTTGTATACATACACATCTAACACCTCATTATTATAAGTGCCATTGTTATTAAGTGTCCCATTCCAGCCTATTTTTGCACGATGATTCGTTACATCCCATTGATTGGTCTTGAAAATTAAATTTCCCCATCGGTCATAAATATATTCATTGAAATTATTGGGATCAACATTCATGCCCTTTGGATACCAGGTATCATTGAACCCGTCATTATTTGGAGTAAAAGCACTTGGAATATAGAAAGTAAAAATATCTACAACTTTTACAGTGTCACTTGTAGTATCCTTACATCCGTTACTATCTGTAACTATTTCTGTAACAAGATATGTGCCTATATTCGGGTATGGATGAACAATTGCGGCGCCTATTCCAGTGGAAGTATCGCCAAAATTCCATTGCCAGTTGGCAATGTTTCCCGTTGATCGATCAATGAAAGAAACTGGTCCTTCTAGAATGGTAAGAATTTGGGGATTATACATGAATCCTGCATGAGGACCAAGGATCTCCCCTACAAAGACTGATTCTGATGTTGTACACCCTCCGTCATTAACTGTTACGGTATAAGTTCCTGTAACCAAGCCCGTATCAGTTTGCATTGTATCTCCCGTAGACCATAAATAAGTATAATTATGAGTTCCTCCGTTTGCATTAACAGTGGCCGTTCCATTTGCTTTGTGGCAAATCTCATTCACGAAAATTGTTGAGGCGGTTGGTCCCGGAATTGGTGGAATAAACACACACACAGATGACGTACAGCCGTTAGAATCGGTAACTGTAACACAATAATTACCTGTGGGCACATTTAATATATTCCTGGTTGTTTGGGGGGGAGCAGAATTCCAATTAAAAGTAAAGCCCGGTGTTCCACGAATTACATTTAAAGTAGCAGATCCATTCATCATTCCGCAATTAGCAGGATTTATTCCCGATATTACAGCTGAGTCTCCCGGGACGTTTGGAACAATCAAAGTATTTGTTGCAGTACATCCAACAGCATCGGTAACAGTAACCTGATAAGGACCAGCTACAACATTAGTCAAACTATCACCTCCCTGTCCGTTCGACCATAAATAAATTGCAGGAGGGTTATTTACATTTGTAGCAATAACCGTAGCTGACCCGTTAGCATAACCACAGGTAGAACTATGTATACGTACCGGTGCTACAGAAGGCCCGGGAAGGTTAATGACAGTAGTTGATGCGGTAGTGGTACATGCGCCGCAGGAAACAGTAACAGTATAAACACCCGCCGGCAGATTAATAGCCGTAGCATTAGTCTGTGGGTTTGGTAAAGTGTTCCATAAATAAGTGAAAGTTTGACCACAATTTCCTCCGGCAATAACTGTAGCCGAGCCATTACTTTGACTGCAATGTTCGTCTGTTGAATCTGCCTGGGCTGTTATTGGTGCAACATTCACTATAATATTGCCTACACCGGTGCATCCATTCATATCGGTACCTGTAACCGTATACGGTGTTGTTACGATAGGGTTTGCCGTGATAGGAAGTCCCGTACTGGTACTAGCAGAAAGGCCTGTAGCTGGATTCCATACATATGTAGAGGCGCCATTTGCTTGTATGGTAGTACTTGCTCCCGGACAAATTGATGGGTTAGCCGGAGTAACAATAATTGTTGGG
Organism: uncultured Bacteroidota bacterium; assembly: GCA_963831005.1. GTDB lineage: Bacteria > Bacteroidota > Bacteroidia > Bacteroidales > CG2-30-32-10 > CAWHOW01. The sequence goes on from CAWHOW010000015.1 coordinate 189,911, forward strand.
TTCGGATTAACTGTAACAGTTGCACTGGTCGTTCCAGAGCAACCACCATCAGTTCCTAAAACCGTATATGTAGTAGTGGTAGCTGGAGTAACAGTAATTGATTGTGTTGTTTGGGTAGTACTCCAAAGATAAGCCGTTGCACCACTTACAGCGGTTAAGGTGGCTGTTCCTCCCGGGCAAATTGCCTCATTGGCAACTGTAACAGGTAGGTTATTCGAAACAGTTACCGTGACTGTTTTGGATGCGGTACATCCCGCCGAAGTACCCGTAACGGTATAAGAGGTTGTCGTGGCCGGAGTAACAGTAGTGTCTGCCAATGTTGATCCTCCACTCCACACATAACTATTTGCCCCTGATGCAATAAGCTGTACCGTTGAATTAGGACAAACAGTAGTGTCATTAGAAATTGCCAGGTTAAGCGCATTTACTACATTTATTGTAACCTGCGAAGATGCAGTACATGAGCCAGAACTTCCTATTACAGTATATGTAATTGAAGCGGTAGGTGCCGCAATAACGGGATTTGCAGTAGAAGAAGAAAGTGTGGCCGCCGGACTCCAAACATAGTTTGCCGCGCCTCCAGCTGTTAGTTGAACTGTTTGGTTTGGACAAATTGTGGTATCGGGCGCTGCGGTTACAACTAAATGATTTGCCACGATAACACTGACAGTATCGGTTGACGTACATCCATTTGAAGTAACAGTTACGGTGTATAAAGTAGTTGCTGCTGGACTAACAGGATTGGTGACAGTATTTACTCCATTGCTCCAGCTATATGAAGGTACGCCAGACCCCGGAGAACTTCCTGATGCGTTAAGGGTAGCCGTTGAGCCAGGGCAAATTGTTTGTGGTGGGCCTGCTTCTGCAACCGGCATTGCATTAACTGTAACTACGGCATTAGCGCTATTGGAACATCCGCCTCCGCTTGCTGTTACTGTCACCGTATATGTAGTGGTCGTAGTAGGAGCGGGATTAGCCGTTGCGGTGGATTCCCCGTCACTCCAGGTATATGTACCGCCTCCGGTGGCGCTTATAGTAGCCGTTTGTCCGGCGCAAATTACATCTGGTGTTGTAGTTATTGTTACGGGGCTAACATTTATTACAGTAGTAACAGTAACCTCGCAAGCTGTTCCTGTAGCAGGTGTGCACACACATGTATAAGTTTGCCCATTATAGGTGCCTGCATTAGTGAGATTGACAACTTGTCCTGAAGTCGCAGATAACCCGGTAGCCGGACTCCATGCATACGAAGCATACCCAGGTGGACCAGTAAGGATATCAGAAGTTCCTGCACATGCTTGTGTAATAACTACGTTAGCACAAGAACAGGCGATATAAGCATAACCAAAATGTCCCCCAAGAGTGCAATCATAAGCAGTGAAAACAATTGAAACTTGCTGTGTTATCCATGGAGATAAATCCAAACTGGCAGTTTGCCAGTTACACCACACAACATCAGAAGAATTATCACTGGCAGCCGGGTCGGGTGCGTTTTCAGACCAACCGGGAAGACCACTCTGAGCCACAACGGTATAAGTTCCGCAAGTATTACCTATCTGCACGCCGGCTGCATTTAAAACATTAATTGTAAATTTTGGCATTTGTGTGGTAGTGTGAGATGTTCCCGGATTTTGAAGAACTACAGCATATTTATAAGTGAAAAGGCTATTTGTAGCAGTAACAGTAAATGGCCCGTATTTTAATTGGGCAGCAGCAGGATAATTTGTGCTGCCATCATCTTCAACCTGTTCGTTTCCTAACCTGCATGATGAAGTACCTCCCGGAGGTATTACATTTAGAGTATTCGCTGTATTAATATCTGTTGCAGATACATTCATTATGGTTTGTTGCCCAGCGGTAAGGGGAATAGCATTTGGAGTTCCAACAACCATGCCTGTTTCTACTGTGTAATCGCTTCCACCACTGCCTGTGGAGTTTTCACCAACAGAACCCGTCCAGTCTATAAAGCTACCGGCTGAAAAATCAGGGTTTGTACACTGCGAATAACTCTTATTTGTGAAAATAAATGCAATAAAGCATAAAAGAATGGCTATCTTTTTCATGGTAGGCCTTTTTTATTAATTATGAATGAATAAACAGGTTTTATATATATCAAAATAAGGCATTAACAAAGTAATTAATTTTCAATGAGAAAAACAAATATTTTAATTCATTATTTTTATTTAACTAGCAATTAGACGTGAAATTTATATAAAGGTTGCCTGTACCATGTAATTACCTTAAATTTCAAACTGTACAGTTACAAATCATGCAACAGATGTTTCAATCTTGTTCTCGGCAAACGATTATTCGTGGAGCGGCGCTATTTCGGAAATGGTTCCTTTATAACCTGCCGGAAAATAAGCCTGGCAAAGGCTTAACAATATTGAACAAAGTCGAAGCAATATAAAGCAAAGGCTTAACAATATTGAACAAAGTCGAAGCAATATAAAGCAAAGGCTTAACAATATTGAACAAAGTCGAAGCAATATAAAGCAAAGGCTTAACAATATTGAACAAAGTCGAAGCAATATAGAGCAAAGGCTTAACAATATTGAACAAAGTCGAAGCAATATAAAGCAAAGGCTTAACAATATTGAACAAAGTCGAAGCAATATAAAGCAAAGGCTTAACAATATTGAACAAAGTCGAAGCTTAATATAGCTAAGGCTTTATTATAGTAAACAAAGGTGATACACAATGAAACAGTTGTTCTCGACACTTAAACAATTGTTCTCGGCACTAGGATAATTGTGTTTTACACAATCACTGCTTTATGTAAATCAGCCTCTGACTTATGTAAACTACTAAAAAAAGAACGATAATACTAATTCTTAATCATTATATTTTAAGGAATTAAAGAAATCCTGCCAATATATTCATGCTCCAGCCCCCCAACTTCCTTAAGTAGTATTCTGTAAACGTAGATATCCATAACAGCACTGCCATTCGATCCACTGTTTTTAAAAGTTCCATTCCACGGTTCTGCCTGATGATTAATTGCATCCCATTTATTGGTCTGAAAAATCATATTTCCCCAACGATCAAATATATATTCGTTGTAATTATTAGGATCGACATTCATTCCTTTTGGGCTCCAGGTATCATTCCATCCGTCTTCATTTGGAGTGAATGAATTAGGGATGTAAAAAGTAAAATAATCTTTTACTTGAACTGTGTCATTTACAGTATCAATGCAACCATTGTTATCGATAACGATAAGCGTTACCAGATAGGTGCCCAGGTTCGTATACTGATGCTGCGTTGAGCTTCCAATTCCTGAATTTCCGTCTCCAAAGGTCCATTGCCAGTTCACAATATTCCCGGTGGAATTACTTACAAAAGTAACTGGGCCATCTAGCAATGTGAGTATACTCGGATTTTCAGAGAATCCTGCCGCAGGGCCCGGTGTTTCGCCAACAGTAACTGTAGACGTGGTAATGCATTCCCCGTCGCTCACGGTTACCGTATAAGTAGCACTTTGCAAGGCGGTATCTGTTTGCAAAGTATCTCCATTACTCCACTGGTAAGTGTAATTGCCAAGACCACCGTTAGCATGAACAGTAGCAGATCCATCGGGCCTGCCGCATATTGAATTATTTGAAGTAGTTACCGCAGTCGGGGCGGGAGTGTTTGTAATTGTAACATTATTTGTGGCAGTGCATCCAACAGCATCTGTCACAGTAATATTATACAAACCCGCAACTACATTTAAGAGAGAAGCCCCCAACTGACTATTCGACCAGAAATAATTAAACGGGGGATTGTTGCCGCTTGCCGCAGCAATAGCATCTCCATTGGCATAACCGCAAGTGGTATTGGTTGATGAAGTAATGGCAACAGAAGGCCCAGCCAAATTATTAATTATTACTGACGTTGAAGCAGTACAAACCCCGCAAGAAATTGTAACAGTATATGTATTAGCCGGCAAATGGGAAGCTGTTTGGGTGGTTTGCCCTGTTGGTAATGTGCTCCATAAATATATCCAACCCTGGGTGCATGCTTCTGATGGTGTTGCTGTAGCCGTACCATTAGCCTGCCCGCAATTTTCATCCGTTTTGGTAGCGGTAACTGTAAATGGGGCAACAGTTACAGTAACCGAGGTGTCGCTGATACATCCGTTTGCATCTGTGCCGGTAACAGTATATATTGATGTGGTTATAGGGTCTGCAACAACATTTGCTCCTGTTGTTGGAGCAAGCCCTGCTAAGGGACTCCATGAATAAGTGGTAGCTCCTGATGCTGTTAATGAAACGCTGGCTCCCGGACAAATTATTGGAGAATTTGGAGTAACAGATATTACAGGGTTAGGAACACAGGTTACGGTAACAGATCCAACTCCCGTACAAGTGCCAACAGAACCATTTACCGTATATATAGTTGTTATTGTGGGATTTGCAATAACAGAAGATCCTGTTGTTGCTGATAGACCAACTGCAGGAGACCATATATAATTCCCTGCTCCTGTAACATTAAGTGTTACGCTTGCATTTGGGCATAAAACGGGATTGGCAGGAGTAACATTTAGTACAACACTATTTGCAATATTGACAGTAACAGTTGCTGTACCCGAACAACCAGTAGAATTAGTACCGGTGACTATATAAGTTTCATTTGTTGTAGGTGTTACTGTTACAATTGAATCCGTAACTGAAGAAAGCCCAGTGCTTGGCGACCAGGAATAGGTTGTTCCACCTGATGCTTCCAGTTGAGTACTATCACCTGGGCAAACACTAGCACTTGACGGTGTAACAGTAATATTCAATGGAGGGGCAACAGTAACAGTAACATTATCGGTCGCCGTCTGGTTGCATAGGTCGGTAGCGGTGACAACATAGGTAGTTGTAGTGGTCGGAGTAACATTATAAGAAGTGCCTGTCCCCAAGCTATTGCTCCAGTTATAAGTAATTGGAGAAATCCCTCCACTGTCAACAACACTTATTGCATCCAAGGCTCCCGAACAAATTGTTGCAGTTCCGGAGGTTGTCAAATCAATGGGAACATACGGAATAATTTTAATAGTATCATATATTGTATCACAGGTAGATATTACTCCAAGAATAACTGTGCCGGAAGAACCATTGGTGGTGGGCTGAATAATTACCTTTGCGGTATCCTGTCCTGCAGGAATGACAACACTATAGGGAATAGTATTATAATCTACGCCATTATGTGCAGTTCCTTCGATTATATATTTAACCGTATCATTAGAAGTATTAGGAGGTGGAAGCGTGAAAACAAATTCGCCATTGGAACAACCTTTAATAGCATTATTTCCTAACGCTGAATTTGAATAAGCCGACTGAACACTGGCAGAATTTGGTACGGTAAAACTATTTGCGCCCAGAAATACATCCGAATCATACTTCCCATTATATGTATCGCAAATGGCAAGTTTTATATGATATGTTTTGCAAGGGGTGACTCTATGCTTCGCAGTAAAAACTTTTGTCAAGCCTCCACATACAATGTATGGATCAGGAAGATTATTTATATAATACATGGCATAATTTAGTCCATAGCCAGGACAAAGACTTGTAGTTACCCTTGACCCTATATGCCCATCGTTAACAGTATTTACAGATACAGGATAAGTAGTACCTGGAATAAGAGCAATATCTACAGCGCCACGCGAATAAGTACCGGCAATACCGGGTCCGCTTAAAAAGAAGCCAAAAACATCATCATATTGATCGCACACCCAGCAAGGTTCTTCTTCTGAGCCAAAGACATAGGTAAAAGATACAGTATCTCCCATAGGAACAAAATCAAATTCTAAAATACAAGCATCATAAGTTTCTGATAAATCAGATAATGCTATACCTGCGGCTTTGCAAAGATCGCTATCATGAGCATTTGCATTTACCTGGTCGCTCATTATACCAAGTGAATCTCCATGTTGCGCAATGTGGGGAACATAACCTGTTGATAAAACTATTCCTGATGATAAACCAAGATAGGAAGTACTTGCATTTGTAAAAGAACCAAATTGAGAGTTGGCGGCGCTGGCTATACTTCCTGAATAAGTAACATTGCTTATTGCTACCCCCCCCTGAACCAGGATGTTTTGAACAAGGTTATTTACGTTAGCCGCTGTCGTGCAGGTTGTATATGTAAACTGTCCATACCCTTTTGAAAATACAAAGGCAAGTAAGACAATAAAAATAAATATTGTTCTTTTGTATAAATACATAATAATATTCTCCTATGTGAAAATTATAAATGTTGTGATTCAGGTATTTATTAATAGAAAATGTAAAATTAATAAATATTTGCCTGATTCTAATTCAATAAATCAACCTTTAGACGTGAATTATTTGTTAAAGTTGCCTTATCAATTAATAATAAAATAATGGATAATGTTTTTCTTGACATAAAAAATACTGAATATCTACATAATGATGTACAAATGATTTTGTTTAGACCGCGTATTTATTAAATTATTGTTAATTTATTTCTTTACTATTGTTATGAAACATAATAGTTATACTTTTGTAACCTTTTTAAAAACAAGTCAAGTATTATGGAGCATACAAAATTATCGGAGTTTACTGATGATCTCGTTTCAATAAAACCACTTTTTTATAGATCTTTCGGGCGACCAGGATATCTTAATTCTAATATTACACCTGGCGCTTATTACGTTTTGCACCTTCTCGCAAGAGAGGGGGAACTATCGATGACGGAAATTGGCGAATGGCTATATATTTCTAAGCCAAATGTTACAACACTGATTGATAAGCTGATTGAAAAAGGGTTTACAGAAAGATTGCATGACAAACAAGACAGGCGAATCATAAATATTAAAGTAACAAAAAAAGGGTTAGCATTTGTAGAAAAGAGTCAAAAGGAATTCGGCAACCAAGTTAAAAAAAAGCTGCTCACCCTTTCCGAGAAAGAGCTTAACAAGCTGATTGTCTCGTTTCAAACAATAAAAGAAATAATGTCCAAAATATCAACCTCGAAAAATTAATAGAAATTCAGAATAATCTTTAGAAAGGAATATAATATGGAGAATCAACCGGAAATTATAAGCAAGAAAAAGAAAAAACTTACGAGGTATATTCCTCTGGTTTTAGTCGTTATAATTGTAGTTACCCTTGGCTCGGATGTGGTACAAAAATTACCTGAAATACATTTCTACCGATGACGCCTATTTGGAATCGGATAATGTTTCCGTTAGTTCAAAGATAACCGGAAGAATTATAAGCGAGTTTGCTGATGAAGGCGATTCTGTTAAAAAAGGTACGCTGCTTGCCGAACTCGACAGCACTGACCTTATTGCTCAGAAGAATCAGGCTATCGCTTTAAAGAACCAGTCAGTTACAACCAAAGCCCAATCGGAAGCTTCATACAAATACGATGAGGAAAATATAAAAGTATTGAAAGTCGGGCTTGATAAAGCTCAGGAAGATTTCAACAGGGCAAAGGTGCAGTACGATGGCAATGTTATTACAAAGGAAGTGTATGATCATTTGAAAAAAGCACTTGAAGCTGCTCAGGCACAATATGATGCTTCTAGTTCAGTGCTAGATGTATCAAAAGCTAAGATCGAAAGCGCTGCATCTGCCATTAAAACCGCAGAAGCACAGGTTGCCGTGCTTGAAACACAACTTAGGAATACAAAACTATATGCCCCTATGGATGGCATTATTGCAAGGAGATGGTTGCTGCCGGGAGATGTAACAGCAACAGGGCAATCAGTTTTCACAATTACCAATAACAAAAAATTCTGGGTTATCATTTATCTTGAAGAAACACGAATCGCTAAGGTTCATTTGGGACAACAGGCAAAATTTACCATTGATGCTTTTTCAGATGTTACGTTCAATGGAAAAATATATGATATCGGGTCTAATACCGCTTCGCAGTTTTCGCTTATACCTCCAAGCAATGCATCAGGTAATTTTACCAAAGTCACCCAGCGTGTTCCGGTGAAAATTTCAATTGATGGAACAGAAGAAGGGAAAAAGATTTCATCGTTCAGGTTTTTGGCAGGCATGTCCGTAGTGGTAAAAATAATAAAGTAGAAAATGCGGAAAAGAAGGGTTTCCCCCTCACATCGAATACGAAGATTAGTCAGGAAAAGGGATTCGGCCTGGCATCCGCAAAGCGACAGCTATAAATGGTGGCTGCTGGCGACTGTCATGATAGGCACCTTCATGGCTGTACTTGATGCCACCATTGTGAATGTGGGACTGCCAAAGATAATGGCTTCTTTCGGCATAGGTATTGACAAGGCGGAATGGATAGTAACAGCCTATATGCTTGCAATGGCTGTAATGCTGCCAACCTCAGGCTGGATGGCAGATAAGTTTGGGTATAAACGAATGTATTTCCTGGGTTTATTATTATTTACATTCGGTTCATTCTTATGCGGATCATCAAGCGATGAAAATATGCTTATTTTGTCAAGAGTCATTCAAGGACTAGGAGCCGGAATAATACAACCGCTTGGTATGGCTATTATAACCCGCGAATTTCCGCCCAAGCAAAGAGGAATAGCTTTAGGGTTTTGGGCCATTTCCGCTGCAGCTTCTATTTCATTCGGTCCTCTTATCGGTGGGTATCTTGTAGATAATTTTAACTGGCAACTTATTTTTGACGTAAATATTCCTGTTGGCATAATTGGTTTGCTAGCGACTGTTGTCATTCAACAGGAATATAAAAACCCGAGGATGCGCAAATTCGATTATTGGGGATTTATTTCGGTTGTTATATTTTTCCCCTTAACTTTATATGCTCTATCCGAGGGGAATGCAGCTACTAATTCAGCAGGCTGGTCAGCTCCATACATTTTAATTTGTTTTGCTATAGCAACAATTGCTTTTGCAGTGTTTATCACTGCAGAACTTACAGTTGATGAACCACTGATAGATTTAAGACTGCTAAAGGACCGCAATTTCGGTATCAGTACTTTGGTAATACTTATCTTTGGCATGGGAATGTTTGGCAGTACATTTCTTTTACCGATTTACATGCAAAGCTCCCTCAATTACACTGCATTGCAAGCAGGCTCGGTCTTTCTGCCGGTTGGTATTTTACAGGGAATAATGTCGCCGCTATCGGGAAAGATAGCCGATAGAACGAATCCTAAAATTCCGATTCTAGTCGGCATTATTTTACTTGCACTCAGCCTTTTCCTTAACTATTTTTTATCCTTTCTTACAGAAAACTCATACATTATGCTTTCCCTGTATATCAGGGGATTCGCCATGGGCTTGCTGTTTACACCCCTGCAAACAATAGCTATCATGCAGATACCACGTGAAAAAATGGCGCAGGCGGCAGGAATTAGCAATACTATAAGGCAATTGGGCGGAAGTTTTGGCGTGGCTGTACTGGCTACATTTTTAACCACAAGGGTGGTGTATCATTCACAATTGTATAGTCAGGCTATTCAGCCAAAGTCGCAGATATATACCAATACCACCACACGGATTACCTACCAGATGGAGCACAACTTAGGAAGTTCTCCACAAAATGCTTTTAAACAAAGCCAGATGGTTATGATGGGTAATGTGAACAAACAGGCATATATACAGGGCATAGACGATGATTTCTTTATTGCAACTTTAATTACAATAATAGGAGTTATTCCTGTACTATTCCTTGTAGTAAAGAAGAAAGAAAAACCTCAATTAATAAAGAGAGAGAAATGAACAGACTAAGATTTGATTTAATATTCAGAGTAGTTTTTGTGCTTGGCATTGCCTTTAATATCAATGTTAAAGGGCAAAGCTGGAACCGACAAAAACAGCTATACAATTTCAGGTGACTCATTAACGCTTGCCAAAATAATAAGTACAGTGGTCCAAACTCATCCTTCTGTTAAAGAGATGATTGAAGCCATTACATCAGCAGACGCAGGCGTTGGCATGGCTAAATCGGGCTATTATCCAAATGCTGAAGCGGAAGCTTCATACACCCGCCTTGGCCCTGCCAGCGAGCTTTCTATTCCGCATCTGGGCTCGTTTGAACTTTACCCGGTGAATAATTATTCGGTATCTGTTAACGTTGAAGAGAACATTTACGATTTCGGCAAAACAGCTAAAAATGTAGCTATTGCAAATGAAGTTAAAAACCTCAGCACCCTTTCGGTGGAACAGGTTAAGCAAAAACTCGCCTCAATGGTTACTTATTTGTATTATACTGCCGTCTATCTGCAGGAAGCCATTATAATTAATAAAGAACAGCTCCGGACACTGAATGACCACCTTGATTTTGTTACAAAAAAGAAAGAAAGCGGTTCAGCTACACAGTATGAAATATTAAGTACGAACGTAAAGATATCCAATGTGCAAAGCCAGGGTATTGATATGCTTGCTGCGCTTGATGACAAACTTACCGAGCTTAACTCGCTTATGGGACAAGCTCCCGCCACCCGTTTTGCAGTTAAAAAGGACACACAAATCAAATTGCCCGATCATCCATCTGATTCGCTGATACCTTTTGCTTACGCCCATCGTGATGAGACTAAGATACTTAGCGAAAAGACAACAATAGCGGATTTAAAGTATAAGATCATCAAGGGACAGAACAATCCGGTTTTCCAACTGTATGCTTCCGGGGGAGATAAAAACGGCTTTTTCCCAAATCTCAATGCCATGACTTTGAACTTTGTAGCTGGTGTTGGTTTTAAATATATGCTTTTCGACGGCACGAGGACAAAGTATTCTCTACTACAGGCAAAATCTTCTATGCAGACCACTACACTGGAAACGGATATTGCCAAGCGCAACATTTCGAGCGAAGTTACTGAAAACCAGGAGAACATTTATTCAGCACTTAAAAAAGTTGAACATAATGAGCTGCAACTGAAACAGGCGCAGGAAGCATTTGCCCTTGCCCAGACAAGCTTTACCGCTGGCAGTATTACCAACCTCGATATGCTTGATGCCGCCACCTCCGTTTCGGAAAGCAAACTGCTGCTGCTGAAATCTAAGATAGATTACATATTGAACGTTTACAAGCTGAAGGCTTCAATTGGGGAGCGGCTGTACTAGTTAGGAGTTTAGAGTTGGGGGTCCTAAGCCTACGACTTAGAAGTAGCTTGGCTCACACCAGTAAACGCTGCCGCAGCATAAATAACAGTTACCCGATTATATGGATTTTCCCGATAGCCTATTCGCCCGTTTTGCAGAAGGACTCCTGTATTGAGCGGGCGATTTCTTTTTGCCATTAACTGGTCTGTGCGACTTACCCAACGACCTGCGCCACACACCTGAGCACAGTGCGCCTCGAAGAAAGAGGACAGTAGTTCTTTGACGAGCTTTCAATGAGATGGTGGACGACCCACCGGAAGCGACTTACAGGAGTAGCTTCCAAACCACTTTATGGTGCTGTAATCAAAAGTTATGGTGCTGAGCGATAAAGAGCAAGGTTTTGCAGCAAGCAAAATCAGGTAAGGTTAAAGGAGATGAACGAAAGTAAACCTCTGAAGAAGTGTCGAGACAATGTAACCCGTTGACAAAACTGTTGATTTTGTGCTATCGGCAGGAAGAGTATAGCAGACACCTGTTTACCGGCTATGCGTCAACCGATATTAAGGAGGCATGACCTTTAATCAGGCTCATTGAAGGAACGAGGGAAACCTCCCGATGATGTTAGGTTGTCACTATAAGGCTACCGCTTGAGGATTCGCTGGACAATCAAAGAGAAACGGCACAAGTGAAGCAACACGAGGCTAAAATATCGAAGCATCGAGAGGAGACGGACTAAGTAGTAGTAGTGAAGATAATCATGGAAACATGAAAGGAGCGAAGGACTTAGGTCATTTAGTAGAACAAGTTTTAACAATCGCCAAAAGGAGAGGATTAGAATGAGTGAAACAAAACCAATACCTGTAACAAAACAGATGGTATGGGTAGCATACAAAAAGGTGAAAGCCAACAAAGGCTCAGCAGGAGTTGACGGGGAAAGTCTTAAAATATTTGAAGAAAGACTATCCGGCAACCTGTATAAAGTCTGGAACAGGCTTTCATCGGGTACATATTTTCCGCCCCCAGTAAAGGAAGTAGAGATACCAAAAGAAGACGGGAAAACCCGAAAGCTTGGCATACCTACGGTAGGGGACAGAGTGGCACAGATGGTAGTAAAAGATTATCTTGAACCAAGAATGGAAAGAATCTTCCACGAGAACAGTTATGGTTATCGTCCAAACCGCAGTGCACATGATGCATTGGCAAAGGCGAGACGAAATTGTTGGCTGTACAGTTGGGTGGTAGATATTGACATAAAAGGTTTCTTCGATAACATCAGTCATGAAAAGTTACTCCTTGCTTTAGACAAGCATGTGAGTGAAAAGTGGGTTAAGATGTATATTAAACGCTGGCTTAATGCACCTGTGCAAAAAGAAGGCGGAGAACTGATATACAAAGAAGGAAAAGGGACACCGCAGGGCGGAGTCATAAGTCCTTTGCTTGCCAACTTGTTTCTGCACTATGCTTTTGACCAATGGCTAACAAAGCGCTTTTGGGGTGCGAAATTCGAGCGATATGCCGATGACATCATTGTGCATTGCCGCACCAAAGAGCAAGCGGAAAAATTACTTGAAAGGCTTGAAGAACGAATGCAGAATTGTGAACTGGAACTACACCCTGAAAAGACAAAGATTGTTTACTGCAAAGACCACAAACGAACAGGGAATTATAAACATGTGAAGTTTGATTTTCTGGGGTACACCTTCAAACCACGAACATCAAAGGGGAAGGAGGATGGATATAAGTTTCTGGGATTTGATTTAGGGATAAGCGTAAAATCAGGGAAACGTATTTTGACAATGCTACGACAAAGCCATTTTCATCGGTGGACATCAAACACCATTGAAGGAATCGCAGCAGAACTGAACCCCAAATTTCGGGGATGGTTGAATTATTACGGAAAGTTTCGGAAATCAGCAATGTCATTTATTTTTTATAATTTTCATCGCAGGCTACTCAAATGGATTATGAACAGGTATAAAGCATTAAGAAACAATATTGGCAAAGCCTACGGTATGCTTATGCGTATTAGAAAAGCAAAACCTACATTGTTTGAACCCTGGAAACAAGGTTTCTTTGTTAAAGGTTTAAAAATGACAAAAGCCGTATGAAGCGAGAGTTTCCCGTACGGTTTTGTGAGAGGCTTGGGCTGAAATGCCCTTGCCTACTCGACTGCGCGAGTTCCTCAACGACCTGCGCAATATACTCAACGACATCCGCGAGTTACTGAATGGACACCTTTAATCACAGAAGGTACTACTTTTGTCACTCAACGGATACCCTGAGATACTGAACGGACACCCTGGTCACTTACGGTGGTGCCCCAATGACAAAAGCAAGTCTTTCAGTCATTAAAACAAGTCCTTCAGTGAGTGAAGCAAGCCCTCCAATCATTAAAGCATGTGCCCAAATGAGTGAATCAAGTGCGCAAGTAACTTGCACAAGAGCGCCAATAAGGTCTGGTGATTCGCTAATTAAGTAATGAATAAATGGAATAACTACCTACTCAATTCCCATTGCAGTTCTTCTTTATAATAGAGAACGCTTCTTTAATACCCAGTTCGCCGGCTTTGCTGAAGTTTTCGCAGGCTGCTTGTTTCAGATTTAGATAATACAGCAGGAACCCGTTGTTAAAATAAGCATCGGCAAATTCGGGGTTTTGATTAATAGCTTTTTCATAATCGTAGTTGGCGCCATAAAAGTCGTTCAGCAGGCACTTCACATAAGCACGGTCGTACAAGGCAAAATAAAAGTCGGGCTCAAGCCTGATGGCTTTGGTAAAATCGGCTAATGCCGCCTTGCACTTGCCTTTCCGTTCTTTTTCATGCTTTTCCTGCAGAGGATTGCTAATAATATACTGGTCGCTACCGCTGTTGTTTTCCGCTTCAAGTTCGCGGCAGGTGTTAATGCCACGGGCAAATATGGCAATAACATTAAGACTGTCGGAAGAAATAATTTTATCTAATAAAGCTTTGGCCTCTTTCAGCAACTGCATATCTGATTTATAAATTGCTAAGACTAACTGCGATTGAGGAGTATTGTCATTGATTTGTTTAACCGTATGCACAAGGCTTGAATCCTTACTGAACGATGCTTTGTTTTTAAGGCAAAGGTTCAGCCTGTTCTTAAAGTTGTAATCTTCCAGCATAAGCGAAAAATCTTTAGCGCTGTAGTTAGCACTATCTTTTTCGGTGATATAATATATGGGGAGAAAGTTGTTGTTGGCATTATCGGGCTTGATGTCGGAAGTGTTATGAAAATCTGCATTCAAATGATTCAGTTTATTAAGCAAAAGCGAATCCTTGTTGAACTGCAGGCTGTCGCTGCTGTGAAAAATATCGCTCATCAGCTTGCCCACTTCAATATCTTTCTGTGCACCAGTATAATCTTTCATTTGGGCTTTTAGTTGCGAACGGTAGTAATACGCTTCCATAAAATAAGGATAAAGGGAAATAACCTTATCGTAATCGGCCATAGCACCTTTTAAATCCTCAACAGCTTGTTTAAGTTTGGCGCGGTTAAAAAGGGCTTCAATATTAGTGGGGTTAAGAAGGATAACCTTATTAAAATCAGAGATAGCCATGGGATAGTTCCTCTGGTTGGCATACAACACCGCACGGCCAAAATAAGCATAGGAATTGCGTGGTTCATAATGTATCACCTTATTATAATCATCCATTGCTTTAGCTGTATCGTTCAGCTTAATATCCACATCTGCAAGATTATAATATGCAAGTGTACTGGTAGAATCTATTTTCAGTGCAAGGTTGTAATCGTCAACAGCTTCCTGTATAAGTGACATTTTATATTTGGTCATTCCGCGCAGTGCAATGGCATCAACGTTCTTAGGATTGATCTTTACAACAGCATCGTAATCACTAACAGCATCCTTATAATCGGAAATAGCATCTTCAGCCTGGGCTTTACACAAAAGGCCATCTTCACCTAAAGCTTTAAGGTCGAGTGCTTTTTTGCAATCGCTGATGGACTCTTTAAATTTATTACTGGCAAGATAAATGAAAGCCCGTTCAACATATAGTTCTGCATTATCAGGATTTTTATCAATGACTTTATTAATATCATCAATAGCTTCTTGATACTTTCCAAGCCTGTATCTGGTAAGCGAACGATATTGATAGGCTTCGTAAAACAAATACCCGTATTTAGACACTGCCAGGGTGAAATCTTCCTCGGCGCCATAATTGTCAAGCAGAAAATATTTGCACAATCCCCTGTAAAAATAAGCTTCGCAATTGTCCGGCTCGGCAACAAGGCATTTATTAAGCTTTGTTATGGCATCAAAATAATTATGTTTGTCAATGTCGGCTTTGGCATTTTCTATAAAAGCTTTAAAATTGTATTGGGCAAAAACAGGGCTTGCACACAGCAGGGCGAAGAGAATTACTATATAAAACTTTTTGCTTTTCACATCGCAAAAATACAATTAATAACATTGAATCTGCCTGTCATGCCGAAAGATCAAGATAACAATTGTTAAATTTTTATTATGAATGAGAGGATAATATAATGGAACAACAACAGCGTATCAAAAAAAGATTTAACAAACACCATAACTCCTTTGGAAAATTTTGTAATTTTGAAAAACCGCTACGGCATAATTTAAACAATGAAGCTCTATAAAATACTTATAATATTTCTTATCTGTTGTCTGCCGGTATTTGTTATTGCACAGGAAGCCGGAGGGTCTGGTGAAAGTACAGAAAAGCCCAGCCATGCCGAAAAGGCTGAAAAAAGGGCAGCAAAACTAAAGGTAAAACATGATCAGGAAGCATTGACCGGCTATCAGAAAGCGGTAAAACACCAGCACAAGATACAAACCAAGGCTGTAAGAAAACGAATGAAAAAGTCGCTGAGGGAATCAAGAAGAGAAAAGCCCGGGCATAAAGAATTTTTCCTTAAGCGGTGGTTCACAAAAAAGAAAAGGTAATTACATCAATGCCTGAACACACTATGAATTTTCCTCCTGTCAAAATGTATATTTATTCCCTGATTGCATTGATTACTGCATTGCTTCAGCCGGTTAAATCTTTTACACAGGATTATAATTTCAGGTTCGATAAGATCACTTCTGAAAACATAAAGATTGAAAAAGGCCTGTCTGTTAACTCTGTCAACTGCATCGTGCAGGACAATACCGGTTATATGTGGTTTGGCACTTGGGACGGGCTGAATAAATTCGACGGGTATAATTTCACTGTTTTCAAAGCTAACGATCTTGGCAAAGATGATGACCTAAGCAACCAAACGGTACATTCCCTTTGCCTTGACAAAGATGGAAATTTATGGGTAGGTACGGAAGGAGGACTTAATGAGTTCTTGAAAGGTAAGCAGTCTTTCGTTCAGTTCAAGCACCGACCTGGGGATAAAACAAGCATTAGCAATGACACAATATGGTCTATATTTGAAGATTCTTCCCATGACCTTTGGATAGGAACTCAAAACGGATTAAATCTTCTTGATAGGCAAACACAAAAGGTTACACAGTTTTTTCCGATACAGGGTAATAATAATTCCTTAAGTAATAACCGCATTTATAGCATTTTTGAAGATAGCAAAGGTTGTGTTTGGTTTGCTACTGAAAAAGGCCTGAACAGGTATAATTTGCTGAATAAGCAATTTGCAAGATATTGCTATAATCCGGATAATCAAAACAGTTTAAGCTGTGATACTGTTCGGGCGGGTTGTTGCGACAAAGAAGGATTTATTTGGGCTGGCACTGATAATGGGCTTTGCAAAATCGACCCGGAAAAAGGGACTATTCAATGTTATCGTCAAAACCCAAAGGATAAAAGCAGCCTGAGCAGTAACCATATCAGTTATGTTTTTGTAGATAACAAGGGCGTTCTATGGGTAGGAACAAGAAGCTCAGGGTTAAATATTTTTGACAAAAAAAATAATGTGTTTACCCGCTTTGTGAGTATTCCTAACAACGACAATAGTCTTAACAACAATAATATCTCATACATATATGAAGATAAATCAGGGATTATATGGATTGCAACTGAAAAGGGGATAAACAAAATTGACCGTAATTCATATAAGTTCGAGCATTTCCAGCATGTACAAAACATAGACAACAGTTTAAACAATAATCTTGTTTGGTCCTTTCTTGAGGACAAAAACAACACTATTTGGATTGGAACTGATGAAGGTATTGACCTCTATGATAAAAAAACGAACAAATACAGCCAGGTTAAAAGCAATTTTACTGATAAGAGTCTTACGGGTACTAGAATTACGGCAATGTTAATTGACAAAAACGGAAATATTTGGATTGGTACCGATGGTTTTGGAGTGGGTGAGTTTGTTATTACGGGTACGGGGCTTCAAAAGAAATTATCTCTGATAAAAGTATTGAATAATAAAAATGGGCTTTGTGATAACACTATCTGGTGTCTGTTGCAAGATAAGAAAGGAAATATTTGGATAGGTACTAATAACGGATTGGACAGATACAATAATAAAAATGGGGAATTAAAATCATTTAAAAGCAACACATATAACCCTTATGGTATCAGCAATAACATCATTAATACGCTTTACGAAGATAAAGCAGGCATTATCTGGATAGGCACATATAATGGCTTGGGCCGGTTTGATTATGTTTCACAAAAAATTTACACCTATAAACATTTAACCAATAATCTGCAAAGCCTTAGCAGCAACCGTATTTTTGGCATTTATGAAGATTCATATGGAATTATATGGATTGGTACTATGGGCGGAGGACTTAATAAGTTCAATAGCAAAACAGGCATATTCAAACATTATACAGAAAAAGACGGGCTTGCAAATAATATGGTTTATTGCATACTTGAAGATAAAAGCGGAAACCTTTGGCTAAGCACCAATAATGGCATATCAAAATTTAATGTAAAAACAGAATCTTTTGTTAATTATGATGTGAAAGATGGTGTTCAAAGCAGTGAATTTAATCAAAATGCTTATTTAAAAACAAAAGATGGAGAATTATTTCTTGGCGGGATGAACGGTTTTAATGCATTTTATCCGAATGATATCAATCAGAATAAATATATTCCGCCTATTGTTATTACTACCTTTAAAAAGTATAACGAGGTTCTGAAAACAGGGATAAAAGATGAGGATACCATTGAGCTTTCTTACAAAGATAATTTCTTTTCATTTGAATTTTCGGCGCTTGATTATTCAAACCCGTCCAAGAATAAATATGAATACAAGCTTGAACATTTTGATAAAGATTGGATATATTGCGATGCCAATAAAAGATTTGCCGAATACACCAAGGTAAGTCCAGGTGTTTATAAGTTCATTGTCAAAGGAACAAATTGTGATGGTGTTTGGAACGAAAATGGAACTGCTGTAACCATCATTATTACTCCTCCCTGGTGGGCAACATGGATGTTTCGCATACCTTTTATCTTATTTGTGATGATTACGGGATGGTACATCATTACAAGGAGATTCAGACAAATTCGCAAGAAGCATGAAATGGAAAAGAAAGTTTTGGAAATAGAAAAACAACTTTTCGACCTAGAACAAAAAGCTTTGCAACTTCAGATGAATCCTCATTTTATTTTTAACTCGCTGAATTCCATTCAAAGTTTTATTGTCAATTACGATTCTGATAAAGCAACACTGTATCTTGCCAAATTCGCCCAATTGATGAGGTTGATACTTTCCAATTCACGAGAGCAGTTTGTGCCTATTAAAGACGAAATAAAAGTACTTACATATTACATGGATATTGAAAACCTTCGATTTGATAATAAATTTGATTTTAAAATAGTTGTTGATCCAGGAATTGATGATGATTTTGTTGGAATTCCGCCGATGATCATTCAGCCTTACGTTGAAAACGCTATACTTCATGGAATAATTCATAAAACGGGAAAAGGCAATATCTCAATAATTCTTTCGTTACAGGAGGAAAATATTCTTTGTACAGTTGAAGACGATGGCGTTGGCAGGGAAAAAGCTATGGAAATAAAAAATAATTCCGGATTAAAGCATAAGTCAAGGGGAATGCTGATTACCAAAGAACGTTTGGAAATCCTAAGCAAACAAATTAAGGGGCAAATATCCGTTAATGTTTTAGACCTGAAAGATGAAAATGGTATTGCTTCCGGCACAAAAGTGGAAATCATTATTCCGTTTAAAGAAATATAATTCTATATTTGTAATAAGTAATTAAAATCTTCCGCTATGATAAAAGCTATTATAATTGATGATGAAAAAACATCACGCGAAACCCTTAAAGGTTTACTGAAAAGATATTGCGATAATGTAGAAATAACAGCAGAAGCAGATGGATATCTATCAGGTGTAGAAACAATAAAAACTCATAAGCCGGATGTGATATTTCTGGATATACAAATGCCTGACGGAAGCGGGTTCAAGCTTCTTGATGAAATTGGTGAAATTAGTTTTGAAGTGATTTTTTCTACTGCGTATGACCAGTTCGCTATCAAGGCTATTAAATACAGTGCTCTTGACTATCTGTTGAAACCAATAAATCCAGAAGATCTTATTATCTCTATTGAAAAGCTTGAACAGAGAATGTTGAGAGGTAAGGATGATACCAGCATAAAATTTCTTCTTGACAAAATAAAAAACCCTGATACGAAAATAAAAAAGATAGTTTTATCAACGATTGAAGGAATTCATGTTGTGGATATTAACAATATCATTCGTTGCGAATCAGATGACTATTACACTAAGTTTTTTCTGAAAAATGGAAGGATGATAATGGTTTCGAAAACATTAAAGGAAAACGAAGAATTGCTAAGTGAACACAATTTCATACGTCCCCATAAATCTCATCTTATAAATTTAAAATATGTCAAAAGCTTCCTTCGGCCAGACGGGGGTTGCATTCTTATGACAGACGGAAGTAATGTTCCCGTTTCACGGCGGAAAAGAGAAGAAATAATTGATATAATTAATCATTTGTAAATTTTATTCGCTCTTTCGGTCTCAATTTCAATTATCTTGATTCTTTTTTTACCGTTAACTGGATAAATCATACCGAAAACTGATTTTGCCTTGCATCTGAACAATGATGTTATTACTTTTACAACATCAAAACAATTTGACAAGGAAATATAGCTGAATATAAATTTCCTGAAAATATTATTGGTAATTTTTTCATGAATTACATATTTAACAATCGGGTACTTAAAAAATTTTCTTAATTTGCAAATAGAAAAAATTTGTTTAATACATTTTTTTATTTTTAACTTTACCGACTTTTAGAATTACAATATTTTTTAACAAAAATTAACTGATATGCTACGAAAGTTACTTGTTTTTACTGCAATTGTTTTTGCAACAAATGCATTAGTATTTGCTCAAGGAGGAGGATCTGGCGCGCTTAAGGGAAAAATTACTGATAAAGACACCAAAGAAGCGATTCCTTTTGCAAGTGTTGTTGTTGAACAGGGGGGCAAACAATTTGGTGGTGTAAACTCAGACATTGACGGGAATTATACAATTAAACCTTTAGCGGCAGGTAAATATGATATTAAAGCAGTATATGTTGGATATAAACCATTAATGATTGAAAAGGTAGTAATTAATAATGACCAGATTACATTTTATGACATCCAGATGGAGAAAACCAGCCAAACTCTTAAAGAGTTTGTGGTAAAAGATTACGAAGTTCCACTTATTTCCAAAGATCAAACAGCAACGGGCGGAACAATGACATCTGATGAAATGTCAAAAATGCCTGGAAGATCTGCCGAATCTGTTGCGGTTACTGTTGGAGGTGTGTATCAAGATATGAATGGAAATATTGGAGGCATCCGTGGTTCCCGTTCCGAAGGAACAGAAGAATTCATTGACGGTGTCAAAGTTCTTGGATCAACAAGTTTACCCCAGGGCAGATATTGAGGAAGTACAGGTTATTACAGGTGGTCTGCCTGCTCAATATGGCGATGCAACTGGCGGTGTTATTAATATAACTACTAAAGGTGCTGCAAGGGAATTTGGTGCTGGTGCCGAAGTTGAGACTTCCGAATTTCTTGATGGTTATGGATATAACCTTATTGGATTAAATGCCCAGGGTCCCATAATCAAAAGCAAAGATTCCACTGCAGAATCTTCACTTCTGGGCTATTTCCTTTCCTGCGAATTAACTTCTGTAGAAAACGGTAACTTGAACACCGGATCTACAATACAAACAAGTAATGATCCTTCTGCCATTGGAAGTTATACTGTTGATCCTGCCAAATTAGCACAGTTGGAACTAAATCCCTTACGCCCCTCTGGAACGGGTTTTGGCTCTTATACCAATTCCTCTTTTGTGACCGCAGATGATATTCAAAAAATGAAAGCAAAACAAAATGCACTTTCTCAGGGAATTGATCTTTCCGGGAAATTTGATGTGCGAACAACTCCGACGATAAATCTGACTTTTGGAGGATCAATTGATTATACTAAAAGTAATGCTTGGCTATATTCTTATTCTTTGTTTGACAACGATCACAATCCTGTAGTTACTGATAATTCATGGCGTGCATGGGGTCGATTCACTCAAAGATTTCCAACTGACAAAGATAGTAAATCTGCAGTGAAAAATGTGTACTATTCAATTGAGGTGAGCTATTCAAAAGATTACTCGGTTACTGAAGATGCTCAGCATATGGATAATTTATTTGATTATGGCTATGTTGGAAAATTCAAAACATATAAAATCAGGTCTTACCAATTAGGTAATGATACAGCATTAGGTTATAATAACGTAATGGTTCAAAATGGGTTTAAGGATACGTTAGTAACATTCCAACGCTCAGAAGTAAATTCGGGTTTGGCAAATTATACTTCGCAATATTATAATATGTATCCACGCAATTCCGGATATTACGCAAGCGATGATGCCATTCAGTCTGGATCTAACAATTACGCATTATTAAATGGACAAACACCTGCCTCTGTTTATGGATTATATGCTAATACCGGTAGTGTTTATAACGGATATTTTATTAGTAATAATTCTACAATAGGAATTAATGCTGATGGTTCGGCAGATATAAAGAACCACGCCATTCAATTTGGTTTACAATATCAGCAGGATGTAGATGCCGGTTATAATGTAAATAATCCTTCAGGACTTTGGACACTTATGAGAGAGCAAGCAAACAGCCATATAGCACAGCTAAACGAAAGCAAAACTGGTGCGCATCCTGTTTATAATGCAAGCGGTGTTTTTCAGGATACCATACAGTACGACAGGCTAGTTGATACGTCTCATCAATCTTACTTTGATTATAATTTGAGAAAAAAACTTGGACTTAATCCTTATGGGCAGGATTGGATTGATATTGACAATTTAGATCCTTCCACTTTCTCAATGAGCATGTTCAGCCCTGATGAATTATTGAACAATGGAAATCAATATGTTTCATATTATGGTTATGATTATACCGGTAAAAAGATTAACGGAAAACCTACCATTAACGACTTTTTCAATTCGAAAGATGCATTTGGAAATTTTACCAGAAACATTGGCGCCTTTGAACCAATATATATGGCTGGCTATGTACAGGACAAATTTGCTTTTAATGATTTGCTATTTAATATTGGCGTGCGAGTTGATCGTTACGATGCAAATCAAGACGTTCCAAAAGACCCTTATTGTTTGTATCCCACCAAAACCGTTTCTGAAGTTACAGAATTAGGTGGCAATACTATCACAAACCCCTCCAATATGGGATCTAATTATGTTGTATATGTGAATGATGTTAAAAATCCCACAAGTATTGTGGGTTATAGAAATGGCAGCACGTGGTATAATGCTAAGGGTGTTGAAATTTCCGATCCAAGCGTATTGGAAACCGCATCTGGCATAGCCCCATGTCTTGTAGACCCAAATAATCAGGTGCTTACGGCCAATTCATTTACTCAATATAATCCACAGGTCAATGTAATGCCACGTATTTCTTTTTCTTTCCCAATTTCTGACGTTGCATTATTTTTTGCTCATTACGATGTTCTTACACAAAGACCTACTGCCGGTACAGATCAGTTTTTACCAACAAATTATTTATTTATGCAAAGCCTTGCTGCGGGGACAATTGTAAATAATCCTAACTTATTACCTCAAAAAACCACTGATTTTGAGTTAGGATTTCAACAAAAATTGTCTAACTCTTCTTCGTTGAAATTTTCGGCATTTTATCGTGATATGAAAGATGAAATAGAAGCATATAGATATGTTGATGCTTATCCTGTAACATATACCTCATATTCCAACATAGATTTTGGGACCGTTAAAGGAGCTACTATTTCATATGATTTAAGAAGAACAAATAATGTTTGGATTAAAGCAAATTATACGCTTCAGTTTGCCGATGGAACAGGTTCGGGAGCTACTTCCGGACTTAATCTTGTAAATTCCGGTCAACCAAATCTTAGAACAACAATGCCATTAGATTATGACCGTCGTCATAGCCTTTCCTGCGTTGTTGATTATCGTTATTCCGAAGGGAAACACTATAATGGGCCGGTTTGGACAAGAAAAATTAAAGGAAGCGATAAAGTTAAAACTATTGCTTTACTACAAAATACAGGTATTAACTTTACTTTCTCAGGCGGTTCGGGCGTTCCTTATTCAAAATCCGCTGAAGTTATTCCTGTTGCTGTAACGGGAAATACAGTTCCTGTCTTACAGGGAACCCTTAACGGATCAAGATTACCATGGCAGTTTAAAATTGATGCCCGCTTAGATAAAGACATTAAAGTAAAGCTTGGCAATAAAGATTCTAAAAACAGAAAAGATGCCTATGTAAACATTTATTTACAAGTATTGAATGTGCTGAATACCAAAAACATTATGGTTGTTTATGCTGCTACCGGAAATGCAAATGACGATGGTTATCTGTCTGCTGCCATGTATCAGGCTGCAATCAATGAGCAATTAAATGTTCAATCTTATAGAGAACTGTACTCTTTATATATTAATAACCCCAATAATTATAGTTTGCCTAGAAGAATACGTTTGGGAGCTACTTTTGATTTTTAATAATTATATATAGTATGACAAAAGTAGGAGTTAAAAAATTTGTTTTTAGTTAATTATTGTAATGTGTTTGAAAAATAAAATTGATAAAATATTTAAACTATGAAAAATAGTATTCGTCCGATTTTTTTAGTAGCTTTCAGTTTATTGCTTATTAATGTAGTTTTTGCGGATAAGTATCATAATAAAACAGGAAGCAGACAAGGTCAAAGTGAAACCAGAGTGGGCGCAGCAGCCGAACCATGTTCTCCTGCTACCGGCCACACTGATCTTGACCTTAATAATGTCAGGGCTCGCATAAATACCGGCGGCGATATGTGGTGGGATATGATTAACTTAGCCAAATATGAAATTCCTAAAGGTTCGGGTAAAACCTCAATGTTTGCAGGATCTTTATGGATAGGTGGGGTAGACATAAACGGACAACTTAAACTGGCTGCTGTAGAATACAGAGAATCAGGTAATGATTATTGGCCAGGCCCTCTTACTACTGATGGCTATGCCTCTGTTGATGCCCCAACATGTGAGCAATATGATCATCATTTTCTTATAACAAGAGCGGAAGTAGATCAGTTTATTGCTTGGTGGAATTGCAAATCTTGTTATCCCGACTACCAGATTCCGTCTGACATCTTGAATTGGCCGGCCCATGGAGATATTACAAAAAACCAAAGTTATTATCTTGCTCCATTTTACGACAATGGAGGAACTGGAACATATGACCCAACATTGGGTGATTACCCTTACTATGACGTAAATAACTCTCTTTGCCCTTATAACCCTTCTAATTTGGGGAAACCACCACAACCAACTATGGAGGGTAATGGCATCCAGGTTGACCAGTGTATAAAAGGAGATCAAACTCTTTGGTGGGTATTTAATGATAAAGGAAATATACATACCGAATCAAAAGGGGCCCCTATTGGTTTGGAAATTCGCGCACAGGCTTTTGCCTTTTCTACAAACGATGAAATTAATAATATGACTTTTTATAGTTATGAAATTATTAACCGCTCTACGTATACATTAACAGAAACATACATGAGTCAATGGTGCGATCCTGATTTAGGCTTCGGAAATGATGATTATGTTGGCTGTGATATTCCTAGGGGTATGGGCTATGATTATAATGGAACAGATGTGGATGGCAGTGGACAGCCCCAAGCATATGGCGCCAATCCCCCTGCGATAGGCATGGATTTCTTTCAGGGCCCATATATGGATCCTGATGGTATTGATAATCCCAAATACGATAAAAATGGGATACAGATGTGTGATGCAAGTATAAATGGCGTAAACTTTGGGGATGGAATAGTTGATAATGAGCGTTTTGGAATGAGGCGATTTATTTATTTCTCAAATGCAGATATGGGAGGACCCGAAGCTGAAAGTGACCCTGTAATTGCTATTGATTATTACAATTATTTGAGAGGGATATGGAAAGATGGAACTCAAATGATGTGGGGGGGGAATGCTCATACTGGAGGACCAGGTGTTTGTGGCCCTGAAAGTGACTTTATGTTCCCAGGTAATACAGATCCTTGTGAATGGTCTACAGCGGGTCAACCACCTAATTGTACTCCCGATTGGACTGAAAAAAATGTAGGAAATCAACCAGGTGACAGGCGTTTTTTACAATCAGCAGGACCTTTTACACTTCAACCCGGTGCAGTAAATTATATTACCGTTGGAGTTCCTTGGGCTAGGGCAACTACTGGTAGTGCCTGGGCATCGGTTGGATTATTGGATGCGGCAGATGATAAATGTCAGCGTTTGTTTGACAACTGCTTTAAGGTTGTTGATGGACCAGATGCACCAGACTTAGCGATTCAGGAACTCAATAATGAATTAATTTTTTACATTTCTAATAAAACTACATCAAACAATTATAAAGAAAAATATCAGGAAATTGATCCTTCTATTGTAACGCCAGACAGCTTGGTAATCAAAGGAACTGATTCTACATATAAATCCAGAAAACTAAGATTTGACTCAATATATAAATTTGAAGGATATCAAATTTACCAGTTAGTAAATGCATCGGTTTCGGTTTCTAACCTTCAGGATCCAACTCAGGCTCGTCTGGTTGCTCAATGCGATATTGTAGATTATGATAAATTAGGAAACCCCGTTGGTAATTTGATCAATTACTCATATGATGAATCCGTTGGGGCTACTGTTCCGATTCAGGAAGTTGTTGGTTCAAATACTGGAATTATTCATTCTTTTGTTATTACTTCTGATCAATTTGCAACCGGTGTTCAAACCCTTGTTAATCATAAGCAATATTATTATATGGCTTTGGCTTATGCATACAATAATTATTTGACTTACTCTGTAGACCCAAATAACCAATCTACTGGTATTCCAGGAATTTCCGCACTTCAAGGACAAATGAAACCTTATCTTGCAGGACGAAAAAACATCCAGGTTTATACAGGTATTCCTCACAACCCCGCTCCAGAGGCAAACGGTACTGTTCAAAATTCTCAATATGGATTTGGGCCCAAAATTACCAGAATTGAAGGCCAAGGCAATGGAGGAAACATTCTTGATTTAACACCCGAATCTGAGGCGCAGATTTTAAGAGATGACTCAATGCTAACGCCCGAATATCAAAATGCAGCTGGCCCAATTAAAGTAAAAGTTATAGATCCTCTTAATGTAATAGGAACCACGTATACATTATGTTTCAATAATCTTAGTACATATAAAATTCATCAGGTTTCTCACACTGCAGATATTAATGCAGGAGGAGATACTGCATCTTTACAAGTCTCTAACTGGATGTTGATAGATAATGTTAGTGGCGATACAATTCATTCAGACACAAGTACATTATATGACAATGAGCAATTATTTCTTGATATTGATAGAGGAATTTCAATTGAAATATATCAAACTTGGAATTTGGGAATACGTCAAGTAGGTGCATTAGGGTCGGGACTCACACCGCCTGCAATTTATACTATACTAGCACCAAGTAATGGCTTTCTCGAATCAAGTATTTCTTACGCAGATAGCTCAAAGAGATGGTTAGGAGGAATTCCCGATGTTGATGGTGGAGGTTATTGGAACTGGATTAGATCCGGCACCAATCATGATAATACTTATAGTAATAATAGTGATTATAACTATAATATTGCTTCTGCCCAATGGCTTGATCCGCAAAAATATTATCAGAAGATAGTTAACGGCACTTGGGCACCATATGCACTCTGTGCTACGAATAGCACCGCGTATGATCCATCTACATCTACTATGGTAGTAGGTTATGGGGTTGCAAATCCTTTACAAAGCTCAGCTGAATTTCAAATGAACAAATTATCAAATATTGCCAGTGTTGATATTGTGTTTACACCCGATCAAAGCAAATGGTCAAGATGCCCTGTTTTAGAAACTTGCGAATCCAATAATTCTACACTTGACGAGGGAAATACTAAAAAATTTAACTTAAGAGCTCATCCATCTATAGCCTTAGATCAAGTTACGTATGCTAATGGTACAGGTTCAAGCACTAATATTAATGATGCAAATTATATTGCTGATTCCAGTATGGGGTGGTTTCCTGGGTATGCAATAAATGTTGAAACCGGTGAGAGATTAAATATGATGTTTGGGGAAAATTCGGCATTAGGAAGCGAAAACGGCAGGGATATGAAATTTAATCCGACATCCAATTTATTAACTGAACTTGGTTCAATCCTTTGGGGCGGGGAACATTTTGTTTATATTGTTGGGCATAATGGAGGTGATACCAGTAGTTGCCCAAAATATGATGCGGGAAAATGGCTTTATCGCCACTTATATAAGGGGACTGGAGTAAATAGGAGAAATGCGTTTAAAGACGTTATGTATGCAGGAATTCCAATTTCAGTTGCAAACCAGGAATGGTTATCCACGGAAGTTAAAATTAGAATCAGAGTATCCAAACCATATGCAAAGAATTATTCTACATATGGATCTTCCGCTCCAAAAAATAATAATTACCCAATGTATCAATTTTCAACCTATGATATTGCTACCGGAACAAATAAAATTCAGGCTGCTAAAAACGCTTTGGATTTAATTAATATTGTTCCTAATCCTTATTATGGTTTTTCACAATATGAAACAAATCAGATTGACAATAGAGTAAGAATTACTAATTTGCCTGTTCAGTGCACAATATCTATTTATACTGTTAATGGAATTTTGGTAAGACAATATTCGCGAGATAATACAAGTACAACAGATCTTGACTGGGATCTAAAAAATACTGCCGGCGTTCCAATTGCCGGAGGACTATATCTTATTTATGTTAATGCACCAGGAATTGGCGAAAAGGTAATTAAATGGTTTGGAACATTACGTCCGATAGATCTTAACTCATTCTAATATCAAATTATTTATAGTTTAACTGAATAACAATTATTTATATGAAAAAAGCTTATAAGATTTCAATACTTGCAATTTTTGCATTATTCATTTTTACTCATATTAATGCGGGAAATGCTGATAGATCTGGTCAGGCTGGAGCGGGCGAACTTTTGATTGACCCATGGGCTCGTAGTTCCGGTTGGGGTGGCGCAAATTCCTCAACTGATCGTGGGCTTGAGTCCATTTATTTAAATGTTGCAGGTACGGCTTTTGTCAATAAAACAGAATTAATATTTTCCAGAACTAGCTGGTTGATGGGTTCGGGTGTTAATATCAATAATTTCGGGCTTTCTCAAAAAGTAAGTAAAACAGGAGTGCTTAGCTTTGCTGTAATGACTATGTCTTTTGGGGAAATTCCAATTACTACTGTTGCTCTCCCCGAAGGTGGAGTTGGTACCTTTTCACCCAACCTGATGAATATTTCAATTTCTTATGCTAAAGCATTTTCAAATAGTATTTATGGTGGTGTTAGCTTTAAAATAATTTCAGAATCGATCTCTGATATTTCTGCAGAAGGGGTGGCGATTGATGCAGGTATTCAATATGTAACCGGTAAAACAGATAACATTCATTTCGGTATTGCCCTTAAGAATGTTGGACCTACAATGAGATTTTCTGGCGATGGCTTATCTTTTAGAACAAATGTAACAACCCTCGGCAATACTAATCTTTTTACTGTGGAACAACGTTCAGCTGATTTCGAACTTCCTTCATTGCTTAATATTGGAGCTGCGTATGATTTTATTATTAATAAGAGTAATAAAATAACTCTTGCCGGTAATTTTACTTCAAATTCATTTACTAACGACCAATATATTATTGGGCTTGAATATAGTTTGAAAACTTACTTGATGTTAAGGGGCGGCTATGTTTATGAAAATGGCATAACTAAAGCCTCCACCAGAACAACGGCTTATACTGGTCCGTGTGCAGGGTTTTCTGTTGATATTCCATTAAATAAAGACAAGAAATCTTCATTTGGCATTGACTATTCTTACAGGGCTACTGATCCTTTCCAGGGAACACAAAGCATAGGCATCAGTATCAATTTATAAGTAATAAAATAATTAATTTTTTCCCTTTCTTAAAGAGTCCCGATTTTTCGGGATTCTTTATGTTATATAAAGGGGCATCAGTTTTTTTAACACACTAGGATATGGAAACAAAATTTTATACTAAAGAGGGCCTTGATAAACTTAAAGATGAGTTGAACAGGCTAAAAAGCATTGAACGGCCTTTAATTTCGCAACAAATTGCCGAGGCACGCGATAAAGGCGATTTGTCGGAAAATGCTGAATATGATGCTGCAAAAAACGCCCAGGGAATGCTTGAGCTTAAAATATCGAAACTTGAAGAACTTATTAGCAATTCGAAACTTATTGATGAATCGAAGCTGGATAATTCAAAAGTATTTATTCTTTCCAAAGTAAAGATCAAGAACCTGAAGAATAAAGCCATTATGACCTATATGCTTGTTCCCGAAAGTGAAGCCGATCTGAAAACCGGTAAAATATCTATCTCCTCACCTATTGCACAAGGGTTGCTTGGCAGAAAAGTTGGCGACCATGTTGAAATTAAAGTTCCTGCCGGAACCATCACCGTTGAAATCATTGAAATTAAAAGGTAGTATTTTATTATGGCATCAATATTCATCAAAATAGTGAATGGAGAAATTCCTTCATATAAAATTGCCGAAACCGAGAACTGCTTCGCTTTTCTGGATATTAATCCCCTTGCAAAAGGCCACACGCTTGTTATCCCAAAACAGGAAACCGATAACCTTTTCGATCTGGATGACAAGCTTTATAGTGAACTTTGTCTCTTTGCGAAAAAAATTGCCAAAGCTATCGAAAAAACCATCCCCTGCGCTAAAGTGGGTGTGGCTGTAATTGGACTCGAGGTTAGGCACGCCCATATTCACCTTATTCCTATTAATGGCATACACGATATTGATTTCAGCAGGCCTAAATTAAAGCTTTCTGCCGAAGAACTCACCAGAATTGCCGCTGATATTGCTGCTAATTTATAGCAATTATCACCTTAAAGCTTAAATAACAATATTTTCAACTGTTAAGATGTATATCCGAAGTACAAATTTGTAGTTCGCCACTAAGAATTCTCTCTTCGCCACTAAGAATTCGTACTTCCGAACTAAGAATTCTCTCTTCGCTACTAAGAATTCGTACTTCCGAACTAAGAATTCTCTCTTCGTTACTAAGAATTCTCTCTTCACTACTAAGAATTCGTACTTCCGAACTAAGAATTCTCTCTTCACTACTAAGAATTCTCTCTTCGTTACTAAGAATTCGTACTTCTGAAGTTCAATTATAGGCTGCTTCTCCAACCGGCCAGCTAATTATTTATTCGGAATAAGCCAGTCGAGGGGGTTGGTTAAGGTTTTGCCATACCATACTTCAAAATGGAGTTCGGTTTTCGATTCGCCGGTATCGGTGGCAACAATTCCAATATCCTGCTTGGTTTTAACAGCCTCTCCAGTTTTTACATAGACTGATGAAAGGTTGGAATAAACCGTCAGGTATTCGCCATGGCGCACAATAACAGCCTGGTTGGCGCCGGGAACGGAAATAACCCCTGTAACCTTGCCATCGAACACAGCGCGGGCTTTGGCTCCCTGGTCGGTTGAAATGTCGATACCATTATTTTTAACGCTGATATTGCCAAAAACAGGATGTGGGTGAACGCCAAAAGTGCTGATAACTATACCCTTTTCGGCAGGCCAGGGCAGCTTACCTTTGTTCGAATTAAAACTATTGGAAAGTGTAATCTCGGCATCGGAAAGCCCCAATTCCTTAGAGGTTGTGGAAACCACTACATTGGTGTTATTGGCCGGAGCAACGGGAGTTACCCTGCTTTTTTCGGTAGCTTTATTTATTTCTTCGGTAATAACCGCTTCTATCGACTGCTGCAGCTTTTTAGCTTCTCTTTCTTTTTCCCTGATTGATTTTCCAAGATCTTTTTCTTTTTGCATCAGCAGCTTCACCGATTTGTTCTTTTCGTCCTTTTCCTGCGCCAGCAACGTTTTCTGGTCTTCATGACTTTTCAGAAGTGAAGATTTTTCGGTGCGAATATTTCTGAGCAGCATAATTTTATCGGTAAGCGAAACTGCCGTTTTCATAATCAGGTCAGCTTGTTTATGGCGATAGCGGGCATACAACTGCAAATACTTCAGCCTTAGAAAAGCCTGGTTAATATCGGCCGAGGCGAACAGGAACATAAGGCGGTTAAAGGCGTTGCGGTTTTTGTAAGCGAAAATTATCATTTTGGCATACTCCTGTTTAAGCTGCTTTAACCGGTCGGTAAGCTTAACCACTTCACTGAAATTGCTGGAAAGGTTATCATCAATATCCAGTATCTCCGAATTGATATTGCCTATAAGTTCTTCGCGCTGGTTTATTTTGCTGTTAAGAATAAGTATCTGGTTAAGCGAAATAAGTTTATTCTTCTTGGTATCGGCTAACAGTTTATTGGAATAAGCAATGTCGTTCTCAATTTGTTGTTTGTCTTCCTGCAGCTTCTCTTTTGTTTTCTGGGCAAAGGATTGCGGACCGGCCAGAAAAAGTAATACGATAAATAAAAAAGAAAACTGAATGCGATAGGTTCCTATTGGCATTTCTAAAAACTCTTTGAACGTCATTGCGAGCGAAGCGAAGCAATCTGTCCACCAATAAGATTGCTTCGGTCGTTCCGCCCTCGCAATGACGGATTGTATAGTTTTAATATTTGTCTTAATATCAATAAACCCGTTTTTCATTAACAGAATAAAACGCAAAGTTACTTTTAATTCTTTTTATATTTGCTGCTAACATTAAATGGAAACTCAAGCGTTCCCGATTCGCTTACCCTTGAATTTTCAACAGATATATCCATCTTTTTCTTGTCGTCGGTAATACTAATGTCAATTTTTCTCGGGAATAAAGTACTGTCCTCTTTTTGGAAATCGGAATAACTGGCTTCCAGTTTACGGTTCTCCTTTAGTTCCTTAATTCTGATCTTAGTGATCTTAAATGTGGTTGGGTCGAGCCAGATATCCTGCATCAATACGCGAAGGCTGTCGTCCTTGCTCTTAAGCAGCTTTTTAAGTTTTCCCCTGCCCACCGTGCTTAACAAATATTGATCACCATCCACTGATGCCTTAAATACATCGTTCCTGTAAGTTGAAAAATCAATTCCCATAAGTATGGATTGAAGCATATCAAAGTCCAGGTCGGTTTTAAGCATGCCGTTAATTAGTTTGAAATCGCTTGCAAAATAAGTAGTTTCAATCCTGTTCAGCAGTTTAATTGAATCGGTTGTTATCAATATGCGCAACGCTTCAATGCCAAGCGCCGGCGAAATGGAAAGCCAGATTGCGCTGTCCTTTCTAATCCTTATGTTCCCTCCAAAAGAATTTTCTTGCCTGTCAATCGTTGCCGTTACCGAAAACTTTATGTTAAGCTTATTGAATTTGAATTCGTTCTTCTTAAGCTGTTGAATAAGATAATCGGCGCCTTTTACTTTTATAGGTTCTTTAATGATTTTTTTCTGCGGATTGCACGCAAGAAAAAACACCAGCATTAGCCCCGTCAGTAAAATAATATTGCCGGTTATTCGCTTACTCATATAACTTTTTATCGTTTATTTTTTTGTCGAGCAAAGGAGAACCAGTTCCTTTTTGTTTAGCCTTGATCCAGTATTCCATGGCTCTATCGGGCTGGTTTAATTTATATAGAATGTCGCCATAATGCTCCATGATAACAGCGCTCGCATCACCTTTATTTTCTAAAGCTTTGCTTAACCATTTTTCGGCATCAGAGTATTTGGCTTGCTTGTAAAGAACCCAACCGTAAGTATCAAGAAATGAAGCATTATCTGGATTAGCTTCTGCTGCCTTTTCGGCCATATCGGCGGCTTTGTCAAGGTCGCCCCCGTGAACGGAGAATATAATAGCTATAGTTATTTAAAACATAATAATCAAGGGGGTCAATTACCAATGCCTTGTCGTAATTGGTGAAGGCATCGGTATAATTATTTTTTGCTGCTTCAACATCACCTAAGTAAGTATAAAACTGCTTTAAAAGGTCGTTGTTATCAACAACCATGATCAGGCCTTTATTCAGCGAAGTAAGTGCTTCATCATACTTCTTTAGGAAATATTCCGCTTCACCATAAAACAAATACAAACGTGGTTGCTCTGGGAAAAGCTCAAGGGCATGTTTACAATCGCTTTCAATAGCTTTATAATCGTATTGTTCCGATTCGATTATCAGTATCTGTTCCCAAATTTCAAACTTGGAACTATCGAGCGACATCACTTTTTCAAACTGTTCTTTTGCTTCTTTAAGTTTGTTATCCCTGTATAAAAAATCGCCATAAATGGAATATGCCTTAGCTTCCGTTGGATGCGTTTTTAGCAGAATATCAATCAATTCGTATGCCTGCTCTTTAAGCTGATCAGATTTTTCGGTAACGGTATAATAAGACAGTAATATTTTAACCTTAGTATCAATATCAACACCCTGGCTTGCAAATGCAAGTTTCAATTCTTCATATGATTTATCCTTCTCCCCCTTTTCCCTGTAATAATCAGCCAGCGAAAGATGCACATTGCCATTGTTCGGATCTATTGAAAGTATCTTCTGATAAATTTCCAATGCTTTATCTTCCATTTTGCTTTTCAGGTACAAGTCAGCAAGGATATTGTAATAATCCGTTTCAGTTGGAAAAGCATTAATAAGTTTTTGGATTTCCTCAATGGCTTTATCAGGCTTATTCTGTGCAAGATAAATACGCTCCTTCTGCAAAGAGATATCTTCATTAACGCCTGTTTTTTCCTCTATCATATTATAAACATCAATAGCATCGGAATATTTGTTTAAATAAATATATCCTGCAGCCCAATCGAAGAAATATTCAATATTTTCAGGATGCGCTTTTGCCAAATTCTGGTAAACATCAATAGCATCTTTATATCTGAGTTGGGTTATAAGCAAATTTGCATATAGCAATTGGAACCATTGATTTCCCGGTTCAAGTTTTGTTGCTTTTTCTATAAGTGGCAACCCATCTTTATAATTTTTCTGTTGATAATAAATCCCTGCAAGTTCATAAAGAGGAGCTGGATTTGAAGGGTCGGTCTTGATACATGACTTAAAAGTAACAATGGCATTATCATAATCGCCAAGAATCTTTTCTTTGCAACCATCAATAAAATCAGAAGTGTTATCAAGTTTAATTTCATCAGTAAGAACAGTCTGATGACCGTGCTTGAATATCCCGCAAGATATTATGAATAACGAAAGCGAGAATATAAGTATAACTTTAATTTTATTCATCTAATCGGTTTAACTTAACACGGTATAATCGCCAATACTAACTTCCTTCTTGCTGCCAAAATATTCCACATAATTCCCAATCATTGAATTATCAAGGTTAACACAGGATATCTTAGTGTTTGATTGTACGATGCTGTTGGTAATAACGGAAAAATCGATTGTAGTGTTTTCTCCTATTGAAACATGAGGGCCAATAATAGAGTTTGTGATCTTCGCGTTCTCACCAATAAAACAGGGCTGAATGATAATGGAATTTTCAACAATTACAGTTTTTGAAATACTTTTATCTCCCTTGCTAAATTCAAGTATGCGCTGGTTTGTATGAACCGTTGCATCTTTATTGCCACAATCAAGCCATTCAACCACTTTGCCAGTATAAAATGATATTCCCTTTTGTTTCATGTTTTCAAGGGCATCAGTAAGCTGGAATTCGCCACCCTTCTGAAGGTTGTTATCAACCAGGTATTGCAATTCTTTTTTAAGATTCGCCCCGTCTTTGAAATAATAGATACCAATAATTGCAAGGTCAGAAATAAACTTCTTCGGCTTTTCAATAAAATCCGTAATAATATCATTCTTATCAACCTTAACTACTCCAAACGATTCAGGATCCTTAACATTATGAACCCATATAATACCATCGCGTGATTCATCAAGAATAAAATCGGCTTTAAATAATGTATCGGCAAATGCAACTATGATCTTACCGTCCAGTGATTTCTCAGCACACAATATCGCATGAGCTGTGCCTAGCGGTGTATCCTGATAATAAATTCTCCCTACTGCGCCTACATTCGCTGCAATATTTAATAACATATCTTCTGCTTCCTTGCCGAAATCGCCTATTACAAAAGAAATCTCGTCAATCTTTTCCTTGCTCACTTTTGCAATATCTTCAACAAGCCGCTGTACGATAGGTTTTCCTGCAATGCGTATTAATGGCTTTGGAATAGTTAATGTATGAGGTCTCATACGCTTGCCCATTCCTGCCATCGGGATTATTATTTTCATTGCTTTATTTTTTACAAGTATTATTTCTAATATTTTATAGCAAATTGCAAACAGTAAATAGAAAAGAGAAAATATTTTTTCATTTCTGCAATTTTCTATCTTCTATTATCAATTTTCCATAATTGTGATCACTTCTGATAAAACTATAATTTAATATTATTTGGTTCCTGTATGCCCAAAGCCACCGGCGCCTCTTGATGTTTCGGCCAGTTCAGTTACTTCAACAAGTTCGGCTCTTTCATGCCTGGCTATGATCATTTGTGCAATTCGCTCGCCATCTTCAACAATAAAATCATCCTTTGATAAATTAACAAGTATTACTTTTATTTCTCCCCTGTAATCGGCATCAATAGTTCCCGGCGAATTCAAAACACCTATGCCTTTTTTGAAAGCCAAACCACTACGTGGACGAACCTGTGCTTCGTGACCAACAGGCAGTTCAATAAAAAGCCCGGTAGGTATTAATGCCCTTTCAAGGGTTTTCAAGACAACAGGAGCATCGAGGTTTGCTCTAATGTCCATTCCCGCCGAATGGGTAGTTTCATAAGCCGGTAAGGGATGTTTAGAATGGTTTACAATTTTTACGTTCATATATTCTGATTAATGATTTTAAGGCAAAAATACTAAAATAGTTAACGTTTATTTGTAATTTGAGTGACCGGCTTCCTGATGAAATTCGATTTCTCCAGTGAATAAACCACTCCAACAAATACAAATAAAAGTATAGTGTTGAAAACGTATTGAATCAGCATCATATCAAAGCGGGCATATTTGCTGATGAAAAATAAACCCAGTGATAAGCCTATATATGTAAGCAGGCGTTTCATATCATATTGAATGTAATAATTTTTCTGACCATAGAAATAAGAAATGAACATCATGGAAGCATAGCAGATCAGAGTAGCCCAGGCGCTTCCCATATAACCTATTAATGGTATCCACCACACATTAAGTACAGTGGTAATTATTGCCCCAAAAATTGAAATATATGCTCCAAAGCCTGTTCTATCAGTAAGCTTGTACCAGATAGAAAGATTATAATAGATACCTAAGCACATATTCGCCAGCAGCAAAATAGGCACAATCGGCAACCCTTCGTAATATTTCTCGCCTACAAAATATTTAACAACATCAATATAGAGCATTACAACAAGAAAAATGAATGTGCAAATAATAATGAAATATTTCATCACATCGGCATATACCTGTTTGGCATTCTTCTCCTTTGCCTGCGAGAAAAAGAATGGGTCGGCGGCAAAGCGAAACGACTGTATAAAGAGCGTCATAATGATGGAAATCTTATAACAAGCACCATATATACCCACCTGATATAAGGCTATTTTTTCGGGTAATATGTATTTCAGGAATATCCTGTCCATAGTTTCGTTGATGATACCTGCAAACCCCACTATCAGAAGGGGGAGTGAATAGCGCATCATTCTCTTCCAGAGGGTGAAATCGAAACGATAATTGGTTTTTAATATCTCAGGTAACAATAGAATAACAGTTATGCTGCTTGACATTAAATTGGAAATAAACACATACCCTACTCCTACTTTCCCTTTATAAACAGCATCCGTAAGCCAGCCAAGCATAGAGTGTTTAACAAGATATGGACAAAGAATGATAAAGAAAATATTCAGCAGCACATTGGAAACAATGTTGATGATCTTTATAGCAGCAAAGCGTTTGGCTTTGTTAAGGGCACGCAATTTGGCGAAAGGTATGGCCGACAACGCATCCAAAGCCACTATTAACGCAAACCAAACAACATATTCGCTGTTGTTCGGATACCTGAGCATATTTGCAACAGGCTGGGCAAAAAGCATAGCGAACACTACAAATATGGAAGAAGTGGTAAGCAGCGAAATAAGGGAAGTGCTATATACTTTGTTTTTATCCGCTTCAGCTTCGGTAAATCTGAAAAAGCCCGTTTCGAAACCATAAGTAAGGATAACAATAAGCAGTGAAACATAAGCATACATTTCGTTGACCGTGCCATATTCGGCGGGTAGAAAAACCCTTGTATAAATAGGAATTAGCAGATAGGAAAGTACACGCCCCACAATGCTACTTAAACCGTAGATGGCTGTTTGTCCGGCAAGTTTCTTTATAGGATGCAAAATAGTGTTGTGTTAAAATTATTTATACCTATTAAGATTGCTTCACCCTCCTTTGTCGGCTTCGCAATGACGTCATTGCGAGGAGGAACGACGAAGCAATCTATGCAACATTCTATTATTAATTTAACAATAGCTTTACTTATTTCCTGAAATTAATTTGCAAAAGTAGTGTTTTTAAAGCTAACTAATAATTAACGCTCATGTTAAATAGGGGCTAAATAATTGCTGCTAAAAATAAAACCCTTTGAAAAGATGTTAAAAAATGTTAAATGATTTGCTTTTTAAATATTTGTACCATGAATAGTTTTATCTTTGGTATTAATTGATAAGTATAAATTATTTTTAAATTATACTACAAACAAATGAAAACAACACATATAAATACGTGTATATGTATGTATGCTTCTGAAACGCCCTGTTTTCAAGGCTTTTGGAATGCTATACCCCCCCCCTGATTTTTATTATAACATCAATTTTATTTAAAACCGGCGGACAAATGATAAATTATACCCGTCCGCAAGCCGATAAACAGCCAAATACTATTATTAAGCAGTTTTCCGAACAAAAACTATACTTCGCCAATTCGACAGGGGAAGTGAGTTTAGTGAATATGGGCACTTCACCAGTTACTGGTGCAACGTCTCCAATCACTGGCGCTAAAGCTCCAATCACTGGCGCTAAGGCACTAATCACTGGTGTTAAGGCTCCAATCACTGGCGCTAAGGCTCCAATCACTGGTGTTAAGGCTCCAATCACTGGCGCTAAGGCACTAATCACTGGTGTTAAGGCTCCAATCACTGGCGCTAAGGCTCTAATCACTGGTGTTAAAGCTCTAATCACTGGTGTTAAGGCTCTAATCACTGGTGTTAAAGCTCTAATCACTGGTGTTAAGGCTCTAATCACTGGTGTTAAAGCTCTAATCACTGGTGTTAAGGCTCCAATCACTGGTGTTAACGCTTCAATTTCCATAGTTTCTTTCACGATGATTTATTTCATAAAATAACTTCATGTAATCAAGTAATTAATTAACCTAAAATTTTAAAAAATGAAAACACTAAAGAAAAGAGTAAGAAAGGCTTATCTGTCAACAGGACTGGCGACAATCATAATGGCGGTGGCTATTTCGGTGATGCCGAAAAGGATCATCACAAAGGTTATAGCCGTGTTAAACATAAGGAAATTAAAGAAAATAGAAACGTTTTCGGCAAAAGCCAAGCTGATACGTACTTCGATGAACGGTAATGCCTGGTTTCCCTCTTGTCCGGTTAATGTTACCAATGGCGGAACCCTTGACCTTGCCATACAGGCATTGGATGCTGCCATTACCAAGGCGCTTACCCGTGTAAAAGGCGCGGTACAGGCGCGTGCAGTGGACTACAAGACCGTTTTGGATTACCTGCACCAGTTGATGGCTTATACACAAACAGTAAGTGATTCTAATCCCGTTAATTCGGAAGCAATAATTATCAGTTCAGGTTTTGATGTTAAACATTTAGGCGTAGCAGGCAAGGATGCTATAACTGTTAAACCTAAAAAAGGCGAGTCGGGAACGATGATAGCCAAAGTTAAAAAAATTGCAGGGACTGTTGCTAACCTATGGGAATACAGTTTGGATGGAGGCAAAACATGGGTTGATATGGATGCCACATCCAAGGGAACTATTGAAATTACAGGTTTAAAGCCGGGTAGTTCAATAATAGTGAACAACCGCCCTGTGCTGCGCAAAAGCAAAGGCACTTGGCTGCAATCAACACCGGCAATTGTATTGTAAAGTGAAAAGTTGAAAGTGAATAGTGAAAGGATGGT
The DNA here is from genome assembly GCA_963831005.1 of uncultured Bacteroidota bacterium. GTDB lineage: Bacteria > Bacteroidota > Bacteroidia > Bacteroidales > CG2-30-32-10 > CAWHOW01. The sequence continues at coordinate 229,605 of CAWHOW010000015.1, forward strand.
TTTTTTCACTGTTCACTTTTTTGAAAATAAAATTATTGTTCAACTTAAAAAAGGAGTAATTATGAAAACAAAAATTACAATTTTTACATTAGCTTTACTGCTTACTTCAATTAATATATTGAAGGCGCAAACTTTCCCGCATAAATCCACTGCTACAACAAGTGTGGGTTTTATTCCCCAAATTAATTCTTTAAATCAAGGCGGATTTGATTTATTAAATAATAGTGTAATTTTTCAAAATGCATCAAATTATATTGGCCTTGGAACTATTGCCCCTATGGCTTATTTGGATGTAAATCCCACATACACAGGGGCAACTGTCAGTAATTTATATAACATTAAATCTAACTTTACTTTAAATGTTGTTGGAACTACTGTCGGAAATTATTATGGTCAATATATCACCGCACCAACCGTTACTAATGGCACTATAACCAACAAATATGCATTGGTTACAGAACCAAATTCAGGCAATGTTGGTATTGGAACCACTACTCCCGGTATGCCACTTGATGTTTGGGGCGACAATAGTAATTTAATAACAACCGGCCACTGGTCGGCAGGTATTTATTTAGAAAACTCTGCAGTTATTGCATGGAATGAAATGACCACACCAAATAGTTTTCTTATGGGATATCCGTCTGGTAGGCCTCTTGGAGATTTTTATTGCGCTTTAGCTCCTGGTATAGCATCTAATTCACAGGTTAATTATGTTTATACTATTATTGGCAATCCTACAGCAGCCGATACCGAAACCATTTTAGCACAATCGAAAACAATTGCACAACTACAGCAAAAAATTGAAACACTTGAAACCCTCGTTAACCAAATTACCGCACAAATTGCAAAAAATAATTAAATTGAAATAACGTAATACATTACCCGTAAACGAAAATAAACCATTATCTTTAACCTTGAAAATAACCAACCCCACCATACAACCCTTAACAATATTATAAACCTTAAACTAATGCCTATGAAAAAAACCATACTTCTTCTCTTACTTTTAACTTTTAACTTTCTACTTTTAACTTGCACCGCGCAAAACCTTGTGCCTAACCCGAGTTTTGAACAGTATTCCCAATGCCCTGATGGTGAAGGCGAAATTTCCTACTCAATAGGATGGGAAAGTTATTATGGAACGCCAGATTATTTTAATGCCTGTGCGTCTAATCCCGAATTCTCTGTACCATATAATTTGAATGGTAGTTACCAACCATCACCAAATGGCGTTGCTTATGCTGGATTTTATGCATACTGGAGCCCTGCTTTTTCAGGAGGAGGTAAAAATTTGAGGGAACATATAGGACGGCAATTATCATCACCGCTTGTAATTGGAACAAAATATTATGTTTCTTTCAAAGTAAGCATGGCATTCAATAATAACTCTGCAAGTTGTGCCTGCAATAATATTGGCATTAAATTTTCGACCGTATCATATGCTAATACATATGTTGATAGCTCTGGTTGCAGTCCTTTGACAAATAATTTCGCACCCATTTACGATACTTCTTTGATTTCTGATACTATAAATTGGACAACAATTCAGGGTTCTTTCGTGGCGGATTCAAATTATATTTATGTGGTAATCGGAAATTTTTTTAAAGACACTAATACAGATACATTAATATTTCCTACTTCTCCTCAATACCACTGGTGCTATTCTTATTATTATGTGGATGACATCTATGTTTCCACTGAACCAGAAAACGTAATAGAAAATGATTTTGAAACTTCAGTTAGTATGTATCCTAATCCTTTTACTGCTTTTACAGAAATTACTATACAAGGAATTAATAGTAATGAAAATATTTCTATTGAAATTTATGATTTACTTGGAAATAAAAAAGAAGTAATAAACGATATTGCCGAAAACAATAATAAATACGAAGTGAAGATTAAAATTGAAAGGGGCAATTTATCTGAAGGAATATACCTGTTAAAAATAAAAGCTGATAATAAAATTTTCACTAATAAATTAATCATAAACTAAAAACAACAGACTATGATAACAAAAATTAAATTGGGAATTTGCACTGCTATTGCGGTGCTGTCCCTAAGCAGTAATTGGGCTTTTGCTCAATTTCAACAAATTCTTTTCTCGCCAAATAATTCATGGAGAACTCAAGCTGCCCCCGTTGTTGGAGCAATTGGCATAGGCGTTTTTCCAAATATGACAGCCTTACCATCTGCTTTAACAATTAACACCAACTTATTACCTGCAGGGAGCCCTACAGGCGAAGTATTTCGTACCAATGGGAGTAGCACTGTTGACAATACGTGGCGAATGTTCACGGGAATAGGAAATGGAACCGAAAAAGGCAGGTTGTTTGCACCTGCGGGTAGTAATATTTTTACCTTACAAGCTTCTGCCGGTGATATGAGTTTCAATACAGGAGGAGCAAACGAAAGAATGCGTATACTCGGTAGCAATGGCTATGTGGGTATAGCAACCACTACGCCCGCTATGCCACTTGATGTTTGGGGCGACAATAGTAATTTAATAACAACCGGCCACTGGTCGGCAGGTATTTATTTAGAAAACTCTGCAGTTATTGCATGGAATGAAATGACCACACCAAATAGTTTTCTTATGGGATATCCGTCTGGTAGGCCTCTTGGAGATTTTTATTGCGCTTTAGCTCCTGGTATAGCATCTAATTCACAGGTTAATTATGTTTATACTATTATTGGCAATCCTACAGCAGCCACTCCTCCAAATGTAGGCGATATTGAATTTTTTTCCTCAACCAAACAACCCCATAATGTTCTTGTTGATGGCAATATTGGAGTTGGATTAAATTTAAATGTAGCCCCTTTGTTTGCACCCACAAACCGTGTGGAAATAAATACTACTGCAACAACAGGTGGTGTAGCGCCTGCCAGAATTGCTCCAAACGGTACTTCCGGATGCCTTGTTACAAACATATATGGCGGAACAGGTTTTTCAGGCTTACGTTTTACCGATTTAAGAGCAGGTGCAGCAGGTACGGGTTCAACGCCTATACCATGGGCAAGTTTACCCAATAACAGTAACCAGGGAGTTCTTTCAGTGGATAATTATGGTGATGTAATTTATGTGCAGAGCCCTCCAACAGGGCTAACAACAGCCGATAACGGCTTATCAGTTAATCCTTCTGGTAATGTTGTGCTTGGAAATAATGTGGCCGGAGCTTCGGCAACATTTCTAAATAATAGGGAAATACCGATGGGGATAAATCCAACAGCAAATAGTGGATACGGGCGAGGATATGATTTAACTTTAACTTACCCATCAGGCTATTCCCCGGGTGTTAATCATTATTTTGGAAACAGGATGGGAATAGGTATGACAGAAGGTGAGTTGAGCCCCTCCATTCAACTTGAAGTAAGAGGAAGCATATCTATTTATGATGGTAATAACAACACTAATGTTCCCAATAATAATGGTGACAATTCTTTATTTTTTGGTAGAGAGCAGAGCACATTAACAAATCCTACAGTTCAGATAGCAGCCAATTATGGTGAATGGGGAATACAATATATGGAAAAAACCATACTTGGTTCTGCAGGCGGACTTAATTTCTGGAAACCTTATGGCAGTGATGGCAGTACTATTGGCAATGGTGGAGGAAACGCCTTTTTGTGGCTTTCAGATAATGGAAACGTGGGAATAAATACACCCACACCTGCTAATAGACTAACCATAACACCCGGTGCAAACGATTTTAATTATGGAAATGCTGCCGGTTGCAGCGGTTTGCAGCTTATGAATATGGAAGCCAGCACTACTAATTTCAGCCCTAACCCTGGCTCAGGTGTGCTTACTGTTGATGGAAACGGTAATGTAATTTATGTGCAGGAAACAGGGTTTGGTGGTATATGCCCTGCCGCATCTGCTTCAGGCTTAACTTATAATTGGGATATCCCGCTAAACGGCAATAATTATTTCTTTTCAGGTGAAGGTTATAATGGTACAAATTCACTTGATAACGTTGGTATAGGTACATTTACAACTTGTGTGCCTTCAGCAAAATTGCATGTGTTAGAAAATGCAGGTGTGTTAATTTCTTCAACAAACCCAACAATTGGATTGATTACACATAATGAAGATGTATTTTCATCTTCTGGTCCTGGCCCCTCTGTTTTTTATAGCATGAAAGGTATAGTTGGTATTGTTAATGGTATTGAAAGAAATCAACGTAATGCTCATACCGCAGGGATATTTGATGCTGAAAATGCCGAATTTAATTATGGGATATATTCAACTGCATTAGGTGCAAATTTTAATTATGGTGTAAAGGCTGCTGTAAATAATGGTTCTGCTAATTATGGTATATATAGTGTAGCAGGTCAGAATAATAGTTTAACAGGTTCATTTAATTATGGTATATATAGTGTAGCAGGTCAAAATAGTGTAGCTGGTTCTAAAAATTATGGTTTATATAGTTATGCACCTCCTAATAATACTGTTACTCCACCACATTTCCCATGGACAAATTATAATTGGTCAGCATTTTGTGAAGGAGATATTTATCATAGTGGGAATGTATATCATCCTTCTGACATCAACCTTAAAGACAGCATTAAACCTTATGTAAATGCAATATCGCAAATCAGGAATCTTAAACCTGAAACTTTTGTTTTCAATACTTCTGGATTTCCTTCTATGGATCTTCCTTTTGGCAAACAATATGGTCTGATTGCGCAGGATGTAGAAAATGTTTTTCCTGAACTTGTCAGAACTTTTATAAACCCAGCACAATATGATACGCTTGGAAATATACTTTATGATACAATCCAGTCTGAAAGCATTAACTATGATGCTTTTATTCCAATACTTATTCAGGGCGAAAAACAACTTGATTCCATTACTACAAGTTTATCAGGCAAAATAGATAGTGTAAAAGAAGTAACTGGGCCAACCGGCGCTACCGGAGCACAAGGCATTCAAGGCCCTACAGGTCTTCAGGGTGATACTGGTGTAGCAGGCATACAAGGGCCAACTGGTCTTCAGGGTATTCAAGGTATACAGGGGCTTAGAGGAGATACGGGCATAGCCGGTGCTATGGGCACACAAGGTTTACAGGGTGTCACAGGCGCTACAGGTTTACAAGGCATCCAGGGTATTGCTGGTCCGACAGGGATTGCAGGTGCAACGGGCTTGCAGGGGATACAAGGAGTGACCGGGGCAACCGGCGCATTGCCTTTTAACTGGGTATCGCCAAATTTAGAAGTACCAACAGGATATTATATTACAGGTAGCGGGGGAACTCAAAACAGGATCGATTTCAATTGGCAAAATACAGATGGGGACATGCTTATAACTACTGATGCCGGCAAAATGGATTTACCTTATTTAAAACTCGAAAGGCATCCAATTGCTAATGATGCTTATGTAGTTTTATCAAATGGAAATAATAAGACCACATTAAGTGGTGATTCAATAATGATGGGTTGGACTGCAGGTTCAGCCAACGATGTATTCAGAATAATCTCAAATAATCCATTGCAAATACAGTCTCATAATTCAAATGGATTTCACGCTAGTTTAGAAGGTTCTGCGTTAACTGCAAATACCTATGATACTATCCCCAACAAGAGCGGTACATTTGCAATGTTAAGCGATATAAAAAACGGCCCAATCGGCGCAACAGGCCCGCAAGGAATACAGGGTGTAACTGGTCAGACAGGAGCTACAGGTCCGATTGGCCCAACAGGTAATACAACTGTTATTTCTGCCCAAAATGGGATATATTTGGCAAATTCAACTATAGGGCTTGGCGGCGATTTAACTGAAGATACCCAAATAGGCATGAATAACCAAAATCTTACATTTACTGACCCGGCAAGCGTAACAAACAATAATACTATTGCTATAGGTTCTGCCCTGCCTTATACAAAATTCAGCGTGAATAACGGAACAACAAACTGTGCAGGTAATTTTGCCACTTCGTATATTAACAGTTCAGGCTATGATTGGGGCATCCAGGCATCCGCTACCGGCGGGCATCCAAACTTTGGTGGTGTTTTATCTGCTACCGGCGGCGATTATGATTATGGAATAATAGCAAATGCGACAGGCGGGTCCTATCTTAATTATGCTGTTGAAGCAACTGCTTCCGGCGGTTCGTTTAATACTGCCGGTTATTTCAATGGTGATCTGGTTTATACAGGTAACTTTTACAAAGCTTCCGATAGTATGCTGAAACAGAATATAACGCCAGTTACAAATGCGATGAGTATTATTTCACAACTAAACCCCAAAACTTTCTCATTCAAAACCTCACAATATCCTTACCTGAATTTGCCTTCAGGAACATCTTATGGTATGATTGCACAGGAAGTGGAAACGGTTTTACCTAATTTAGTAACGACCAATATTCATCCTCAGCAGGTAGATCAGAACGGCAATGTTGTTTCGCCAGAACTTACCTATAAAAGTTTAAATTACGATGAATTTGTCCCGATACTGATACAGGGAATGAAAGAAATGAATACGAATAAGGATTCCATTAATACCGTTCTGAATGGGCGTATTGACAGTTTGAAGAATGTAATTTCAGGTTTTACATCAAGGTTCGATTCACTTGCAGCAATGATAAACAATTGTTGCAGTCAGAACCAAAATGCAAGATCAACACAGCCGGGTAATTCGGGTAATAGCACAACACAAGGCAATGTCCAATACGTTGAACTGGATATGACAAATGCAATTATCTTGAACCAGAACGACCCTAACCCCTTTGCCGAAGAAACCGATATTACTTATTATCTACCCGAAACGGTGGGTACTGCAACAATTATGTTCTACGATAATACCGGTGTAGTTATAAAGGCAGTACAACTGCAAAGTAAAGGCAATGGCACGCTGCATGTGTTCGCTTCTAACCTTAGCAGCGGAATTTATACTTATGCTTTAATAGCCGACGGTAAACTTATTGACACTAAAAAGATGATGAAATCGAAGTAATGATAATTAATAACTGGATAGAACAGCGGCAGCATAGCTGTCGTTGTTCTTGTTTTGAAATAGGTTAATTTAATAAAAATATTTTATACATTTACAATGTTTAAAACAATTTACTTATGAAAAAAGTTTATATTTTAATTTATTTTATCCTTTTCTCGGCATCAGGTTTTGCCCAATGGGTGCAACAAACAAGCGGCGTGACTGGTAATTTGTATTCTGTTTATTTTCCCAAAGCCGATACAGGTTACATTTGCGGGATGATGGGATATATTCTAAAAACCACCAATGGAGGAACAACATGGTTAGAGAACACTCCTGTAACAACGAGTCAATTAAATTCAATTTATTTTACTGATGTTAATAATGGTTACGTTGTTGGGAATTATCCTTTTAGTGTGGTCCCTGGTATGACAACAATTTTAAAAACAACCAATGGCGGAACAAGCTGGATGGAATATTCCAGTGAATTTACCGAAAGTCTAAATTCAGTTTATTTTCCTAATGCTAATATTGGATATGCCGTTGGGGATAGCGGAACAATTATTAAAACTATTGATGCGGGAACTAACTGGACTAAACAAATAAGCGGAACAACTCATAATTTAAATTCGGTATGTTTCACCAGTGTTGATACAGGATATGCTGTGGGCCTTAATAATACAATTTTGAAAACATGTAATGGCGGAACAACTTGGATACCACAAACAAGCCCGATACCAATAGATGATAGTATTGCTAATGTCTTTTTTGCTGTATGTTTTCCTGCACCCGATACGGGTTACGCTTCAAACTACTGGGGACTTATTAAAACAACCAACGGTGGTACTACCTGGTCATTTATAAACGATACATGTGGCCGGCCCATCAATTTATTTTATCAATAGCAAAATAGGTTATACTGTTAGTGCTTATTGGCTTGGTTATACTAACAATGGAGGAACTTTATGGACATCGCAATCGCTCCCGATAGGTGGCGATTTAAGGGCAGTATATTTTCCCCGCATTGATACGGGTTATACTGTTGGTAATACTGGCGGAACAGGGCTAATTCTTGCAACTACAAATGGTGGTATTATCACGTCAATAAAAGAAAACCAATTATCGGAAATGGCAATCAGCATTTTTCCCAACCCCATCACCGATAATTTGCAAATACAAACTGCTTTGCAAATTAAGAACATAGAAGTTACAGATATTACAGGGAGGCTTTTATTTACAGCCACATCTAAAATCATTGATTGCAGCAGTTTTGCAAATGGCGTTTACTTCATAAAAGCAACAACAGAAAAAGGGGTGATGGTGAAGAAGTTTATAAAAGAATAATTTATGAAAAAACTTATACTTCTTATTGCATTTATAAGCTTTGTAAGCTTTGCAAAAGCCCAATGGGTGCAACAAACAAGCTGCAATAATAAATGGATTGTTGAATCATCAGAATACAACAGACAGTTTGCTTACTGTTTTGCAAAATTGCTGTGCTACAGGTGTAATACAAAAAGCCATACAGAATAATGGAGGCGAACAGGGAAATACATTAAATATTCATGATATTGAACTTGCCAATAATGCTGTTCTTTATCAAAATTCGCCCAACCCATTTGGCAGTGGTACTACTATTAAATATTTTGTACCTGATAATGCAAATGTACAGCTTGTTTTTTATGATGAGTTCGGTAATCAAATCAAAGTATTTAAAATTGAAGAAAGCGGGATGGGTCAGTTAAATATTGATGCCAGTAATCTTGCTTCCGGTGTTTATTCTTATTCACTTTTAGTAAACAACAAATTAATTGATGAAGTTGTTTAAAGTCGAAACGTGATTTTATGCTTTATCTGTTGATTTACTAAGAAAGGAATCCGTTTGCTTTGCAAACAAAAATAAACATCAAAAAATCGATTTATTATAAACATAATCAATATTTTACATCCTTAATTATTGCGTCAACTTTAAACAACTTCGATACTAAAAAGATGATTAAAAGTAAGTAATATTTTCTAAATTATAAATTAATTTCTATTTTTGTTAATCAAAAAAAAGTATTATGAAAAAATTATTTTTTATTATGATGCTTTCCTTAGTTGGATTAAGCACATATGCACAGTGGGAACAAACTAATGGACCTTATGGTGGTCAGGAGGTTGAATGTCTTGCCGTAAGCGGGACAAATATTTTTGCAGGAACTAATGGAGAAGGTATCTTTTTCTCAAATAATAATGGAAATACATGGACAGCGGTGAATAACGGCTTAACAAATATGTATATCCGATCACTTGCTGTAAGTGATACAAATGTTTTTGCTGGTACTTATGATGGTGTGTTTTTATCAAGTAATAACGGGAACTCATGGACAAATGTAAGTAATGGGTTGCCAAGTGGTACTGTTGTGATGTCCTTAGTTACAAATGGCACTAATGTTTTTGCAGGATTAGGAAGTGATCCTGATACAGGGGGGGTATATATATCAAGCAATAACGGCAATTCATGGACAGCAGTAAATAATGGATTGCCGTATGATACTATGGAACCTATATATTCCGTTCTTGGGCTAGGTGTAAATGGAAATTACATTTTTGCCTTGCCTATGAGGGCTGACTTAGCTGTATCAAATAATAATGGAGCTTCATGGTCAACTGCAAATAATGGATATCAAAACGATGATAATTCGTTTCATTTTACCACTACTGATTCCGATATTTTTGTGGGAAATTTTTATGGTGTATTTATATCAAATAATAATGGAGGTCTTTGGACTACAATGAATAATGCTTTGACAACTTCTGGAGTTACAGCATTAACAGCATTTGGAAATAATATTTTTGCAGGGTCTTCAGGCGAAGGTGTATATTTATCAACCAATAACGGGGGACTTTGGACTAATGAGAGTGATAATTTAATAGAGAATCAAACTATCACATCATTTGCAATAGTTGGGGGCATTGTTTTTGCCGGAACTGGTAGTAACGGTGTGTGGAAACGTGCATTATCAGAAATGACAGGAATAGAAGAAATAAATAATAATGCAGGAGATATAGCAGTTTATCCCAACCCCGTTACCGATAATTTGCAAATACAAACAGCTTTGCAAATTAAAAACATAGAAGTTACCGATATTACAGGAAGGCTGCTATTTACAACCACTGCTAAAATTATTAATTGCAGCAGCATTGCAAATGGCGTTTACTTCATAAAAGCAACAACAGAAAAAGGGGTGATGGTTAAGAAGTTTATAAAAGAATAAACTTATTTCTTCGAAATAACTTCCGTTTTGTTATCGTAGTTCACTGTGTATTTGCCTTTTGGAAGGTCGGTGATGCTAACCTTGTCGCCATAGCCGTCGGAAATAAAGTTTCCGCTGTCGTCAAATATCTCAAAGGTGGTTTCGCCGGTAAAGGTAATGTCGTCAGTAACTTTAGTTGCCGTAAGGAAAATCTCTTTTACGGCAGGAGGCGCTTGGCATTTGATAAGTTTTGTATAAACAGTATTTCCCTTTTCATCGGTATGTGAAATGCGAAACTGGTTCATCCCGAAATGAGGTTTAATTTCATACGAATAGGTATTCTTTTTAATGGTATCCATATTGTCCACTTCGGCTATCGTCATCCATTTGTTCCAGCGGAATTCCTCAATAATAAATGAACTGTAAAGGTCGCCCTTAACCGTCCATATAAGTTTAGTGGATTTTTCAGCCTTTGCTGTGACAAAAGAAAAACTGCTCTTAGTTTGCAAAACTTCGGGATTAACAATATTGGGCGCGCATCCCTTGCCATACGTAATGCTAACTTTAACGGGCGCCCCTATTTGCAAGAGAAGTTGCGTAAAATCTATCTGGAAAGAATTTGAGTGTATTTCGTCATTTGTGGGCTGATTATTCACTGCAACTTTCTTGACACAGAAAGACGAATCCTTGCCAACAACCACAGTAGGATTAATTACATATAAGTTTTTGCCATTATAATGCCCCTGCAGCACAAGCGAGTCCTGCGATGATGCCGCAAAGGAAAATACGAAACCAACAAGCAAAATAAATATTGTTCTCGACATGATTAAATTTATCGCTGCAATATTAATGTATATTTTTTATTAATGAAATGGGAAGAATAACAATTTTTACATTTTTTGAAAACAACCTTTTCTCAAGTTGCTTAGTCTTTAATTATATAAAAAAGTTGTTAATACTTTTGAAAAGCCTGAAAAACATTGTACCTTTGATATCCTTTTTAAAGAAACGACCGTTTTTATGAAGATTTCTTTTTTCAAAACACATTTACAAACGCTTATTGTAATTGTATTTTATTTTTCAGGTGTTTTGCTGAATGCCCAAAGCATTCAATTAAAACAGGGCGATGCCAAACTGAAAGTAAAGCAAAATACGTATTCTGAATTGCAAATTTCAAACACTTTAACACAGTTTAAGTACACAACTGTTAAGACAGAAAAAGGTAACTTCACACAACTAAATGTGCCCGATTATGGTTCTTCAAACAGGGTTGGTGACCCAAGACTGCCTGTGCTAAGGAAATTAATTGAAATCCCTTTGGGTGCAGCTCCCAAGGTTAAAGTGGTTAATTATACAGTCACCGATTATAAGTTATCGGATTATGGAATTATTTACCCATTATTGCCCGCACAGTTATCAGTGAGTAAAGATGCTAAAAAACAAATACCTAAATTCCAATACAATGACCTAACCTATACCACCAATCAATTTAATTCGGATGAAATAGTCTCTGTTGATGTTTTGGGAGTAATGAGGGGTATTCGATTGGCTAGATTGAATATCGCACCAATACAATACAATCCAGTTACTAATACCATAAGGGTTTACAGTGATATTGATGTGGATATTACTTTTCCAGGTGCTGATATTGAACAGACAATAGAACTGAAAAAGAAAACATACTCATATTATTTTGAGAGTATGTACAATAATCAGTTGATAAATTATAAAAACGCACATTCGTTAACGGATACAATGACCAAATGTCCCGTGAAGTATGTTATAGTTGCCGATTCTTCGTTCCAGTCAGCGCTTCAGCCATTTGTGCAGTGGAAGACAAAGAAAGGATTTACTGTAATACAGGCATTTACCAGCAATCCCTTAGTCGGCAAGACAACAACATCCATTCAAAATTATTTGCAAGGATTATATAATGCTGGTACCGCATCTAATCCAGCACCGTCATTTGTGTTATTGGTTGGCGATAATAATTTGATACCCTCTTTTGCGGGAATCACCGGTACTCATCCTACCGATCTTTATTATTGTGAATACACTGGTGATGATTTCCCTAAAATGTATTACGGGCGTTTTGATGCCACTACAGTTGCTGACCTACAGCCACAGATTGATAAAACACTTGAATACGAACAATATACCATGCCCGACCCTTCGTTTCTAGCTAATTGTGATATGATATCAGGGCAGGATGAACAGGGAGGTGTTTACTCGCTTCTGTATGGAGATGGACAAGTAAACTATGGAGATTCAACTTATTTTAATTCGGTTCACGGGCTGAATTGTAATTCTTATCCTTATGCAATTTCAGGAACAAGTGCAGCCCAGATAATTCAGGATGTGAGTAATGGCGTTTGTTTTGCCAATTATTCCGCGCATGGAAGTCCTGATGGGTGGTATGATCCTGCATTTACCGTATCAGAGGTTGCAACTTTGCAAAACAATCATAAGTATCCTTTAATGATAGGCAATTGCTGCTATACTAATGAATTCAATGCTGCTAGTGAATGTTTTGGCGTTGCTTTGCTAAGGGCGAGTGGAAAAGGTGCTGTAGGTTATATAGGTGGTACTGATGAAACATATTGGGATGAAGATTTCTGGTGGAGCGTTGGATATAAAACAGTGGTAGTTGAGCCGACATATAATGTAAATGAGCTGGGTGCATTGGACAGAACGTTTCACGATCATGGTGAACCTTATGGCGAATGGTATTCTTCCACTGGCCAGATGGTATTTGCCGGTGACCTTGCTGTTACTCAATCCGGTTCAAGTTATACCTCATATTACTGGGAAGTATATCAACTCATGGGTGATCCTTCACTGATGATATACTATGGTGTTCCTCCTGCATTAACAGTCAGTTATGCTGATACGCTTTATCGCGGACTTACTTCATTTAAAGTGAATACAGAACCATATGCCTATGTTGCCGTTTCTATGAACGGAGTGCTTCATGGCGCTGCTCTTGCAGATTCTACGGGTTTAGTAAATGTTCCTATTAACCCATTCACAGTTTCCGGCACAGCCGATATGGTGGCGACCAAGCAAAACAGGTCACTTTTTATTAGCAATGTAATTGTTGCCAGCCCAGCCGGTCCTTATATAGCTTATGTCAATAAAGTGTTGCACGACACAGGGGGAAATAATAACGGGCAAGCCGATTTCGGAGAAAACATTACGCTGGATATTAACTTGCAGAATGTAGGGTTAACCACTGCCAATGGTGTTACAGCAATACTTAGAACAAATGATACTTTGGTAACTATTACCGATAGTACCCAATCATGGGGAAGTATAGTAAGCGGCGATTCTTCCACACAGAGCAATGCCTATGCATTTACCGTGCATAACGTTATCCCCGACCAGCATGTTGTTCCTTTTACCTTGCATATCACCGATGCCGACAGCAATACATGGACGTGGGGTTTTAACATCGTTCTGAATGCCCCGAAATTATTCATTGGCAGTATTGTAGTGAACGATGCAAGCGGCGGGTATATGAATCCCGGCGAGAATGTTAACCTTGTTGTATCATGCAGGAACATCGGGCATTCCGATGCCGTTAACACCATCAGTCAATTGTCATTAAAAACGGGAAGTGTTACCATTACTATACCTGTGGTAAATCTTGGAACGTTGTCTGCTGGCGGAGGAACAGCCAATGCTACTTTCAGCGTTTCGGTAAGTCCCGCGGGAGTTTTGGGCAGCGAAGTTTCTTTCAGCGACTCATTATATTCGGGTAATTATTATTCAAATAAACCTTATAACCTTCTGATAGGCATTGCCGACGAAGACTGGGAAACAAGCACATTTACAAAATTCTCATGGGTGCAGGGAGGGAACCTTCCCTGGGTAATTTCGGATACCAACCCATACCAGGGAACGTATTGCGCTAAATCGGGCGCTATTACCAACAGCCAGGAATCGGACCTTAGCATTGCATTCAATGTTTTGGCTGACGATAGCATTTCCTTTTACAGGAAAGTATCCTCCGAAGCCACCTTCGACATACTGTATTTCTATATTGACAACACGGTTGAGGATACCGCTTCTGGCTGTGGTGGCGGCTGGGAAAGAGTGTCGGTACCTGTTACAGCAGGCATACATACATTCAAATGGTCGTACCAGAAGGATTATTCTACCAGCGCGGGCAGCAATTGTGCATGGATAGATTACATATTATTTCCTCCGGTACAACTGGAACCTTTTGTTGTTAAGAACATTTCCGGCAACAGCGTTGCTTTAAGCTGTTACCCAAATCCTTTCTCTAAATCCACTTCTATTGCCTACAGCCTTGAAAAGGCAGGGAAGGTAAGCATTGATGTTTATAATTCAGTAGGACAAATGGTGGCTATGCTTGTTAACAGTGATACGGAACAGGCGGGCAGCCATACTATGGCATTTAACGCCGAAGGATTAAGGGCAGGAATTTACCACTGCGTTCTTACAACGGAGGATAAGACTATTGTTTGTAAATTGCTGATACTGGAATAACTAATTTCAGTCTTCAGTCCTCGGTTTGCAGTCTTCAGTATTATTTTTATTGCTGACTGCCCATTGCCAACTGTCGACTTCTTACAGAACTATTCTTTTACAAACCTCTTTACCACCACCCCTTTTTCCGTTGTTACTTTTATAAAATATACTCCGTTTGGAAAGGCTGAAACATCTATATTGTTTGTAGTAGATGGTTTGTAGTTAGTGGTGGAATAAACTTCCTCGCCAAGCAAATTGCATATTTCTATTTTGCATACTGCCTCTTGCATACTGCCTACTGCCGCTTTCGGAATATCTATTGTTATAATACTTGTTGCGGGGTTTGGATAAACCACTACATTGTTTTCTTTACCTTTTACTTCGTTTATGCCTGTTATTACTTGTGATAATGGGCGGCGCCAAACGCCGGCTTGCTGCCCTAGCTCACCACTATAGGATGTTGCACCTGCAAAAATATAAGTATCATTTGCAGCTAATGCATAAAAAGTTTGAACCAATAAATTTGAATCCGCTGGCGAAATTGGAAAACCGTCATTTATAGCAACCCAATTGCCACCATTAATTGATGAAACATACACTCCATAAGCTGTACCTGCAAAAATGTAATTTTCTTTTATTAACAAAGAAAAGACAGAAAGACCAGCATATGGCAAGCCTGTGCTTTTCGAAGACCAGGTATGTCCTGTATCTGTGGAAACATACACACCATCTCCAGCTGTTCCGACAAAAATTGTATCACCTTTTGTAGCTATTGCATTTATTATCATACTGCCAAAAGCTGCCGCACTCCAACTGATTCCACCATTTAAAGACACGAACACACCACAACAAGAAACTGGTGCAATCCCCGTTCCTGCAAATATTTTATTTCCGCTAACTGCTAAGGCATTAACATAAAGTTCATATCCTGTTAAACCCGAATCTACATATTTCCAACTGCTTCCATTATTTGAAGACAAATACACACCATTACCATGAGTTCCTGCAAATATAGTATCAGCTTTTAAAGCGAATGAACAGACTTCAATACTTGTTAAACCGGTATCCACCGCAACCCAATTGCTTCCATTGTTTACAGACAAAGACACACCAAAGTATGTTCCTGCAAAAAGAGTATCCTCTTTTATGGCTAATGCATAGATTTCAATACTTGTTAAACCGGTATCCACCGCGACCCAACTGCTTCCATTGTTTGAAGACCGATATACACCGTTACCATCAGTCCCTGCAAAAATAGTATCACCCCTTAACGGCAAATGAACTGACCGTAGGGTAATAAACACTCGTAGGCATCCACTGCGCAAGGCAGTAAAAAGTTGAAAGTAAAAAGAAGAAAGTGATTAAAGTGGAAAAGAGTATTAGCTTTCTTCATAGCGTTAATTGTTGAATAGTTAAATTGATTAATTGCTCTTTATTCTTTAATAAACTTCTTCACTTCTATCCCTTTTTCTGTTTTCACTTGTACCACATATACTCCGCTTGGCAATGTTGAAACATCAAGGGTGGTTTTATTAGTAGTAATACTCTTTTCAAAAACCAAATTGCCTACAACATCATATATCTTTAATTCTGCATACTCACCTCTAACTGCTGAATTTGTTTCTATTTGCAAATTATCGGTGGCAGGGACAGGATAAACAGAGTACAGATTGGAATTATTTAATGTATATTCATTAATTCCAGTATGATTATAAAGTTTATCCGCTTCTATAGCAGAAGCCTGTATATCTGCTAAGTTATCGCCTGCTATTAATGCGAAAGTAACAATTACAGAATCTCCAATAGGAAGCATAAAGGGGCCTGAACTTAACATATCAGATACATTATTGCCATTTGGGCTTCCAAAACCCGCTTCATTTCTGTTTGTAGATGTTGATAGTGCTGTATATTTCTCTACACTTGTAAAACCATCGTTAATATCAATACTTGTAGGCTTAAAAGGGGCGTATTGTATACCATCATTATCAAAAGCAAAATGATGAAGAGGGCCGGAAGAAAGTAATTTAATACCAGCGTAAGTTCCTCCTTGGGTAGAATATGTATAACCCATTTTATTTGTTGCATCAAAATCAATTTGATCATAAGCTCCATTCGAACTGATATCGAAATCCATGAATAAGCCTGCATAAAGTGATGACAAGGAAGATGTGCTTATATTTTTTATGGTATATTCCAAAATAATAAACTTATCTTTTGGTACTGATGCCCATGCATATGCTTTGTTTGTTACCAGTATACCCAAGGGTGAAACAGCTAAACTATCGCTAAATTCTGTAATTGCATCAAAATCTGAAACAACAGGAGGTATAATTCTATGTGCTGATTTCAAAGTCTTAAAATCAGTATCAAAACTTCCTGAATCTTGTCCATAAATATCATCCGAAACCTTGGCTGTAGAAGCACCTACAAGAAAACCACCATCATTTAACAATGACGGTTTGTTATTATAAGTAAGCCCTATTCCCTGGGCATAATTAACAGGAATGTTATACCCTATCATTCCTTTACTTGTAAAGGTTGTCGCAACTTTATTTGTGTCAATATTAAAATAATCAACATTGACAATGATGGAAAAATACTGATTAGCTTTATAACCTGTAGTTGGATCGTTATAGGTAAGCTTGAAATCAACCTCTGTGCTTATCGGAATAGAAGTCGATAATACTACTTTGAATGGAGAACTGTTATTGTTTGTTGAATCTAAAGTGTTGATAACTCCAAGTACAGAAATAGAATCAAGCACTGTTGCATAAGGGGACATGGTGCTTAATGTTACCTTGAGAGCAGAAGAGGAAGTATCAAGATAGTTTCTGAATTCACCGGATATCATGATTGTATCGCCTCCTTCAAAACTCATATTATTTTTATCAATCATTGAATTTGAAGTCATGATAATTGAAGGCAGGTTAGTTACTGTAAGCGCTTTATACATATTAAGCCTTCCTGTGCCTAATAAACCGGCAAAAGGGAAATTAGCGGGTATAGTATCAATATTATCAGCTGTAACTTTTAATTGTTCTCCTATCTGAATAGGAGATAAAGATGGATTGTTAGCTTTAACAATTGCAGCAGCTCCGCAAACAATTGGCGCAGCACAAGAAGTACCTGATGAATGTGTGATGCTGCCATCTACCCAATTTGAATAAACCTCATACCCGGGTGCGGAAATATCAACATATATTCCATAGCTTGAACCTGTTCCGGTAGGGTCAATCCATTTGTGATCATATATATCTGTGGCTGCAACACTCAACACATTATCATAAGAAGCGGGATACCATGAATAATCATTATTGGCATTGCCACATGCAGCAACTACTAATGAATTCATGTTATTGGTAGCATAATTTACTATATCCTGTCCATACGGTCCGTCAGTGCTTTCGCTTCCCCACGAGCAGTTAATAACAGAACATCCATGTTCGGCAGCATAAACGATACCTTCATAAGCCATTGTTAAAATACCATTCGTATCGCAAATTTTAACTGGCAGGTATTGGCAGTTAAAACCAACGCCGGCGCCACCTGTGTCGTTATTAGTTTTTGCAGCAGCCAAACCTGAAACAAATACACCATGCCCTATATTGCAAGTACTGCAAACATTCGGATAATAATTCCATTGAGGGCTGAAATTATTATCTGCTAAATCATATCCGTAATAATTATCTATATAACCATCATTATCGTTATCAATGCCATCTATAGGGTCGGCATAGTTAATTTTAATATTATGCACTAAATCCGAATCTAATAAATTAGTACCGGTATCAACAATACCAATAACAATGTCTGGGTTGCCTTGTTGAATACTCCATGCTTCGTAAGCATGTATCGTTTTTAAATGCCATTGTACAAAACTTACATTTGTAGTGTCGGCACACGGGTCATCGGGAACAAATAACAGGTGCGGCAGGTAATGAGGTTGCACGTATTCAAACATCCCTGATGCATACAACTGATTAATCGCTGATTCTAATGTTGTACTTGAAGAGTATTTGCATTCATAAATTAGTGAAAGGTCAACTAACTTCTCACCATATTTATTCAATCTTGCAGTTGGAGGTGTTTTACCAGGAAAGATAGTATGAATATTATATGCACTGATTGCTGATAAAATACTGTTTGCTTTAAGTCCATTGACGGATTTCTCCTGACATGATGAACGGAATTCGGGCTTTACCTTAAAAATAATAGTATTTGCAATATAGTCATCTACAGTATAATTAGATGGCATCTTAAAATATTTTCCCTGTGCTATTAAGTTTTGGCAGATAAAAAACAAGAACAGAAAAGCCAGATTTGAAATAAATCTATTTTTCATTACTATTAAGTTTTTGTTAATATTATTATAACAAAGATATGAAGTTTTAATAAAAAAAAACTCATCTAGATAATACAGGATGAGTTTTGTCAAATAAATAATTACTCAATATTTTACATTACATTATTTACTACACATCATTTTTTTAGTATCAATAACTTTCCCATTCACTACAAGTGAATAAGAATACATGCCTGCTGAAAGATTACTTGCGTCAATGTTCAACTGCCCCATACCTTTATCTTCAATCTCTTTCACAATCTTACTTTATTACAACCATTTTTTTAGTGCCTACCGCGCCTTTACTTGTTTGCAACTGGTAAAAATAAGTACCTGCCGGTAGCTGTTTGTTATCTATTAGCACATCTTTAAAGGTATTATCTACTTTGTAACGCTTTACTTCTGCGCCTTGCATATTGTACAAAATTAGTTCTCCCTCCTGTTCCCCTTCGGGCAGTTGGTATTGCAGTGTTACTGTACCTTTGCTTGGATTTGGGTACAAATTGCTTAACTGCCCGCTCTGTGCCTGCATTAATTGTGCATTTGCTTCCTCAATGCCTGCCGCTAATTTACCCGGTAAGCTAAATACCTTTGCTTGCCTGTTCCTATAACTAATTATCATTTTTGTGCCAACAGGGGTATTATAAATAGGTAATTGTTGTTGTTCATAATTAACTCTTATAGCAGCCAAACCAGTGTCAGAAAAAAGCACAGTGCCATCTTCTTCTAATATTACAGTATTCCAAAGTGCAGCACTGGGCGTGGATGCATCATTTCTATTATAGTCATAAATAAATGCTATTTTTGAATCAGTACTAAATAAATTCTCCGATATATAAAGCACGTCTCCTGTCAAACTTGTTATATTAGAAGGATAACTCGCAAAAGAAATGTTTTTTAGTAATGTATGTGCCATATCATATATACAAATATTCTTTGAAACCCTGTTTACTCTTACATAACACTCACCTTCAACCGGGAAATTAATTATCATTAACTGGTCCTGATCGTCTACAAGTGAGTTTTCAGTTGAAGCAGTATCATAAGTATGCTCTAATGTTATCTGTGCATTTGCTTTCATATAGAAAGAAAGTATAACAACAAATAGTAATTTTTTCATGGGAATGCTTTTTAATTGATAGCAACAAAGATACAAATATTAAAACAAAAGTTAAAAGCCCATCTGTGTAAAATCACAGACAGGCTTTTAAAAAGTTGTACATTATTTATTGCGCATCATTTTTTTGTTGTCTATCACTTTCCCGTCAATTACCAAAGTGTAGGAATAAATTCCACTTGGCAAATTCTTTGTATCAATGTTCAACAAACCATAACCGCTTTGCAGAACTCTTTCTTCCATTACTTTTCCAAGCATATCAGTGAAAATTATTTTTGCTCCACTGGTATTGTCTGGCAGGTAATATGAAATTTGAGTGCTACCACTATTTGGGTTCGGCTGAGGTTCTCCTAAAGTAGGTGCATCAGGCAAGGCAAGTTTAATATCTTGTGTGCTCTTTCCCGAATTATCATTGTTTCCGTTATTCCCTGTGTGGGTGGCGCCTTTTAAATTGGCGGCTTTTAAACTGTCAACCTCTTTACTTAATTCCTGAACTGCCTTAACAAGAGGAACGACAAATTCCGCATAATTCAAAGCATAGGGGTCATTGGTATTCGAAGGTCTGCTAACTATGGTTGATGTATAACCAATGGCTTTAGCAGCCGAATCTACCGATTGAGCAATAAACCCTGAATGAACTATAGAAGTTGATGCCGAAAAATCAGCATTAGGATTAGGGGTATAGCCGGGAATGGTATCGTAAGTAGTGGTTGTAGTGGTATGCGATGTACCTGTGCTGTCGGTAAATGTTTGGGTTTGGGTATGGGCAATAACTTGTGGTTTTGTGCTTCTGCCTGCATTTATAAATCCATCAAGCGCTTTAGTATCCATATTATAAGTAACAGGGCGTAGTTTATTAATAAATTCCAAGCCCGGTACATTTTGCTTTATATTAGTTTTAAAGCGTCCATCGCTAGTTTGAAATAAACCGGCTGAAGAAGTGTATAAACCTTTAATATTACCATTCCCAAACATCATTTCCCCCTCACCAGGAGCTGTAGCATAAGCTCCAAAAGCGGCGCAGTTACCGAAATTATTACCACCGGCATCGGCACCGGCGCCAGCAAAAGTATTGCTATCCATGGTGGTAACTGTAACGCCCGAACCTCTCCCAATAGCAGTATTGCCGTAGCCTGAAGTGTTGCCTACAAGAGAATTATAACCAACAGCAGTGTTGCCACCATTACTGGAGGTGCTATTGGCAAGAGCCTTATAACCATTGGCAACACTAAACCCTCCGTTTACGTTGGAATAAAGCGCATGATAGCCTGTAGCTGTATTTGCTTCTACACCGTTGTAATAAAGTGCACCTGAGCCAATAGCAGTACATTGTAAACCTCCTGTAGCATTTGAATAAAGGGCCTGATAGCCTACTGCTGTATTATCATTTGCCACGTTTGCATAGCCAGCCTGATAACCAACAAAACAACTGTTCGAATAGGAACTGAGACTAGCTCCCTGCCCTGCATAAGCGCCCAAACAGGTATTATATTGTCCGGTTTGATTATAATAAAGTGAATTAAACCCCAATGCCGAATTACTGCTTGCGGTAGTATTTTGTTGCCCTGCCTGGTATCCTAAGAAGGAATTTTTTCCGCCGCTAGTATTATAATACCCTGCCTGGCCAACAAAAACATTATATGTACCTGTATTAGACCACCCGGCAGAAGATCCAATAAAAGTATTATTAGATGCCGTATTATCATAACCTGCTTCCCAACCTATATGAGTATTGTTGCCACCGGAAGCACTACTAAATCCTGCATGGTCGCCAAAAAATGAATTATTTAAGCCTGATGTTGTATTTGAAGCGCCGGCTGCCTGCCCGATAAAAGTATTTGTACAACCACCGACAGTACCGGCTGGCGTAGTACAAGGCGGATTACCGTTACCTAAATCATCACTTCCAGATGTTTGTGCTTGCAGTTGGAAACTGCTGAAAGTTGCTGTAACTATCAGCGCAATAAATAATTTAAAGAGATTTACTTTTTTCATAAATATTTGTTTTGTGATTAGTAAAATTTAATTTTTCCCCACTTTCGCGGTACTTCCCGCTGGTTGGCGGATTGCCATGCGTTAAGTTCATGCTTTTATAAAACACTTGCTTAAAGGATTTAGATATAGTATTTTTGCAACATATTTGGTTTAGTTACTGAATGTGTTTATTTTCCTAATTGCCGGAAACGGGTGTGCAAGCCTGCTCCGGTTTTTTTTATATACTTTATAAAAGATAAATTACTGCATTTTGATTTAACAATAGTTCGGTAATTTTTTTAATAAGATGATACTTTTCAGGGCTAAAGCCCCATATTTGAAGGCCGTTTGCATAACCCCAGACTTAAGTCTGGGGTTACTGATAAATCCCGCTAATATTGGGGACTTTAGTCCCATACTTTAAAAATTTACCGAAGTATTGATTTAAGAATAAGGAATAACGATTTTTGATTTCTGAATTGGCTGCCTTACTTCGTAAATCATCATTCGTTAATCCTTGTTCATTATTTTTTTAAAAATTTATCCATAAGGTCGTCTTCGACACCACACCTGCGGTGTGGGCTCTGACTGTCCTTAATTACAATACAATTGCCGGTGTTGATTGCAGCCAAGTGCCTTTACTTTTGCGCAGCACAGGCCGGTGGTTCACAATAATAGTGTTACCCGGTGTTAAACCTGTTATTTGAGTTGTCCCTTTTGAAGTAGCATCCAACGTTATCCATGTTTTGCCTCCATCAAGGCTGTATTCCCAAAGATTAGCCACTGTTCCGGCTATTTTCCTGGCTTTGGCTACCATAGTTCCAGATACTCCCTTTAAAGGTGTAACGGTAAGGGCTCCTTTTGTTAATATTCCTAAATGTTTTACATCAAAAGCGCTGCTAATAATTATTGCCTCTGAATTTGCAGGGTTCAAATCAGCTACCGACTGCACATAAGCAAGTAACAGGTGCGAATAATCTAACACGACCTTATGTTGAACGTCTCGCGCCTGCACCGCCCCTTTTACTTTTGTTAAACTCTTCGTTTGTAAAGACACAAGCAGTTGTATCGCTAGGTCGAAGGTTCCGCCTATAGTCACGTTTACAGGGCATGCCGGAAACCATGAATTCCCGTTCATTGACTGCTGTATCAGCCTTGCTTTGGCGATGAACGATTCTACTTTCCTTAGCTTCGCGATGTTCAGTACTGCCGTTATTTTTGTTATTATCCTTTTCGGGATCACCGAAATGGCTATCGCCATTATTATGATTGACAAGCCCGCCGAAAGATACGTGTTCCTGATTTTTGAGGTTGTTTTCATGTTTTTCTGATTTAAGGTTAAAATGATTAGTTGGTTGATTATATATAGTTAAGTATTGATAAAAGTCATCGTGTAAGTCGTTGCAGTCACTGGGGAGTTAACACCAGTCACTTTACAACTTGTAACACTCATTTTGCATGTTGTATCAGTCACTCTGCATGTTGTACCGTTCACTGTACAAGTTGTACCAGTCGCTATACAAGTTGTACCAGTCACTATGCAAGTTGCGCCAGTCACTTTGCATGTTGTACCAGCCACTATGCAAGTTGTACCAGTCACTTTGCATGTTGCACCAGACACTTTGCATGTTGTACCGTTCACGATACAAGTTGTACCGGTCACGCTGCAAGTTGTTCCGGTTATCGGGGTAACATGCCCGGTAACTGTACTTACATGCATAGTAACTAAACCCACTTCCCGTGTCGAATCTGAAACGTACTGTTTTGGGATAATTAGAGGTACAGGCAACAGGGCGGGGTTCAAACTCATGGCAATAAGAGATAATTTTGTGAAATAATTCATATTTTTGAATTAAAATAACTGCCTATCTGCTTCGAACAAGTTGAAAGATTTATTATGTCAAAATTTAATATTGATTTTCTGTGTATATCTGCGCTATCTGCGGGAGTTCTTTCTGTTTCCCGCTGATTACGCTGATTTTCGCAGATTGAAAATAATTTAAAATCCATTGTTATACAAATTCGCAAAAACAAATTATAAAATTATTTGCATAACTTGATTAAAACAGATAGGCAGTTTAAAATAATAGAAGCTCCCTCTACTATATAGTTGCAAAAAAGATGAAAAGGTAACCACCAAGTTGATAAATATTTTAATGTTATTTTCTCCATTCGCCCGATATTAGAAGGATGCGGGCACATTTTCAAAGCTTTGAAAACGTTTCTTTTTCAACAAGCGCCCAATCTGCTTTAGCAAATATTAACTTTGTTAGCAAAGATTTAACAAATACAAGTGGTTACATTATGAAAAATTCAGCATTATATAATAGAGTGGCTGAAAGATATTCCGATAATGAAATTGTGGAAGGCATTAAGAATGGGAATAATAAGGTTCTTCAATATTTATATGTTGAATATTATCCAAAAGTTTTGCCATACTTGCTTAAAAGCCAAATTTTGAATGAAGACGACGCTTATGATATATTCCAGGAAAGCATGTTAGTATGTTGGGAAAATATTAAAAACGGAGAAATGAAATTGCAAAATAAATTCTTTTCATATTTTTTTGGCGTTTGCCGAAACAAGATGTTAATGCGAATAAGAGAGAAGAATAATACAGCTACCGAAGCGGATTTGGATTTAGACTCGTTTCCGCTCGAAACGAACGCCGAAATGTTATCGCTCTACCCTATTGATAATACAGTTTATAAAAGTGATGAAGAAATCGGTTACGATATTTTAAGCCGTTGTTTTTTAAAGCTGAATGCCGACTGCCAAAGTTTGCTGAAATGGTTTTATAAAGGAACTTCACTTTCTGAAATTGCAAAAAAAATGAGGTATAGCAGTTCGTATGCAAAGAATAAAAACCAAAGATGTAAAAAATATTTACTGGAAATAATAAAGCAGGATAAATGGTACAGCTTAATTAAAAAAGATTTAAAATGAAAATAAGGGATAAGCAGGAACTGATAGAAAGGTTTAATGCAGGCGAAATGGAAGGTGCAGAACGGGAAGAATTTATCCGCCTGTTGGAAAACAATCCCGTTTTAGCAGAGGATGTAAAACTTTCTAAACTGATGGACGACTTTTACTCGAAGAATATGGAAAGAGTTGAAATGCTTGAAAAACTTAACTCAATTTACTATAAGCTAAAATCCGAAGGAAAACTTTCATTGGATAGTAATGTGCAAAAGAAAAACCCACGCATTTTTCATATCAAATGGTATCATATCGCTGCAAGCATCATTATACTTTTAGGAATATCATGTTGTATTATTTTTGATGCTGAGACCACCTAAAAACGAAAGGCTATACACACAATACTTTAAACCTTACGATGGTGATTATGCTACACGATCGGTAGAGGAACATCCAAAGCCCAAAGATAAGTATTATCTGGCACTTGATCAATATAATGCTGGGAATTATGAGCAATCATGGAAAATGTTTAACGAACTCAGCAATGTTGATTCCATAAAAATAGATGCCATGTTTTACATGGGTAATTCTGCTATGGAAATAAATAAATTCGATGATGCCATTAGTTCTTTTAAGTATATTTTAAAAGACAGCAACTCTCTTTACCTTGATGAGGCGGAATGGTATCTGTCATTATGTTATCTTAAAACATCGGATATAACTGATGCTAAAAAAACACTTACACATATCGTTTCCGAAGACTTATTTTGTAAAAAAGATGCTGAAGAGATTTTAAAAGGGCTTGGTGAATAATTGTAATTAAAAAAGCACATTTTCATAACAACCTACCGACAAGGCAAGGATTCTCAAACATGAACGTTAAAAGTTTTTTTTACTTCGGCAGCACTACAGGGAAATCGTATTTAAACTCGTTTATCTCGGGTTTATCAATTATGTGCGAAAGGAAGTCCTCATATGCCGGAGTAAACGTATATGCATCAGCATTATAATATGCTTCCTGCAAGGGGCGGTTGCCAATGGAACCCATATCAATAGTGGAAGTGTTGTATTCTTCCAGTTCTATTTGCTTCACTATCTTATTCATTACCGGCATCAGCCCGTATTCTTCGCGCAACAAAAGGTCGGCAACCTTATCGGCAAGGGTAATGGTAAGCCTGCGGTCGTATTCCTGGCATTTACCCGAACGGGGGTAATATCCTGTTATTTGTCCTCTGGCTTCTATGCCAAGCCTCTGGCTTATTTCCGAAGCTATAATACCGCTAATACCGCCAAAACGCGGATGCCCGTATTCATCCAGTTCGGAACTGGCATACACCACATCCACTTTATCTTTTGCTTTATCGTACCAGCGAACTCCTTCAGAAACAGCCACAACGATAGCCTTTTTAGGTGAGCTAAGGTAAGCTTCTTTCACTTTTTCAAAGAATACTTCTTTGCGCTCTTTAGTTATTTCAACCTCAGGGACTAAGGATATTTCTGCTCCACCGTAAAAAGCGCCGCCTGTAAGCCAGCCTGCATCCCTGCCCATCACTTCCAGCACACATATACGCTGATGCGATTCGCAGGTTGTTCTCATCCTGTTAGCAAACTCCACAATACCGGCAACTGCCGAAGGAAAGCCGGGGCATAATACTGCCTCGATTTCTTTTCCTTTATAGGTGTGAATAGTGTGAGTGCGAAGGTCGTTATCAATGGTTTTAGGGAAACCAATAACGGGGATGCCTTCGGTTTCGTAAAGCCTTTTTGCCGCGCCATTGGTATCATCGCCGCCTATGGATACCAGCACATCAATATTATAGCGCTTAAGGTTTTTTAATATCTGATGCACCCTGCTTTCAGGGTTTTTCTTTGTGGGAAAAGGATTGGTGCGGCTCGAAAGCAGCGCAGTTCCTCCATACCAGCCATCGTAAGGATGATGAGAAAGGTTGATCACATCGCCATCGCCAAGCAATCCTTTCCAGCCTTTGCGAATACCGTACACTTTAAAGCCCAGCATCGACGCCCTGTTGCGCACTGATTCTATACTTGAGTTTAGGGCAGGAGTATCTCCGCCGCCTGTTAATATTGCCAGTGTTTTCCCGCTGAATATCTTGTTTTTTGGTTTCATGTGTTTATTGTTTTTGTTTTTAAAGGTCACATGGAATACGCCATGAATAATCAATCACGTCTGCCTTGTCTTCGAGACGTCCCGCGTCATCCTGAGGAGGAGCAAAGCAACGTCTCGAAGGAAAGCGGGACTCCTCTGACTGACGGCAGGCAAGTTTGTTTTTAAATTTATTGTTCATGGCTATTTCATAATCCTTGTTTTTAGCGTAACAAAATTAAAACTTTTAATCTATTTCAGCAGCCAATTTTTTATTATCGCAGCACCATGCTCCGTCATGATTGATTCAGGATGGAACTGCAGGCCTTTTACATCAAGCGTTTTATGAGAGATTCCCATTATTATACCTTCGTCCGAAATGGCCGTTATTTTCAAACAATCAGGAAGCCCTTCGGTGCTTACTCCCCATGAATGATACAAACCTCCGCTCATTATTTCAGGCAATCTATTGAAAAGATAATCTGTGTGTTCAATAATATTGATCTTTGCTTTAATGCCGTGGAAAACATTGTCTAGATTAATTAGTTTCGTACCGTAAAATTCAGCAATGGCCTGATGTCCCAGGCAGATACCTAAGATGCTTTTAGCAGTGGCGTATTTGCTCATGATGTATCTCATCATACCAGCTTCTTCCGAAGGAATACCCGGACCGGGGGAGAAGATGATTTTATCAAAGTCAGAGGTATCAATGTCCTCGCGATTGTTCTTCACAGTTGTAACTTCAGCACAGCCCGTCTGTTCAAGCAACTGAACAAGGTTATAGGTAAAAGAGTCGTGATTATCAACAATCAGCGCCTTCATTTCTAATTTTATACTTTTGACAAAAAAACAGGTATGAATAACCGTGATGCAATGATACATAAAATGAACGAATTGGGTAAGAGTGGCGAGGCGTTCATTTTTATTATTGATTTCGAAATGAAAGAACCGGTTTTTATCCCGCTGAATGAAGTCAACTCCAATGAGATTATTTATGATTTTAATGGATTGACAAATGATTCAAAGCAAGAGGCAATTTCGGATACCTCATTTTCATTCAGGAAATATCCATTAGCATATCATGAGTATTTGAAGGCATTTGAATATGTGCAAAGCAACCTGAAATATGGCAACTCGTATCTTGTGAACCTTACATTCCCTACCAAAATAGAAACGAACCTTTCATTAAAAGATATTTTTTCATTAAGCAAAGCGAAATATAAGTTGTGGTACAAGGATAAGTTTGTTGTATTCTCACCTGAGATATTTGTTCAGGTTGATGAAGATGGTATCATTTCTTCATATCCGATGAAAGGCACCATAGATGCAGGCGTTGAGAATGCGGAGCAAATGATACTGAATGATAAAAAAGAATATGCAGAACATTGCACCATTGTAGACCTTATCCGCAACGACCTTAGCATGGTGGCGAAAGAAGTTCATGTTGACAAATTCAGATATATCGACAGGATTATAACTCATGAAAAAGAATTGTTGCAGGTAAGTTCGCGCATTTGCGGAAAGCTTGGCGATGATTATCATGACAGGATAGGTGATATTCTTTTTACACTTCTTCCCGCTGGTTCCGTTACCGGTGCGCCTAAGAAAAAGACCGTTGAAATAATAAAATCAGCCGAAGGATATGAAAGAGGCTTCTATACAGGCGTGTTTGGTTACTTTGACGGGAAGAAATTGGACAGTGGCGTGATGATACGCTTTATTGAAAAAATAAATGACACACTGTATTATAAAAGCGGAGGCGGAGTTACAGTATACAGCGAGCCGGAATCGGAATACAGGGAATTAATTGATAAAGTTTATGTGCCTGTTGTTTGAAACAATAAAAGTAAAGGACGGTAGT
The DNA here is from genome assembly GCA_963831005.1 of uncultured Bacteroidota bacterium. Lineage (GTDB taxonomy): Bacteria > Bacteroidota > Bacteroidia > Bacteroidales > CG2-30-32-10 > CAWHOW01. The sequence goes on from CAWHOW010000015.1 coordinate 258,586, forward strand.
TTCTGCAACCTGCATTATCATTCGGATAGAATGAATGATGCAAGAAGAACATTATTGCATTCGAAAAGCGATATATACTTAAACTCCATTTTATCTGTGCCTGAAAGCTGCAAAGCGGGTGTGTTCAAATGCAGAGTTGAGTTTGGAATAAACATAAAGGAAACAACATTCACTCCATATCAAATAAGGAAGATCGAAGCGCTTCAGATGGTAGTTGATAATGAAATTGATTATCAGTTTAAGTATACAGACAGAGCGCGATTCGAAGATTTAAAAAGAAAAGCGAAAGCAGACGAAATCCTTATAGTGAAGAACGGATATATTACTGATACTTCGTTTACAAATATAATTTTCTTTGACTGGGAAAATAAGTGGGTAACTCCTGCTGCACCTTTGCTGAAAGGGACAAAGCGAAAAGAGCTGCTTGAAAAAGGAATGATACATGAGAAAGAGATCCGTCCGTATGATTTGAAGAATTTTACAAAGGCAAGACTTATCAACGCTATGCTTGATATGGAAGATGGTAAAGAAATTCAAATAAGCAATATTTTCTTCTAATGTGAATTATGGATTATCTTTTTAAAATTTATATCATCCCTACGGGATTTATAAGGTAATCGTCAATTTGTTTTCTACCAATATTTAGTCCTTACAGGACTATTCTTAGCTCCGTGAGGAGCGAAATATATGTAGAAAAGAATGATCCTTGAAAAACATAGCCCTGTAGGGGCGATATTAATTTTTAATCCAGAGCTCACGTTTTTCTAACCAAACAGGAAGCTGAATACATCTTCTATCTTCTTAACAGGGATTATCTGTATCCCACTTTTAGGAATGTCGAGACCTTTCATGTTATATTTAGAGATAACAATCTTTTCAAAACCCAGCTTTTCGGCTTCAGTTATTCTTTGATCTATTCTGTTTACGGGGCGTATCTCGCCAGAAAGTCCAACTTCTGCAGAAAAACATATCTTTGGATCTATAGGAATATCTTCACCTGAAGAGAGCACGGAAGTAACCACTGCAAGGTCGATAGCGGGGTCATCTACTTTAATTCCTCCGGCAATATTCAAAAATACATCTTTTGTACCAAGCTTGAATCCGCATCTCTTTTCAAGCACGGCAAGCAACATACTTAGTCTGCGTAAATCAAAACCTGTTGCTGAACGCTGAGGAGTACCATAAGCTGCCGAACTAACGAGAGCCTGTGTTTCTATCAGCATTGGCCTTAGTCCTTCGATAGTGGAGGCAATAGCAACACCACTTAAATTTTCATCGCGCTGCGATAGCAGTATTTCTGAAGGATTTGAAACTTCACGCAATCCTGAATTCTGCATTTCAAAAATTCCAAGTTCCGAAGTAGAACCAAAACGATTCTTGGTGGCTCTTAATATTCTATAACCATGATTTCTATCACCTTCAAACTGGAGAACTGTATCAACCATATGTTCCAAAACCTTTGGTCCAGCAATGCTTCCGTCCTTGGTAATATGACCAATAAGAAAAACAGGAGTACCCGTTTCTTTAGCATAACGGTTCATTTCAGAAGCGCATTCCCTTATCTGTGAAACACTGCCTGTTGAAGATTCAATAACAGCAGTATTCAGAGTTTGCACTGAATCCAAAATAACCATATTCGGTTCCAGTGATTCAATATGCGTGAATATATTTTGTGTAGAAGTTTCTGTAAGTATAAAGCAATTGGCGTTTATCATACCAACTCTTTCGGCCCTCATACGTATCTGTTGCTCACTTTCTTCGCCGGATATATAAAGCACTTTAAGTTTCTTCATTTTAAGTGCCACCTGCAACATCAGTGTAGATTTTCCGATACCGGGTTCGCCGCCAATGAGAATAATAGAACCGGGTACTAAACCACCACCTAGTACACGGTTAAGTTCATTGTTATTTGTATCTATCCTTTGTTCTTCTGCCAGTTCTATCTCGTCAATGCGGTGAGGTTTATTTGTCCTTTTGGCTGTGAGCTTTTCAAGCCCTGAAGATAAAGCTGGTTTCTGAACTACTTCTTCCACATAGGTATTCCATTCGTTACATGAAGGGCATTTACCTATCCATTTTGCAGATTGTGCGCCACAATTCTGACAAAAGAAAGTGGTTTTTAACTTGGACATTTAATGGAAATAAAAAAATTAATTCGAGGTAAACTCGTAATATGTTAAATCGTCTTTTTGTAGAGCAATTTCCAGATAACTATGTGTAAGCTTCATAATTCTCCAATCCCCAGTATAGGTAGGATCCGTGCACTTGGTTATGGATAATATTCGTTTAAAAAGAGGAAATTTGTCTTTGATAATATACTGACCATAAGCCAAGGTGTCAATTTTCAAGCTATCAGAATATGACTGGATAATGTAAAAATAACCTTCACTTAATGTCCAGTCAATATATACATCTGAATTAGGATTAATAACATTTACTTGTCTCCAGTCGCCTTCTATTTTATTTTCAACATGCTTTTTGCATGAATAAATAAAAAGAAGGACAAGAGACGCGGATAATAGAATAAATGTTTTTTTCATAATAGAAAATAGAAATAATATAATCATTTAAACATGCTAAATTATGAAATTAATAATAAATTGTCAAGTATTTTATTTCAAACAGATTTAATTTTTTCAATAAATGAAGAAGTAGAATACCCTTCAAGGAAATCAATGGTTTTAATTTCGCCTCCATATGCTTTCACTATATCATGTCCAATTATTTTGTCAATATCATAATCGCTCCCTTTAACTAATATATCTGGACTAACAGTTTTAATCAATTCATAAGGGGTTTCCTCTTCAAATATAACAACTGCTTTAATAAAACCAAGAGAAGCTAATAGAATAGCTCTGTCGTTTTCTCTGTTTATAGGACGGTTATTCCCTTTTAGTTTTTTTACCGAAGAATCGGAATTAAGCCCCACTATCAGTACATTTCCCATATCGGCAGCCTTCGAAAGGTAATCAATATGGCCGGCATGAAGAATGTCGAAGCACCCGTTAGTAAAAACAACAGATTCGTTTTTAAATCGCCAGAAAGCCAGTTTGCGATTTAAATTCATTAAATCTTCATCTTTTTTACCAAAGTGAAAGATCTTCGACCGGCACAATTCGTATGTATTCATCTGTTTATTTTTTGTTTTTTAAATGTCAGATGCCTGCCTTGTCTTCGAGACGTCCCGCGTCATCCTGAGGAGCGAAGCGTCTCGAAGGAAAGCGGTATTCCTCAGACTGACGGCAGGCAGTGTTATTGTGAACTTTATTGCTCATGGCTATTTCATGTTTTTTTTATTTCTGTATTTTGTTTGTCAGATAAAAATAGTAAGACCCATGAAATACCTCCAACTATATTAATCATAAACCATTGAGTAAAATAAACAAGATTGGCAAAAGCCAAAGCGGTATTCTTTTCAACAGCAAATAATGCAATCAATGCAAGGCGTACAAAATACTGGTAAGCCCCTATCCCGCCGGGTGTAGGCACAAGCGTACCGATACTACCCATTGCCATTACGGTTAATGCATCAATAAAGGTAAGATGTTTTGTAGCGCTAATAGAATTAAAACAAAGATAAATGGTAAAGGTGTAAAATCCCCACATAAGCAGAGAGTAGAAAAGAAACAGATTCTTATGCTTTATGTTTTTTATAGTTTTAATCCCTTCCCAGAAACCTTTGATAATGTCCAGTAGTTTGTGAAACAATTTCAGCTTACGAAGTTTTGGAAGTAATAACCTGTAAAGAAAAAAGAACAGCAGGCATATTCCGATAAAGCCTCCGCCCATTATTAACAAAGCATGCTTACTGCCTGAAAGCTTGCAAAAAATATTTTTGAAAATAAAATTGCCAAGAAAATTTAATTGTGATAAAATAGTTATTAATAATATGATAAGCATGGTAAGCGTATCGAAAGCTCTTTCAGCAATTACAGTTCCAATAACCGAATTTAAAGGCACTTTATGATGGCGGGCAAGAACACCGCAGCGTGTAATTTCACCAAGACGGGGAACGGCATTATTTACAAAATATCCTATCATCACTGCATAAAAGGTAGTCCTTGTTTTGGTTTTAATATTTAAGGTGGCAAGTAACTGATTCCAGCGCATTGCCCTCACAATATGACTGAAAACCATAACAATAACTGCTAATGCTATCCATGTGTAATCGGCATTTTTAATTTCAGCGAGGATTTTATTAATATCTTCTCCTTTGAAAGCAAGCCATAACAAAACTCCGCCTATAGCAATAAATAACAGGTACTTTAGTACGGAAAGGATTTTTTTCTTCAAGAAGGGGGTTATTTTAAACGGTTGTCCTTATCAGGGAAAATAATAAAGGGCTTGAATTTCTTTGCTTCTTCAAAATCCATTTGTGCAAATGAGATTATAATAAGAACATCACCCACCACAGCTTTTCTTGCAGCAGCTCCATTTAGGCAAATGATTCCGGAGCCTCTTTTCCCTTTAATAACATAAGTTTCCAGTCTTTCACCATTGGTAACGTTGACAACCTGCACTTTTTCGTTTTCAATAATATTCGCGGCATCCATCAGGTTTTCATCAATTGTAACGCTGCCAACATAGCCAATATTAGCCTCTGTTACAGTTGCCCTATGGATTTTTGATTTTAATATCTCTATTTGCATAATGCAAAATTACTAAAATTTTATATTATCTATCAATCGAATATTTCCAAGATAAACAGCAATGCATGCAATGCGAGCAGAAGAATCATCAATAACATTTACGGGCTCTAATGTTTCAGAGTTTACAATTTCGAAATATTCCAGCTTCATCAACGGACATTTATTAATACTATTTTCAACAAATCTTTTAATTTCTTCAATAGTATTTGATTTGTACATTTTTCTTGCCTTACATAATGTACTGTAAACCAATGGAGCCGCATTTCTTTCATCTGAAGATAATCTGATATTTCTTGAACTCATTGCAAGTCCATCGGCCTCTCTTAATATAGGGCATGCAACAATTTTAACAGGAATATCAAATGATTTAGCAAGATATTTGATAATGGTAAGCTGTTGGTAATCTTTTTCTCCAAAATAAGCTTTATTGGGATTAATTATTTCAATTAGTTTTTTAACAATTACTGCTACGCCGTTAAAATGACCAGGACGGAATGCTCCTTCCATGTATTTATCTAGGCTGCCAAAGTCAAACATAGTATTGTCTGGTTCCGGATAAATTTCTTTTTCAGTAGGGTTAAATAATATATCACAATTTACTGATGACAATATATCAATGTCATTTTCAATGGGTTTTGGATATTTTATTAGGTCTTCAAGATTGTTAAATTGCAGAGGATTAACGAAAATACTGAAAATACATATATCATTTTCCTGCTTTGCTTTTCTCAAAAGGGACAGATGGCCTTCATGTAAGGCGCCCATTGTGGGGACAAAACCAATTGTCAGTCCATTTGAGCTTAATTTCAACAAATACTCTTTTAAATCAACTATTTTGGTAAAAATATTCATAAATTAACAAAAAAAAACTTCATGAAAGCCACGCTAACTCTTAAATCGATTAATATATTACAAAGCTACTATTAAAAACTTGATTAATTGGGAAATTTTTATTAATTTTGCACTCCGATTTTAATTAGTACTAATAAACGATACTATGGAAAAAACCAAAGTTCTTTTTGTACAGCAAGAAATCACCCCCTATCTAAAGGACAGCCATATGGGAATTATTGGCAGGTACCTCCCTCAGGGAATTCAGGAGCGAAACAGAGAAATAAGAACATTCATGCCACGTTATGGATGTATTAATGAAAGAAGAAACCAGCTTCATGAAGTAATCCGGTTATCAGGTATGAATTTGATAATCAATGATACCGACCATCCTCTTATCATTAAAGTAGCTTCAATACAATCTGCAAGAATGCAGATTTATTTTATTGACAATGAAGATTATTTCCAGAGAAAACACGTTTTCCATGATGCAGATAATGTTTTCTTCAAGGATAATGATGAAAGAGCCATTTTCTTTGCAAGAGGAGTTCTTGAAACTGTAAAAAAACTTGGTTGGGCTCCTGATATTGTTCATTGCCATGGATGGATAACAAGCCTTTTGCCAATTTATCTTAAAAAAGCGCTTGTAGATAATCCCCTTTTTAGTGATACTAAAGTAGTTTACTCTGTTTATGATGATGATTTCGCTATTCCGTTTAATAAGAATTTTGCAGAAAAGATAATGCTTCCTGGTATTAAAAATGAGGATGTTGAGCATTATAAAAAACCAACATTTACTAACATTACAAAAGCTGCAATTGATTTTTCTGATGGTGTTATAGTTGGCAGTCCTGAAGTTAATCCAGAAGTTGTAAAATATATCAATCAAATTGATAAGCCAGTCCTAGAATTCCAGTCAATGGATACTTACATTGATGCCTATAATGAATTTTATGATGAAATTTTAGTAAACGAACAAATACTAAGTAATTAATTTTTTCGTTCTTTACCGAAATTTACTAACAAAAAGGTATTTCAACTTGAAACAAATCTTCCTGAATAGCACATTTGGCTTATGTGCTATATGCTTTCTGATATTTTTAATTTCTTCATGTAAAGAACCAGATTCTATAGGTATGGGTGTTCAGCCCGCTGGTGACAAACTTAACGTAGTATATATTGATACCTGTACTCTTGTTGCCTATACAGTAAAGGATGACTCCATCAGGACAGATAACACTGTATATAATTTGCTTGGGAGTAATAATGATCCCGTATTTGGCAAGAATACAGCAAGTTTTTATTCTCAAGTTTTGCTTTCAACAAATAATCCTATTTTTGGAACAGCACTGGCTCCTCCTATATTTGATTCTTTAGTTTTATCTCTTACTTATGCCGGTGTTTCATGTATTTATGGGGATACCAATTCGCCAATGACAGTGAAAGTTTACCAGTTGGCACAACCAATATCCAATGACAGTGCTTATTTTTCTAACAGAGACTTTTTGACAACAGGAAGTCCCCTTGCGGTTAAAACCTTTGTTCCCCACCCTCGAGATAGTGTTATTATTGGAACAGACACAATGGCTCCACAGCTGCGTATCCCACTAAGCAAAAGCTTACTTAATAGTTTTTCGAGCGCTTCTGCTACAACAATTTTTGCCAATAATACAAACTTTCTTCAGTTCTTTAATGGCATTTATGTGACTGCTGCTCCGGCATCTGGTGCCGGCTCAATAATATCTTTTGATTTATTGAACCCTAATTCGGAAATTACTCTTTATTATCATAACTCGACTGACACATCTTCTTTTAGTTTTGTTATGGGTAATGGCAATGCAGAGAGAATTAATCATTTTAATCATACAAAATATTATTATGCCAGTTCATATCTGCGTAGCGAGTTGACACGCGATTCGATTAAAAATGGAAATAAAGTATTGTACATGCAATCAATGGCTGGGTTGAGGGTGCGAATAGAGTATCCGTATATTAAAAATTTAGCCAAAAATGGCAGGATTGCGATTAATAAAGCGCAGTTAGTTATTCCTGTTGATGATAGCACAGATATTTCTTTGCCAAATTATGCGCCACCATATGAACTGGTTTTGGTTGAAGAATCAGGCGGATTGGATAGATTCCTCCTTGATCAGGCCGAGGGAACAAGTTATTATGGGGGAATATATAATGCTGCAACAAAATCATACACCTTTAATATAGCCCTTTATCTTCAGCGGATTATTGATGGAATAGCTCCTAACCTGGGGCTGTATCTTGAGGTATGGACAGCGGACAGACCAAGTACTCCCAACAGGGTTGTAATAAAAGGGCCAAAACGCCATACCGGTAAATTAAGCCTCAACATTACTTATACAAAACTTCATTAATCTTTCTATATGTGTGGAATAGTTGCATATGTGGGACCACAGCAGGCATACCCTCTTTTAATGAAAGGACTTCATCGTTTAGAATACAGAGGATATGACAGCGCAGGTATTGCATTAATTGATGATGAATTGAATTTATATAAATGCCATGGAAAAGTTTCAGACCTTGAGGCATTTGTTAAAGATAAAAATACAAAAGGTACAATTGGGATAGCTCATACACGTTGGGCTACACATGGAGAACCCAATGATATTAATGCGCATCCTCATTATTCTCAAACTAATAACCTGGCATTGATTCATAATGGAATAATTGAAAATTATGCATATCTGAAGCAGGAATTATTAAACAGAGGATATAAATTTAAAAGTAATACCGATACCGAAGTACTAATTTACCTTATTGAAGATATTTTAGTAAATGAAAAAGTTGAGCTTGTAGAGGCATTAAGGCTGGCATTGACTCAAATAGTTGGCACATACGCGATTGTTATTATTTCTAAAGATGACCCGGATACACTTATAGGCGCACGAAAAGGAAGTCCTTTGGTTGTAGGTGTTGGAAAGAATGAAATGTTTATTGCTTCTGATGCCACTCCAATCATAGAATACACCAAAAAGGTTGTTTATTTAGGTGATGAAGAAATAACCAAGATAAGCAGAAACGGAGAGTTGAAAATTCTCACCTTGGAAAACCTTGAAAAAACTCCATATATACATAAGCTAGAATTACAGTTAAACGCAATTGAAAAAGGCGGGTTTCCTCATTTCATGCTGAAAGAAATTTATGAACAGCCAAGATCAATAGCAGACAGTATGAGAGGGCGAATCAATATCTCAAACGAAATTGTTGCCCTTGGTGGTATTATGGATTATGAGGATAAATTTCTTCACGCAAAGAGAATCATTATTGTTGCATGTGGAACATCATGGCACGCTGGGCTTGTAGGCGAATATCTTTTTGAAGATATAGCGAGAATTCCTGTTGAGGTTGAATATGCTTCTGAATTCCGCTACAGGAACCCTGTGATATATGAAGATGATATTGTAATTGTAATTTCGCAATCAGGAGAAACAGCAGATACGCTTGCTGCTATTGAACAGGCAAAATCTAAAGGAGCAACTATCATTGGCATTTGCAATGTTGTAGGGTCTTCAATTGCAAGGGCTACACATGCCGGTTCATACACTCATGCAGGGCCTGAAATAGGAGTGGCTTCAACAAAAGCTTTTACTGCACAGGTCACTGTTCTTACGCTGATGGCGCTTACCGTTGCTCAAAAGAAAGGAACTATTTCACGCAGCAGACTGCATGAAATAATTACAGAACTTGGAAATATTCCTGCTAAAGTTGAGATAACGCTTAAGCTTAATGATCAGATTAAAAAACTTGCAAAACAGTTTAAGGATACCCGAAACTTCCTGTATTTAGGACGGGGTTATAATTTCCCTATTGCTCTTGAAGGTGCCTTGAAACTGAAAGAAATATCATACATTCATGCCGAAGGTTATCCTGCAGCAGAAATGAAACATGGCCCCATTGCCCTTATTGATGATAGTATGCCCGTTGTAGTTATTGCTACAAATAAAGGGACTTATGAAAAGGTAATCAGTAATATCCAGGAAATAAAAGCGCGTAAAGGTATCATCATTGCTATTGTTACAGAAGGTGATACTACCGTAAAAGAACTTGCAGATTATGTGATTGAAATACCGGAAACTGAAGAAATGATGGTGCCCCTGCTAGCTACAATTCCGCTTCAATTATTAGCCTATCACATAGCCGTTATGCGTGGTTGCAATGTCGATCAGCCAAGGAACCTGGCAAAATCTGTTACTGTAGAATAAATTAGAAAAGAATAACTGCTAATGGTCATTAGACATCTTCGTAAAATCATTTTTCTCGTCATTGCGAGGGAAGAATGACCGAAGCAATCTTAATTTAAACAAGAGATTGCTTCACTTCGTTCGCAATGACGTATCTATTTTCCGAGGAACTCTATTCAAGAACAATGCCATAAGCCCTTTCATTGCGCCCTTCAATAAAATTAATAAATGATCTATTCACTACTTTGTTTCCTCCGGGAGTAGGATAGTCACCTGTGAAATACCAGTCGCCTTTATTGTCGGGACAAGCTTCATGCAGATCTTCTATGGTTTGAAATACAATCTGAACATCAGCCTGTATATCTTTATCTTTAAGCATTTGAGATATCTTTTCAGAAATCTGTTCGGGAGTGAATGGCTGATAAATAAGCTTAACAGAATTTACTATCTCTTCTTTTGGAAGCACTTCCTGCTGCTTGCATTTCTGATAAACTTCATTAATAATATTGGTCTGTTTTGTCTCTTTCAGCAACTCAATGGCAGCCCTGAATGCAATAAAGTCGCTGAGTTTGGCCATATCTATTCCATAACAATCAGGATACCTTATTTGCGGTGCGGATGATGCAATGATTATCTTTTTAGGGTTAAGCCTGTCGAGCATTTTAATGATACTTTGCTTGAGTGTGGTTCCCCTTACTATAGAATCATCAATAACTACAAGGGTATCTTTAAAATTATTCACTATTCCGTAGGTAACATCATAGACATGCGTAACCAAATCATCTCTTTTGGAATCCTGTGTAATAAATGTTCTTAGCTTAATATCCTTTACAGCCAATTTTTCCATTCTTGGTCGTATGGCAAGAATTTCTTCGACTTTTTCAGGAGTAATTTGTTTGCCAAGCTGAATGATCTTATCCTTTTGCACCCTACTGCAGAAATTGTTAAGCTCTTCTATCAGTCCGTAATAAGCGGTGGAAGCGGTGTTGGGGATATATGAAAAAACAGTGTTATGAAAATCGTAATCAATGGCTTTAAGGATTGAAGGGCTAAGGAACTTTCCAAGTCTTTTCCTTTCTAAATATATTTCTTTATCGGTGCCTCTTGAAAAATAGATACGTTCAAAGGAACAGGCGTTTTTTTCTTTGGGCTCACGGCAGCAAACCTCTTCGGCTTTGCCATCCTTTTTGATTATCATGGCATAACCGGGCTTCAGTTCGTGAACCGAATCGAAAGGAATGTTGAATGTTGTCTGAATGGCAGGCCTTTCGGAAGCCACAACCACTACTTCATCATTCTTAAAATAATATGCAGGCCTTATTCCCCAAGGATCTCTGAGCACAAAGGCATCACCATGACCGAATAAACCGGCAATTACAAAGCCTCCGTCCCAGTCTTTGCATGATTTTGAAAGAATGCTCTGCACATCCAGTTCCTTCTGTATAAGGGGTGAAATATCTTTTTTCGAAAGCCCTTCAGCCCTGTATTTCTTGAGCAAATCGTCGTTCTCGTTATCAACATAGTGAGCAATTTTTTCAAGGACAGTGATGGTATCAGTGGTTTCTATGGGGTGCTGCCCAAGATTAATAAGCTTTTTAAATTGTTCCTCAACATTAGTCAGGTTGAAATTGCCTGCTATGGCTAACGTGCGTGTGATCCAGTTATGCTGCAATACGAAAGGATGGCATGATTCAATATTGTTCTTTCCAAATGTGCCATAACGGAGATGCCCCAAGAATAATTCGCCTGTAAATTCAAGGTTTCGCTTCATCCAGTTGATATCATTAATCCGTTCGGGATTCTTGGCGAATACTTTTTCAAAGGGATTATTGATACGGTCGAAAATATCCTTTATAGGTGTATCGGCATTGGAACGTATATGGTTAAGGTAATGCATGCCCGGCTCCACATCGAATTTGATATTAGCAACACCGGCGCCATCCTGACCTCGATTATGCTGTTTTTCCATCAAAAGGTAAAGCTTGTTCAGCCCGTAGAAAGTAGTTCCGTATTTTGCGAGGTAATATTCGAGGGGTTTAAGCAGACGAATTAATGCTATGCCACATTCATGCTTAATCTGTTCACTCATATAGGGTGCAATTAAGACACAAAGGTAAGATAAATACGCTTATTAATAAAATCCGTTAAGGAAAAAACTAACTTTTTAGCTATAAATAAAAGGGTGTTTGGATTATTACAGAAGGTTGTAGTGAAAAATGAGGACTTTGTGGAAATTCCCTTATGCATAAAAGCAAAATATGTGAATATGTCTCTTATTAAAAACAGAGGAAATTATAATATTTTATTTAGTACTTTTATCGGACATTGAATTATTATGTATTCCATAACTCGCTTCACATATTCCGATAAAGCTTTATTCGAAAAAGCAATAACTATACGTACAGAAGTATTTGTTGAAGGGCTTCATATAGATGCTGCACTTGAAAACGATGAATATGATGCCATAGCGCATCATTACCTGTTAACCGAAAATGATATTCCTTTAGCCACTGCCAGATGGAGAGAAACTACTAATGGGATAAAGCTGGAACGCTTTGCTGTTCCTGAAAAATATCGTAATAAAGGTTTGGGAACCATACTGCTTAAAGAGGTTTTAGCGGATGTTATTTCAATGTCGAAACTAATCTACCTGCATTCGCAATACACTGCCGTGAACCTGTATCTGAAAAATGGATTTGTAGTTAAAGGTGAAGCTTTTGAAGAAGCTGGCATAAAGCATTATTACATGGAATATCAGAAATGATTAACCGGAACCTCTTATAATACACACTAAATTCGTCATTGCGAACAAAGTGAAGCAATCTCTCAACCAATCAGATTGCTTCGGGAGTTCCTCCCTCGCAATGACGGTCTAAGGTTTGTAATAACGGAACAGTTTTTTTGATATACCTTAAATTCTTTCACCTTTCCAGCTTTCTCCATCAAATTGCATTACTTCATTAAATCCAATATCTTTTAAAATACTGATAGTTTCGGGGAAATAGGAAGTAAGCTCTTCCGGTTTGTGGGCATCGGAACTTATAGTGACAGGGATATTCATTTTATGGATCTCTTTCAAAGCGAATATGCCCGGGTATAAGGAATCACTGCGCTTTTTATAAATGCCTCTTGTATTCACTTCCACTATGCTTCCTGCTTTTTTTATACATGTAATGGTTTCTTTTACAAGATTTTCGTACCAGTCTTCGCTTTCCGAAAAAAACCGGCCTTTATTATTCATTTTTACCTTATCAAAGTGACCGACAATGGTAGGCTTTTGAGTACTTATCATTTCATTAAGCTGACTGAAATATGTTTCCACCGCTAGTTTGATGTCATCATTGAAAATGCGTGTAAGTCCGATAGTATAGTTAATTTCAGGGCCATCAATGAACCATAATTCGCCTGTGTTTCTGTTCTTTACCAGATGAATAGCTCCAATAGTATAATCAAGAGAAAGCCGGTCAATAAAACTTTTGAAATTATCCGAAATGCCCGGTATGTAATCAATTTCAAGTGCAAGATAAATGTTGATACTATCTTTATATTTTTCCTTTAATTCTTTTATTTCTTTAAAATAATCATCAAGCCTGTTCTCCTTAAGGCTGTATCCATTATCGTAGGGCAGGGGAGAGTGGCTGGAGAAACCAATAGCAGTCATTTCTTTCCTTAAGGCTTCTTCTATAAATGCTTCGGGGGAATCTTTTCCATCGCAGTAAAGTGTATGCGTATGGTAGTTGGCGTATTTCATTCGCAGGTAAAATCGGTTTGCAATGTTACGAATATTAAAGGAAATAAAATGTTTAGTTTTTACCGTTAACTTGCCCTACACTACCGATAACTGATTTGATTCCACCGTTCCCTGATTCTGCCTTGACAAGAGGTTTTTACAGTTGTAATTTTATACCAGGAAATGCTTTTAATATTTGAAAAAGAATAAAAAATAGTGAGAATTCTTAAATCATAAAACAATGAAAACAATAATTAAAGACAACGTGTACTTGCTGGTTTATTTGGCATTTGTTGCAGGTATTATTTTAATGGCAACAATAATAGGTTAATTTTATGAGGAAAAACAAGCGGAAATCCTTTGTTCCAATTGTAACTACTTGTTTCCTTTATTTTGTCCTTCGCCGGGATAACTGGTTTCCTTTATTTTCTCGCCTTTTTTATAGGTAACAGTATAAATAATATCTCCTTTTTCATTCCAGTAATCCCATTTGCCTTCTTTATATCCGTTCACATTGCTGCCCTCACCTGATTTCTGACCATTGGCAAAATATGTTACCCATTTGCCGTTGGGAATGCCATTGGTAAATTCCTGTTCTTTAAATTTTACTCCGTGATCATCGAAAAAAGTCCAATAACCTGTTTGCTGATCATTCTTATAGAAGCCTGTTTCCTGCATTATGCCGGTATCATACCATTGTGTCCACGGGCCATCCATAAATCCTTCCTTATAATATTCTTCGCTCTTTTCGGTACCATTCTCATACCAGTATTTCGCAGGGCCATCTTTAAGATTGGTTTCGGGTGCTTCTTTGTATTTCATTTCAATGCTGTCGTTCTTATTTATGTCATAACCTTTCCATTGATTTTTCTTTGATTTCGGGATATAACTAACCTCATATTTCTTCTGACCACTTTCATACCATCCTTTCCAGATGCCGATCATCAGCCCTTCGGTGAAATTGCCCGATGTTTTCAACTGACCGCTTTTATACCAGTTGTTCCAAAGTGCGGTTTCCTTGTTATCAAGAAAAGAACCTTCGCGTTCCTTGGCTCCATTCTCATACCATGCAGTCCAAATACCTTGTCTTTGGCCTTTTACAAAATTACCTTCTTTCCATTTCTCGCCTGTTTCGTACCAGTATGTCCAGATTCCTTCTTGTAAGCCCTTCTTGAACATTCCCTTGCTTCCAATTTTCCCATTTGTGTGATAATAAATCCAGATACTATCCTGCAAACCACGTATAGATTTGCCTTCCATATCTTTGTTGCCATTCTTGTTCCACCATGTAGCATATCCTTCAATTGAATCATTTACATATATTCCTTCAAATTCTTTTTTCCCATCTTCGAAATAAGAAATACTTTTTCCTTCCTTCACACCATTCTTATAAATGATTGCTTCTTTAAGTTGCCCGTTCTGGTGCCAGTATGTCCATTTGCCATCCATCCTGCCATTGATAACATTCCCAAGCTTTTCAATTTGCCCGGTTTCATACCAGCTGGTATCTGTTCCTGTATCATAATGAATAGTGCTCCATTCTTTGCCGCTCTTATACCAATATATCCATTTACCTGTTTTAATGTTGGCATTGTAATTTCCTTCGCTCCATTTCTGGCCATTCTCATACCAGAAGGTCCATTTCCCGTTCTTAAGGCTGTCTTTAATAATACCTTCGCTTTTCTTATTTTTATTACTCCAGTATTCGGTTTTTACCTGCGAAAAGGAACAGTTCCAGATAATAAGTAATAACAGTAAAGTGCTTATTCTTTTCATAAATTATTTTTTGCGTTCAACTATAAATTTAACCAATGTTTCAAGCGATTCCCTTGTGCTGCTTTCGGGAAAACTTTTAAGCATTTCAAGAGCCGATTGCTGGTAACCAAGCATCATTTTATTCGCATATTCAATGCCACCACTTTCGTTCACCAGCTTAATTACTTCGGCTACTTTTTCTTGCTTATCGCTATGATTCTTAACAATATTGATAACTCTTCTTCTTTCGAGATATTTCATATTGCGAAGCATATAAATCAAGGGCAATGTCATTTTATGTTCCTTGATGTCAATACCGTGCGGTTTACCTGTTTCATTACTTTTTTCATAATCAAAAAGATCATCCTTTAACTGGAAAGCAATACCGGTGGCTTCGCCAAACTTATACATCTTTTCCACGGTTTCTTTATCAGCACCCGAAGAAGATGCGCCGCAGGCACAACAGGAAGCTATGAGTGTAGCTGTTTTTTTACGGATTATTTCAAAATAAATGCTCTCTTCAATATCAAGGTTGCGGGCTTTTTCTATTTGAAGCAATTCTCCTTCGCTCATTTCCTTCACAGAATTCGAAACGATTTTCAATAGTTCAAAATCATTGTTATCTATGGAAACAAGCAATCCGCGTGATAAAAGAAAGTCACCAACCAGAACGGCAATCTTATTTTTCCAGAGAGCGTTGATAGAAAAGAATCCTCTTCTTTCGTTGGAATCATCCACTACATCATCATGTACTAAAGTAGCAGTATGAAGAAGTTCAATAAGCGTAGCTGCACGATACGTTGATTCTTTAATTCCTCCGCATAATTCGGCAGAGAAGAACACAAACATGGGGCGTATTTGCTTTCCTTTTCTTTTTACAATATAACGGGTAATGATATCGAGCAGAGGAACGGAGCTTTTCATGGAAGCCTTGAATTGCCTGTCGAATTCATCGAGATGCTTATCAATGGGGGATTTTATGATGTCGATATCCAGCTTCATGTTTGTTAACTCTTTTCAAAATTAAATAAATATTGTAACCTGAAGGTTTTGAATGAAAATAATTCTTTAACAAATGAGTCATTAACTCATGTTACGTAGAAACACATTTTAATTTTTAACCGCAGAGTTCGCTGAGGTTTTACGCAGAGAACCGTTGAGTTAATACTCATTTATCTAATTTCGTTTTCTGTCATTATATTTCTCTGCGTATCTCTGCGATAAATTTTCTCTGTGGTTTCTGCGGTTATTTTCTTTGCGTAACATCAGTCATTAATTATTTACAAATTGCCTATACTGCAGATTTGTATTAATTTTACAGCAGATTTAATATATAACTAAGATGACTTTTTTATTTGATAGGATAGTGTTTGGACCGGTTCACAGTCGCAGACTTGGAGTTTCGCTTGGAATTAATTTATTGCCTATAGGATATAAGCATTGTTCATTCAACTGCCTTTACTGTGAATGCGGATGGACTAAAATAGTTGATAATAATAAGGTTGAATTTCCCCCTTCAGCTTTAATAAGGGAATTTCTTGAAAAGAAGCTTCAGGATATGAAGGCGAATAACGAATTGCCTGATGCTATTTCATTTGCCGGAAACGGAGAGCCTACCATACATCCTGATTTTGCCGAGATAATTGATATTACTATAGAGCTTAGGAATAAATATGCGCCAAAAAGTAAAATAGCGGTTCTTTCAAATGCCAGTATGCTTCATTTGCCGGAAGTTGTAAGCGCTTTGAAAAAGATCGATCAGAATATTTTGAAGCTGGATGCGGGAACTGAAGAGACTTTCAGGAAGATAAATAAACCTGTTACGGATATTACGCTTGAAACAATTGTAAGAAACTTAAAACAATTCAAATCGAAATTGATAATTCAGACTTTATTTGTAAAGGGTGAATTTAATGGGGAAACCATTGATAATACTACAAATGAAGAAGTGAATGCATGGCTGAAATATATTAAAGAACTGAACCCTGAATTGGTAATGATTTACCCGATTGCAAGGGCAACTCCTGTGCGAGGTTTAGAGAAAACAGACTTAAAAGAACTTGATGCAATTGCTGAAAGGGTTAGAGGAATTGGGGTGAAAGCAGAAGTGTATTATTGAAAGAAATTAATGGAAACTGGAAATAGATGGAAATTAATGGAAACTGGAAATTAATAGAAATTGGAAATAGATGGAAATTAATAGAAATTGGAAATAGATGGAAATTAATAGAAATTGGAAATAGATGGAAATTAATAGAAATTGGAAATAGATGGAGATTAATGGAAATTAGAAATTGATAGAAATTAGTGGAAACTAAAAAGAAATAAATTAAACATCCTTTAAACAATCATAATATTATGGAAAGGAAAGCGGGTTATATAGAACTTGAAAATCTTGAAGTATATAATATTGCAAGGAAACTTTCTTCAATAGCATGGAAAATATATGAAGCCTTGAATTGGCAGCAGAGGAAAATAATGGGTGACCAGTTTGTTGAATCTACGGATTCTGTAGGAGCTAATATAGCTGAGGGATATGGACGTTTTCATTATCTAGATAAAATTAAGTTTTATTATAACAGCAGGGGTTCGTTTCTGGAATGTAAAAACCATTGGCTTAGCCTGCTTATGGAAAGGAAATGCATTGATATTAATCTTTATGATGAGTTCATAAAAGAGTCGGATGTCTTTTTACTAAAACTGAATAATTTTATCAGTTCGACTTACAAGGCCAAAACAAATGAAAATAAATAAATTAAATGTACTTATTTAGTTTTTAATTTCTATGAATTTCTTTTTAAAATTTCAAAGAATTTCAACCAGTTTCAATGAATTTCGTTTTAAATCATGGAGAAGTATCCTGTAAAAGTGTTGGTTGCATTTGCTGAAGCGCTTGATGGCAAGGATAATTTTTATCAATGGCTGTTCAAGAACGGCTATCCGGAATTATCTGCTTTAGCAAGTTCGATAAAAGGTAACGAGGAGGCTTTCGATTGGCTGATGAAAAGGAATTTTAGGCAATATGCTGCCTTTAGCAATGCGGTTGACGGGGATGAAAAGGCCTGGATATGGCTTAAAAAACACAAATTTGATTTCCTGATAAGATTAGCGGAAGCGAGCGTTGATAAAAAGGATGCGATGTCGTGGCTGATAAAGAACCAGTTGCAGGTGTTTGCAGTTATTGCCAAGCGAATAAAAGCCATAAAAGACCAACTGGGTTTTGATTACGAAGACTACCATAAAATACATTTCTGATTAGTTTAGGTATTTGTTACCCGCCTTACCTAACTCTGTTAGATGCAGCTTTCCTTTGTTAATGAAGCAACTTATCATGCTAAATAAGTAATTTCTCTTCTTAATAAAGGGAGTTTTCTTTCTGAAAAAGTGAGTGTCTTTCGTGAGAAAGTGTGTTTCTCTCGTGAGAAAGTGAGTTTTTCTTGTAAAGAAAGTGAGTTTCTCTCGTAAGAAAGCGAGTTATTCTCGTGAAAAAGGAGTTTCTCTCGTAAGAATGTGACTTTCTTTTGTGAAAAAGTTTGTTTTTCTTGTGAGACAGCAAGTTTCTCTTGAAAGACAGTGAGTTTTTCTGCTAATGAAGTGACTTTCTTTGCTAATACAGTGATTTTCCTTGCCAATGCAGTGACTTTTTTTGTTAATGAAGTGACTTTCTTTGTTAATGAAGTGACTTTCTTTGTTAATGCAGTGACTTTCTTTGTTAATGAAATGACTTCTCTTGCTAAAGAAGTGACTTTCTTTGTTAATGAAACGACTTCCCTTGCTAATGAAGTGCTTTTCTTTGTTAATGAAGTAACTTTCTTTATTAATGAAGCGACTTTTCTTGCATTAGAAGTGATATTGCTTGCAATTGCAGTAACTTTGATTGATATTACTCGCCTAATTGTTGGGGGAAATGGGGGAAGAAAAGGGATTATTTTAATACCTTTGCCTTTATGTTAATAAGGAGTAACAGAAAATCCTTAAAGAGTAGGTGAAATAAATAAATTTAAAGAAAATAAAAAATGGGACTAAGCTCAAACTCAATTATTCACTTTACAAATACTAAAGAAAAACTAAGAGGTATTTTAACAGAAAATTTTAAAATTAAATATTGTCTGGAGGAAATTGTTTTCATAGAAGGAAGGTTTGTAAAATATGCAACACCAATGGTCAGCTTTTGCGATATTCCTTTTTCAGAAGTAAAGAATCATATTTCAAACTATGGTCCATATGGAATAGGTTTAACGAAAGCGTGGGCAGAAAGAAATGGATTAAATCCAGTTCTCTACTTAGATAAAAAATCATCATTGGCTCAAAGTTATTGGGCAATTTATAATAAGTATATAATACAAACAGAAAAATCATTGAATGAAATGGATGAAGAACAAAATTCATTAATAAATTTAATGCGATATATGAAAAATTATCAAAATGAATTAGTAAGAGCTGGAAAAGTAACGAAAGATTATAGGTTTTCTGATGAAAGAGAATGGAGATATGTGCCTCCTTTTTCGAAAGATTATTTAATGGTTCTAAGAGGAGATGCATATGATACAGAAGAAAAAAAAGTAGTAGAAAACGATAAACTAAAAAATTTGAGACTCGAATTTGAACCTGATGATATTAAATATATTATAATCGAAAAAGACAGTGAAATTTCCGAATTTGTTGATTTACTTCGTACATCAAAAGGTAAAAAGTATTCCCTTTCTGATGTAGAGCGACTTATGACAAGATTGATGACAACTGAACAAATTGTTACTGACTTTTAATATGACACAACTTCAGTTTATACTTATGGATGTTTATTATTTTGTGCTATTTCTCCGTGATCCTTCCTGCCACAAGAAGCTTAAAATAAAGTGAAGCAATAAACAAGTTAGAGATAATTTTATAAAATAATCAAAATATTATGAAACAGGTACTCTTTATTGATGCAAATATTTATTTGAGATTTTACGATAGCAATTCAAAAGAATTTAAAAAGCTCTTGAAATCAATTGAAGAAGTTAAAGATAATATTTTTATTACAAGACAAATTCAAAATGAAGTTGCTAGAAATAAACTTGATGTTTTCGTTACTTCATTTATCGGCTATGAAAAACAGTTTGGACTAAATAAAATATCTTTACCTGAACATTTAGAAGCAACAACAGATAAAGAACTTAAAGATTGGAATACTGCTACTATAAAGCTTGTCGAACAAACGAATGAACAAAAGAAAAAATTAAAAGAGATTACCGAAAAATTAATAGAAAATATTACGAGCAATACAGACGAAGTCTCTCAAACACTTATTAAAATTTTCAATACTTCTCGATTACCAAATGTTGAACAGACAGATAAAGCAAGAAAACGAAAAGAAATAGGAAATCCTCCTGGAAAAAACAATGACCCTCTTGGTGACCAAATATCTTGGGAACAATTATTAGACAATGTAAATTCAATTGAAGAATTATGGATAATTTCAAATGACAGTGATTATATTTTTGAATTTGGTAAAAAATGCTATCTTAATTCTTTTCTTATTGATGAGTTGAAGCAGAAAAATAATAATATTAAAATTTATTGCTTTAATACTCTCTCGGAGGGTTTTACATCATTCAATAAGTCAAAAAAGATTTCTACATTACCGACAGAAAAAGAATTAACAGAAATTACTACAGAAGAGAAAAAATCAAATCAAGTACGGAATATTATTTCTAGCATAACTGGCACAACAGGCACCACACAGGCACCAGGTTCATTCGGACTAATAGGTGCGAAAGGAGCACAAGGGTTAAGCGGCTATTATGGATATAGTGGTTTACATGATGTACAAGGAGCACAAGGAATAAGTGGGTATTCCGGCTTTTTATTTAATGGAAAAATTTGTGAGAATTGCAAACAGGTATATTCTATTAATAAATTTAAAAACAATGATGGCACTAATTCTATTTGGTGTCAAGAATGCCGAGATGAAATGGGCGATATAAGTTGATATTAGACTGACTATCTAAATAAACATTTTATTTCTCTGTGAACTTCATGTCTACTCCGTGACCTTTGTGGTTAGCTTCTATTCAAGAATAACTAACTGCCTGCTGCTGATTCCTGCCTACTTCTTACTTCAAATAATCATTAAAGTAATTCTCAATTTTATGAAGCAGGTGAACCCTGTCCTTGCCGCGAACATTGTGCTCGTGTTCGGGATAAACAAAGTAATCGAGCTGCTTGCCTTCGTCAACGCATTTCTTTACAAACATGAGGGAGTGCTGCCAGACAACGGTGTTATCAACAGTTCCGTGGATGATCAATAGTTTGCCTTTAAGGTTCTTTATATAATTGAGAAGATTGGCATTGTCGAAACCTTCGGGGTTTTCTTCGGAGGTGCGCATGTAACGCTCGCCATACATAATTTCGTAATATTTCCAGTCGATAACAGGACCGCCGGCAACAGCCACTTTGAAAACATCGGAATGTTTAAGCAGCATGGAAATGGTCATGAAACCGCCATAGCTCCAGCCATGAACGCCAATACGGGCAGTATCGACAAAAGATTGCTTCTTTAAATAATCAATGCCCAGCATCTGGTCGTCGACTTCTAGGGTACCAAGATTTTTAAAGATGGCCTGTTCGAAAGCAAGCCCGCGGTTTGCAGTGCCATGATTATCGAGGGTGAAAACAACATAGCCTTTGGTGGCAAGGTAATTAAGGAACAAACCCGCGCCATTGAGCCATGTATCGGTAATAAGCTGTTCGTGGGGACCGCCATACACATAAACAATAACGGGATATTTCTTCTTGGGATCGAAGTCGGTTGGCTTGATGAGACGGCAATAGAGGTCGGAGCCGTCCTTAGCTTTAATGGTGAAGACGGAGGTTTCGGGCATTTTATATTCTTTCAGCGTATTGTTGTTCTTCTGCAACACCTGTAAAAGCTTGGCATTGGTTGTTACAAGATCGTATTCACCGGAAATATCGGAGCTGGAATAATTATCGAGAACATACTTGCCATCCTTGCTTACCAGTGCAATGTGGGTTCCTTTGGCAATGGAAATCTTAGTGATATTGCCTGATTTGATGTCAACAGAATAAATATCCTTGTCCAAAGGACTTACGGCAGTGGAGGTGTAAAACACTTTGGTATCCTTATTATCGGTTCCGAGAAGTTCGGTAACCACCCAATTTCCTTTAGTAAGCTGTTTGATGAGTTTGCCGCTGATATCATAAAGGTACAAATGGTTGTAGCCATCCTTCTGACTTTGATAAATGAATTCATCGGGCTTGGTTTTAAGAAAATAAAGAGGGTTCAATGGCTCCACATATTTATCGTTATCTTCTTCAAAAATGGTTTTGATAAAATCGCCGGTGGAAGCATCATACTGATTAAGCTTCATGTGGTTTTGACTGCGGTTGAGCACCTGAATAAAGATATATTTTTCGTCAGGACTCCAGGTAATATTTGTAAGGTATTGCTCGACGGGTTCACCAGTGTTAAGGAATATTTTCTTCTGAGTAATGGGATTGTAAACATCGAGGGTTACATGATGGCTTTTCATTCCATTCATGGGATATTTAATCAGTTCCTCTTCGGCAATGCGATTGCTTACATTAGCAATATGCACAAGGGGATAATCGGTAACCATGGTTTGATCCATCCTGTAGAATGCAAGCAGATCGCCTTTAGGTGACCAGAATGTTCCTTTGGTAATACCGAATTCTTCGCGATGAACGGATTTGCCATTGACAATGTTTTTATTTGTATCAGAAGTAACAGCGTATTCCTTGCCTTTTACAGAGACATACAAATTGTTTTTCACCGTATATGCTGCATATAAAGTGTTTTCTGCAATATCAGTATTATCGGCTTTTTCGTTGGTAGTGTTAACAGAATGAACAGATTTAGAAGCCACATTGTAAACATAAATCTTGTCATTCTCGTTGAAGTAAAATGAATTCTCATCTATCCATGTTATTTCGGGGAAAGCATTTAAATCTGCATCACCAATCTTTTTAACGGCATCACTAAGCTGAGAAAGATTAATAAGAGTATCACGTTTTTCGTTAACCACATTGCCTTTTATAAGCATCTTCAGACTAACATAGGAATAGTTATCACTTGATGCAATCCACTGCAATTGATCCATACTCTTTGGATACAAGGCTCTGTTTGTAAAAGCATCTTCAATGGTGAGTACTTTGGTTTGAGAAAAACTTTTTACAACAATAAAAAGAAATACCAACACAAAAATTTTTCCTGTTCTCATGAGATTATTATTAAAAGATTAAACAAATTATAATAGATGAACTGCGTCTGCAATGTTTTCAATCAGCCTGACATTTTCTTCAATAGCATTACCAACGACAACCACATCGGCGCCTGCACTGCACAAATCGTGTGCTTTTGCAGGGGTGCGAATTCCACCGCCAACAATAAGAGGAATTGAAATATTTTGTTTCACTTTAGCAATCATATTTTCGGTAAGCGTTAAAATGGCGCCACTGCCAGCATCCATATAGATCAGTTTCAGTCCAAGCATTTCTCCGGCCATGGCAGTGCAAACAGCAATATCGTCCTTATCAGATGGTATGGGTGTAGAGTTACTCATATATAATGCGGCTGTTGGTTTACCACTTTCAATAAGCATATAACCGGTAGAAATTACTTCCAGTTTACTGGCTTTTAGGTAAGGAGCGGCAATAACATGTTTGCCAATAAGCATTTCAGCGTTTCTTCCTGAAATCAGCGAAAGCAAAAGCAAAGCATCTGCATTCTTATTTATCTGCATGGTATTTCCCGGAAATAATACAACAGGGACATTACACTTTTCCTTTATCGTTTTGATAGTGATCTCAAGATTATCATCGGTAAGCAGGCTGCCTCCTACAAAAAAGAAATCTACAACATTGTTTGAAGCAAGTTCAATGATATTTAAAAGCTGCGTTTGTTTTGTTTTGTCAGGATCAATAAGGACAGCGAACTTTTTTGTCTTCTTTCCTTTTTTACCGCAAATGGTTTGATAGATGTTCATGGTGTTTTTTCTTTCGTGTAGCATTACAAATTTAAATGGATTTTATCAATCCAAAGTATATACCAGCATATAATCCTGTATCTTTTCATAATGAAGATTGAATTTCTGTTTAAACTCATCGGTGCTGATAGTTCCTGTTATATCACCATTTCCACAATAAACGAAAGGATCAAGCAGGATGTTTTCAATAAACAATAGATTTCTTTTTCCGTAAAGCTTATACAATGCTTCTTTAGCGCCCCAGCATACATAAAGGGAATCAATATCATTGGCAGGAGAAATATTCTTTATTTCTTCCTCCGAAAGAAACTTATGCACGATCTTATGAATCTTGGGATGCACTTTTTCTATATCAACTCCAACCAGTGAATTTTTATTTATAATGGCTGCGGAAAATTTACCGGCATGAGAAACGGAAAGATGGTGTGATTTGAATTGCAGATAGGGTTTCCCGACTTCATCATAATTTACATGCGAATATTCTTCGGGTGTTACCAATTCTCTGAGAAGGTTCCTGTAACTCAACCAATGCTGCTTTCTTAAATCCGTGCTAAAACCTTTATACAATTCATTTTCCTCGTCATTAAGATGAACATTTGAAAACAATACATCAACGGTTTCGGTAATTTCCCATAAACCAACACTAGCGTTTTCACCAATATTCCTTTTCAGAATGATTCCCATTGATAATAATTGTAAAGCAAAGATACTATTTCATAAATTATCAATATGAATCAAAAATATATTAAAGAATAAACTGCTAAAAAACGTACTTTCGCATTTTAATTAAGGGGAATTAGCTCAGTTGGTAGAGCATTTGACTCGCAGTCAAAGGGTCAACGGTTCGAATCCGTTATTCTCCACAGATATTAATAACTAAATTTTCACTAAACAATTTTCAATGAAAAAACTATTCATCTTATTTTTTGCTTTAACGGCAGTAGCTTATTTAAATGCTCAAACGACAGATTATATCCATACATCCGGCGGTTCAATTTTGGGTCCTTGCGGAGATACCTTGTTGCTAAGAGGTATAAATTATGCACCTTATGATTGGGGCTATGACAATTCCGCTTTAGAGACCGATCAGGTTGCACTTGCCGGCGCAAATGTGGTAAGGATGTCGTGGTATTTTAATAATGGAGATGCATCTACAAATGATGTTTACAAAAACTACAAAGCACTTGACAGCGCTGTAAGCAAATGTGTTGAGAATAAAATGATCGCTATTATTGAAATACATGATTACACTTGTTCTGATGATACTGCAGCATTACTAAGTCTGAATACCTGGTGGACACAGGACAGCGTATTTACTGATGTTCTTTTGAAGTATAAAGAAAGTGTTATTGTTAACTATGCAAACGAGGCTTTGGATTATGACTGGACTTCTGACCCAACTGCAGCGCTGGCTACGTATCAAAATACCTATGAACACATCATCACGGCATTAAGAACTGTTAGCGGTTTTAATTTTCCTATCATGATTGATGCACCCGATTGCGGCACAAACTCAGATGCTTTTGTTACTTCAAATATGGCAAAGAATCTTATTCAGTTCGATCCTCTGCATAACCTTATTTTCAGCGCTCATGCATATTGGTATGCTTTTGCAAGTAACGATTCGGCCACTATGGCTTCAAAGGTTAATGCAGTGATTTCCCAAAATATTCCTTTGGTGCTGGGTGAAGTTGCCAATTTACAGGATGATGCCTCTCCCTGCGAATATACCCTGAATTATAAATCCCTTTTAAATTATTGTCAGATTAACAAGGTTGGCTGGATAGCATGGAGCTGGGACAATGATAATTGCTCTGATCGCCAGATATCTTCTACCGGGAACTTCAGCAACCTTACTGCTTATGGTAACGATATAGTGCATAATTCCAATTATGGGCTGCTGACAGTTAATGCTCCTAAAAGTCAGTATTTACTTAATGGTTGCGGTACTATGGTAATTAACAGAGTTAAAGCAGGAATTGACATTGCTCTTTTTCCAAATCCTGCTACTGATAATCTTACCATAGAAGTCCCTGTTAAGGCAACCGTTTGTATATTAAACATACAGGGACAGCTAATTGATAGCTTTGTCTCAACCGAAAGAAGAACAGATATTGATGTAAGTTCATTCTCTGGTGGCGTTTACGTGGTTGAAGTCAAAACTGAAAGTGGAGTGGGAGTGGAGAAGTTTGTGAAGCAATAAGGAGTTGCTGTGCATTATTTTTCAGCGCCCCATTGAAATTCTTTGATCTCAAAACCAGCGAGGTTTAATACTTTATCAATAACAGTAGAAAGCATTCCTTTGGTATCTGTGGGAAGGCTGTAAAAAGAAGGTGATGCGGGGCAAATTGTTCCGCCTGCTTCAATAACAGATTTCATGTTGTTGATATGCACCAGATTCAAAGGCATCTCTCTGGTAACAAGTATAAGTTTTCGTTTTTCCTTTAACATAACATCAGCCGCTCTTGTTATAAGGTCATTCGAAACACCTGAAGCAATTCTGCCAAGTGATCCCATACTGCAAGGACAAATGATCATGCAATCATAGTTAGCTGAACCGGAAGCGAATGGAGCAAAAAAATCATTATTTGCGAATATCTTAAATGGGATATTCTCAATGGTATTTACTTTCAGTTCATATTTCCACACTTCTCTGGCGTTATCAGAAAACACCACACAACAATCTTCAAGCTGCTTGTCGAGCATTTGCAATTTCTCAAACAATATACTTGCATATATCGCCCCGCTGGCGCCGGTCACGGCAACAACAATCTTTTTTTTATTCATTTGTTTTTTGAATTGTAATAACTTCTCCTTCACTTCAAGCGGTGTGATACTTTCAATACATTCACATCTTATGCTATGCCTGCATTTACTGCAATATTTTTCTTTAACAATGAATGAGGCTTTATCACCGAGTGGCGCCCATCTGCCGGGATGAATAGGGCGCATAGGCGCATAAAGACCAAGTGCATATTTGCCTAAGGCAGCTGCAATATGCAAAGGACCTGTACTTGCAGCAAGAAGTCCGTCTGCCACAGAAATAAAACTTATCAGTTCCGGTAGTGACATCTTCCCAGTTAAATCAACAACATCAGGGAAATTATCCATCAGGAAAGGCTTTGCTGCCAGTCCCTCTTCCTCTGTCCCGCTTATAAAAACCTTAATTTTATCTTTAGGCAAAATATTCAAAAGTCCCTGATAATTTCTCATTCCCCACTCCCTTGCACTTCCTTTAGAACTCGGATGTATGATTAGATTAAATTTCTCAGCGCTTAAAAGTGATTTGAACTTTGCTTCAGGGGGATCTATTTTAGTGAAACCATAGTATTTAGGTATCTCGGTAAGATCGAAATTTTTCTTTGCACCTAAGGAAACGAGAAGCTTTAGGTTAAGCTGCGCTTCATGATGTATGGATCTTCTTCGCGAGAGCCCTATCAGCCTGTTGCATGTATGCCAGTGATAATGCCTATGGGAAGTCCCGATTCTCACTGGGATGTTAGCTTTCCTGGCAAGTTCGGCAATAGATTTTCTTGGGAAAACATGTATGATAACATCTGCCTTCAATGATTTAAAGTAGTCAATAGCTTTTTTATCACCTAATTTTATAATATCGTCCCAACCGACAAAACGGTCAATATGTATACAGGAATCAATAATTACTTTAGTATAATCTCTGCCAAGAAAAATTACGTTACAATCAGGATATAATTCTTTCAGCACACCAGCCATCGGCAACGCAAGCACCACATCACCTATCCCGTCAGTCCTGCTGATAATGATATTTTTATACGAAGACATTCTTATGCTGTATCTGGTTAAATAAAATTCAAATTTACTAAATTTATGCTACTGCATATTATGAAGATATAGGTTGAATTATTTTTTGTTATTTTGCATGTATTCAGTTCATCAATAACTATTCACAATTAAATCTTTAAGCAATGCATAATAAACATTACATATTGGCACTCTTTGCTGCTGTTTCTTTCCTTCTGTTTGCAGGCACTATTCAAATAAAAGCAACGAATATAAAAATAAATAAAGAAGCAAGCATTACCGATGTCAATACCGCTGATAAAACAGCTTTCATCTCATTCGATATCAGCTGGGATAACTCATGGAGAACTTCAACTAATGAAGCAAATTATGATGCCGCCTGGATATTTGTAAAGTATAAGGCAAAACTCGGAACTGAATGGAAACAAGTTTATATCAACACAGATACGAAAGATTATAGTGTAACCGCTGACAATGGTGTTAAACCTGCCTTTTTTGTTGGCTCCACTGATAAAAAAGGACTGGGCGTATTTGCTTTCCGCCAGCAGGAAGGCAGTGGAAACATAAACTGGAGCGGGCTAAAGCTGAAGTTCAATTATGATGCAAATGGCATAAAAGAAATCAATGATTTCGTGTTTAAAGTGTATGCTATCGAAATGGTTTATGTTCCGAAAGGGGATTACAAATTAGGTTCAGGTGGCAACGAAGCCTCTGCTTTTTATACTTATCCAAAAGTCACACAACCTTTTGATGTTAGCTCCGAAGCAGCGATTACTATGGGTAAAAAAGATGGTAATCTTTGCTATGCAAAACATTTTTACTGTGATCAGTTCTTCGGAACAATTCCAAATGAATTTCCAAAAGGATACAATGCTTTCTGGTGTATGAAATATGAGATCACACAAGGACAGTATGTGGATTTTCTCAACTCGCTTACCCGTCAGCAACAGGAACAAAGGGTATGGTCCGGTATATCCGAAACCAAAGTTGTAAACCGCTATGTTATGACCAATTCGCCCACTATACAATTTCGCAATGGCATTCGCTGTGATACAACCATCCCACCTACTGACCCTGTTACATTCTATTGCGACCTGAATGGCAATGGTGTTCCAAACGAAAGTAACGATGGACAAAATATTGCATGTAATTTCATTTCCTGGGCAGATGCTGCGGCGTTTACCGATTGGGCAGGATTACGCCCGATGACAGAACTTGAATATGAAAAGTCCTGCCGTGGCACCAGTGCTCCTGTAGTAAATGAATATGCATGGGGTACAACTAAATTGATAAATACTACCAGCATCAGCAATGGAGGAACAATTACAGAATTACCATCCAATGCAGATGCAAATGTTATCTATTGCGAAAAAGCTGCCGATGTTCTTAGTCCGGTAAGAGCAGGATTTTTTGAAAAGAAGGACGGAACCAAGGAGCAAAATGGATATTCGTTTTACCGCATTTCTGATCTTAGCGGAAATCTTTTTGAACGCTGTGTAAGCGTAAGCAATAAAACCGGCGTGTTATTCAAAGGTTCTCATGGCGACGGTAACCTTGATGAAGCAGGTAATGCTACCAATACCGATTGGCCCGGTGTAAGAGGTGTGGGCGCAGGATTCAGGGGAGGAAGCTTTTTCTATGCTCCTTCTTATTGCCGTGTTTCTGACAGGCAGTATGCAGGTTTAGGCGACTGGCAGCGGTACAATCATTATGGTTATAGGGCTGTAAGGAGCGCTGAATAATTATAAAATATTTGCATTTATACCAGAAACGGGATAAATTATCACATTTTATGAACCTAAAAAGGTATAGAGGTATAAGGTATAAATGTATAAGGAAGAGCATAATATACCATATTCCTTTATACCCTTTACCTGAAATTAGAATGAATTAATTTACACCGTTTAAAGTATAATTTATTCTTCTAAAAAGATAGCATTTTGTTGACATTATATACCGACGAATCGTTTATGAGGGAAGCACTGAAGGAAGCGCAGAAAGCTTTAGCTGCCGATGAAGTGCCCATAGGCGCCGTTATCGTTTGCCGGAATAAGATCATTGCACGCGCCCACAATTATACCGAACACCTGAACGATGTAACGGCTCATGCCGAGATGCAGGCTTTTACTTCGGCAGCAAATTCCATAGGCGGGAAATACCTCCCCGAATGTACCTTGTACGTTACTATTGAACCCTGTGTGATGTGCGCCGGCGCTTCCTATTGGACACAAATTGGAAAGATAGTTTATGGCGCTAAGGACGATAAAAAAGGATATTCGAAATTCGCTTCTAACATATTACATCCTTCTACCGAAATTAAAGGCGGTATACTAAAAGACGAATGCGCTACTATCATGAAAGAGTTCTTCCGTAAAAAAAGAAAGCCGGCAGTTTAAACTCCGGCTTTTTTTATCGTATTATCTTTTTATTAATCATCCACGCCCGACTTTGTTCTCAAAGTATGTATGCCTACTAAGCTGTAGAAAAAACAAAAGCTGAATATACTTGTAAAAAGCAGGTAGGCCCCTAATATCGTACAAATGATAAGACCCACACCTTTAAACAATCCCGTGGCAATTAGAACGGTAAAAACAATCACCACAAACAGTCGTATCACTCTGTCAACCGTTCCCACATTCCTTAACATATACCCTCCGCTTCCAAATTTTATGCAAAATTACACAATACTTTAACGAAAGTCAAGAAGAATAAGCTCATTTATCAGGATATCGACCTGTGAAACATCCTTATTGAAATGGTTGTGGTAACTATTAACATCGAGCACAATATCACTACTCCCGGCCAAATGCCATCCCATATCCATCCTTTGGTGGCAATTGTCCTCATGGTTCCTGCTGCATAAGTGAGGGGATTGCAGCTTGCAACAACCCTCAGCCACGACGGCATTGCGCTTACAGGGAACATGGCGTTACTGGTGAACATCAACGGCATGGTAAGAAAATTCACAATGGCAAAAAGGGATTCCATAGATTTAATGACTGCCGCCAGTGAAAGCGAAATACCGCCCATTATCATCCCGAAAAGGCTTGATAATAATAAGAGACAAATAACACCGGGTACTCCGGTTACAAAATGAACGCCAAGGCAAAGCGCAATAATAACTATGATCAATGCCTGAAGCATAGCCTGCGAACCCAGCGCAAGTAATTTTCCTAATGGTATAGCCGCTCTGTGAATAGGCGATGACAGCATTTTGTTCAAAAATCCAAGCCTCCTGTCCCATACAATGGAAGTGCCACCCATTACCCCGCCAAATAATGTTGTCATGATCATAATACCGGGAGTCATAAAATCAATATAGTTGCCAGTGCCCAGCATTTTTGCCGCCATAGGGTTATTGGTAAGCCCCGACATCATGTTGCCCATCAGCACCAGCCATACAACCGGTTGTATAAAAGCCATCGTTATCCTTGCCCTTTGCTGAATAAACCTTTTCATTTCGCGCCAGAATACCCAGTAAATATCGGATAACAAAACAGGTATTTTCATTTTCTTGTCCTCCTCATCATTATTCTCGACCTCACTGCATTTTCCTTGCCACCGCCCACATCTCTCATTTCACGACCGGTATAGTGAATGAATACATCATCAAGTGAAGGCTGCTTGAAAACTATCTGACCTATCTTTGCCGGCATGCCCTGCAATGTTTCAAACATGTCAGGTATTGAAGCCTCACCATTGTTCACGGAAGCTATATACCCTTTTGTGCCGGCATTGGTAACGCTATTCACAAACGGAAGCTTACTTAGCTTCTCAATGGCATTAGTAACTTCATCCGTTTCTCCGGTTGAGAATTTGAACATGACAATTTCATTTCCCAGTGAGCTTTTAAGTGCCGAAGGAGTATCCATTACTTTTATCTTTCCCCTGTCAATGATGGCTATCCTGTCGCAAAGCACATCGGCTTCATCCATATAATGTGTGGTGATGAATATGGTCATTTTTATTTCTTCCCTCATGGTGTTGACAAACTTCCATATCTCGCGCCTTGTCTGTATGTCTAGACCAAGAGTGGGTTCGTCAAGGAATAAAAGCTTGGGACGGTGTATCAGTCCGCAGGCTATATCAAGCCTTTTGCGCATGCCGCCCGAATAAGTTTCTACCTTATCCCTGGCCCTGTCCTTCAGTTCAACTAATTCAAGCACTTCGTCTATCCTGCTCTTAACTTCATTGCGGGGTATGTGATAAAAGCCTGCCTGTAAACGCAGATTATCATTGCCTGTAAGCGAATCGTCAACGGCAAGGTCCTGCGAAACATAACCTATGGAAAGGCGTACCTTATACGGGTTCTTTATAATATCCATACCATCCACTATTGCACCGCCTTTGGTAGGGTTTATCAGGGTAGTGAGCATGGCTATGGTGGTTGACTTCCCTGCCCCATTTGGTCCCAGGAAACCGAATATCTCCCCTTCTTTCACTGAAAAACTTATATCGTCCACAGCGGTTATGCCGCCGGGGAAGACCTTTGTCAGACCCTTTGCTTCAATTATGGTGCTCATTTATAAAATTTGACAAGAATATTCAATTACATTTATCTCTGTAAGGATTTTAGCAAAGATAAATAAAAGGATTTATAATAATTATACATGGATTGCTAACCAATTTATAAGAAGGATAGTTGTAAGAGCTATGTGGATTGCATCAATCTGTATCGGGATTTTGCCCGGACTAAATTCCTAAATACCTCCTGTTATTATCGAAAGCAACTAAATAACTATAGTAATCAATCAAATAACTATAGTAATTAACTAAATAACTATAGTAATTAACTAAATAACTATAGTAATCAACTAAATAACTATAGTAATCAACTAAATAACTATAGTAATTAACTAAATAACTATAGTGATCAACTAAATAACTATAGTTATCAGCTCGCTTTGGATTTTGGCTGAGGGATATTGAGAGTATAAATGAGATTGTGTAAACAGGATATTCACTGTCTACATCGCCCTTCAAAGATAATTAAAAATTGATTAAGAATGAGTGCCCAATGCATGATTGGAAGTTTCCAAGCATCTTCAATGTTTTTAATGGCTAAGTATATAGATTTGGATGCTGCATTTTCATTTGGGAACTGCGTTTTTGTTTTGGTATATTTTCTGATACCACGGTTTAGATTTTCAATAGTATTGGTGGTATAGATAATTCTTCTAAGCTCCAGTGGATACTCAAAATAATTGGATAAGCTGTCCCAGTTTGTTTCCCATGAAGTGATTGCATATTTATACTTACCCTGCCATTTGAGTTTAAATTTTTCAAACTCTTCCAGGGCTATTTCTTTGTTGATGGCGGTATATACTTTTTTTAGATCCTGGCAAAATATCTTCCTGTCCTTCCAAACTACAAACTTGCAACTGTTACGGATTTGGTGGACAATGCAGAGCTGTGTTACAGTTTCCGGGAATACGGCATTAATAGCTTGGGTAAAGCCCTTGAGGTTATCCGTACAAGCAATAAGAATATCCTCTACACCTCTGGCCTTTAAGTCGGTCAGAACACTCATCCAGAAGGCAGCAGATTCTGTTTTTTCAATCCAAAATCCGAGAACTTCTTTTATGCCATCTGGTTTAAGACCGATAACGATATAAACACATTTGTTTATCACTTTGTTATCTGTTCTGATTTTAAGAACAATGCCATCCATCCATACGGCATAATAGACTGGCTCCAGTGTGCGCTGTTGCCATTCTTTGGCTGACTCCATGATACTTTCAGTAATGTTGGAAACTGTTGTTTCGCTAATTTCCAGTCCATAAATATCCAAAACCTGGTGGCGGACATCGGAAGTGGTCATCCCCCGGCTATACATACCTATTATCGCATCTTCTATCTTACTACTGATGGTTTCTCCCTTGGGAATAATATGTGGTTCGAAAGCTCCGTTTCTATCTCTTGGAATATTAAGTATCACTTCTCCTACATTCTCAGTTGTAATAGTTTTTGGAAAAGACCCATTGCGACTGTTACCTGTATTGTATCCATCTTTGGCATGTTTTGGGTAACCAAGATGTTCCTCTAGTTCACACTTTAGCATCTCCTCTATGCCTTGCTTAAATATCGAATTAAAATATTCTTGAAATGATTCTTTGCTTTTAAACTGTTTGAAAAAGCCTTTGGGGAATTGATCTCCCGTGTCGTTTTTGTTTTGCATTTTGGTATTTGGTTTAAAGATAAATTAAAATTTTCAATATAGGCTTGTGCTTCGTTCCGCTGCGCTCCACTTCAGCACAAGCCTATATTCCTTTTAAACCTGTTTACACAATCTGCTTTTCTCTACCGGGATATTTGAAGGAAATTATAAGATTTTGAACAGTTTGCACTAACACACTTCTTATACTTAACTTTATACATACTCTAACAAGGGGAAGGGCGTTGACTATTACGTTAGCAAAAGGGTAAAGCAACTTCGACAAAACTATTTTCGATGAATTGTTTTACCATAAGGCGGAAATTTTATATTATTGCGAAGAGATTAAAGTTGAAATATACCCAATATGGTAACACTAACATTAGCAGTTATTATTTGGGAACACTTCAACTTTCATGGACACAAAACATTTTGACAGACAAATGAGCGCATTAATAATTCCTTGTTACATTAAAAAGCAATGGGATATTGACTGCCTTAATCGCTTATTGGTTAGCGTTCAAAATCAAACGCAACGCTTTGACAAAGTTTATTTGGTTGACGATGCAAGCCCGTTAAAGTATAAACCTCGCCATGAATTTGTTGAGCATATAATATTAAATGAAAACGGTGGACCTGCAAGGGCAAGGAACATCGGGATTGAAAAAGCAATTAGCACAGGTACAGAATATATTTTGTTCACCGACCACGATTGCATTTTAGATAAAGAATGGAACGAACAAATGACTTCGTTGCTAATGAAAACCGATTTCGGAGCAGTAGGAGGAATGACTTATTCATGGGGCAAAACACTTCTTGATTATTACCATGACATAAACGGAACACTTGCAGGTAAATGGTTACTTCCCGATAAAAAAGAATTGTGGTATATGCCTTCATTAAATTTCGGAATGAAAAGTGTCGTTGCTGAGCAGTTTCCGTTTGATGAAAGATTTCCAACTGCCGCAGGTGAAGATGTTGATGTGTGCCTGCGGTTGCGGAGTAAATACAAAATCGGTTTTTGCTCCAACGCAAAGTTGTGGCATGACTACGGATATAAAAATTCCATTGCCAGCTTTAGAAAGTTTATTAGGATATTTAAAAAATATAAAAGTTCAAGTGCAACTATTTACGATGCACATTCAGTATTAATGTGGGATTATTCCGAATCAATTTATCAAGGTAATATGCAATGAGTTTAATCTACAAGCGCATACCATATCTGCCGGGAATTACTCATGTAATTAACGATTACTTAGGAGAGATTCGCCCATTTGTAAAGCGAGTGGAGAAACTACACTTAGTAATTCCAATGGTTTTATTAAAAACAATTGAATGGAGTATTTACAGGTGGTATAAAACTCCAATTAGGAGATTTTACGGAGTGAAGGGAAATGAATTAATTTACATGATTACAAATCGCTGTAACGACCGTTGTCCCAAATGCGGAATTTGGGAAAGACCAGAATCCAACAGCCAACATCTAATGATTTCCCATTTCATCAATTGCCTAAAAAGGCTTCATCACAATTTATATCAGGTTACTTTAACGGGCGGAGAACCATTGTTATTTAAAGACGATGTGTTGCTAATTGCCGAAGAAGCAAAGAAGTTGAATGTCCCAATTGTAATAGTTTCAAACGGAAGATTTCTTGAAGAAAATTTCTTAAATAAGTATGCTACATTAGGGCACATTCTTGTTATTTCAGTTGATTCAGTAGAAAAAGAAAAGTGGGATGAATTCAGAGGAAGAAAAAACTTTGACATCGTAATGCCTAAGATTATGCTTGCTAAACAAATCTTAGGTAACCAATTGAGGATTCAGTCAGTTCTTTCTAAGGAAACTGAAAATGATATTCCGAAAGTTATTGAGTTTTGCAAGCAACACAATATTCAGCACAATATACAATTCTATCAGGACTTTGGCGGACATTGGAATAATCCTTCAACCGAAAAAGTCAACTATGATAATGATACACCATGTGCAGCCCGAAAAAATATTTGTGTTTACCCAAATGGTGATGTTGTAAAGTGTTTTGACCATCGTAGAATTCCATTGGCAAAAGAGCCATTAGGTAACATTGCCAAGCAAGACATTATTGAAATACTCTGCACGAAACGCTCAACTGAAGTATCTAAGATTATGAAGACTTGCAATTTCACTTGCAAAAATATGTCCTGTAACAAACCTCAAACATTCCTTTTCAATTAATGCAAAAAGAAAAAGCTGACATAATAATTTTTAGAGGTGCTCCTGCTTCAGGCAAATCTCAAGCAGCGAAAAGTTTATCTAAGTTTTTCCCAAAAGGTGTGAAGTTGGAAATTGACATCTTGCGACAAATGGTAATTTCAGTTGACTGGAAAAACCAAGAGGAGCATATTAATATGTTGCAATTATCAACAAGCTTGGTTCATGACTTTTTCAAATTAGGTTTCAATCCTGTAATTGTTGTGGACACATTCAGCGGTGATAAGATTAATAAATACCTTGACTGTCTTTATCAATTGGACAAAGACCTATCAATAAAAATTTTTGGACTGTTCACTACCGATAACGAGTTGAGAAGAAGATTAGAGTTGCGTTCAAATGGTGAGTTCCGAGATTTCGGAATTTGCAAAAGATTAAATGATGATGTTCTTAAAATAAAACACGACACAGAGTATCAAATTGACACAACAGGACTCTTGCCAATGCAGACAGCAGAAATAATCTATGGACAACTTAGCTAAGGAAAGTATAACAGCAGCTTGCAGTAAATCGTTAGCTTTAAATTTAAAAATGAATAAAAAACACCAATAATACAATCATTTCCATGTCAACATTAGATATTACACAGGTAGAGCTTAAGCATTTAATTAATGAAACTAATATATGAGCAAAAAAATGATTATTTTTAGGGAATATTTATGAAGGGAAAAAAATATATAGCTAAAAAACAGCAAGCCAAAAAGATATTGGAAGAACCGCATTTTTGCCGATAAAATATTTTTCTCAAAGAAATTAAAATCATCATGAAAAATAAACAACAAAATCAGCCTTCCCCTGAAACATATCTGCGCACGCGGGTAAGAAGTTTGCCAATAGATGCATGCTATGTAAATGAAGGATGGAAAGATGCAGGAATGGCTTCAGTAATTGTTGCACGCAAACACACTAACGGTAAATACACATTGGGTATTTATCTGGTTGATACTTTTGCATTAGGCACAAAAGACAGTTTTTACCGCTTTAATGTTGAGCAGCACGAATTGGATGCAATAATTGAAAGAGCATCAATGGATAAAATGGTTAAAACAGATTATTCTCTTGTTCATAACATTATTTATGGAGCAAATGCATTTGCTGAAGATAATGGTTATAAGCCATGCAAAGAATTTATTCTGACACAATATATACTTGAAGAAGATACTGAGGATATTGAATTAATTGAAATTGAATTCGGGAAAGACGGAAAACCTTTTTTAATTTTGTAAATCATTATCCTGCCAAATAATTCAACAGGACTCAAGACTCAAAGATTATAACACAATATAAACCAAAAATTCAAAATATGAAAGCGCTACATTCAGAAGGTAAATGTTTATTCTGTGGAGAAACATTTATTAAAGC
>CAWHOW010000016.1:0-148893 GCA_963831005.1 uncultured Bacteroidota bacterium
GATCCTGAGTAATGTGAAGCGTTTCCCGATGATGTCGAATTATCAGGTGGTAATTGTAAAAGAAGCACAGGATGTTAAGAACCTTGTGCCCGACGGAAGAGCTAAGGATGATAAAAAAGACAAAGCAAAACATCCGCTTGAAGCTTACCTTGAAAAGCCCCTGAAATCGACTATACTGGTAATTTGCTATAAGTATGACACTATTGACAGACGTAAATCGCTGGCTAAAATAATTGAGAAAAACGGGGTGCTTTATGAATCGGATAAGCTTTATGATAACCAGCTGCCGGCATGGATCCAGAGCTTTCTGAAGAAAAAGAATTACACCATACATCCCGAGGCTGCGCTGATGCTTTCGGAATACCTGGGATCGGACCTGAGCAAAATTACTAACGAAATAGATAAGCTCACTATTAATGTTGCTGTTGGCACAGAAATCAATGCTCTTCACATTGAACAATACATAGGTATAAGCAAGGATTTTAATGTTTTTGAACTACAGAAAGCCATTGGGAGAAAAGACAGGCTTAAATGCTTCCAGATAATTAATTATTTCGCGGCTAACGAAAAAGATAACCCAATTCAGAAAACCATTTCATCATTATTCTCATTCTTTACAAAAATCCTTCTTTATCATTATTCGCCAGATAAGACTAAAAACGGTATTTGCGCCACGCTTTCCATTAACCCTTTTTTCTATGCAGAATATAATACTGCTGCAAAAAATTACAGAGCAGACAAAACAAAGCATGTCATTTCGTTACTTCATACTTACGATTTGAAAAGCAAGGGGGTTGATAATGCGAGTATCCCTGGCGGGGAGCTTCTGAAAGAACTAATGTTCCAGGTACTGCAATAAGTTTTCATTCATTACTTATTGACTTGCTTGTTTTTTATAAGAAATAGAGCTGAATTGCTCCTGTATGAGAGTTTGTTTTGTTAAAAGATTTCGATAGCAGATATTATTTTAATTATTTTTACAGATTCAAAATACTAGGCTTATCTATAATTTATGAATATCGTTAAATACATTTCTCTTTTATTCCTATTAACAATAAACTTTAGTTTTACTGCTTATTCTCAAAACCCGGGTACTCAAACAGCTAGTATCAAAGGATTTATTAAAGAAGAAGAATCGAGCGAAGCTGTAATATTTACAAGTGTTTACCTTAAAGGAACACAATATGGAGCTGTTTCGGATGTGAACGGTTACTATGTTATTTCGAAAATACCTCCCGGCTCATACGTTCTAATGGTTACCAGTATTGGTTATGATTCCATTAAAAACCCAATTACACTTAAAGGCGGCGATGTTATACTGCAAAACCTGAAATTAAAAAAATCGAATATCTCCCTGAAAGAAATTGATATATCTGCTGAAAATGAAAAGGAAGAGATGAGGACGCAGACCAATGTGGCAGTAGCTAAAATTACTTCGAAACAAATATCTCAGATTCCGGCTATAGGCGGACAAGCCGATCTAGCACAATACTTACAGGTGTTGCCGGGAGTTATTTCAACAGGTGATCAGGGCGGACAATTATATATTCAGGGAGGTTCGCCTATTCAAAACGAAACATTACTAGACGGGATGGTAATTTATAATCCATTTCATTCAATAGGTTTATTTTCTATTTTTGATACGGATGTGCTTCGCAGCGCAGATATTTATACCGGTGGATTTGGCGCTGAATATGGCGACAGGATATCATCGGTAATGGATATTACTACCCGTGATGGTAATAAAAAACGAATTGCAGGCAAAGCATCAGTTAGCCCTTTTGGTGCAAAAATGTTAGTTGAAGGGCCATTGAAAAGCGAAAAACAATCAGGTGGTGGAAGTTCATCGTTTATCTTTTCGGCGAAGAATTCATACCTGGAGCAAAGTTCGAAAGTGTTTTATAAATATATAGATGCACCTTCAGGACTTACTTCGAAAGAATATTTACATTATAAAGATACAATTGGATTGCCTTTTAACTATACGGACCTTTACGGAAAGATTTCATTTAATGGAGCAAACGGAAATAAAATAAATTTCTTTGCTATTCATTCTAATGATATAGTGGATTATGAGGGGATTTCAAACTTCAACTGGAAATCATGGGGAGGTGGAACAAATTTTGTTATAGTTCCTTCAGGTTCTTCGGTACTGATTCAGGGAAATTTTGCTTATTCGGATTATAAGATCGCTCTTAACCAGGCAAACTTAAATTCAAGCGCCAGTGAAATTGGGGGCTTTAATGCTGGATTAAACTGGACTTATTTTATTGGAAAGAATGAAGCCAGATGGGGAATTGAATTGACGGGAATTAAAACAAGTTTGAGTTATTTCAATTCTTTGGATATGAATATTACGGATACGGTAAATTCGACTGAAATTGCATGTTTCATAAAATACAAATGGGTTGTTGGAAAATTCCTGATCGAACCTAGCTTCAGGTTGCAGGAATATGCCACTTTGGAAAATTTATCACCAGAACCTAGAATTTCTGTTAAATATAATTTGAGTAAAAATGTTCGTTTGAAACTTGCCGGAGGAATGTATTCGCAAAACATGATAGCAGCTAACTCCAGTCAGGATGTGGTAAATCTTTTTTATGGATTTATTTCCAGCCCTTCCAATGTACAAGATACGTTGAACGGAAAAGTTGTGAAGAATAAGTTGCAGCTTTCGGATCACGCTATTATTGGTGTTGAATTTGACCCCGCAAAACATTTGACGGTAAATGTGGAGGGTTACATAAAATATTTCCCACAGTTGACTGATCTCAATGAAAATAAATTATATGATGACGATCCTCAAAACGCAAGTATACCCGATTATTTAAAGAAAGATTTTATTATGGAAACCGGCGATGCAGAGGGCGTTGATGTTTCATTCAAATATGAGTTTAAACAATTTTATTTTTGGGCTGTTTACTCATTAGGTTATATTCATATGAATGACGGACAAGAAAGTTATGTGCCATTTTATGACCGCAGGCATAATATAAATCTTGTTGGGACTTATACTTTCGGGAAAAATCTTGAATGGGAAACAGATGTAAGATGGAATTTCGGATCGGGTTTCCCTTATACGCCAACACAAGGGAACTATGAAAACATAATTTTCCAGAATGGCATTAATACAAATTATATAACTTCCAATGGCGTATTGGGAACAATATATGGGAATGTAAATTCGCAAAGATTACCTACATATCACAGGCTTGATATATCAATAAAAAGACAATTTCTTCTGGGCAAAAATACTAGCGTAGATGCAGTGTTTAGTGTAACTAATGTTTACGATCGCAAAAATATTTTTTACTATGACCGCATTACTAATCAACGCGTGAATCAAATGCCTATAATGCCAAGTATAGGAATTAATTTTACTTTCTGAATTTAAGGAAGAGCAGTAATACGCCCGATGTATTCGTGCTTAGTGCCGTCAATTTCTTTAAGGATGATACGATACACATATACATCCGTCACAGCTTCACTGTACGCACTACTGTTATTCAACGTTCCATTCCAGCCGGTGCTCTGATTCGTCAACCATTCAGTAGTGTGGAACATCAGATTACCCCAACGGTCAAAGATTGACATTTCGAAGTTATTAGGATCCACATTCATACCCTGCGGGAAGAAAGTATTATTCAGCATCCCCCCGTTAGGAGTAAACGCATTAGGAATATAAAAGGTAAAAACGTCTTTTACTTTAATAGAGTCGGTAATGGTATCCTTGCATCCGTTATTATCGGTAACAATTAAAGTGACGAGATAAGTCCCGATGTTCTTATATTGATGAGTTACATCAGCACCGTTACCAGCAGTATTGTCACCAAAAGTCCATTGCCAGTTTACTACGTTTCCGGTTGAACTGTTAATAAAATCAACAGGTCCATCTAAGATAGTCAATATCTGAGGATTTTC
This sequence comes from uncultured Bacteroidota bacterium, assembly GCA_963831005.1. GTDB lineage: Bacteria > Bacteroidota > Bacteroidia > Bacteroidales > CG2-30-32-10 > CAWHOW01. The sequence goes on from CAWHOW010000016.1 coordinate 3,922, forward strand.
CATAAAAGCAGCAACAGGTCCCAACGTTTCATTTACATAAGCAGTTGCAGAAGTTGTACACCCACCATCACTGACAGTAACCGTATAACTACCCTGAGCCAGCCCTGTATCCGTAGGAGTGATTTCTCCGTTGCTCCATAAATAAGTATACACACCCATGCCTCCTGAACCAACAGCAGTAGCCGTTCCATCAGATTTACTGCAAATTTCATTAGTGGAAGAAACAGAAGCAGAAGGACCAGGCTTTTGATCAACAACAACAGATACAGAAGCAGTACAACTTTTATTATCAGTAACAATAACCGTATAATTTCCGGCAGGAACATTAATCAGATCTTGAGTGATTTGAGCAGGACTGGAGTTCCAACTGTATAAATAAGGAGCAGTACCACCATTAACATTCAGTGATGCAGCCCCGTCAGGCATACCGCAGAAAGCGCTGTCCATAGATGTAATAGTTAATCTTGGCCCCGGAGTATTGGTAATGTTGACAGAGGTAACAGCAGTACAATTGTTGGCATCGGTAACAGTACACGTATAAGTTCCTGCATGAAGGTTGGAATCTTTAACTGAAGAAGTCCCATTAGACCACGCATAAGTGTAAGGCGCTAAACCGTTAATAGCGTTAACAGTAGCAGAGCCATTCCCGTAAGTACAAGTCTCATTAACAAAACCCACCAAATTCAAAGTAGGTCCTGGAATATCAATCAGAGAAACAGAAGCAAAAGCAGTACACGAATTTGCATCGGTAACAGTAACGTCATAAGTACCGGCAGGAAGATTGATAATAGTCGCAGTAGTTTGTGCATTATTCCAGAGGTAAGTAATAGCGCCAAACCCGCCAACAGGAGTAGCCGTTGCAGTTCCATTATTCTGCCCGCAGTTTTCATTAGTAGAAGTAGCAGAAACTGTAGGTCCCGGAATATTGCCAATAGTTACTGTATTTGTATTTGAACATCCTGCAGCACTGGTAACAGTTACATTATAAACGGCAGGAGCCAGCCCGGTAATGGTGGCAGTAGCTTGCCCGTTACTCCAAATATAACCAGCTCCACCAGTAGCTGTTGCACTGCCATTATTCAAACCGCAGGTAGCTGGTGAGAAAGGTGAAATCGTGGGGTTGGGAAGAGGATTTACAGTAACAACCAAATTGGAAGTACCCGTGCATCCATTTATATCAGTTCCGGTAACTAAGTAGGTAATAGTAGAAAGAGGAGAAACAGTCAAAGGATTGGTAGTTCCCAGGCCTCCGCTCCAGACATAGGTAGCTGCACCTGCAGCAGTTAAAATGGTAGAATTACCAATGCAAATAGGGTTGGCAGAAGCTGCAATACTAACAATAGGGTCGGGGTTGACAGTAACCGTTACATTCGCAGTGCCGGTACATCCGTTAGCATCAGAGCCGGTAACTGTATAAGTAGTATTAATAATAGGAGTAACATTCAAAGGGTTAGCAGTTCCCAAACCTCCGCTCCATAAATAAGTTGTCCCTCCGCTTGCAGTGAGTAATGTAGAAGCTCCATTGCAAATAGGATTAACTGATGCCGTGACTCCAATTGTCGGGTTTGGGTTTTCGTTTATGGTAATACTGGCTGTTCCTGTGCATCCTCCTACAGTTCCGGTAACGGAATAAATCGTCGGAATAATTGGTGAAACTATTACAGGGTTTGCTGTGCCTAATGCCCCGCTCCATAAATAAGTGGTTGCCCCGCCGGCCGTTAAAGTGGTTGAAGCTTCCCAGGCAAATTGGGTTTATTGATGCCGTAATAGTTATAACAGGATTTGCATCATCAATAATTGTAATGTTTGCAGTGCCTGTACAGCCCATAGTAGTACCAGTAACTGTATAGGTAGTGGTGGCAGTAGGCGTAACGGTAAGCGGATTTGTAGTGCCAAGTCCTCCGCTCCATGTATAAGTAGTTCCCCGGCGGCTGTCAGGGTTGTATTAGCCACAGCACAAAGCGGGTTTGCCGATGCCGTAACACTGACTGTTGGATTAGGGTTTACTGTAATTAAAGCTGATGACTGACTGGTGCATCCTGTAGCATCAGTTCCCGTTACAATATAGGTAACGGTTGCGGCAGGAGTAGCTACAGTAGTTGTACCTGTGGTAACTGATAGTCCAGCAGCAGGCGCCCATGCGTATGAAACAACTCCGCTTGCTGTTAGTGTTACAGAATTGCCAGAACATATAGTTGAATTTACGGGTGTAACTGAAACAGTGGAAACAGCGCTTGAGCCAACAACAACAGATGCTGTCGCCGAGTTGCAGCCGGTTGCATCGGATACTGTTACCGTATACGTTCCGGCGCATAAGTTACTGGCGGTAGCCGTGTTTTGTACAGGCGCGCAACTCCATGTATAGCTGTAAGGTGTGGAGCCCCCTGTTCCCGAAACAGTTGCGGTACCATTGCAAACCGAACAACTGGCCTGGGTACTCGACGTATTTAGTGATAAAACAACAGGAGGGGCGCATACGGCACAAGTGGTAGTTTGAAAATACAGACCATTAACAATAACGGCATAACAATCAGAAGCGTCGTCAATGCTATAGGTGCCTGAGGTTGTTTGCCCTGTAGTAACGGTAGTGTTATCCTGGCAAAAATTCCAAAAGAGTCCGGGGAAAGTATTACTTGTTGTTCCGTTCAATGTTGGAGTAAACGTAGGCGTTGCATTATCCTGCAAGTCGGCAACCATTAAAAAAGCTGTTGCGTTGACGCCGGCAGCGCAGGCTGTAAAACCTGTAACTGTATTGCTAAAATCGCCGCCGCTGCTCATGGTATATTCTCCATCATCAATTATCAGGGAACCCTGATAAGCAGCAGAAATGTCTTTATATATTATAATTAATGTTGCGCCATCAACTTCCCAGGCATTGTTCTCGCCACCGTTTCCGACAATATTGTTAATTGTATATACTCCATTGCCGGCGCCTGTAATGGCTGCTGTAACATCTGCCCTGAATCCATAGGTACCCACTTCGCCTTCCGAGCCCCAGCATTTTGCCCCATCAGTGCCTATCAGGGTTGAAGGGAAGCTAGCTGTTGTGCCCGAGGGATTTGTAAAAGTAAGCGTAGGTGCAGTTGAAGCTCCCGACTGATAACTTTCGTCCCAGTATAGAAAGGCTTTATCAACAACATAGCAAGCAGGAATGCCGCTTATTGCAGGCATGGCGCATGGAAAACCAGGACCGGCACCCAATGGCGGATTTAACGTATTAGTATATCGGGTTGTGATCATAAGAGAGGATTCAACATAATTCAAACCACAAGCCGAATTGTTATAGGACTGGCCAAGAGCATGATTGCCGTCGCCACGCACATGACTGCCTTTATAAGGGGTATTATATCCGGCATCGGCGCAGGCGCCCGGAAAAGATAATTTTTCCTGGGCCATAGTTCCTAATACCAGCATCACACAAGTAAAAGAAATCAAAGCTTTTTTTATCATATATTAATGAATTAAAATTGATAGTAAGCCTGCCTGAAATGAATTTAATTTGTCAAAAATACTAATTCAAAAGGCAAAATTCAATAGTATAGACGAATAATTTTTGATTATGTTGCCTCATGTGTAATTTAAATATCTCCCTTCATTTTAAATTTTAATAATTTTTCCCTTTCATTTCAATTAGAGCTTAACAATAAATTAATATTGAAAAAATAATCAATATCAACTTATAAGTTGAATCCATATTTCTTTTATTAAATGCGTAACCCCATTCTTATATCCTATAACTAAAGTAGCAATTGGTCTACACAAAAAATATGTTGATAACTTTTTTCCAATAATTCGTTTTTTTATTAAAGTTATTCTTTCTATTTTTACAAAACCATATTTCACTTGCATGAATCACCAAACCACATTTTTAAAATGTGATGTTTACGGGATAGAGAAGGAAGAAGAACCCTTAATCATCAGTGGAATCCGTTGCTTGACGGATTGTCCGGCTTGCCATCCGGCAGGGAATATCCCCATTTTTATTATACACTATATAATAAGGTATCAGCCTTTTTCAGGAAAGGTAGTTGCATGATATACCTTGATCAGGCTGTAAGCGGTCATCTTACCCAGCGACTCAGTCATTCGGTTCAGCGGCTCAGTCATTCAACTCAGTGTCTCAGTCATACGACTCAGCGGCTCAGTCATGCGACTCAGTGTCTCAGTCATTCAACTCAGTGTCTCAGTCATTCAACTCAGTGTCTCAGTCATTCAACTCAGTGTCTCAGTCATTCAACTCAGCGGCTCAGTCATTCAACTCAGCGGCTCAGTCATTCAACTCAGCGGCTCAGTCATTCGACTCAGCGGCTCAGTCATTCGACTCAGCGGCTCAGTCATTCGACTCAGTACACTTTTTACAGAACTTTCAGTATCACCTAAATAAATAATTATTAACCTAAACTATTGAAAATGAAAAAGAATCAGTTCCATTTAGTACCTGCGCATATAGGTTATGGCAGGATTATTATGCTTGCGCTCCCTGTAGTGCCAAAAACTAAGGAAAAACGCGCCCGTGCGGTGTTACACATGGACAAATTAAAAACATTCGGCGATTTCGACAAAAAGATGAAACTCATCCGATCGGATATGAAGACAAATGCGGCTACTTTCACTGCGCCTCCAATTACCGTTGTCGACGGTGGAATTTTTGACAATGACATAAAAGCTTACGAATCGGCAGAAACAGTGGCTCTTACAAAGGTAACGGGTTCGAGTACCGCTCGTGACGTGACTTACGATACAGTTATTACCGATGCCCACCTGTTGCAGGGTTATGTACAGGGGCTTGCCGACAACCTGCATAATACGCTAAAGGCTATTGCGCTTATTGAAAGTTCGGGTTTTGATGTAAGCCTGCACACACCGCATACCAAGAGCGATTTTTCGGCTAAGCCCACTAAAATAAGCGGACAGTTAAAACTGGCTATTAACGTTAAAAAAATGTGCATGGGCGAAAAACGCTATTCTGTAAAATGGCAAAGCAGCCCCGACGACGGTAAAACGCCGCTTGATTTGCCCACAACCCTGAAAGGAAGTACACTGGTATCGGGTTTGACTGTGGGGACATGGATGTATTTCCGGTTTTTGGTAGTACTTAAGGATGGCGAACACGGCTGGAGTGCATGGTTAAAAGCGCTGGTACAATAAAATGGAAGACCCAAGTATCAAGAATCAAGACTCAAGTCCCAAGAGTGATGTCACACAGAGGAGAGGCGACTTGTCCCGCACCGGAGGTCGGGAAGCCTCGTCTCGAAGTGCGACTTACGTATGTCATGCTTCGAGACGACCTGCGTCATCCTGAGGAGGAGCAAAGCGACGTCTCGAAGGAAAGCAGGTCTCCTCAGCACGACAATATATTTGGGGCTTGGGTTTTATTATAAATAACTCAATAACTATTAACCTAATAACTAATTTTAAAAAGGAGAATTTATGAAAAGAAAAGTAGCAGAAAATGGAACGGGGCAATTAAATATTGATGCAAGCAATCTTTCGGCAGGCATGTACTCGTATTCTCTTATAGTGAATAGTAAAGTTGTTGATACTAAGAAAATGATGCGCAGTAAATAAGTGAATTGTTCAGAAGCCCATTCAGAATTTTTGAATGGGCTTCTATTTTTATATATGCCTATATTACTTTATCTTTGTTATTCCGAATTAATACATAATACAATGAAAAAACTATATATTTTTTCTGCGCTTATTGCTTTCTTTTTTTTAAACTTAAACTGCTTTTCTCAAACTCCTAAATGGCAATGGGCGCATAGCGCAAGCAGCTATCCTGTGCCTGGCACGGGTGGTTATGGTAACAGCATAAGTAGTGATGCAAGTGCCAATTGTTATGTAACTGGATATTTTTTACCTCCTAATATCGTTTTTGGTAATGATACTGTTATAGCATCTATTGCTTATAGTAATGTTATGTATATTGTGAAATACGATAGTGTGGGTAATGTGCTTTGGGCAAAATGCCCGGGTGCTGATAATGGTAGCGAAGGATTTAGTATTTGCACAGACGCAAACGGTAATAGTTATGTAACAGGATATTTTGCAGGGACAGCAATTTTTGGTAGCACTACTTTAAACGCTCCAGGTACAGGTGATGTGTTTACTGCAAAATATGATAATGCGGGTAATGTAATTTGGGCGAAAGCAGCAGATGCCAATGACCCTAATGGGGGTTTCGGCATAAGTACTGATGCAAGAGGTAATATTTATGTAACCGGAATATTTGATAGCAAGACAATAACTTTTGATAGTTATACTTTAAATAATTCTTGGCCATCACTACCCGACTATAATATTTTTTTAGTAAAATATGATCCAAATGGAAATGTTCTGTGGGCGAAAGGTGCAGGTGATTACTATGGTACGAGTAATAGTAATGAATACAGCACAGGCATAAGTACAGATGTAAACGGAAACAGCTATTTAACAGGATATTTTCGTTACTCAATAACATTTGATACCATAACTTTAACAGGTTCAGCAACGGGTAGTCCATCTGTTTTTATAGTAAAATACGACAATGCGGGTAATTTAATTTGGACACGGAGTTCCAGTAGCACTTATCCTTCCGGCGGGCAAGGTATAGGTATCAGTCTGGATGCAAGTGATAATGTATATGTACTTGGTTACTTTAGTAGCCCAGTATTTTATATCGGAACAGATACTTTAAATCTGGTTAATGGTTCATCTCCTTTTATAGCTAAATATGACAACGCAGGTGATTTTCGTTGGGCAAAAAGTGCAGCATATGGTGTGGGGGGTAGTGGTAGTGTTCAATCAAACGGTATAAGTACTGATTCAAAAGGAAATAGTTACCTAACAGGAGATATTTCCGGTGTAGTTGCTTTTGGCAGTATAAATTTATTTAGCAATGGCAGCTCTGATATTTTTGTTGCAAAATATGACAGCACAGGTAATGCGCTTTGGGCAAAAGGCGCTGGGGGAACAGGGGCTGATCAGGGTTATGGCATAAGTGTAAATGATAATGGAGATTGTTTTGTAACTGGCAATTTCCAAAGCGCTTCAATGATGTTCGACAGTATTACAGTAAATAATACAAATATTTATAGCTCACCTTATAATGTTTTTGTAGCAAAGTTATTTGGCAATAACACTTCTGGAATAAAGGAAGAAAATTTCGGGAAAGATATAAATGTTTTTCCCAACCCAACAAGCGGTGTATTCAATTTGCAAATAAATAATAATGATTATTTGAAAGTGCGTAACATTGAAATATACAATGTTTATGGTGCTTGCATTCACAGGCAATTATGCAATTCTGTAATACAACAAATTGATTTTAGCTCTCAACCAAACGGAGTTTATTTTCTACAGATGAATTTACCAAGTGGTATTTTGGTGAAAAAGATAGTGAAAGAGTAATATTTTATGAGGTTTTTTTTCTTGGCTTGTTTATTTCAGTTATTATTCTTCAATATTCTATTTTCTCAAACAATTAATATTAATTCCATAACATGGACGAGGCAAAGTAGCGGTGATAATGGTTATACCCTGGATGGGATTCAGATGATTTCTTCACGGGCAAAATTATTAGACACGAATAACTTCAGTTCATCCGGCACATATCCAAAGGCAATTTCAATATTTGATGGATATGGAACAACAGGTAGTTTAACACAAATATCAACTGTTCCGGTAAATCATATTTTTCTCTTTGGAGGCTTTATTATAAATGACGGATTCACACAGCCATTCACTGCTGTAGAGATTGATTCTCTTTATAATTGGTCGAAACGCGGCGGTAAATTAATTATTGCAGCAAATGCCAATGCCGCCGGATATGACTTATCTATTCTAAATTCTAAATGGGGTTTCCATGACACATTAAAAGTTCCAAGCTATCTGATTCCTACTTCAGAAGGAAATAGTTCTGCTATTTTTAATGGTCCGTTCGGAACAGTTTCTTATGCTAATCAGGGAGGTTATATTCAAGGATATTTTGATGTTATACCGGCTAACTCCAAGATTTTGGCAACAGACCCTAATACTGGAAAACCTACTTTATTCCTTGATTGCAATACACTTGATTTAATTGCAGCGGATGTGGATGTTTATACTGGTCTTGGAGGAATATCAACTGGAAGTGCCATAAATAATATGCAAGATATATTTTGGGCAAACACAATTACATTTATGGATAAATTGCAAAACCCTCCGGTAATAACTTATGACGGAACTAATTTATCTTGTACGAACACTTATTCAAATTATCAATGGTACTTAAATGGTGATTCTATTACAGGTGCAAATAATCAAGAATATTTTGCCACACAAAATGGTTCATATTCTGTTAAAGTAATTTTAGATTGTGGGTGTGAGGTTCTTTCAAATGCTATAGTTGTTGACATTTCATTACCTGAAGATACATTAATCGTTCCTAATGCATTTATACCCAATGGCAGTGGTGCGAATGCTATTTTTAAAGCACAAGGGCAAAATATAAAAACATTTCAAGGCACAATCATTAACCGTTGGGGTCAAACACTCTACAAATGGAATGATATAAATAAAGGTTGGGATGGAGAATACAAAGGGCAAGCTATTTCGGCAGGAGCATATTTCTTTGTAATTTCAGTAGCTTATATAGATGGAAAAACAGAGGAAAAACATGGGAGTGTGGAAGTAATAAGATAACTAGGATATTTACTTCTTGCCACTAAGTTGTATCTTTGTGGTCATGGTGTATCCAAGAGATCAAATGGAATTTGAGAAAACCTTCAATACTGATGAAAATTGTCTTAAATACCTGATTGAGATAAAATGGCCATCAGGATTTGAATGCGATAAATGTCATGGCAGGGTATACTGGATTATAACACGACGAAGAATAAAATGTAAGAATTGCAAAGATTTATTATCCTTACTTTCAGGAACGTTCTTTGAACAAACGAATAAGCCATTAACAATATGGTTCAGGGCAATTTGGTGGATGATTGCTCAAAAGAATGGCGTTAGTGCATCAGGATTACAAAGAATACTGGGAATAGGAAGCTATAAAACAGCTTGGATTTGGCTACATAAGTTACGCGGTCTTATGGTTTTCCCAAATCGTGATTTGCTACATGGGAAAATTGAAATGGATGAAACATTGATTGGAGGAGCAACTGAAGGTAAAAGAGGACGTGGCGCTGAAAACAAGACTATTGTTGCAATTGCTGTCGAGCTTCTTCCAAAAGGTACGGGGAGAGTTCGATTGAAAGTCGTTCCGGATTTTTCAGGAAAGAGTTTGTTACATTTCATTCGGGAGAATATTGAGAAAGACTCTACAGTTGTTACAGATGCCTGGACTGGATATTCACAATTAAAAAGAAAAGGATACCAACATGTTGTAAAGAACTAGACAATTGTAACAAATCAAGAAGAAATGTTACCCCATGTGCATAGAATATCTGGCTTATTAAAGAGATGGCTTCTTGGTACTCATCAGAATTTTGCTAGTCCTGAAAGATTGCAAAAATATCTTGACGAGTTTACCTTTCGTTATAACAGGCCCAGGTCAAATAAAAATCTCAAGCAGTAATCTTTCGGCAGGTATTTATTCTTACAGTTTAATAATTAATGGAAACTTGGTTGATACCAAACGAATGGAAAAAGTTAAGTAATTCTATCTTTTAATAGGTATAGGCGCTTTGACGTTTCTCGGTGTCTATACCCTTTTTTTAATTATATTTGTTAACTCTTTTTAAAAATTAAGTACTATGAAAAAGTTGTTATTTTTTTTAGCCATTCTGTTGATGAGTATACAGACTTATGCCCAGTTTATTCTTGAACATACATACGATAGTACAGGATATTTTCAACGGCAGAATAGGGAACAGGATTATGGGTTACAACTATTTTACCTTGTTAATCTTGAAATTGATGGTGATAAATATGTGCAAATCAATAAACCGGCACAAACAATTAAGTTTTATAATTTGAACCATACACTTTGGAAAAGCATAAGCTATTCAAATGTTTCCACAAACATTGGCCCTGCCCCCAGTAATGACAAAGACTTTTGTTCCATTTTATATATTACTCAAAGTCTTTTTAATACGGATGCTAAAATTGAATTTATGTACACATTTAGTGAGTATTTCTCTATAGGTGATTCGGGTGTATATAGAGCCATTACACAAATTGTAAATGAAGACGATTCAATTCTTTTTACAGATACAGCGGCTGCGCCTTTAGTTATGCCAACGTGGCCTAATCAATATTATCCAATTTATAATACCACCGATGGAACTAAAATGATTTTAAGTAATGTTACAGGAAAGGCGGAAGTTTATTCTTTAAGGGGTACTTTAACGGATAATATCGCGGAAACAAATAAAAAATTATTAGCATCGCTTTCTAATCCTTACCCCAACCCAAATAATGGCAGCGCTAAAATAGATTATACCTTGCCGCCGGGTGTAAACGAAGGTGAGATAGTTTTTTACAACTTGCAAGGCAACGAAGTAAAACGCTTTAAAGTGGATAAAACATTTAATACCTTGCTAATTTCTACTAAGGATATTGCCGCAGGCACGTATTATTACCAACTGCAAACTGCTGGGGAGAGCAGCGGAGGGAAGAAGATGGTGGTAATAAAATAGTAAGCAGTCTGCCGCTGCGGAGCAGTCAATAAGCAAACGGTAATCTGCCAATATTGCACTCGTCAGGAGACGAGCGCGAACTGGGCGCTGATTATATGACTGATATAGAAAAATATTTTGCGGATGATAATAGTTCACATGGATTACGTTATTACTGGAAGCGCCGTTATAAATATATTTTATCGCGCTACGGCTATTCTGTTAACCTTGCCGCACTTGAAACATTTAATGAGATTGACCAGGTACTGGGTTATAATTCTGTTGATATTACTTCAACTTCAACCGATTGTGGAGGAAATAGAACATACTGGAATGCAGATCCAGCTTTGCCGGGTTTAATTACAAACTGGCACAATGATATACTGAATTATGCAAAGAACACATTAATGAATAATGCGAATAAGCACCTGGCAATGGTAAGTTATTGCAGTGCAGGCGGCGCAAACCCATCTGTTTATTACGGCTTGCTTACAAATTCGTTTATTGATATAGCTGATATACATGATTACGACGATAGTAAAACCATATTCAATAATTCATTCGGTATTGTGTCAACTTTAGTACGCAACACATTGGCTTTAAACAAACCTTTTCATTTTGGGGAATTCAGTGCGTATGGGAATATTTATGTTTCAGGGTTAAGCAGTACGAGGGATTCTGACACTATGCAATATTTTAATCATGAAGAAAAAATTAAAAATATTGCGCCGGGCGACCCTTTAACTTACTTTTATTTCAATAATTACGACATTTCGTTCCATAACGAACTTTGGGCTTCCGCGTTTATGGGAACCTACTCTACAGGGCTTAATTATGCATGGAACACCGTGCATTGGTGGCCTATTTCTAACCCAACACGGGCTTATTACACCGCCACTGATTTTGCGACTGTTGATAATGTTTTAGGGGATCAACAATCTCCTCCTTTATTATTGCCGGGTAATCAGACAATAAATTTTACTAACAAAAAAATCTATCATAATTTTAAACCGTTAAGTGATTTCATGACACAATCACCGGGTATTGATTTTAAACAACATTACACGCCTTATGAGCTTTTTGGCGATGGAAGCACTACTAATAGTGATTATACTCATTATTGTGAATATATTAGTCCTGGCGTTCCAATTCTAGATGATAACGGCGATATTCTTACTACTGCTACACTAGAATGTTATTATCTGGTAAATGATGATGCCACTAATGCTTATGGATGGGTTCATAATTTGGATTATTTCTGGCATAATAACTATTATTATTATTCTGATGGTACTACTGGTACAGGTAGTATAAATTATGAGAAGCTAAATGGATGCACTGTACCATACGGTACTACTCTTTCTTTTCCTTTGCCGGATTTTGCAGAGCCTGCTGATTATATTATTAGTTTTTATCCTACACGTACTGGTTCATATTCGGTACCGGCATACGCTGTTATTCCCAGCACTACAAATGGTCTTGATATAGGTCCTTCAATTCAAAATTATTTTACGTACAGTGGGTATCAGCCTAATGATACTATTCATGTTGATGTCGCATTTGAAATAGAAGTATCGCTAGAAAGTACGCACAAAACTACTAATGTGGAAAATAAACAAAACGATACCATTGATTTTAATGTTTTAATTTCGCCCAATCCTTCCGATGGAATTTATTATATTAAAGTAAATAAAACAGGATTATATAATATTTCAGTTTATAATTCTATCGGAGATATAATTCTTGTTGAAAACGAGATCAATAAAAACACTGATATGGATTTAAGCAATCAACCGGCTGGTATATATTATGTGAAGGTTTCAGAAGGAAATAATATTAAACATTTTAAATTAATAAAAAGATGAAATATAACAAAATCATATTAATTATATTTATTTTTATAAGTATATCTGATGCATCTGGACAGAGTATTACATTTAAAAAGGTTTATCCTGGATTAATTGGTTCAGATCCTAATATTTATTATGTTTCGTGCAAACCTATTAATAACGATAAAACCTTCTTGATAAATGTTTCCGGTATGAAATTAATAAAAATTAATGAATACGGGACAATTACATTAACAAAAAACTATTTGAATTATGGTTATATAAATCATTCAATTTTTAATAATAATACACTAACATTTTATTCCGATTTGGGGAACTATAAAAAGTTATTAAAACTTGATACTTCATTAAACGTATTATCATCAATACAATATGATAGCATAAACTGGTGGCAGTCTATTGATAGAAAAGTAATTTGTCTTGCACATAATGCTGAATTATTATTAAGTGGTGGCCGGGGTATTTTGAAGCCAGTTATTGTTAAGGCTGATTCTCTTGGCGATATTTTATGGAGTAAGTATTTTACACCTATTCAAGGCGGCATACAAGATATTATACAAACGCAGGATAGCGGTTTTGCAATAGCAATGAATTTAAAAAATCTTGGAGCCAGCCTTGTTAAGGCCGATAAAAACGGTAATGTACTTTGGGCTAAATCATATTTTCGTCCAAGCGGGTATATTCATAATGTTCTTGAGAATACTGATGGGACTATGATTATAACCGGAAATATTGATAGTTCATTAGCATCATCACCTTTGTTTTTCGCTAAGTTAGATCAATCGGGTAATATTATTTGGGCAAAAACATTTGGCAATACTGTTAATAATATTAAATGTTATGCTTCTTGTACAAAACAAACACAGGACGGAGGTTACATTACTTTAGCTACTCAAGCAAAAAATAATAACCATGATGATTTATTACTGATAAAAACCAATGCCAATGGAGATACATTATGGTGCCGTGTTCATGGCAGTGACAGTTCGGCTGAATGGTCTTTTAGTGTGGAACAGTTGAATGATAAAGGGTATATTATAGCTGGGGGGACTAATGATAATTTAGGTCTGGGAAGTGAAGTTTATTTAGTAAGGTCAGATTCGTTAGGTCATACAGTAAGCCTATGCGAAGAATATAATCTGCCGATTTCGGTAAATAATATTTCGGTAAATGATAGTAATATTTCAGTTATCTCTATCCCATTTACGGTTACCACCAGTGTTGCCAATACCAGTACACAAGGTCTTTCCACTTCTGTTTATGATGGCTGTGTTTTAGATAATATAAAAGAGCTAATGGCAGCGCAAGCAGCTCCGCTTATTATTTATCCTAATCCTGCAACAAATACAGTAACAATAGAAATCACACAAGCGGCAGTAGGCAATAGGCAGGAAGCAGTCAGTAATATAGAAATATATGATGCGCTTGGCGTGAAGGTTTATTCCACCACTAACTACAAACCATCTACTACAAACAATATAGATGTTTCAGCCTTTCCAAACGGAGTATATGTGGTACAAGTGAAAACAGAAAAAGGGATCAGTGTTGAAAAATTCATAAAAGAATAATCAATATCCAACACTCAATGTCCAATAATGAAGTGAATTTCACTTGGAAGTTGGGAATTCGGTGTTGGATATTGGAAATTGAGAATCCTTATTTCAGTAGGCAGGTGGCAGCGGCAGTAAGTAGTTAAAAAAGAATAATCAATATCCAACACTCAATGTCCAATGATGAAGTAAAGAGTTACTTGGAAATTCGGCGTTCGATATTGGATATTGGAAATTGAGAATCCTTATTTCAGTAGACAGGTGGCAGCGGCAGTAAGTAGTTAAAAAAGAATAATCAATATCCAACACTCAATGTCCAATGATGAAGTAAAGAGTTACTTGGAAATTCGGCGTTCGATATTGGATATTGGAAATTGAGAATCCTTATTTCAGTAGGCAGGTGGCAGCGGCAGTATGCAGTTAATTTCAGAATGCAGAGATAAGAATTAAAATAGAAATTGGTAGAAACTGGAAATTTGTAGAAATTAAAAAGCTTTGCGGCGGAGTTTATCCCGATGAAATCGGGACGTGAAAGAATAATTTCGTTAGAAGTAAACAGTTGGCAATTAGAAGTCCGCAAAGAGTAAAGAATTGGTGACTGTAAACTGAGGACTGGAGACTGGCGACTATTGGCTTACTTCAAAAATTCTGCAACAATTTTCTCGGCAGTAATGCCTTCGGCTTCGGCTTTGTAGTTGCGCACTATGCGGTGGCGCAGAACAGAAACAGCCACGGCTTTCACATCTTCAATGTCGGGCGAGTATTTACCGCTTATAACAGCATGGGCTTTAGCGCCTATAACCAAATATTGCGAAGCGCGCGGCCCTGCTCCCCACGATAAGAAATCATTCGCCATAGGATGTGATTTCTCCGTATTCGGGCGTGTTTTAACGGCAAGGTTCACGGCATATTGCAGCACATTATCCGTTACGGGAATTTTATTCAGAACTCCCTGGTAAGCAAGTATCTCTTCCTGTGTAAGCACCACGTTAACTTTAGGGTCGAGGCCCGAAGTGGTAGCTTTTACTATATTCATTTCTTCGTTAAAAGAGGGATAATCAAGCCACACATTGAACATGAACCTGTCGAGCTGGGCTTCGGGCAGCGGGTAGGTGCCTTCCTGCTCAATAGGGTTTTGGGTTGCCAGCACAAAAAATGGTTCATCCAGTTTATAGGTATTTCCTGCTGCGGTAACGGCTTTTTCCTGCATGGCTTCCAGCAATGCCGATTGTGTTTTAGGCGGAGTGCGGTTAATTTCGTCAGCCAGTATCACATTCGAAAACACAGGGCCTTTAATGAACCTGAATTTCCTCGATTCATCAAGTATCTCGGTGCCTATGATATCCGAAGGCATCAGGTCGGGGGTAAATTGTATACGGTTGTAAGAAAGACCCAGCGCTTTGGCAAGCGTATTCACCATAAGGGTTTTGGCAAGCCCCGGGACACCCACCAGCAAACAATGCCCCTTGCTGAATATGCAAATGATAAGGCTTTTAACAATATCATCCTGCCCGACAATAACCTTTGCAACCTCGTTTTTTAAGGTATTATATTTTTCAACCAAAGCATCTACTGCTTCCACATCTGATTTAAACTGCATAATTGTAAATTCTTAATTGAACCAATGATAATTGTACTTGCAGTCTTTATATTCGTCGGCAATGTGAATATATGTAACTGCTGCCTGTTTCTTAACCCAATCCTGGGTAGCCTTACTTTGTTTTTGTTTTAAAGCTGCCTGCTGAATAAAATCATAATCGTCCTTCATATTGGCACGGTGCGGATCGGTACGCGATTTAAGATACAATATCCTGTATGCCTGTTTTCCATCGTCTGTTTTCATAGGGACAGGTTTTGAGAATTCACCGACTTTAAGCTTGTCAACAACAAAGAAAACCGATTGGTCTAACTGGTCGGGTTCAAATTTTGATGCTCCCGATTCAGGATTTATCATTAAGCCCCCGTTTGCACGTGAAGGATCATTGGAATATTTCAAAGCAGCTTTTTCGAATGTAATAGAATCAGCTTTAATCAGGGAGTAAACGGTATCAAGTTTTAATTTAGCTGCAAGCAAATCTTCAGTTGCCACTTTAGGCCTGATAAGAATATGCCTTACATTTATTTTTTCGCCTCTTCTTTCAATTAGTTGAATAATATGATATCCAAACTGTGATTGAATAACAGGGGAGATTTCATTGGCATTAAGCTTAAATGCAGCAGCAGCAAAAACAGCATCAAGTTCACTTCTTTCAGTAAAACCCAATTCCCCGCCTTTGGAAGCAGTTCCTTCATCCTCAGAATAAAGAACGGCAAGAGTAGCAAAATCCTCGCCTTTTATTATCCTGTCGCGAATGGCAGAAAGTTTTTCTTTTGCCTTAGCTTTTTCTTCATCATTGATTTTGGGACCTATAACGATTTCCCCGACTTCAACGTGCGAACTAACAGTAGGAACGCTGTCTTTAGGTAAAGTATTAAAAAACCTCTTCACTTCCGTAGGTGTTACTTTAATTTTCTCAGTGATCTTGGCTTCCATACTCTGCTGAAGCAATTGATTCTTGATAATATCGCGGAAGTCTTCCTTTATTTGCGAAATGGATTTATTATAATATTTTTCTAGCTGTTCATCGCCGCCCATCTGTTTCGAAAAGTACTTCACCCTGCGCTCAAGATCCGATTCAATCTGGCTCTCGGTAACTGTTAAACTGTCTATTTCTGCCTGGTTTAAAAGCAATTTCTCATAAAGCGTTTGTTCAAGCAGGTTGCATTTAAAATTACTGTCGGTTTTGTTATAACCCTGCATGGTATACTGAAGGTACTGGTTTTCAATATCCGATTGCATTATCATGTGGCTGCCCACAATAGCCACTAACTGATCAATTACTTTGTTCTGCGCTTGCAAAAGTTTTATTCCTGTAATAAAAATCAATGATAGAATAAGAATTGTTTTTTTCATTTTCCCGGATTAAATAGTGCTATTTCTTTTATTTATTATGGTTTAATATATGGCAAAATCATTGTTCTTTAAAGCATCTTTAAATATCTCATTCTGCATGTCTTCAATCAACTTTAATTTACGTTTGTTCAGTATGATTTGCCGTATATTATCTTTTTCAAAATTTAATGGGGAAACACTTTCCTTCACCTGAAACCCTTTTATATTTACAAAATAGGAATACAGCGAATCATCCATTTCAATATACCTGTGGTATTTGAGGTAATCTTCCTGATTATACGTCTTGATTGGAATCTCTTTTAATAAGTCGTTGAAATAAAGCCATGTCGAATCTTCAAGATAAGAATTCACCGCATATTTCTTACAATATCCCTCAAGTGTTTGCCTTGACTGAGGGCTGTCTGATTTATATAAATTCTGTATAGCAGCAGAATAAGGTGATTTAACAGGCATCTTGACATACCACACTTTAACGATATTGTCTTTCAGTAAAAAGTTATTCTTATTTTTTTCGTAATAGGTTTTAACATCCTCTTCAGTAACTGTCGTGTCCAGCTTTTGTCTTACCAGTTCTTTTTCATAAGCGAAAACAATAAGGGAATTTCTGTAATCATCCAACTGTTTCTCAAAATCTTTCTGTTTGGAAGTCAGGTTACTTTCAGCATTGTGTATCACAAGCTTTTGTTTGATCCAATTATTAATATATTTCTTTACGATAGAAATACTGTCTTTTGAAGATGTTCTTGAAGGAACAAGGCCAATAAGGTCGGTTTTATAGAGATATTCATCATATACTTTTGCTACTATGCCTTTATCCTTTTTACCTGAAATGCCACAGGAAATAAAATAAACAGAGAGTAATATGAGTAATAAATATTTCACTTGTACAGCAACATTAGGTATGTGATGAAAAATAAAAAGTTAAATCGCTTTTTTAATAAAGCGATTTAACTTTTTACCATGATAACTAAAGAAAATCTACTTTATTGTAGAGAATACCTCTTTATTTACATCAACAGTATATTTTTTCTTTAGGGAATCTATCCATTCTTTTTCAAGGTAAGTCTGATAATCGGCAGTAACCATACCTTTTGCTTCAGCTAAAGATTTCGGTTCTTTGGGAATTACCTGATTCACTTTTACGAAAACCACAGCATTATTCTTTGGCATATCCTTTGTAAATCCTGTCACCCAGGGAATAGAATCAATCAAAGAATTATCTTTCTTTAAGAATTTAGATGATTCAATTTTAAGATCCAGCTGTGATGTTTTATTTATTTCTTTTAATATCTCATCATTAGTAAGATTTCCTTTCTTCAACAGTTTGTGAGTTTCCTTGGCTACCTTGTCATTAGCACATGTATAAATGTTCGCATCCAGTCTGGTATCCCACATATAATTCTGCTTGTTTTTATCATAATACTCTTTTAATCCAACAGAATCTTTAACAGCTTTTGACCATACCTTTTCATCTGTTAATTCAAATAACAATATACCGTCCCTGTATTCTTTCATCAGCGATTTGAATTCGGGATATTTTGTTTCCAGCATGCCATCTTCATAATTGATAGCCGACTCGTCAATAAATTGCTTATACATTCCATTGAGATAAACAGAAATGTCCATTTTATTGGTTTTTGAAGATTGGTGAGCAGCTAAATATTTAGCGAAATCCTGCTGGGTATATTTCTTGTCTCCTATAGAACACAAATTCTTAGTAAGGTCTTTTGCTCTAATGGCTTTCCATTTGCCCATAAAAATGCTGTCGTCAACAACTTTATTAAAATCAGCAAGAGCGGCAGGGTCATCTTTAAAACCATATTCTTTCTTCAACTTGTCAACCATTACTTCTTTTGATTTATTTGCACGAGAATCTTTTGAAATTTTGGTCTTTAATTCTGACTTAATGGAATCAAATGGAGCAATTTCTTTTCTGTCTAACATTTTAATGATATGCCATCCATACATTGTTTGTGTTGGTTCAGAATATTCTCCTTTTTTCAATTTGCTCACTGTAGCAATAAATTCAGGCACCATCCTGTTTACACCAAACCAGGCCATAACACCACCTTTTGCAGCTGATGCTTTGTCATCGGAAAATTGTTTAGCCATATCTTCAAATGCAGCTCCACCTTTTATTTTTTGATAGATTTCAAATATCTTAGCTTTGTACTTTGCCGAATCTGCTGCTGTAGAGTTTGCAGGGATAGTAATTAAAATATGTGCTGCCTGAACTTTTCCCATTGCAGGTTTTCTATCGGTAACCTTAACCAAATGATAACCATAATCTGTCCTTACCGGCATTGAAACTTCGCCTACTTTTGTATTGTATGCAGCTGTTTCAAATGAATATATCAAATCAAGAGCTGTAAAATATCCAAGATCGCCGGCATTGCCTTTAGTAGCCGGACGGTTTCCATTCTGAGACTGGTCGCGGGCAGAAAGATCATCTGAATAAGCAATTGCCATTTTTCCGAAGTTCTTTCCTTTCTTAACTATGCTGTCGCGTATATCCATGATTTTTTTATACGCTTTTAAAGTATCAGCAGGAGAAGCATTTGGCCCGACTTTAACAAGTATATGGCTTGCCCGGATATCCCACTGCATTCTGCTATATGCTTCCTGCAATAACTTGTCGTTTACTTCTTTATCCATTAAATAGGGTTGAGCAAGTTGTTTCCTGTAACCGGCAAGTTCTGTTTTGAATGAGGAAACAGTATCCATGCCAAGTGACTCAGCTTCTTTTACTTTTAATTTAAAATTAATGTAAAGGTCAAGATATTCTTCAAGTGATTTTTTATCAATCACATCCTTTTTCATATTGTTCTTGTTGTAAACATTAAGGAATTCAGACCTTGTGATCTTTTCTCCGGCAACTGTAAGTAATACCGGGTCATCATTACCTTTTGGTATTGCTCCTGCAATTACCTGTGCAAAAGTGCCTGAAACACATGCAGTAAAGACTAACGTAAAAAATAATTTAATCAGATTTGTTTTCATGTTTTTAAAATTTTTTAATCAGTTGGCAAATATAATTTATTTGAAATAAATACTCAATTAGGTTTAACAAATTTTAAGAGCGGAATAATTTAAAAAATAGCACGTTCATTCTCATCAGTTTTTACTGGAATAGTTAGGTGCTTCTCTTGTAATAATGACATCATGCGGATGACTTTCTTTTATGCCAGCAGCTGTAATCCTAATGAATTTGGCTTTTTGCAGCATTTCCATATTAGCAGCTCCGCAATAGCCCATTCCAGCCCTGAGACCGCCAACCATCTGGTGAATTACTTCTGACAGGGAACCTTTATATGCTACCCTTCCCACAATTCCTTCAGGTACCAATTTTTTTATATCGTCTTCAGCATCCTGAAAATACCTGTCTTTTGAACCTTTCTGCATGGCTTCAATAGAACCCATCCCCTGATAAGTTTTAAATTTCCTTCCTTCGAAAATAATGGTTTCACCCGGCGATTCATCTACTCCTGCAAACAAGCTTCCCATCATTACCGAATGCGCTCCTGCAGCAAGAGCTTTTACTATATCTCCGGTAAAACGGATACCTCCGTCAGCAATAACAGGAATACCGGTACCTTTCAATGCGTTTGCCACTTCATAAATGGCATGCAGTTGAGGAACTCCAACACCGGCAATGATTCTCGTAGTACAAATAGAACCGGGGCCAATTCCAACTTTTATAGCATCAGCGCCAACTTTCAATAAGTCTTTGGCTGCTTCGGCGGTGGCAATATTTCCTATAATGAGATTAATTTCTGGCCAGCGTTTCTTTATTAGTTTGGCTATTTCAAAAACCCCCTTAGAATGACCGTGTGCGGTATCAACCACTATTGCATCAACATCATATTTAACAAGTGCCTCAACTCTTTCTAATGTGTCGTTCGTAACGCCAACTGCTGCAGCAACCCTTAGCCTTCCGCGACTGTCCTTGCATGCATGTGGACGAGCTTTTATCTTGATGATATCTTTATATGTGATAAGTCCTATGAGCTTGTATTTGCTGTCAACAACGGGAAGTTTCTCTATTTTAAATTCCTGGAGTAATTCGGCAGCTTTTTCAAAATCGGTGAATTCGGTGGTGGTAATAAGGTTTTCTTTGGTCATAATTTCGGCAACAGGACGTTCCATATTTTTTTCGAAACGCAAATCCCTGTTTGTAACTATGCCTACAAGAACCTTATGATTGTCAACGACCGGAATGCCGCCAATTTTATTTTCAGCCATCATGTTAAGGGCATCGAGCACCTTGGCATCTTTATGAAGCGTAACCGGATCCAGTATCATGCCGTTTTCGGCTCTTTTAACTTTCCTCACTTCGTTTGCCTGGTCGGCTATGCTCATATTCTTATGCAATACGCCTATGCCGCCTTCCTGTGCAATTGCAATAGCCATGACCGATTCGGTAACGGTGTCCATTGCTGCTGAAACTATAGGTATGTTAAGCTTGATATTTTTAGTCAGAAAAGATGAGATGTCCACTTCTCGCGGCATCACTTCTGAGAATGCAGGTATAAGCAGAACATCATCATAAGTTAGCCCTTCGCCGGTGAATTTATCGTTGAGGGTTGACATGGGGATGAAATTTTTTAATTTCCGGCAAATGTAGAAATAATAACCGGAAGTTTGCAAATAGTTATTTGCAAACTTCCGGTTATCGGTAAATTGTATTATTAGCTTAAGCTGTAATTATTCTTTGATAAACTTCTTCACTGCCAATCCTCTGTCTGTTTTCATTTCCATAACATATACTCCGTTCGGAACATCTGAAACATCAATAATGGTCTTACGGCCGTTGACTGCAATATTTTCAATCAATTGACCCTGAATGTTTAATATTTCAATTGATGCTGGTTGTGAACTTTCTATGGTCAGGTTATTTGTTACCGGATTAGGATAAATAGAAAAGTTGACATTATTGAGGTCTTTGATCGATGTAATTAAAAATACTGTTACACTATCAACCACTGTGTCAACGCAACTGGTATTATTAGTAACTACGAGCGTTACCGGGAATGTTCCTCCAGTATTATATACATGGGATGGAGTAGAACCGGTGCCATAGGATCCGTCACCGAAATTCCATTGCCAGTTAACAATGTTACCACCAGTTGAGGAAGAAGTGTCAGTGAAATTCACAGTAACCGGAGCAAAAGCAGAATCAGGGCTGAAAATATAACCGGCAACCGGATTGGCATTTACTGTAACAAATGTAGAAGCAGAACCCGTACAACCTGATGCGCTCGAAACTGTGACAGTATAAGCACCTGATGTAGTAACTGAAATTGTTTGAGTTGTTTCAGTAGTCGACCATAAATAGGATGAATAACCTGAGCCCGCATCAAGTACTGCAGGGTTTCCTGAGCAGATTGATGAAATTCCTGCTATGGTTGGGGTAAGGTTCGCACCAGTGTTTAATTTTACAACAATAGAATAAGCAACGGGTGCTGTAAGACAGCCTATTATCGGAGTACCTGTAGCTGTATATGTTGTTTCAACGGATGGGTTTGCTATTACACTTGCTCCAGTCGTTGAAGATAACCCTGCAGCCGGACTCCAAGCCCATATGTAATCATTAACCGAAGGGCCGGCCATAGATATCTGAACCTGTCCGCAAGTATTAATTGTGTCAAGATAATTGGCACAGGCAGTGAGAGGAACATTTGAAGAACCGGGGTAACTAAAATATATTACATCGTTTGTAGCCTCGTATGCTGAAGAATCAGAAAGGATTGTAACATATTTAAATGTTTTAGTAGCTCCCGGGAGTAAGTTTTGAATACGGTAAGCCATTGAAATAGCTATATCATCGCTATCTGAACCAAGTGCCTGTGTAAAACCGATAGAATCATTCCAAATGTTGTTACCATTCCTGTTTGAAAACCCGCCATAAGTAACCCTCCAGTCAGCGCCGGTAGCAGCAAAGCCAACATAAGATGTCCAGGGAGTACTTTGGGTTGCACTTACCTGGGCAATATCGCACCCGCCAGTGCCTGGTTGGGAAACAATTGTATTATTTGTTGCATAATTAGTTCCATTAATCATAACATTATTATCGGGATCCATATTCCTATAATAATATAATTCTGGCACTGGTAGAGAATCATTGTTTGTGATAGATATAGTGGTAGTATAAAAAAGTGCAGTATCTTGCAATAAATATTCAATTTTAACATCAAGATTGGTACCGCCTACTGTATCGGTTCCTTCCCAGTCAACCGTAATGCAATCAAGATTATTTGAATAATTGGTTATGCTTCCGGGTATGTCATATACTTGGGTACAATTGTCACTGGCAGAAGATAAATTCGCACCTATAGTGATTCCCCATCCGTTTTCAGGAGATCCAGGTGTGAAAAAGTCGCCATCAAATGTTGCCCAGTTATTATTCTGTGGGTTGGCAACGAAACCAAAATATTGCGAATTGGAACGAAAATGCATACCCGGCAAAAGTGGAGATACAGTAGTATCAACTCCTTCAAAACCTCCTTCGCCGTTAATTCCAATCTGAATGTTTCTGCCAAGAATATAGGCATCTGCGCCTACCATTTGTGCTTGTAATATCCCGGCTTGAATTACGAGCAAAGTTAAAATTGTAATAATTTTTTTCATGTTTTAAGTTTTAGTGGTTGTTGTTTTATATGTAATGAATTCTGTGGCAAAAGTACATTAATTTTCGACACATGCAAATTTAACATTAACTTTTATAACCTATACAAATACCTTATTTGGTGGGAAAGTGCGCACTTATTTTAAAAACAAAAGGCTTCGATATTTCGAAGCCTTTTGTTCATTTCTTTATTTGCTGATTTATTCTTTTACAAACTTCTTCGCCACTACCCCTTTTTCATTTTCCACTTTTAGGAAATATACACCATTTGAGATTGTTGTAATATTAATATTTGTTTTAGCTTGCAACATTGGCTGCTGTAATAACAGTTGTCCCTGAATATCGTAAACAGAAATTGTTTGTCCTTTAGAAAATACAAAATTCTCAATGGTAATATATTCGTTTGCAGGATTTGGGTAGATAGCTATCTGTTCTGCATTTAATAAATGCGGTACTATGCCCATTGGCGCCGGTTTAATTGTATTGCTGTGTGATTTTAAATATGTATGTGTACTGGTTAACATTGATGGTGTGCAATCAAAACCTAAAGCATCAACTCGCCAATTACCATTAGGGTAACTTGTATAGTTCGGATCTGTAGATGCAAGGCCGGCTGTATTTACCAGAACATGCCAATTCCCTGTGTTATTATCATCTCTTAGAAAAGCATAACCTATTACCGGGTTTGTCTGCCCTGTTTCTATCGTATAAGCATTCCATGAAAAATTAGGACCGCTTTCCTGAACAAACATTGTTTGATGATATGGACTTTCACCACTAATATTGCCACAAGTATCACGTATAGCAAGTTTATATAACCAACTAGAATACATCGGATTTCCACCATTAGGTCCGCCAATACTTTGAGCAGTATCTGTAAATTCACTCAAGGCATTTGCGCTTACTGCTCCAATGCGTAAATAGGTTGAAGTTAGTACATTCATCCTGTACACGATAAAGCTGTCAACATTATTGTATAAAGTATTGTCCCAATAGATATCATTATATTTATAAAACGTTGAACTATCTGTTGTAACCATGCAAATGTAAGGCGCTGCGGCAGTGGGAACAATATTGATCGTTATATTTGCACTACCCGTACACCCATTAGTATCAGTACCTGTAACTGTGTAAATTGATACAGAAGTTGGCGTAACTGTAACTGGATTATTAGTTCCTAATCCATAGCTCCATGAATAAGTGTTTGCTCCGCTTGCTGTCAAAGTTGTTGAAGTGCCCGCACAAATGAGGTCTGCCGATGCTGAAATACTAACAGATGTATTGATTACATTAACACCGATATCTGCTGTAGCTGTGCAACCATTAATATCAGTACCTGTAACTGAGTAGATTGTGGCAGTTACCGGCATCACAGATACAGGATTTATAGTCCCAAGTCCATTATTCCATGAATAAGAGGTCGCCCCACTTCCAGTTAGAATTGTTGAAGTACCCGAACAAATAGGGTTTACAGAAGCCGTAATGCCAACTGATGCTCCTGGAGTATCCTTTACCACAATGGTAAGAGTATCAGCAATAACAGAAGTATCCAAAGGAGTACCTATGACTGTATACATCGTTGTAACGGATGGGTTGGCTATAACACTATCTCCTGTGCTTACAGATAATCCTGAAGCAGGACTCCACACCCAAGAATATTCATTAGCTGTTGCACCCGTAATTACAATTGGAACTGTCCCTCCACAAGTACTAACAGTGTCAGCACATGTACTGCAAGCAGTCATAGAGGGATGAGATGTACCCGGAAATGTAAAATAGAGTAAATTACCATAAATAGGTATAATTGAATTCGAAAACATAGTGATAAAATTGAATGTTTCAGTAGCACCGGGAGCCAAATTCTGAATTAGATAACTTAATTGAATAGCAATATCTGCGCTGTCGGATGAACCTACTGTTTGAGTGAAACCTGTTCCATTCCAGATAGCAGAACCAGCCCTGTTTGAAAATCCGCCGTATGAAGCCCTCCAGTTAGCTCCCTCAGCGGCAAGCGCCATATAAGAATCCCATGGTGAAGATTGGGTTGCGCTTACCCTTGGCAATATCATGTCCGCCTGTTCCGGGCTGAGATACAACTGTATTGAGGGTTGCATAATTAGATCCATTTATCATTATATTATTATCAGGGTCTATATTCCTGTAATAATAAAGTTGAGGAATTGTAGCTGAAGTATTATTTGTAACAGATACAGTTGTAGTATAGAAAAGATCAGTTTCCTTTAACAAAAAATTAATTTTCACATCAAGATTTGTTCCTCCCACTGCATCGGTTCCCTCCCAATCAACATTGATGTAGCCATGGTTAACCGAATAGTTTGTTATGCTTCCGGGTATATCAAACACTTGTGTACAATTGTTGGAAGCATCGCTGGCAGATGTACCTAAGGAAAGCCCCCAACCATTTTCCGGTGTGCCAGGAGAGAAGTAATCCCCGTTAAATGAAGCCCAGTTATTATTCTGGGGGTTTGCAACTATACCAAAATACTGGGTGTTTGAACGGAAATGCGTTCCCGCTGGCATAGTGCCAATTGTGGTATCGGCTCCTTCAAAACCTCCTTTCCCGCTAATTCCAATTTGAACACCATTGCCTAAAACATAGGCTTCTGTTCCCGATATTTGTGCTTCTAGTATCCCAATCTGGAAAACAAGCAACATTAATACAGTAAAGATTCTTTTCATGGTTTATGATATTTTAAAATTATTGTTTTTAATGTGGTGAATACTAAGAGCAAATATACTAATTATTTCGACACAAGTCAAATAAACTAATATATTTTATATTGTAAAAGTTTTCGATCATTTGAAAAAATTAATCGGTATAAACAAAAAAGCCTGTCTAAAATTTAGACAGACTTTTCTGTTAGGTACCACTGCAATTTGGGGACTAAGTTATTGCATTAACAATTTCACATCCACGGCAAAGGCATCAAGCATGTCGTGAAGAACAGGCGGGCGAGTGCGAAACTGGCACTATTTACAATACTTTTCAATCAGGGCGGGAACTTCTGTATCACCTAATTCTTTCGCTTTTCCCCAAGCTTCACATGCCTTTGAACTTTCATTTAATTTCATATCCACATAACCCAGATTATAATATGCATCTATATATTTAGGATTTATCCTTACCGCTTCCTCAAAGTAAATGCGGGCAAGATCAAATTTGTTTTCACTATATTTCTCAACTCCTTTTTTATATCTTATTGTATCGCGCTTCATGTTGTAATACGGTAAATACTCGCCAAAATTCCATTTTATATTCTTTTTATGATGAAGTTGCTCTTTGAAATCCCGTTGGTTCTGTTCGTATTGCCTTGAAGTGAAAGTAATGGTAAGTGTTAATGCCGACGGTACATGTACTCCAGAATTTGATGCCGGAATATACAGACCGCTTAATAACATTACCAATCTTTTTGCCTCTCCACCAAAAAGGCCGTTCAAATCATCATCGGTAATCATCACATCGTTCTTTAACGACAGTACCCCCACATCATATGTTTCTTTATTTAAAACAATTTCTTTGAACTTTCCCGAGCTGTCGATAGTAATTGTAAGTTCAACCTGTCCATTGATACCATAATATACAGCTATATAAGGCAATTGTTTATTGGTTGAGAAAAAATTATTTAATTCTTTATCATCATATTTAAACTTTGCTGCAATTTCAGGTTTGGTGTAAATGCTGTCCTTGCTTTGGCTTTGCCCAAACGCAATGCACGAAATAAATAATGGGATTAAAATTACAAGCTTCATTTTATTAACTGTTGCTTTGTTCATGCATTATTTAACATTCCCACCCGCAGGCAAGTGCGAAACAGTATGCAAGTGTAGCCTACACCCAGCCAGTATTATCCGGCAAACCGTTTATTTAATATCCAGCGTTTTCATCTCGCCCGATGGTGTGATCACTATATAATTGTTTTTAGGCCCGTCTTCAGGTTTCTTCAGAGTAAATTTAACCTTTAAGTTGTAAACAAACTGTATTACCGGTTCCAGTATATCAGGGTTTATAATAATATCAAAGCTGTTGTATGGATACTGGTCGTATGCAACGGTTTGGGGTTTGCGTATGGAGGTAACGCCCGATTCATCTTTAGCGGCATCAACCGACTGGCTCACGAATGCATCATAATCGGGATACTGTGTTTCGGGATATATGGTGTAACTGTGCTCGCTGATAATTTCATATTTATCACTCAGGTTCAGGTTTAGTTTTTTTACGGCTGCTTCGCGAGTTAAAATATTCTTCACCGACACGTTTCTAAGACTGTCATATATATTCTGTGTGCTTTCCACAAAATAATCCACTTTAACCAGGTCGTAAATTTCGTTATTGGCAGCCAGTGTAACCAGGTCGGCAACTTTGTTGATGTCGTTGAACTTAATATGAATATTTTTCTGCATCTCAAAGCCGGTGGGTATTTCATTATACGTGGTTTTGCTGAAAAGCTTTTTTTGCGCATCGTATTCAAACGTAGGTACAAGATATATCATATCTATATAAATATCCTTTTCACTTATACCCATTTGCTTAACGCCTGCCAGGAAATTATTTATCCGGGTATTCATCAGTTCGTTGGTTTTGGCAGCAGTTTGCCCAACCTGTGTAAGGTTAAATACTGCCAGGAAGCTGGTGGCTTTAACATTCATCAGCGCTTTAACATTCAGCACAATTTCATCATCGTTCTGGTAATAGGCCGGATAAGGATTATAAGCTTGATTATAAGCGGCATTGCCGTTAGCATTAGCGGCAGGGGCATTGGATTGGTAGTATTCATTATCTTCGTTAAGGACACCCGCTTTGGATGGCGATAGTTCATTTTGTGTTTTAAAGCTTTTCTGGTTAGCATTCCGCTGTGCAAATACCATCGCGGTATTTAACAGTAAAACAGTGGCAATAAGTGCAATGATCTTTTTCATTTGGTTTGGATTTAAAGGTTATTAAAAAAGCATATTTTATTTTCGCTAATAAGATTGCAATAATATTACTTTTCCATAAAGATATTGCAAATATATTTCTTTATGATTTTGCTATATGAATCCAGTTGCTAACAGGAAGTTATTTTGTTATTAAGTTATTGATTATTCTTTTACAAATTTCCTTACCGACATTGAAGCAATGCTAGGTTATGTGTAGTTTTATTTATTCATTATAATATACTTAAATACATCATGCTGTTTCGTCGTCAACATTAGCGTGTCCTTTATTATTATATATTTTGCAGATTGATTCAAAAGACAGTTTCCTAATTTCTTTTCAACTGTATCTCTAAGACGATCAAAACAAAACATTGCATTACAATAAATATTCTCAAAATAAATTGAATCATTTCTTATTGAACATTTTCCTTCAAATGAATTACAGCCATCACTCCCAAAACATTTGTTGGCATTCACTGTCAAGGTTGCTGAAATGTCTACAGGCAGAACAATATTACTGTATGGATTATTTATCATAATATGGATAAGTCTCCATTGATTTGAAGTCAAAATTTCAAAATCATTATTGTTTCCAAATGAAAACAAAATAGGTACAACTAAAATTGTTAAAATCTTTTTCATAAAATTGCCTATAATGGTTAAGCATTGCTTGCAGTGGCGAACTAATCGCCTTTGTTGTCCCTTATCCCCCTTCTTGTGCAAAAACAAAAGTATATCAAAACTCTCAAAACCTCTATTACAAGTTTGTAATATTTCCACACCAATAATATCCCTAAACTGATAAAGTGGTATAAATACGGAGGGGTATTAAGCGAATTAAGTTATTTTGCCCCTATCTTGCGGCTACCGCACGCCTTTTTGTCAGATGGCTACTTTTTCAAAAACGCCGCAAACTCAGCGCACGCCTTTTTGTCAGTTGCGCATGGTTTAAAAAACCGCCGCGAGCATATTTTGCGCCTGGAAAGTAATAATATCCGCTGTGCTTGTAATTCTATCCGCTATGCTTGTAATTGTTTCCGCTGTGCAAGGAATCATTTCCGCTATGCTTGTAATTGTTTCCGCTATGCCTGTAATTGTTTCCGCTATGCCTGTAATTGTTTCCGCTGTGCTTGTAATTGTTTCCGCTATGCCTGTAATTGTTTCGGAATAAATTAGTAGCATAGCGGAAATGCTTGTAATCATTTCGGAAATAATTACATTCCTTACGTTATAGATTATAAGACTGGATGAAAAGATTACAAGTCTTGCGGCAAAGCTTAGATGCTTTGCTGTTTATTTTACAAGCTTAGAGGTATAGATTATTAAATTCGCTTTTTAGTTTAGAAGTGTTAGCGAAAAGATTATAAAATAAAAAGAGTACTTAGAGGGTTTAGCTCTAAGTACTCTGAACTTTACTCCAATGTATCTATTTCTTTAAGTTGCCATTAACAGATAATTTTCAGATGTTTTTTGCCCCCTGCCTGCCGGCTCGCATCGATGCGAAGCGTGCAGACAGGCTTCACCACCGTACATTACACCCCAGCCAAAATCCAAAACTAGCTTATAAATCTCGAAAGCAGACCGGAAACAATCGTTATCAGTCCGTTATCGAGCGTTATCTGTCTGTAAACGATCGTTATCGGTTCGTTATCGAGCGTTATCAGTCCGATATCTATAATAAACGGTCCGATATAGACTTTTCCCGATAAGAACTTGAAAATACTAAGGTTTGTTTATTAGCTTTATTAAGCAATAAAAAAGCCTGCCACTATGCTAAGCAGGCTTTTCGATGTTAGCCTTTTTTATTTTTACATAATAACTGTGCATTACAATATACTACATAGAGCCATTCAACAGAATTCAATGCAATCGGTTTTTCCTCTTTTTGTATTAGTTTTCCTGTTAAGATACTTGCTCTTAATTCTCCGGAGGGCTGGTAAGATTAATATCTTCAGTTTCTTTTTCCTTTTTGAATTCCATCTTTCCGAATTTATAGGTGAGGTTAATTCCAAAGGAACGGTAAGGCAACTGGCGGGTGTTATCTATAGTAAAGTCTTCGCCTGTAAGCGTGGTTTTCTGGTATATATATTTGCTGAAAAAATTAGTGGCTGTAAATGCAATGCTGGCTTTTTTATTGAACAACTGCTTGCGGAAAGCGAAGTTATAGGTGTAAAAGGCAGGCATAGTGCCCTGTGCATTGATCCTGGGAGAATTATAATTGCCTAATAATTCTAAAATAAGCGTGCTGCTTAGCTGATAGGATACATTGAGATTAGAACGGCTGTTAAATCCGTGAATATTGCCGCCTGTAGCAAAGCCTGTATTGATGTATCTTTTGAAACAGGAAATGTTGGTGCGAAGATTTAATTTTTTGGTAACAGGAACAGATGCAAATATGCTTAACCCGAAGTTGTCTTCGCGGCCAATATTCTCGCGTGTGCTTACTGCCACATTGGTGTAGGTTGTATCACCTACAGTGAATGTTGGATAATAAACAGTGTATGATTGTATATCATTTTTATTTCCTCGGTAGAACATAACCGGATTTATTGTCGAACCATTCTTAAATGTTTGGCTGTAGCCTAATTCAACTTTGTCGCCAATTTCGGGTTGAAGATTTGGATTGCCTGTAGTAATGTTTTTAGGGTCGCTGGCATTAACAAAGGGGTTCATATCCCTGTAATCGGGACGTTCTATACGGTGGGTATAACTTATCTTCAGCATCTGTTTCTTTTTGAAAGTGCGTGAAATGACCATAGATGGAACAACCGTATTGTACGGCGACATATTGAATTTACCAGCATTCGAATAATCGGCAGTTGCTTCGGTATATTCATCGCGGCAACCTGCTTTAATGTCGAGCAGCTTTAACACTTTAAAGGTAGCCGAAAGATAACCGGCGTATATGGTCCTTTTAAAATCAACCGAATTAGACTGGTAGGTATTGTAATCATAATTACCAGAGAAAAGGTTCAGCAGATACACATCAGAAGTGCTTTGAATATGATCGAATTCTGTTTTGCCGCCTGCCTCAAGCGTGGCATCCCAGCCTAATGGCTGGGTGTAATTTATTTCCACATCCATTTCGTTCTCGATACCGGGATTGTTTCCGTACGAGCTGTAATAGGTTGAATCGGGAGTAATAAATTTTTGCGCTTCATCATAATAAGTGAATATATTTCCGTTGGATGAACTAACGTGAAATTCCAGTTCCTGGTCTTCTTTTTTAAATTTCCTTTTATAACCCAGATCCCAGTCGTAGGAATATTCATGAAATTTACTGGACGTTATGACCATATCATTAATATCGGAAAGCTGGTTTCCTGCACTATCATTCAGAATGTTCTGCCTGCCTGCACTTCCTGTATTGCTGTTCCCGAAATAATCGTAACCCAATGTAGCTGAAATATTATCCTTTGGTGTTAAGTCCCAATCAAAACCAATACCCGATTGAAAGCCCTGTCGTTGAAATTTGCTTGTGCCGTTTTGTATAAGGCTTGCTGATGTTGATGAATCCTGCGATGTGCGGTTCATGCTATTAACAGTAGTAGAAAGTAATTGGGCGTTTCCGCTGCAAAAAACATTAACGCCAAACTTACCTCTTCGCATATTCAGGTTAACTGAACCATTCTCTAAGCGAGTACCTCCTGTCAATGATATATTGCCATTGATTCCATGTGCTTCACTCTTTTTAAGTATGATATTAATGATTCCTCCTGTTCCTTCAGCGTCATATTTAGCACCCGGACTGGTAATAAGTTCAATGCTTTGTATCTGGCTTGCCGGAATGGATTGCAGCACATCCACTATATTGCTTCCAAATAGCACAGACGGTTTCCCGTTAATTAAAAAGCGTATGTTCGAATTACCCTGCAACTCCACATTCCCGTCAACATCCACAGAAACCTGTGGAACTTTTTTCAGTATATCTGCAGCCACACCACCTTGTGAAGTAATATCCTTTTCGGCATTGTAAACCGTTTTATCAATTTTGTTCTCAATGTAACTTTTGTCAGCAGTAATGTTAACTTCTTTAAGGTTGGTATTTTTGATCAATAAAAAAATATCTCCAAGTTCAACATTTGGATTTTCCTTGCTTACAACAATATTATCTTTCTCATATCTTTTATAACCAATAAATTCAATAAGCAATTTGTATTTCCCATCTGCAACGTTTATAAGTTTAAAAGCGCCCTTATTGTCGGCAGTTGAACCATTAACCACTTTATTTTCGCCCTGCGTAAGGAGGCTTATAGCTGCATATTCAACGGGCTGTACTGAAACAGAGTCGATAATTCTTCCTGTTATCTTGCCTGTGGCGGTATTGGCATTCTGAGCGTTTATATTAATAGTATGTAAGAATACAAGTACAATTAATACTGCTGCTCTTTTGAATAGTTTAATGTGGGAAATAAATACTTGAAAGCTTCTCATTGATCTTTGTTTTTCATTCCTTGTTAACTTAATTCCTTGATCCGATTATCTGCCTGTAAACAAATTCCTGATGAGTTACTTTTAATGAAAAGAATTCAAAAGATTAGAAAAGTATTTTCTATGAGTACACTTAAAAATAGATCACAGATGTGCCTTCCGTTTCGCAAAAATAATTCTTTTTCATTAAGTTGAGAATATAAGACATACCGACGAAAAAAGATATAGAATTTTCCTGTCACAACCAACCTCAATTAACCTCATCTTAATCCAAGCTTAATTTCTTCTTAATTCAGGATAATATTGATATAAATATTTTTGTGATGGAAATCAAAGAGTTAAAAACGGTATTTGAAATTATATAAGCAATAACCGGTAAATGGTGATTGGTGTTGTTTCTCAAATTATATTGGTATTTAAACTTTAAAAAAAACAAAATGAAAGGAAATGAAAAATTACTTGCAGTGTTAAATTCGCTGATGGCAGAGGAACTAACTGTCGTAAACCAGTACATGTTACATTCTGAAATGTGCAAAAACTGGGGTTACTGTAAACTTTACTCGACTATAAGAAAACAGGCTATGGATGAAATGCACCATGCCGAGTGGCTTATAGAGCGCATCATTTTTTTTGACGGTATGCCGATTGTTTCCAAACTTAATATTATAAAGGTTGGTAAAACCGTTTCAGAAATGATTACCAACGATAATAACTTTGAGCTTGAAGCTGTTCGCAATTATAATGAAGCAATAAAGCTTGCAAGGGAAATAAATGACCAGGGTACGGTTGACCTTCTGACCATTATACTTAAAATGGAAGAAGATCATGTTGATTGGGCCGAAACGCAGCTATCGCAAATTGAACAAATGGGTATGGAGAATTACCTGCTTAGCCAGTCTGAAATAAAGGTAAGCTGATATATCCCGGGATAAAACTCCCGGAGTGTAGGCTTTGTCGGCGGGAGCAGTATAAAAGTTAAATGTGAATAATGAAATAAATTAACATAACAGTGATAAAAAATAAATAAAATGAAACGTACAGCAAAAGCATATTGGACAGGCAACCTGAAAGAAGGTAAAGGCAGATTGACTGCAAAAAGCGGAATCTTATACAAGGCATGTTATGATTACAAATCACGCTTTGAGGCAGAAGAAAAAGGTACGAACCCTGAAGAACTGATTGCCGCAGCTCATGCAGGATGTTTTACTATGGCTGTTTGTGCAGCCTTAACCCAGAAAGGATTGAATCCTGAATATCTGGAAACGGAAGCAACTGTAACTTTGGAAGGATTAACTATTACGGGTGTTCATTTATCCATTACAGGCTCTGTAAAAGGTATTAATGCGGAAGAGTTTAAGGAGGTTACCCTGGATGCTGAAAGAAATTGTCCTGTATCAAGGGCGCTAAGCGTTCCCATTACTTCGGATGCTAAACTGACATCATGATTATTCATGATGCAGGTAAGTTCGGTTTTTTAAAAGAACCTGATGGAATTATTACCAGAGCTATTGAAGGTAACGGTGACAAGTAATTAATTTAAAAAGAATTATTATGAAAAATTTTAACATTGAATTCATACAATCCGAACTACGAAATATGCCGGGATGGTCATATATCAACGGATATCTGGAGAAGGACTTTGTCTTTTTAAACTTTAAGGATGCTATGATTGCCATGGTACGCATAGGCTTTGAGTCTGAAAAGATGAACCATCATCCTGACTGGTCGAATTCTTATAATAAATTAAATATTCGCCTCAGGACACATTCTGCCGATGGGATAACGGAAAATGATTTTTCTCTTGCAAGAAAAATTGACGAGCTTGTAAATTTTATGAACAAGCATTGATCATTATAGGCAAATTTAATTAACCAAGGTCAAAAAAGATTGAGGATTATTGCGATATAACACCATCTGGTTGAGATCACATAACACTCCGCCACAGAGGAAAAATGGAGCAACACCAATAAACCAAATGATTAGGATAAATTAAAAACCAAATAAACATGAAACAAAACAATTTTCTAGTACTGATGTTTGCAGCAATATACTTTATGCTGTATATTACATCTTGCTCAAACAGCAATCAAAAATCCGGTAAGGACAATATGCAAGGTATTGCATCATCAAAGGATGATAGTATAAAACATGGTAAATACCTTGTAGAAATAATGGGTTGCAATGACTGTCATTCTCCCAAAAAAATTGACACGAGCGGTCCTGTAGTAATTCCTGAGTTGATGTTATCCGGTTATCCTTCCGACAGGCCAATAGTTAAATTTGGTAACAACAAAATGATTAAAGATGGCTACCCTATGTTTTATCCCGACTTAAGTGCTGCTGCAGGCCCATGGGGTGTTTCTTTTGCAGGCAATTTGACACCGGATCAAACAGGTATTGGAAATTGGACATTAGAACAATTTAAAAGAGCAGTCACTCAGGGCAAATATAAAGGAGTAGAAAATGGACGTATGCTTTTACCGCCTATCCCCTGGCAAGATTTTGCAATTTTGACGGATGATGATGTCAACTTAATATTTATGTATTTAAAAAGCATTAAACCTGTAAGAAATATAGTACCACAACCTATTACACCTGACAAAATGTAAATAACCTATTATTTAAAATTTGATAAAAATGAAATATAATCAACTAGGAAAAACAGGTGTTCTTGTATCGGAGATGTGTCTCGGTGCGATGACCTTTGGAGGTGGCAGTGGAATGTGGAAGTCTGTTGGCAGCATGCAACAGCAGGATGTGAACCAACTTATAAAAATGGCTTTCGAAAGTGGCATAAATTTTATTGATACTGCTGATGTTTATTCTGAAGGTATGTCTGAAACCATGTTGGGAAAAGCGCTGAAAGAAATTGGTATCAACAGGCAACAAATAGTTGTAGCAACAAAAGTAAGAGGACGGACAGGTCCGGGCGCCAACCAGGTGGGACTTTCAAAACTACACATTATGGATGCTGTTGATGACAGCCTGAAACGTTTGAATATTTCACATATTGATCTCCTGTATATCCATGGCATTGACCCAATAACGCCATTGGAAGAAACTATGAATGGCCTTGATAATGTGGTGAAGGCAGGTAAGGTTCGCTACATTGGGATAAGCAACCACCCGGCATGGAAGGTAATGAAAGCCAATAGCATTGCTGAAATGATGAATTATACAAAGTTCTGCGCATTGCAAAATTATTACAGCATTGCAGGCAGGGATATTGAGCGTGAAATTGTTCCAATGGCGATTAGCGAAGGGCTTGCATTGATGCCGTGGAGCCCTTTAGCAGGAGGTTTTCTGTCAGGGAAATTTACACGCAATAAAGAAATTGCAGGCAACAGCCGCAGGGATACATTTGATTTCCCTCCACTGAACAAACAAAAAGCTTACGACATTATTGATGTACTTATACGGATTGGGAAAAAACATAATGCCTCTGCAGCAAGGGTAGCGCTTGCATGGATGCTAAAAAAATCGTATGTAACAAGTATCATTATCGGAGCTAAAAACACTGAGCAATTAACAGATAATATTTCCGCAACTAAACTTCAGCTTACTGACGAAGATATGAAACAACTGGAACAGATTTCGGCGCTTGTTACAGAGTATCCCGCATGGATGGTTGAACGACAAGGGAACACAAGAATGCCGGAGGAAAAATAAGTTAAAGATCATTTTATGATAACATTATTGATCATATTACTAATTATACGATTTGCAAAAAAGGCATTGAGAAATAAATAGAAATATTTATTGAACTGCTTCTGCCATAAGTTCCTTGTCTATATTGCTAAAATGCATTAAATGGATAAATAATATTCTGAAAAATTAACAACTATGATTTTACAAAGAATACTTTCGCCTCTGACAATTTCCCTTGTTGCAGTGGCACTGATTTTTATCTTTGTTCTCTACCTAATAAGGTTGGTGCGTTCAATATTAGTGAAGAGTAATTAATTGAAAACTGTGGGCGTAATAAATTGCGCCCCGCCTAATGACATATAAACTCACAACGCCATTTTCGGTATGAGTAACTCATGAACTAAAGCAGACAAGCTTTATTTGCGGACAAAAGTTCCTTACTCTGAAGGTTATGATCCATGCACAATAAAGACTTAATCCAATCTTAATCTAAGCTTAATCTCTTTTTAATTTTTGATATTTTTTGTAGAGATACCTTTGTCATCCTTATCTAGGTAAATACCTATAGTAAGAGAAAAAGAAGTATTAATAAACAATTAAAAATAAAAAATATTATGGCACAGCTAAATCCATATTTGACGTTTAATGGCAATTGCGAAACAGCGTTCAAATTTTACAGATCAGTATTCGGTGGAGAATTTCAACAGTTAATGAGGTTCAAAGATATGCCACCTGCACCCGGACAAGAAACTCCGTGAAAGTGACAAATGAAAAACTAATGCATATTTCTTTACCTATCAGCAAAGAAACAATATTGATGGGAAGTGATTCAAACCCTTCAATGGGTGAAGTTAAAAAGGACAAAATATTTCTTTGGCAATAACAGCTTCCAGCAAAGAAGAAGCAGAAAAGTTATTTAAAAGGCTTTCCGAAGGCGGGAAAGTTACTATGCCTATTGCTGACCAATTCTGGAATTCATATTTTGGCATGTTAACTGATTTATTTAATATTAACTGGATGATCAGCTACGAATATCCTAAAAAGGATTAATCAAATATGCTGTTAAGAAGCCTGTTCGTTTAAAACCGGACAGGCTTTTATAAAATTCAATATAATGGAAACTAAAAGGATCACACCTTGTTTGTGGTTTAACGATAATGCTGAAGAAGCCGTTAAATTTTATTTATCGGTGTTTAAAAACTCCAAAGCAATAGTTACCACACGCTATGGTAAAAATGCCCCGATGCCTGAAGGCAGTGTACTTGACAATTAAATTTCAGTTGGAAGGACAAGATTTCCTTGCATTGAATGGCGGGCCTGCATTTACATTTTCGGAAGCCATTTCTTTTATCGTTAATTGCGAAACACAAAAGGAAATAGATGAATTCTGGAATAAGTTTTCAGAAGGAGGATTGACGCAACAGTGCGGATGGCTTAAAGACAAATTCGGTGTTTCATGGCAAATTGTCCCCACTATATTAAATGAAATGATGCAGGACACCAACACTGAAAGATCGAACAGGGTAATGCAGGCTTTAATGCAAATGGTAAAACTTGATATTGAAAAATTAAAAATTGCGTACCGCGGTTAATTGAACAATTCTTAACTGGCCATGGTACGAACATAAATTAAAAAAGTAAAATCATTATAAAACGATTTATATTATTAATCTTAAAAAAACTAAAATGTACGTAATAACAGGAGCAACAGGAAAAATCGGTAAAGTTCTGACACTGGAATTATTATCGAAAGGAAAAAAAGTAAGGGCTATTGCACGTCATTCGGACAAATTGCAGTCTTTAACTGAAAAAGGCGCAGAAATAATGGCAGGCGATCTGACTGATGCCTCATTTGTGAAGAAAGCATTTGAAGGTGCAACTGTAGTTTTTTGTATGATACCTTATGATATGCACATTGATGACCTTACAACACACCAGCACCATATAGCCAACAATTTGTTTGAAGCTGCAAAGTCGAATCATGTAAAAAATGTTGTTTTGCTCAGCAGCGTGGGCGCTCACCTGGGTGAAGGTGTAGGTCCGGTTGACGGACTAGCCTATATGGAATATAAATTCACCGCTTTAAAGGATGCGAATGTTATAAACCTAAGGTGCCCTTATTTTATGGAAAACCTGCTCGGGCAGATTGGTTCTATAAAGCAAACAGGTACTGCAGGAGCAGCTATAAAAGCTGATCTGAAAGTACCTATGGTGGCAACTAAGGACATTGCACATGTAGCATGCAATCTTTTAAATGACCTGAAGTTTAAAGGCCACCAGATTCAATATGTGCTGGGTCCGCGCGATGTAACTTATAACGAAGTAACGGCAGTTATTGGCAAGGCAATTGGCAAACCCGATTTAAAATATGTACAGTATTCTTATGATGATGCTGCAAAATATATGGTACAATCGGGATATGCTTCTAAAAATGTTGCACGTCATTTATGCTGCCATGTCCGAAGCATTTAACAAGGGTACTGCGCTTAATTATCATAAACGTACACCTGAAAATAGTACTCCTACAACTATAGAGGAGTTTGCAAAAGTATTTGCACAGGCATATCAAAATTCATAATTAAAATTGCTTTCTTCATAATGATAGCTCAAGCGTGGCATTTTGCCGCGCTTTTGCTTTTTATTTGAGGCAAAGGTTAAAAATATATTTTGTACGACCTGTCATGCAGACTGTCAGGGAAGGGCAACTAAAGTATGTCATGCTTTGAGGCATTTTATTCCTCATTCAACCTTCCCGTTTTGAGGAAGCAAAAATCAATATACTTTAAAATATAAAATTGTGATTTAACAGCCTAAAGTGATGAAATTATTATAGGACAGAGTGAACACATTAAATTTAATGCGATTTTAATATCTTATTAATTTTATTTTAATCTCAGCCTGGTTCAGCCTGCCTAATTTTGTTTCCTTAATCATAAAATTAGTTATAAACTCAAACCGAATTAAAATGAAAAAAATTGGAATCATTGGGTCAGGAGTAGTTGGAAAAACTCTTGCAAAAGGCTTCATTGGTCATAATCATCAAACAATGCTCGGATCAGGAAGCAAACAGAAACAGGAGCAAATAAAGAATGAATTTCATAATGAACTTCAAACCGGCGACTTCGATAAGGCTGCTGCTTACGGCGAAATACTTGTTCTTGCTGTAAACGGGATGCATGCGAAAGAAGCACTTGAAAAGTGCGGGAAAGAAAATCTAAAAGGGAAAACAATCATTGATTGTACAAACCCTATAGATAATAAACCCCCAGTGAATGGTGTGATTAGTTTTTTCACTAATTACAATGAGTCGTTGATGGAACAACTTCAGAAAGCTTACCCTGATTGCAAGTTTGTAAAAGCTTTCAATTCTGTTGGAAGTGCCATGATGGTGAATCCGAAGCTCAACATTGCCAAACCTACTATGTTTATTTGCGGAAATGATACTACTTCAAAAAAAGAGGTGAATGAAATACTGGATAAATTCGGTTGGGAAACTGAAGATATGGGAACAGTTGAAGCCGCACGTGCCATAGAACCCTTATGTATGTTGTATTGCATACCCGGAATTAAAGATAATAAATGGAATCACGCTTTCAAACTTTTGAAAACCACATAACAGAATTAATTTCAATTACACTTTAACCACTTCATTAAAAATGGAGTGGTTTCTTTATTATTAATGCTATTTTAATACCATCTTAATTCCTTTTTAATACCCTATAATTATAAGCTGAATAATTTTGTTCTTGTAATAAATGCTTAAAATAAATAAGTATTAACAATAAAAATCAATCATTATGAAAACAAAATTTACGTTTTATTCAACTTTAATGTTTGTTGTTTTGTTTTTTAATACAGCAAATGCAACTATTCACACTGTAGATGTTGCTAGCTATTCGTTCACGCCAAGTACACTTAGCATTAAAAGCGGTGATACTGTAAAATGGGTTTGGGTGTCAGGAAGCCATACCACTACATCAGTTACCATTCCAGCGGGTGCTACAAGCTGGAGTCATCCGATGAATTCTTCAAGCCAAATATTTGAGATACAACTTACTGTTGCCGGAGAATATGACTACCATTGCGCTATACATCCTACTATGATGCATGGGGTAATTAACGTATCCGCGGGATCAGGATTAACCAGTTATAACAGCACTTCCAATTTTATGCATTTGTATCCGAATCCATTTATAACAATTCTTTCTATGTCATTTACACTTAAAGAAAGCGGAACTGTAAAAATAAGTATCTACGATATTACAGGCAAAATTGTCAGGATGCTTGCAAATAGTAATTATGAAAAAGGCGATCATGTAATTTGCTGGGACGGGAAAAATGAA
This sequence comes from uncultured Bacteroidota bacterium, assembly GCA_963831005.1. GTDB lineage: Bacteria > Bacteroidota > Bacteroidia > Bacteroidales > CG2-30-32-10 > CAWHOW01. Next base: position 44,849 of record CAWHOW010000016.1, read on the forward strand.
AATGGAGAAAATGTAAATCATGGTATATATTATTATTTGATAGAAACTAAAGGACAGTCAAAAGCAAGTGGGAAAATTATCTATGGTTCATAGGACAACCTAAATCAATAATTAATTTATTATTATATAAATAAAGACGGATATGAAAAAGGTAATTTTATCAGTAATGATTTTAGTATCCACCATACTATTATTCAGCAGTTGTAAAAAGAAAAGCGAGGGCACACCCGGGGCGAACGAAGTTTGGCTACAAAATACCGCTTATAATCCATCGCAAAAAACCATTCCAAAGGGTACCACTATAACTTTTACAAATAAAGACAATATGACTCACACAGTGAGTGAAGCAAATAACCTCTTTGTAAGTAGTGGAGATTTAAATTTAAATAACACGTTTGTTTATACTTTTAGTACTGCGGGTGTTTACAATATATATTGCAAATACCATTCGGTTATGACTGCGACTATAACCGTTAATTAGAAAGAAAAAGTGGAGCCAAGTACCCACTCGAAAAAACGGGGCGATGCCGAAAAGCCATAAGAGTAGGAAAAACTAAAAAAACGAAATATTATGACAACATTTATTGTGACACATAAAGTAAAAGACTTTAATCAATTTAAAAAAGTATTTGATGATAATCGTCAACTTACTGAAAAGAAAGGAATAAAAATTACCGGTGTTTACAATTCGGCTGAAGATAAAAATCATGCAATTGTTATTTCGGAAGCGCCCAGCCTTGAAGTGGCTAAGGCATTTACTACTAGTCCTGACTTAAAAGCGGCAATGGAAAAGGCTGGAGTTACTTCTATGCCCGAAGTTACATTTCTAAATAAAGTGCAATAGGAAAGGACTCAAACATTTAATTCCTGGTAACGGAGTGATATCAGGATAAATATGGAACAGCTAAAAGCCCCACTGGTTTGAGACAAATAAGACAAGTGTAAACATTATTCTCGTAGTTAATGGATACACGGAAATATCGTAATGGAAAATTCGCAGACAAAGGGTTTTTTTATATTATTGAAATAATCAACATCTTTAATAATTTTACAGATTCTTTAATATGAATAGGTAGGTATTTTTATCGGTAGATATTCTTTCAATAAAAAATACATGGTCTGTAAAATAATGGTAAAGCTGGAATACATAATTATTATTGTTTTATTTATGTTATGCTTTTCATGTACCAATAAAAACGAGGAGACCTTATTTCCTAATTCGGGATCTTGCAATACGACAAATGTTACATTTTCTCAAACCCGTCAGCCTATATTCAATACAAATTGCATCATTTGCCATAGCGGTGTAAATGCACCTCTTAATGTCCACCTTGATAGTTATGCAGGTATAATAACAGTGGCAAGTAGCGGGGTGCTGAATGGTGTACTTAACGGTAGTCCTTTCCAAATGCCCCCATCGGGAAGACTTGACGATTGTACGATCTTAAAAATAGAGAACTGGATTAATAAGGGGAGTTTAAATAACTGATAATGAAAAAGTGGTTTAAAATATTGTTATTGTTGGCAACAGTTGGAATAGTTACGGCTATAAATTATTATGAATTTGTTATCAATAAACCTCATCCTGATTATGATAAATTATCTGCAAAGTACAGCCTCACAGCTAACGATTTATATAATCAGTTTACGACAAAAAGAAAAGAATCTGAAACAAAATACAATGGTGAAGTTGTTGAAATATCAGGCAAATGCAAAAACATTGAACAAAACGATACCATGGCGATAGCTGTTTTTAGTTTTAAAGAAGGAATGTTTGGCGATGAAGGGATACGATGCACATTGTTGCCGAAATATAAATCAGAAATTTCAAATTACAAAAAAGATTCTTATATAAAAATTAAGGGATATTGCTCGGGTTATAATGATGTAGATGTTGTACTAATTAAATGTTCCATTCAAAAATAATATGACATGAAAAAAATAATCTTTGTTTTACTGATAAGCACTATTATACCTGCAGCATTGTATGCCCAAAAGTATATCTCAAAAACAGGGCATATATCTTTCTTTTCATCAGCTCCGATAGAAGATATTACAGCTAAGAATGATCAGGTAAGCGCCGCCCTTGATCTCTCTTCTGGTGAATTTATTTTTAAAGTTTTAATGAAATCCTTCGAATTCGCAAAAAGCAAGATGCAGGATGATTTTAATGAAGATTATGTGGAATCGGATAAATTTCCGAATGCCTCTTTCTCTGGGAAAATAATCAATATAAAAGATATTAATATTGTAAATAATAGTAATGTTGTTGTTCAGGTACAAGGCGATCTGACCATTCATGGAGTTACTAACAAAATTAAAACTAACGGAACCATTACAATAAAAGACGGTGCATTGACAGGTTATACTAAATTTACAATTCAGCTAAAGGATTATAAAATTGCTATACCACAGACTGTCATAAATAATATCGCGGAATCCATTGAAATTACAGTTAATATCACTTTAAATAAGTTGAATAATTAAACATTACCATAAAATAATTTCCATTAAAATCATATCTCCTGCATATGTATAGAATTATATTCTTAGTTCTGGGACTAATATATTGTCCAGTGATAATGTTTTCACAAAACCTGGATAGTCTTTTGGCAGATTCATCTACTGCTAAAGAAAATGTAAAGGCAACATTTAAAACTTCAAGAATAGTTATAGGTCAATCGGTGGAAAGTCCGCATACCGGCGATTTACTCCTTACGGTTTCTCATCACTTCGGAAATATAAATAACGGGGCTTATGAATTTTTCGGGCTTACAACATCAACAGTAAGGTTAGGATTCGACTATGGGATTACTGATAGACTCTCTGCGGCAATTGGGATATGTACATTCGAAAAAAATTTGGATGGTTGTATCAAATATAAAATATTGGCACAATCTACAGGAAAGTATGTGATGCCGGTAACGCTATCTTATTTCGGGGAAATAGATGAAACCCTTCTGAAATGGGAATATCCTGAAATAAGAAATTATTTTATTTATAAAATTTCATATGCAAATCAATTACTAATAGCCAGAAAATTCAGCAGCTCCTTATCACTACAACTCTCGCCAACATTTATTCATTACAACTTCGTACAACGCAAAATTGATCAGAATAATATATTTGCAATTGGCGCCGGAGGCAGGTTTAAAATCACCAAACGTGCATCTATTAATATCGAATACTATTATCTTTTGCCCGGGCAAACCGCCATGGATTTCAGCAACGCATTATCCCTTGGATTTGATATTGAAACAGGAGGACATGTTTTTCAGATATTTTGCACAAATTCACAGCCATTATTTACCAGGGGATTCGTTGCCGAAACAAGTGGAAGTTGGGGAAAAGGAAACATTTCTTTTGGGTTTAATATTAACAGGATATTTGCATTTCAAGAGTAATTTCGATTCTATTTGAAACTTGTCATATCTTTTATCTTTAATATTGCATTTCTATTTGTAGTTTCCGCATTTATTTCCCAGCATTAAACGATGCAAGTTCATATCTCATATCCCTTCCGATTAATCAAATCTTAATCCAAGCTTAATTTTTTCTTAATACGATTTGCTTCTCGAGTGAATAATTTTGTTCATGAATTTTAAATCAAATATTATATGAGAAGCCTGAAAACAACTTACATGGGTATTGAAATAGATAACCCCATAGTTATTGGAGCATCAACATTAGTTACAGACCTGGATGCGCTTAAAAAAGCAGAAGAATATGGTGCTGCTGCAATAGTATATAAATCATTATTTGAAGAACAGATTCAGCTTGAATCTTTGCAACTTCAGGAAAGATTAAATGAATTCAATGATATACATGCTGAAATGACCACCATCCATCCGCATATTGATCATGCAGGTCCTGATGAACATTTGAATAATATCAGAAAAGCAAAGGAAAGTATAGCCATTCCGATTATTGCCAGTCTTAATGCTGTAGATAATCTGACATGGATAAAATATTCAAAACTGTTAAGTGAAACAGGTGTGAATGGGATTGAGCTTAATTTTTACCAAGTTCCCTGGAACTTTAATAAAACAGCAAAGGCTGTCGAGGACGAGCAAGTGAATATAGTAAAAGAGATTAAAGAAAGTATATCTATTCCAGTAAGCGTAAAGCTGAGTTCAGATTACACCAACATACTTAATTTTATTAAGAAGCTTGACAAAGCAGGCGTGGATGCATTTGTGCTGTTCAATTCATTCTTCCAGCCTGATATTGATATAATGAGCGAGAAGCACATTAAATCTTCAAACATAAGCAATGAGGACGATTACAGGAAGTCACTCAGGTATGCAGGCTTGCTGTATGGAAATATAGGAGCTGATATATGCAGCAATCATGGAATATTTAATGGTGAAGATGTGATTAAGATGTTGCTGTCCGGTGCATCATGCGTGCAGGTAGTAAGCACTTTATATAAAAACGGCTTAGATCATATAAAAGATATTAAGTATGAACTTGAAGATTGGATGAGCATTAAAAACTATAATACTATAGATGAATTCAGGGGCACGCTTTCGAAGATAAAGCTCGGCAGCAATCCCTTTGTTTATAAACGGGCACAATATGTTGACCTGCTGATAAATTCAGAAGAGATATTTGCCGGAACACTCTGATATTTTACATTACTTAGTGGATTAATTGGGATTATGGCTTTTATATATTCGCCTTAATCCCATTTGATCTCACTTTATAATTTCCTAATAAGCAATTGCAAAATAGCACATTGAGTTTCTGAAAAAGGGACATGTCAGATTAAACCCGTTTAATAAATTTTTCCCCATACCTTATTCTATACACTTTTAGAAGCTTAAGTTTAATTGTTTTTTAATGCTATCTTAATGTTGATTTAATTTATTAATATTATTTAGCAGGTAATTTTGTTCTTATAATTTCTTTAATGAAATTACAAATATTATATAATAAAATAAAAAAGTTTAACTTAAAATTTACACAATGAACACAACAGGAAAAGTACTGGTAGGTATTCTGGCAGGCGCTGCTGCCGGAGCTATTTTAGGTGTGCTGTTTGCTCCCGATAAAGGTTCCGAAACCCGTAAAAAAATAGCAACAAAAACTAAAGATATCAAAGACGATGTAAAAGGAAAATTCACTGATTTTCTTGAAAACGTTAAAGAGAAATTTGATACCAAAGACGGACATAACCATGGTCACAAAGAAAAAGCAAGAGAGGAAGTGGCATAATATGTACAAGTCAAATAAAACAGGATTTATTATACCGGGTTATTCCCTATGACAAATCAGAGCTATGGAAGATAAGTCAAATCTGGCAGAAACTCTTTTCGAAAGAACAGAAGAATATGTGAAAACAAGTTTTGAACTATTAAAGCTTAAAGTTCTTGAAAAAATTTCAGATATAGTTTCTTCGGTTATTTCGCGTTTGATACTGACCATTTTTATAGTTTTATGTTTACTTATGCTGAGTATTGGAGTTTCTTTATGGCTTGGAGAAATGCTAAACAAAATCTATTATGGTTTTTTTATCGTTGCAGCTTTTTATGCTGTCGCAGGGATTATAATTCATTTTATTATTTACAACAGCATTAAAAAGCGTATCATTAACTCCATTATAAAAAATGCGCTTTAATGATTATGAAAAAAATTACTTCCGGCACCGAGTTAAGAAACGTAATACTTCAACTGGAGAACAGAAAGGTAATGCAGGAACAATTACTTAAAAAGCAGTTCCATGCTACCTATAAAAGCCTTACTCTGATAAATTTATTCAAAAGTGCCTTCATGGAAGCATTTGCATCAAAGGAAACACATAATAATATTATTGATGCTGTTGCAAAATTAACTGCTGATTTTCTTTCAAATAAAATCATAAAAGGAACATCTGAAAGTGAATTGAAAAAACAATTAAGAAAACTTTTGCAATACGGAATTGCGTCAGTTGTGGAGAAAAATTCAGATATCATTCAAATCATAGGAGAAAGTTTCCTAAAAAGCTTTTTCATTAATAAGAAAAATGAAGAAACATAGTATATTGAGCTATGATAAATAGTGTCATTGATTGCATTTATGAACATATAATTATAGGTATTTCGCACAAAACAATAAACTTAGATTATCATGAAATCATTAGTTGCAACGCAATACGGGGGACTTGAATACCTGAAGTTAATTGAAAAAGAAAAACCCGTTCCAAGTGAAGGTGAAGTACTAGTAAAAATAAAAGCGGCAAGCGTAAACCCTGTTGACTGGAAATTGCTTTCAGGAAACAGAGGCGGAAGCATTCCAGCTTTTTTCCCTTATATTATTGGGTGGGATATGTCGGGTATTGTTGAAGAAAGAGGTCATTCTGCCAGGAGATTTGATATTGGCGACAGTATATATGGATATATTCGCAGACCGGAATTAAAGAATGGGACTTTTACAGAATACATTTCTGTTCCCGAAAGTTATTTAAGTAAAGCTCCAGAAATGATTCCTCTAAAAGATGCATCGGCTGTTCCTCTTGCAGGATTGACTGCTTACCAGGGATTAACTACAATTGGGCATCTGCAAAGCGGGGAAGTAATCATGATATTAGGCGCATCAGGTGGTGTAGGTAGTTTTGCTGTACAGATTGCAAAGAATCTTGGTGCAAAAGTTATAGCTGTAACAAGTACGTCTAATCTTGGGTATGTGATAAATATGGGAGCAGACGCCTGGCTTGATTATACTGATTCAACATGGGTAAGCAAAGCGGTATGCACTCCTCCTGATTTTATTTTTGACTGTGTTGCAGGCGAAATATTGGACAGAGGAGTAAGGTCATTAAAAAAAGGCGGAAGAGTTATCTCTACTACTCTCAAGAGCTATCCTGACGAAACTATTAATTTCAAGGGAATGTTTGTAGAACCTCATTCGCGCAATCTCGAACTTTTGACTGAATGGATTGATCAGGGAAAGTTGAAACCTAATGTATCTAAATATTTTACATTGGATAATGCAATTGAGGCGTTAAAACTGAATCATGAGGGCAAGACAAGAGGTAAGATTGTAATAACCATAAATGATTAAAAACACCTGAAATGATCAAAAAACCTAATTTTGATATATTAAAGTTTAAACAATAACATTCAACAAATTTCCACTATTTAAATTTCCATTCTCTTCTTAATATCAATTGGTATTGAATCTTAAAACACAATATCAAAAGTTAATCAAATCTTAATCTGACTTTAATTTCTTCTTAATTCATTATGCTTCATATAGAAATACATTTGTAACCTAAATCTTTAGCAAATGAGAAGAAAAATAAATATACAATCAATAATCATTGCAGTTACCATTTTAATTGCTTCGTTTATTATAAGCAGCTTTATATCCTCCAATTCAACTTCTTCGCAGGGAAACATAAAAAAGGTCAAATGTGTTTTGTATCCAACTCAGGGAAATAAAGTAAGCGGGATAATCAATTTTATTGCAACTGATAGCGGAATCAAGGTAACAGGAAATATACAAGGTCTTAGCAAAGGAAAGCATGGCATACATATTCATGAATGTGGCGATTGCAGTGCTGCTGATGGTTCATCTGCAGGCGGACATTTCAACCCCATGGGGAAGAATCACGGTGGACCAATGGACATGAACAGGCATGAAGGCGATATGGGAAACTTGATAGCTGATGATTCAGGAAAGGCCCATATTGATTATTATGACAAGATGTTATCATTTGAAGGGGATAACTCTATTATAGGCAGGTCTGTCATTATACATAAAGGGGAAGACGATTTTAAAACACAGCCTACAGGTAATTCAGGCGCTCGTGTCGCCTGTGGAGTAATTGGAATTAGTAAATAATATTTATAACTAAGTAAATTAATAACATAAAAAAATACGACTATGAAATTTGAATTGCCAAAATTGCCTTATGAAATGGATGCACTAGAGCCTTTTATTTCGAAAAGAACTCTTGAATTTCATTATGGAAAACATCATCAAACCTACGTTACTAACTTGAATAATTTGGTTATTGAATCTAAATTTGAAAATGCTGATCTTGAAACTATTATTAAAAGCGCTGAAGGGGCTCTTTTCAATAATGCTGCACAGGTATGGAACCATACTTTCTTTTTTATGAGTTTGAAAAAAGATGAAAAATGCGTACCACAGGATAAGCTGGCGGAATCGTTGCAAAAAAGCTTTGGGACTTATGCCGATTTTAAAGACGCTTTCACTAAAGCATCATTGGGTTTGTTTGGTTCAGGATGGGTATGGCTCGTGAAAAATCAGAACGGGTTACTTGAAATTATCCAGGAAAACAATGCAGGTAACCCTCTTCGTAAAGGTTTAATGCCTATCCTTACCTGCGATGTCTGGGAACATTCATATTATCTAGATTATCAAAACAAGCGAGCCGATTATATCAATGCATTTTGGAGCCTCATCAACTGGAAAATGATTGAAGAAAGATTTCTGAACTAATTTTTAACTAACCTAATAACTATAATCATGGAACAAAAACAACTTAAAAGAAAAGTAACGCTGGCAGAACCTACGTTTGAAGAAAACACTTCTTTTGAAACAATTAAAAAAGGAAGTATTCATGGTAAACTTAAAAATGGGTTTCTTGCACAAAATGCAGGCTCTATAATAGTCGACAACCAGCAGGCCGTAGCAGGGAAGATTCCAGGTATAAGAAACATCTGGCTGACATCAAATAATGATTGCACCACAAACAACTTCACTGTGCATATAAGGGGATACTGTCCTAAAGGAAAAGAAAACATGCAGCTTACATTTTTCGATGAAGCATGGAATGTTCATGAATTAAAAATTTACCCATATAAAGAAGAACAAATACACCTGTTGCATTACAACAGTAATTATGGGAATATTGTAAGTATAGCATGGAACTTTTAAAATGGGAATTATAAAGATCAATCCTAATCCTTAACAAAAAATCTTATGAAATCAACTGTAGCTATTTATGATTCGCATTGGACATCGCTTGATGCCGTTGAAATGTTAAAAAGTAAAAGTTACCCCGTTAATCAATTATCAATAATGGGACAGGCAAAAATTGCAGATAACCCGGCACGTAAAAAATCAAAGAAACCATTGAAAAAAGTAAATGAAGGAATAATACTAGGTTCAACCCTGGGAGTATTACCCGGAGTGGGTATTTTCTCTGTCCCCGGATTCGGGTATATTTTCGGAGCAGGAGCTATTAAAAAAGAGCTTGCAGGTTATGTTATCGGTTTTATTGGCGACGGGATAATTTCAATTTTTAAAAAGATCGGAATTAATAATGATAAAATTAATATGTACAGCAAGTATCTTAAGGAAGGGAATTTTCTGGTAATAGCACAGGGAAATGATGAAGAAGTGAAGAAAGCTAAAGAGATATTAAGCGGGAGCGGAAAAAATATTGATGTAAGTATTAATTAAAAAAGAGATTGCATTTTACCTGCCATTATACTGAAATACCAAGCAAGTACAAATAACCTATAACAATAATAAGCAAATTTCATGTTCCTGTCAAAATACGAAAACCAGATTTATGCTATTCTACGTATAGTAGCGGGATTTCTTTTTTTCTGGCATGGTTCGCAGAAACTTTTCGGCTTCCCTTCCGGGCACGAAACACCGCTATACATAATAGCTATTGCCGGAACAATTGAATTTATGGGCGGTATCCTTGTCATGATCGGGTTATTCACACGTTGGGCAGCATTTATTTCCAGCGGCGAAATGGCTTATGCTTACTGGTCAATTCATGGAACGATGGCAGCATTGCCGATAATGAATCATGGCGAACTGGCTTTGCTTTATTGTTTCCTCTTTTTGTATATTTCAACAAAAGGATCTGGGGTTTTTGGCATTGATTATTACAGGGAAGAAAAAAAACGTAATGATTTTAAAATTAAATGAAGTATCTTGGAGAGCACATAGAAACAGATATTTTATTAAATAATCAATGTTTATCTGAAACTTCATTAACTATAGCAAATGATGAAACTAATAATGATAACATTTCACAGTTTGAATAATTGAAATCATATAAATTATTTATATCTGATATTATTTACTGAAAAGAGGTCGGGTATAAATTGTTAATTCTTGAAGGCAATCCATATCTTTTGCCCAATTCGGGAAATTCTTCTTGCAACATTCCCGACGTACGAACCTTTAATCTCTTTACCCAATACTTATACTCATAGATGGTGGATACTCTATATGCACATGTTATGATCCTTGCTTACAACTCCTTTTAATATTTGCACGTTTTCCGAATTACACATTTGGATCAACAAATCCTTACATCTTAACCGAATATCCCCCTTCAATACATGATAACGATATTTGGTTACCCAAACTATATGAGCATTCATTTTACTTACAGTATGTGAACTCCTACGATAGTCTTCCAAACATAAAACTAATAATTTTACAGAAACTAAAAGTTGCCGCAATAAAATTGCGGGGATTTAACCATTAACTAAAACATTAAAACCTGAATATTTGAACTAACGAATTAAAAATAATGTAGACGGCCCCAACAATAATCCATAAAGAGAAAATGACAAAAAAGGAAATAGCTGAAAAAGTAATATCAAACATCAGCAATAAATTTGATGTTCCCAAAACCGCCCTGACACTCGATTCATCACACGACAGTGTAGGAGTTGAATCACTGGATACAGTTGAAATTATTGTTGACACTGAAAAAGAATTTAATATAGATATTCCCGACAACAGGCTTTTGATGTTACAATCTGTAGGGATACTTGTTGATTATGTTGACGAATCAATAAGTAAAAGGAAAAGAAGTATAAAAACATTCTAAATGAAAGTGATGAAAAAGGAACATATGAAAATCAATGCCGATAAAATTTGGAAAAGACTGCAATATAATTTAACCGATACTAATATTAATAAACAAAAAGAGAGTTTGAATTAAACTTGATTGAATTTTCAATTGCTTTAGCTAGGCTGGCAAAGAAAGAATAACTTTTGTTGTTTACGATAAGGCTACTTATGTTTTTCCTGTTGAATAAGAACTTGTTACTATTTTCAAGAAAAGATGCTTAAGTATTTACTAATCTATGATAGAAAAACTTCTTCCCTCCTCCCCTCGTCACTCAGGCGAAACTCTTCGCTGGTAGGTAGTAAAGACCTTTAGTTACAGGCTGGCTATTTTTAATTCTTGATTTCACTTCCATTTACCTCTTTACCAGACAAATAAAAATTGTATTAGGTTTTATGATAATGAGCAATATATACACCACCAAAGGTTATTTTTTCCACGAAAGAATATGGGATAGGATAACAGGGCAAACGCATTTAATTTTTTAAGATTTTAAGTAGATAATCATTATCCCATCCCGCATCAAGGCGTTTACCCTTGTTGCTTCTCTTCTTTGATTTTTCTTGTTTTATAAGATTTAAAGCTATTCTATTAATGATGGAGAAGTTTTCAACTGCATTAACATTACGCTTCATACTTTTATCTTCCCCGAAAGATACATCTAAAACCCAGTGCAATGAATTTTCAATTCCCCAGTGTTTTCTGATTCCATTTGATATTTTTCGAGCATCTGGTTTTATACTACTGATATATAAACGGAGCTCCCTCTCTTCTTTTCCTGTGTCTTTTATGATTCTGAGCGATTCTATTTTTACTATTGATTTTATTCCTGCCCAGCGTGAAATGTTTTCTATATGTGAGAAATCAGTATAGACTGAACATTTGCGAGTTTCAATCCTTCCGTGTCCAAAATCTGTTTCTTCAAATTCATCTGTAGGCTTTGAAAATTTTATCGTATCCTTAATATCTTTTTCTAATGTTCCTTGATTACCTTTTACTGCTAATATATAATCAGCTTCTTTTTCGATAATCTTATCCGCTATTTCAGTTTGACAACCCATAGCATCAATGGTTATAATACACCCTCTTATTTCCAATATTTCCAGCAACTTTGGTATAGCGGTAATTTCATTTGTCTTGTCACCTACTTTGATTTGACCTAATAATAAATGATTCTCATTTGCCCATGCACTTACCATATGTACAAATGACTTGGAGCCTTTATTTCTTGATCCCCGTATCGTTTTTCCGTCTATGCTGATTATTTCCCCATCTGTTATTTCTGCTATGGCACGTATCCAGTTTAAAAAACTTTGTTCCAATTGCTTTGGCTCTATTAAACTAAAAAATCTGTTAAATGTGTCATGCGATGGGATACCATTGGGAAGTTTAAGATATTGTTGTAACCATTCTTTTTTTGCATTCCCATAATTTTCGATATCATTCCATGTCTCTGCTCCACATATTACTGATGCTATGGTGATGAATATTATATCTTCAAGCAAATGTTCTTTCCTCCTTTCTATGCGAGGATCTTCTATGTTGGTGAAATAATCAATCGGTGTTGTCATGATTTTTTTCAACCAAGAAAATACTTTTCTACACTATAGGTACTTGCTTCGAGGAATATTTATAACCAGGCCTTTGTTAATATTTTAATGCGTTTGCCCTGGATAGGATAAAGAGAGGAAAAATAATTTATAAATAGACCCCAGTCAAGCTATATTAATATGCCTTAACAAGCTGAGTTGGTCATTTTTTTACTTTCTAAATAACCTTCGAAATTATTAATCCTTTCTTAATTCACTCTTAATTCACTCTTAATATCCTCCTCCTTTTATTGAATGACCTTTGTAATTAAATAGTATTGTACTTGAGATTTTTAATAAAAGAAAATATTATGATAACTAAATTTATAAAATTCAGAACTGCCTTATTGGTTCTGCTTGGAATTGTTTGTACATCTTCCTATTCCCAGAACGCGATGAATTGGGAATGGGCAAATAATATTGAAGGCACAAATAAGGATTACCCTTATGCCCTTGCAACTGATAAGGAAGGTAATAACTATGTAGTGGGAAGTTTTTCCGACACCTTAAAAGTTGGAACTATAACACTTATAAGCAAAGGTTCATTTGATATTTATTTGTTGAAGTATGATGCCAAAGGTGTTTTACTTTGGGCAAAGCAAGCCGGGGGTAGTGATTTGGACGAAGCTTATGGCGTGGCCCTTGATGAAACAGGAAACATTTATATGACAGGATATTTTTCAGGTTATGCCAATTTCTCTGGTATGCATGTAAAAAGTAATGGCGACAGGGATTTCTTTCTTGCAAAATATAGCCAAGACGGCGAACTGGTTTGGATCAAGCAGGGCAGCGGCGTAATTGATGATTACGGAACAGCCATTGCCGCTGATAGAGCGGGGAATATATTTATTACAGGGGTATTCAAAGGAGCTTTGAATATTGGTAATACCAGTTATGTTTCAAAAGGAGATAAAAATATATTCATCATCAAGTACAATAGTAATGGGGACATTAAATGGTCAACAACAGGCGGAGGAAACAAGGCAGATGAATCTAATTCACTGGTAACCGATGCGAAAGGTAATATTTATGTTACCGGAGACTTTGACGGAACAGCAGAATTTAATAAAAAGGTCATTGTGAGTGAAGGGAAAAAGGATGTATTCCTGGCAAAATACAATAATGATGGTGAAATACAATGGCTCAAACGGGGAGGAAGCTCTTCCGGTGTTGCACATGCATCATCCATAGCGTTGGATAAATCGGATAATATTTATGTAACCGGGGAATTCAACTTTAAATTTAAATTTTGCGAAAACAATATCTGCAATCTTGGCGCATCAAATATATTTATCCTGAAATACAGTAACAATGGTGATATGCTTGCCGGAACACAAATAGGCGGAGCGGGTTATGATAAAGCCTATGGCATAGGGCTGGATGATATATCGAATATTTATGTTGTCGGATTTTTCAGTAAAGCCATTTCTATTGGCAATACTAATCTAAAGTCAATTGATGCCGACGACAGTTTTATTGCAAAACTTAAAAGCTTTTAAATAATGGAAACAAAAAAATCAAAAGGATTGAACATTACTTTATGGATTGTTCAAGTGTTATTAGCAGCCATGTTTTTAATAGCAGGTATAATGAAATCAAGCATGCCGATGGAGCAATTATATGTTTCAATGGCATGGACTAAAGATGTCCCAATGGGCCTGGTGCGTTTTATTGGTATATCAGAGTTGCTTGGGGCTATTGGCTTACTATTGCCATCAATCCTTCGCATCAAACCTGTCCTCACACCTGTTGCGGCATCAGCACTGATAGTGGTATTGGTACTTGCTATCTTCTTTCATATTTCAAGAGGTGAAGCGAATATAATTGGAATGCATATAGTACTTATACTCGTTGCATTATTTGTTGCCTGGGGAAGGTTTAAGAAGGTTCCTATCAGGGCTAAGAAATAAACAAATGAACATTTTGTACAAAATGTTGAATTATTATAAAGAGATAAACTAATGACAATAAATACTAAAATCCAGGCTAACCATCAAACCGTGATACCATACTTAATTGTAAAAAATGCAAAAAAGTTCCTTGATTTTACGAGGGTTGTTTTTGCTGCAACAGAAACAAGCAAAGTGATGAGAGATGAGAATACAATTATGCATGCAGAAGTTATGATCGGGGAATGCACTATTATGTTTGCCGACTCCACAGATATTTATACACCTGAACCGGCAGGTCTTCTTGTTTATGTTGACAATGCAGATATTACTTATAAAAAGTCGATTGAAGCCGGGGCAACTGTTATAACACCACTTTCCGACCAGCCTTACGGACGGACAGGTGGAGTAAAAGATCCATTTGGTAACACATGGTGGATCACATCAGTTATATAGATTACTAGTTGTAAATGACCGATGTTAAAGACCAAAGAAATGAAGGATACTAATAATTACATTCCCGGTGTATGCAACATTGGCAAAGAAGAAAGGAAGAAGCGAAGACAGTCCGGTTACATTGGATTGATTATAGCAGTTCTTATGTATTCCCTATTCTTTTATTTCGATTCAATAAAAGGAATTCGCTTTCTTGTTTTTTTTCCGGCTGCAATATCAGCAAGTGGTTTTTTACAATCACGAATGCATTTCTGTGTAGGCTTCGGCTCGTCCCAAATGTTCAATTTTGGCACTGTAGGGAATTTCACCAAAGTAGAGAATGAAGAATTTATTAAAAAAGACAGGAAGAAAGCAAGGTCAATACTTTATTACTCTGTTTTAATAGGGGGCGTTGTAGGTTTATTGGCAACACTTATCTGATCAATGGCTGTCTAAAAATTCTGTGGGTTACTAATAAAACTAATAAAAGAATGCATTATGGAAAACAATTCACTGCTTAATATTAAAATTATCATCGGGAGCACACGCCAGAACAGGTTCAGCGATAGACCGGCATACTGGATTTTAGAAGAAATTAATAAGAAAGAAAACGTAAAAGCTAAAATCCTTGACCTGCGCGATTACCCTATGCCTTTCTTTGACGAGCCTATCAGCCCGGGCAGGTTGAATGAAAATTATTCTTCTGAAGAGGTTAAAAAATGGTCGGCAAAAATTAAAGAAGGCGATGCTTTTATTATTGTTACACCTGAATATAATCATGGGTACCCTGCAATATTAAAAAATGCCATTGATTCTATTTACTCTGAGTGGAATTATAAAGCTGTTGGTTTTATAGGTTATGGAGGCAGCGGTGGAGCCCGCAGTATAGAACAGTTGCGCCAGGTTGTCAATGAACTTCGAATGGTTCCTATAAGGAATGCACTTCACCTCCCGTTTGAAGTTTACATGGCTGCAATGAAAGAAAAAGCGCCGGTAAATCCTGATCTGTTCACCCCGCTGAAACAAGGATTTAGGGGAAATCTTGTGGAGGGATTCCTACAGGAATTAATAGAGATGGCAAGAACTTTACAACAATCGAGGCTACACAAAGTTTAACCCTTCTAAAAACATGAATGCGCTAATCGGAGTTCCGGTTTATTACAAACTTATGACAGTTTTTAGAGCAGAACTTTAACATAAGTGAAAAATAATACGACTGCGGATAATAAGGAACTCCATAATGGCTGGCATAAAAAAGCCACGAGCCTGTCCATGCCAGAAGTAAATGCGTCTATTGCGGTTGATTCGTCAGCCGGTTTTTGGCGAAAACTTTTAGCCTTTTCAGGGCCTGGCTTCCTGGTTGCAGTAGGTTATATGGATCCTGGTAACTGGGCAACTGACCTGGCCGGTGGCGCCCAATTTGGCTATATGCTTTTGTCGGTCATTATGATCTCCAACCTGATGGCCATTCTTCTGCAGCACCTTTCACTAAAACTTGGTATTGTTTCAGGTCGTGACCTGGCACAGGCTTGCCGCGACAATTATTCGAAAAGATTCTCTATCTTTTTATGGATACTTTGTGAAATTGCTATTGCCGCATGCGACCTTGCTGAAGTTATCGGTTCTGCGGTTGCACTGAACTTACTGTTCAAAATTCCTCTGGTAGTTGGTGTTATTCTTACTGCATCGGATGTTCTTATTGTATTATACCTTCAAAACAAAGGCTTCCGTTACATCGAAGCGCTGGTTGTAACTCTTATAGGAGTTATTGGAATTGGTTTTCTTTACGAACTGATTGTTTCAAATCCTTCAATGATGGAAGTTTTGGGAGGATTTATTCCCAGTCCGCAAGTAATTACAAATCCTTCCATGCTTTATATTGCAATAGGAATACTTGGAGCTACGGTTATGCCCCATAACCTATACCTGCATTCAAGCATAGTGCAGACACGAAAATATATAAGGAATAACGAAGGGAAAAAAATGGCTATCAAGTTTGCAACTATTGATTCCACTTTTGCACTTACCCTTGCACTATTCATTAATGCTGCCATTTTGATCCTAAGTGCGGCTGTTTTTCATGGCAGCGGCCACCAGGATGTGGCGGACATTAAAGATGCTTATATGTTATTAAGCCCGCTTCTCGGAGCGCCGCTTGCAAGTGTTCTTTTTGCGGTATCGCTTCTCGCTTCAGGGCAGAATGCAACTTTAACGGGCACTATGGCCGGGCAAATAGTAATGGAAGGTTTTCTGAACATTCGTTTACGCCCATGGGTGCGCCGTTTGCTGACACGTCTTGTGGCTATTGTTCCGGCTGTTATCGTCGCCGCTATATATGGAGAGCGTGGCATTGGCAGCCTGCTTATACTTTCGCAGGTGATACTCTCCCTGCAATTAAGCTTTGCCGTGGTGCCACTGATTATATTTACAAGCAGCCGGTTAAAGATGGGCCAATACGCGAATTCTACCTGGCTTAAGATTACGTCATGGGTTGTAGCTGTTATTATCATTGCGCTCAATGCTTTTCTTTTGTACCAGATCATTATTGAATTTTTTAAATAGGACTTTAAAACAACGAAAGGATCACCCATGTACTCACACATCCTCATACCTCTCGAAAACAGTTGCACCGACAATGTTATTTTAGTTCATATCCGTCCGCTTGCCAGGCTTACTAAAGCAAAGCTTACTTTTGTACATGTTGCAGATGGCTTCATGGCAAGGAACCAGAAAGACCTTGGTGAATCGGAAGAAATGCGTGATGATTATCAATACCTGAAACGCCGTGAACTTGAATTTCAGAATGAGGGCTTTGATGTTAAAGCGGTGCTACTATTTGGCGAACCATACAAGGAAATACTGGCATTGGCAGAAAAAGAACAATGTGATCTTATTGCAATGGCTACCCATGGACATCGCTTCCTGAGCGATATCATTCTTGGTTCGGTTGCTTCCGACCTCAGGCACAGCACAAGGATACCGGTATTGCAAATTAGGGCTTGATAACAGGCTTTTATGAAAATTGATGATAGATAAGCAAATGTAAAACCTATACTTCCCTGTCTAAATGCGAGGCAAGTGCCAGTCATTTTTTCACCTCCTGCATTGACTTCGCCACTCCCCTGAGTAATTTCGGCAGTTGCGCGAGCCGCATCCGCACATGCGCAAGCCACATCCGCAGTTGCGCACGCCACATCCGCACATGCGCAAACCACATCCGCACATGCGCAAGCGGTTAAATCTATCCCCGAAATGGTTAACAGTGAAGCAATATTGGCAATTGCAACTGCGCTCAAACTTCCCTTAGCCACAGCGTTATAATGCTGTATTAGGGGATTTGCGAAAAGAACTAAGCTTAGCTCTGTCTATAATTTTCAGTAATACGGGTTGCCCTATAATCCAATATCCATTTATCAATTATTAACGGATGTTACACCCAAATGATCTGATACTGTCATTAATTTGGATTCCTCACTGCGTTCGGAATGACATATAAAGTTGATGGATTAGGGGGGATAAGGTGGCGATTTGCTAAAAGCAAATCGCCACCTTATCCCCAACAAGAAAAAAATTAAATTGTCATTCCGAATGAAACGAAGTGGAATGAGGAATCTAAAAATGGGAAAATATTCTTTTACTTAACATCAATTATCAATATGTTTCAGGCTGAAGTAAAAGGTAGTGCCTTTATTGGTTTCACTTTCCACCCATATTTTCCCGCCATGCTTTTCAACAAATTCTTTGCATAGCAGCAAGCCCAAACCTGTTCCGCCTTCGTGTTCGGTTCCCGGCTGGCTGTATTTTATATCTGTTCTGAACAGTTTATCAAAGTCTTCTTCTTTAATACCTACCCCTGTATCTTTCACCAGGACAATAATAGAACCATTTTCTCTTTTCGTGCTTACAGTAACCGCTCCGCCTTTCTTTGTAAATTTCAGCGCATTCGTGATAAGATTACGTATTATAGTATCAAGCATGTTCTTGTCGGCATACACATGCAGATCATTTTCGATGTCGAAGCTTAAATTTATCTTCTTGCCGCAGGCGTTCTCAATTAAATTTCCATGGTTCTTATTTATCAGCTCTTTTAAATTTACTTTTTCAGGCTGGAAAATCATGCTTCCTGCCTGCGAGCGCGACCATTCGAGTAAGTTAAGCAGCATATCATAACCGCTTTTAGCCGAATCGTTCAGTATCCTGGAAAGTTTAGTAATCTTAGCGCTATCGTACTTTTGGGCGTTTTCATACAGTAATTCAGAAGCGCCGAGAAGGCTGATAAAAGGATTCTTCATGTCGTGAGCAATTATCTTGAAGAATTTGTCCTTGGTAGCATTGGTATCCACGAGCGCTGCATTTTTTTCCTTCAACTCATTATCCATTCTTTTGCGGTCGGTGATATCTATATAGGAAACCAACACATTGGATAACGTATTTTCAAATCCTTTTACCACGGAAAGATGAAGATCTATGATCTTTATATCGCCTGTCAATGTCCGTATCGGCATTTCACATTCAAATTGCTTGCCTCCTTCAGCCAGGACAATAAGTTCCTCTTTGAACACCTCAAGCGACTCTTCATTGAAATAAAAGAGCATGCTTCTTATTACATCATCTTTGCTTTCGGCGTTAAACATTTCAACGCTTTTTTGATTAATATCCAGCACTTGTATATGTGATGCAAGGTGGTTTACTTCGTCCATATGTGATTTGAAATATGTCCTGAAATCAGTAACACCGGCAGCTTTAAGTTCATCAATATGCTTCTTTATTTCCGAATAATCTTCCTTCCATATAGGTATTGCTGCATACTCGAATAAGCGGTGGTAATTCTTCTCGCTTCTCCTCAACGCTTCTTCAGCCTCTTGTTGCGCTATACGGCTCCTGATGGATACAATTCCATACGAAAGATCGTCGGCTAATTCCGAAAGAAGATCTATTTCTTCCTCTGTAAAAGAATCCGTTTCTCTCGAGTAAATGGTAATTGCCCCGAATGTTTTGGAACCGCCTATCAAAGGAAAAACAATAGAGGATGCATAACCCCTCTCTATGGCATCTTTGCGCCAGGGTTCAAAAGCGGGGTCGGTAAGCATGTTTTTACAAATAGTCATTTCCCCTGTTTTGATGGTAGTTCCCGTAGGACCATTCCCTCTTTCATCATCTGCCCATGATACATTCAATTTCTCAAGGTAGCCTTCCTCAAAACCTGAATAAGCAACCGGTCTGACGGTTTTCGCCATATTATCTTCAGCATAGCCTACCCAAACCATCTTGTACCCGCAATAATTTATGATAATATTGCACACTTCATTTAAAAAAGGTATTTCTTCTTGTGCCCTTGTCATTTCCTGGCTGCTCCTGCTAAGCGCATTAAGAGTCCTGTTGTATTTATTCAGTTCCTTTTCTTTTTTCTTTAGTTCGGTTATGTCGCGGGCAATATGAATAGAACCGCTTATTCTTCCTTTACTGTCATACACAGGCGTTACGCTGACAAATATATCCATCCCGAGCCTTTTCTCGAAATAATCTGTAGTATGCTCCTTCCCGTCCTTAAGCATCATCTCGTGCGGACAGAACGAAGGCGGTTTATTTGTTTCGTGCATACACTGAAAACAATGCAAGCCTATTATTTCAACATTTGAAACGCCGAGTTTTTCAACTGCTGCTTTATTCGCACGTAAGATATGATGCTCCTTGTCGAGAATGGTGATCATATCAGGGATCAGGTCGAAGGTTTCCTTCCATTCCTGCTCTGATCTTTTCAGCGCTTCCCCGGCTGACTTTTGTATAGTGATATCTCTTAATATTTTAGATGCACCTATGATGTTGCCATAAAAATCCTTTACAGGGGATACTGAAACCGAAACATCTATTATTTTCTTGTCTTTTCGGATTCGTTTTGTTTCATAATGTTCAGTTCTTTCGCTCTTTTTGATCTTATCTAATATTTGCATCTCCTCTTTCTCATATCCCGGTGGTATAATAATTGAAATAGACTTACCAAGGGCTTCTGCAGCCGAATACCCGAAAATTAACCCGGCGCTATGGTTCCATGCTATAATATTCCCATTCATGTCCTTACTGATAATGGCATCCACCGATGACTCCACGATGTTTGCCAGCCTTGAACGGTTTTCTTCGGTTTTCTTACGCTCGGTAATATCGCGGAAAACCAGCACTACCCCTGATATATTGCCATCTTTATCCCTGATGGGTGCACCACTGTCGTCAATAGGTGTTTCAGAGCCGTCTTTCTTAATAAGAATGGTATGATTGGCAAGCCCGACTATTATACCCTGTTCAAGCACCTTGTCAACAGGGTTTTCTACTTCCTTGCGGGTAAACTCGTTAACTATTTCAAATATTTCCCTTACAGGTTTATGAATTGCTTCCTCACTGCTCCAGCCGGTAAGCTTTTCAGCAACAGGGTTCAGGAAAGTAACAAGTCCTTTGATATCGGTAGCAATAACAGCATCACCTATGCTCGACAACGTGGTGGATAACCATTGTTCGCTTTCGGCAAGCGCTTTTTCCGCTTTCCTGCGTTCGGAAATATCGGTTGAAATTTGCATCCCTCCGATAATTTCTCCGTCGGTATCTTTTACAGGTATAGTTTGCTGGAAGTAAATATAATCGTTGTAAGCCATCTCAAATGAAGTGCCGTTTCCTGATAAGGCTTTTTGATAGATAGGCTCAAAAAGATTTGCAACCTCTTTTGGATATGCTTCCCGCAGTGTTTTACCTTCTACCAGGGTTTTATCAATATTGTTCTTCTCATTTTCTTCTCCGCCAACAATCTTAAAGCGCATATTGTTGTCGAATAGCATGATTGAAGTGTTGGGAATGGAATTCACTAACAATTTATACGTTTGTTCGCTTTCGCGCAAAGCATCTTCCGCACGTTTGCGTAAGGTGACATCCGAGGCGTATGTTATAAACTGTACAACATTGTTATGGGAATCAAAAACAGGATACAATGTCATTTCTAAGAACGTGGTTCCTAAGACATCCAAGAATTGAACAGGCTTCTTCGACTTTATCAACTCTGAAACCTGTTTTCTTCGTTGTTCATGAAATTCAACGGGTATAAAATCATATATGTTTTTACCTGTAATATCTTTTCCATGGTTTCAGGCGTTTGATCGCAATATTATTTGAAGCGATTACCGTTCCTTCCAAATCAAGCAACAACAGTGTTTCGGAAACACCGTTAAATATAGCGGATAGCTGTTCCTTGTTTTCAAGCAAAGCATCTTCCATCAGTTTGCGTTCTGTAATATCAACTGATGCACCCAGCATGGCCGGTTGTCCCTCAAAATTTATCAGGCTTATTGAAGATGATACCCAGAAGGTGTTCCATCGGCTTTTTTAACCTTTACTTCATAATTACTGATGTTGCCTTGTTGATTCAGTTTTTCAATAATGACTTCACGTTCTTTGGTATCATAAAAACAGTCTGACGCATTACAGCCAATCAATTCACCTTTCTCAAAACCGAATGTTTTGTTATGTGCATCGTTCACGTAGATAACTGTACCATCGTTAATATTACTAATTGAAATACAAACAGGCAGCGCTTCGGCAACAGTACGGAAACGTTGTTCGCTTTCCCTCAATGCTTTTTCCGCCTTCTTGCGCTCGGTAATATCCCGGAAAACCAATACTACCCCGCTTATTTTACCATCTTTATCCATTATAGGTGCGCCGCTGTCGTCAATAGGAACTTCTGTTCCGTCTTTCCTGATAAGAATAGTGTGATTGGCGAGCCCTACAATTATCCCCTGCCGGAGCACTTTTTCTACAGGGCTTCCGACTTCTGCCCGGCTTTTCTCGTTTACAATATTGAATATTTCTCTTGAGGGTTTACTTATAGCCTCATTCATACTCCATCCGGTAAGTTTTTCAGCAACGGGGTTCATGAAAGTAATATGCCCTTTCACATCGGTTGCAATAACAGCATCGCCAATGCTCGACAAGGTAGTGGAGTAACGTTGTTCACTGTCCTTCAATGCTTCCTCTGCTTTACGGCGTTGGGTTATATCACTTCCATAAATATTGACATAACCCGTTTCTTGAACATGAGAAATGGTGAGAATGTATGTTTTTTCGTTACACTTTGTTTCAACTGTCTGAGCCAAATTAGTTTTAAAGGCTTCATCAAAAACCTGCTTTATATCTTTAGGAATAACGCAGCCTACACCGCAATTCCACAGCTTCATCAGTTCGCTGCTTGCATGGTTGCAATAGGCAACTATACCTTCTTTGGTGAGCCGCAACACAGGGTTAGGGTTCTCGGAAGGGAACCTTGATAGTGTCTTGATTTCATCAATAGCTTTTTTCTGTGCGCTTATATCGCGGATAACACTCATGAGGTATTGAGTATCGCCAATAGTGAGCATAGATGCACTGAAATCTATCGGTATTAATGATCCGTCTTTGGTAATCATTTCGGTTTCTCCCCGCAACTTACCTGTCCTTTTAAGAATCTCCATGTTGGAGACTAATTCTTCTTTCCGCTGTGGCGCAAGAAAGCCACCTGTTTTCAGGGTGCAAATCTCCTCCTTAGTATATCCCGACATTGTGCAGGTAACCTGGTTGCAGTCGATATACTTGCCTGTAGCTGTATTGAGCAGCACTATGGCGTCGTTGCTGCCTTCAAATATATTGCGAAATTTTACTTCACGGTCAATAAGTTCTTCTTCCGACTTCCGCCGCCTATCATCTGTTTTATTGGCATCTCTGCCATTTAACCATAAAAGCCATAAGAAACAAAGCGTGTAAGTTAAAGCTACCAGTAACACTCCAACTTCTGAATCGAAAATATTATTTCTTTCCCCGTGTATCCTTAACCAACCTATAACTAAAGGTAATACCAACAGCCAGGGAATTAACCTGCGGGCTAAAAAGCCACCTGCATATTTGCTGGTAAATACCTTCATTAACCAGCTATGGGGCACACTAAACAACATAATAATGCACAGAGCGCAAATAGAGATTCCTGAAGTTAATGCCACAGCAGTATTCATAAATTGATGCAGGTGCTGTACGCCCAGTATGTAACTGGCGGGTACGAAATAACCCGAAACCAGTGCAGGTAGAATAATAATATGAACAATATTACCATGTCTTAGTTTTCCTGTTGACAGTAATAGCAGGCTGATACCTATAATAATAAAATTTATAGCTGTCAGAATAGCCATGCGGGTTTCCATGCCGAGGAAAAGATTTAAAAAAGGAACATCGGTAAGCGAAGATTCGTTTCCTGATGCAGTTGCTTTAATGTAAACAAATAAAGTAAGTATTCCTATAACAGCCACTATGGAACCGAGTACTTTGGGGAGTTTGCTTTTCCATTGTACATTTTTGCTGTAATTAATAGCAACAAGCGAGGTGGCAGCTAAAATAAAACATAATGCCGTAACAACCTTCATTGGGGTATATTGTGAAAGCACGCTTTTAAAGAGTGTAATATTAAACATCCAGCCAAGCAGGTCGAGAAAGCTTAATATAAAAACCAGTAGTATGCTTATCCTAATGGTTACCTTTCCCGCGGAAGCAGGAGGGTTAATATGTTTTTGATTATCGTTCATAAAATTGTTCAATTTAGTATTTGCTAATAAACAGAATCAGTATGAAAGAGCGATGTTAAAAAAAACCTGTTTAAATTTTACAAGTAAACAGGCAGAAATACAACAGGGTAATATACCCTGATAACTTTTTACAAAGATACAAAAACTCAGAAAAACAATACTCAAATTTAACTTGTTTTCGACAGGTAAGATAGTAAGGGTGAAATAATATGGAAAAATAGCAATCAGTTTCTCTTACTTGAAATACACCACAAATAGCAAGCGAATCGCCTTCGCATTCATGTGAATCGCATTCCTTCGCTTGCGAATGTGATTTACATATGTGCGAATCGTATTCCTTCACTTGCGAATGTGATTTACATATGTGCGAATCGTATTCCTTCACTTGCGAATGTGATTTACATATGTGTGAATCGTATTCCTTCACTTGCGAGGTGCATTCGCATACGTGTGAATCGTATTCAATCATGATCGAGGTGCATTCGCATTGATGTGAATCGTATCCACACATTATCGAGGTGCATTCGTATATATATGAATCGTATCCACACATTATCGAGGTAGATTCGCTTGAATGTAAATCGTATTCACACATTATCGAAGAACATTCGCTTGAATGTGAATCGTATTCACACATTATCGAAGAACATTCGCTTGAATGTAAATCCTATTCAATCATAATCGAGGTGCATTCGCTTGAATGTAAATCCTATTCACACATTATCGAAGGACATTCGTTTGAATGTGAATCGCATTCACACATTATTAAGGTACATTCGCTTGAATATAAATCGTATTCAATCATAATTGAGGCACATTCGCTTGAATGTAAATCGTATTCAATCATAATCGAGGCGCATTCGCTTGAATGCGTTGCGTATTCACATTGATTCGCTTCGTAATCACACTTGCAACACCTATAAAAGATAAAATCACATATATTAAATTTGTTAAAAAAAGAGTGCAAATAATTGTTAAAAGAAAAATTGTGAGTATTTTTGTTTAAAATATTAATTACTCTATTCATCTGTTATGAAAATTCTATTGGTCGAGGATGACCCAAAAATTTCCTCTTTTGTAAAGCTAGGCTTGGAAGACAATGAGTACAACGTAACGGTAGCATACGACAGCGCTATGGCTGAAAAGGTTGTCTTTAAAAAAGAATTTGATATAATTATCCTTGATGTTATCATTCCCGGTATAAACGGGTTGGAGCTATGTAAAAAAATAAGAAATGAAGGTATAAAAACTCCCATATTAATGCTTACTTCATTGGATACTGTTGAAGATAAAATTGCAGGTTTCGATTGCGGCGCCGATGATTACCTGGTAAAGCCTTTCAGCTTTAAAGAACTTCTTGCACGAATTAAAGCTTTAGACAGAAGACATACAGAAACTGCTGTTACTCCCACATTAAAAATGGCTGACCTGGTAATAGACACTGTTACTAAAAAAGTTAAAAGAAAAAATAAAGAAATTAAGCTTACTGCAAAAGAGTATTCAATTCTTGAACTTCTAATAAGCAATAAAGGCAAGGTATTCGACAGGATTGAAATTGCCGAAAAAATATGGGGCTTTTCATTCAATACAGGAACAAATGTAATCGATGTTCATGTTAACTCACTCAGAAATAAAATTGATAAAGATTTTTCTCCCAGGCTTATTCATACACATGTCGGCTTTGGATATGTGATGAAAGAAGAAGAATAGAGCTTATCAGCTAAGTGAAACCTCTGAAATAACTTCCCCGTATTTTTTCACCGAAGTACGAATTATTTACGAACATACGAATTACGAAAGCGCCTGTATGTTCTTTTTCGTAAGTTCGTGCTTTTGTTCGTACTTCGCTGACATAATAATTTTGGTGATTTTATTTTGAACTGTTCACATAGGAACAACCAGTAAGGGAATATTTGATTTCCTTATAAGTGAAGAGGATATTGTTTCCATCAGCGCATTGTAAAGGAAGCTGTGTTTATGCGAACCAATAATAATCAGGTCAATTTCTAATTTCAAAGCTTCATCCAGTATCATTTTCACGGTAGGGCCTTCAATCAACAAGCCTTCGGCCTGTATTCCTTCATTTATCAACTGCTCTTTATATTCATGAATCAGCTTATGATCTTTCATAAGTTCTTCAGCTTTTAAGTTTCTTAAACTAATGTACTGCATACCATACTGGAAAGTCTCAGGCAAGCCAACACTATCTGCATTATTTCCAAAGATATGAATGATCCATATTTTTGAACCGAATTTCTCAGCAAGTTGTTTTGCATTGTCAATTAGGTTTTTTGTCTTTTCCTCAAAATCTATTGCTACCAGTATATTTCTCATTGCATTAATATAATATTAAAATATATAATGTATTTGCAAAGTTAACTGATACCAACGGAAGCATAATTAAAAGGATATTAAATTTGAATTAAAAAAGTATTAAGCCTGCCTTTAAAACAAATAGCAATTTTAATTTACATTCAATTATATTCTTTTAAAAATGAAGTTTATAAAAACTTCTTTCTATATCTTTCTTATCCTCACAGTTCGTAGTTTTGACAAATGATGAAAGAAGGAGAGTGAAACAGAATGAAATCCTTAACTTATAGAATTCCTTTGGTTTTACAACTCTTTGAAAATAATATTCAACAAAGAAGAATTATAAAATTCAGAGACATATTATAAATTAACAATTTTTATAAAAATTCCGAAACGACATAATGTACTAATTATAAATTAGTTAATCTGGCAACTATTTAAATTTCCGTAATACCTGATGAAAATCCTTGCATTAAGCAAATTAATATTGTATTTTTGTCCTATTACTTTAATAGGATAGATAGGATTAACATAAATTATATTCAGTGAAATTTAGTACAAAAACAAGGTATGGTATCAGGGCAATGCTTGAAATTGCATTGCATACCGAAGAAGGCGGAGTTTTCCAAAAAGATATTGCCATTAACCAGGATATATCGATCAAATATCTTGATTATATAATCCATGCTTTGAAAGCAGAAGGATTAATTGCAAATGCCGGAGGGAAAAAAAGCGGATATGTGCTTGCAAGAGACGCTTCAGAAATAACCATGTATGATATTCACAATGCTTTTGAATCGGGTATATGCATTGTTGACTGCCTTTCCAGTGACCTTAGCTGCAAAAGAGATAAGAAGTGTGCTGTACGGAAGTTCTGGGTCGGGCTCAATGGCCTTATTATTGATTATTTAAACAATACTACATTGGAAGATTTAGTTAACCAGAATTTTATTAATTATAAAAAAATCATTATCATGAAAAAGACCATTCTACTTGTGGATGATGACAAGGATCTCGTCCGCTCCATCCAGGTAATTCTGGAAAACCAGAATTATACTGTTCTGACAGCCCACAACAAAGCTGAAGGAATGACGAAACTTAAAGAAGGAAAGCCTGATTTATTGGTTCTGGATGTAATGATGGATACCAATCTTGATGGTTACAACATGCTGCATGAAATAAAGAAAGAGCAGGAATTTAAATCTCTGCCCGTTATCCTGCTCACAGGCATGCTCGATGAACTGGGCGTAAACCTTGTAGCCGGTGTGGAAGATGAAGAATTATTTCCATTTGTCAGGTTCCAGGACAAACCTGTAGATCCTTTGCAATTATTGGAAATAATTAAGGAAATGCTGCAGGTTAAAACTGTTGAGGCTAAATAACTTCAACAGGTAGTATAAAATACAGGGAGGCAAATTAGTTTAATGTTATAGAATATTTTGCTCATTTAATGGACGAAAGGCTTCTTCCAAAGCATTTTGGTTTCGCAAAATGGTTGATCAGACTGCGATGGATAGCTATTTTACTTCTTGTTTTCTCAACATATTTTGTTGTTAATGTATTAAAAATTTCCATCCAGGAAACTCCTGTTTATATTCTATCTTCCATCCTTCTTTTACTCAATTGCATCTATTTACTCTTAGTAAAATATATTGCAAAAAAAGATACACTGATAGTTATTTCAGCCATCAGGAAAATTCTGCATTTTCAAATTTCAGCCGATCTTGTTATTCTTACAATCATTCTTCACTTTTCAGGAGGAATTGAAAATCCTTTTATCATTTATTATATCTTTCACATGATAATTGTCAGTTCAGTGCTTACTCCTATTGAAAGCTATATTCAAACTTCATTTGCTTTAATGCTGGTTGCTGCGCTTGCTTTTCTTGAATGTTTTGCAGTAATTCCTCACTTTCCCCTAACAGGATTCATTTCGCAGGGTTTCTTTCAAAACAAAATTTACATAGCAGGAACAGGATTCGTATTTGTCACTACATCTTATATAGTAGTTGGAATGACAAATTCCATTGTTGCCAAATCGCGAAAAAATGAAGACGCATATCTGAAAGCCAACCTGGAACTGGAACAAAAAGACATAGTTAAAAATGAATATGTGCTTAGGGTAACGCATGATATTAAAGGTCATTTGGGCGCCATACTAAGCTGCATAAAAGTTCTTAAAACAAATATTTTTGGCGGTTTAAATGAAAAACAGGAAGAATTTGTTGGCAGGGCTTACGAAAGAACCGATATACTTACCAGCTTTGTAAAGGATCTGCTTAACCTGACCAAGAAGCGACTAGAGAATAATAATAATGAACAGGAAGAATTTTCGGTAAAGGATTTAATAAATAAGATCGTTTCTGATGCAAAACTAAATGCTGAAGAAAAAGCTATAACTCTTGAAGTCTCTATTGATAACAGTATTGACAAACTAAAAGGAAATCCCTTTGCTATTGCCGAACTCTTTTCAAATATACTGTTAAATGCCATCAAATACACTCCTGAAAATGGCCAGGTAAAACTTATAGTTAAGAATCGTCCCGACCTTATTATTGCAGAGATTTCGGATACAGGTATTGGAATTCCGGAAGAAGAAATTCCTAAAGTGTTTGATGAATTCTTCAGGGCAAGCAATGTTAAAAATGATACTAAAGCAGGCTCTGGTTTAGGATTGGCTATTGCCAAACAAATTGTTACCAGCCACAATGGAAGGATATGGGTTGAAAGCAAGCTGGGTACAGGCACTAAATTTACATTTACTTTATCAAAAGCCTAAGCAATAGCAAATAAAACTTCTTCTTTAGCTGTTTTCTTCTTATTTTTTTATACTCTCTTCATATTATGATTATCATTCTTTTCAGGATGCTTCACATTCCTACGAAATGATTATCATTCTTTTCGGGATGTTTCACATTCCTACGGAATGATTATTATTCTTGTCAATATGTTTCACATTCTTTCTTGGATGATTACCATTCTTGTCAGGATGCTTCACATTCCCGCGGAATGATTATCATTCCTGCCAGATGATTATTTTCCTTAAAAGGCCGATTATCATTCTTATTAGGATGTATGTTTTCCTGTTTAGAAAGACAGTCTTTTTAAATGAAATTTAGAGAATTTGGAAGAAGTAGTCGGTCTGGCTTGACTACAGAAAGGTAAATTAAAATATACAGCTACACTTTCGACAATAGAATTCTTCGGAAAATCATTTTTCTCATCATGGCGAGGAGTCAGCCACTGCGGACGACGAGGCAATCTTATTCATATAGTTAGATTGCTTCTCCGCCAGCCGGCGGATCGCAATGACGCACCTATTTCCCAAAGAACTCTAATAAAAAAAACCCGGAAAAATTCTCCGGGCTTTTTAACTACTAACCACTAAACTATTTATTCAACAACTATTTTTTCCAAAGTAGACTCATTATTTATTTTTAATCTTACAAAATAAATACCTTTTGCATAAGATGAAATATTGAATGTTTTATTCACTTCACCATTCATTCCGTTTTCTGAAATAAGGTCAGCAACTTTTCTACCGGTAATATCAATTATATCCATATTAACTGAAGAAATCCCTTTCAATGAGAATTTAACATTTAAGTTATCAGAAGAAGGATTAGGGAAAACCGAAAGATTATAATCCTTAGCAACTGCTTCAGCAATACCAACAGTAATATCAGAGCTAGGGGCATCGAAGTAGTGTAACAATAATCTCCAGATGTACGTACCATCATTAATCAGCAGCTAATCCTGATGCATAAAATGTAACAGTGCCACTACCGGTAGCAGGAGCAGTCCATTTAAATGAAAAAGCATGTGAATCCAATGCGATGTTTCCTGTTCCAGTTTGTACAACATACGACAAGCCATTGCAGATGATGCCTTAATGATTTTCAACATCAGGTGAAGAGTTAAAAGGGATAGCGTTCCACCATTAGTAGTTGCATTTGTCAAAGCTTCGAAATCAAAACCAAATAGTGAATCTCGAGGAGTGCTATGAGAAACAGTAACAGTTACAGTGTATACAGAGTCGGGGTAATAGCCACCTGCAAGTGTAGGTACTGATGTAATGGCAATTGAGCCAGATCCTGAATTTACAGCAAAATCAGCGTGGCATTGTGTGCAGTCACCTTCAGAGTATGCACCGGTTTTACCAGCTTCTCCACCTGGCAAAAGAACTTTAAACGACATAGCACAAACCGCAACTATGGCAACTAAAATTAATGTAATTTTCTTTTTCATTTCTATTTTATTTATGTTAATATTATTTAGTTAAGGATATGAATTTCATTATTCAACAACTATCTTCTGAATAGTTATTTCATTATTAATACTTAATCTTACAAAGTAAATGCCTTTTTCATAAGATGAAATATTGAAAGTTTTATTTACTTCTCCATTCATTCCGTTTTCTGAAATAAGTTCAGCAACTTTTCTGCCGTTCATATCTATCATATCAATATTAACGGAAGAAATTCCATTTAATGAGAATTTCACATTTAAATTGTCAGATGAAGGATTAGGATAAACAGAGAAATTAATTTCCTTAGCAAGTACTTCCGAAATCCCAGCAGTATTTTGCATTACAGCCATAGAAGTAGTGTACACCCAGTCACCTGTAGTATTACCATCATCATTAGCAGCTAAACCTGAAGTATAGAATGTTACAGTTCCAGTTCCGGTAGCCGGAGCAGTCCAGTAAAAGGAGAATGCATGTGAATTTTTGGTATTGTTACCTGTTCCTGTATGAACAACATCTGTAATAGCAGTAGATCCGTCAGCTTTCGTTTTCACATCAGTCGAAGGCGTTAACAAAGAAAGTGTTCCTCCGTTAGTAGTTGCATTTAATAATGCTTCGAAATCAAAACCGAAAAGCGAATCACCTGTCTGAGTCACAGTAACAGTTACTGTATATTTAGTACCAGGTACATATCCGCCTGTAAGTGCAGGTACGGCTGTAATAGCAACTGAACCGGTTCCTGTATTTACTGCCCAATCGGAATGGCATTGGGTGCAATCGCCTTCAGAGTATGCACCTGTTTTACCAGCTTCACCAGCGGGTATAAAAACTTTAAACGACATAGCGCAAACAGCAACTATGGCAACTAATGCTAATGTAATTTCCTTTTTCATACGTTTTTGTTTTAAGTTAATAATTAATTAAGTGATTTATTTTTTATTATTTATTTATTTCCATTTTACTTTTAGCATCTTTCATGCGGTAAAAATATTACTGCTTATTCCATATGAAATTAATATTGCATTAATGACGCATTAATTTTACATTAAGGTTATCATTCTTATCATTAAATCGCACCAAAGATACTAATAATATTTATACTATCGTATATATAGGAAATATATTCATTTATTTTAACTAAAATTAACAATAGTTTCTTGTTATGAATTTTATAATACAAAACAATACATGTTCTAATATATTAGATTGCAATTATTTAAATGCTTATTTGCACTTCGAAAACATACTGTTTTATAAAAATTAAACTATTTATCCTAGTTAATAACTTTTTTCCGTTTTGATGTATTTTTGATAATTTATCGTATTTTTGCATTGAAATCTCTAAATACTAAAAGATGCCCAAACAAGTTCAAAGATTACTTATCGCCTTTGTGATTTTTGTTGGCTTATTTTTGCTCGCCAGGCATTTTCTGGTGCCTGCAACATTTGGCGATCTTGGTCACTACCGAGCTGACGCCATTAAAGATGCCAAAGATCATGAAGCAAAATACCTTGATACCATAGCCTGCAGAAGCTGCCATAAAGGAATAGATTCAGTAAAATCAGGAGGTGTCCATCAGGGAATTAACTGCCAAACCTGTCATGGAGCAGGTTATCTGCATGCTAAAGATCCTAAAAAGAATCCATTGACCAAACCTACCGAGAGAGAGTTCTGTGGTAAATGCCATAATATAAATGCTGCAAGACCTTCGTTTATGAAACAGGTTGACATAAGCAAGCATAATACCAAAAGCAAATGCATTGTTTGTCATAACCCTCATAGTCCGGGATTTAAAGCAGAACTTCCTAAATCATCCACTTCGGCAGATAATTCAGCAAAAAGCAATGGAACTCAAATTGATGATGCAACATGCGGCAAATGCCATAATACTGAATACACTAAAAAACAATCAGGCGTTCATAAGCATAATAATTGTGTAATGTGCCATGGTGCAGGTGATAAGCATATTACAAATCCTACAGCAAATGTTTTGGTAAAGCCTAAAGGAAGAGCATTCTGCGCTCAATCCCACGGTACAGGTTCAACTACAAGCGGCATTAAGCAAATTGATCTGAAAGTGCATAATCCTGACGGTGACTGCACCGATTGCCATAACCCTCATAGTCCAATGGATTTTTAATACCTTATTAATTTATCTTCTAAAGAAATGGAAACTGAAAATAATAATAAGAAAAAAAATACAAGAAGGGATTTTCTGCTTGCTTCAACAGCAATAGCAGGAGGCTTATTATCCATGTCCCTTCTTAAACCCCTGAAAGCTTTTTCAGGCGGTTCAGATGTGAAATCATCTCCTGCTGATACTGCCAAAGGTAATGCAAAGAATGCTGCTGCCGGAACAGCTCCAAACGATCATTGGTACGGATTTTATTTCGATATAGAAAAATGTATCGGTTGTGGAAGCTGTGCCAAAGCATGCAAAACGGAAAATGATGTTCCATTAGAACCATTCTTTTACAGGACATGGGTGGAACAATATACCGTTAAAAATGACCAAACCGTTTTGATCGAATCGCCTAACGGTGGAATTGACGGCTTTAAACAAAGCGTTCCCAAGGAGGATATTTTCAAGGCTTTTATAGTACCAAAGGCTTGTAATCATTGCGCCAAATCGCCATGCGAACAGGTATGCCCTGTAGGAGCATCCTATCATACACCCGACGGTGTTGTACTGGTTGATCAGAGTTATTGCATAGGTTGCGGATATTGCGTGCAGGCCTGTCCTTACGGATGCCGTTACATGCATCCCGAAAAGCATGTGGTTGACAAATGCACTTTATGTTATCATAGAATTTCTAAAGGAATAGAACCTGCATGTGTGGAAGTATGCCCTACCGGAGCAAGAATGTATGGTGACCTGCATGATAAAAAAGGACCTCTTGTTGCATTTCTTAAAGACCATAATTGTCATGTGCTTAAGCCCCAGCTTAACACCAAGCCAAAACTATTTTATAACGGATTAAGCGAGGAGGTAAAGTAATATGGAAAATTTTAACAACTTATACGAAGCGCTAAAACATGTAAGCGGGTTTATTTACCCTAACGAAGTAAAACTCCAGTGGTCTGTACTCATCGTGCTCTATCCTTATATAACAGGGCTTGTTGCCGGTGCATTCATCCTTGCATCATTAAACAGAGTATTTAATGTAAAGGCCCTCCGCCCTACTTACGAATTATCGTTACTTGCTGCATTCTCATTTCTTCTGGTAGCCACCATGCCATTAATAGCGCATCTTGGGCAACCTCAGCGTTTCTATGAGATCATGATGACACCGCATTTAACTTCTGCTATGGCTATCTTCGGCTTTGTTTACTTATGGTATCTGATGGCTGTACTCTTACTAGAGATTTATTTTGATTACAGGCAAGACCTTTACCTGTGGTCGAACCAAAAGAAAGGATTATTAAGATGGATATACAGGTTCCTTACATTGGGCGTTTACGACGTTTCACCAAAAGCATTGAAATGGGATGAAAAGCTTGGTTATATTATTACAGTGGTTGGTATTCCTTCCGCTTTCCTCCTGCATGGTTATGTAGGTTTCATCTTCGGCTCTGTTAAAGCTAATCCTTGGTGGTCGTCGGTAATGATGCCTGTGATATTCCTGTTCTCCGCTATGGTTTCAGGCATTGCACTTGTATTGTTCCTGTATTTTGCAGTGAATATCATCCGCAAACAGAAACTTGATCTGGCTTGCTTGGATGCTATGGGCAAGTATCTTTTCTACATTCTTATTTTAGATTTCACGCTCGAGTCGCTCGACCAGATACACCGCGTTTATGTGGCTGAAGAATCATTTGATATTATTTCGATATTAATGACAAAATTATTCTGGACACTTTCCATCATGCAGGTATTGCTGGGCACACTGATACCATTGGTCACTCTTTTTATCTTCCAGCTTAAGAAGCCAAAGGAAGTGATAAGAAAAGTAAGTTATTTTATTATTAGCCTTCTGATTTTGGTTGGCATATTCTTTATGCGCTGGAACGTGGTTATCGGCGGACAGTTATTCTCTAAATCATTTGCGGGATTCACTACCTATAAAGGCGAATTCTTCGGCAGCGAAGGTTTCTTTGAGGCATTGGTTCTGATGATACTACCATTTGGCATTTTTGCTTTTATGCTGTGGTTCTTACCTCCATGGAAGAAGCAACACCAGTTGTAAGATATTTTACTCGAAGATAATTGAATTTGTTTTTAATAGCGTTGTTATGCTATGGAACTATGCGTTTCGAAGAATGACAAACGTTTGTCAGCCCTCGATACTTTCGCATCCTACGACAAGCTCAGGATGGCGAAAACTTGAACTGACAATTGTTACATCGAGTAGCGAAGCATATCGAGATGTGGCTTGTGTTAGTCCCACTTCGAGACGAGGCTAGTGCCTCTCCTCAGTGTGACTACTATTTGAAATGTGAACAAATTGGTTTAATGCAAATATTATTTTAAGCAATTCCTTAACAGTACTATGCTTCAGGACGAGAACAAAACTGACCTTGAAAACATCTTATCAAAGTTAAATTCTCTCGAAAGCCGGATGATCCGCATCGAAGAAGAACTTGGTATTGATTCAAGTATTTCCTCGTCCGCTGCATCTGAAAAGGTCGGCATTGATGGCATAAATCAAGACTCCGCAAAAGAAGAGAATGGTTTTGAATCGCGCATCGGCGGTTACGGTCTTGCACTCCTTGGCAATATTGTTTTTCTTTTCGGACTGATATTCTTTTCCAATTACATCCAGGGTTCAGGCTATCCTGCATTATCCGGCATCTTCGGATATGCCTGCGTGGCAGGCATATTTATCCTTGCCCATTTTGCTAAAAAGCGTATCCACTATCTTTCCGTTATGTTCGAAATGGTTGGGTTCATCATGGTATATTATGCTACTATGAGGCTGCATTTCTTTTCCGCTCAGCCGCTCATAAGCGACATTTATTTTTCCAGTTTGCTGCTTCTTATAGTGCTGGTTTCACTGTTTTATTACACTGTCCGCAAGCGTTCGGAACTGTTTGCTGTCACTGTATCAGTACTTATAATAGTGTCGGGAGTGATAAGCGATTCCTCTGACATGATGCTTGACTCGGCTGTGCTTGCTTCAGCAGCCTCGTGTATTTCTTTTTCAAATATAACTGGAAAAGCTCTTTGCTGTCGTCCATCTTTATGGTGTACCTCGCTTTTGTAATATGGTTCATGAAAAACCAGCAGGCAATAGCAGCAAAGACAGATGTTATCCATAACAACTACAGCTATATATATCTTTTTGCCTGCGCCGTTATTTTTTCTCTTACCTGCCTTGTCCGCGCAAGGGAGAAGCTTACAACTGTTTACCTGATGACGGCCGCATTGTTTAACGGCATCATGTTCTCCTGCTTGCTGCTGCTATATACACCTGCCTTATACGCCGATATTTTCACCACGCTCTTTATTGTCATTTCCATATTCTGCATGATATATTCCATCCTGTTGAAATCCTATTCTGCATGGAAATTTGCAAAAGCCTTTTATGCCATGTATGGTTTTGTGGCTATCAGCATTTCCGTTTACGGCATCTTCAAGTTTCCTTATACTTACCTGTTGCTTACCCTGCAAAGCCTGTACGTGATAAGCATTGCCCTCTGGTTTCGCTCCAAGCTGATGATATCTATGAACACTTTTCTTTTCCTGGCTTTGCTTATAGTGTATTTTATCAGCGGCGACATAAGGGATTCCATAGATTTCTCTTTTGCCGCCACTGCCTTCATTTCGGCTGCGGTTATTGACTGGCGCAAAAAATATCTTGAAATAGAAGCCGACCTGATGCGCAATGTTTACCTGGCTACGGCTTTTTGCTCCACCCTGTTTGCATTATACAAATCCCTTCCGGCACAATTCATCACCTTGTCGTGGACAGTACTGGCGATAGGATATTTTGTTTACAGCATCATTTTTAAAAACGTGCGCTATCGCTGGATGGCTATTATCACCATGATTGCTGCCGCTTTTTATTTATTCCTTTTCGACCTTTCACGCATTTCACTTGTGTACAGGATAATTGCATTCCTTTTCCTTGCCATCATTTCTATCAGCATCTCGCTTTATTACAACAAGCCAAAGAAAGACGTTGAAGAATAATTCCAATTTCTGAATTTAGAAGCCAAAAGTGAAATTAAGTATACCCTTTTAACACAAAGGAAATAAGTGCAATCCGTGAAAACGATATTAATATTTATAACAATATAATGGTGTAACTGTAAAACCAGAAGGCGCGGTACTTTTGCCAACAGGTATTACATTTATAGTTTCACTGTAAGCAATTTCATTTGAATTGTTGTAGCACAATAGTCTATAATACAGATTTGCCACTATCGGCGATTCATCAGTAAAGTAATAAGCAATATCATTTCTTGAAGCAGTACCATAACATTTAATGTAACCTATCACTTCAAATTGCGCTGCATCTAGTGATCGCTCTACTGCCAACGTTCTGGTTTCAGTATTGTTGTTCACGGTGATATGCAAATAAACTTTACCATTCAGATATTTGCTGTCAAATGCCTTAATATGGCTAAGTTTTTGTTCGTTCGAATTTACAGTACTCAACATTAATGACTGTGAATTAAGCTGTAAAGAAGCATTCAACAATAGAAGTATGAATGTATATATTGTTAGTCTCATGAATTTTATTATTTGTTAATGCAAAATTACTCGCCATTGCAGAATAGATTGATTAAGATAAGATTAAATACTAATTAATATTAAGTTAATACAGCAAACTGCTTTTTAGTATAGTTATCCAACAGGATAAAAGAATGTTTTAAGAAATTTATCTTATTAAGCATATTGTCTTCTTAAAAATTTGTTATTTTTTTCATAATATATTTCCTATATATACGATAGTATTAATATTTTTTGTAAATTGCAGCCAAATTTCAGGCTTATTTTAGCTTTACCGAAGTAGAAAAATTGATGTATTTCATTGTAAACACTTACTATTGCTTGTTAAAACATTCACATCCTGTACTAATTGCCAGGATGTCATTTTGATTTACATTTACCCTGACCTGAATTTGCTAATTTTTAAAAAAAAGTAACATTATATAAAGTTCAAAGATGAAACTACCGGACTCATATCGTAACCCAATATCCATACTGGGTACCATCATTGCTTCTATTGCATTCACTACTATAGTTCTTTTAATAGCAATGACATATTTCTTTCACGTTGGCAGTGTTTATTTCGACCTTTTTACATTCATAGTCGTTCCCATTTTCCTGGTTGGCGGACTTGTACTTATCGCCTTCGGGATGTTCATGACATGGAGAAAAAAGAAAAGAGGCGGTAAACGATTTCCCGAGATCAACCTCAATGATAAAAAACAACGTAATGCTGCTACTATATTTATTGTTGTCACGGTGGTTTTTATAATTATGACAGTAATTGGAACCAATGAAGGCATTAAGTATTCTGAGTCAAGAGAATTCTGCGGAACGATGTGTCACAAGGCTATGAACCCTGAATATGTGGCTTATCATCATGGCCCTCATGCAGAAGTTTCGTGTTCAGATTGTCATGTTGGTGAGGGAGTAGATTATTTTGTAAAAGCAAAAATATCAGGGATGCGCCAGTTGTATAAATATATCACAGGCAGTTATAACAGGCCAATCAGTACGCCTATCACTAACCTGCGCCCTGCAAGCCAGACCTGCGAAAAATGCCACTGGCCCCAGAAATTCTATACGTATCTATTAAGAAGTGAAAAATATTTCCTCACAGATTCAGCCAATACTGAATGGGATGTGGTACTTAAGATGAAAGTTGGTCCTGATAACCCCGCGCTTGGACTTGCAGAAGGCATACACTGGCATATCAATTCCGACATAAAGATAGAATACAAGGCTAACGAAAAGAGAGATACTATTTACTGGGTAAAGGTCATCAATTCCAAAACAGGAAAAGAAACTGTATTTCTTGATGAAGCACAGACATCAATCAAGATGAATGATATCGACAAGATTGAATCGCGCACCATGGACTGCATGGACTGCCATAACCGTCCTGCGCATGAATACCGTTCTCCTTCAAATTTTGTAAACAGTTTATTGATCGCTAAGAAGATTCCAGCCTATCTGCCATGGATAAAAAAGATCGCTATGGATGCCTTATGGAACAAAGAATATTCAACATTGGATAGTGCAAAAGAAGGGCTCTCTGATTATATCCTGGGAGCTTACAAGAAGAATCATCCACAGATTTTTACGAAATATAATAAAGAGATAAAAGATGCTATCTCCTATATACAGGAAGAATATTCCCATAATGTTTTCCCTGAAATGAAGATAAACTATTCAACGTATCCAAGGCATATAGGTCATCTTGAAACTAATGGCTGTTTCAGGTGCCATAACAATACCTTTAAATCTGCCGATGGAAAGGTCATCTCAAATAACTGCGACTTATGCCATACCATACTTGCACAGGGAGCAAAGGATACAGTGAAATATACGAACATCAGCAAATCATTGGAGTTCAAACACCCCATTGATATTGGCAATATATGGAAAGAAGCCCATTGTCGCGACTGCCATAATGAATTATACAAAACTCATTAATAGTGGAAGAATTTATTAGAAACAATAATTCGTTTGCATAATAAGAGGATCATTTTAAAACATTAAATATGACTAAAGAATACAGACCGGTAAAAAGTGTTTTGCTCCTTCTTATCAGTTTATTTTTTATAATTGGTAAACTAACGGGGCAGTCAAACGATGACTGCTTAACTTGCCATGAAGATCAAACAATGACTGCTAAATGGCAGGGTTCAACGATTTCTTTATATGTTAATAAAGCTAACTTTTATAATTCTGTTCATAAGAATGTTGCCTGTGCTTCCTGTCATAAAGATGCTGCCGTAAAAGACTTCCCTCACCCCGAGAACCTCAAGCCTGTTGAATGCGGCAGTTGCCATGCGGGTTTCCAGGAGCTCGTCAACAACGATATGCATCACAAATTAGTGAACCTGCCGCCAGATAAAGCTCCTACCTGCAAGATATGCCCACGGTACACATGAAATTGTGAAGCCTTCTTCAATTCCCAACAAAGCTGTTGCTATTTGCGGGAAATGCCATAAGGTAGATAAGCTCTCCGCTCCATACCATACTGATAATCTGGTTGAAAATAATTGCCTCAACTGTCATAAGAAAAAAGATTACAGGGCTATGCTTTCCAAGTCAGTTCATACTAAACTGAAATGCTCCAATTGCCATGGATATGTAGTTAACAACCTTGCCACTCACCGTACTCTGCCGAAAGATGAAGCTACAACTGATTGTTATTTATGCCATGCAGCCATTGCAGCAGAACATAAAGAAAGCATACACGGACTTGCGCTGTCAGAAGGCATCAACGAAGCTGCACAATGCTGGGATTGTCATGGAACGCATAACATCTTAAAAGTTACAAATGACAGCAGCAAGGTATCTGCCAAGAATCTTCCAGCTACTTGCGGCAAATGCCATGACGATTCATTATTTATTTTGAAGCATAACTTCACTGTTAAAAACCCGGGGAAAATGTATTCCCAATCGGTTCACTGGAAACTTGTAAATGGAGGGAGCAAGGATGCCCCGTCTTGCATAAGCTGCCATAGTGCACATAGTATCAAGAACAGGGTTCAGCAGAACACTACAATTTCAAGCGTTGCAGTACCTGACCTTTGCGGGAAATGCCATGCTAAAATTGAAGAGGAGTACAAAAAATCCATTCACTGGTTAGCTGTGAAGAAAGGGGTGCGTGAAGCGCCTTCGTGTAATGACTGTCATAGTGAGCATGCTATTCATGCAGTAAATACAAATCACAAAAGAGCTGCCATAGAGAAATTACAGGAAGAAACCTGCCTGCAATGCCATCAGAATTTATTGCTTTCACAGCGTTACGGAATGGCTGCCAACAATGCTAAAAGTTATCAGGACAGTTATCATGGCTTAGCTGTGGCGAGAGGAGATACCAATGCTGCCATGTGCATAGATTGCCACGGAGTGCACAGCATATTGCCCGCAAATCATAAGAACTCCACCATCAACCCAAAGAATGTAACAGCTACCTGCAAGAAATGTCATCACGATGCTACAGAGATATTTGCAAGAAGTTATTCTCATATCACCGACAAGAAAACACCGGCCGGACATGTGGAAAATGTTGTAAGAAACATTTATTTCTGGTTAATAATTATTGTTGTTTTCGGAATGATTGTGCATAACCTTATTATTTTATTTTATGAATTAAAAGAAAGATACAAGAAATCAAAAGAGGAGATACGGATACCACGGTTGACAAGAAATGAATTGGTACAGCATACAATATTATTTGTATCCTTTATTATTCTTGCAATAACAGGGTTTCAGCTTAAATTCCCTGATAGTTGGTGGAGTCATGGATTGCAGTATTTTGGGCTTACTGAAAATGTGAGACGTGAAATTCACAGATGTTCAGCTACAATTATGATCACGCTTTCATTGTATCATGTAATATATTTAATTGTCACTTCAAGAGGCCGTGAAGTATTAAAAGGAATGTTACCAAAGCTTGCTGATTTTAAACTGGCATGGACAAATATGCTCTTCTACCTGCGATTAAAGAAACAAGAACCTGAATTTGATAATTTTACTTATATAGAAAAAGTGGAGTACTGGGCTTTGATCTGGGGAACTGTTATAATGGGGCTTACTGGTTTTGTTCTTTGGTTCCCTACAATTGTAGGTAACTGGGCGCCGGTGTGGTTCATTAAAGTTTGTGAAATAGTGCATTTCTATGAAGCTATACTGGCAACACTAGCTATTATAATATGGCATTGGTTCTTCGTCATGTTCCATCCCAAAGAATATCCGGTAAGCTTTACGGTAATAAACGGTCAAATGACACTCAGGCATTATAAAGCAGAACACAGATTGCAAATTGAACGAGTTTATAAAGAATGGGCTGATATGAAAGCCGGAAAACTCAGTGTGAAGAAGCTCAGCAATTTTACCAAACTATTTATTGCTGCTATTGAAAAAGCAGGATATAATGCGGATGAGTTTTTTCAGAAAGAAATGACCAATGAAGAAAACCATGCCGGTGATAATAAATGATAAACCTTATTATTAAATAATGATGGGAAATAACGTTAACAAATGGATGGCATTACTATTTGCATGCTTTTCACTAAGCATAGTAAATGCCATTGCACAGACAAATGAGGACTGCCTTACCTGTCACGAAGATGCAACCTTATCAAAGGTGAGCAATGGCAAAACAATTTCTTTGTTTGTCAATAAGAATATCTTAGGAGGTTCTGTACATGCCGGATTAAAATGTGTTTCCTGTCATGCTGATGCTGCTGTTACAGATTTCCCCCATCC
Organism: uncultured Bacteroidota bacterium; assembly: GCA_963831005.1. GTDB lineage: Bacteria > Bacteroidota > Bacteroidia > Bacteroidales > CG2-30-32-10 > CAWHOW01. Next base: position 87,144 of record CAWHOW010000016.1, read on the forward strand.
AGAAAACCTTAAAGAAGTTGAATGCGGGAAATGTCACGGTACTGAACTGATACAATACAGTGGAGGTGTTCACGGGCAGGCTTCAAAGTTAAATTCTCCTTATGCTCCTACTTGTAAAGATTGTCACGGAAAACATGACATACTGGCTTCCGCTATTCCTACGTCCCGTACCTTTAAATTCAATATTCCTGCATTATGCGGCAGATGTCATAAAGAAGGCTCTCCTGTATCCAACATGTACGATATTTCACAAACCAATATACTTGATAACTATAGCGAGGGCATACACGGTGTAGGCTTATTGAAAAAAGGTCTTATTGTTTCTGCAACCTGTAACGACTGTCATGGGAATCATCTTATACTGCCTCATACAAGCCCTAATTCGACAGTGTCACCTCAGAGGATTGCAAGCACATGCATGAAATGCCATACAAAGATCGAAGAGGTGCATAAAAAAATAATTAAGAACGAACTTTGGGAAACAAAACCCGGAGCCATCCCTGCCTGCTCGGCATGCCATCCTCCTCATAAAGTATCGATAGATGAAAGCGTTCAATCTATTGCAGATATTGCCTGTTTAAAATGTCATCAGGATCCGGAAGTACACAAAACTGTTGATGGTAAAGACATATCGTTAACAGTAAAAGTGTCCGATATGGAGAGTTCCGTGCATAAGAATATTTCATGTATTAAATGCCATTCGGATTGTGATATTACGTTGTCACGACCCTGTTCAACTACTAAATCTGTTGACTGTTCCAACTGCCATATCTCTGTTGCCGACCTTTATTTTACAAGCGGTCACGGTAAAGCATATCTTAAAAAAGAAAAGAATGCGCCATTCTGCACTGATTGCCACGGCACCCATAATATAAAGACAAGATATGATGACACTTCACCTACTTACAGGGCTAATATTCCGGGGCTTTGCGGAAAATGTCATAATGAGAACGGGAAAGCTGTAAAGACCACTAAATTAAAAGAGGTTAATGCTTATGCTGATTATTCATTAAGTGTCCATGGGAAGGGATTAATGGAGCAGGGACTTTTGGTAAGCGCTGTTTGCTCCGACTGTCACACTTCGCACCATATACTTAAAGAATCGGATACAGCTTCTTCAGTAAATCCGAAGAATATTTCCCTTACATGCTCAAATTGCCATAAGAGCATTTATGAGGAATATATTGTAAGTGACCATTCCATTAATAAAGCTGACGGGAAACACAAATACCCAACCTGTGCCGATTGCCATTCTGCTCATGTTATCACGGCAATAGATAACGATAAATTTATGACACAGATTACTACTCAGTGCGGAAGCTGTCATGAAAAATTAGCGGAAACCTATCTTGAAACCTATCATGGGAAAGCATATCTTCTGGGATACCTCAAAGCAGCAAAATGTTCCGATTGCCATGGTTCGCATAATATCTTAAAAGTTAACAATCCAAATTCAGCAGTAGGATTTAAGAATATTGTGAATACATGCAGGAAATGTCACAGTTACGCAAATCTGCGATTTACAGGTTACCTGACACATGCTACACATAATGCCAATAATGTTTTGTTCTATACCTTCTGGGGAATGACGTTGTTGTTGCTTGGCGTATTTGGGTTCTTTGGCCTGCATACCATGTTATGGATACCAAGGTCAATTATGGAAGCAAGGAAAAAACGCAATCATAAGAAGCCTGAAGGAAAAGCGGAATATATAAGGCGATTTACACGCAGCCAGAGGGTGACACATATTTTTGTCATAGTTAGCTTCTTATCACTTGCTTTAACAGGCATGACATTGAAGTTCGCCCATATGCACTGGGCAAGGATAATTGCCGGATTCTTCGGAGGAGTACGCGCTGGCAGGAACTATTCACAGGATGGCGGCAATAATTACATTCGGATATTTTATATATCACGTTTTCTCATTGTTGCGCGAAAAGAAGCAGAAAAAAGAAAGTCTGATAAAATTTATATTCGGGAAAAATTCACTGATGTTCAACAAGCAGGATATACGAGATTTTATTGGAACTGTTAAATGGTTCATGGGCAGGGGGCCACGACCGCTATACGGCAGATGGACATATTGGGAGAAGTTCGATTACATGGCTGTATTCTGGGGTGTTGCAGTAATCGGCTTATCAGGATTGATCCTTTGGTTTCCCGAAATATTCACAAGCGTTCTTCCCGGCTGGATGATAAACGTGGCGCAGATCATACATAGCGATGAAGCCTTGTTAGCTGTCGGTTTCATTTTCACCATTCACTTCTTTAACACGCATCTTAGACCCGAATCATTCCCGATGGACACAGTAATATTTACTGGTCATGTTCCGCTGGAAGAATACAAAGCCGACAGGCCGCGCGAATTTGCAGAACTGGAAGAATCAGGCAAGTTGGAAGATGTAAGAGTAACCACTGAAATAACAAGCTCCTGGTTAAAGATAGTGAAGACAGCAGGATTCATTTTCCTGAGTATCGGACTTATACTGGTACTGCTTATACTGTTCTCGCTGATAACAGGATCGTATTAATTCCTTTGAGGAATTAACTTAATAGCCGGAAACAATGTTTCCGGCTATTTTCTTTTTCCTTATTATTGATACCAGGTGCTACCTTTATAAGCTTTTGATTGTTTAAGAGGAACAATCTTTCCTTCATAATGAAGCTGACTGAACTTCAATGAAACCCATGCGTTTGCATTACCTGAAGCTGATACATCCAGGTTAACATTATATGAACCGGACATTGCATCAACCAGCATAAAGAGAGAGCATGATTTTTTCTTATCGTTTTTTGACAATGTATATGTTTTTATTTTACCCTTAGCAGTAGAACCACCGACACCATTATAACCAATCCTTTTATCCGAGCCTATCTGAAGTACAGCATTGGAGGAATCAACCAGAATAAAATTAAGTAACTTGTCGACACTTTGGCGACCTGCAACTTTGGTATTCTCTATAAATTCAGCTTCTAAAACAAATGACCTTTTACTAAGTACCTGATAAGTAGAATCAAATTGCTTCTGAAGCTTTGCCTCTTTTGCAAGTTTCTTTTGCTCTCGTTTTTGTTTACCACTAAGAGTAGTATCCACTTCCTGCGCAGAAATAATAACTGGTACTAGAAATAGCAATAATAGTATGGATTTATTTTTAATCTGCATATTTTATAATATTCAATCAAACTTATTATTCTTTCACAAATTTCTTAACTGCCATCCCATTTTTACTTTCAACTTTCAGAAAATACAGGCCTTTCGAGAATAATGCTATATTAATATTAGTTTTAGCCTGAAGCATGGGCTGTTGTATTAGTAATTGTCCCTGAATGTCGTAAACAGAAATTGTTTGGTTATTAGTAAAGTCATTGTATTCTATTGTAATATTATCACTAGCCGGATCGGGATAAATCGAAAATCCAAGCTTTTCGTTAATTGTTTCTATACCCGTTGGCGAATAATATATAACATTTGAGGTATCAGATACGCAAGCATTGCCACCGGATACAATACAATAATAATAGCCTGCTGAAGTTGGAATGTAAACTTGAGCTGTTGCCCCCGAAATGATAGTATTATTATAATACCATTGGTTGCCGGCTGTAGCATTTGATATAATATATATGCCGGCCTTTGTGATTACAGGAGGTTGAGTCAATGGATTGGTAGCACAAACTACAGTAAAAGCATAATCTTCCGTTTCACCATCCTTAAGTTGACTGCAAGGATCAAGTGGAAGATAATTGTAATAATCACCTCTGACACGCATTCTGTGTGTACCGGGAGTAACATTAATCGGAACAGTGAATATATCGCTTACAGTAAATAAGTGCCCTACGTTACTGTCTGTTATAACCCTTTCAGAAGATTCAAATATTCCATCATCATTAAAATCAATCCAGACAGAGAATGCCATAGCATAACCGGAGGAAGTAAAAGACATAGTTGTTGTGTCAAGTTGCGAATTTGAGGCAATTTCGGAACTGCTGTAATCAGTGTATGAGGATGCTGCGCATGCAGTGCTGTTATTAAAATTAGATATCCCACCTGTTGTTTTCACATTTGAGATCCACATAGTACTTGTGCTAGTTGATGGAACAGGAATACAATAACAATCGTAGAATGGACTCATTGTAACATTCAGAGAAGAGGAATTAGAAGATAATCCGCTATTTGAGCATGTAACTATACAATGATAATAAGCAGATACTGTTTGTGAAGTTGTCAATGTATCGCTTGTACCACCCGATATATTTGCCCACGTGCTGTTATCAGGCGACGATTGCCATTGATAAGTTAAACCTCCGGCAAAAGTAGTTCCTGATAAACTTAAAGTGAAATTTTTTCCTATGCAGACTGGGTTAGCTGATGAAACGGCAGTTCCGGCAACGGGGAGGCCGGCACAAGGTGTGTTTACTATTGTTATATCATAATCTTCAACATCTGCCCAAGTATATACTCCACAAGGGTCAGTTGGAGTTGTATTATAATTCAAAATTACCCTCATGTGAACAGTGCCGTTAAAAGCACTTACCGGTACTGTAAAATTCGAACTGTAAGTAGTATTTGCAGTAGATAAATAGATACCATTTGCTATCATCTCTGATGAAGAAAAAACTCCGTCATGATTATAATCAATCCACGCGCTTACATAATTTGCATCAACATCTCCGCATTGCGCTCCAAAGGAATATGTACTGCCGGCATTCAATGAGGTTGTGGTTGTCCCAACAACAGGACTATATAACGTGTAACATTGTGTTGAAGAAATAGAATGCCCTGTATTATTTACCATATTAGGAGTACCATTCAGCGACACTTGCGATAGATAATTTCCATACTCAGCATAAAGATTACAATCATTAACAGTCGGTGTACAATAACAGTTTGCAGCCGAATTCATTGTAACATATAAAGAAGTGGAATTTGCGGATAATCCGCTGTTGGTGCATGTAACCACACAACGATAATATGTAGAATCTGTTTGAGAAGTTGTCAAAGTATCATTTGTAGCACCGGAGATATTGATCCAAGTGCTGCCATTCGGAGATGATTGCCATTGATAATTTATTCCTCCGGTTGTAATACTATATTGCAAGCTCAAAGTAAAATTAACACCTGAGCAAACAGGATTTAGATTGGATAGAGTATTCCCAGGGTCAGGAGTACCAGTACATGGGGTAAGAGCAATCACTGTATAAGCATAATCTTCCGTTTCTCCATACATTAGCTGACTGCATGGATCGGTAGGTGCCCCGTCAGTATAATATTCTCCCCTAACACGCATTTTGTGTGTGCCAGGTATGGCCGCAATTGGAACAGTGAAATTATCACTGAATGTCAATGCTCCTGCTGTATTATTGTCTGCTATAACCCGTTCAGAATTTTCAAAAATCCCATCATCATTATTATCAATCCAGACAGAGAATGCCATGGCGTAACCTCCGGAAGTGAACGTCATGGTAGTAGTTGAAAGTTGAATATTAGAAGTTGTTTCAGAACTACTATAATCAGTATATGAAGAAGCAGCACAACCAGAACTGTTATTAAAATTAGTGACTCCGCCGCTGGCAGTTACATTTGAAATCCACATATATGAACAGGCATCAGTTGAAGGTGATGGTATGCAATAACAGTTACTGGCAGGATTCAATTTAACATATAGAGATGTTGAATTAGAAGACAATCCGCTGTTAGAGCAGGTAACAATACAACGGTAGTAGGTAGAATCCGTCTGCGTAGTCGAAACCGATTCACTGGTAGCGCCAGACATATTTGTCCATGTACTGTTATTTGGAGACGATTGCCATTGATAAGTCAAACCACTTGTAGAAGGTGCCGGGGATAAGCTTAATGTGAAACTTGTTCCACTGCAAACAGGATTGGCTGAAGAAATAGTTGTATCTGCCGTTGGCGTTCCTGTACAAGGTACATTAATCAAAGTTATTTCATAATCCTCAACATCTGCCCAAGTATAAGTTCCACAAGGATCAGTAGGTGTTGTGCCTTCATTCAAAATGACCCTCATTCTAACAGTGCCATTAACAGCACTTGACGGTACTGTAAAACCAGAACTATAGGTTGTATTTACAGTTGAAATATATATTCCATTTGCAATCATTTCTGATGATGAGAAAACGCCATCATGATTAAAATCAATCCATGCGCTTACAAAATTATCATCTAATTCTCCGCATTGCGCACCAAAATTATATGTGCTGCCGGCATACAAAGTAGTAGTGGTTGCCCCGCTGACAGGGCTATAAAAGGTGTAACTCTGTGTTGAAGAAGGTGTATGCCCTGTATTATTTACCATATTTGGTGAACCGTTTAGCGATACTTGCGAAAGATAATTGCCGTATTCAGCATAAAATGTACTGTCAATAACCGTTGGTTTACAATAGCAATTATTAGAAGAATTCATGGTAACAAATATTGGAATTGAATAAGAAGATAAGCCGCTGTTGGTGCAGGTAAGAAAACAACGGTAATAAGCTGAATCTGTTTGTGAAGTCGTAAATATAGTATTATTAGCACCGGAGATATTTATCCATGTCGTGTCATCTGGAGAAGACTGCCATTGATAAGTAATTGCGCTTTCTGCTATGGAATTTTGAAGGGTCAAAGTAAAATTTATACCCGGGCAAACCGGATTTGATGTAGAAAGCGTATTACCCGGGTCTGGGGTTCCCGTACAAGGTGTCAGAGCAATAACTGTAAAACCATAATCTTCCGTTTCCCCATACATCAGCTGACTGCATGGATCTGTAGGAGCTCCGTCACTATAATATTCTCCTCTAACACGCATTTTGTGTGTACCGGGTGTAGCCGTAATCGGAACTGTAAAGTTATCTGTTATAGTCAATGCTTCTGTTGTGTTATTGTCTGCAATTACCCGTTCCGAAGATTCAAAGACCCCGTCATCATTAAAATCAACCCATACAGAATATGCCAAAGCATAACCGCTGGATGTGAATGACAAAGTTGTAGTGGCAAGCTGATCATTCGATGCAATTTCAGTACCGCTGTAATCAGTATATGAAGATGCTGCACATCCGGTACTATTATTAAAATTAGTAATACCACCACTTGTTGTTACATTGGAAATCCACATATCACATGGATAGGTTGATGATGCAGGAGTACAGAAACAGTTACTGGCAGAATTTTCTATAACTTTTACAGCCGATGAAATAGAAGTTAGCCCGCTAATAGTGCAAGTAACTTTACAGCGATAATAATTAGAGGCTGTTTGAGAGGTTGTTAACGTATCACTGATGCCTCCAGACATATTTGACCAAGTGCTGCTGTCAGGTGATGATTGCCATTGATATGTTATACCTCCATCTAAACTTGCACCTGTCAGACTTAATATAAAATTTGTTCCGCCGCAAACCGGGTTGGCTGACGAAACAGCGCTTCCGGCATTTGGAGTTCCTGAACATGGGCAGTTTACATCAAAATTAATACTCGCTCCATTATTGCTTAGATTGTTATCCAATTGGTCGGATTGAATAATATTGGCGTAAGCTGAAAAGGTTCCGGCGGCAGTGGAGGTTCCGCTTATCGTTAATACTGCGGAGTCTCCTGGAGCTAGTGACGAAAGATTCCAATAACCAGACGTTGAGTCATAAGCTCCTGCAGAAACCGTGTATGAATTAAAAGTAAAAGAAACAGGCAGACTGGCTGTTGATATAATACCCGTAGCTGTATCAGGACCATTATTTGTAAGTGTGACTTTCATTGTTGTGGAAGAATCCGGGCAAAAAGTGGTACTACCCGCACTGATTTTAATTTGAAGATCCGCTTGCTGGCTTGGCAATGTTCCGAATATCATTACCCGGTACATATCTCTTCCTGCTACAAATAGTCTTCCGTTCAAATCGAAACTTACATTATATGGTTCATACATGTTTTGGCTGGACGGAGTGCCGCCTGGATAATATTCTGTACTGGTAGTGAAATTTGGTTGCCCTAAAACCACATCTGCTGCAGCTCCATTGGTGGTCGGTATGGAATTATAAATTAGTACCCTGTTATTTCCGAAATCTCCTATTGCTAATTTACCACCAGGTGATACCGTTACGCCTAAAGGGCCAGTAAACTGTGTTTGCGATAACCCACCGGTACTTAATCCAAAACCTGTTTGACCTATAACAACATCAGCATTTGCATTATTGGATGTTGGTATAGAATTAAAAATCAAAACCCGGTTATTTCCATCACCAGAACCACTACCAGCATCTACAATCAAAAGTTTTCCATCAGGAGAAACCCATACCCCCCAAGGATAATACATTTGATTGGCTGCATTTCCGGTTGTTAATGATGTGAAATTCGTTTGCCCCACTACCACATCCGCAGGTGTTCCGTTGACAGTTGGTATTGAATTCCAGATCAACACCCGGCTATTAAAATGATCAGCCACTATAAGTTTGCCACTAGCAGAGACATATATTCCTGTAGGGCAATTAAATTTATTTGCTGCAGTTCCGGATGCGGAAGAAGTAAAATCGGTTTGACCCAAAACAACATCTGCCGGCTGACCATTTGATGTGGGAATACTGTTCCAAATTAGAACTCTGTTACTGCTTGCATCTGCTACAAATATTTTATTGCCATCCGGGGAAAAAGCCACTCCATTTTGATACCCGGTTAAACTCTGTGAAATACCGCCGGAGCAAACGCTGAAACTGCTTTCACCAAGAACAAAATCAGGCAGTTGCCCATTGCTTGTAACAGTGCTGGTCCAAAGTTGTGTATTATCGCCCATTTGATTTGCTACAGCAAGCATTCCTTTTGAACTGATGGCGCAATAAGATGGGCCATCGGTGCTTGACTGTGAACAGGAAAACGCTTCTCCGGTAAAATTAGACTGACCTACAACAAGGCTGGCTGCCTGATAAGTAGTGAAAGTTTGCTGTGCATTGGCATTCATAAAAAAACTAAGAACGCCTAAACAGAATAAATGGGAAATGAACTTTTTCATATTTTCTCGTTTTTAATAATTATTATTGAGTTATTAAAATATTATGACCTTTTACCATTTATTACATTAAACATTATGCTGCAAACTATAAATTGCTGCAAGCACAAAAGGAATTGTAATAAAAATGGAAATTATCAATGGTCTCCAGATTTTCTTTTTTTCATATTTCTCGTCATCAGGGAAATATCTTTTATAAAAGAAATCTGACAGTATATATCCGCCTATGATATTACACAATAATGTCAAAGAGCTTTGGGGTTTCCCCGATATATTAACAACGGTAATTGTAAGTGCTGTGAAAATAATTGAAAGTATCAAAATATGAGTAGCTTCCTTTTTCTTTCCAATGTCAATAAGGTTTTGCATCAACAACACCCCGCCAAAAATCGAGGTAAAGAATATTGAAAAACCCCTGATGGCTCTCTTTGAATAAATCTTTGGATAACCTCCGGTACTCAGTTCATTGTTTTCATTGACCTGATTCGTTTCATCTTCCATTGTAATATAATTACATTATTATTTTATTGTATCTTTAAATTTATTGAGCTTAATGTTCTGATGCTTCCGTCAGGTAATTTGGCTTTGATATTTTCAAAATATAATTTATTTCCGGCAACCATTTCACCGATTTTTCTCTTCATGTCTGAAGTAAGCAAATTACTTTTGCTTTGCACCTCAGTAAGATTTCCATTAGCACTAATGGTCAAAGTAAAGGAAACTATTGTTGTTTTTTTATCTGTGCAAACCAAACTATCGGCTTTTAATAAAACATCTTTGCTAATTACCCCTTCCCCAATCCCGGCTATTGAAGCCGCCAGCTGTTGCATCTGTTTTGCCTTATGTGTGGTGTCGGCTTTTTGCTGTGCTTTCAATGTGGTGTTTATACAGAACATACAACCTGTAAGTGCTAATAGAATTAATGCTTTTTTCATTTTTTCAATTGTTTTAAATTAATTTATTTATTGCTTTTAGTTTTTTTACCAATATTATATTTGTCACAAATATAATAGCTTAAGCAAAATTTGTACAGAGCTAATTGATATCTGGTAGGTTTTAGCACACAGATGGTAGCTATAGGTTTATATCTGGTAAAATTTCCCGTTTTAAACAAAACAAAAAAAGCGTCTAATAATAAGCACATCCGTTTATTATTTAATAAAAACATTCTTCTATATGCTATCTTCTATTTCTAACTATTAAATCTTATTTCACAGGTTCTATTAAGTCCCATAGATTACCATAAATATCTGCGAAAACAGCCACCATACCCCAGCTCTCTTTAACAGGCTCTCGCACTATAGTAATTCCTTGTTCCTGCAAGTTTCTATAGTCGCGCTGAAAATTATCGGTATGAAGGAATAAAAACACACGTCCGCCACATTGCCTGCCAATGTTTTTCATTTGTTCTTCGTTAGCTGCTTTTGCCAGTAACAGGCGACATTCAGAAGATCCCTTCGGTGCGACCAAAACCCAGCGTTTGCTTTCACTTAATACAGTATCTTCTATCAAGTTGAAATGCAGTTTTTCAGTATAGAACTTAATAGCTTTATCGTAATCGTCAACCAGTATACTTATATGCGCTATATGTTGATTCATGATATTATTCTCGTTTTACATTACGCTAATCGACAATGATGTGAAGTTAAATATTAGGCGTAAATGTCATTCTTTCACTATCCTTGTCACTTCTGCCCTGTCATTACGGCACAGTCTTAAAATGTAAACACCTTTTGCAAGTCCGCTTATATCAATGTCTGTTTTTCCTTGCTGTATTTTTTGTTGTTGAATTGGTTGTCCTTGCATGTTTAATATTTCAATTGTGACTTTCTGATAGGTTTCTACAGTAATGTTATCCGTTGCGGGGTTGGGATAAACTGCTATATTGTCTAAATTATTATTTATTTTTTCAATACTCGACAACTCAGATAACGCTCGCTTCCAAACGCCACCTCCATCTATTCCTGCAAAAATAGTGTCACCAATTATAACAAAAGAAGTGACAGTAGAATATGTTAAACCATCACAGAAATTATTCCAAGTAGTACCATTATTAGTTGATAAATATATTCCATCAAGGTCGGTACCGACTAATATATTTGTATCATTAATACATATATTTAAAACCTCAACGCTTGACAATCCTTTTGAAATCCAGTGATTGCCGTTATCCGTTGACAAGAATATCCCGCCTGCAGTTCCAGCGAAAATACTTGTATCTTTTATTGCAAAACAAGAGATCTCTTTATTTGTCAATCCATTATTTGCCGTAGTCCAATTAGTATCATTAACAGTTGTTCTAAATACTCCATTACTCAGAGTTCCGGCAAAAATATTAGTATCTTTTATTACCAAAGCACGTACATCAGTTGCCAATATAGCTGGATTATTAAATGCAGTCCAATTTGTTCCATTATTGGTTGACAAAAAAACGCCGTGAGAATAATTTGTACCTGCAAAAATATTTGCCCCGCTAATTCCAAAAGCCATCACCCATGCATTATTTGGTAAACCATTATCAATTGTAGTCCAGCTTGCACCATTATTGGATGATATAAATACTCCACCATTATCAGTACCAGCAAAAATATTGGTATCAATTATTGCTAAAGCATAAATACCAAAATTTGTTAAACCGGTATTTACTGCTGCCCAATTAGAACCATTATTGGATGATAAAAATACTCCGCCAGCTTCAGTACCGGCAAAAATATTATTTCCAATAGATGCTATAGACCAAACATTAACACCACCACCATATGGTCCATTTGTTGGTTTCCACTGTGCATTTGCAGTAATTGTCATACTTACAAATGATAAAATAAATAATAGTTTTTTCATATATCCTCTTTGTTTTTATTTATAGGACATCAGGTTCGGCATTATATTATTATTTGGCGAACTATATTTTCCTATTGTTAACCCAATCACAAAAATATATAATAATTTACGAATTACCCTCTGATTGGTAAAAATATTTCGTTTAACACACAATAAATACATTTTTTGCACGTTGAATTATCAGTACGGCTTTAGCCGTATAAAGTTCATTTAAGAAATAAATTATTGATTTTTAACCATATGTATAACCAACCTTCTTTGCCTATATAACACAGACACCCCCTTCGACGAATTTTTTAAGTTAAAATTGACACTTTATGTCGCGATTTTAATATAATATGAATCCGCTGATTCGCTTGCACAACGTGCAAGGACAGCTAAGAGGCATTGAAAAAATGATACTATCCCATCGTCCTCCGGGCGATGTCAAAATTCAATTTTCTGCTGCCGAACATTCCCTCTACGAACTTTATTACACAAAATTTTTTGAAGCAGTTCAAAAAAATGTTGCGGCACATCTTTCTCAACTTTCAGACAAATACGCCGACCGTCCACGATTGCTTGAAACCATTGATACTGTTAGGGAAAACTTCCACACCTACAATATCAAACAGTTGCTTTCCGTCCATAAATTGCTTTGCGAAATAGACGATTTTGAAGATAAAAACAAGCCTGAATAAAAAAATATTTTCATCGATCTATTGACAGACACCCCCCCTCCGGTGCGAACTTTGTTTCGCAATTAATTCACTAATTTATTTAACTAAAAAAATTAAAACTATGAAAACAAAAATTGAAAAAACAGAACATTTGACATACAGTGAAAGATGTTTAGTAATGTTTTACCTGATGTCGATAATGAGGAATCCCTCAAAAATTAACCTTAAACTTCTGAAGGTGACTGATCCAACGGATTTTGTAATTAAAGAATGTTTAGGACTTAAAACTAACGGGGTGGCAGCTATGGCAGGATGCACCACTACCGATACTATGGTGCATAACGCGGCCAATTTGCTGCTCACCATGGAAAACGGAACGCTGCTTAAGCCCCAGCTTTATACCAGCAACCAGGTACTGGGGCAGAAAAAAACTACGGTTGACTTGTATAATAAGGTAATCAATTTTATGAAAGGCGCCTGCAACGATGCCTCTATAACTGCCGGCGATATTACAGCAGGTATTACGCTTGCCAATACCTGCGGAGGCAGATTGACCAAAAAAACAGGAGGCTCTCAGCCCGATTACGGCGTAACTGCTTCCGGAATAGGATGGTTGCGGATACATGCAAAGAAAGTGGTAAAAGGATTGGAAGGGCATATTTTCAAGCTGGCAGTGGTGAGCGATAAAAACGTTATCCCTGCAGATACAAACTGCATTTTTTGTTTTTCGCTTGAAGGAACTATTGAAATTATCGGACTTACCAGTGGAACTGTTCTGGCTATAAACCATTCAAGCATATTGCCTGTAGGGCATGGCGGCAAAACCCCTGTAATTACTCCTGCTTTACTTAAAAAAGCCACCTTAATGGCTGCAAGCAAAAAGAAACATCCGGTATTCAATATCACTATTCCCGACCCTTATGCATGGGATGGATGGATTTATATAGTGATTCAATAAGAAGTTTGGAGTTGTGAGTTTGGAGTTTAGAGTTAAAACCTGCTGAAAGGCAGGTTTTTTTATGCCCTCTCCCGGCTTTTTACTAAAAATGCCCCAAAAACTGTAATAGTTTGTGCATGTATTTAAATAGTTTGCGCAAGTATTTAAATAGTCTCTGCATGTATTTAAATAGTTTGTGCATGTATTTAAATAGTTACCGCAAGTATTTAAATAGTCTCTGCAAGTATTTAAATAGTTTGTGCAAGTATTTAAATAGTCTCTGCATGTATTTAAATAGTTTGTGCAAGTATTTAAATAGTTTGTGCATGTATTTAAATAGTTACCGCAAGTATTTAAATAGTTTGTGCAAGTGTTACAATGGTAGTGTCCTGAAAAGGGTGTAAGTTACCTTCCTTTTAAAGAAAGGCGTGGGAAATGGGGTGAATGAGGAAATGGTGGCAGTTTTAATTTTATTGAGAAAATTGCTTTACTTTTGTTTTTAAAATTATATTGTGATTTTATGCTAACAAAAGAATATATAAAAGACTTAAAAATTAATGGTAATGGTGCATTTAGCGAACTTGTTCATAGCAATTCATCAAATGCAGGAAACCTAATTTTTATTCTTCAAAACTTAGGGCATTTACCTGAAAATTTTGATGGTAAATGGTTACTGGATTTAACTCAAAGTAAATTTTCACAAGTAAGGGAACTTGCTGTAAAAAATATTGCTAAATTGACCCAAGAAGAATATATTGAAGTATTATATAATATTATCCAAACTGACACAGATACAAATGTACGAAGAGAAGCTGTTTCAGCAATTGGCAGAATGAGAAATATAAAAAACAAAAAGATACTTTTAAAAATTCTTGAAGATAAAGACCCCAAAATTGTATGCCAGGCTATACGTGGTTTATTAGTTTTTAAAAATGATAAAATAATTGAAAACAGTTTAAGATCACTTGTTAATCACGAAAACGAAATGATAAGAACTGTTATTTATAAAGAATATTTTGCTAAAGAAAAAGAACATAAAAAAGAAAATGAATTACCACATGCTGAAACATATGAATATCTTAAGAATGTCGTTATTAATGGTGACGTTCGAGAAATATTAAAAAATGTTCCTGATGAAAGTATTCATTTAACTTTTACATCACCCCCTTATTACAATGCCCGTGATTATTCAATTTATCCAAGCTATGTAGCGTATTTGAAATTTCTTGAAGAAGTATTTTTAGAAACTTATAGAATTACGAAAGAAGGAAGGTTTTTAATTATAAATACTTCTCCAATCATTATTCCACGAGTTAGCCGTTCACACTCAAGCAAACGTTATCCTATTCCGTTTGATATTCATTATTTTTTAATACAAATGGGTTGGGAATTTATTGATGATATAATTTGGTTAAAGCCTGAATATAGTGTTAAGAATAGAGTAGCAGGTTTTGAACAACATCGTAAGCCATTAGCATATAAGCCAAATTCAATTACTGAATATTTAATGGTTTATCGCAAACAAACCGAAAAGTTATTAGATTGGAATATGCGGCAATATGATTATAAAACTGTTGAAGAAAGTAAAGTTCCTGAGGGATATGAAACAACAAATGTTTGGAAAATAGATCCTAAATTTGATAAAATTCATTCTGCTGTATTTCCAAAAGAATTATGTAAAAGAGTTATCGAATATTATTCATTTAAAAATGATTTGATTTTTGATCCATTTGCAGGTAGTGGCACTTTAGGCAGAACTGCAAGGAGTTTAGGGAGAATGTACTTCTTAACTGAGCAAGAACCAACATATTTTGAATATATGAAAACCTTTTTACAAAACGAAAGTTTATTTAAAGAAAAAGCTTCTTCATTTTTAACATTAAACGAATTTAAAGAAACAATAAAATGACACTTACCGAACAAGTAGCAAAGAATATTATCAGAAAACTTTTAAAAGGTGATGATTACAGAATTGAAGTTGTAACACTTATTAATGCTGAATTTTTGCAGTTTGCAATTGATTTTTTCAAGAAAGTCATTGATGCAAAATTAAAAAGTGATAACATTACAGTCGATTGGTATAAAAAAGCATTTTTAAATCCGGCTTTACCTGCTAAAGAAATTGCAATCAATTCAGGATTGAATAAAAAGACAATTCATAATATGTTTAATTCTTCAACAAAGGAAATTATTATTGATGCTGCAAATGAACATTATGATGTGCTTTTTGAAAGCATAAAAAATTTAGTTGAGAACGAACATGAACTGGATTTGACGCTTACAATAAAATTTAAAGGTGTTAGCGTTGATTTAAACGTAAGTGAAAGTTTAATTATAATCAATACGCTTGCTGTAAAACGAGCTGAACTAAGAGGCGGTTTGTGGAGTACAGCAGGTAAAAGAGTTGAAAACCCATTAATGAAAACACTTTGCAAACTATATTCTGTAAGCTCTGAAAATTACAATGCAAAATTCGTTAAAGACAAAGCTAAAGGGTTTGACAGAGAAATAGATTTCTATTTAATCAATAAGGGTAAAGAATATTTATGTGAAGTAAAACTTATGGGAAGTGGAAACCCAGAGAGTGCAGATGCGGTTATAGCGAGAGCATCAGATGTGTTTATTGCAGATAAACTTTCTATTCAAAATAAACATCAACTTGATTCACTAAAAATCAATTGGGTCGAATTACGCTCAAATGATGGTTATAAAAGATTTAAATTTGTATTAGAAAACATTGGCATTGAACATAAGGATTATAATGGAAATATTGATAATGATTTAGAACAAATATTTAATGAAGTATTTGCGTAAATTATTTATTCAATTAATTTACCCCTCAATGTCGCTCGTTACGTTTCGCGCTCGCATGGCTTAGGGTATATGACCATTAAAAAACAAAAAATAAACACATGAAAAAAAATATTCTAATCAATCTATTGACCATTGCCGGCATAATAGTTTTAGGCATTTTAATGATTTTGTTAGCTAAACCAAATCATTCAGGAGGATGGGAACAGGCGAGCACCTATTTTATTGAAGAAATATGGAGTCGGGCCAGCGGGCTGACTATTATAGTATTTGGATTGGTTGTTTTAGCTATAATACTGATAAACCGCAAAAAACCGGAAAGCGCAAAACCGGAAAGCCCGAGCAGGGTATTTTTCGCTATTTCATTTTTCATTTTAAAAGTAACATTATTGCTTTATGCCATTATGCTTATTCAGTATGCGTTAGGAAACAATAATATTCTTTCACCCGATTATTCTTTTGATGATGGAAGCGTAGATACTATCAGTATGGTTTGCATTACATTTATAATTTGCTTTGGAATTATTACTTTAATTACATGGCTGATAAGCAAGCGTGCCGGAGGTAAATCGCCCAGTTGATAACTTACTTGCTTCAATGGCAACGTAAACTTTCGCGCTCGCCTGGCTGTGGGAAACATGAATTAAACAAACGAACATTTGAACATTTGAACAATCGAATGAAGAAGTAAAAAGTCTGCTGTAGCGGAGAACAATTGAATAAGTATGAATGATATTTTGCGAAGCGGGATAAACCTGATGTTTAATTTTAACTGAAAATTATGTTTAAACATAATAACATAAATGCATCAGCTAATTTCACATTGCTATACCACCACGGTAATGGGTTGTGGAAAGTTGATAAAAAAGTAAATAGAAAGGAAACCAAAGAGGATATAGGAATTACATTAGATGATGTAAAAGAACTATATAGCATTCTAATTCAGGATAAAATAATAAGAATATTTAATATTTCTGACCGGGAAGCGTTGATATTAAAAATGAAGTGGCTTGAATTTAAAACATTTGCTGAAATTGGGGATCATCTTTGTATATCAAGGGTGAAAATACGCAAGGAATACGATTCAGCCATCGAAAAATTCAGATACGAGATAGCGCAGGTTGCTGAATTATACAATAAGAATATGGCTGTTATAGCTGAAAATTTAAAATTGAAAGAAGACGTTAGATTATTATTAAAGGAGTTTGAGAAAATAAATTTTAAAGAAAAAGAAGATGTCGGTCCGTTATATTTTACTGAATACATAGAACCTATTTATAAAAAACAGGTAGAGCAAATGGACTTATCATTGAGAACGATCAATAGTTTGCATAAAGAAGGCATTGCAACATTAGGAGATATAATGGATAAGCCAAGAAATGATTTCTTGCGTATAAGAAATTTTGGAAAGAAATCGTTTGCTGAATTAGAATATTATTTAAAAGAACGCTTTGGTTTGAGATTAAAAAGATAATATTTCAGCATGATAGTTTCTTTTATGTCGCTCGTAAAGTTTCGCGCTCGGCTGCCTGTCCTTTTATAGTAATGAGTAACTAGTAGTGAGTAATATCTCTTTTTTAAATATCAATGATCAATCATTCACTTTTTCAAATACTATCCTGTAATGCTCGAATATTTCTTTTTGGAAAAGAGCTGTGTTAGCACCTGTATTCCATCGTCCAATATAATCCCGAAATGACTTTTTAAATAAATATCTGGGAATAAGTGAAGCATAATACAAATACTTTTTAAGATTAAATTTCAGGAATTTTTCAGTCCATCGCACAATTGTTTCAATATAATCTAACCTTCCACTATCAATTGATAGTACTTTAAAGTATTTTGAAGCAGGATTAATAAGTCCTTCCTTACCATAAGGAAGCCAGGATCCTGGAAATACCTGTGTTATTATATCAACCAGTTCTTCATCTGTAAAGTCCTTTAATTTTTTCTTTATATCGGTTTGATTAAAACGGATATTTTCAAATTTAACCATGTTTGGTCCAAAAACCATAGTCTGGCAATAAAAGCGTCCGCCTATAGGCAATAGATCAGCCACTTGTTTCATATATGTTTCATATATTTGTTCCTGTTTACCGGCTTTATACTCCTCGATAGAGCACAAATGTTCAGGACTTCCCATAGCGGTTACCACATCAAACTTTCCAAAAGTTTCAGGGGTTATATCTTTAGAATCCATATGCCTGACATTCATCCCGTTTTTAATACAGGCATCTGACTGTCCCTCAGCTAATACAACACCATAGGTATTAACACCCATCTTGTTTAAATAATCAATAAATGCGCCCCAACCGCATCCCATATCAAGAACTTTTGAGCCTTTTTTAATATTACAGTTATCAACAATAAACTTATGTTTTTTTGTTTGTGCTTCTTCTATAGTTAATGAATGATCACCATCAAATCTGGCACAACTATAAGCGCCTTTTTCGCCAACGCTGTAACGGAAAATTTTATCCAAAACGGTATAAAGAGCATCTAAATCTTTTTGTACTGCCATGTTTTTTTATTTAAATTTAACTAAAATTTTTATTACTAACGAGCAAAAATATGTAATAAACTTAACACCTCCAAAAATTAAATAAATCTTTGTTGGCGCCAGCTAAGGTTCGTTATCGCCAGCCTGTTTTTTATAGTAACGAGTAATGTGTAGTTAGTAACAAGTAATGAGGTACATTAGTATCCTCGCACTGATAACAAACAGGTTTTGAGCACACGAAAATGAACCAATAATATTTCAGCATCAAGCTAAAGCAATAATATACTTCATTACCAATTCATCCGAATTAACACAGCATCATAAAAAAACCCGACATTATTAATTGCCGGGGTTTTTCTTTATACAGAAAATCTGTCTCTTAGCGGGTTAAACATTTAATTCTTCACCACTTTAATGGTAGCTGTTTTCCCGTCGGGAGTAATAATGTCAACAAAATAAATTCCTGCGTCTCCATCAATACTAAGGTTTACAGTCTTCGTTATATTTGTTTTAGTGTTAAATACCACCTGTCCTAAAACATTACTTATCCTGATGGTGGCATTGTTGTAATCAGCTCCCATATCTAAAGTGATATCTCCGTTTGTAGGATTCGGATAAACAGTGAACGAACTGCCAAAGGTATTATGTCCAACACCCGTTATAACCATTTGGTAACAGGATGAAGTATCTGAACAGCTGCCTTCGGTAACTATCACAGCATAGAAACCGTCAGCGGTTGCTGTATAACTTTGGTTAGTTGCACCGGTGATAAGCGAATAGTCTGTACTGCAATCCACCCAGTGGTAAGTAGCACCTGTGGCATTAGCTGTAAGCGTATTAGCTGTAATGGTAACAGATGTATCAACTGTAGTGATGGTCAGATGCAAAGTAGCAGTACTGTCGCAACCTTTGGAATTTGTAGTGCTATACGTCTTATTACCCGAAGTGGTATAAGTTGTGCCATTCCATAAATAACTATCGCAAGCAGAAATTGTAGTGCTTGATGTGCTGCTGCTGTTGATAGTTAAATGCAAAGTAGCAGTACTGTCGCAACCTATGGAATTGGTGGTATTATACGTCTTATCACCCGAAGTGGTATAAGTTGTGCCATTCCACAAATAACTATTGCAGGCTGCAAGCGAAGTGCTTGATGTGCTGCTGCTGTTGATGGTTAAATGTAAGGTAGCAGTACTGTCGCAACCTTTGGAATTGGTAGTGCTATACGTCTTATCACCCGAAGTAGTATACGTAGTTCCATTCCATAAATAACTATCGCAAGCAGAAATTGTAGTGCTTGATGTGCTGCTGCTGTTGATAGTTAAATGCAAAGTAGCAGTACTGTCGCAACCTTTGGAATTGGTGGTATTATACGTCTTATCACCCGAAGTGGTATAAGTTGTGCCATTCCACAAATAACTATTGCAGGCTGCAAGCGAAGTGCTTGATGTGCTGCTGCTGTTGATGGTTAAATGTAAGGTAGCAGTACTGTCGCAACCTTTGGAATTGGTAGTGCTATACGTCTTATCGCCCGAAGTGGTATACGTAGTTCCATTCCATAAATAACTATCGCATGCTGCAACTGTAGTACTTGATGTGGTACTGCTGTTGATAGTTAAATGCAAGGTGGCTGTGCTGTCGCAACCTTTGGAATTGGTAGTGTTAAACGTCTTATCGCCCGAAGTGGTATACGTAGTTCCATTCCATAAATAACTATTGCAGGCTGCAACTGTAGTACTTGATGTGGTACTGCTGTTGATAGTTAAATGCAAGGTGGCTGTGCTGTCGCAACCTTTGGAATTGGTAGTGTTAAACGTCTTATCGCCCGAGGTGGTATACGTAGTTCCATTCCATAAATAACTATTGCAGGCTGCAACTGTAGTGCTTGATGTGGTGCTGTGATTAACAGTTAGATGCAGGGTTACTGTTGAATCACATCCGGCGGCATTAGTGAGAATAGTAGATTCACTTCCTGTAGAATAATAGGTAGTACCATACCATGTTAAACTATCACAGCTTATAGCAGTAGTATCACCTGTGCTGTTAGAAGGCATTTTTCCGCTTATTACGTTGCTGTTTGCGCTTGAATCATTGCTGTTGTATGCCCTTAACCTGTAGTAATATGATGCACCGCAGGTAAAGCCATTAACACTGTATGTTGTTACATTGCCGACATTCAGATTATTAAATCCGGGAATAAAATTGGTGAAAGTAGTATCAGTTGCAACATCCAGTTTATAATACGTTGCTTCGCTTGAAGCCATCCAGTTGGCATAGAAGCCTGTCGGGGTAAAATTTGTAGCGGCTGTGGCAACAGGAGGTACAAGCAAAGTCCTGAACGTAGTATCATTACCATAACTTAATCCGGCGCTGTCTATGCTGTATGCTCGTATATAGTAAACCGTATCGGGCATGAGGTCAGCCAATGCTAAAGTATAATTACCGGTGCTAAATGATCCTGTTTCATAAACTGTGCTGTCCATTATAATCGGACAAGGCATAGTACTGTAACAGATTCCCCTTGTGGTAGCATTGTCGGAACCAATGTTGGTAATAGCGGCAGTAAAATTAACGGAACTATCTTTTACATTTGAATAGCTAATGGTTGCAAGAGTCTGGTCACCTTCGCCAAATACATCTGCCTGTGAAGCTACCCAGTTTGAAGTGGGGCCATTTAATGCAAGATTATATAATGTACCATTATTTCCGTTAGAGGTAATATCCTTTAAGGTTGTAATACCCGAATTATTTCCACCGGCAATTCCCTGGTCAAAATTATAATAAGCAACTAATCCGGTTTCTGTTCCTGTAGTGGATATATTCATATCAGACCTGATATCACATGCAGTGCGGGCAACATTCCAGATGCGGACCTCGTCTATTCTTCCATCAAAAAAGTAATTAGGAGGACCTTCTGTAGTTCCTGCTCCAATCCTGAGACTCCTTGATGTGTTAGTGACATATCCGGTATTATGACCTACCAGGATGCCATTAACATAGAAATTGAGTGATGTGCCATCATATGTGGCTGCTAAATGTGTCCACTCTCCATAATTAATACTGGGGCCTGCACATACTGACCAACTCGAACCATTGCCACTCCAAAACTCCCATGTGTCGGATGCGCTGGCATAAATTACATAGCCACTAAGGGGTGAGTCGTCGCGGCTGGTCATCACAGAACGATATGTTCCGTATCCGCCATTAGGCATTACCCATGCCTCAATGGTAAACTGAGGAGGATTAAGCTGTGCGGAATATGGAACTTCAACGTAATCGTCAATGCCGTCAAAATCGAGTGCGTTTCCAGGAGGAAGAAGTTTATTGGTTGTAAAGCTGGTATCATTGCCATAACTTAAGCCTGCACTATCTATGCTATAAGCTCTTGCGTAGTAAGTGGTATTGGGCTGCAACTTTGTCAATTCAAAAGAATAATTTCCTGTCCCAAAAGAACCGGTTTCAAATACTGTGCTGTCTGTTATATTAACACATGGTGTTGCGCTGTAACAGATTCCTCTTGTAGTAGCATTTCCTGATCCAATATTTGTGATCGAAGCGGTAAAATTAACCGAACTGTCGGTTACATTGGAATAGCTTATATTCTCAAGTGTTTGACCACCATCACCATACACGTTTACCTGTGAAGTTACCCAGTTTGAAATACTGTCATTCAATGCAAAATTATTCAATGTGCCATTATAACTATAAGATGAAATATCAGGTAAATTTGTAACACCTGCATTATTTCTAAATGCGATGCCCCTGGTCAAAATTATAACAGGCGACTAAGCCCGGTTCTGTTCCTTTCAGTGTTTGGTTCATATCTGTTCTGATATCACATGCTGAGCGCACAACATTCCATATATGCACTTCATCCATTTGTCCGTTAAAATAACCATCAGGGCCAAAGTTGCTTTTTCCCAGATAACAAATATTTCGTGTAATATCAGATGGGGGATTTATTAATCCTGAAGCACGCTCCTGGCCATTGATATAGATTTTACCCATTCCTGTACTGTCAACAGTGCAGGCTATATGTGTCCATTCGCCTGTTACTAGAACATTCGGGAGATCAAGTTCAGCGTTATTACTGCCCGGTGTAGTAACCAAAGCTAATGTATTTGTTGTTGCAACATTACTTACAAAAATTTCATTATTTCCGGCTCCAATACATAAAACCATTAAGCGGGACCAATTGTTAAAACTGTTCCATTTTGCCCAGCCTTCAAAGGTGAATCCTGTTGAGAAATTTCCGAGAGGCGAAACAGTGCCAAGATCAACATAATCATCTGTTCCGTCAAAAGCAAGCGCGTTACCGGGAGTAAGAAGTTTTTTAGTTGTAAAGCTGGTATCATTACCATAACTTAAGCCGTTACTATCAATGCTATATGCTCTTGCATGGTAAGTAGTATTAGGCAATAGGTTTGTAAGTTCTAAAGTATATGCGCCTGTGCCAAAAGAACCGGTTTCAAATACAGTACTGTCTGTTATATTAACACAAGATGTTTTGCTGTAACAGATCCCTCTTGTTGTAGCGTTGCCGGGACCTATATTAGTAATAGAGGCTGTAAAATTAACTGTACTATCCGTCAAACCAGAAAAACCGATGCTTGAAAGCGACTGGTCACCTGAATTATATAACTTGGCATTGGAAGCAATCCAGTTTGAGCTTGCACCATTTAATGCAAAATTATATAAAGTACCATTATTTCCATTGGTCGAATTATCCGTTAAGGTTGTAACACCTGCATTATTGCCATCTGCAATGCCCTGGTCGAAATTATAGTATGCAACCAATCCCGGTTCTGAGCCGGTAAGAGTCTTATTCATGTATGATCTGATATCACATGCTGAACGTGCAATATTCCAAAGCCTGAATTCATCAATGCTACCATAAAAGATACTACCGCCTTCGCGCGTTCCAATATCAAGAGGATTTGAGTTTGTACCTATTGTTCCACTGCCAGCCACTGAATCTTCAAGAGTTCCATCAACGTACATTTTTATTACGTTAGTAATATCATCCCAAGTTGCAGCAATATGGTGCCAGTTTCCGTCACTAACAACACTTGTACTATAAAGCCAACCGGTTGAAATATTAGATATATAAAAACCTGCCTTTCCTGTACCGCCAACTCCAACAGAAAAATAATACGCGCCTTCAGACTTAGTTGCTATATATTCTTCTGAGTAATTGGTTGTGTTAATCCAGCATTCCATTGTTATTCCTGAAGTAAAATCTAATACGCTGTTGTTCGGGATTTCAACATAATCATTTACACCATCAAAATTAAGAGCATTTCCAGGAGGAAGGAGCTTTTTAGTTTTAAAACTGGTGTCATTTCCGTAACTTAATCCCAGGCTGTCTATGCTATAATCTCTTGCATAGTATGTTGTATCCGGCAACAAGTTCGTTAGTTCTAAAGTATAAGCACCGATGCCAAATGAACCTGTCTGAAATCTAATGCTATCAGAAATATCCGGACAAGGTGATGTACTGTAACAAACCCCTCTTTTGGTAGCATTACCAGAATTAATATTGGTAATTGAGGCAGTAACACTAACCGAGTCTACTAAAATAACAGGAAAACTTAAAGCAGAAAGTGTTTGACCACCTTCACCGTAAACATTTGCCTGTGAGGACACCCAGTTTGAAGTATTTCCATCCAGTGTAAAATTATTTAATGTACCGTTATATGCATTAGCCGATAAATCAGGCAAGGTAGTAATGCCTGCATTATTACTATCTGCAATACCCTGGTCAAAATTATAATAAGCTACCAGTCCGTTTTCAGTACCTGAAAGGGGTTGGTTCATATCTAATTTTATTTCACAGGCATTGCGCACAACATTCCATATCCGTACTTCATCCATTTCCCCATTAAAGTAAGAATCTTGCGACCAGTTGCTACGTCCCAGATAGCAGATAGATCTTGCAACATTAGCAGGCGCAAACATTGAACCTGATGCAGCTTCAACCCCATTTATATATATATAACCCAATCCATTGGAATCCACTGTTACGGCTATGTGTGTCCAGACGCCTGCGGTTAATGCATTTGGCACTTCAATGTCGCTGCCGGTGGTTCCGGAAAAAACAGTGAAATTAAGATCGTTTGTTATATAGTCATTAGCAATTAATATATTATCATAGCCTGGGCCATTTGCAATATCCAATAAACGAGACCAACTATTGAAACTATTCCACTTTGCCCATGCTTCAAATGTAAAGCCTTTAGAGAAATTTCCGGCAGGTGAAACCGAACCTAGATCAACATAATCATCATTACCGTCAAAATCAAGAGCATTTCCGGGAGGAAGAAGTTTTTTTGTTGTAAAACTGATTTCGTTACCATAACTTAAACCTGCACTGTCAATGCTATAAGCTCTTGCATAGTAGGTGGTATTATACAACAGTTTTTTCAATTCAAAAGAATAACTGCCTGTTCCGAATGACCCTGAATCAGAAACATTGCTATTAGATATATCAGGACAAGGCGATGTGCTGTAACAAATCCCCCTTAATGTTGCATTATACAAACCAATGCTGGTGATGCCGGTGGTTAAATAAACTGAATCTGTAGCAAGATCTGAAAAACTTATATTACTTAGCGTTTGATCACCTGTATTGTATACATTAGCCAGGGAAACTACCCAGTTTGAAGTGGAGCCGTTCAATGTAAAATCAACCAATGTGCCGTCGTTGCCATTTCCTGTAATATCAGGCAGTGTGGTAACACCTGCATTATTACTGTCTGCCAAGCCTATGTTAAAATTATAATATGCCAGCAAGCCGCTTTCTGTTCCTGCGAGGTATTTATTAACATCCGACCTGATATCACATGCAGGGCGTGCCACGTTCCATACACTTACTTCGTCCATATTTCCGTTAAACTGGTATCTGCCTGGATATCCGCAACCCATATCATTTCCAGCGAAGCAGTTGTTGGAACCCGACAGGGCAATTGTATCATTAAACAGCGTTGAGGCTTCAAGATTTCCATTTATATAGAGCATGATAGAATCTCCATTAGATGTTACGGCAACATGTGTCCATGCTCCGATTGCTATATTGTCCGTTTGTACTACTTCCGCTGTAAGTCCTGACGATTTCCCGTAGGCAATAAAATGGATCTTTCCATCACTGGGTACGCCGGCATGATAACATGTCTGCTCAGGGCCAATGCTGAGCACCCAACTGGGGCAATACCAACCGCACCATCCATGATAAAATAACAACTGGCTGCTTGTTGAATTTGGCTGTATCCAGCACTCAAGTGTAAAATCAGGAGTCGTTAAATTCCATGTATCATCAGTAAATTGAACATAACTAGCAACGCCATCAAAGGCAAGAGCATTTCCGGCTTGCTGTGCTCTACTTGTATGTAATCCAAGCATTAAGCAAGTAATAAATAATAAAGTTTTTTTCATAGTTTAATTGATTGTATTTGTTTAAACATAAAATTGTTAATCATTTCACAAGCCAAAGATAAAATAAAAATTTATTTTATTTGAAAATGTTAAATTTTTATTAAAATCAAAATGATTAGCTTACTCTCCAATAGAATAAAAACAAAATTGAAGTTAGGAGGGCGACTTAAATTATTTATTCGGGAACGATCAGCTGTCTTGGTGAAAAACAGTTTTACGAGAATTAATACATATAAATATAAACAAAGAAAGGATATATTACTTCTAAGAAGTAATAAAGAAATCATAATTTCAGAATTTTATTCCTTATACGGATGTAAGCAAATTCATGGCACTTTAGGCACTTCTTATTTGCGAAGCCTATTTACAAAGGAATATTCCCATGCTTTTTCGGAGGATTAGATTGCGTTTTATTTTGTGTCATTTCAAGCGCCTGTATTAGTTTAAAGCGTGTCTGCCTTGGCATGATGATCTCGTCAATATAACCCAATGCTGCTGCCTGGTAAGGATTGGCAAACTGTTGTTTATAATCGTCAAGCGCTTTTGCTTTTGTCTTGGCATCAACACCACGGTAAAGTATATTCACTGCACCTTCGGAACCCATTACCGCTATCTCTGCAGCAGGATACGCAAGGTTAATATCGCTGCCAATATGTTTACTTGACATCACGCAGTAAGCGCCACCATAAGCTTTGCGTGTGATGAGGGTTATCTTGGGAACAGTTGCTTCTGAGAAGGCATACAGCAGTTTAGCACCATGTTTAATGATGCCGTCATGTTCCTGTATAGTGCCGGGAAGAAAGCCTGGAACATCTTCAAAAGTGATTATCGGAATATTGAAGCAATCACAAAACCTCACGAAGCGTGCTGCTTTAAGTGAAGCATCCACATCAAGCACGCCGGCAAGCATGGCAGGCTGATTGGCTACTATACCAATGGATTTTCCGCCGAGGAAAGCGAAACCGATAACGATGTTCTGTGCATAATAAGGCATCACTTCATAAAAATAACCATTGTCAACCACTGAATTTATCAACAGCTTCATGTCATAAGGTTTGTTGGGATCATCAGGAATGAGTGACTGCAGTTTCTCATCTTCTCTGCGAACATCATCGTTGGTGGGCTTAAAAGGAGAATCTTCCATATTGTTTGATGGAAGGAACTGAAACAACTCGCGTATCATCATCAATGTCGATTCTTCGTTTTCTCCCATGAAATGCGCCACACCGCTCTTTGAATTATGTGTGAAAGCCCCGCCAAGTTCTTCTTTGGTAACTTCTTCATGTGTTACAGCTTTTATAACATCAGGACCAGTAACGAACATATGACTTTTTTCTTTCACCATAAAAATGAAATCGGTGAGGGCAGGGGAGTACACAGCTCCTCCTGCGCAGGGTCCCATGATAACTGAGATTTGCGGAACAACTCCTGACGACATTACATTCAGGTAAAAAATATCGGCATAACCACCAAGACTTGCAACACCTTCCTGTATTCTGGCTCCACCTGAATCATTGATGGCAATAATAGGAGCGCCATTCTTCACAGCAAGACGCTGAAGCTTTATTATTTTATCAGCATTAGTGCGGCTTAACGATCCGCCAAACACGGTGAAATCGAAACCGAACACATACACCATTTTGCCATCTATCTTCCCGTATCCTGAAACAACACCATCACCGGGAATCTTGGTTTTATCCATCTCGAAATCCGTGCAGTTGTGTACTACAAGTTTGTCGAGTTCAACAAAAGAACCTGCATCGAGCAGGATGTTTATTCTTTCCCTTGCAGTTAGTTTTCCGCTTTCATGCTGCTTTTCAATCCTATCCTGGCCTCCTCCTAATTCCGCTTCTCTTGAACGTTTTTCATATTCGAGAATTTTAGCTTCTGTAGTTGCAACAACAAAAGGAGTTTTTATTTCAGATGGAGTTTCGGCAACTTCCTTTTTCTCCGTCTTTGTTACTTTTTCCTCAGTTGATATTTTGGCCTTTTTAGTTTCCTTTTTTTTGTCAGTAATATCTTTGGTTTTCTTACTGAACTTGAAAATTTTTCGCATTGCTGCCATATTACAAGTATAAAATTTTAATTATTCAAGAACTATCAATGTCTGGTTTCCTTCCACGGTGTCACCTTCCTTAACCAGTATATCTTTTATCTTGCTATCACGTTTCACTTTATATTCACTTTGCATTTTCATAGCTTCAACTATGATCACGGTTTGACCGGCAGTTACTTCTTCGCCTTTCTTCACCGGTATTTTGATGATCTTGCCCGGCATGGGAGAGAATATTCTTTCCTGTGTGGAGTCGATATCATCTTTCATGCGGTTCTTCATATACTTTGCCTGCATGTCGATGATCTCCAAAGGAAAATAGTTATATGGCGTATTGACCATATATTTTTTCCCGCTTTCATCACGGACCAGTTCTATATTATATGATTTGTTTTCAAGAATGATGGAATACACGCCGTTTTCCACCATAACAATATCCACTTCGTAAAGTTTGTTATCAATAGACACTTGTACCTTATTCCCATCCTTGCTGATGAGTTCAACATTAGCAGTACGATCGCCTAATTTTATTTCAAGGTTCATGTTTGTTAAAAGTTTAGATCAGATACGTAATAAGCCTTTTTGTTTTCCGAAATCCTTCCATTTGCTGAGAGCCCTTTTTTCACCAATAGCCAGTGACTGGTTGTCTTCAAGATTTATTACATAATCAATATAAGCAGCAATAATAGCAACATCTTCAGTCATTACTTTGCTGACTTTATGAGGTCTCATCATATTCTCATAGTTCTTCTCTATGAAATGAGTATTGTATTTACCATTTACGAAATCTTCAGTATCACATACCCTGCGTAAAAAATTTATATTGTTCTTTATCCCTATTATTTTGTATTCGTAAAGTGCACGTTTCATCCTTTTGATAGCATAGCTTCTGCTATCGGACCAAACAATAAGTTTTGAGATCATCGGATCATAATAGATGGGTATTTCGTAACCATCATAAACATAGCTGTCAACACGTACACCAAGTCCTAATGGCTCTGTAATGTGCTTGATAATGCCCGGGCTGGGAGAGAAGTTGTTTTCAGCATCTTCAGCACAGATACGGCATTCTATAGCATGACCGCGTTGAACGATATCAGATTGTTTAAATGATAGTTTATTTCCATCAGCAATTTTAATTTGTTCTTTGACAAGATCAATTCGGAGAACTTGTTCTGTTATCGGATGCTCAACCTGTAAACGGGTGTTCATTTCAAGAAAATAAAAATGAAGATCATCATCTACAAGAAATTCAATAGTGCCTGCCCCTACATATTTCACCGATTTTGCAGCTTTCACAGCCACTCTTCCCATTTCTTTTCGCAACTTCTCTGTCATAAGAGGTGAAGGAGATTCCTCTACAAGCTTCTGGTGACGTCTTTGAATGGAGCATTCGCGTTCGCATAAATGTATCACATTGCCAAACTTATCGCCCAGTATCTGTATCTCTATATGATGAGGTGATTCAATATATTTCTCCATATAAACCGAATCATCTCCAAAAGAAGATAATGCTTCGGAACGTGCAGTAGTAACAGCTTCCCATAATTCCGCTTTCTTTTTTACTAGTCGCATACCTTTACCGCCGCCACCTGCAGAAGCTTTCACCATAATAGGGTAACCTATCTTGTCGGCAACTTCAAGCGCCTTCTTTTCGTTGGTAAGTTTTTCTTTGGTTCCCGGAACGACAGGTACACCTGCCTTTATCATTCGTTGCCTTGCAGTGATCTTATCACCCATTGACCTTATAGATTCAGCAGTAGGTCCTATAAAAACAAGGCCCTCTTTAACACAACGCTCGGCGAATTCTTCATTTTCTGAAAGGAATCCATAACCGGGATGAATAGCATCAGCACCAGATTTTTTAGCCGCACCAATAATGTTGTCAATTACAAGATAACTTTCATTGGATGGGGCAGGGCCAATAAGAAAAGCTTCATCAGCATAGCTAACATGCCTTGAAGTTCGATCGACTTCAGAGTAAACGGCAACAGTTTTAATGCCCATTTCTCTACTAGATCTCATCACTCTAACAGCAATTTCGCCCCTGTTTGCAACTAATATTTTTTTAATCATAATACTCCTGTAAAATATACTTAAAAAAAGAAAAAGTCTGAAAGCAGATTATATTAAAAAAGAATGAAATGTTTTTTTGGTGTATTCATTCCGGAGATTCAAATTGAAATGCAAATATATGATAAAAAATAAATTGAATACATTCACTATCATTATTTATGGAATTTGAAGTTTTAATATTATTATTTCAGACTTGGTATTTATGATAATTATCCGCTAATTTTATTTTCTATTAAATATTTCGCCATAGATAGACTGCATGTAAAAGCCGGCGAAACAGCATTAACAAGATGCAGTGATTTATCATCACCCTCGACTATAAAATCCATTTCCAATTCCAGCGTTTTTTTATTCAAAATCTGTGCCCTTATACCTGGTTCAAGCCATTGGTTAAATAATTTTTCATCTCCTTTGTCAGACAGTTTCTGAGCTAGGCTAACAAAATGTTTTCTGTTATATTTTTTTACTTCACTGATAGCCAGTTTCCGAAAATTAAATGAATTGGTAACAAATAACAGAATTTCATAATAAAATATCTGCAGGAATTCTTTTAGTTTAAAATTTTTAAACCCTTTGTAATTTTCTCTCCAAAAAGCAGGAATAGACGTTGGTCCTATTTTAATATGGTTGTGCGAAGTAATTGTATAGTGAACCCCAAGGAAAGGGTTTAATAAATTTGGAACAGGATAAATATTGGTTTTAATGAACATGTCCTTACCGCTATATTTCAAGTAAATTCCTTTAAATGGAATGATAATTCGTTCCTTTGAAAACCCATAATCACGGGCAATAATATCTGCATAAAGACCGGCTGCATTGATCAGGAAACCTGCTTTAAACTTATTATTGTTTGTAATAATATAGCCATCTTTTGTTTTTACATATTTTGAATTAAAATAAATGTCAACATTCTTAGAAAGTAAAATTTCTTTAAACTTCTGGCATACTTCGTTAGGATCAACACTTGCTGTAGTGGGTGAATAAAGAGCTTTTTTATGTGTCTTGGCATTTGGCTCAATTTTATGAAGCTCATCTTCATCAATAATTCTCACATCTACTCCATTTTGTTTTCCTCTACGTTCAAGTTCATACAGACTTCCCAATTCACTTTCATCTGTAGCCACAACCACCTTTTTACACTCGTTGATGAAGATCCCGTTCTCCCGGCAGAATTCTTTCATAAGCCGGTTACCTTCTACTGTGAACTTTGCTTTCAAAGAACTGGAAGTATAATAGAATCCTGCATGTAAAACACCGCTATTCCTACCACTTGCATGTTTGGCAACATCATTTTCCTTCTCTATTATTGCAATAGTTTTCTCCGGGTATTTTTTTCGGAGTTCATAGGCGATAGTCAATCCCATTATTCCACCGCCGATAATCAAATAATCATAATTTATAGAACTTTCCATTTTCCATTATTTAAATTAAGAAAAGAAGAATCATCATAATTCCATTCAAACATGGTTGGAAAGGTCTTTTATAATAATTCAATATTGAATATTTCGAAAATATTTTTAACATATACTCAATTTATTAATAAGAAAAGATTGACTCTTATTAGAGTCAATCTTTTCTTATTAACTAAAACTTCTCAAGTGCCCTCTTTCCTATTACTACTAATTATAATCTTAACGTTTTATAGATTTCAAATAAATTTCTAAATCTATAATTTTAAAAACATTTTTTTAAAATTTATGATCATCAAAAATGTAATCAAGCATTTCAGAAGCATTCTTATTTTGCGGATCGAACTTAAGTACTTCTTTCAGTTGTTCTTTAGCAGCATCAAACTTGTTAGTGTTCATGTAAAGCCTGCCTAAATGATAACGTGCCGAAATATGATTTTCATTCTCAGCAATAAGTTTTTTGAAATAAGGAGCAGCTTCATCATACATACCTGAAGCTTTCAGTGCTATGCCCAGATAATAATTTGCCATGGTAGTTTCAGGGCTTAATTCAAGAAGTTTCTTATAGCATTCAATGCTCAGGTCTTCTCTTCCAAGGTGATAATATGATAATCCAAGCCAAATATAGGTCATTGGAAGGTGTTTACCAGAAGCAATTATCTTATTAAATACTTCAGTGGCTGCTGTAAAATTCGTTGACCTGTAATAGGTAACACCCATCCTGTAGAGTGCAAAGATGTTATCTGGCTTTATTTCCATCACTTTCTTATAAGTGGCGATACATTTGGTCATTTCGCCAAGAATATAATAAAGGTTCGCCTCTTCCATCATTAATACAATGTTGTTTGGATGCCTTTCAAGATATTCTTCAAACAGTTCTATAGCTTTATACAAGTCTCCCGACATTATATAGTCGTAAGCTTTTACCAATCTTTTGTCATTATAGGTTTCCATAATATATAGTTTTAGTGTTTTACATTTATTTATTTACGTTCATTCATTGGGATATATTGCTGCTTCCCGTAAACGCTCTTAAATCCCGGGCGTATCAGCCGTTTGGCAGTAAAGGTAAGTTCTTCTATCCTGTGTGTGCACCATCCGGCAACCCTTGCCATAGCAAACAGAGGAGTATATAATTCTTCCGGCATACCAATACAGGAATAAACAAAACCGGAATAAAAATCAACATTGATACAATTTCGTTTCTCTTCAGAGAATCCTTTGAAGTTTGAAAATAGATCAGGAGCAATTTTTTCAACAAGCTGATAGAGATCGAATTCATCAACCTTCCCTTTTTCAATTGCCAGAGCTCTTGCTTTTTCGCGCAAAAGAATTGCCCTCGGATCGGAAACAGTGTAAACGGCATGTCCTATTCCATATATCTTTCCTGAATCACCGTTTTCTTTCTTTTCAAGAACCCTCGTTAAGTAATCTGTAACTTGTTTCTCATCTTTCCAGTCCGAAATTTTGGCTTTCATATTCGTCATCATTTCAAGGACCTTCAGATTAGCACCGCCATGTAATGGTCCCTTTAATGAACCAATAGCTGAAGTAACAGAAGAATAAATATCTGTTTCGGTAGAACTGGTAACTCTCATTGTAAACGTTGAG
This sequence comes from uncultured Bacteroidota bacterium, assembly GCA_963831005.1. Taxonomy (GTDB): domain Bacteria; phylum Bacteroidota; class Bacteroidia; order Bacteroidales; family CG2-30-32-10; genus CAWHOW01. Next base: position 120,453 of record CAWHOW010000016.1, read on the forward strand.
TTGTTACCTCCGCCGTGTTCAGCATGTAATACAAGCGCAAGGTCGAGAAGGTCGGCATCCAGTTTAGTATAACGATTGCTTCCTTTTATCATGTAAAGGAAATTTTCAGCTGTGCTCAAGTTCTTCTGAGGATAGCGAATTGAAAGCGTTTTCCCTTTATATGCATGACTTAATGCCTGGTATGAATAAGCAATAATAGATGGAAATTTCGAAATAATATTTACCGTCTGATTCAACATATTACGCATTGAGATGTCGTCAGCTTTTTCATCAAGTGTGTATAAAGCTAGTATCGACCGTGCAAGCATATTTAATACATCTTTTCCTTTAAGGGTAAGTATCATATCCTTGATAAAGCTATCGGGTAATTCACGCAAAGAAGCCATTCGGTCAGAGAAAGTTTTAAGCTCATCTTTCGTGGGCAATTTACCTGTCAATAAAAGAAATACTGTTTCATCAAAACCATGACGGTCGTCTTTCTGGTATCCGGCTACCAGATCTTCAATATCAATTCCTCTGTATATTAGCCTGCCCGGTATCGCCACGACTTTATCACCAACCTTTTCATATCCGATAACATCACCAATATTTGTTAATCCAACCAGTACGCCGGTTTTATCTTTATTTCTAAGTCCGCGTTTTACATCAAACTTATCGAAAAGTCCGATATCAATCTGACTGGCCTGCCAAACAGATTGTTCAAATTTTGAGAAGAATTCATTTTCAAACATGGTTCATTTTTTTTTAATGTTTATAATATAGTTGGATTTACATATTGTTAATTATTTCATTGGCAAATTCAGATGTCTTAAGCAAAGTCGCACCCTCCATCAACCGCTGAAAATCATAGGTCACTTTTTTATTCTGAATAGATTTTTCAAGACCATTGTAAATAGAATCTGCAACACCATTCCATCCCATGTACTCAAACATCAGCGCACCTGAAAGTATTACCGAACCGGGGTTTACTTTATCCTGTCCTGCATACTTAGGCGCTGTGCCATGTGTAGCTTCAAAAATTGCATGACCGCTTTCATAATTGATATTTGCCCCGGGAGCAATTCCAATGCCTCCAACTATTGCAGCCAGCGCATCGGATATATAATCACCATTAAGGTTCAGAGTGGCGATTACGGAATATTCAGCAGGTCTTGTCAGTATCTGTTGCAGAAATGCATCAGCTATCACATCTTTGATAATTACTTTTCCTGATTTTTCGGCTGTGGTCATTGCTTCAACTGCAGCTTTATCACCTGATTCTGCTGCAATCTTATTGTATTGCATCCAGGTGAAAACATTTTTACCGAATTCTCTTTCTGCGAGAGCGTATCCCCATTTCATAAAGGAACCTTCAGTAAATTTCATAATGTTACCTTTGTGTACTATGGTCACAGATGGGAGTTTTCTCTCAATGGCCATCTTGATAGCCTGTCTTACAAGTCTCTCTGTTCCTTCAACAGAAACAGGCTTTATTCCAAGAGAAACAGTATTTGGAAAGCGTATGGATTTAACACCCATTTCATCAATTAAAAACCTTTTAAGTTTTTCTGTTTCAGGTTTACCATTCATAAATTCAATACCTGCATAAATATCTTCAGTGTTCTCCCTGAAAATATGCATGTTTACATTTTCCGGATGTTTAACAGGGCTTGGAACCCCACTGAAGTAACGCACAGGACGATAACAAGTATATAAATCGAGTTCCTGTCTTAGCGCAACATTCAGCGAACGCATGCCGCCGCCAACAGGAGTTGTCAAAGGACCTTTTATTCCAACTAAATATTCTCTGAAATCATTAAGCGTTTCTTCGGGAAGCCATGAACCGGTTTTATTAAATGCTTTTTCACCGGCAAAGACTTCTTTCCAAATAATCTTTTTTGAACTGCCATGAACTTTTTTTACAGCAGCATCAAATACGCGAACAGATGCATTCCAAATATCCGTGCCCGTGCCATCACCTTCAATAAAAGGAATGACTGGATAGTCAGGAACTATAAGTTTACCATTTTCTATTGTAATTTTATCTGGCATAATTTTTAATTTTACGTATTAAGCATGAGCCATTACCGGAAAAGCTACTCCAATTTTTTCTCCCTCTTTTACCAGATCATCAATGATAGGTTGGATCAAAGGAACACCATGCTCGCGATTGTAAATTTCGTATTCAAATTCTTTTTCTCCTGCAATATGAATTTCATCCCTGCCTTCAGCAAGAGGTGAATTCTTCAGCAAATGAATCATGTCATCCATCTGATTCTTAAAATCGGTTACTGATCTGAATGCTGCTACATCCATTGCCATGAAAAAATGTGATACCCCCGTAGGATCCGGACTTGAAGGGGACCCTACTTTTGTCAGGTAATTTCCACCCGATAGAGTAGAGCAGAGAATTTCGACCACTAATGCCAAACCATATCCTTTGTAACCTGCAGTAATATCCATGCCACCCAGCGGAAGCAATGCTCCATGTCCGCCCGGTTTTATTTTAGAAGGGTCTGTTGTTACACGTCCTTCTTCATCTATTCCCCAACCAATTGGAATTTCTTCCTTCTTCTTTTCATATAGCTGAATTTTTCCGTATGCAACAGCACTTGTAGCCATGTCGAGAACATAAGGAAACTCTTTTCCTGACGGAACAGCAACACTTATCGGATTTGTTCCGAGCACTGCAGTCTTGCCATAAGTAGGAGATACCAAGGGTTGCGAATTTGTCATGCAAATTCCTATCATATCATGTTCAAGCGCCATCATTGAATAATATCCTGCTATACCGAAATGGTTACTGTTATTTATTGTGATAGCTGCAATGCCTGATTGCTTTGCTTTTGCAATACACATATTCATTGCATGGTAAGAAACAACCTGTCCGCAACCATTGCCACCATCTATGAGTAAAGTTGTAGGTGTTTCTTTTATAATTTTATAAGGTGTCTTTGGGTTGATGAATTTCTTCTGTATCCTGTTTCCATAATAGGAACCCAGCCTATGTAGTCCGTGGGAATCAACGCCTCTCAAATCGGCAGAAATGAGTACTTCTCCAACTATGCGTGCATCCTTTTCAGGAACACCTAGAGTGGTCATATAACGTACCACAAAATCCATGAGGTCTTCTTTTTTAAATCTTGTTACAGTTTCCATAATACTGTTTTTTTAATTGAGTTATTTATTTTTCTTATTAAATTAAGTGCCGATCCGGCTTTGAACCACTCTATCTGAGCGGCATTGTAAGTATGATTTACAAATATTTTTTCAATGGATCCGTCTGTATGTTTCAACACCACTGTCAATGGTTTATCCGGTGCGAACTCTTTGAGTCCTGTGATACTAAGTTTATCAGTTTCTTTTATTTTTGAATAATCATCTTTGTTTTGAAATGTTAAGGCAAGCATTCCTTGTTTCTTCAAGTTGGTTTCATGTATCCTTGCAAACGATTTCACAAGAATGGCTTTCACATTAAGGAATCTTGGTTCCATCGCAGCATGTTCGCGTGATGAACCTTCACCATAATTTTCATCTCCAACAACTATAGAGCTTATCCCTGATTGTTTGTATGCCCTTGCTGTATTGGGCACTGTGTCGTATTGTCCGGTGATCTGGTTGAGTACAAGGTTTGCTTTATCGTTTGAAAAATTTATTGCACCTATTAATAAATTATTCGAGATATTATCAAGATGACCTCTGTATTTTAGCCATGTTCCGGCCATTGATATATGGTCGGTAGTGCATTTACCTTTTACTTTAATTAAAACAGGCATATCAACAATATCATTCCCGTCCCATGCAGCAAATGGTTCAAGAAGCTGCAGCCTGTCGGAATTTTCTTTCACAATAACAGTTGATGAATTTTCTGATGAAGGTTTCTGGTAGCCGCTTTCAATGGTTCCAAATCCATTTGGTGGCAGATCAAACCCTATAGGAGGATCAAGTTTTACATGTTCCCCGCTTTCATTTAATAAGGTGTCGGTGATAGGGTTGAAAGTAAGATCACCTGCAAGTGCAATGGCTGCCACTATTTCAGGCGATGCAACAAAGGCATGTGTATTGGGATTCCCGTCATTACGTTTTGAAAAATTTCTGTTGAATGAGTGTATTACTGTATTAACGCGTGTCTTATCATTATCTTCACGTTCCCATTGACCTATGCAGGGACCGCAGGCATTGGCGAATATTTTGCCTCCTATTTTCCTGAAAGTGTCAAACAATCCGTCCCTTTCAGCAATAGCACGGATCTGCTCAGATCCCGGTGTAATAGTGAAAAGTGATTTTGCTCTTAAATCTTTATCTGCAGCATTTTTAATTACTGATGCTGCACGTGATAAGTCTTCATAAGACGAATTGGTGCAAGAACCGATCAGGCCAACTTCAACTTTCAGCGGCCAGCCGTTTTGAACAGCAACTTCTTTCATTTTGGAAAGTGGTGTTGCCAGATCAGGAGTGAAAGGCCCGTTAATAAATGGTTCTAATTTATCAAGATCGATCTCAATGAACTGATCAAAATATTTTTCTGGAGAAGAAAGCACTTCTTTGTCAGCATTCAAATATTCATGAATATTTTCTGCCAGCATGGCCACTTCTTCTCTGCCTGTAGCTTTGAGGAATTTGCTCATGGCATGATCATATCCAAATACAGAGCAGGTGGCGCCCAGTTCTGCTCCCATATTACAGATGGTAGCTTTTCCAGTGGCGGAAAGTGATATAGCGCCTTCACCGAAATATTCAATGATGCAGTCCGTACCACCTTTAACAGTGAGCATACCCGCAATCTTTAAAATAATATCTTTGGCCGATACCCAGCCGTTAAGCTTTCCGGTTAGCTTTATTCCAATGATCTTTGGAAATTTAAGTTCCCATTCCATACCTGCCATCACATCAACTGCATCAGCGCCTCCGACACCAATTGCTATCATACCAAGCCCTCCGGCATTCGGTGTATGCGAATCAGTGCCAATTATCATACCACCGGGGAATGCATAATTTTCAAGCACTATCTGGTGTATGATACCTGCACCGGGCTTCCAGAAACCGATACCATATTTATTACTAACTGAACTTAGAAATTCATAAACTTCTTTATTTGTATAATCTGAAGTTTTAAGATCTTCTTTCGCTCCCAGCTTAGCCATTATCAGGTGATCGCAATGAACAGAAGTTGGAACAGCGGTTTTGTTTTTTCCTGCCATCATAAATTGAAGCAGCGCCATCTGGGCTGTGGCGTCCTGCATGGCTACCCTGTCGGGCAAGAAATTCACATAATCCGATCCTCTTTTATAAGATCTCGCATTATTAATTTCAAAAAGATGACTGTAAAGAATTTTCTCACTTAATGTAAGCGGATGGTTGAGTATTTTTTTTGCTTCATTAATTCTGTTCGGAATTTTATTATAGACCGATTTGATTATTTCAATATCGAAAAGCATAGAATTGAATTTTATATTAAACAAATTCCGTTACAAAGATACGCAAAATAAAATACGAATGCAATAACATTGGTAGGATAAATGAATTTGTTATTCCGTTCACTACAGAACCTGTTGATTATCTTGTCATTCATTGGTGAAAGATTTTGTTAAGTTTTGTTAATTGAATTGTTAAAGAGAAATTTATTTTGTGCAACATCAGTTCATTTTACATGCTTTACTTTTTTTTAAGCTGCTTTACTTTGACATTTTTCTCCTCAATAACGACATCAAAAATATTCATTAATGGAGCATGATGAATTAAGATGAAATTAAACCCTGATTAATTTGGGATTAATACCTGAACGTTGTATTGAGATGATAGCTCCCTCAACTCGTTCATACCCGCCTTGATAACACGCATATTTATAACATATTGTTTTATTACAGTGTGCTCCCTCTCTTTAGAATATAGAATGCGCTTGGTCAGATTTATCAGAAGGGTAGGGGAGGGACAAAAAACATCTGAAAATTATCAATTAATGGCAACTTAATGAAATAGATAAGTTGGATTAAAATTCAGAGTATTTAGAGTTAAATCCTCTAAGTACTCTTTTTTACTTTATAATCTATACGCTAGTATTTCTGATCTGAAACACAAAGCTTGTAATCTATAACGCTAAGAATGTTAGCATTGCTGCCTTTCAGCTTATCTTTACATCAAATCTTGTAATCTTTGACGCAAGGAATGTAATTATTTCCGAAATGATTACAAGCATATCCGAAATGCTTCTAATTTATTCCGAAATAATTACAAGCATAGCGGAAACAATTACAAGCATAGCGGAAATAATTACAAGCACAGCGGAAATAATTACAGGCACAGCGGAAACAATTACAGGCACAGCGGAAACAATTACAAGCACAGCGGAAACAATTACAAGCACAGCGGAAACAATTACAAGCATAGCGGAAACAATTACAGGCATAGCGGAAATAATTACAAGCATAGCGGAAATGCTTCCTTGCACATCGGAAACAATTACAAGCATAGCCGAAATTATTACATTCCAGCCTCAAAATATGCTTGCGGTGGTTTTTAAGAAGTTGCGCAACTGACAAAAAGGCGTGCGCTGTGGTTGCCACGATTTTGGAAAAGTAGCCAACTGACAAAAAGGCTTGCGGTGGCTGCCAGGCAGGAGCTAAGTTAGGCAGGGCAATGAGGAAATGTTTATAAAGAAATGCACGGGAAAAAAGTATGAATGGGGAAATGATGAGAATGCTAAAACTAACTTTACATGTATAATTAAATATTGTTTATCTGGTAGGTTTTAAAAACGGAATTATGCTGAACGCTGAATTTTTTAGTGACAATTTATACTAACTAAAGCAAAAATATCTAATTTTAATGTGTTAAATAATATATTGATTAAGGATATTGCTATTGTACATGCAGAGTTGTTATTTATTCACCCTTTCAGGGAAGGTAATGGACGGGCTTCACGCTTGCTTGCTACTTTAATGGCAGCAAAAGCAGGGCATAATCTTGTTGGTCTTGAAAAATTCCGTAAGGATAATTTTGATGAGTATATTGCAGCAATTCATCAGGCTGCTGATAAGAAATATGATAAAATGATTGCTGTTATTTCTTCGCTTTTTTAATCCTTGCCAAAGCTTTTTTAAATACGTCCTTAGCTTCTTCAAGCGAAAATTTGATATTCTCCAGTTCAAAGGATTTAATTACTCCCTGGAAAATTTCCTCGTCAGTAGGTTTATATATCTTGATTGTTTTAGGCATGATTTGTTTATGGATACAAATATACATAAAATTTCTATTACGGTTCAATAGTACCTGAAAATTGTATCTGATGCTTATTCATCGTCATTAGATCATTTCCTATTCTTGTAGTAATAACTATGAATAACAATGTGTGATCATGAATGACATACTGCAAAGCGGGATAAACTCTAAAAATGACAATAATTAAGTATCAGCGTTAATCAGCATTTTCAGTGTTATCAGCGTTCCTATTAAAGAGAGGTTGAACATTCAATTTAAGAAAGCGAACTAACACTTAATACCTCGTGGATAAAATTGTACAGTGTTATGGAATTAATATTCCGTAGGAAGTTCTTTAAGCTGCTTATATGTAAAAACGGGTCCGTCCTTGCAAACAAAAATTTTACCCACATTACATCTGCCGCATTTCCCGAAGCCGCACTTCATGCGATTTTCGAGAGTGGTATAAATATTTCCGTCTTCAAAACCCAATTTATCCAGCACAGCAAAAGAATATTTTATCATAATAGGTGGGCCGCAAACAATGGCAATTGTATTTTCAGCGGAGGGTTCAATATCCTGTAGTATCTTAGGCACAAAACCAACTTTACCTTTCCATGCGGGAGATTCACGCCCCGGGTCAATGGTTGTTATCAGATCTATATCCGGCCTTTCATCCCAATTTCTCAATTCATCTTTATAAACTAAATCATCAGGAGTTTTAGCTCCATACAGGATAGTTATTTTTTTGTAATCATCTCTGAAATCAAGGCAGTTTTGTATAACGCTTCTCATAGGGGGCAACGCAATACCGCCGGCAACAAACAACAGGTTCTTATCTTTCCATTCATGTATAGGAAAGTTATTACCATAAGGGCCGCGAAAGCCAATTATATCGCCTTCGGCTTTCATGGCTAAAGCTGTAGTAACTTTGCCCGAATATCGGAAGGTGCATTCAATATGATCGGTAGTGGTAGGGGATGAGGCTATGCAAAAAGTTGATTCACCTTCGCCAAAGGCAGAGTATTCGGCAAACTGACCTGTTTTAAAAATGAATTTATTTCCCTGTTCTTCATCAATGAATTTTAAATGAAATGTTTTGATGAAAGGCGCTTCTTCGATGATCTTATCAACACGCATGAGGGAAGGAAGGTATATGTCGTTTTCGCTCATTTGTTTATTTTTTTAAATTACATGCCTGCCTGTCTTCGAGACGTCCCGCGTCATCTTGAGGAGAGAACCGTCTCGAAAGAAAGCGGGACTCCTCTGACTGACGGCAGGCAGTGTTGTTGTGAAATTTATTGTTCATAGCATTTCATCTCAGATATTTTTTGCCAGGTTAATAAGATGTTCTTTAATATTCATGTCAACAGGACAGGCCCTTGTACATCTTCCGCAACCCGTGCAACCATATAACTGGAATTGTTCTGGCATATAATAAAATTTATGAAGTATGCGCTGCCTCCATCTTTTGCTTTGCACATCACGGGGATTATGCCCTGAAGAATGAAGCGTGAACAATGAAAACCCGCAGGAATCCCAATTGCGTTTTCGCTGCACATCATGTCCGTCTGATGAATCCTGTATATCAAAACATGCACAGGTAGGACAAGCATAAGCACAACTCCCGCATCCTATACATCTCATAGATTGTTCGAGCCATATAGGGCTATCAAAAGAATCTTTTATTTTTCCGCCAAAATCATTTAATTCAAAAGCAACAGGAACCTCTGCAAGATAACTATCCTTATTGATGTCAGGTGCATTATCAAAATAACTTTGGTATGAAGAGACAATCTTTTGTCCTTTTTCTGTCATTACTTCAACCAGGTAATTTCCATTCTCAACTTCAGTTAACAACATATCGCTTCCATCAGTATTGCCGGGGTTGATTCCCATGCTGGTACAAAAACATTTTGAATCACATTTCTTACAACTAACACTGATGAGAGTGGTTTTTGCAAAACGTTCGGCAAACAGCTGGTCAGTGATTCCTGATGTGAACATTTTATTCAGGATATTTATTCCAGTGGCATCACATGGCCGCGAACCATAAACAATTGTTTCGCTGATCAGGTTTTTATCTCTTGATTTTAATTCAACATTGTCTTTCGACATTTTAATTTCCATCAGTTTCTCAGCCTTTGGAAAGAGTATGGATTTAGCTGACTGGGAAGTATTGATATGATCATTACTGATTTCCTGAAAGGATGAAATGAAGTCGAAATTTACAAGATTGTTTTTCTTTACAGGGGCATAAACTTTCCTCCCGTCTTCTAAACATTTTCCAATGAGAGAAGATAATTTTTCCTTTTCTATGAAATACTTTTGAATATCCATGTTTTATTGGATAAAGTTTTCTTTATCGTCGGGTTTAAATGTTGACATGACCGAACCCAGCTTTGCATCAGTTCCGGCAGTTACACCAAAGTTATCTTTTACAGTTTGCGACATTTTGAATGTTAACAGGTGTACCGGAATTTTCATACTGCAGGCGCGTCCACATTCACCGCATTCAATACATCTTCCGGCAAGATGAATAGCCCTCATAAAATGCCATTCGAAATTGCCCTGGGTTGTCGATTCGGGAGTAATGATCTGCGGCTGATTATATTCAACCTGGCATTTGCTGCAATAACATAATGGGCATGCTGAACGACAGGCATAACATTTATTGCATCTGGCAAACTGCTCTGTCCAGAAATTCCAGCGTTCTTCTGCTGTCATGCCATCAAGCTTATCAAGTAATTCCTTATCTTCCGCAGAAATGCCTGAATTATTTGTATGTACATATTCCTGCAGATCGCTGAACCCTGTAAATTCTTTAATTGAGCCATCTGCAGTAATTCCTAATATCAATATTTTTTCTTCTTTCAGATGATTTTCAGAAGCTAACTGCAGAATAGTGCGCATAATAGGTAGTGTAGCAATAATACCTATTCGGGTGAACTTCAGAATTTCTTGTTTCAATAAATAAACAGCAAGATTTTGAAGGCATCTTTCATCATAAATAAGTTCAGATGTATTATCAGGAGTTGTAATGAAAATGGCACGCACGGTATTATCCGTGCCTTCTCCATACCCTATGATAATATCCACAGCCTTGTTCTGCAAAAGATCTTTTGCTTTGTTTTGCAGCCTGGTTCTGTTTATATCTTCGGCTAATTTTATTTCAACATCGCTTATTTCCGTCATACAATAGCTTCAATAAAATTGGTTGTTGATAAATTACGAAATGAGTTATAAGCTCCGAGTTTTTTAATTTCCTCAGTAAAATTATTTACTATTTCAGCCCATCGTGCACCTTCTGCAGCAGATACCCATGAGAACATAACCCTGTTCACATCAATTCCTGTGAATTTAGCAAGGTCTCTGAATATGATCCATCTTCTTCTTGCATGAAAATTTCCGCTGGTATAATGACAATCATTAGGGTGACATCCGGAAACGATAATTCCATCCGCTCCAAGAGTAAATGCTTTAATAAGCATCATGAAGTCTATTCTTCCTGTGCAGGGGGCGCGAATTATCCTCACATTGGATGCATATTTTATCCTGCTTGTGCCAGCAAGGTCAGCACCGGCATAGGTACACCATGTGCAGACAAAAGCAACTATCTTAGGTTTATATTCGCTCATACATTTACTCCCTTAATAAAAGTTCTGTAAGTTCCGACAACATCTGTTTGTTCGAGCAACCCTGAAGGTCTATAGCTTTTGGGCGACACAAAGAGACACAGGTTCCGCAACCCTGACACAGCACATCGTTTACAACCGATACGTTTTTTTTATCATCAAAGCCAATGGCGTCGTAAGGACAAACACTGATACACATTTGACATCCGTTACATATTGTACTGTTCACATAGGCTGTAGTTAATGCAATATTCACAGTGCCTCTTGAAATCAATGACAACACCCTTGCTGATGCCGCTCTTGCCTGCGAAACACAATCTGCCATATCTTTCGGGCTTGCACAACTTCCGGCGATAAAAACTCCGTTTGTGGTTGTTGCAACAGGATCAAGCTTTGGATGCTTTTCAATAAAAAAATGATTATCATCTATACTAATTCCTGCTATTTGTCCGGTTTCACGGGCATTGTCCTGTCCTTCCATTGCTGTCATTAGTATTACCATGTCAGCAGGAATTCTCACAGATTCACCTGAAAGCAATTCGTCAACATCCACATACATATCACAACAATCACCTTTATCAGCCTTTTTAATTTCAGGCATTCCGTTCTTCTGGTCGAACATCATAAACATTATTCTTCTTCGTGAAGAAGCAGTGTACATTTCTTCACAACCTTTCGACATGCTGCGCATATCGGAATATAATTCATAGATGTGCGAATCAGGAAGAGCAGATCTTAACTGGTTAGCAAATTTTAATGCTACAGTGCAGCAAACCCTCGAACAGTATTTGTGATAATTACTGTTCCTGCTTCCCACGCAATGTACGATAGCAATATTTTGCGGAACTTTGCCATTCTTTTTAATAATATTACCTGACTTCAGCATCGTTTCGAATTCTGATGAAGTGATAACATCTGGAAATTTACCATAGCCGTAATTTTCTATCACAGATGGATCATAAGCTTTCAGTCCGGTTGCAATAATAATATTTCCGAAACTTATCATTTTCTCTATTCCTTTATAGGAAATCAAAGTTTCGAAATTTCCAATGTAGCCTGATATTTCTTTTATTTCAGTATTAAGAAAAACGTCAATATTTTTATGATTGATCACCCTGCTTATCAGAGGATAAATTAATTGTGAAACACTTGTAAAATAAGGGAATGTAAGGTCAATATTAGAAGCATGGCCACCTAACTTGTCAGTGTTCTCTACAAGGAATATCTTTTTCCCTGCATCTGCAATTTCCAATGCAGCAGTGATGCCTGTAATACCTCCTCCAATAATCATCGTAGCCGGGTGAATATTAACAGAACGTTCATCAAGCGGTACATGGTAGTTTATCCTGTTTATGGCGGCTGCAACAAGAGCCCTCGATTTAGTAGTAGCTTCAGTTTTATCAGTATGCACCCACGACACATGTTCACGGATATTGGCCATTTGAAGCATATACGGATTCAAACCCGCCTTAACTAAAGCTTTCCTGAATGTGAGTTCATGAATGCGCGGAGAGCAGGCTGACACAACTATCCTGTTAAGCCTGTTTTCTTTAATATCTTTTATGATTAAATCTTGTCCGGGATCTGAACACATATATTTATATGTCTTTGAAATGACGACATTGGGAGCCTTCATCATTTCTGCAGCAACAGCTTCCACATCAACCATCTTGGCGATGTTATTACCGCACCAGCAAACATATACACCTATCCTCGGTTTTTCCATCAGATTTGCTATAATGGGATTATTGATTAATATCCATAACCTGATCCCGATATATAATTTTGCAGATCATCGATGGTCGTTTTTTGTGATTGGATAATTCTGTTTACAATATCTCCGATTGAAATAAGTCCGCATAGCTTGTCATCCTTGAACACCGGAAGATGCCTGAAACGGTTTTCTGTCATTATTTCCATGCAATCCATAATGGATGTTTCAGGATTTACAACTTTCAAATTGGTACTCATATATTCTTTTACTTTTGATTCTTTAGAAAAGTGCCCTTTAAGTATCAGTTTACGGGCATAATCTCTCTCCGTAAAAATGCCAACTAATTTTTGATTGTCATCAACTACCAACACAGCACCGATATGCTTTTCTGCAAGCATTACAAGAGCATCATAAACTGTTGCTTCGTTATTTATTGTCCAGCATTGGTTTCCTTTGGTTTCTAATATTCTTTTTACAGTTCCCATGAGAGATTTTTTTAATTAATAATTTGGTGATTTATTTAAAACTACATATCCTATAATAAATATAGTACAAAAATAAATGATTTATTAATAATTTGCAAGAAAAATCGTGTTATTTATTGTTAAATGAAATAAAAATCCACGGCAAATTTACTGAAGGAAAAGGATATGAGAATATAAAAGCTTATTTGTTTATCAAAGCCCTACTATAGGTCATCATACATTGTGTCAATTTTATAACAGAACCAAGACAAGTATGTAAATAAAAAAGCCCTGCCGGAAACGGCGGGGCTTAATGCTACGAAAACAACATCGACCAAATAATTCACACTTGTATAACCTTAAATATCTGCAAGCAAAAATCTTCAACGCTTACACTCCTGCAAATATAAGACTTGAATGAACCTACATATACTCCCTTCGTAAGTGAATTTCTTAACTGAATTTATTGTAAGTCCTATCAGTAAAGAAAATGCATTTTTAAAATTACTTCTTGTTAAGCATGTTTCTTATTGTTTTTCAGTTATGACACTTATGTTTTTTCCGTTATGGCACTTATGCTTTTTCAGTAGCTATATCCTTGTTTATTTATGAGGCTCAAATTAGTTTTGCGCAGTCATTTGATAATCCCTTCACAAATCGATAATAGTATGAAAAAAACACAGGTATTTATTATAGCGGTTTCTTTTATTATTCTTTCAGGAAGTAGCGTAATAGCACAAACTAAAGATACTTCGAAGATCAATGTAACAACTGATTTTTTCAGCCGCTATATATGGCGCGGATTGGATTACGGAAAAGCACCAAGTATTCAGCCAACCTTATCATATATAAAAGGTGGTTTTGAAATAGGTGCATGGGGCGCATTCAGCACCACAGGTAGTTATCATGAATTGGACCCTTATGCAAAGTACACGCTGAAAGGCTTCACTTTAACATTTACTGATTATTTTGTCAATAATAATGCAATGGATCCTAACAATACTAAATATTTTGATTACAGTCAGTGGACAACTAACCATCAGTTCGAAGGTTCACTACAATATAAAGGGCCCGATAAATTCCCAATCAGCATACTTGTTGCAACTTATTTCTACGGTAACGACAAGAAAGTAAAAATAGATTCTTCAAATATAAGTAACATTACAACTACCGTTTCTCAGAATTATTCAACTTATATTGAATTAGGATATACTGTAAAATGCAAGAATAAATCGTTCGATACATTCCTTGGCTTAACTCCTTTTTCAGGGGCTTATGGAAACACATTCGGTGTAGTGAATTTAGGACTTACATGTTACAGGAGTATTGACATTTCCAGTAAATTCTCACTTCCCGTAAAAGCATCTTTGATTGCTAATCCACAGGCAAGGAACCTTTATTTCATATTTGGGTTCACATTATAGAAAAGAATAATCAAGAACAGTAAATAATTAATTCTAAACCAAATACTATAAACTATGAGATCAACAAAAAAACTGCTTCGCTTATGGTTAATATTACCATTAAGCTTCCTTGCTACAGGAATTATGGCGCAAACCACCAACAGTGCTGCTGCTGATACAGGCAGGACAGGCTGGATGATTGTAGGCGCAGTAGCTTTCATTTTAATGATTATGAACTTAAAACATACATTAAAACGTATTTTAAAACATTTAAATATTAATTTATTTATCAATAAAGCATTAAACTATGAGAAAAACTAAAAAACTACTTCGCTTATGGTTGATATTACCATTAAGCTTTATTGCGACAGGAATTATCGCGCAAACCTCTTCCGTAGCTACAGCTCCGGTTGTTCCCGAGCCAACAATTAATTCGGGCGATACCGCATGGATGATCGCAGCCACAGCTTTGGTACTCTTAATGACTATCCCTGCTTTGGCTTTATTCTATGGTGGATTGGTAAACCGTAAAAATGTTTTGAATACATTAATGCAGTGTTTTATTATTTCATGCGTAGTTTCACTCGAATGGATAGCTTTTGGTTATAGTAATGCTTTCGGTTCATCACACGGATTCCTTGCTCCTTATATTGGCGGTTTCGACTGGGCATTTATGAATGGCATACATCCGGGTGATTTGAGCCCTTATTACATTTCTCATTCACAACCCACACCTGGTGGTGGAACTGTAGGAACAATTCCTCATTTTATTTTTATACTGTTCCAGTGTAAGTTTGCTGTAATTACTCCTGCTTTGATCATTGGTGCTTTTGCAGAAAGAATAAAATTCCGCGGCTTCTTAATCTTCACTTTCTTATGGGCTGTATTGGTTTATAATCCTATTGCACATTGGGTATGGTCAACCGACGGTTGGTTATCAAAAATGGGCACATTAGATTTTGCAGGAGGTACTGTAGTTCATATTAATTCAGGTATTGCTGCATTGGTAACAGCATTAATGATTGGGAAACGTAAAATTATTAAAAAGGGTATGGTTAGCGAACCCCATAATATTCCTCATGTAGTTATCGGAGCAGGTCTTTTGTGGTTTGGCTGGTTCGGATTCAATGCCGGTAGCGGCTTAGCTGCTGACGGTTTAGCTGCCAGCGCTTTCCTAGTTACACATATTGCTTCTGCAATGGCTGCTTTCACATGGGCAATGATCGACTGGAGAATGCATGGGAAACCTTCAGTGGTTGGTATATGTACCGGAGCAGTTGCCGGTTTGGTTGCTATAACACCAGCTTCCGGTTTTGTTGATACAACAGGTGCTTTCATTATAGGAATCATGGTAGGTATTATCTGTTGGTGGACAGTAAATGTGGTCAAAAAGAAATTCGGATATGATGATGCTTATGATGCATTTGGTGTACACGGCGTAGGTGGTATAGTTGGTGCTCTTGCAACAGGTTTATTTGCAACAGCAGCAGTTCAGGCCTCATGCAAGGGTATGTTCTACGGCAATCCTATACAGCTATGGATACAGACAAAAGCCGTTCTAGCTACCATTATATGGTCAGGTGGCTTAACTGCACTTATTTTCTGGGTAGTAAATAAAACTGTAGGTATTCGTGCTTCTGAAGAAGATGAAGAAAAAGGTATGGATAATGCAGAATTTGGTGAAGATGCATATCGCATTGCTGAATAGATAATTTAAGTTAATATTGATTAAAAAAGGCATCTCTTTTAGATGCCTTTTTTTACTATATCTTATAATAACAGAGTAATTTTTATCTACTACATTTCCAACTAAAAACTATGTTTCTTTATAAACACCAATAATATTATTCCTGACAGCATATTTAATAAGTTCCATGTAATTTTTAATTCCCAGCTTACGCATAATATGGTTTTTATGCGACTCAACAGTGCGTATGCTGATGAAGTACTTATCAGCAATCTCCTGGTTTAAATGTCCTTCGGCTACCATTTGCAGTATTTCCTTTTCTCTTACGGAAAGAACATCCCCCGGCTTTTTTGTTTGCCGTATATCTGATATATAATTTCCAAGTATAGCTTTTGAAATAGTATCGTTGTAATATTCGTTACCGTTGTATATTTCAAAAATAGCTTTAATTAATTCTTCACGAGTGGTATTTTTAGGAAGATAGCCTTTGGCTCCAGCTTTAATGGCATTTGTAATAAAAATATCCTTGGTATACATGGACAATATCAGAACTTTAATTTTAGGATATTTCTTACATATCTGTTTTGTAAGTTCTATGCCCGAAATATCAGGGAGTGAAATGTCCATAATAATAATATCAGTATCAGTAGACGCGATTCTTTCAAGCAATTCATCCCCATTCGAGGCCTCACCTGATATTACAATTTCGGATACATCCTGCAACAATGTTTTCATACCATGACGAACAATCTGATGATCGTCAACAAAAAATATTCCTATCTTTTTAGCTTTCATGTAATGGAATTTTTATTATTATAATAGTTCCGGAACCTTCATTACTATTCAATTCAAAAGTTCCTCCCAAGATTCTTGTCCTTTCACGCATATTATAGATACCATTTCCAATAGTGCGGAAATCCTGTCCAAATTTAAAACCTTTTCCGTTATCTTCAACAATCAATTCAATATAATTTTCCGATTCCACTAATTGAAGTGTTGCACTGGATGCTTCTGAGTGTTTAACAATATTATTTAAGGCTTCCTGGGATATGCGATAAAGGTATGTGCTAATTTTTTCATCCAAGTTGTATTTCATTGGAAGTGCGTCAAAAATTATTTCAAGTCCTGACGTTTCCGAAATAGACTGACATAAATATTCCAATGCCGTTTCAGCGCCAAATTCCTTTAGTATTGAAGGCATCAGGTTATCGGAAATATTTTTAATCTCTTCAATTGTGCCATCAAACATTTCTTCAACCTGTATAACAGATCCCTTTGCTTCCGGGGGTAAAATGTTAATGATGTTTTCCAGCTTTAGTTTTATTGCAATCATATTTTGACCGAGACCATCGTGCAACTCACGGGAAATACGTCTTCGTTCCATATCCTGCCCGTCAATAAGCGAACTCAATCTCCTTGTCTTTTCTTTTTCCAATTCTTCCGTTTGCTTTTTTAGTTTTAAAGTCATTTTGTTGAAAGTGTCGGAAAGAAAACCTATTTCATCCTCCGAAGAAACCTGCAAATTAATGTTATAATCACCTTCGCCAATCTGTTCGCTTGCCTTTTGCAATTTTTTCAAAGGGAGTGTAATTTTTGCAGACATTACGTACGCGAAAAACAAAATGCTTGTAACGATTGCTGTAATACCAATAATGACAAGTATTAATATCCGGCTTTCGGTTTTATTTTTAGCAAACACTTCAATTTTTGAACAATAATCATTAGCTAATGCAGTAACTTTATCAATATGCTTCCTATGCTCCAGATATTTTTCTTCAAGAACTCCGGTTACCAAGTCTTTTGCTTTTTGTTTGTTTCCGCTTTTAATTGCAGGAATAAATTCTTTATCTACAATAGTATAAAACTCTTCTGCCGGTTTGTAAGATAAAATAACCATTTCATTTTTCATTTCACTTTCAGGCAGGTTCTTGGTCCAGTATTCATGCCTTTCGAAATATTCTTTTTTTAATTTATTAATTAAATAATTTGTCTTCCGGTTAAGAACGGCTGTATCACTTTCATTGATCATTTCATGAACGGTGAGATAGGATTCAATAAGGTAAACAGGCGGTGGAAGAATATCGGCAACAAGGTCTTTGCCCTGAATAATCTGATCATAAACAGGTCCATTAACTTTTAGATCATTTAGTGTGGAAAATGAATAAAAACCAAACCATGTCATTCCAATAGCTATTATTAAAATGACAGTAAAGATCTTGACTGATATTTTTAAGTTATTAAAAATCTTCATTTTTAGAGTTTATAGATTCTCATCAAAAATAAATAATAAACGCGGATTATACATTATTCAATAAGGTTCTAAATTATTTTTCATTCCTTACATCAGAGGTAGGTATTGCGTAAAATGAAATTATGGTAAAGAGCTTATCACAAAAAAAACCCTGCCGTTTCTCTATTCATCTTGTATCCCTTGCGTTTCTCTATAAACCTTTCCTTTAATACTGCCTGCCTGACTTGTTATTAATTGGGAGAATTGCACCAACTATTACAACACTTGCACAAACTCTTATAAGACATGCCGTAACTCTTACTGTTTTGGTTGCGTTTTCAGGAAAAATCGGGGGGAAGGCATAAAAAAACCTGCCTTTCGGCAGGTTCCAACTCACAACTCCAAACTCACAACTCCAAACTAACTACTGAATAACTATATATATCCATCCATCCCATGCATAAGGGTCGGGAATGGTGATGTTAAATACCGGATGTTTTTTCTTGCTTGCAGCCATTAAGGTGGCTTTTTTAAGTAAAACAGGGGTAATTACAGGGGTTTTGCTGCCATGCACTACAGGCAATATGCCCGAATGGTTTATGGCCAATACTGTTTTGCTGGTAAGCCCGATAATTTCAATAGTTCCTTCAAGCGAAAAATAAAAAATGCAGCTTGAATCTGCTGCGATAACGCCTTTATCGCTCACCACTGCCAGCTTGAAAATATGCCCTTCCTCTCCTTTCACCACTTTCTTTGCATGTATCCGCACCCAGCCTATTCCGGAAGCAGTTACGCCGTAATCGGGCTGAGAGCCTCCCACTTTTTTGGTTAATCTGCCTCCGCAGGTATTGGCAAGCGTTATACCTTCTGTAATATCGCCGGCAGCTACAGAGGCATCGTTGCAGGCGCCTTTCATAAAACTGATCACCTTATTATACAGGTCAACCGTAGTTTTTTTCTGCCCCAGTACCTGGTTGCTGGTATAAAGCTGGGGCTTAAGCACAGTTCCGTTTTCCATGGTCTGCAGCAAATTGGCTGCATTATGCACCACGGTATCGGTAGTGGTGCATCCAGACATTGCAGCCACCCCGGTAGTTTTAAGTCCTAAACATTCTTTAATTACGAAATCCGTGGGATCAGTTACCCTAAGAAGTTTAAGGTTAATTTTTGAGGGATTCCTCATTATTGACAGCAGGTAAAACATTACTAAGCATCTTTCACCGTAAGTCAAATGTTCTGTTTTTTCAATTTTTGTTTTCATAGTTTTAATTTTTTTAGTTAAATAAATTAGTGAATTAATTGCGAAACAAAGTTCACACCGGAGGGGGGGTATCTGTCAATAGGGAAGTGAAAATATTTTTTTATTCAGGATTATATTCTTCGCCAAACTGGTCAATTTTGCACAGCAATTTCAGGATGGAAGGCAACTGGAAAAGCGTATATGAACCGAGGTTCTTATGAATGGTATCAATGGTTTCGAGTATGCGTGGACATTCGGCATATTTATCCAGAAGGTGAGAAAGGAGTGCGGCAATTTCCTTTTGAAGAGCCTCAAAAAAAACTTTATTAATAAAATTATGTAGGGCATGTTCGGCAGCTGATAATTGAATATTGATATCTTCGGGACGACGGTTATCGAGCACCATTTTTTCAATGCCTCTTAGCTGTCCTTGCACGTTGTGCAAGCGAATCAGCAGATTCTTTTTATATTCATATCCCGGCATACTACAACAATTTTAACTTAAAAAATTCGTCGAAGGGGGTGTCTGTGTTATACAGATATAACGGTTTTACATTAATAGTATTAATAGGGGAAGAATAGTTGTAACTATTGCAATAGTTGATGTTGGAGGCGTACATTAGGTGTAAGCCGCCGGAGGTGTGTATTAAAATTTTACCGGTGATATTTGCTTCCGGCATAAGCTTGGGTTTTATTAGTTTTTAATAATTATACCATCGTGGTATAAAAGTAGCGAGGGGTCATAGGCATTGGTTTAGTGAATAATAAGTTAAGGCGCTTCATAATAATGTTTCGTTTGCATACAATATACAAAATAATTCACACAATGTCAAATAATTTAACAATATATTTTACTTTATGTCATATCATTCATAATTTATTTACATAT
The DNA here is from genome assembly GCA_963831005.1 of uncultured Bacteroidota bacterium. Lineage (GTDB taxonomy): Bacteria > Bacteroidota > Bacteroidia > Bacteroidales > CG2-30-32-10 > CAWHOW01. The sequence goes on from CAWHOW010000016.1 coordinate 140,891, forward strand.
TAAGTGTTTTTACAGGAAACAATATCAAACATCATTTTAGTTTGACAATTATTTGAACAGTAGCGGGTTTTCCCCTATTGACTTTGGCTTTTTAACTTTCTATATTTGTTTTTTTATATGTCTTCAGCATAAAATTCTCAACACTCCGATGAAATAAATTATTATTTCACTTAAGCCTGCACATTATGAAAAAGTTTAACTTTTTAATCCTGCTTGTTTTAAGTTCCTCTTTTCTTTTAACTTCTCACGTTTTCGCCCAGCCTGATCTAATGTTTACATCCTGTAATGTTTCGCCTTCTTCCCTGAATTTGGGAGAAACAATAACTGTGACCATGAACGTTAAGAATAACGGGAATACTACAGCTTGCCTGAGCCATACAGAGATATTTATTTCACCCATAGCAAGTTTCACCGGTGCAACTTTGATAGGCGAAATTTCGCTCGAATCATTGCCTGCCGGTGCATCAAGCAATAACATACAGTTTGTGTATCCTGTTCCCTATAATACTTTTTCAGGTACAAATTATATACTTATCGCACTGGATGCATTGAATGAAGTGAGCGAATCGAATGAACTCAATAACGATTTTTATTCGTCACAAATTGAAATTAATTCAGGCGGCACTTATCAAAATTTACCATACCCTGTTATTTTCATTCATGGCTTAGTTGAAACAAACGAAACCTGGAGCACTTTAAGCACGGATATGGAAAATGACTATGGATGGTCGTTTGGCGGAAACATGAATTTTTGCTTGAACCAGGATGGTGATACTACCAAAGCGAATGCCGCTAATGATTACCGCGACTGGACGAATATGTCTGCTCTCTCTGCGGCAGATTTTTATACCGTTAATTTCAATGTTGATACTTTTGGGAATTCAATATTGCTTGAAACCAGCTATATTGAAGGTAATGAATCCGCCATTGTCAAACAAGGACTTGCCATAAGAGATGCTGTCAAACATGTTCTGCAGCTAACGGGCAGGGATAAAGTAATTTTAGCCGGACATAGCATGGGCGGACTTGCTGCAAGGGAATACCTTGAAAACACTAATATCTGGCAAACTGATGGGAAGCATCATGTTGCCAAGCTTCTTACTATTGGTACCCCTCATGGTGGCAGCAATGTAACCGGTGAAGACCTTGGAGGATTATTAAGTTTTGATGAACAATCTGAGGCGGTTCGCGATCTGAGAACCTCTTATGATAACGGGCATCCGGGGGTATATCTTTTCGGTGGAATAGAAAACACGAATGAAATATCTGAGAGCTTATATAACTTTGGAAATATTGACGTGAATTGTAATGGAGTAATTGGTGATAGCATTATAGGGCTGAATCAAAAAAGCCTGCCATCTGACTTACCTTATACATGTATAATAGGAAACAGTTTAATTAACGGAACAGATGGGCTTGTAACCACCTATAGCGCAAACCTGAATAACTATTATCCTATTCCGTTTTCCGCTGATACATTCATCCTGCAACAACCTTTGCTTTCAGTATCCCTCTGGCATCTGGACTTACCGAACCAAATGCCTGGAATAATGCAAGGGCTTGACGAACCCAATGAGCACGATATGGCATATGAAATATCATCAGGTCAACTTTATTACGGCATAATAAGTACTCAAAGTATAGGAGACAGTAATGTTACAGATTATGATAACTACAAAATAAACATGGGCAACGGTAACCTGGACATTAAAGTGTATAACATTCCGTTAACCCAATTCAAAATTGAAGTTTTCAATTCAAGCTATAGCTCTGTATTCTCAATGTTAAATAACGGCAAAAGCTACATTGACACCAGCATTACTCTTGGTACGGATGAATATTATATCGAACTATCAGGTACACCAACCACTGATTCATGGTTGCATCCGTATGCCTTTAATTTAATATACCCTGAGATCACTGTGGGAATCAATGAAAGCACTGCTGATAATTATTTCCATAGCACTTGCTTTCCAAATCCCTTTCAAACAACAACAACCATATCATTTACTTTGCCCAATGCAGATTTAGTAAATATTAAAATTTATAATTTGTTCGGACAACTGATCTCCACGTTGGTCAATAAGCAAATGTATAAAGGAGAAAATAAAATAGATTTTGATGCTGCCGGATTAGCAGCGGGTATGTATTTCTATACAATTCAATCTGGGAAATATGTGGAAACACACAAATTAATTCTCAATATGAATTAAACTTGATTCATGGCGATAAATTAGATTGCCTGATTCACCAGAGTGAATTCCATACTTTATTGTCTGGTTCACAATAATCGCACTTCGAGATGACGCTATACTCAGTGTGACAGCCTTGCCGAATAGCGAAGCCCTGCCCTTTGATTCTTGTATTACTGTTTATTCTTTAACGAACTTTTTAACCAGCACCTTATTATCAGTCCGTATCACCACATAGTACATGCCCTGCTGTAATCCGTTAACATCAAAATGTATCGTGTTGTTATGCCCGATATTTTCTTCCGCTAATGTTTGTCCAAGTATATTTATAATGCTTGCTGTGCCGTTACTGATATTCGGGCCATTTATCATTAAATCAAATGAACCGGAATTCGGGTTCGGGAAAATGTCAATATCAGCTTCAGTAAATTCCTTTATCCCTGCCGGATTAATTGTTGCAACCACAGGAACCATTGCGCTTAAGCAAGGAGCTGGCTGTACCTTCCAGTTATAAAAATAATAATAGTATCCGATAGCCGAAGCAGTATTTCCTGTAATAGAAACCAACCCTGAATCAGTAATAGGATATACGGCATTTAAGGTATCCCTCCAAAGCCTGCAATCAGCATTGGCTGCAAGTACATAACCGCATCCTGCAGGAACATTAAAATTCAAAGCAACAGATTGTGTCCCGCTGTTAATAACGGTTGACAGCGAATCCATGACCATTCCCGAACTGGTCCTTAAATAGATGATCCTGCTTTCAGTGGAGTCGGCATACACGCTTACCGAATTTATTGTTAAAGGAGTAAAGGCATCAAAAAGTAAACCCTGGTTGTCAACGTTTGTATAATAACCTCCATTGGTAGTATTGGTAGTCATCCCGACAGACTGCACAGCTTGCGGTACGGCACTTTGAACGTAATAAGTTGTGGTGGTTGAAAGACTAGGTGTAAGGTATGAAGAGCCTGTGTTTAAAAGAGAGCCACCGCTTGAAGCATTATACCAGTTAAGGACACCGCTGCCGGTAGCGCCCAATGTTTCGCTGCATGGGCCTGTGCATGATGCACCGGAAGTTGTAGGAGATGCAGCTAAATTAATGGTTATAAAGTTCGATCTTGCCAGGGAACTATCACCATAACTATTACTTACCTTCAGTGTTACGTTAAATGTTCCGCTTGAAGTATAGGTATGTAAAGGGTTTTGAATGTTTGAAGTATCCCCGTCGCCAAAGTCCCAGTGCCACAATGCCGGAAAATGGTATGAAGAATCGGCAAATTGTATAGAGCCATTACAGCTTGATGTTGAAATAGCTCCAAAATTATCTGCTGGAGGTATATTATGAGGCGTACCTCCTTTATAAACAATATAATTTGCCAAAGTGCCTATATTATCGCTTCCATAAGATATATACATGTATCCAGTTCCGCCGACACCCCAGCCAAGTCCCCAGGAATTGCGTACTATCCAATATCCTCCGCCTGAAACGGAAGCACTGTCGCACCAGCCAACAAGCACAACGCAATGATCCCAGATATAACCGCTTTCGGTAAATATTCCACCTGAATAAGTGTCCCAGGCGCTGCTTGAAGCATCCACGCCTACCCAGATAGGACCATAATTATATATAGCAGATTTAATACTCGAATCAGGCGGTATGAAGAAAAAATTTTCATTTGGGATCTGTGTATAGCTGTCAATTGTTTCATGATAGATATAAGGTTCCACACATGATCCTTCTGTTCCACTGCCCTCGCTTGTGGTCCATGGATCTTCAGTTTCATAAACCGCACCTTTAGGCGCTAACCAATAATCATGTGGGCATTCACCTCCATTGCAACCCAAAAATGAATTATCGCAGTTAGTAAGGTATTCTTCTGATATATCCCTGGTAACACCATCGGTTATTTTAATATTGCATTCAAAAGTGCCAACTCCTGCAAAAGCCCAACAATCTCCGCACTGTTGTTGGTCGGCTATAGGTGTGCATTGTGAGCGCCAATCCCATCGGGAAGGAATTCCACTTGATGTTGAAGTCAGATGTTGTTCTGTTTTTTCTTTCACAGCAGGTGAATTGGTTCCATTATATTTACCTGCTGAGACCACAGTGATAGTATAACTGTCAATTGCCGGTTTATTCTTTTCCCACGGGCGTCTTAACTCTAAAATAAGTACTGTAGTTCCCTGCGAAGCCCCTATATACCTTATTACCTGATTGCCTGATATACTTATCGTTTTGCCATTTAAAGCAGTACCTGTATCATGAATAAAATCACCGTCTTCAATCCGGGCAATTGATTTCGGTATTGACCTATCCACGGAAGTAGTTGATTCGCACCAGGTATAACCTGTTGAAGCTTTCCTTGTCAGTTGTATTTCCAATACCTGATCAGTGGAAAGATTGATTGTCTGTTCCTGATTTACTCTGGTAACCTGAATAATATTCTGACTATTAGTATTTGCCGCAACGAATAATGCACAAAATACAAGGAAAACAGTAAATGCTTTTTTCATAGGTATATTATTATTTAATTACAGTGTCTTACTATCATTCTGCCCGGGGAAGTATAAAACGAATGTCATGAGGAATCTCTTAGCGCGAGACAAATTTTCACATTCATTTTTTCCAAAGTCTATGCTATCAGCCTAGTATTTGCTTGTAATCTTAATTTCAGTACGTCTGTTCTTCTGACGCCCCTCTTCGGTTTGATTGGTGCTTATAGGTTCATCAAAGCCATAACCTCTCCAGGTCATTCTGTCTTTATTAATACCATTTACCATGAAATACTCACGAACTGCCTTTGCCCTGTTATCAGATAAAGCATAGTTATATTCAGCAGTTCCTTTATTATCTGTATGCCCTGAGATTTCAATTTTAAGGGTAGGATTTTCTTTCAGGAATGTTACCCACTTGTCCAGTTCTACTGCTGATTCAGGGCGAAGAGTGAATTTATCGAAATCGAAGAACACATTATTCAACACGATCCTTTGTCCTACAGAAACTTCTTTATTATCTAGCATAATTTTATTTTCTTTTTCTTTAACACTGGCAGCAATTGGTATCTTCTGAAGGATAATGGGTTTATTGATTTCAGGGTTAGAAATGGTATCAGGAACATCAAAAGTTTCATTATGTGTTATATACTTATCCGCGCTGACTGTCAATTTATATTTTTTACCCGTAGGGAGTGAAACATAATAATCTCCGGCTTCGACACCCGAAGTTAAACTGGCAATTATTTCACCGGATTTTGCATCTGTAACCTCAACTTTTGCTTCAATCGGTTTGTATGAAAGTTCGTCAAAAATAATTCCCTTAAGATGAGCCACAATCTTCTTTTGAGTAATGATGCTTAATTTGTAAATGTCCATATCACCATACCCCCATTCTTTAGCAGATGCATAATAGGCATGTTTTTCATCTTTGGTAGGTACATAGAAAACATCATCGTCCGTTGTGTTAATAGGGAAACCAATGTTTTCAGGAGTTACCATAATCCATCATCTGATTGTGTTGCTGTAAAAGTATCGAATCCGCCCATGCTTTCATGGCCTTTTGAAGCGAAATACAATGTAACTCCGTCGGGCAAAATAAATGGAGATTCTTCATCATATTCGGTATTTATCTTAGGACCTAAGTTCACAGCCTTTGACCATTTGCCATTGGCAAGTTTCTCACATTTATAAATATCGAGTCCACCATATCCGCCGGGTCTGTTACTCGTAAAATATATCGTATTTCCATCCGAACTTAAACAGGCATGCGATTCCCGATACTTGGAATTGATTTCTGCTGGAAGCTTTTCGGGAACACTCCATTCATCGTCCTTAAAATAACTCACATAAATATTGCCGTCACCATTATCATCCTTATAAATAAATAATTCTTTCCCGTCATATGATATACTTATGGAAGCTTCGTGCCCGCATGTATTGATATTTGAACCTATTTTACGAAAGTTCTTTCCCCAGTTTTTTTTGTCCTGCCCTAAATCTGCAATATATATATCCTCAAAATACTTTCCGTCAACATCCTTTTTTCCGCAAGTAGTTCCAATTCGACGAGAAGTAAATATTATAGTTGATTCGTCTGCTGAGACAACTGGTGAATAATCTGGGTAAGGGCTATTTATAGGCTCTCCAAGATTTTCAATTTTTATGTTAACCGGGTTCGCCATTAGTTTTTTGGCATTATAACACATTTCAATTTCCCTGTTTACATCTTTCAGCAAATCTTTATCATTTTCTGTAAGGTAATATTTGAATTTGTCAAAATATTTAATAGCATCATCAATCTTATAATCTATCATATAAGCTCTTCCCAAATAATAAAATGCAAATATTGGAGCAGTTACCTCGTCCGCATTACCCGCATAATCTAACGAAATATTTACAATGGCTTTTTCTAAATAAGGAATAGCTTTTGTTTTATCCAGTATAGAATTGGTATAACACACTCCTATATTAAAGTCAACATTAGGATTCCCTGGTGTCAGGGTATCAAGAAAAAGAAACAAAGGCAATGCATCCTGAAAGTTTCCTTCATTTAAATAGCTTTCGGCAAAGATCAGATTATTCTCGCCGCAGCGCGGAAAAGCGCGCCTCCCGGCGGCGGCGCCGGCGGCCCGCTGGGCTGTTCATCGTCAATTCAGGTTGAATTCGCCATTAAGACGCCGAGTCCGTCGTACTGAACACCGACTCGCTACGGAGAAACGCAATGTTGAAGCAACTCGCCGCCATCGGCATCGGGGCCGCCCTGATTCCGCGCCTGTCGCCTCGTTCGCGATAGATCGCCACGCCGACCCCGGCCGAAACGACCGCCCCGATGAAGAAGGTCGTCAAGCACCACGTCGTCAAGCACGTCGTCAAGAAGCCAATGGTCAAGAAGGTCGTCAAGCATCACGTCGTGAAGCACCATATGGTCAAGAAGCCGATGCCGATGCCGACCCGACCCCGACCAAGTCGTAAGTCGCGCCCCGGATTGGACCCGCGCGCGCCGGATGCGATCCGGCGCGTTCGGCCCGGAGGTTCAACGGCCGCTTTCGCCTGACCGGCGAGGCGGCCGTTTTCATTGGTCTTTCTCACTTGACGCCAATTCGCCGAAGGCGGGCCGATCGACGCGCCGACGACGCTCGGCGCGCCGGGCTTGACGACGCCGGACAGCGAGGTCTTCTGGGGCGACGATCGGTTCGAACAGCGATCGATCGCGCGCGCGCGCACGATCCCGCGGCGAGAAAGGAGCGAACATGAAAGCGATGTTGACGGCGGCGGCTCTCGCCTGGCTGGCGGCCGCCGTCTGCGGCGCGAGCGCTGATGAGCGTTGGGCGACCTATGTCAACGACCGGTTCGGCACAAGCCTCTCCTACCCCGCCGACGTTCTCGTTATGCAACCGCCGCCGGAAAACGACGACGGCCGTACGCTTGTCGCCGCCGACGGCGGCAAGATCCTCGTCTTCGGCGGCTACAACGTGGATGGACGAAACGCTGGCGTCGAAACGCGCCTCGCTCACCGGCCTCGACTATGCGTTCGTCGTCTACAATGCGACCGGCAAGAACTGGTTCGTCGTCTCGGGCAATCGCGCGATCGGCGGGGTCAAATCGATCTTCTACGAGAAGTACATCGTTTCGGCGCCGTCGGAGACGATCCACAGCCTGATCGTCACCTACCCCGCCGCTCTCAAGGCGCGCTACGACCCGATCGTCGCGCGCGTCGCTGCGTCGTTCGCCGGCCCCTGACTCCTTAAAAAACGCGTTTCGCCCGGTCGCGCGCTCTGGGCGATATGCGGACCTGGCCGCGCGGCGATGGAGACC
>CAWHOW010000017.1:0-245876 GCA_963831005.1 uncultured Bacteroidota bacterium
AAATTATGATAAAATATTTTGAAACAGTTTAAATATTTCGTAACTTGCACAAAAATTTAGTATGAAACGAAAAATCACCTCATATCTGCTTATTTTATTCTCTTTTTTCTGTAACCAATTTATTTCCGCACAGGGAAAATACTTTAAAATGGAATCTGAATCTTACTACCGATGATTATATGGTAAATACTATTATTTTCAAAGTAAAGCCGGAGTTCCGTTTATCATGTCAGGAGAAATCCGTCAATGGACTTAAAGCAAACAGTATTTTATCAGCAATCAGTGCATATAATATTCATACTATCTTTCCTGGTAAAACACCTCCTACTGCAAGATTGAATAAATATGGCGAGAAGTTAGTTGACCTTTCACTAATTTATGAATGCAAATACTCTTCAAGCACAACATTAGAATCAGCGATTAATCAGTTGTATGCATCAGGGATGTTTGAATACGTACAACCGCATTACCTGCCTCATCTATTATATGTCCCAAATGACCCTTTAGCTGATACTTCAAATGTAAGTTTTGTACAATGGCATTTAAAAACGATACATGCATACGAAGCATGGGATGTTCAACAGGGAAATCCAGACATTGTTATTGGTATTTGTAGATACCGGTACTAATTTATTAGATTCAGATTTAGTGCAAAATATTAAAATAAACTATGCCGATCCTATTGATGGTATTGATAATGATAATGATGGTTATATAGATAATTACTATGGATATGATTTAGCTGATAATAATTTTAGCCCTCAATGGAATTATTATTGGCATTCACCAAATAATATAGGACACGGTGTTTTTGTTTCTGGTTTAGCTGCTGCAAAAACTAATAATGATACAGGTGGCGCCGGTGTTGGTTTTAAATGCAAATACCTGCCTGTTAAAATTGCAGATACTAATGGTGTTTTAACAATGGCTTATGAAGGAATTGTTTATGCTGCCGAACATGGATGTTCTGTTATTAACTGCTCCTGGGGAAGCGAAAGCGCCGATGGACCATATGGACAGGACATTGTCAATTATGCAACCAACAACATGAATGCTTTGGTTGTAGCAGCTTGTGGCAATGCCAATAATGATTATCCATGGTATCCTGCCTCGATACGACAATGTGTTGAGCGTAGCTGCTACCGATATATACGACCATAAATGGATAGATCCTTCCGGAACCGGATCAAGTTATGGAATAAATGTTGATATTTCTGCTCCCGGTGATAGTGTTTGGTCGAACTGGATAGATGGCAGTTATATCCATTCATCCGGAACTTCATTTGCAGCACCGATAGTTTGCGGAGCTGCCGCAATTGTCAAAGCCAATAACCCAACGTATTCTCCTATTCAGATTGGAGAACAGTTAAAAGTAACTACAGATAATATTGATACTATACCTGCAAATTTCCCTTATGCGGGATTACTGGGAACAGGAAGACTCAATATGTATAAGGCGCTTACAATTAATAATCTCCCTTCGATCATTATGACATCCAATTCAAAGGCTGACCATAATAATATGAGCTTTGAAGGAGGGGATACAATAAGCATATATGGCGAATTCAAAAACTACCTTGATACTTCATCTTCATCTCTCAATGTTACATTAAGCACTACCAGTCCTTATGCTACAATTCTAAATGCAATTTCAACACTTGGAGTAATTAACACATTAGATTCGACAAATAATAACAGTAACCCTTTTATTGTAAGGATGCTTCCATCGATTCCGGTTAGTACTGAAATTGATTTCAAGCTTACATATAACGATATAACTAAAGGCTATAAAGCTTACCAGTATTTTTCTAATCATGGTCAATGTTGATTATTTTAATATTGATACCAATAAAGTCGCAACAACCTTTACAAGTAAAGGAATGATAGGGTATAACCTTCCTGTTAATTATACTCAGGGAATAGGGTTTACTTATAAAAACAACCCATCCTTGTTAAATGACGGGGGTTTTCTTGTGGGTATTTTTTCCTACCAGGTATCTGATGATATTTATGGCCCGGCATTAAGCACGTATGATAATGATTTTAATACCATAAAAATTGCGCACAGGATATTACCGCCTGTTGTTTCCGATTTTGATGCAATCACAGAATTTGGCGATATTTTAGCATCTTCTCCATTAGGCATAGTGGTCACAAATAAAGCTTATGCATGGTCCTCTTCTCCTAAAGACAAGTTTATTATCATGGAATATACCATTAAAAACATTAGCACATCTTCTTTATCACCTCTTTATGCTGGCTTATTTATGGATTTCGATATCAGTCCGAATGGAGCTTATGACCAAATTGATTTTGATGCAACAAATAAAATGGGTTATACTTATTCTACCCAAGGAGGACATATGCAGCCATTAAATTACTTTCTTGGCACCCTTCACCATTTTGCTTTTGACAATAATGGCATCTCTTATGGAACAAATTCTCCTGCTAGTATTGAAATAGACAATGGCTTCTCAAGTATTAAAAAATATACAGCCATGTCTACGACAATAAATAGAAATCAAGCTGGATTCGGAAGCGTTAACGGTAATGATGTTTCTGATATGATAAGTTCTGAACCCTTTAATGTTCGGGTTGGAGATTCTGTAATTGTTACTTTTGCTTTAATAGCAGGTGATAATCTGGCAGACATACAAGCTTCAGCTATAGAAGCGGACAAGCTTTATAATCACACTGGAATTAATGAAGTGACATTAAATAGTTCTGTTCAGCTTTCGGATATTTATCCGAATCCCGCAAATGGTTTGACATCAGTAAATCTTTACCTCCCCTTATCAATGGTGATTCATCTCAGTTTGTTTGATAGTGTTGGGAGAAAATTACTGACAATTTCTCAAGGAACACTCACTCAGGGAAACCATACTTTAACTATTCAAACAAAAGATTTGACTTCGGGCATATATCATCTGCGCCTTGGCTGTGAAAATATTGTTCTTTCAAAGGATGTAACAATTATTAAATAATCCCGTTAAAAAGAACGAGATATTGTATCAATTTCCGGCACTATGATCGAAAATATTCCTGTTGAATTTGTAAATTTCATTCTTGTAACCTTGTTTGCCCTAATCATAGGGCTTGCACAAAGAAGGCTTCATCCGAGCAGCTTGGAGTTTAAACCTTTTGGCACTGACAGGACATTTACATTTATAGGTATAATGGGGTATATCCTATGTATTATTACCCCGGGTAATTTTACCCTTTTCATTGGCGGAGGATTTGCCATAATTGTTTTCCTTGCGATATATTATTATTTCCGTTTAGTTAATTTAAAGATATATGGCCTTACAACCATCATCGTTGCTTTATTGACATACTGCCTTGCACCTTTAGTAATTACTCAACCAAAATGGCTCTTTATGCTTGTGGTAGTTACTGTTTTAATTTTTACCGAACTCAAAGAATCGTTTGGTGCTATATCAAAGAAATTCGACAAGGATGAGTTTCTTACCCTTGCCAAATTTTTAGTTATAGCCGGTGTAATTCTGCCTATAATTCCGGATACTCCCATTGTTTCATTTCTTAGCATTACGCCCTATAAGATTTGGCTGGCAGTAGTTGTAATTTCAGCAGTTTCCTATTTAAGTTACCTATTGAAAAAATTTGTATTTAAAGACTCGGGTATATTGATTTCTGGTATTCTGGGCGGTTTATACAGCAGTACAGCAACTACAATAATAATGTCGAAGAAAAGCAAGAGTGCCTGTGTATCACAGAATCAATATGCGGGCGCTATCATCCTTGCCACCTGTATGATGTATTTGCGTATATTTATTATCCTGGCCATTTTTAACCCAGATTTATGTTCCTTCCTCTTATTGAGTTTTATTATATTAATCATTGTTTCCGGCATTACTGCGTTTGTAATTATTAAAATGAAAAGCACACCAGTAGTTTCTGATGAGGTAATGGAAGATGATAAAAACCCCCTTGAATTCAAGGTGGCATTGATATTTATGCTTTTATATGTGGCATTTACTTTCATTACCTGGTATGTTATCTCTAATTTTGGCAGTCATGGGTTGAATTTATTATCGCTGGTTGTAGGTGTTACCGATATTGATCCTTTCCTGATAAATTTATTCCAGGGAAAATACATTGTTGCACAAAACGTACTGGCATTGGCAACCCTGCAGGCATTGATAAGTAATAATATTGTTAAAGCAATTTATGCAGTTACGTTTGCCGGAAGCAAAATAAGGAAAACGATTATCATCGGCTTTGCAGTTATCATTCTTACAAATATTATCCTGGCTATAATTATATATCATTTTTAAAAAATTACTTTTGCAGCGTTTGAGTATATTCCTCAGCTGATGATAACCAAAACGCTTTCTTTAACCGACCACTCTTTTCATTTCTCTTCAAGCCAATGGCTGTCGGTAATGATTTCTGAGAATGTTGTTGAATATGGTGTTTTCGATACTTTACATAAAAGCATTGTTGCTCTTGAATCCTGGAATGTTGATGTGCCCGATGAGGTTGGAGCATTTGCTGATGCCTTGGAGAAAATAAAACTTGATTCACATATCCTAAATAATGAGTATACCAAAACGATAGTAATTCCTGATAATCCATTTTACACCTTTATTCCTGACAAATTGTTCATAGCTGAAGAGGCAAGGAGGTATATTGAATTCACGCATACCATTTCATCGGGTGAAATTATTCATGTGGATAGTATTTCTGAGTTGGCTGTTAAGAATATTTACATGCTTCCATTTGAAGCTGATGGGTTTTTAAGGAAATCGTTCCCGAAGTTTGAATACAGGCATCTAACGACCATCCTAATAAAGACTGTATTAAAAAATAGAGATTTGCAGGATAAAGTACTTGTGAACTTCAGCAGAAAAAGAATGGATATAGTGATAGCAATGGCAGGGAAACTGCAACTATGCAATTCGTTCAAATTTGAAACGGATGAAGATATGCTTTATTTCCTGCTTAATGTTTACAAACAGCTCGGTTTTGATACTAACCTTATGCCGCTAGTGCTTAAAGGTGATATTGAAAAAGAATCTTCTAAATTTCAATTGATCTATAAATATATTAGGAATGTTTCATTTGCCGGAAATAACGATACTATTAAATTTGCACCTTTTATGGCAGCGATTCTGTTACATAAATATTTCACTTTGTTTAATTCATTTGCATGCGAATAATTAGCGGAACACATAAAGGACGTCAGATACATCCTCCTTCAAACCTGCCTGTAAGGCCTACAACCGATTTTGCCAAGGAAAGCCTTTTCAATATCCTTGCTAACCGTTTGAATTATGAAGAGATGAATGTGCTTGACCTTTTTGCCGGAACAGGAAGCATTTCCTTTGAATTCGCATCAAGAGGAGCAAGGGAGGTAACATCGGTTGATATGAATTACAAATGCGTTGAGTTCATCAGAAGAACTGCTGCTGATTTCGGTTTTGCCAATTTACGCCCTGTAAGAGCTAATGTGATTTCTTTTCTTGATTATTGCAAAGTGAAGTACGACCTGATATTTGCCGACCCTCCTTATGATTTGAATGCTATAACCATGATTCCCGATAAAGTGATGAATAACCAGCTTCTGAATAATGAAGGGATCCTTATCCTTGAGCATTCGCGCGATAATGATTTTTCCAAACATCCACTATTCACTGAACACAGGATATATGGTAAAGTGAATTTCTCCTTCTTTAAGCAGGTATAATTTAAAGAATGTAGCCCAAACAGGTGTTTGATATTATTTGATCACAACAACCTTCTTATTATAAACATTCCCTTCGCTGGAAACATTCAGCAAATATATACCTGCCGGTAAAATGCGTGTATCAATGGAAAAGCAGTTGCCGGAATCAGCATTAATATCATTACAACAATAAACCTCGTTGCCCAGTTCGTTGAATAACTTAACTGACATATTCTTTCCCTGAATGCCGTCAAACACTATATTTAGTTTATCATTAGCAGGATTTGGGAAACATTTTAAAAATGGTAATGATTGTTCGTTTAAGCCTTCAAGTATGGCAGGCTCCACATTCACCGATTTAATTGCATCGGCAGTATTGCCCCAGCTGTCGCGCAATGTTAGTTTAATATTATATTGTCCCGCCGTCAATCCGTGAGTATTCCATATCCCAAGTGTTGTGGCATGTTTTGCATTTAGCGAATCGGTAACAATATCATTCCACGTTGTTGCCCCGTTCATCTGGAAATATAGTCTGTAACTCTTAAAATCCATCCACGTACTTGTTGCAGTTTTAACTATCCATGCTGAACCGGTGATGGCTGTAACCGTATCCACATATGTATTGAAAGGTTGATCAATAAGCGCATACCATGCACATGATTTATCGAGTGGAACGGGTTCCTGCTGCACACTGCTTTGTATGACCATAATGACCGAATTGGTAATAGCCGAAGGATAGCCGCCCATCAGCGAGGAATAACCAAAAAGCAATATGCCTGTACCTTCGCTTCGCACTGCATTTACTGCCGAACAATTTATAGCAACAACCATTGAAGTATCGGTGCACCACATATAACCGCCCGAACCATCACAGGTAAAGTTTGTCCCTGTGAAAGATGAAGTTTGCTCAGTGCCTATTTCGCCAACTATACAGCCGCTCAGGTTAACATGGGTCTTCTGCATAGGATAAATACTCCATGTCTGCACGCTGCAGTTGTTCAATTGTAAATGACGATCGCTTAGGCTTGCAGTAAAAGTTGTGTAAGTGGAATTATCAACAAGCCCGTTAACAGCAACAGTATCACTGCCGGTGAACCATAAGCCTATGGAACGTATGGCTGAATTATTGATGGTAACATTGGAGCCGGTGGAAGGCATCAATCCCCACATCACATTAGTGCAGGTATCAACCGAAATAGAATATTCAACCCCTTTTACACCAACAAGCGTTTTGTTGAAATTATATGAGTTAAGCGTATCCCCTTTGGGAAAAGTAAAATTAACAACAGCCGAATCGGGAAACTGGTGCCAGAGCAGCACAGTATTCGCATCCCTGAAGCTAAGCTGCGCCGAATCGGTAATAACATATTCGCCTGCCTGGTTGGTTCCGTTAATAATAAACTGCGCATTGCTGGCAGTACCATTGGTAGTAAAGCCATTATTTTGCACGTTTGTCAACTCTAAAACGGAATTGTTTCCAATAAATACATTATGCGAAAGCCCGCTGTGATCAATAGTGGAATTGCTGTAATGGATCACACCTCCTTCTATTGCTAAAAGCGAACGCTGATAAAAATACTGCTGCGGAATGTACAGATAGGAAGAATCGGCATACAGCTTTGAATTACTTCCAAATACATATATATCGCCGAGTATGGTGGCTGTGACATGACTGAAATGCATGAAACCGCCGTTAAGAATAAGTATGGGCCCGTTGTGGGAGTATGTGCCTGTAATTAGCACCGTATCGGTAACTATAAGCGTATCATGGGCAAGTATAGTATCGGTGGAAAAATGATTCATTGACCGTATAGTGTTATATAATGAAGAAGATTTCAGCGACTGCTTAAGCTTCATCATTTGCTTCACGCCAGTAGTATTGTCTTTATTTACGCCTGAGTGAAGGCCGCTCTTTCCGGCAGAAGTCGAAAGGATAAAAGCATTTTTATTGAAATTATCCAATTGTTCTTTAGGGAAGGGATGAGTTTCCTTCTGTGCAAAAGCTGTACCGGCAATGGTAACAAGCAACAGAGAAAGGAATATAGAATGTTTCATAATGAAGTATTTAGTGATTAAAGATAGATATTTTTTCATAAACTGTACGCTTAAATATTCTATTGAATCGCCCCTGTAAATGCTAGCATTACATAAAAATTAATCATTTCGGGGATAGATTGCCCTTATCCGCAATAGAATAATGCCGCTTACGCATTACGATATGCCGCTTGCGCAATACAATATGCCGACTTGCGAAACACGATACACGGCGTACGCAACACGATACGCGGCGTGCGCAACACGATACGCGGCGTACGCAACACGATACGCGGCGTGCGCAACAGAAAATGCGGCTCGCACAACTGCCGAAACCACTAAAGGATATGCCGAAACGGCATCGGGGAGTGCCGGAACTAATATAAGAGTTGGGGAAAATGATGGCAGAAAAGCAATATAATTTTAACTTTTACCAATTACTGCAATATTAATTATTAAAGGAAGGCATAAGTACATTTACTTATTGATATTTGAATTTTTTAGTTATATCTTGCAATCGCATTTAAAACAAACAGCTATGAAAAAATTATTTATTATTCTTACAGCTATTATTGGCGTTATGATTGCATCAGTCAGTTATAGCCAAAACTTCATTAAGGTTACAAGAACCAACCAGGAACAAACAATTAATCTTTCCACCGACCAGGTGTTAGAGATACAACTGCCCGGGAAGGTATCAACCGGTTATGTTTGGCTTGAGGCGGATAATTCTGCCAATAAAGCGCACCCCAACAACACGCCTACTTCCCTTGTTAAAAAAGCCTCTACACCTACAGTTGCATCTTCCGCGCATAAAGCCACTTTTACCGATGGCGCAACTTCACACTATACCTGGGGTAACTGGGTGTATGTGATAGTTCAGTAAAAAAGTATTTAGAGCCTGCAAGTCATGTAGGCAGGTACACTAAAGTTTGGAGTACTTAGAGTTAAAACCTTTAAGTACTCTTTTCTTTTTAGAAGTTTGCTGCTTATACTTTTAATCATAGAAGAAAGGAACGTAATTATACCTGCTTTCTTTATAATCATTATCCTATTCTTTAGAAGGAAAAGGCTAAGGAATGTAATCATCGGTCCGATGATTACAAGAATCGGTCCGATGTTCCTAAGCATCTGTTCAATGCTTATGATAATCGGTCAAATGATTACAAGTATTAGTCCGATGATTACAAGCTTCGGTTAAATGATTACAAGGAACGGTCCGATGATTAGAGGAATCGGGTAAATGATTATAAGTATCGGTCCTGTAATTACAAGCATCGGTTAAATGCTCCTAATGATCGGTCCGATGATTACAAGGATCGGTCAAATGATTACAAGCATCAGTCCGATGATTATAAGCATCGGTTAAATGATTACAATCTTCGGTACGATGATTACAGGAATCGGGTTAATGATTATAAGTATCGGTCCTGTAATTACAAGCATCGGTTAAATGCTCCTAATGATCGGTCCGATGATTACAAGGATATGTCAAATGATTACAAGCATCAGTCCTATGATTGCAAGCATGGTGCAAATGATTGCAGGCAAAACGATATTGTTAACAAATGTTTGCTAAAGAAACATATTCCCTGCATGAGTCTGATTAAATATTACCAATAAAACAAACTAAAGAGATAATGTAGCAAATTTTGGTGCTGTTTCAACATCAAATTGCACAGGCACTATTCAATTTTTAGATTCTTCGTACAATAGCCCAACTTCATGGCACTGGAACTTTGGCGACGGAGATACTTCAAATATGGAAAATCCTTCACATACTTATGCTTCTAATGGAACCTATAATGTTACACTTATTGTATATAACAGTTATGGAGATAACACCCTGACAAAATCAAGCTTCATAACAATTAGTATGATTTCACCACCAACCGCTACAGGTGCTTCTTGCGTTGGTCCATGCAGCGTAACATTAAGCGCATTGGGCACCAGTACCCTAAATTGGTATAGCTCTGCAAGCGGCGGTACTCCTGCTGGCACAGGGACCACGTTTGTTACCCCGGTTCTTTCCTCCACAACAACTTATTATGTTCAGAGTGCGGTGTCGCAGCCTGTTCAAACTGCCGGTTTGACTACTAACACTGCAAATGGGGAATATTATCATGACTTCATGAATGATGGATTGTATTTTGATGCTTACGTTCCGTTAAATATTGATTCAGTTACTGTTTTTGAGGAATCCGCAGGAAGTTTCTCTTTTTATGTTACAGATCTCTCAGGTAATAAAATTGATACAATGACAACAACTCTTACACCCGGAGAACAAGTAATTCCATTGAATTTTGCTGTCCCTTCCGGCGTGGGGTATGCGCTTTTGTACACATATGCAAAACCCCTCTGGATGGAAACATCAGGCGCTGTGTACCCATATACTACACCGGGACTGATTTCAATTACCGGGAATACGTCAGCGGCAGCGGGCTATTATTTTTATTTCTATAACTGGAAAGTTACTCCATCTCCTTGTTTAAGTCCAATGGTTCCTGTTGTAGCAACAATAAGTTCTGGTGCAGATATTAATGAGATTTCGGAATCAGACTTTAAGCTGTTTCCGAATCCTAACTCTGGTTCGTTTGATATACAATTAAGCAACAATAATATTCCGAATGGCACATTGCAAATTACGAATATGCTAGGTGAAATATTATTGGAAGATAATATATCAGCTAATGCCACACACCATATTGATGTCGCAAATTTAGCAACAGGCATGTATTATGTTATAATTAAAACCGAAAATAGGGTAGCTGTCAGGAAGTTTGTGAAAGAATAATCCTGGAAGTTAGGGGCAGTCGCACTATTTGTAATTATTTAATTTTCTTTTTTTGGTTTAAACATCTTTATCAGCGATAAAGCGAAAGAGAATAGCAAAGCCATTATGCTAAGGTAACGGGCAAGGCTGGCTATATAATCGCCATGCTTCACATAAAAGGTCTTGTCTTCATTAAGAAGAACATTCTGTTGCAATACATCCCCTTCCCACCAGCCTGTTCTTTGCTGCACATCACCCCGCTGGTTTATAAAGCCCGAAATACCTGTATTAGCAGACTGCACAATAGAACGCCTAGTTTCAATGGCTCGCAGCGAGGCATAGCAAAAATGCTGCCTGTAGCCGGCAGTGTTCCGCCACCATCCATCGTTGGTGATAACACAGATCACATTGGCACCGTTCTTAACATATTCGGAAACAAATTCACCATAAATAGATTCGTAGCAGATAACCGGTGCAGCTTTTATCTTTTTATCCTGCGAATAAAACACAGAGCGCTCTTTTTGTATCCCTAAGCTTCCAACTGTCCCGCCCAAATCGAGGGCATACTTTTCAAGGAACTTCATATGTTCCGACCATGGCATCTTTTCCACACCGGGAACCAGTTTCGATTTATGGTAAAGCTGTATGTTCATCGATGGGTCGAGCATCATAGCCGCATTGTATTCGTCGTACCATGAATTATCACCGTTTGGGCGCGCTGTTGCCGAAATAGCCTCTCCATGCCCAAATACTTTAAAAGAAGATAAACCAAGCAGAATATTAAGGCGGGGATATTTCTTAATAAAACTCTTCAGGCTGTCAATACTGTTGGAAGCATCAAGTTGGTCTTCACACACAACTTCAGGTATGGCTGTTTCAGGGCCTACCAGGAGATCAGTTTTAATGTTGGTCTTTTGCTTAGCCAGCTTTAAAAGCTTTGCCAATTGTTGTTCAGGAGTCAGGGCATCGAACTTTTCGTAATAAGGATCAATGTTAGGCTGGACAATTATTACATTGGCACTCTCCCCTTTCTCATTATAGTTATAGTAAATGAATAAGGATATGATGACAGGGATTACTATCAATCCAAGACAGGATAATGAATAATTTAAGCGGTATTTAGCAGTCCGCTCAAGGAGAAAGAACATCTTTACAGCGCGAAAGATCATGTAGTTTAATAGCAATACCCATAAAGTTCCTCCAAAGCAGCCTGTATATTCGTACCATTGTATCCAGACGGGGTGATTGGCAAAACCATTTCCCAGATTCATCCACGACCATGATAAGTCCCAGTTAAGATGAAGATATTCGAATGTAATCCAGTAAAGGATGAAAGTAATATAAGCCGAATTTTGCCTTATTACTGTGCGTGTATAATGGAACAACGACAGTGTAAAAGACATGAACAGCGCATTAAGAAACACAGCTAGTATTACACCAACCGCAGTTGAATAATATATCCAGTAAGTGGTCAGTGTATTCCACAGCAACATAGAGATAAAAGCATAAAAGAAAAAGCTTAGTCTATTGAAAAGCTTTCTGTTCCTATAAATATAATCTTCTATAAAAAGTAAAGGAACAAACCCAATAAAAAGCAAAACAGGGAAACCCCTGGCGGGCCAACCTAAAGAAAGCAGCAAACCACTTATCACTGCTAATAAGTAGAGATATTTTTTTTTGATGACCCTATTCACGTCCTCTTTCTATTTTTCAGGGTTTTTAAATAGTTTAATGTAATCCGGACAGGATCTTAATTCCTTAACCAGTGTCCATTTAGTATTAAATGTATTTATCTCTTCTGCTGTAAATGTATTAGAAATATTTGATTGAACAACATAAGGGATTTCCTGGTATTGTTTCTTGTCCAAATCAACAAAAGCAAAATGCTCATTATTTAAGTTGCAATCATAATTATCAAAATCAATAGGGAATTTAGTTCCAACCGATTTTGGATCAATATTAGAACTAACTAAATAATTATCTAATTGCTTCTTCAAACTAAAATACGGCAACACTTTCAAAGAGGAATCCCAACCGTTTCCAAATCTTTCAGGATATAACCAAATATTTCCTGAAAGCAGCATAACAGCAACAATTGTTGATGATAATACCTTAAGATATTTCTGTTTTAAAGTACTGACAAAATAAACAAAAGTCAATATGCCGATAATGTAGGCTATCATAAAATAACGATGGGAAACAGGAATTGAAAAGGGAAGAAAGAAAATAGCATAAGAGATGACAGTGGCGAAAAGAAAAAAGAAAAACATGTTGAACGGTTTTACTTTTCTAAATCTAATGAATAACCATAAAATAAATACAAACAAGCCTATCCTTCCAAAATCTATCATTTTCCATATTATATAAGCTACGTTTCTTAAAATACTTTCAAAAGAAATTGTTTTAATAAAAACCTGAGAACCCCTTTCGGAAAAATAAAGCCAGCCTGTCTGGTAATAATGATAGGAAAGCCAAATACTAAACAGGAGTGTAGCCGGAATAAATGCTGACACGTTTATTAATATTGTTTTTACGTTTTTATAAGCAGCACGATTTATATATACATCCATGAGAAAAATAGAAAACACTAAAGTAAATCCTCTTAAATTCAAAACAGGAATAAAAAGTAAGTAAAGCGCTAACCTGATCCTCTTGTTTTCCATGACACCATCCAATCCTGCAAGGAATAGGAAACATAATGCAATATCATATCCTGAAAGTATAGTCTGGGTTAGCATGGTTGGTTCAATAAATACAAGCAGCAGCACCAGAGAGATGTAATTCGTATCAATGAACCTTACAGATATTTTATAAATAAAATAAACTATACCTATGGCGAAAGGAAGAACTGCAACATGGCATATAAATAAAGATTTTCCTAAAACTGCCCACAATATTGCCAGATAAATACTGTAAAGCGGAGGTGTACCGTTATCCCATTCATTAAAAATAATGGATGAAAAGTGATTATCATAAATCAAATTCCCAATTCTTGAGATATAGCTCATATCCCAGAACATAGGAATCTTCAAACTCAGGATAATTATCAAAAGATATAAAAGAGAAAATACCAGTACAGGTACCGGTATTTTCTTTGAAATAGAAATATGATTATTCATTCAACAATATTCCAGTAATTAACGCATCAGGTACATCTTGCCCCATCCTTTTTTGAAATACTGGTCGGCATCGGTTGGATTTTCATCAATGCTCTTTCCGCTAATATTTGTTGTAACACGGTATAAATATACTCCGTTTGCAAGCCTGTCGCCATGATCATCCTTTCCATCCCAGGCATACTGGGTAATATTCCTGCCTATATGAATAGGGCCAAGTTCCTCCATTCCTATTTCCCTTACCATTTTTCCTGTAATTGTCATGATCTGAATCTTAAAATATGTAGGAATAACAGAACCTGTAAGTGTGAAAACAAAATGTGTTGCTGTTGTAAAAGGATTCGGCCAATTCATTACCTCGGTTATAGTAGCTTTATTGATAACATCAAAATTTATCTGGTAATCATTAGATCCTGATTTATTCTTAGAAACATCAGTTGCATGCACAATCAATGTGTAGGTTCCATCTATTGGGAAGTTTCCATTATATTCTATCCTGCATGTATTATTAGCGGAAGATGAAGCCGGGTAAAACCTCATATTTTCAATCCCAGAAGAACTTCTGAAATATATCCTGTTAGCAGTAGCAGCCCCAGGGTTTTGGATAAAAACATTGAATAAACTGGTATCAATAGTTTTATTCATGAGAAGGTATTTATTTTCATCTTTCAGCATTATTTCAATTAAAGGCTTTGCTGAAACAATATCCCCGTTAAGTATATGCACGCCATCAAAGGTAACATCCAACAGGGGGTTTATTTTATCTGCAGTTACATCAAAGTATATATTGCCTATATTATTAAAATGATATTCTTCGGGTTGATTATTATTTGGATTTACCTCAACCCATAAACTGTTTAAACCCGATAATCCTGTAGTGCAAAAGTTAAAAGAACTAACTAAAGTATCACCGGCAGGATGTTTGCGGTATTTATGTGAAGAAATTTGATGGAGACCCCTGTTTTGATCAACAATCCAGTAATGTATCAGCAAGCTATCCATATTATAATCGCTGACATTGTGCGTGGCAACAGAGAAATGAATACTGTCGCCTTCCTGAAGTGTATCTTTATAAAATGTGTAATGAACGGATGGGTCAAGAGCAGTTTCCGGCACGCCATCAAATAGCACTTGCCATCTGACAAGCTGGGATGGTGTATGGAATGAATCATCTTCAGTAGTCATGAGAAGTTGCAAATAAGGATACTTAGCGCTGGAAATTAAATGCTGAAGATTGTTAATATCTATTGAATCGTGAACATAAGAAATGTTTCTCATTACAGTATCTGTTATGCCATTCGATCTTATTCCCAATACATATAGTCTTTTCTTATCCATTTTGGGGTTAGGATCTATTGATTTAACTCTCCAGTGCAATGAATTCCATCTTGAAGCGGGTCCAATCATTTCTGATTTAATATACCCGCTTTTCCAGTGAGATACTATTGTATCTTTTTCGGTAATCAAAGCTCCTGTTGTATTGCCAAGCGTATAAGGTCTGCTCCCGGGATGAGCACCTTTTTGTCCAAATAAAATATATGGGGCATTATCCGAGAATCCATTAGCTGCAGAGTATGACGGACTTCCCCCAATTGTCCCAAAGGCCGCCTCTAACAAAGAGTAATGCCATTGAGTACAATAATCATTCAAATGAGACATAACCAAAACATAATCACCCGTTGGAATATGACTAATAAATGAAGCAATCTTATTCATAGTATCCGGAAAAGTTGTAATAAAAAAATCAAAATCATAGGTTGTATATGGCTGGCAACGGTAACAATTGTATGGCCCTTCAGAAGGATAAACACCTCCGGTATATGGATTAGACCATGGATTCCCTGTAACAGCATCAAATACCATAAACTTTAAACCAGGTAAACCTTCTGTGCAATTCCAATAACAGCCATTCAGCATGGAACCATTAACATATATTATTTCCTGCTCAATTCCGTAGCTAGAAGGAGGATACCCCTGATTGAAGGTTGATGTTGATAATGAAATAATGTTATTAATAAAAGTGAATTTTCTTGATGGTTTGTTATACTTGATGTATTGATAATTATCATTCTTAAATTGAAAAAAATGAGCCTGCGCCCAGCCCCTTTGACCTGTAATGTATTGGAAAGAACTTTCCTTCCATTTATAAGTAGGTTTACTGCCGGTTGGCATTACACTCACATGCCAGAAATATACGATACTGTCTTTAGTAATAGGTAATTTAGGCTTCCATGTTACCACACCACCAGTATGATTCACAATATGTGACATCTTAACAGGGCTGTTAAAAGCATCCGTAGTGTCAATTTCGAATATATAATTTCTGGCAGGTGCGAACGGGTCACCTGTTGATGCTTTTAAGGTAACATTAGTGGAAGGAACAACTGCATATTCGTATGGATAAATAGGAATAATATCATTTGATTTTATTAATAAAGAAGCCGTTGTTGTATTATTAGTTTCACATAGTTCTTGAATCTGGTGTCTAGAATCAACTGTTACGGTAAAAGTATTCAGCCCTAAGCCTTTTGTATAGTTTACAGGAAATTTGAATTTAATTGTATCTTTATAATATGGGGCTTTTATAAATCTGACAGAATCTGCTTTAGTAATACCGTCAGGATATGTTCTTAAAACTTCTACAGCAAAGATTGTATCTAATGCTTTCCCAATATTTGTTAAGATAACATTAACTGTAAAAACAGAATCCTGACTCGTTACTTCTGCAGGAGTAAAATAAACATTTGGCGGAGCCATCATATAATCAGGCAATGAGAAGTTATTCATTTTAATGGCTGGGTCGCCATGTAATGTCATATCCAGACACACTAACTTATTAGCTGTATCACTGGGAAGAATGTCAAGTGAATCAATTGTATTTTGTATACACAATCCAATTGGCTGCCCATAATTTATTACACCTATATTTCTGTAAAATTTTGTGGAATAGTTGTCAAGCAAATTATCAATGCCAACTGTAACTGAACCAAGGAACCCTATGGTGCCTTTTTCCGGTATCAAAACAAAATTTTCGCTTGAAGTCGGAGAGTCTTCGAAAAGATCACCTGCAAGACATGAATTAGCAAGCAGAAAAGGATATTTACCCTGATTACTATACACTGAAGGGTCATCAATATCCACATCAAAACCCACTCCCGCTCCATGTCCAAAGAATGTCATAAGGGAAACACCATTATTAATAATATTTGTCAATGAATCGGAAATATTTATCTGAATGGGTGCTGAAGAGCTTTTTGTAAATGTTCTTACATACCCTCCAAAATAAGGGCCCTGAATAATTTTCTGATATCCTTTAAGGTATGCAGCTAAAACCATTTCCTGAGAATTATCACTCCCTCCGGCAAAATGCAGGACATATTTCATCCATTCATCATCAACACAATTAATTGCCGATGCCTGAGCCAGTTCATATTCCTTTACTTTATTATAATAAGCTTTTACATCTGTCAAACTTCTGGCAGCTAATCGCCCGATAGGGATCCAGGGTTTAAAATCATTAAAGCTATTGGTAAAAGCAGTAAAAAGAATATCCGAAGGAGGTTCTCCAAAGCCGGGAACTAAGGTCAATGCATATTCACCAGGGAGATTCCTATATTCAGTTGCCTGCAAACCCTTTCCAATAATAAAAATATCTTTTGGGCGATTTGTGAACTTATGATAAGCATAATTGGCAAAATTCTTTATAGCAACAGGGTCTTTCCTGATTCCATAGGAAAACTGATCATATAATTCATTTACATCAACTACAAGAGTGGAATAACTTCCGCCCGCCGGAGAAGCCCTGTATTTTGCAAAATCATAGGCTCCGCCACTACCCAAGCTGCCTATAAGGCTTTGATGTGTAATAATTATATAATTTGTATTACTGTAGGTTGAAAAATCAGTAAATGTCACGGGGCTTAATGATGTAACCTGATTGATCTTAGAAACACAGGTCATATAACATTTTTTTTCACTTCCACTACCATTAGGAGCCAATACCTGGAAGTAACTTCCATTCTTTACAACATTGATTCGATAATTATTAGTTAAGTCATAGAAAATGATAGAATCAGTAGGTAAAGATGAAAAATCACTCATCTTTAAGTAAGTCATAGTTGCAGGGCTTGCTGCAGGGGGAACATACATGGTAAAGCTGCTGTCAGCTTCCAGATCAAGCGTATGCGGGTATTTGATATTTATAAAGGCAATGGTGTTTCCATCGGCATTATTACCGGAAATATTTTGTGTCGAAAAAGTAAAAGTAGTATTAGGAGATCCGAGGAATGAATTACGGACTGTCCTCTGATAATTTAAAGTGTAAAAACTATTAAGCATCGTATCAACATTAATACCGGCAAAACTCAAGGTGATATGATGATTGTTTGGATATGCTGAAGAATTCGATTCACCCAAAAGCAAGAAGTTAATCATTGCATTGGGAGCAGGAGTTCCAAGATAAGCATTTGGTGTTGGTACATATTTGGTATCATTTTCCGGAGTTAAAGTAGTATAATTAAAATAAAAACCCGGGTCGAACCAACCTTCTGAACTAAGATATTTTGGATCTGTTAACTCATTGGAATCCGTATACCCCATAAAATAAGTACTGGTATAGTCTTGTCTGGAAACTTTATTAATATATGCAACGGGAGAATAGGAAGAGAAATTAGTATTATTCTTTACTATCATACGTTTGCCGGGTACTCCTCCAGTATTAATGGTAAGGTAATAAATAGCAGTATCATTGAACATGCTGTAATTAGGATTTGGCTGCACAGAACGTGGTTTCTGATAAAGTGTGGAATCATACCATCCTGTATTATGCATGGCATAAAATTCAATATAATCACCGGGATCAATTTTATTATTATTATTTGCATCATAAATATAAATGGAATCTTCCTTGCCTCTTCCAAATATCTGAAAAAGGCTCGCACTAGTGGAACTCAAATTAATTCCTGCGTTAGCTAATGTTGAAGCATCTATCCTGTATACCCCGTCTTTAACAATAAATATCCTGTAATATGTCTTGCCGGGCACTATCCATGAATTCTGATATTGCTGAGAGAAAACTGTTGAATAAAAAACAATCAAAAGAAGTATGTATAAATACTTTCTCATAAGTAACTCATTTATTGCTTACGAACAAATAGAGTAATATAAAGGAATATTTTAATTCTTAGGTTTTTCAATTCTATTAATATTTAATTTCAATGAAAAGATATTTGAATATAATGCAATTGATTTATCTCCAATATTAGTAAGAGCATAATCAATAGATAGAATATCCTTAATTTTAATTCCTAATCCGAAGTTTGGTTGAAATGTTTCAATCTCTTTCCCTGAGATATCTGCTATTTGCTGAATATTGCCGATACCTCCTCTCAGGAAAAGAAAGTTTTTAAACGAAAGTTCAATACCACAATGAGGATCAACGCACACCTGACTGCTTCTGATAAGCACATCTCTTTCTCCGTCGAAAGTTACATCGGCATCAATATCAGCAAGCAAAGAAAATTTATCAGTAAGTTTAAATTTTCTTGCTGCCGACAATATTAATTTAGGTAAAGTGATTTCCAAAGAATTCTTAGGTATCTCATTGCCCGTTTCAGTTAATACTGCCTGCATGTCTGCCGGAATATTGAAACTCCATGCATTAAAAGTAGAAGTAATGTCCCTTGCCATAGCGCCAAACATCCATTTTCCCATCGTGTATTGTGCTCCCGCATCAAGACCAAATCCCCATGCTTTTGCAAAATCACCCACTATTCGGTGAATTATCTTAACATTTGCTCCAACTTTTAATCCTTTGATCTTCTCAATGCTTCTGGCATAAGAAAAAAGAAGAGCATAATCTGCAGCTGAGAAAGTTGTAATATTATCATAATTAATGTTTCCCTGGGCATCAATAAGCTGAGTAGTATTCGGAATGTCATCAACACCAAAGCGGATAAAAGAAAAACCTATACTGCTTTTATTATCAACTTTTGCAGCTATTGCGGCATAATCGTATTGCGCTATTCCTTCAAAATATTCAGAATGCATAACAGATGCCTGAATGTTTGAAGTGATTGATGTAAGCCCCGCGGGATTCCAGTAACCAGCAGTTACATCATCAACAATAGCAACATTTGAATTAGACATTCCAATAGCCCTCGCACCTACTCCAATTGCAAGGAATTCGTTACTGTATATAGGCGCTTGAGCAAACACGCTAATTGATAAAATCAAGAAGCAACAGATGGTTAAAATTTTCTTAGTCATTATTTCTATCATAAAGTTGATGGAAATCAAACGTAAAAATAATACAATTAGTATATCGTATTAAAATATAATGTGTAAAAATACGAAAAAATTAAAGAAAAAGCAAGTATTTTGTTGCTTTTGAAACCTTTAAAACGATTATTGAATAAATGACCTGTTAAGAAATTTATTCAAAGGCATCAGGGCTTTGTAAACAGTTAAGATATGGGAGTTCAATTTATCTGATAATAACTGTTCACCAGTTAAAGAACAGATAACTGTATAACTTTTGTATTTCAGCAACTCGGCACCTTCAAAATCTTTTGGGAAATCATTGGGTACTCGGCTGGTTTTATCATCATCAAGTTCGTGGAAATACTTCTTAAATGTTTTGTCAGATAATATTCCGGCAAACTCTTTATGATTATAATAAATCTCTTTTCTTATCGCTTTAAGCGTATCCGACTGGGGCATGTATATTCCGCCTGCAAGAAAACAATTGCCGGGTTCTATATGAAAATAATACCCCGCATGGCCCCTGTTCTTACCTCCTTTTGCAATAAACCCGCCGAAATTGGTTTTATACAATGGTTTGTTCTTTGCAAAACGCACATCATTATAAATTCTGAACATACATTCTTTTGCAGTTAATCCGCTTATTTCTTTATCAAATTTCGCGATTTCCGGAATAAGCGTATTAACAAAGGCTTCAAACTCTTTCCTGGCTTCTTCATACCTGGGCTTATTCTCGTGAAACCAATCTTTATTATTGTTTTTAGCCAGGTCTTTTAAAAAAGATAATATTAGTGATGCTTTCATATAATTTTTCTTTATTGATTAAAAACTATTATTAAATTTATTCTTTCGTTTTAAGATTGCTTCATCCTTCTTCGTCGGATTCGCAATGACGTCATTGCGAGGAGGAACGACGAAGCAATCAATACGATATAGTATTGTTAATATTCCATTATTTGCTGATATTTAATGCATTTTCTTCATTACATTCTTCCATGTACCCGTAATAAGAAAGCTTTCCTTCATATTTGCAATCATTTTTTCAAACTTAACCATAGGTATGGCAAAGCTTAAATAATCAACCGGGACACAGGGGCGGGCAGATGGATCGAACATACCGAGAACAGCTTTCGGCTCTTTAGCATCTATTTCCAGGTATGGATAATGAATAATAGAACCACAGCCGGCGGCAAAAGGAGCCATAACACCATTGGGGTCAATACCCTCGAAATTAGCAAGGGTAAATAAGCCGGAAAGAACTTCGCCTTTGGCAAAGAAAACAACCACATCGGGATTATCAGCGGAGGTAAGTTTATCCCAGCGTTTAAAAATGATATTCTTGCCTTTTGTTGGCAGGGTTTTTTGATGTTTCAAGGTTTCGCGCACTATTTCAGGACTTTTCTTATATCGCTCACCTTCCATTTTACCGGGGATGCCGCATGAAAGAAAATATTCAAAATCAGGACGAAGGTTTTCCGAAAAACCCACGTATCGCTTTGCGCCCATACAGCCAAGAGCATCGGCATCGTACATAAGCGATTCACCTTTTCTTACTTTAGCGAGTTCACATATAAGACAGCTCCAGCTTTTTGAACGTTCAACTTTAATAATGTCATCAATCTTATTATCGCTGAAATAATAAATAATGGGGAGTTCGGCTTTATTAAAATACTGTTCCCAAAGGGTTAAGAATTGCTCTTTAATTGAAAAGTCCATATTGAGTTATTTAAATTTATATGCAAAATTACTAATTGTTTTTCAAGCTTGTTTTAAAATTCATTGTCAACCAAGATGTATAAGGGTTTATTTTTCTTCTATTACTTTATCTTTTAGAATGTAAACAACAGAAAATGTAATGATTTTAGGAGAAAGTTTAATGAAAGGACATCAAACCGAAACGATAGTAACTCAAATCGTAACGAAAGTAATTCAAATCGTAACGAAAGTAACTTAAATCGTAACGAAAGTAATTCAAATCGTAACGAAAGTAACTCAAACCGTAACGATTTCAATAAGTTATGTATATATTTGCCGAATAATATAAAAAACTAAAGGCTGTGAGCTAACAGCTAAGTATTCACAATAAAAAACTAATAATATGTCAAGTCATTATCTGCCTGATGCCGAACGAGATTTGGAAGGCTGGTTATTTAACTTTTCATCTCAATTACAAACTATAGGGGCAAATCTTGGGCTTACCCCCGCCCAATTAAGCAGCATCGAAAACAATTATCTTGCCTGCAAATATTTACTCGATATTGAGGATCTGTTTAAAGCCGAACTGCACTCGCGTACCGAGTATAAGAATTCGATCTTAAAAGGCAGGATAGGTTTGCCCATTACTAATTATCCCGACATTCCCACACTGCCGGCAGTTCCACCACAGGTGGAGGCAGGTATAATAAAAAGGGTTGAAGCATTGGTACAGCTTATTAAAAACAGTCCGAATTACGATGAAGCTACGGGACAAGTGCTTAAAATTATAATGGCAGACAGCGCCACATCATTAGACAGAACTAAACTGAAACCCGAAATAAGAGTGTTTGAAAATAATACCGTTCATGTAGCATTAAAATGGGTAAAAGGCGAAATGGATGGCGTAACAGTGTTTGTAAATACTGAAGCCGCCACTGCTCCTGCCGAAGGAACCCTGATTGATGCCGAAGCAGCCATAAGCTGGGTTGAATATGCCCGCTGCAATTATTCGCCTTTTATTGATGACCGCAAAAATAGCGGCAAGCAGCCCGAAACCCGCCTTTAGAAAATGCAATATTTCAAAAAAGATCATCCTGTGGGCTTGCAATCGGATATTATTAAAGTGGTAGCTTCAATTTATTAAAGGAAAACGGATAACCCGGAAATAGCAGGGAAGAAGTTTGAAAAAGCTTGAATTTTAACAAAAAATCTGTAATCCGGCTTTCTTCTTTTTAAGGGATTTATTGTTATTGTGAAATTTTTATTTAATTTCGCCTTCCTTTTTAATAACAATAATTATTGTTAATTACCATTAAGCTTACAATATTATAATGTTAAATTAATATATTGATTTTATAATAATAATAAATTTGCAATTAATAAAAACCAATTAAAAACTAAATTAAATTACTATGAAAAAGAAAAGTTTACTTTTTGCAGCTATTGTTGCAATGTTGTTTGCAACTGTTTTAACTTATGGCCAAACGCCTCAGTACAGGAATTTGCCTATTTACAGGTATTTCATGTCAACCGGATTGGATCTTCAGGATACCAATGCACTGGATGTTGCCAATATTCAAGCCGACTCTACTGATATAACATGGGGTGGATGGGATACAGCTTCCGTAGCCAGCACTTATGCAATGTGGTGGGTAAAAGATTATAATACATATTCACCAGCTATCTATGAATTAGAGGCTACTGGATATTATGATAGCGCCGATCACTTAACCGACCAGTGGATGGTTTCTCCTTATTTCAGCACTAATAAATTTAATGATGTTACTTTTAGTTTTTCTACTGAGTGTGCAAAATATGCAGGACCTCCGATAACAGCTATGATATCTACTAATTACAAGGGAGGCTCGCCTGCTACAGCCACATGGGATACTCTATCTGTGAATATTCCTGCTCCAAACGGTACAGCATCCAGCGGGTGGAAAAGTTTAAGCACAGGCATAGACGGAGTCAAGTATAAAAGTGATAGCGTTTGCATTGCATTTCATTATGTATCTACCGCAGGTGCTGGAGCAACCTATTATGTTGATAGTATTCAAATTACCGGAAACTATACTGGAATTAGAAATATAGCAAATAACGGGAAGTTCTCAATTTATCCTAATCCTGTTTCTTCAACAGTTACCATCAGCAATTCTACCGATAAAATAAAGAACATTGAAATTTATAATATGGTTGGGGAATTAGTAGCAGATTATCAAAATGTTGATAATAATAAATATATGATTAACATTGGAAGTCTGCAACAGGGGATGTATTTCACAAAAGTATTGTTAAATAACGGAACTGTTGTATCCAGCAAAATTGTTAAAGAATAATAAAAGCTTGTAACACATAAAAGTGTTATTTGAAAAATCACTTAGCGCATGCCATTTAATATGGGGAATTGCCTAAGTGATTTTTTTTCATCTATTATATTCAATTGAAAGAATTATCCCGAACTTATTTTTATTAAAAAGATTAATATGAGAAAATTACTATTCAGTATTGGAATGCTCACTATGTTAATACTGATTAACACTGTAGTTTCCGGTCAGGGGATCACTACAAGTTCCATAAACGGAACATTAACTTCTACCGAGGGAGAAGTTTTGCCGGGCTGTATCATTGTTGCCATACACCAGCCTTCAGGCAGTAAATATGTTACAACTTCGGGAACAAAGGGCGATTACAACCTTCCTGATTTAAAAGTAGGCGGGCCTTACTTAATTACTATAAGCCTTCTGGGATACAAGGTACAAAAAGACTCAAGCATTTTTCTTGACTTAGGCGAAGAGCTAAATTTGAATTATAAGCTTGCAAGCAATTCTACCAACTTGAATCAGGTAGTAATTTCAGGTAAAGCAGACAAAACCTTTAATTCAGGCAGAACAGGTTCGAACACTAATATTTCTGCTGAAGATATGCAAATGCTGCCTTCTGTTTCAAGAAGTTTAAACGATTATACAAGATTAACCCCTGAGGCTAACAATAATGCAGGCGGCATGTCGTATGCAGGGGCGAATAACCGGTATAACAATTTTTCTATAGATGGTTCGGTAAATAATGATGTATTTGGTCTATCCAGTTCAGGAACAAATGGCGGTACAGCAGGCACTCAACCCATAAGTTTGGATGCTATTCAGACAATTAATGTAGCCATTTCGCCTTATGATGTAAAACAGGGCGGGTTTACAGGCGCAGGAATTAATGCTGTTACAAAAAGCGGCGCCAATAACATTTTTGGTGATGTTTATTATTTTCTAAACAACCAAAATCTTGTCGGGAGGTCTGTAATTGACAGCAGCAAAGAAAGTAATTATTCCAGCAGCCAGATGGGTATCAGCCTTGGCGGCCCAATAATTAAAGATAAACTATTCTTTTTCGTTAATGGAGAATCAACCGATGCAAGTTATCCTTCATCTTATAACATAGGTCAAGGTTCAAAAATAGCTGATTCTACTGTAAAGAACATTGAAAACAAGTTAATGCAAGTTACCGACGGACAATATAATGGAGGGGGTTACGGCCCTTTTACTGATAAAACAACATCCGATAAAATCTTTGCCCGTATCGATTGGAACATCAATACGAATAATAAATTAACCATCAGGAATAACTACGTGCAGGCATCAGAGGATAACCTGAGCAGGAGTTTGAGTTCTCTTACCTTTAACGACGGCGGTTATACTTTGAAAAATAAAACGAATAATACTGTAATGGAATTGGATTCGAGGTTTAGCAATAAAGTTGCAAATGAATTGAGAATTGGTTATACTACTGTTAGCGATAACAGAATTTGCCCGGGCAACCCTTTCCCAAGCGTTACTATTGATATCCCTGTTACCCCTACTTTGCCAGCACAATACATTACTTTAGGTTCTCAATACTCCTCAATGGCTAACTCGCTTGATCAAAACATCACTACAATATCGGATAACCTGAATATTTACCTTAACAAAAATAAAATTACCATAGGTACGGAAGATGAGTTATATCATTTCAAAAATTTATTTATACAAGACCAGTACGGAAATTATGTTTATTCTTCCTATAGTTCATTCATGGATATTAGTCAATCTGCATACTATCAAACACATGTTGGTTATGATTGTGCTAATTACACGTACTATTATTCTACAGTACAAGGACAACCAGACTGGGCTGCTCAATTCAATGCAGAACAGCTTGGCTTTTATGCTCAGGATGAAATTAGTTTAATAAAGAATGTTAAAATTACTGCCGGGGTCAGAGTTGATGTTCCTGTTTTCCCGGATAAACCTGTTGCAAATAATACTTTTGATACTTCTGCTCTTGCAAAAACGTATGGTGTTGCAACAACCCAGATGCCTAAATCCAACCCTCTTATTTCACCTAGGTGAGGATTTAATTGGGATGTGAACGGTCAGCATAAAACACAGATAAGGGGAGGTACGGGAATATTTACAGGCAGGATACCATTTGTATGGTTATCAAACCAATATTCAAATACTGGAATGACCATAAATAGAATAAGCGATCTTTCCACATTTGTGGCCTTTAATCCGGACCCAAATAATCAGATAAGCACTGTCAATTCATTGCACTTGCCGGTTGCCACAACAGAAGTAGATGTGGTGGCCAAGAATTTTAAATTTGCTCAAACGTTCAGAACAAACCTGGCAGTTGACCAGAAATTGCCTTTTGGCATTAAAGCTACTATTGAAGGAATTTACACGAAAAAGATCAATGATATATCTTACCAGGATTTGACCATGTCGCCAACAGTTAATTTAACCGGCGTCGATGACAGACCTGTTTATCCTCAAGTTAATCCAAGAATACCTGCAGAAACAAAATACTATACTCATATAATGTATTTATCTAATACAAATCAGGGATATTCATATTCGCTTACAGGCAAGCTTCAAAAAGAATTCAAATTTGGACTCGGCCTTACGGGCTCATATACATATAATCAGGCTTATAGTACTAATGATGGTGTAAGCAGTGTGGCGCTTTCTAACTGGCAGAATAATTACCAGTACCAGGCAACTAATAATCCAGAACTGGGTTATTCCGAATTCGCAATGAAAAGTCGTTTTGTTGGAGTACTAACATATAAAATTAAATATGCAAATCATACATCAACTATATTAGGTATATTTTATAACGGACAATCAGGTGAACCATATTCATACTGTTATACCGGCGACCTTAATAATGACGGAAATAAATATAATGATATTATGTTCGTGCCCGCTAAACAATCGGATATAAACCTTATTCCAATCGCTGCTAGTGGTAGCCAGCCGGCAGTTAGCACTTCAACAGAGTGGGCTGAATTAAATGAATTTATTGAAAATGATAAATATTTAAGCACCAGAAGAGGTGAATACGCTGAAAGAAATGGGGCAAGAACTCCTTTTGAAAACCATTTGGATTTCAGGGTAGCGCAGGATTTTTATTTAAAGGCTGCCGGGAAAAAACATACTCTTGAAATTAGTTTTGATGTCCTTAATTTTGCTAATTTATTCAATTCAAAATGGGGTAGGTCTTATTACATATCCTATAACCAGGATAATTTAATAACATTCATTGATTATGCTGGTAACAAACCAGAATATACATTTACACAGCCGACAACTACTCCTTGGGAAATTTCCGATTTAGCTTCAAGATGGCGTGCACAAATTGGAGTTAGGTATTCCTTTGATTAAGATATTTAAATTAGAAATAAAAAAGGTCTGGAGTTTCCGGACCTTTTTATTTTGATAAAACATCTATTATTCTGCTAATTATTTATTATCCTCCACAAACCATTCCGCAAATGAATTATTGGTTTCACGAAGTTTAAGGTTGTGAAGTTTTATTCCTACAGGCAAATGTTTTGATACCTTTTCTGCAAAATCAGGAAGCATGTTTTCGCAGGTTGGCTGATAAGGAAGAAATATTACTTTTTCAAACAATGGAAGAGAAGATATTGTTTCTTTTTCTGGAGTGGCATCATTCAAAACAAGTGCGTGGTCGAATATATCAATGATCTGCGTTTTTACAATTTCTTTTAGTTCGCCGAAATCTATTACCATACCGTTTTTCGGATCGGCAATATTGTTTATTGGTTTGCCAATAAGTGTAACCGATAGTTGATAAGAATGCCCGTGAATATTGCTGCACATGCCATCGTAACCTAACAATGCATGTGCCATTTCAAAGCGGAATTCCTTAGTGATCCTTATCATTGCTGCCATTAATAATATGAATTTTATTGTAATATAATTTTTTTATACACACTGATATTTGAGGTTACACACTTTATTAAGTAGAACCCTTTTGGAAAACCATCAACATTAATACATACAGTACCATTATCATTCGAATATGATTTATTTTCTAGCATCTGCCCATCCACAGAATAAAAATAAATCTCAACTTTTTGTTTTAGATTCTGATTGTATTTAATATATACTTTGTCATGTGCAGGGTTCGGATAAACTGCCAGAGAAATGAGATTTTCTCTATTTTCAATTATTCCTGATATATCTGTCCAAACCGAATCAACCCACTGAGGGTTGTCAATAAAAGGATTCCTATTATGTTGTATTTTATAAATGGAATCATTTCTTGCATGCTCTTTTTGACTAACAGGATCGAGTTTATTCCATGCTTTTAAAACAGCAAGCGCCCAAGGTTTTGGTTCAGCGCCGGTGACCATGTCGCTTCCTGTCCAACCGCTATCTTCGGTATAATATCTCACCGCCATATAAAAATAAGTGCGTGCAAAATCACCTTTAAATGAATCCACGGGTTCGAACACAACACCTGTATATCCCGTATCAATGCACGGACCTAGTTTGCTTCCATTCTCACTTGTCCATGTTGCCGTGCCTACATCGCCAAACCCATCATTACCACGTCTGTTGTTTACATAACCGTCTGTCGGGTAAATATGAAATAGATCAGTGTACATTGGTGCGCTACCATTGAACCAACTTTCCGGGAATGAATGTTCCCTGTTATAACAATCGCCTTCCGCGCTGTAGCTGCCACATTGGTTTGTTACAAAGGTAAATTCATAAGGGGCTGTTCCGCCCGGGATGTCTGAATAGGGATCCCATACTTTTCCATCGAGTTTTACATCTGTTTTTTGAAAATCTGTCCAAATGTCAGCATACGAAACAGGCGTCTGGTTATCAATAATATTGTGCAATGCCAGTTTTAAAGGAATTCCGATAAGTCCTTTTGCACTGTTATAATATCCGGGTGGTATTTGCGAAAATGTCGAATGGACAAATAAAAGGGATACGAAAATGATTTGTAACAATATTATTCTTTTCATAATCAATTTCATTAAATAGAATTACAAATGTAAGGATAATTAGCTATTTCAGGCAATAACTAATAATAAGACACCTAGTCAGAGGTTAGGATAAAAATGTTCTACCAATACTTTTACTCCCATAGCAACAAGAACTATGCCTCCAAGTATTTCAGCTTTATTACCAAGATGATTGCTGAGTTTCTTGCCAATATGAACACCTATATACGACACCAGGAATGTTATTATCCCCATGGCTGTAATAGAAGCAAGAATAGAAATTTTAATCAGGGCAAAACTTAAACCTACTGCAAATGCATCAATGCTGGTTGCAACAGATAATGAAATCATTACCCATAGATTCTTTGAATTTAGTTTTCGTTCATCATTCTTACGGCTTATTGCTTCTATTATCATTTTAATTCCAATACCTGCAAGCAATGCAAAGACTATTAAATAATCAATCTTATGAATAAAATCATTTAGTAAGTATCCAACAGCCCATCCAAGTAAAGGCATTAAACCCTGGAATAAACCAAAGAAAACTCCAACCCTAAGTGCTACAGGTCTTTTATGTTTTGCACATGCTCCGAAACAAATGGAAACAGCAAATGCATCCATTGATAATGCTAAAGCGGCTAATATAATTGTTAGAAATTCCATTTCTAATTATATCAGAGCAACAATCTTTTCAAGAAATTCGGCATCTACTTCATCAAAAGAATTAAGCTCACTACTGTCGACATCAAGCACTGCTGTTATCTTTCCTGTTTTATCTTTAAAAGGAACAACAATTTCAGACTTTGAACGTGAATCACAGGCAATATGATCAGGAAAAAGATGAACATCCGGAACAACAATAGTTTTTCCCTGCTTGATTCCGGCCCAGCACACACCTTTGTTTTTTGCAAGAATCTGGCATGCAACAGGTCCCTGATATGCACCAACGATCAGTTCTCCATTCACGATCCTGTAGAATCCACACCAGAAGAAATATTCCATCTTGTTAAAAAGCACTGCTGAAACAGTTGCCATGTGGGCAGTTTCGTCATCGCTCTTCTTCATCAGATCTTCTATCTGCGAATAGAGTCTTTTATACCTGTTTATCTTTTTCTGTTTATCCATTTATATTTCAACCTTCACGCCAATACCTGCTTTTAACGCTTTATCATATATCAGTTTTGCAGTAGCAACATCTTGTATTGCAAGTCCATTTGATTTGAATAAAGTTATCTCAGTATTATTTTCTCTGCCTTTTTTCTTTCCTGTAATTACATCACCAAGTTCTGCATAAAAATGAGATTCTGTTATTGCTCCTTCTTTTATGGGAAGAATAATATCGCCGGCTTCACTGAAACATGCTTCTTTAGAATCGCCTACAAATTTAGCTCTTTTAATAATACTGGTATCGAGTTCCCTTGTATTAGGCGTATGGCTGCCAATACCATTGATGTGTGTGCCTTCTTTTACTTTATTTCCATCGAATAGCGGAATAGCAGAAGAAGTAGCAGTGCAAATAATATCTGCTTCAAGCACGTGCTCTGCATTGTTTGCAGGAATAATTTCAATATTCAGTTTCTTCTTCATTTCTTCAATGAATTTAGCCGTTGCAGTTTCGCTAACATCATAAACAATAGCTTTTGAAATATTGCGTGCCACGCATACAGCCCATAACTGCATCTTTGCCTGTACTCCCGCGCCGAATATTCCGGCAGTCATATTCTTTTCTTCTTTTGCCATATATTTAGCAGCAACACCACTTGCTGCTCCTGTTCTGACTGCCGTCAGATAACCGCCATCCATGATGCAAAGTACATCTCCTGTTTCAGGATCCTGCAATATTACTTTTCCAATAGTAGTTGGCAAATTATGTTTGGATGGGTTGTTCTTATATACAGAAACCACCTTACATGCCAATGCATTCGATTCTTTTAAATATGCAGGCATGTATAAGGCTAATCCTTCAGGTGGTGTTATGCCTATACGTAAAGGCAACACGCATGTTTTGTTCGATAATTCCGCAAAAGCTTTTTCAACAACATTCATGCAGTCCTGCATATCAAGTAATGATATTACATCAGCCCTGTTTAGTATGAGTACCATATTTCCTCCTTTTTTTATTTTTATGAAATAATATATTTATATCCTGTCAAGTTTTACCGTGAAATGACGCATAATAGGACTTTCTTTCAATATCTTTAATCCCTTCTTGATCTCTTTTCTGCGTTCATATACATTGCAAAGCGAGGCTGCAATATAATCCATGTGGTTATTCGTATAGACTCTTCTAGGTATGGCAAGCCTGAGTAACTCTAGTTCAGGATACCTGTTTTCTCTCGTATCCGGGTCCCTGTCGGCTAATAGTGTTCCTATTTCAACACCTCTTACTCCGCCTTCAATATAAAGTTCAACTGCTAAGGTCTGAGCTACAAATTCGTCTTTAGGAATATGAGGAAGAAATCGTTTTGCATCAACAAATATAGCATGTCCTCCCGATGGTTCAAGTACAGGAATATTATACTCTTTGCACTTTTTGCCGAGATAAGCTACTTGTTCTACACGTGTCTGCAGATAATCGAATTCAGTACCTTCGTTCAATCCCTGTGCAAGTGCATTCATATCACGTCCCGACATCCCGCCGTAAGTGATGAAACCTTCAAACATAATATTAAACACTGCTGCTTTATTGAACAATTCCTGATCACGCATACCTATAAAACCACCCATGTTCACTATAGCGTCTTTTTTGCTGCTCATGGTCATCACATCAGCGTAAGTGAACATTTCCTTAACAATCTCTTTTATGGTCTTGTTTTCATATCCTTTTTCACGAGTTTTTATAAAATATGCATTCTCGGCAAAGCGTGCAGAATCAATTACAACCATCTTGCTGTATTTTTTAGCAAGCTTTGATACCTCTCTCAGGTTCTCCATTGAAACAGGCTGCCCTCCAGATGAATTATTAGTGATCGTTATAATAATAAAAGGAACTTTTTCAGGAGGATTTGTTTTCAATACTTCTTCAAGTTTGTTTAAGTCAACGTTCCCTTTGAATGGATGTATTAACGTTGTATTACATGCTTCTTTAATAGTGCAGTCAACGGCATGTGCTTTCCTGAATTCAATATGCCCTTTTGTGGTATCGAAATGTGAATTCCCGGGAACAATATCTCCCTCTTTCACTAGTACCGAAAACAGTACATTCTCGGCAGCACGTCCCTGATGTGTGGGAAGGAAATATTCAAAACCAAGTATTTCTTTAATAGCATTTTTCATCTTATAGTATGATGATGCTCCTGCATAACTTTCATCACCCAGCATCAGTTCCGACCATTGACGGTCGCTCATTGCGCCTGTTCCTGAATCTGTCAAAAGGTCAATAAAAACATATTCACTTCTTATATTGAATAAGTTATATTTTGCATCGCGTATCCAGTTCTCGCGTTCATTCCTTGTGCTGCGGCGTATAGCCTCAACCATTTTTATCTTGTATGATTCTGTAAAAGGTAATTCCATGATTTATAATATTTTTTATTGTACTGTAATAAATGAATTAAAAAAGTTAATAGAATTTAAGCTTTCAGAATCCGTAATGGTCGCGCTCCTTAATATTGAGGAACCTCAACTGAATTAAAATATTGTAATGATTCATGTTTCTTATTTTTCTATTCTTATTCTTGCATCCACTGCAACCACTTTGTCTTTCTTACCAAGCAATGGGTTAATATCCATTTCAAAAATTTCGGGAGCAACAGTAACCAGTGCTGATAACCGAACAACTATATCTGCGAATATTTCTTCGTTCACTCCTTCTTGTCCTCGGGCCCCTTTGATAATGCCGTAACCTTTCAGCGAATGTATCATTGTAATGGCTTCCTCCTTTGTCAATGGGGCAAGTCCTGAATTCACATCTTTCAGCACTTCTATAAAAATACCACCCAGCCCGCAAAGTATCATGTGCCCGAATTTATCTTCTTTCTTAGCACCTGCAAATAATTCAATGCCAGAAAGCATGGGTTGTATAAGGATAGCAGTGGTATCTTTTATTTTTATCATCCTGTCGAATTCATTGCCTGCAGTTTTGGTATCCTTTACATTCAGCACTACACCGCCTACATCCGATTTATGTACAGGTCCTACCACTTTCATTACAACAGGGAAACCAAGTTTCTCAGCGCCTTTGATGGCATCCTCTTTTGTTTTTACAACAGCTTCTCCTGCTCTTGGAATACCTGTTGCATCAAGCAATAACTGAACAGCATCCGGTTGCAGATACCCATTAGCCGCACCATCTATCACTTTCCTGATAGCCGCATTATCAATTTTAGGCAGCTCTATTTTCTCTGCAACTGGCTTGGGAGTGTAATATACCTTAGCCAGTGCCTTGCCAAGTGCAACTTCTTCAGGGAAATTTATTCTTCCTTTTGAAAGGAAATCTTCAATTTCATTCTTTACATTTATGATGGATGGCAATACAGGAAATATAGGCTTCTTGCATGTTTTCATCTTTTGATCAAGCAAATTGTAAACATCGTAAACTTCAAATAAACCGGGACTGCCGAATATCACTATCATCGCATCTATATTCGGAAAGTCATTCTCACATGCGTCAATTATCTTACCTAATTGCTCTGATGTTCCTGTAGCAAGAAAGTCAATAGGATTTGCTACAGATGAACCGGGGAAAAGATTTTCAAGCAATTCTTTTGCTTTAGGCCCTTCGATATGCGGAATTTCCAGTTTTCCATTTGATAGTGCGTCAGTCAGCATCACTGCAGGTCCGCCGGCATGTGTAATAATGGCAATATTTTTACCTTTCAGTTCCTTGTGTATGAAAACAGAAGCCACTGTAGTCAGTTCATCCCTGCTGTAACATCTAACAATACCTGCTTTGCGGAATAAAGCATCCACAGCCACATCCGGCGAAGCAAGTGCACCTGTATGTGATGAAGCAGCACGGCTTCCTGCATCCGAAGAACCCGATTTAACAGCAGCTATCCTGCAACCTTTGCGTATCAGCGAAGAAGCGTGTTTCAAAAGCATTTGTGGCTTCTTGATATTTTCTACATATAATAATTTTACTTTCGAACTTGTTTTAGCATCAAAGCTTTCATCCATATATTTCAGCACTTCTTCCACGCCCATCTGAGCTGAATTACCCACAGAATAAACACTCGAAAATGTAAGTCCTTTCGGGATACCTGATTCCATAATGAAAACTGCCGTTGCTCCCGAGCCTGAAATAAAATCACAGCCATGTGCATCGAGTTTTGGAATAGGTGTGGTGAATACCCCGCTGTAATTGGGGTTTAGGAACCCAATACAGTTTGGGCCTATGAGTGAACCATTCACCGAATTGATGATATCTACTATTTGCTTTTCAATTTTAGCGCCTTCTTCATTCTCTTCGCTGAAACCTGCAGAAAGAATAATAAAAGCTTTTGTTCCTTTTTGTTTTGCTAGTATTTCAACTGTTTCAACGCAATATTTGGCTGCAATGGCAAGTATGGCAAGGTCGGTTTGAGGAAGATCTTTTACATCGGCAAAGGCTTTTATGCCCTGCACTTCAGCTTCCTTTTGGTTTACAACATAGATTGCACCTTTAAAATGGCCATCCTTAAGGTTGAATAAGACTTTGCCTCCGGGCTTGTTTACTGAGTTTGAACCGCCTACTATTGCTATGCTTCTGGGGTTTATTAATTGTTCGGTAACCATTGTTATATCTGAAAATTTATGTGATTATTTATTTTTAATGTTGAAGATGTTATTCCCTGCGCTCATCCATTACCCAGTTATTACAGGGTTTGGAGAAGGGAAAATAAAAAAACCTTTAGGTTTTGCTTAGTATAAAAAGCTGTCTCTTTCCTTGATATTAAGGAAAACTGTTTTTGAAAGGACTGATATTATAAATATAGAATCTGTCATCAGTATTTGGATCATTCAAAAGTAAAAAATATATTTATACATGATTATGAATTCAAAAAATATTTTCAGTCGATATTAATGAAATTCTTTATATTTGTCATCAGAAAATTTGATTTTAAAACTATAAATATACAATATTATGACAAAGAAAATTTTATTTGTATTCTTAGTTTCTTCACTCTTTATTAATCTGAAGATAAAAGCAGATGAAGGAATGTGGCTTCCATTATTGATAAACAGGCTTAATTACGTTGATATGCAGAAAATGGGATGCCATCTTACTGCGGATGAAATTTACAGCGCTAACAACTCCTCTTTAAAAGATGCTATAGTATCTTTTAATAATGGCAATTGTTCAGGAGTAATGGTTTCTGCTGAAGGTTTGTTTTTTACTGCCCATCACTGCGGAGAGGGTTTTATTACAAGTCATAGTACTGTCGAAAAAGATTATATTGCCAATGGTTTTTGGGCAATGGATAAAAACGAAGAACTAAGAAATGATAAGTTATCTGCTACTTTCCTTATAAGGATAGAAGATGTTACTGGTAAAATTTTACCTTTAGTAAACGATAAAATGTCTGAAACACAGAGGCAGAATATTATTGACTCTGTAAGCACTGTGCTCGAAAAAAGTGCAATTAAAGGAACTACATATAATGGGAAAGTTTTACCATTCTTTGAAGGCAATGAATTTTACCTTTTTGTTACCGAAACATATAAAGATGTAAGGTTAGTTG
Source organism: uncultured Bacteroidota bacterium (assembly GCA_963831005.1). Lineage (GTDB taxonomy): Bacteria > Bacteroidota > Bacteroidia > Bacteroidales > CG2-30-32-10 > CAWHOW01. The sequence goes on from CAWHOW010000017.1 coordinate 35,522, forward strand.
GAGCGCCGCCATTATCTATAGGTCAGTTTGGTGGGGATACTGATAATTGGATGTGGCCAAATGAAGGAGGAGATTTTTCCTTATTCCGTGTTTATATGTCTCCTGACGGTGGACCAGCTGATTATTCCAAGAAAAACATTCCATATAAACCCAAACACTTTTTGCCGATTTCAATGAAAGGAATCACAAAAGACGAATTTGCAATGGCAATGGGGTACCCTGGAACTACCGACAGATTCATGGCATCTTACGGTGTAAAAGTAGCTACAGATAAATATAATCCTTCTGTTGTAAAAATACGTGAAAAAAGGCTTTCGCTTATGGGTGAAGATATGAAAACAAGCGAAGAGGTAAAGATAGAATACACTGAAAAATATTTAAACTGTTCTAATTACTATAAATATTTCATTGGGCAAACAGAGCAGCTTAAAAAGATGAATGTTTATGATAAAAAATTGGAAATAGAAAAAGCTTTCACTACATGGTATAGTAATGATCCCAAATTAAAAGAAAAATATGGTAAGGTATTAAGCGATTTAGAAAAAGCTTGGAACACTGTAGGAAAATATACTATTCCATATGTTTATTATAGGGAAGCTATAATAAGGAGTGTGGAAATTATCAAATATGCTAATACATATGAAGAACTCTATAAACAGTCTAAACTTAATGTTGATGAAGAAGCAATAACCAGGTTGTCACAAAGCCTAACTTATAATGCAAAGTTGTATTTCAAGAGTTATAATATGCCGACTGACAAGAAAATATGTTTAGCCATGTTATCTATGTTCTTTAATGACGTACCTAAAGAATTTCATCCAGATATTTATGCTTTAATTCAGAAAAAATATAAAAATGATATTTCAGCTTTTGTTAATGAATTGTATGATCAATCAATTTTTGCTAGCAAGGATAAAATTCTCGATTTCCTCATAAGTCCTGATTATAAAAAACTTGATAAGGATTTGGGCTGGATAGCAATGGAATCTTTTTATAATAAATATGCAGATATTTCTGTATTATACAACAATGCTAAACTTGAGTTAGTAAAAAACAATCGTTTATATGTTGAAGGTATTATGGAAATGAAAAAAGATAAAAAATATTATCCGAATGCCAATAATACCATGAGATTAACCTATGGGAAAGTAATGGATTACAATCCAAACCCAACAACCAATTTACCTTATTTCACTACATTGGATGATTTGATTGCAAAAGAGGATCCGAAGAACCCCGATTTTGAAGTTCCGAGTAAATTAAAAACTTTATATCAAAATAAGGATTATGGTAAATATGCTACCGACGGCAAAATGCATGTTTGCTTTATTACAAATGATGATATTACAGGAGGGGTATCAGGGGGCGCTGTTATTAACGGCGATGGCGAACTTATTGGCATTGTATTTGACCTTAATATGGAATCGACTAGCGCTCCTATATTCTTTGATGAAAATTATCAAAGAACTATTTGTGCTGATATTAAGTATGTATTATTCCTTATTGATAAATATGGCGGCGCAACCAATATCATAAAAGAACTTACGCTAAAAGAATAGTTCTTCATTTTCATAATATTCTTGTTCTTAAAATTCCATAAGAATATCATATTTTTATAGCCTAAATATTTAGAACGAATTAATATAATTTTGATTATAAATATTTATTTACCTTCTTTCTCCTACAACCATTTTTGTAATTATGTTTTGATTCTTTATGTTTTAATACGTTTTAGAGTCAAATCATAATAATATTTTATAAATTGGTATAGTCTTTGTTATGGTTAATTAAAAGAATAATTAGACTGTAAATGCTGATAATTTTAAAAAGAGTATGATGTAATTTAATTAAATTTGCCATGATATAATATTAATTTCACTATTAAAACTTAAACATATGAAAACTAAAATTAAATTAATCAGTTTCTTGCTAATGCTTAGTTTCGGAATATTAATGACACCGAAAAAAGCTTCTGCACAATGGCCTGTAAGTTTCCAGGTTTTTTATGATGAGTTAAGCCCTTACGGCAACTGGGTACAACACGCCAATTATGGATATGTATGGGTTCCCAATGTTGAAGCTGGTTTTACTCCATATGCGACTAATGGTTATTGGGTTTATACAGACGAAGGTTGGACATGGGTTTCGAATTATGCTTGGGGATGGGCTCCTTTTCATTATGGGCGCTGGTTTTTTGATTTGATCTATGGACCCATGTGGATTCCTGATTACCAGTGGGGTCCTGGCTGGGTTGACTGGAGAAGTTCAAACGATTATTATGGGTGGGCTCCTATGGGACCATATGGATACGGCTATAATGTGCCTTATCATCAGTGGACATTTGTTCATAGCCACGATTTCGGAAGAACAGACATTCATAATTATTATGTCAACAATACTAACAATACTACAATTATTAATAATACTACAATTATTAATAGAACACGTGTAAATTCTGCTGGGAGTGTAACATACAATGCCGGGCCTGATAAAGCTGAAGTTGAAAAACGTATTGGAAAACCAATTGCTCAGGTTACTGTTAATGAAGGCAATGATAAGCCTCGTCAGAATTTGAGTAATAATACACTCAAAATATATAAACCCCAAGTGCAAAAAAATACTTCTACAGAAATGAAGCCAGTTCCTGCCAAAGTAACAGATTTGAAGAATGTAAAAACATTGCAACAAAGGACTGCTGAAACACCTATGCAAAAGACAACTAAGGAACCAATAAAGGCACCTATGAAGCCACAGCAAAATCCACCTAAAAAAGTTGACGGTCCGAAACATTAATAATTAAGGAAGAAAAACCAGTAAAACCCAACAAATTTAATTATAAGTTGGGTTTTTTCTTTTTTATGAATAGCCAGTGTTATTATCTTTGCTCAAAAATTATTGAAATATTACTTAAAAACATTTGGAATTTATGGTTTTATTTAGTAAATTTGATAAATTAAAAACTCCTCCTAAGGTTTCCGCATAATGCATTTTAAATCTAAGCTGAGAATTTCAATAATTACTTTCTTTGTTATTTTTACAACAATTGAATCGTCATTTGCTCAACTGCATGTTAATGCTGGTAATGATACATCTATTTGTCCAGGGAATTCCGTTAATTTACATGCAATTGTTACAGGTGGAGTGGCACCATTTACCTACACATGGTCTCCTTCAACTGGTTTAAGCAGCTCTAACATCAGCAACCCTACGGCAACACCAACTGCTACCACTACATATACTGTAACCGTAAAAGATCATATTAATAATACCGCAACTGATGAAATTGTTATTACGGTTTATTCAAATCCAACTATAACAATTACTCCTAATCCGGCATCAGTCTGTATTGGCAGTTCTGTTGTAATTACTGCAAATGGTGCAAACTCATATTTGTGGTCTACTAATGCATTTACTGCTGCAATTTCGGTAAGTCCGACTTCTGCTACTGTTTATACAGTCACTGGTACCAGTGTGAATGGATGTACCAATACTGCAAGCGTTGCTGTTGCAGTAATAGCATATCCCGTTGCAGGATTTACATTCTCACCTAACGATTCCTGTGCAAACACCTTGGTTCATTTCACAAATACATCAACAGGCAGCAATTTAACTTATTCCTGGAATTTTGGAGACCCGGCATCAGGTTCGAGCAATACTTCAACTTTAGCAAACCCAACCCATACGTTTTCCTCTGCCATTGGAAATGGTACTCAAACCTTTACTGTTTTCTTAACTGTTACCAGTTCGAATCTATGCTCTAAAACAGTTAGCGAGGTTGTAACTGTTAAGCAGTCGCCAGATCCAACACTAACTGATCCTCTTACTAATTTTAATAATTGCGCCAGTGCTTCAACTACAAATCAAGACTTTTTCCTTACTGTTCAAAATGCTTCTATTACTAACAACTCATCTTATACAATTATCTGGGGAGATGGTTCTCCAAACTATGATAGTACTGCTTTTTCTTCAGCCAGCCATACTTATACTACACTTGGTGTCTTTTATTTAATCTTCCAGGTTACAGGTACTAACGGATGTGTTAATTCAAGTGTATACCAGGTTAAAAATATTTCAAACCCGGCCATTTCTTTTGGTAATCCAGGAAACACGCAAGGCTGCGCTCCAAAAACCATTTGTTTTCCAATTACAGGCTACGCCAATAATGATACTTCTACTACTTATACTATCGATTTTGGTGACGGTACAACTTCAATGAGTCTTACGCGCCCTCTTCCTGATTCAATCTGCCATACATATACCACAACTTCATGTGGTAAAAATGCCGCAGGATGCACAAATTGTTTTGTTGCAACTATGACAGCTAAGAATGCCTGCGACTCAACTAAAGTTACCACAGGGAATATTAAGATTTACACTAAACCAATGGCAGGTATCAGTTCTCCAAAAACCGGTTGCGTAAATCAACCAATCACTTTTCAAGATACCTCATCAGTGGGATATAATAACATATGCGATACGCTAGCCTCTTATATGTGGAATTTTGGAACAGGCGGCCCTGACAGTATTGTAAACTCAACATCTTCTATTGTTTACACCTATACTACTCCGGGAACTTATATTATTACATTGACTGCAGCAAATTATTGCCATACAGATTCAACAAAGGATACTATATGCATAAACCCTTTACCAGTTGCAAACTTCAACTATGATGATTCCATTTTTTGTAGCCCTCAATCCGTTACCTTTACTAATCTCTCAAGCGCATCCAATCTTTGCGGAAATGCAACTTATACATGGTCTGTATTTTGCTTTAATGATAGTTGCAATAGTCCTAGTTGCAGCGGTTACAGTTTTACACATGGAACAAACCCCAATTCTTATGATCCGGTAATTCTATTTACAGATCCCGGAAAATACGCTGTGCAGTTAACTTTTGCCAATAGTTGCATTCCTCCGGGTATGTTCAGCAAAACAATTCGGGTTAAATCCAAGCCAACTGATTCGCTGATTGGAGTACCTCCAAATATTTGCAATGGCGATTCAATTACACCAGGGGTTCTTTTTACAAATTGTTATAGCAATATAACCTCTTATCTATGGTCATTTCCTGGGGGAAGCCCCTCTTCATCTACTTCTCAAAATCCAGGGACAATTGTGTATAACACATTAGGAAATTACAATATTAGCATTGAACTGTCAAACGGATGCGGAGATACAATTTATACCCAATCAATGGTTATTCAACCTCTTCCTATTCTAATGCCATTAACTAATATTTCTGTTTGCCCTGATTCGCTTATAACTATTAATGCATTTACAAGTGCGCCTGCAGGTGGCACATTTTCATGGACAAATAGTAATACTTCCATTGGACTTGCATCTTCGGGTATTGGTAATATTCCACCATGGAGTGCTCCTGTAAATAATACCGGTGCTAATATTACAGGTACTATTATAGTTACTGCATCATTAAACGGATGTCCGGGACCTCCATCAAATTTTAACATTACAATCTATCCGACACCAAATGTTACAGTAAATTCACCGATCATTTGCTTAGGCCAGGCAACTACATTAATTGCAAACGGAGCTAATACGTATGTTTGGTCAAATTTTGCCGCCACTGATTCTATCATTGTCAGCCCAACTAGCGATACTACCTACATGGTTACAGGAACCAATTCAATTACCGGATGTTCAAAAACAGACACAAGTATCATTACTGTACATACTGTTCCCGTTGCATCCTTTAATAATGATTCAATTGTTTGCTTTGGCTCACTTCTCCAATTCAACAATACTTCAACTGGCGCACAATCTTATTTGTGGAAATTTGGGGACGGAGATACTTCTACTGCTATTGACCCTGCTCATGCTTTTACAACTCCCGGCAATTACATTGTTTATCTTATTGCTATTTCTAATTGCGGTAAAGATTCAATACCAAGTTCAGTAGATGTTATTCAGCCTCCGACACCTGCATTCACTGTTACTCCGTCCCACGGATGTGCTCCTCTTTCCGTTTTAATAACAAACCATTCAACAGGAACAAATATTAATTACTTCTGGAATTTTGGGATACCTCCTCCATCTAATGGAAGCGGGCCATTCAATAAAGTATATCCTGAGGGATTAAATGATAGCACATACTATATAACATTAAAAGACAGCAATGCCTGTGGTTCATTTACTCATACTGATTCTGTTACAGTTTTTCCTCAGCCTGAAATAACTTTAGGCATGTCTCAAAACTATGGCTGCTCGCCAGTCAATGTTCAGTTCATTGTCACAGTAAATGGAATTGATTCGTTGATCTGGAATTTTGGGGATGGTTCCCCTCTTCAGATTTATACCACTTTCTCCAGCATAATTTCTCACACTTTCACTTATGTCGGCATAACAGATACTGTATATACTATTACATTAATCGGTATCAATGCCTGTGGAACAGACACAGTCCGGAAGACATTTACTGTATATCCGAATACAGTTACGGCATTTTTTAACATAGATACCTTGTCAGGCTGCGAACCTTTGACTGTTCATTTTACAAATTTTTCTACAGGCGGAACTACATATTCATGGAACTTTGGCGACGGAAACTTTAGTAATTTACCGAGCCCTACACATGTTTATACTACTGCCGGTCAATATGTGGTAATGCTGGCTGTCACGAATGGATGCAGCTACGATACTGCCTACAGTGTTCCTATAAAGGTTTACCCGGTTACTGTCCCATATTTTACTGTAATAAAAGATACCACATGCGAAGGTGACACAGTATTCTTTAAAAACCCTCCTCCCGGAATGATTAGTTATTCCTGGGATTTTGACGACGGTTCACCACTGGATTCAAATACCACTCCATATCATATTTATGTTTTTCCCGGAACATATAATGTTACTCTAACCATAGTTAACCAGCATTGTTCTTCCGATACCACTATTCCTGTTTATATTAAGTTCAAGCCCCAATCTGACTTTACAGTAACTCCAAATATTGGCTGCTCTCCCTTATCCGTTCAATTTACCAATACTACTGACAGTCTTTTCAATAACACTTATATCTGGGATTTTGATAATGGCTATACGTCTGGGTTAACTAATCCTCCAATACAGTCTTTTATTGATAAAAATCATTGCAACGACACCACTTTCCAGATTTCATTAATTGCAATTAATAATGGCTGTACTGATACTTTATATTCCTTCATCAATGTTCACCCAACCCCTTTAAGTAATTTTTATCCTATCGATTCCATTTATTGTTTTTTTGACGCACCTAAGCAAATTCAGTTTTATGCCAATGCTCCATGTTCTCATAATTACTCATGGTCTATTAATGATTCAGTGGTCTCTGCTGCAACAAATCCATTGCTGTTATTTACAAACAGCGGCGATTATGATGTTAGGCTAGTGGTATCGAATCAATACAATTGCAGTGATACGGCAAATAAAATTTATATAGTTTATCCCAAATGGCAAAACCATATAAGCATTATGCCGGCAGGCGGCTGCGAACCATTAGGTGTACAATTTAAGGCAGGTACAGACAGCCTGTCATATTATTGGAACTTTGGCGATAATGATGATACTACTTCTCAAAACGCTTACCATATCTATAAACAGCAAGGATTGTATACCGTTAGCGTTGATGTTAAAGGAATAGGCGGTTGTATCGACAGTGTGACTTATAAAGATACTATAGATGTTTATCAATCGGCTAAAGCTTCTTTCACTTATCAGAACAGCCAGATCATGGCTTCAAATGACGGTACGGTTATATTTGTCAATACATCGCAATTTGCGTCCTCGTATATCTGGAATTTCGGCGACAGCACCATGTATTACGGTTTCGATACAACTCACAGGTACTTAACAAATAATATTTTTACCGTTATTTTGATTGCAAACAACAGCAATGATTGCCCGGATACTTTTATGGAGCGCATTGACTTTGATTTTTTAAACGGTTTATTTATTCCAAATGCATTTTCTCCGGCAAATACCAATAAGCTTGTTAAGTATTTCCAGCCTGTTGGTATTGGGCTTGAAACATATCATATACAGGTATATGATACATGGGGTAACTTACTATGGGAATCATCGGCTCTGGACGATCAAGGCAGGCCTACAGAATATTGGGATGGTAAAGCGAAAAACGGGAAACTGCTGCCTATGGATGTGTATGTATGGAAAGCAAACGGTGTTTTTGTGGATGGAAGAGTATGGCAGGGAATGGATTATGGGGATGGTAAGCCAAAACCATATGGAACGGTTACAATTATTAAATGATGAAGTATCTTAAATATCTTTCTTTATTACTGTTTGTATCATTGTCTGGCTTATGTAATTTAAACGCCCAGGATCCCAGTTTTTCACAATTCTATTTCAATAAATTATATTTTAATCCGGCTTTCTGCGGTTTGTCAGGAGGTATTGAAGCTAACCTGACCGATCGTATTTTGTGGCCTAATATCCCGAGTAAATTCAATACTGAAAAATTCAGCGCCGATATGGATATCTCTTCTATCAATGGTTTGGGAGGCGTTGGAATTGTAGCTGTTTCAGACGTTGAAGGGGCGGGAAACCTTAGGGCAACACAGGCAGGATTACCTGTTTCTGCCAGGATAAAAATTTTGGACAAATTGTTTCTTCAGGCCGGGTTTATGGCATCCATTGTACAAAAGTCCATTGACTGGGATGATTTTGTTTTCAGCGACCAGTTTGACGAAGTGAACGGAATTGTTCGGACAAGCAGCTTCGATATTCCTAATGTTTCCAAAATAATATTCCCTGATCTTCAGGCAGGTTTTGTTTTCGAATACCAGCACTCTCCCAGTGTCGGCCATCAAAATTCTTCATTCAATACAGATAACGGCTCTTTTAAATCAGTCGGCAAAAGCAAATGGAGCATGCGCGTGGGTTTTGCCGTTGACCATATTACCCAGCCTGATTTTTCTTTTCTGGGCGGCGAATCGCTTTTACCAAGGAAGTATACGGGACATATTGATTTTATTTACCCAATGAGTTTCGACAGGACATTTATTTTTGCTCCCGCAATTATTTATGAGGAACAGGCAGATATGAAGACATTCTTTTGCGGTTCTAATATCTTGTGGAGAAGCCCTTTTATAGGGATATGGTACCGCCGTTACGAAAACGCAGATGCCATTGATTTTACCGTTGGAATGAAATTCGGCAGAGGTTATCACGCATATATTTCCTATTCATACGACAGCACTGTTTCGGGATTGATGAGGGCTACAGGCGGTTCACACGAAATAAACCTGGCTTATATGCTAGGTCGTAGAATAAAGCTTAAAATGATCCCCTGCCCGGAATTTTAAAGCGTTGGGGAAAATGTGGCTCTTTAGAATAATGAGGGCAACATTTAGAATATTTTTATTTCCTATTATCCGCTTATAGAAAAAACTCCACATCCCCCTGCAAAAAGCTATTGGCATGCCTGGTATGATGAAACAAAAAGAGATGATATGAACACCCTGACCTATCGAACAGGAAATAATATGAATAATGCAGAATTGCAGAAATAAAAGTAATCCCGTAGCCATGAGATTTAAAGAAATTGCACATTTTATAGGCACTAAGGCTTCCGCCGACCTTTCCCCATATACCCAAATGTTGTTTAGCGGGAAGTTTCTCAACGTGAGTAACTTTGTTACCACCAGTTTAAAACAAACGGCTTGGTATATTGCACGTTATATAAGCAATTCGGAGACTAAAGTCAACAGGTGCAGCCCTGAAAATGCCAATATTGCATAAAAATTAGCCATTTTTTCACTAGAATTTGTGGCATTCTCTACAGGAAATGCGACGTGCGCAACAGAAAATGCGGCATTCTCTACAGGAAATGCGACGTGCGCAACAGAAAATGCGGCATTCTCTACAGGAAATGCGGCGTGCGCAACAGAGAATGCAGCTCGCGCAACAGAGAATGCAGCTCGCGCAACAGAGAATGCGGCAGGCGCAACAGCCGAAACCGCTAATGGATATGCCGAAGTTGCTAAGGAGATTGCCTTTATTCTCATAATTGTTAGGGAAAATGAAATAGATAAAGATAAATTACCTATTTCTGATTGGTGAAATAAAAGAATGGTTAAAAAAATAAAATAAGCAAACTAAGGCAACCTTTTCATGTTTTTGAGTCTTATAATTACATTCAAAAAGAGCCAACTCAAAAAAAATTATGCCATGAAAAAATCATTCATTATTTTATTGCTTGTTATTCTTTGCGTAAAAGCAGATGCGCAATGGCAAAATTGTTTTAATAATAGTGATGCAAGAACATTATTAGCATGTGGATATAACATTTTTGCAGGAACAGATGCTGGTGTATATTTGTCTTCAAATAATGGAAATACATGGGATTCGGTGAATACAGGATTGCCATTGCATTCCTTTGTTCCCGCATTAGCCATAAAAGGGGACACTATTTTTGCCGGAACGAGTAACGGAGTTTATTTGTCTTCTAGCAATGGAAGCCATTGGGAGGCGGCAAGCACAGGAATACCTTCAAGTACGGTTGTTTGGGCGTTAGCAGTAAAAGGGGATACCATTTTCGCTGGAGCAACCGGAATTGTTTTTTATTCTATAAACGATGGAAATAGTTGGTCTACCGTAAGTATAGGTTTGTCAAATACGATGGTTTGGTCTTTCGCTATAAGTGGGAATAATATTTTTGCAAGTACTGACGATGGGGTATTTATATCAACTAATAATGGGTTGCTTTGGAATGTGGATACAGTATTAAATAATGATGGAGCTTCTGTATTCGCTGAAAGCGGGAATAACATTTTTGCAGGTGGTGATGGCGTATATTCATCTTCAAACTATGGAAACAGTTGGCTTGGTACGGGACTACCAAATACTGATGTAACAGCTTTAGCAATATTCGGTAATAATTTATTTGCAGGGGTATCGAATTGGGGCACTCCTAATAGCGGTGTTTTTTTTCATAATTATGGTGGTGGTTGGACAAATACTGGATTATCCAATGATACTATATGGACTTTAGCAATAAGCGGAGATACTATTTTTGCTGGAACTATGGGTGGGGTCTGGTTTCTTCCGATTGAGACAGTTGGAATAAAGGATATAAATAATGCAAACAATATTGCTATTTATCCAAACCCTGCTACAAATACGTTAACAATAGAAACCCCGCAAGCAGCAGTAATAGAAATAACAAACATCCAAGGTCAGCTAATAAAAACCCTTACAACAACAGGCAATAAAACCAATATAGATGTTTCGGCATTGCCAGGCGGAGTGTATATACTGCAAGCGAAAACGGAAAAAGGAGTAGTGGTAAATAAATTCATAAAAGACTAATTCTGTCAGCAGTCTACAGTTGGCAAGGGGCAGTCAGCAATGAAAATAGAAATAGAATTGAAGACTGAGGACTGTGGACTGAAGACTGTTGAAAGTAAGCAGTTGGCAGCGGCAGTAGGCAGTCAAAAATTACTCTGTGACCTTTGCGCCTTCTTTGTGAGCTTTGTGGTTAAAACTACTTGGAAATTCGGCGTTCGATATTGGATATTGGAAATTGAAATTATTTCAGCCTTTCCATGCGGGGTATATGTTGTGGAGGTGAGGACGGAGGAAGTTGTGGGAGTAAGAAAGTTCATAAAAGAATAACCAATAATTAATGAATATAACTATAAAGCAATTTAACCAATGAAAGTACTGGCAATAAACGGTAGCCCGAAAAAAGATGGCAATACTTTTCATGCGTTGAGCATGATAGGTGAAGAACTTACGGCAAACGGAATAGATTTTGAAATTCTTCACATCGGGCATAAAATGATACACGGATGTACTGCCTGCGGCAAATGCGGGGTGAACAAAGATGAGAAATGTTCTATTGTATCAGATGACCTGAATAAATACATTCCACTGATAAAAGCTGCCGACGGACTTATCTTAGCCTCGCCTGTTTATTATTCGGGTGTTGCAGGAACCATGAAAAGCTTTTTAGACCGTCTGTTCTATGTTTCGGGTGCAAACGGGAACCTTTTCAGGCATAAGGTTGCCGCTGCAATAGTGGCTGTCAGGAGGTCGGGAGGTTCTAGCACATTAGATACGTTGAACCATTATCTTACCTATTCGGAAATGATAATTGCCACTTCAAGTTACTGGAATATCATACATGGCAGGACTCCCGGCGAAGTTGCTCAGGATGGCGAGGGAGTTCAAATAATGCATGTGCTGGGCAAGAATATGGCATGGCTGCTGAAGATGAAAGAAGCCACAGCAAAAACTATTGAGGCACCGGCAAAGGAAATGAAAGTCGTTACCAATTTTATCAGGTAAAGGGTTGAAATCTTCCAACCTTCTTCAACCGTTCCAATTAAAAGAAGCATTATATTAGCTTCACAGCACTATTATACCTTTTTTGCTTATCTTTGCCCTGTGAAATCGGAGGAGATCCTTGCGCATTACAGGCAGGATTCAAGGACAGGACGAGTAAAAGATATAATCAGGGACAGCCAGAAAGCCCGCATACATTTAAAAGGACTAAGCGGATCAGCAGGTGCAGTAGTGGGGGCGGCAGTTTTTGAAGGGAATCCCTTTGCCCATTTGTTCATACTTCCCGATAAAGAATCAGCCGCTTATTTCCTGAACGATATTGAAAATATCTTCGAAGAGCAAAACCTTCCTTCCGAAAAAAAACGCATACTTTTTTATCCCACTTCTTATAAGAAAGCTTACGAAATAGAGCAAACAGATAATGTAAACGTATTGCTTCGCACTGATATTCTGAATCGCCTTTCAGGTGGAAAGAAAAAAAACATTATTGTTACTTATCCCGAAGCTTTATCAGAAAAGGTTGTCACCAAATCATATCTTGCACAAAATACATTTAAGCTAAAGACAGGCGAACAGGTAAACCTTGATTTCATCATGGAGTTCCTTGCCGAATACGGTTTCGATCGTGTTGACTTTGTTGTTGAACCCGGTCAGTTTACGTTGAGAGGAGGTATAATAGACGTTTATTCTTTTTCCAATGATTATCCTTACAGGATAGAATTCTCAGGCAATGTAGTGGAATCGCTGCGCACCTTTGATCCTGAATCGCAGCTTTCGGTAAGCAAGCTTACACATATTAGTTTGCTGCCAGATATACAAGTAAGGTCAGTACTTGAAAAGAGGGTTTCGATTTTATCATTGTTACCCGCAGATACAATGATATGGATAGATGACGCAGCCTATACTTTCGAGATAATTGAAAAAGTATTTGAAAAAGCAGTATCCGCTTTCGGCAAGATAGAATCGGAAGTCAAACATCTTGAACCAACCGAATTATTTATTAAAGATGATGAATTACGAAAAGAACTTTTAGACTTTACAACTATCGAATTTGGCAGGCATTTCCTTTTTGAAGCGCAGGAAACGATACAATTTAATATTGTTCCACAGCCTTTATTCAGCAAGAATTTCGAGTTGCTTATAACTAATCTACAGGAAAACTCTGCTGCATCATACAAGAACTTTATACTTGCTGATAGTCCAAAACAAGTTGAACGTATTTACACTATTTTCGAAGACATACAAAAAAATCATACTCTCGCAAAACCCATTGAATTTAATCCTGTAGCTTTTACATTGAACGAGGGTTTTGTTGACAGGGATTTGCAAATAGCTGTTTACACCGACCACCAGATATTTGAGCGTTATCATCGTTTCCGCATAAGAGATCGTTTCGCAAGCAAGGAAACGATTACAATGAAAGAGCTGTATGATCTGAAACCGGGTGATTATATTACACATATTGATCATGGCATTGGCAGGTTCGACGGGCTTGAGAAGATAGAAGTAAATGGCAAGGAGCAGGAAGCCATTCGACTGGTATACAAAGACAGCGACCTTTTATATATCAGCATTCACAGCCTTCACAGGATTTCAAAGTATGTTGGGAAAGATGGTGCAGAGCCAACATTGAACAGGTTAGGTTCTAATACCTGGAGCAACCTGAAGAAAAAGACCAAGCAGAGAGTTAAAGATATTGCAAAAGACCTGATACAGTTATATGCCAAGCGCCGTGCAGAGAAAGGATTTGCATTTGCACCTGATAATTATCTTCAAACCGAACTTGAAGCCTCCTTCATATATGAAGATACTCCCGATCAGGTGAAAGCAACTGCTGATGTGAAGAAAGATATGGAAGCAGAATGCCCGATGGACAGGTTGATTTGCGGTGATGTGGGTTTTGGCAAAACGGAAATCGCTATACGTGCTGCATTCAAAGCAGTGAACGACAGCAAGCAGGTTGCCGTGCTTGTTCCTACCACCATACTTGCTTTACAGCATTATAAAACATTCTCTGAAAGACTTAAAGACTTTCCATGCAAAGTTGATTACGTGAACCGCTTTAAATCTACAAAATCAATAAAAAATACTTTAGCTGAACTGAAAGAAGGCAAAGCAGATATTTTGATTGGCACACATCGCTTAATTAGTAAGGATGTTGAGTTCAAAGACCTTGGTCTTATTGATCATTGATGAAGAACAAAAGTTTGGTGTAGCCGCAAAAGAAAAATTAAAACAAATAAAAGTCAATGTAGATACTTTAACGCTAACTGCAACGCCTATTCCACGCACACTGCAGTTTTCGATGATGGGCGCACGCGATCTTTCTATAATTAATACTCCTCCCCCAAACAGGTATCCGATAATAACAGAACTGCATGTTTTTAAAGAAGAAGTTATCCGTGATGCCATTCAATATGAAGTTTCACGAGGTGGACAGGTTTTCTTTGTTCATAACAGGGTGCAGAATATAAATGAAATTGCCGGTGTGATACAGCGCTTATGCCCTGATGTTCGCATTGGAATTGGTCATGGACAACTTGAAGGACATCAACTGGAAGCTGTAATGCTCGATTTTATTGAAGGATATTATGATGTCCTTGTTGCAACCACTATAATTGAGAACGGATCTTGACATACCAAATGCAAATACAATTATCATAAATGAAGCACATAATTATGGTTTAAGTGATCTGCATCAATTGCGCGGACGAGTTGGAAGAGCTAATCGAAAAGCATTCTGTTATCTGCTTGCTCCTCCGCTTTCCGTATTATCTGATGAATCAAGGAAAAGATTAAGAGCAATTGAAGAATTCTCTGAACTTGGAAGTGGCTTTAATATAGCTATGCGCGACCTTGATATAAGGGGTGCGGGAAATATGCTGGGTGGCGAACAAAGCGGTTTCATTGCAGAGATAGGTTTTGAAATGTATCATAAGATACTTGATGAAGCTATACAAGAATTGAAAGAAACAGACTTCAAAGAATATTTCAAAGACAGTGCACCTAAAGAGTTTGTCAAGGATTGCCTGATAGAAACAGACCTTGAAATATTGATTCCTGATGATTATGTGAACAGCACGAAGGAACGTCTTTCGCTTTACAAAGAACTTGACAGCGTAGAAACAGAAGAAGGATTAGATAAATTCCGCGAACGACTCATCGATCGCTTTGGCGCGATACCTATACAAACACAAGAACTAATTAATACAATTACTTTACGCAGAACTGCAAAAGAAATAGGTTTTGAAAAGTTGGTACTTAAAGGAAATAAGTTTATCGGCTATTTTATTTCGGATGAAACGTCGCCATACTACCAGTCGGAAGCATTTACAAAGGTATTACATTTCGTGCAAGCCAATCCCCGTGCTTGCAGGATGAAAGAAGGGAATAACAAACTTACTCTTACTTTTGAAAATACTGACAGCGTTAGTGCAGCTATAGAAAAGCTGAAATTACTGATGCAATAATAAAATTATTATTAACCATTGTTGTCCGACTAATTCAGGTCACTCCTATGGAGCTAATGCCATATTTGTATTTGATTCTATAAACAGCTTCACTCCTACGGAGTTTGTATCATTTAGTCCCTACGGGACAAACTGTTTATAGAAAAAATCATTTCATTAAAAGAATAGCCCCATCGGGGCGACCTGTTACAAAGTATCTGGAAAATTAATAGTTTTGAAATGCGTGATAAGTTTTAGTCGGACAGTACTGATTATTAATAAACCCCTGTTTTTTTCCTTGATAGGTTCATCAGTGCATCTCTTGATCTGCGAAAAGCATCGGGCATTAATATCCCTCCAGGAATGCTTTTAAAAAGTACGGTTCTTTTTTCACCATCAATATTAAACATCAGCTTAAATGAGTAATATTCATCCGTTGAAGCGGGATTGCCTATCACTGTGTCAAGCTTCATAAAGCCTGTTTTAATGATGAACTCTTTAAGAGTATCAATATCAGCATTACTAAGGATAGTATCTCTTTTTGAAAGTTCATTTTGGCTCCAGCCAGAAGCTGCATTAGACTTTACTCCTTTAAAATATGTGTAAGTTATTTTGCTATTCTCAATACTTACTTCCTCATACGACGATTCGGTAGTGTGAAAATAATAAGCTTCAAATTCATTGTTATTATCTTTAGTGTTGGATTGGCTGGTATTGGAAGTTTTTTGTTTTGAAAGGTTCTTTTTATCACGGCAACCGCAAATCACAACAAAAGAAATAAGAATTGAAAGGAAGATTAACTTTTTCGGCATTGCTAATTAAAACATGTAACGCATTTTGCTTTTATTATTATTTAAGAGTCACTCAGAGCCGGACATGGCGAGCATTGCGCGGAGGAGTCCGTGTCGAAGAGTGGCTCGTAATGGTCGACTTCGACACGATTCTCTTTTCACTATCGTTTCATGAGAATCGGCTCTGTCTGACCATTAATTTTTACATATATCTTTCGTTTGCTTAAAATGTCTGATTAAATAAAGATTATCAAACTTTTTTCCACTGGAAAGTTTTGATAAGATGTTTAATGTCTTCCTTGATAAAGGTTATAACAGGTTCAAGTGAATCATTATTTGGTGCAAAATTGAAATACAGAGCTCCCCTGACAAAATTAGAGATACTGTCGGTAACGAAGAACTGGTAAGGAGATGCAGCATTTTCTCCTTCTATAATGTAAATAAGTCCGTGTACTTTATGTTCGCTGATATCTATGCGCTCATTATCTATATTGTTTGCTTTTGGCATATGCTTCATTGCTAGATTATAGGCATCTTCAGCAAACTTGGGAAGATTATTCTTAACAGATTTATAGCTTATATGTACCCTTCCCTTGAATTTGGGAAAGTCAAGATTGATCCAGTAAGGCTCTGCATTCTTGTCGTTATCATAGTTAACCTTGGCATAAACCGGATATTCAAACGAATATGGGCAAGTCGAATCAAACAGTTTATATTCTTTTTTAGGCAGATCAATCCTCATAAATCCTTTAGGTTTGGGAATATAATCTCCGCCGCCGCAGGAAGCAAGAAGCATCAGCATGATAAAAAATAAAGGCAGGATGTAATGACGTATCATATATTACTTTTCTTTTTTGTTTTTCAGAAATGCATCCCACCCCTGCGCTGTTATAGGAACAGCAGTCCCGCTACGGCTAATAAGATTAATTCCCGCAGCAGCATCTGTTATATGTCCAATTGCAGTAATTTCCTTAATGTCCTTCACTTTTTCATAATCATTTTGTGAAATGGTAAAGAGCAGTTCATAGTCTTCACCTCCGCTTAAAGCTGCAATGGTAGGGTCAATACCGAACTCTTCCACCATTGAAATTGTTGAAGTATCAATGGGGATTTTATCCTCATATAAGCTGCATCCTTTATCCGAATCCTGGCATATATGAATTATTTCAGAAGCTAAGCCATCCGAAATATCAATCATGGAAGTAGGCTTTACATTGCATTCTTTCAAAAGTTTAACAATATCTGTTCTTGCTTCAGGTTTTAATTGCCTTTCTAAAATATAATCATGACCTGTAAGTTCAGGCTGAATTTCGGGGTTTGCACGATAAACTTCTTTTTCTCTTTTCAGTACCATCAGCCCCATATATGCCGCGCCAAGATCACCACTAATAAAAACAAGGTCGTTTACGCCGGCTCCATTCCTATAAGTAATATCCTCTTTTTTCGCCCTTCCTATAACTGTTATGCTTATGAACAAGCCGGAAAAGCTTGTTGAAGTATCGCCTCCAACAAGGTCAACTTTATACTTCTCACATGCGAGTTTAATGCCATCATAAAATTCTTCAATAGCTTCCAGAGAAAAACGATTTGATAAAGCAATACTAACCGTTATTTGCTCAGGCGTACCATTCATAGCGGCAATGTCACTGAAATTGACAACGGCAGCCTTATATCCCAAATGTCTCAATGGGCAATAAGAAAGGTCAAAATGAACTCCTTCAATCAAAAGATCTGTGGAAACAAGAATTTCATCCCCTTCATTACTTATCACTGCAGCATCATCGCCTACACTTTTTAAGGTAGATGAGTTAGTAATAGCAATATCCTGAGTAAGGTGTTTTATCAGTCCGAACTCACCCAATTCCGAAAGTTCGGTGCGTTTAGTATTGGTTTTCCTATACATGAAGCAAAAGTAATATAATCGGGTATAAATAAAAATTTATTCATTCTCAGTTTACCGTCATCCTATTGTTTTAATTTTATAATCTTTATGCTAATATTTCTGATCTAAAACAAAAAGAGACCCTCTTCTCCAACGGGATTTTTTATTTTTCCAACCAGCCTACCGTCAAGGCAGGCTATATTACTCATTTTTCCAACGCGATTATTCATTTTGTCTGTAGGAAAACTCTCTCTTCCAACGGGAAGAGCGTGTCTTTCTATAGAAAGAGCGTGTGTTTCAATAGGAAGAGCAATAATTCCAACGCGAAAACTCTCTCTTCCAACAGAAAGAGCACAGATTCCAACGCGAAAACTCTCTCTTCCAACAGGAAGAGCGCAGATTCCAACGCGAAAACGCTCTCTTCCAATGGGAAGAGCACGGATTCCAACAGACAATTGCTCTCTTCCAACGGGAAGAGCACAGATTCCGACAGACAATCTCTCTCTTCCAACAGAAAGAGCGCGTCTTCCAACGGGAAAAATTCCTCTTCCTACAGTTAGCCCTTCTCTTTCAACGGGAAAACTCTCTCTTCCAACAGAAAGAGCGCGTCTTCCAACGGGAAAAATTCCTCTTCCTACAGTTAGCCCTTCTCTTTCAACGGGAAAACTCTCTCTTCCAACGCGAACAGAAGAGATTCCTATGGGAAGAGAGCAGAAACCAACAGGAAATATCACTTTTCCAATGGGAACATAAGCGCCATTCGTATTTATACCGATTTTGCTGTTTTAGCGATTTGTTTGATTAGAAAGAAAGCGGAAACATACAAATGGGATTTAAGAATTATGCTTTACTTTTGTGAGTGATTAACATGTGGAATGATAAATTAAGGAAAAATGAATTATATATCACCTCAAGCAATGCTTGAACTTTAAATAACAATTGCATGTTAGAAAACAATCAAATTATAAACGAACCAAATGAGCATTGGGGCGGTGCTTGGACAAAACAAAAACTTGATGCTTTTATTGATTACCTGCAGGCTTACCTGAAGATATTTAAAACACATCCTCAGTGGAAAACCATATATTTTGATGGTTTCGCAGGTTCAGGCGAAATACTAAAGAAGAAAAAACATGATAAGCTTACTTTAGATTTTGAAATTGACAAGAATTGCATTGAAGATATAGATATTTATAAAGGATCTGTAAACCGTGTTTTAGAGCCTGCCGCAAGATATTTTGATTATTATTATTTTATTGATACGAACGAAAATAATATTAAATGTATCGAAGTACTGAAACGGCAAGTGCATTTAAAAGATATTAAAGTTGAAGCACGCATTTCCGATTGCAATATCGAAATTCCAAAACTCGCTGATGCTTTAAACAGCAAGAAATATGCAGCTTTGATTTTTTTAGATCCTTTTGGAATGCAAGTAAAATGGGAAGCTATTCAAACATTAAAAAATACCCGTTCTGATATATGGATACTGATACCATCGGGAGTAGCTATTAATCGTTTATTACCCAAATCTGGCGAAATAAAATGTGTTGAAAAACTTGAAGAATTTTTTGGTTTGCCTATAGCTGAAATAAAAAATTATTTCTATCCTGAACAAGAAATATCAACATTGTTCGGTTCAAAAATTGAACAAAATAAATTAACCGATCCAATAGAAGGTATCATATCTTTGTATACTCAACAATTGAGAAAAGTTTGGAAACTTGTTTCACAACCATTGATACTTAAGAATTCAAAAAAATGCTCGATATTTCATTTGATTTTTGCAAGCAATCAAGAAACAGGAATTAAAATTGCCAATAGCATAATCAGTAAAAAAACTAAATAATGGCTGCCTCAGCAATAGAATGGACTGAAATGACATGGAATCCTTCAACAGGATGCACTAAAATATCATCTGGTTGTAAGCATTGCTATGCTGAAAATATGACACGCAGATTGAAAGCTATGGGTATGAAAAAATATACCAAGGGGTTTCAACTAACATGTCATCCAAAAGAACTCCGGTTGCCTTATATATGGAAAAAACAACGTATTATTTTTGTCAATTCCATGAGCGATCTTTTTCATGAAGATATGCCTCTTGATTTCATAAAACAAGTATTCAGTGTTATGAATGATTGCCCACAACATATTTTCCAAGTGCTTACAAAAAGAGCCGATGTAATGGCTCATTATTCATCTTTGCTTGAGTTTACACCTAACATATGGATGGGTGTCACAGTTGAACATAATAATTATATAAACAGGATAGAATACTTAAGGAACATTCCTGCATCAGTTAAGTTTTTATCACTTGAACCATTGTTAAGTGATTTGCCTGGGCTAAACCTGTTTGGTATTGATTGGGTCATTGCAGGTGGTGAAAGTGGTACTTCTTCCCGTCCATTGAAAAAGGAATGGATAAGAAACATAAGAGATTTATGCATTAATGACAATGTCCCTTTTTTCTTTAAGCAATGGGGAGGCTTCAATAAAAAAGCTGCCGGCAAAACTCTTGATGACCGCATCTGGTGCCAGATGCCTACGATAATTAAAAACATATTTGCCTGATAATTAAATCTCCTTCTTTTCGCACTCGCCTGCCTCGTTTTGCATAGCTTGCATCTCCCTCATCCTTAAATTTCAACATAAAGTTTTTAATCTTTTTTCCTTTATTTTGAATTAATCTAAATAATATTCTTAACTTTGTACTGTCTTTTTTGAAGGATAAAATCAGATACAATGGAAGACAGCAATAAAATAATAAATGAGGTTACCCACAACGAATATAAATGGGGCTTCACTACAAATATAGAAACCGAAACCGCGCCTAAAGGGCTTAGCGAAGATACAGTCCGTTTTATTTCCACTAAGAAGAACGAACCCGAATGGCTGCTTGAATTCCGCCTTAAAGCTTACCGGTACTGGATCAATCTGAAAGAGCCTACATGGGCGCATGTGCACCATCCGCCTATCAAATACCAGGACATCTATTATTACGCAGCGCCAAAGCAAAAGAAACAGCTTTCAACTATGGAGGAAGTTGACCCTGAATTACTCAACACCTTTGAAAAACTGGGCATTTCATTGAATGAGCAAAAGATGCTTACCGGTGTGGCTGTTGATGCGGTGATGGATAGTATTTCCGTTACAACCACTTTTAAAGAAACGCTGGCAGAAAAAGGAATTATTTTCTGCTCTTTTAGCGAAGCGGTAAAAGAACATCCCGATCTGGTGAAGAAATACATGGGAAGCGTTGTCCCCTATACCGACAATTATTTTGCCTCACTGAATTCGGCTGTTTTCAGTGATGGTTCGTTTTGTTATATTCCAAAAGGGGTAAGGTGCCCTATAGAGCTGTCAACATATTTTCGCATCAATGCAGCCAACAGCGGTCAGTTTGAACGAACGCTTATTGTTGCCGATGATGACAGTTATGTCAGTTACATGGAAGGCTGCACTGCTCCGCGAAGAGACGAGAACCAGCTTCATGCTGCTATAGTAGAGATTGTAGCTATGGAAAATGCTGAAGTAAAATATTCCACCGTGCAGAACTGGTATCCCGGCGATAAAGAAGGTAAGGGTGGTATATATAACTTTGTAACCAAGCGCGGGATGTGCAAAGGGAATAATTCAAAGATATCCTGGACACAGGTAGAAACGGGCTCTGCAATTACATGGAAATATCCAAGCTGCATACTAAGGGGCGATAATTCCATTGGAGAATTTTATTCTGTTGCCGTTACAAATAACTACCAGCAGGCTGATACCGGTTCAAAGATGACACACCTGGGAAAGAATACAAAAAGCACTATCATATCAAAAGGGATTGCTGCAGGCAAAAGCAATAACAGCTACAGGGGACTTGTAAAGATTACAAAGAATGCTACTAATTCAAGAAACTTCTCACAGTGTGATTCTTTGCTGATGGGCGATCAGTGCGGCGCACATACATTTCCATATATAGAGGTTGCAAATAAATCTTCTATAACCGAGCATGAAGCTACTACTTCTAAAATTTCAGAAAACCAGTTGTTCTATTGTTTACAGCGGGGAATTGATATGGAAAGTGCAATAGGCTTAATTGTGAATGGTTATGCAAAAGAAGTATTGAATAAATTACCGATGGAATTTGCAGTAGAAGCACAAAAGCTTCTTGCAATTAGTCTTGAAGGTAGTGTAGGTTAAAATGATTCATAATTAAAAAAAATGAGGAGGAGTATCCAGTACGCAGTTGGCAGTAGGCAAAAATAAATATTAATGACAATGAATGACAGCGAAGCATAATGACTATTAATGACAGCAACGCGTAATGACAATGAATGACAGCGAAGCGTAATGACTATAAATGACAATGCGTAACAGCAAATGACACTAAAATAACCACAAACCATAAACAAAGTATATGTTTTCAATTAAAAATCTCAAAGTTTCGATCAATAACAAAAAGATCATCAATGGTATTAATCTTGAAGTAAAAGCAGGTGAAGTGCATGCTATCATGGGTCCGAATGGAACAGGCAAAAGCACATTGGCTGCAGCAATAGCAGGGAGAGAAAATTACGAAGTTACTGAAGGAACAATAACATTTAAAGGAAAGAACCTTCTTGAAATGCAGCCTGAGATCAGGTCAAGGGAAGGAATATTTCTTGGTTTTCAATATCCTGTTGAGATCCCCGGAGTGAGCATCACCAACTTTATGAAGGCAGCAGTTAATGAACATCGTAAATATAAAGGCCTTGAACCATTGACGGCTTCAGCTTTTTTGAAACTAATGGATGAAAAAAAGAAGGTTGTTGAACTCCAGACAAAACTTACCAATCGTTCAGTTAACGAAGGATTCAGCGGCGGTGAAAAAAAGAAGAATGAAATCTTCCAGATGGCTATGCTTGATCCAACCCTTGCTATTCTTGATGAAACCGATTCAGGACTTGACATTGATGCTTTGAGAATTGTCGCCAATGGCGTAAACAAATTGCGGACAAAAGAGAATGCATTTATTATTATAACCCATTACCAGCGCCTGCTTGATTATATCATTCCTGATTTTGTACATGTGATGTATGATGGGAAGATTGTAAAATCAGGAGGCAAAGAACTTGCACTTGAGTTGGAAGAAAAAGGTTACGACTGGATAAAGAAGGAACTTGAAAAAGCAGAATTATAAGGAGATTCAGACGATGGCCGAAAATATTCTAAAGGATAAAATTCTCAACGTTTTCAGGGAAAACAAAAGGCATCTTGACAAGACCACATTTCAAAAAGGCATCAGGGATAAAGCAATTGAGTGTTTTGACAAGCTTGGATTTCCTCACACAAAACTTGAAGAATGGCGCTTTACTAACCTTGCAGAGATTCTTAAAAATGATTATTCTATCCTCTTAGAGAATACAGAAGGCAATGTAGATGTGGAGAAATTCTTCCGTTGCGATGTTGCAGACCTAGATACTTATACAGCCGTTCTTCTTAATGGATGGTTTGTTTATAAGCATGCACCAATTACAACTTTAGCAAATGGTACTGTTATAGGAAGCTTAGCAAGCGCCCTTAAAGAGTTTCCCGAAATCATTGAAACGCACTTTGGCAAATATTCCGATGCCGAGAATAACGCTTTCGATGCTCTGAATGATGCTTTTGCATTGGATGGAATTTTTATTTATGTCCCGGATAATGTAATTGTTGATAAGCCGATACAACTCATCAACATTCTTAATAAACAGGAAAGCACCCTTGTACAACCACGCAATCTTGTTGTTATTGGGAAGAGCAGCAAGCTTAAACTTGTGCATTGCGATGATATTTTTTCGCATGTTCCAACTCTTACAAATTCGCTTACTGAAGTCTTTATTGACGAAAACGGAAGCATTGACCATTATAAAATGCAGAACAACGACAATCATTCTGCCATGATTGCAACAACCTATTTTCATCAGGAGAAAAACAGTTCATTAACAACAAACACTATCACGCTTAATGGTGGGTTGATAAGGAACAATCTTAATATTGCGTTAAATGGCGAAGGCTGCGAATCGAATTTATACGGTATTTATTTAGCAGATAAAAATCAATTGGTGGATAATCACACTTTTGTAGATCATGCAAAGCCTAACTGTAACAGCAATGAATTATTTAAAGGAGTAGTTGATAATAAAGCAAAAGCGGTCTTCAATGGGAAGATATTGGTAAGAAAAGATGCACAGAAAACGAATGCAAATCAAACAAATAAAAACATTTTATTAACGGATGATGCAACAATAAACACGAAGCCCAATCTGCAGATTTATGCGGATGATGTAAAGTGCAGTCATGGAGCAACAGTGGGACAGCTTGATACTGATGCTTTATTTTATATGCGTGCCCGTGGCATAAGTGAGGAAAGTGCAAAAATGTTGCTGATGTATGCTTTTGCTGATGAGGTTGTAACAAAAATTTCTATAGATGCTTTGCGGGAGAAAATATGTCAGCTTGTAAACAAAAGATTAAAAGGTGAATTATCCATTTGTGATCAGTGTGTATTGCATTGCGGGAATAATGAGCCTATTGCATTTAATATTGATTTAAGTAAAATATAAATAATTGTGGCATTAGATATTAATAAAATCAGAGAGGATTTTCCTGCACTTCATCAACTGGTTTATAAAAGACCGCTTATTTACCTTGATAATGCAGCCACTACGCAAAAGCCCAAGGTTGTTATTGATACCTTACTCGAATATTATAATAAGCAAAACAGCAATATTCATCGGGGTGTACATTATCTGAGTCAGCAGGCAACAAGTGCTTATGAAGATGCACGAAGGGTTATTCAAAAGTTTATAAATGCTTCTCATTCACATGAAATAATTTTTACCAGAGGAACAACAGAATCTATTAATCTTGTTGCTTCATCTTTTGCTAAAAAATTCCTCAATAAAGGAGATGAAATTGTAATATCGGGAATGGAACATCATTCCAATATTGTTCCCTGGCAAATAGTATGTGAAGAAAAGCAAGCTGTGTTGAAAATTATTCCAATCAATGAATCTGGTGAATTGATAATAGAAGAATTTGAAAAACTCTTAAATGAAAAAACAAAGCTTATTGCAATTGCACATATTTCAAATGCGCTTGGAACAATAAACCCAGTCAAGGAAATTATTAAAACAGCTCATAGCAAAAATATCCCCGTACTTGTAGATGGTGCTCAGGCAGTGCCTCACATGAAAGTAGATGTGCAGGATTTGGATTGTGATTTTTATTGTTTTTCAGGTCATAAAATGTATGCTCCTATGGGTGCAGGCATTCTTTATGGGAAAGAGAAGATACTTGAAGAACTTCCGCCATATCAGGGTGGAGGAGAAATGATTAAAGACGTTACGTTTGAGAAGACCACTTATAATGAGCTTCCGTTTAAATTTGAAGCCGGGACACCCAATGTTGGTGATGGACTTGGATTAGCTGCTGCAATAAAATATCTGGAAACAATTGGAATAGATGCAATTCATCAGCATGAATCTGAATTGTTAGAATATGCAACAAAACGATTATTAGCAATTGATGGTTTAAAAATTATTGGCACAGCAAGAAATAGAGCAGCCGTGATTTCATTTCTTGTCGGGAAAATACACCCTAGTGATATTGGAATTATTTTAGACAAATTAGGAATTGCAGTAAGAACCGGTCATCATTGTGCACAACCTATAATGGAAAGATATAAAATCACAGGAACTGTTAGAGCCTCCTTTGGATTATACAATACGATTGAAGAAGTTGATACTTTTATTGAAGGTGTAATTAAAGCAAAAAGTATGTTAGAATAGAAAATGTTTTGATATAATGAAGATTGAAGAAATAGAACAGGAAATCATTAATGAATTTGAGCAGTTTGATGAATGGCTGGACAAATACAATTATCTTATAGAACTAGGAAAGTCATTACCGCTGATTGCTGATGAGTTTAAAAGCGATCAGTATGTCATTACAGGGTGCCAGAGCAAAGTTTGGTTGCATGCTTCACTTCAGAATGAAACAGTATATTTCGAAGCCGACAGTGATGCCATCATTACAAAAGGTATTGTCGGCTTGTTAATTCGTGTCTTGTCTGGACAATTATCTGATGATATAATAAATGCTAAACTGGATTTTGTAGATAAAATCGGATTGCGTGAACACCTCTCACCTACCCGTTCAAACGGACTTACATCCATGATAAAACAAATGAAGTTTTACGCATTTGCTTTTAAAACAAAATTATCACAGAACCCTTCAAATACCTAACGACAATGGCACAAGAGACAAACTTTCTCGAACTTGAAAGCAAGGTGGTTGATGCATTGAAAACTGTTTTCGATCCTGAAATCCCTGTCAATATTTATGAACTGGGATTAATTTATGAAATTCGTATTGATGAGAAAATGATTGCCCATATTACTATGACAGTTACAGCACCGAACTGTCCCGTTGCTGATACACTTCCAATTGATGTTCATAATGCAGTAAAAGTGGTTGAAGGGATTATAGATGTTGATGTAATTATGACCTTTGATCCGCCATGGAATGAAGATATGATGACAGATGAAGCTAAACTGGAATTGGGATTACTTTAGAAGTTCCTGTTGATAAGCTGATCAATATATTCTTTAAGAATTATTTTCCTTCCATCTTCTATTGAAAGTAAAGATAAATATTTTGATGCATAATCGTAATACTCATTGATTAAAGCAATAGAAGAATCTTTTACACCAAGTTTGTTATAAATTTCCGTAACAGTATTTATTTTCTCATTTTGATCAAAATTATCTGAAGAGAAATAGCTTTGTAATATATCAAGATCCTTTCCCTTTGCCTCCTGCAATGCTTTTATATAAAGGTAAGTTTTTTTGTTTGATACAATGTCTCCCCCAATCTGCTTTCCAAATTTATTTTGATTACCATAAACATCAAGCAAATCATCCTGAAGCTGAAATGCCAGTCCCACGTATTCTCCTAATTTATATATGGTTTCTACATCTTTTTCGTCTGCGCCCGCTATTACGGCGCCTGTCTTTAAGCTTGCAGCAATCAGCACAGAAGTTTTAAGATGTATCATTTCAATATACTCTGGTATTGTTACATCATTTCTTGTTTCAAAATTCATATCATATTGCTGCCCCTCGCAAACTTCAATTGCAGCTTTAGTAAAAATAGAAAGCACATTCTGTAAAACATTTTTGTCAGATAGTGCCAGATGTTTATATGCTATAGCAAACATTGTATCACCAGATAATATGGCAACATTGGAATTCCATTTTTTAAAAACTGTTTCCTTTCCTCTTCTGATTGGAGCATTATCCATTATATCATCATGAAGCAAGGTAAAGTTATGAAAGATCTCTATAGCAACGGCTGAGTTAATGGCTTTATCAATACTGCCTCCAAAAAGGTCGCAGGATAGTAAAACTAATATTGGTCTGATTCTTTTTCCACCAAGGTTGAGTGTATATGAAATCGGTAAATATAATTCCTTTGGTTCTGCGTCCAACTTTACTTCAGATAAAGCTGTTTTAACCTTTTCAAGCAATTGATCTGAAGTGAACATAAATTATCCAAGTATAAATTGTGGGTTTTGCAAAATCTTCTTTATCCCTTCGTCAATGTTTACAGGATCACGTTTTAGCAGGCTCATCATTTTTGAGGTATCCGGAAATCTTCTCAACATATCACCTTCTTCCAGTGCAGGTAAAAAGATTATTTGAGATTTTGATTTCGTTAATTTAATTATTTTTTCTGCAAGATCAAGCATCGTAATTTCCTTATTTCCACCAATATTAACCACATCATTTACTACCTCGTTATTATAAAAAGCATTCACACAAGAATCAATATTATCATCAACGAAACAGAAAGTACGTGTTTGCATTCCATCCCCATAAATAGTTATATTCTGATTTCGTAGTGCAAGGCTTATAAAACGAGACATTACAAAATCAACGCTCTGTTTTGGACCATAAGTATTAAAGAAACGGAAGATAGTATAATCCAGATCAAACTCTTTTTTATAAGATCGCAGGTACGCTTCACCGGCATTTTTAACTACAGCGTAAGGAATACGTGAATTCAAAGGTGTTGTTAATTCATTTTGCGGTAATTCTGTTGGCTCTCCATAAACTTCTGAAGAAGAAGAAAAGAAAACTCTTTTAACTGTAGAATTCTTCGAAAGGTTAAGAATGTTTTCAATCCCTTTTAAATCGTTTAATACACTTATTGGGTTTTGCTGTGTTCTCAGAACACCAACTAATGCAGCATAATGAAAAACATATTCAAAATTAAAGGAATTCATTATCCCGGAAATATCATTGTAATTATTTACATCGCATTTGCAGAATTTAATCTGTTCTTTTCGGGCAATTGGTATTTTTCGAACATCTCCGGTAGTAAGATTGTCAACTATTACAATAAAATTATCGGGATTTTGCAAAAGTTTTTCAGCCAAAGCGCTACCTATAAACCCAGCTCCTCCCGTAATTAGTATATTAACCATTTATTTGTGAATTTATCCTTATAACGTTAAAACGTTTATTCAAGTTACTTTTAAAAGCAATAAGTTTTATTCAAGAGACATCAGGTAATCGCCATACCCGCTTTTGAGTAAAGGTTTGGCTATCTCAGTCAATTGTTTTCTATTTATAAAGCCCATTCTGTATGCAACCTCTTCTATACATCCGATTTTAAGCCCCTGTCTTTCTTCAATTACCTGAACAAATTGAGATGCCTGCAAAAGCGAACTAAACGTACCAGTATCAAGCCATGCTGTTCCTCTGCTCAGAATACCAACTTTTAATTTCCCTTTATCAAGATAAAATTTATTTACATCTGTTATTTCATATTCTCCCCGGCTGCTTGGCTTAATATTCTTTGCAACTTCAACTACTGTATTATCATAAAAATACAGACCCGGCACAGCATAATTAGATTTAGGGTTAACAGGTTTTTCCTCAATAGATATCGCTTTGTGATTATTATCAAATTCAACTACACCGTATCTTTGTGGATCGGAAACATGATAAGCAAATACGACTCCTCCATTGGGATCATTGTTTTCCTTCACTAATTTGGGGAGATCTGTTCCATAAAAAATATTATCACCAAGTATAAGCGCAACTTTATCTTTTCCAATAAACTTTTCGCCAATTACAAAAGCTTGTGCCAGTCCATTGGGAACAGCCTGCTCTTCGTAACTAAAAGAACAACCTATTTGTTTTCCATCTCCAAGTAATTTCTTGAAATGAGGCAGGTCATGTGGTGTTGAAATAATCAGAATTTCATTGATACCCGACATCATAAGAACAGAGATCGGATAATAAATCATAGGTTTATCATATATAGGCATTAATTGCTTGCTCACTGCTATAGTAAGCGGATGCAGTCTTGTACCTGAACCACCGGCTAATACAATACCTTTCATAGGAAAAACTTTAGGATTAAAAATAAATTTAATTTCTTTTACTACAAGTATTTTTTATTCAATTTGGTCATCGGTAGTATCATCCGTTTCAACATCATATATTTCCAGAATTGGTTTCTTGAAAGATCTGGTGGTGATAAACTTATCCAAAGACAATATAAGCGAAGGCAAAACAATAATATTGAAGAATAATGCAAGGAAAAGCGTAATCGATATCAGCATTCCCAGTGCCTGTGTTCCCCCAAAACCGGATACAATAAATACTCCAAATCCGAGAACTAAAACAATAGAAGTATATATCATACTAATGCCTGTTTCATTTAACGCATTCGCAACAGAAAGTTTTATATCTCCATTTGTAAATTTTAATTCATTTCGATATTTCGACAGGAATAAAATAGCATTATCAATCGAGATACCTAAGGCGACACTGAAAACAATAAGAGTTGAAGGCTTAACCGGTATATGACCGTAACCCATTATGGCAGCAGTAATCAATAATGGTATAAGATTACAAATCATGGCAATGAATACCATTCTGTAAGAAGTAAAAACAAGGGCTACAATTATTGATATTAACAGTATCCCAAACAATACGCTCACTACAAGGTTATCAATTAAGAAATCTGTGCCCATTGTATAAACAACGCTATTGCCTGTTATTGTTACATCAAATTTCTTGGGATCAAAAATCGAATCGATTTTAGTCTGCAGTTTGGCTTTAATACGTTTCATTTCTTTGGTGCCTATATCTGCCATTTGTACACTTATCCTGGTATATCGCTTGGTGCTGTCAATGAAAGAATGTATCATGTTTTTCTTTCCCTTTATACTTGTAGGCAGATACGACATAATAAAAGCAGTTTCATTGTTATCGGGGAGGACATAAAATGTGGAATCGCCATTATAGAATGACTGTTTTGCAAACTTTACAAATTCAGCCAGTGATAAAGGACGTGAAAACTCAGGGAAACTATCCAGTTCCCTTTGCAATTTATCGATCTTAGTAATAGTGGAAAGTTTCAATACGCCATTTTTCTTTTTTGTATCAATTGAAATTTCAAACGGCATTACTCCATGAAAGTTCTTTTCAAAGAATTTCAAATCGGTGTAAATAGGGTCATTTGTTTTAATATCATCAACAACTTTTCCCGATGTTTTCATCCTGGATATGCCATAGATACATCCCAATATAAAAACACCCGTTATTACATAAACCAATTTCCTTTTAGTGAAAACAATGGTCTTAATACTTTCAATGATCCTGTTTACTTTTTTATTGTCAAGATGCTTTATTTGCTTTTCTTCGGGAGGCGGAAGATAACTGAAAATAATAGGTATCAGCATTATTGAAATGAAATATTCCACCATTACACTGATGGATGCCACAACTCCGAATTCCTTAAGAATTGCACTCGATGTAAATATAAAGGTGGCAAAACCAGTGGCAGTGGTAAGGTTTGTCATCATGGTGGCAAAACCGATGCGTTTAACAACCCTCGATAAAGCTTTTACTTTATTTCCATGCAGCTTATATTCCCAATGATATTTATTGATGAGGTAAATGCAATTCTCAATGGCAATAATTACTAATAATGACGGTATCACACCCGTAAGTATGGTTACTTTATATCCAAACAGCGAAATGATGCCAAGCGTCCAGATAATACTTATTACAACAAGTATCAATGACGAAAAAACAACCTTGGTTGATTTAAAAAACAATATCATTATCACCAACGCGATAATGAGGGAAAGAATGATGAAAAGAATTAATTCTGATTTTATCTTTCTTGTGGTAACTGTGCGTATGTATGGCAAGCCGGAATAATGAACTTCCGAATTTGTTTTTACCTGGTAATCATCAATCATGGATTTAATATCCATGATCAGGCCGTCACGGCTTTTATCATTTAATTTGCTTTTGTCGAGGGTAATGGCAACAAGGTAAATATGCTCATTCTTGTTATAAAGTAATCCATTATAAAAAGGCAGGGAGAAAATAAGTTTCTTAACGCTGTCAACTTCAGCCTGGCTGGCAGGTTTGCGCGAAACAAGTGATTTGAATTCAAATTTCTTAATACTGTCGTTCTTAAAAATATTAACAGTTCTTGTAATGGAAACAACTTCTTCTATTCCATTTAACAGTTTGATGTTATTGCATAAATCGTAAAGGGCATTGAATTGGTCTTTTTCGAAAAGTTTATCATTTTTTATGCCTACGGCAAAAATATTGCCGTCTTCGCCAAACCTGTCCTTAAATATCTCATATTTAATTGATGTTGAATCGGAATAAGGCAGCATGCGTGCCAGTTCGTACGATAAGCGCACATTAAGGGCCTTGTAAGCCATAAAGGCTGTTAAAACCGAAATAATGATAATTATTGCCAGCCTGTTCCTAAGTAAAAGCCTGACCAGAAATGTCCACATATTATTTATATCTTATCCTTCCCCCCGCACACCTGCCAACTTACATTATATTTTACCCGGGACATAAATTTAAGGGGCTTCAAAATTAACTATTTCATTTGGAAAAGAAAAATGAATGTATAAGTTGCTGAAAGCTAGTAAAAGATAGTGGGTTATTGAGTTATTAGGTTATTAAGTTAATGAGTTATTGGGTTATTAAGTTAATGGGATAATAGGTTATTTGTTTGTTCAATGCTTAATGTTGCGGATATAGAAGTGATATGAAGTTATGCATGGGCTGTTATTCTTTAATAATTTTTTTTGTCACAATTTCTTTGCCTGTCTTAATTGTCACAATATAAACCCCGCTTGATAAGTCTGTCATATCAAGTGAAGTCAATTTATCTTCGCTAAAAATTGTTTTAATGATTTGCCCTTCAATGTTTAGAATTACTATTTCTGATTTTTGCGGAGCTTCAATAGCTAGTTCATCATTTACTGGGTTAGGAAAAATGGAAATTGATTCATTGTTTTGTTCTTCTTTAATTCCTAAGCAACTACCACAACCCAAACAAATACTTATATTATCTATAATCCAGCCTTCTTTATTTGTAGGAATACTGCCACTCGAAAAAACAAAACGCAAATAAACAGGATTAGGATTTAATAAAATATTGATATTACATCCCGCAATATCAGTTTTTAACCAACCATTTGAACGTCCTGTAAAAGCAGCATTTCCATTGGCAATAATTGGATTTGGGTAGTTATTTTGGTTATAAAAATAAGGATTCCACCATCCTATAGTATCATTGGCAATATTTGTCCATGTGGTGCCATTATTATATGAAATTTCAACATATCCGCCATCTTGCAAACTATCTGTATCAAATTTATGCTTAAATGAAATGTCATCTTCATCACTTGGATAAAACCCAGTCCAAGTAGGATCAAATATCTTAATAGCAAATGTTGATAAATTATTAGCCGGATAATCATGAATAGTATCTGTAACTATTGCATCGGGACGTGAATATGCACTGTCAAATATTGTTTTATGAGGCTTTCCTATTTGCCAGATATTCCCGGCGACAGATGTATCAATTTTAAAAATAGTAGAATCAGGAACGTTAATAGAAATATATATAGGATTAGGAGGGTCAAAAGAAATTGATTCATAATATCCCATACTCTGCGCTGAAAGCAGTGAGGTTATCAGCAAAAGAAAAATAATAAGTAATGATTTTTTCATAGTTTTAATTTTACTGCCTATCTGCTTCGAACAAGTTGAAAGATTTATTATGTCAAAATTTAATATTGATTTTCTGTGTATATCTGCGCTATCTGCGGGAGTTCTTTCTGTTTCCCGCTGATTACGCTGATTTTCGCAGATTGAAAATAATTTAAAATCCATTGTTATACAAATTCGCAAAAACAAATTATAAAATTATTTGCATAACTTGATTAAAACAGATAGGCAGTTTAATTTTTATTTAAAAATATATTGTCCACTTTTTACATAATGCTTTTTTGCCATATTACTTTATTTTCACTTTATCTCTCACAAATTTACCATCTTTTATCATTCTTTTTAAAATCAGATAAGCGATTTCCCTTCTCAAATCCTTATTTTCCGCCCTGCTTAACTTTCAGTTAATGTAAACTTAAAAAAAACTTAAATCTCAGTTTACATTCAATTAATATGCGGAGCATATATTTGCATCGTAAAATTAATCATTTAAAATTATAAAGTAATGAAAAAACCAGAACATGTAACTGCCATTTTCAGTTTCGACCAAAACCCTTCGATATTTTTAAACGATGCACAGACGTTTTTCACCGCCCTGATAAACCCTCCGGGCAACACACATGTAACTATTGCCGCGGCCGTTATGTCGGCAGCACAGGGCAGGTTAGCTACTGCCGAAACAGCCCAGAGCGCTGTTGCTATGCGCACTAAGGGGCTGGCGCCAACCCGCGATTTGGAAGTAAGCGCTGTATATGCTGATGTCCAGAACTTTGTGGCTATAGTGCAAACAGCAGTTAATAATGCACCCAATAAACTTACCGCTATTAAAATTGTTAACGATTGCGGTTTGTTTACAAGAAAAATTACCATAAAAACAAAGCCCGAATTTAATGTGGAAAACGATGAAACCACTGCCGGTGAAGTTGATATTATTTATAAAGCTGCTTCACATGGGGTTCATGCCTGTTACGAAACACAGGAAAGCACCGATGGCATTAACTTTGTTACTGTTAAGACTTCGCCCGATAGTCGCTATAAATACACTCATGGCAAAGCTTCAGGAACCAAGCTATGGTTCAGGGGCAGGGTTATCCTGAGCGATAAAAAGGGAGGAGCCCGGGGCATGGATCACCCCTCCTGCTGCATATATTTTTGTTCTTTAAATAAATAATATATTAGCCAAATAAATTTTGGCCTAAGCCCGATTGCAATGCATTCGGGCTTTTTTAATTATAATGTATGCTATTATAATTGTAATGTATGCCGCTATAATTGTAATGTATGCTGTTATAATTATAATGTATGCTGCTATAATTGTAATGTATGCTGTAATGATTATAATGTATGCCTATTGAATCAAAATGTATGCTTTCTTAATTTTGAAAGATGCTTTTGAAACCAGAATAATTGCTTTTCTCACCTGAAAAGAAATATTCACAGCTAAAAACAATAAAATGGAATTTTGATATCAAAGAATGGAAAACGGGAAAAAGAAAAGACCGGCTGAAAAGGGCCGGTCTTTATTATTAGTAGAATTCAGTATAAAAGTCTATTGAAATACAACGTTGTTAAAATATGCTCTTGCTACACGGGCATTTCCAACGCCTATTTTGGTGCTGTCGCTCCTGGAACTGTTTTTCTGCACCACATTATCATGGCTTTCACCCAATGCGAAAAATGAAGAATCAACATTCAGCGCATTGACATTATAACCGTAAGTATGAATATCAACGCCATCATTATTAAGCACGGTATAAAAAACCCTTACGGTTCCTTTTACCCACGTAAGGGCTAAAGGCGAAGAATCCTGTTTCATGCTGTCGATCCTGATTGAAGCATTATATTTATATTCTATCTTCTTTTTCTGGCATCCAAGTGCAAGAACAAAGAGGATAACAATGCCTGCAAACAATAAATTTCTCTTCATATTTATCAATAAATGATTTATAATCAGAAACCAAAGATATAAAAAATATTCTATCCAAGTAAAAGGAACAATATTTATACGAAAATAATATCTAATGGTTCTATCATAAAAAACAATGCTATAACAAAATTATTCTTTCCATCCAGATTGCTTCAGCCTCCTTTGTCGGCCTCGCAATGACGTCATTGCGAGGAGGAACGACGAAGCAATCTATGTATCATTGTATTCTTAACTAAATATTATATCATTTTCTTAGGATCCACCCACTGCGTGAACTCCTCATCTGTAACCAGTTTAAGCCCAATAGCAGCCTGCCTTAGCGTGATATTTTCCTTATGCGCTTTCTTTGCAATCTTTGCAGCATTTTCGTAACCTATATGAGTATTTAAGGCAGTAACAAGCATCAGCGAATTCTCAAGATTATTTTTTATAGTTGAAATGTTTGCTTCTATACCTTTTGCGCAATTCTCGTTGAAGGAGCGGCAGGCATCACCAATCAGTCGGGCTGCCATCAGAAGATTGAAAATTATTACCGGCTTAAATACATTTAACTCGAAATGCCCCTGCATAGCACCAATATTGATAGCGGCATCATTACCTATAACCTGTGCAGCAACCATTGTCAATGCTTCACACTGTGTGGGATTAACCTTACCAGGCATAATAGATGAACCGGGTTCATTCTCCGGTAAATTTAATTCCCCAATTCCGCATCGGGGGCCTGAGCCAAGTAAACGAATATCGTTGGCAATTTTCATCAGGCTTACCGCCACAGTTTTTAATGCGCCCGAAGTTTCAACCATGGCATCATGAGCTGCCAGCGATTCGAATTTATTTGGAGCAGTAACAAAAGGAAGGCACGTTAGTTCTGATATTTTCATTGCCACCAGCGGGGCATATCCCTTAGGTGCGTTTATCCCTGTCCCCACAGCAGTACCGCCAAGAGCCAATTCCGAAAGATGTTCAAGGGTATGCTCTATAGCTTTAATTCCATGATCAAGCATAGAAACATAGCCCGAAAACTCTTGTCCCAATGTTAAAGGAGTTGCATCCATCAGGTGCGTACGCCCTATCTTCACTATATTTTTAAATTCTTCCGATTTCTTTGCAAGCGTATTGCGAAGTTCTTTTATGCCGGGGATAGTGATCTCTGCTATCATTTTAAAAGCAGCTATACTCATTGCTGTAGGAAAAGTATCGTTTGATGATTGCGATTTATTCACATCATCATTAGGATGGATGAATGTTTTGCCTTCGCCAAGCTTTCCGCCTCTCAGCACTTCAGCACGGTTGGCGATCACTTCATTCACATTCATGTTTGTCTGTGTCCCTGAGCCTGTTTGCCACACCACTAAAGGGAATTCATCAGCCAGTTTTCCTTCCATTATTTCATCGCACACCTGTGAAATAATTTCGCACTTTTCTTTAGGAAGTACACCTAATTCAACATTAGTGATAGCAGCAGCTTTTTTTAATATGGCAAATGCAAGGATAATTTCAGCGGGCATCAGTTGCCCACCGATCTTAAAATTATCTTTCGACCTTTGAGTTTGAGCGCCCCAGTATTTATCGGCAGGAACAGCCACAGAACCCATGGTGTCTTTTTCAATACGTGTTTTCATGATAGTGGTATAAAGATATAGGGTATAAAGGTATAGGGTATGCAGGATTTCCTTATACCATATACCTCTATTCCTTATTATAAACTACTTATTGTATTCATCAAAAAAATCATTTCCCTTATCATCTGTAATGATGAATGCCGGCATATTTTCCACTCTTATTTTTCTGATTGCCTCCATTCCCAGGTCTTCAAAATCAACCATCTCAACCGATTTGATATTTTCAGCAGCAAGCACCGCAGCCGGTCCACCTATAGAACCAAGATAGAAACCACCATATTTCTTACAGGAGTCAATCACAGCCCTGGTACGGTTTCCTTTTGCCACCATGATCAATGATCCTCCAAGACTTTGAAGAAGGTTCACATACATATCCATTCTCCCGGCTGTTGTCGGCCCAAAGCTTCCTGATGGCATTCCTTTCGGGGTTTTTGCCGGCCCTGCGTAATAAATGGGGTGGTTCTTAAAATATTCAGGCAGGGGCTTTCCTTCATCTATCAGTTTTTTTATCTGCGCATGAGCAATATCTCTTGCAACTATTAGCGTACCTGTTAAACTCAACCTTGTCTTCACAGGATATTTGGTCAGTTCTGCCAGAACTTCTTTCATTGGTTTATCAAGATCAATCTCAACTGGTTTTTCTAGTTGTGGTGCTTTTGCAGGAAGAAAGCGGGCAGGATTCTTTTCAAGTTCTTCAAGGAATATACCTTTTTCATTTATATGTGCTTTAATATTCCTGTCGGCACTGCAGCTAACACCCAGTCCAACCGGACAAGAAGCAGCATGACGGGGAAGCCTGATAACCCTTACATCATGAACAAAATATTTACCTCCATACTGAGCTCCCACGCCATAATTCTGACATATCTTTTCAATCTTCTTTTCCCATTCAATGTCTCTGAATGCTCGTCCGCTGGCGTTTCCGTTTGTTGGAAGATGATCAAGATAACCAGCTGATGCTTCCTTCACAGTTTTTAATGTCGCCTCGGGCAGAGGTCCCTCCAATTACAAGTGCAAGATGATAAGGAGGACATGCAGAAGTGCCAAGCTCTTTTATTTTCTCTTTTACAAATTTAATCAGCGACTCTTCATTCAACAATGACTTAGTTTGCTGATAAAGGAAAGTCTTATTTGCCGAACCTCCACCCTTTGTAATGAAAAGGAAGTCATACGAATTTCCTTCTTTAGAGTAGATGTCAATCTGTGCAGGCAGGTTAGTACCTGAATTTTTTTCTTCAAACATTGTATAAGGAACCACTTGCGAATACCTTAGGTTTTTCTCATTATAGGTAGTATAAATTCCCCTTGAAAGAAATTCCGCATCGTTAGCGCCTGTCCAAACCTGTTCACCTTTTTTGCCTATTACAATGGCAGTTCCCGTGTCCTGACACCAGGGAAGTTCTCCTTTTGCTGAAACAACAGTGTTCTGTAACATCACATGAGCAACATACTTATCATTATCTGTCGCTTCAG
The DNA here is from genome assembly GCA_963831005.1 of uncultured Bacteroidota bacterium. GTDB lineage: Bacteria > Bacteroidota > Bacteroidia > Bacteroidales > CG2-30-32-10 > CAWHOW01. The sequence continues at coordinate 74,046 of CAWHOW010000017.1, forward strand.
GATCGCTCAGTATCTTTGCGCACTTTTCAAGATGTGACATGCGGAGGAAAAAGGAAATATCAAAAATAGCTTCTTTCGCCAGAAGTTCCAATCCTTTCGGATCGACTTTGAGTATCTTTCTTCCTCCTGCTTCAATTACCTGAACATAGTCTTTGGTGAGTAGCCTGTAAGTAGTAGTATCCTTCTCAATCTGATAAGGCTTTTCATAAATAAAATCTGCCATATTGTTAACGTTTGTTAGTTAATAGAATAAAATCTGATATTATATATTTCACATAATTTCTTCAACTCTTTCAGGCGGTCGGCAAAGCAATGCTTTATTGTTCTTCACAACAATTGGTCGTTCAATAAGCACAGGGTTTTCGTGCAAAATCTGTATCCATTCCTCATCAGTGAAATTCTTCCCCTTAAATTTTTCCTTGAACAACTTTTCGCTGGTCCTCACTATTTGCAGAGGTTTCAGGTTAAGCTTCGAGAGCAAAAGTTTCAGTTCTTTTACCGTTGGAATTTTCTTTAAATATTCTATCACCTCAATTTCATTGGCAGACTTTCGTATTTCTTCCAATACTTTCCGGCTAATTTTGCATCGCGGATTATGATAGATCTGTAGCATGTTGTTATAAATATTAACATGCTAATTTACATTATTTGTAAATTCGATTACAAGAAAGTGTAAAATATTTTTTGCCGATATGAAAACATGACAATAATCATGTTTCAAGATATTCAAAAAAGAAATTATCTCTTTCCGAATTCCATCAGGTAGGCTTTAATAAACTCATCAAGCCCGCCATCCATCACCGATTGTACATTTGAAGTTTCAACTCCTGTACGTACATCTTTTACCAGTTTATATGGATGCATCACATAATTGCGTATTTGCGAACCCCATTCTATTTTCTTTTTGTTGCCTTCAATTTCAGCAAGCGATTCCCTCTTTTTGCGCAATTCAATTTCATACAATTGCGATTTAAGCATCTGTAGGGCTTTTTCACGGTTCTGCAACTGTGAGCGCGTAACCTGACATTCGATAATAATACCTGTAGGGGCATGTCTCAAGCGGACAGCTGTTTCAACTTTATTTACATTCTGTCCACCCGGACCTGAAGAACGGTATGTATCCCAGCTTATATCAGCCGGATTGATTTCTATATTAATATTTTCATCAATTATTGGATAGGCAAAAATGGAAGCAAAGGAAGTATGTCTTTTATTTGCCGAATCAAAGGGTGAAAGGCGTACAAGCCTATGTACTCCGCTCTCACCTTTAAGGTAACCATAGGCATAGTCGCCCTCAATTTCAATCGAAGCCGATTTGATTCCAGCCACATCACCTTCCTGTGTATCGAGTACATTTATCTTGAAATTATTTCTTTCGCCATAGCGGATATACATGCGCATCAGCATTTCGGCCCAGTCCTGGCTTTCGGTGCCTCCTGCTCCCGAATTGATATTTAGTATGGCGCCCAGCTTATCTTCTTCGCCGCTCAGCATATTGCGAAATTCAAGATCCTCAATAAACTTGAATGTTTGCTGGTACTGCGTATCAAGTTCCTGCTCGGTAGTATCACCGGCGTTGTAGAAATCCAAAACCACCTGAAAATCGTCAACACTGCTTTTTGCAATAGCAAAAGCATTGGTCCAGCTTTTCTTTTCCTGTATGGTTTTCAGTATTTTTTCGGCGCCTTTCGGGTCGTTCCAGAAATCGGGGGTAATGGTGATCTTTTCTTCCTCTTCAATCAGGGCAAGCTTATTATCAATGTCAAAGGAACCTCCTTAAGGCATCGAGCCTTTTAGTGAGGTCTTTCAGTTGTTCCGAAGTTACCATTGGTTTTTATTTTGAATGGCAAAGGTACAAATTAACAGTATCTAATCTCAAAAATCATATTTATTCTTCAGCAAATCCCGCACAAGTTCACTTTCAAATCCCCGAGATATACAATAAGTAGCGATTTTGTTGACTTTTTTAAAAAGGTTGGTTTCTTTAATTTCTTTGGCTTTTTTATCAATAATAGCTTTCAGCGCTTTAAGGTATTCCCGTTCATCAATTTCCTTCATCGCCTTGCGGATGCAGTAATCTGTAATTTTCCTTGCTTTAAGCTCGTTCTTTATTTTAACCCTGCCCCACTTCTTAATCCTGAACTTCCCGCCAGCAAATGTCTTGGCAAACCGCTCTTCATTAATAAACCCATCGGAAATTAACTGCGCTATTACAGCCTCAACATCATCTAGGTGCAGCCCCCATGAAAAAATCTTATCACGAACTTCCTGCTGGCAACGTTCCTGATAAGCGCAATATTCACCAGCTTTCTTAAATGCCTGATCTTTGGTATAAATTTTTCTTCGCTTTTCTTCCATTGCGAAAGGGAGATTTTGCTAAAGCTTTATCTCTTCGTCTTCTTTATTGAAGAAATGATATTCCAGGAAATGATAGGAGGACATGGGAACAATATGAACCCATTTCCTGAATTTTAAAAACCATTTGAACCTGATAGAGATAATCCCCTTGGTAAGATATGCAAATATATAAGGATGTATGCACATCTTCAGGTATTTCTCATTTTGCCTTTGAAGCAGATATTTGATATTGCTTTCAATATCATCAGTTAAAATGATGCTCGCTTTGATTTCACCTGAGCCATCGCAAACAGGGCATTTCTCCACTGTTTCAATATTCATTTCCGGACGGACTCTTTGCCGTGTTATCTGTACAAGCCCGAATTTACTTGGGGGAAGTATTGTATGTTTGGCGCGATCGTTACTCATTTCATCCTTCAGCTTCTCATAGAGTTTTCTCCTGTTCAATCCATTATGTAGGTCTATGAAATCAATTACAATTATACCTCCCATATCCCTCAACCTTAGTTGTCTTGCAACTTCAGTGGCAGCTTCAAGGTTCACTTCAAGCGCATTTTGCTCCTGGTTGTTTTCCGAATTCGAACGATGGCCACTGTTTACATCAATTACATGAAGTGCTTCAGTATGTTCAATGATAAGGTAAGCCCCGCTTCTGAAAGAAACATTCTTCCCGAAAGAAGTCTTTATTTGTTTCTCGATCCCAAAATGCTCAAATATAGGAACTTTACCCTTATACAACTTTACAATATCCTGTAAATCTGGCGATATAGTATGCACATAATTCTTAATCTCCTCAAAAAGCCGCGAATCATTAACATGTATGCTGTTAAAGGATGAATTCAACAAATCTCTGAGAATGGCAGAAGTACGGCTAAGTTCTCCAATAATCTTCATCGGGGCTTTTGCCGATTGCAACGCTCCGATTAAAGTTTCCCATTTCTTCACTAGGTCCCGCATGTCGGCATCCAGTTCTGCAACCATTTTATTTTCGGCAACAGTGCGTACAATAACTCCGAAGTTTTTAGGTTTAATACTTAGAGCCAATCTTTTTAGTCTGCTTCTTTCTTCCGGACTTTTAATTTTCTGTGAAACAGAAACTTTATCAGAGAAAGGAACAAGTACCATGTATCTTCCTGCAAACGACAATTCTGAACTTACTCTTGGCCCTTTGGTTGAAATTGGCTCTTTCGCAACTTGCACCAATACTTGCTGGTTAGAACTAAGAACGCTGGTAATTTTACCGGTCTTTTCTATATCTTTTTCCTGATGAAAATCTTCCAGTGTAGGTTTTTGCAACTTACTTGTCATTGCAAACTTGGTAAGCTTATTTAAAGATAATACCTGGTTACCTAAATCAAGATAATGTAGGAAAGCATCCTTTTCGTAGCCAACATCAATAAATGCTGCATTTAGTCCTGGAATTACTTTTTTTACTTTTCCCAGATAAATATCACCCACAGCATAATTCTTGCCGCTAGTGTCTTTATTAATCTCAACAAGGCGCTTATCCTCAAGTAATGCTATAACGACTTCTAGCTGATTAGCGTCTATGATTAATTCTTTATTCAAAATAATTAGATTTAAGTAAAATGATCTCCCTTCAGGACGTAAATATCACGAAGTAGAACAAATTGGCTGTAAAGCCAAATAATAACATGATGCTATGCGGCATCATGTTATTATTATTTGAGGAAACATGTTAACGTAATAATAAGAAAAAGGATTATTTCTTCTTATGCCTGTTTTTTCTAAGACGTTTTTTACGTTTATGGGTCGCCATTTTGTGTCTTTTTCTCTTTTTTCCGCTTGGCATAGAAAACCTTTTTAGTAATTATACAATAAGTTTTTGTGAAATTTATTTTACGTGTTTCTTCACTTCGTTAACAAATGTCTTAGCCGGTTTAAATGCGGGGATTTTATGAGCAGGAATGATTATAGTAGTGTTCTTCGAAATATTTCTTCCTGTTTTTTCTGCGCGTTTCTTCACAATAAAGCTACCAAAACCTCTTAAATAAACATTTTCTCCTTTTGCTAATGATGCCTTAACTGCATTCATGAATGATTCAACTGTTGCCTGAACTGCAACTTTTTCAACTCCCGTTTTAGTAGCGATTCCTGCTACAATTTCTGCTTTTGTCATAAATTAAGTATTTTAAAATTTTAATATTTATTATATTAATTGGGGGTGCAAAGATATGTTTTTTTTATTCGATAGGAAAAAAATTATAAATTATTTTTTTTATAATTCATTCAATATAAATTTGTTTTACATTTGAAAATGAACTTTTCATCCCAAATAATCAAATGGTATAAGGAGAATAAACGGGATTTACCCTGGCGCGAAACCCACGACCCATATAAAATTTGGCTTTCTGAAATCATTCTTCAACAAACTAGAGTAGAGCAGGGATTAAGCTACTATCGTGATTTTGTTCAATCCTTTCCAACCATTCAGTCGCTGGCAAAAGCTTCTGAAGACAAAATTATGAAGAAATGGCAGGGCTTGGGTTATTATTCTCGTGCCCGAAATATGCATTCTACTGCAAAATTCATTGTTAAAGAGTTCAAAGGAATATTTCCTGATGACTTCATTCTTTTAAAAAAGCTTAAAGGAATTGGTGATTACACAGCCGCTGCTATTACATCCTTTGCCTTTAACAAACCTGATGCAGTTGTTGATGGAAATGTATTAAGAGTTATTTCACGAATATTTGGGGTAAAACAATCTGTAGATTTACCTGAAACCAAAAGAAAAATCAACAAAATCGTTTCTGAACTTATTTCAACTAAGGTGCCAGGGAATATTCAATCAGGCAATTATGGAATTCGGGGCACTGCAATGCGTTCCGCAAGAGCCAAAATGCAAAGACTGTTGCATGAATTATTTCTGCTTTGCATTTGAAAAGAATTTAGTACATCAACTTCCTCTAAAAAACAAAAAGAATCCGGTAAAAATCAGATATTTAAATTACCTTGTCATCAACCTATTTAAAAATAACATAAACTATATTTATATTAGGAAGAGAACGAAACAGGATATCTGGGCAAACTTATATGACTTTCCATGTATAGAAACTAACAAACAATTCGAACCAACAGAATTGCCATTATCTATCGAATGGGCATCTTTCTTTGGAAAAAAGAAACTTATAATAAAGAAAATTTCAGGTATTTATAAGCATCAATTGTCCCACCAAACTCTTTATGCAGTCTTTTATGAAATAGATATAAAATCGCACTTAAAAGATAATCCTCAGAATTCTAAACCAATTGTAAAAAGTGAAATAAAAAAATATGCTGTTCCTCGCCTAATTGATAAATACTTACAATCAGTAGCTTTTACTATTTAATAATCAGAATATATTGTAAATAATAAAATAGCAATCGAAATTGCTTTATTTTTTTTCTTACTTTTGAAAAGTAAACGAAAGTCAAATTAAATAAATTTAATCTTATGGCGGGAGTAAACAAAGTTCTATTAATTGGAAACCTGGGGAAAGACCCTGAGGTTCGATCATTGGAAAGCGGTGCTAAAGTTGCTTCTTTCTCCCTTGCAACAACAGAGTCATACAAAAATAAAGATGGACAAAAGGTTGATCAGACCGAATGGCATAATATTGTAATGTGGCGTGGGTTGGCTGAGGTAGCAGAAAAGTACCTTAAAAAAGGAAGCCAGATATATCTTGAGGGAAAGATAAGAAGTCGGTCCTGGGATGATAAGGAGGGAAACAAAAGATATACTACAGAGATTATTGCTGATACATTTACCATGCTTGGCTCAAAAAGAGATGAATCTTCTCAATCTGCTGCTGATCTGGAAACACCACCTGTTGCTCCCGGACAAGATGATGATCTCCCATTTTAATAATTAGCAAGATTTTATAGTTTTGTTGATAGTAACAAAAGAAAATTAATCATTTTTTTAAAAAACAAATGCCCCAATTGGGGCATTTGTTTTTTAAAAAAAATTGCACAATATATCTGTATCAGGGGACTAGCGTAATACTACCTATATATTCATGTTCTGGCCCGTTATTAAATTCCCTCAGAATAATTTTATAGACGTAAACATCCATAACTACATTTTTAACTCCGCCGCTGTTATTAACAGATCCGTTCCATCCTTTTGCCTGTCCTGATGGAGGAGTGGTTATATCCCATTCATTAGTATGGAAAATTAAATTTCCCGAACGGTCATAAATATATTCATTGAAATTATTGGGATCGACATTTGAGCCTTTGGGTGCAAAGAGGTCATTTTTTCCATCGTTGTTTGGAGTGAAGGCATTCGGAATATAAAAAGTAAAAATATCTTTAACTATAACAGTGTCAACAATAGTATCTTTACATCCATTTGTATCAGTTACAATTTCAATAACAGGGTAAGTTCCAATAGCATGGTATTGATGCCAAAAAGGTGTGCCCGATGTAGTATCACCATCACCAAGTGACCATTGCCAATTAATTACTGTTCCAGTTGACTGATCCTAAAATATACGGGGCCATCCAAAAAAGTAAGTATTTTAGGGCTATACAGGAAATAAGCATTAGGACCCGGAATATTGTAGATATTTACTGAATTTGTTGCGGTGCAACCGCCATCGCTGATAGTAACGGTATATGTCTGCCCGCCAAGTCCTGTGTCTTTTTGTGTGATTTGTCCATTGCTCCAAATATATGTATATGGGGCTCCATGCCCACCTGAAGGTGTTGCAATTGCCGAACCATTATTTCTTGAACAAATCTCCGGTTCACTGGAAACTACAACTGAAGGACCTGCGAACTGACCGACAGCTCCTGAACTGTAGTGGTACAACCATTTGAATCAGTTACAGTAACCATATATGATCGCTTGGCACAGCTGATGCATTTTGCGTTGTTTGAACCGGAGAAGTATTCCAGCTGTAAGATAATGGAGGAGTTCCTCCAAATACATTTATATTCGCTGTTCCATTTGTAAACCCACAATTAGCAGGAACTGTATTTAAAAAATTAGCTGTAGGAGGTAGAGAGTTCGATATTACTACACTAGAAGAAGCTGTGCATCCATTTGCATCTTTTATAGTAACGATATAAGTTCCGGCATGAAGGCCTGTAGCAGTTGAAGCAGTTTGAACAGGTGTAGTACTCCAAGAATATTGGATAGGAGTTGCTCCTCCAGCAGGTAATGCAGTGGCATTTCCATTTGAGGCTGAACATGTTTCATTCGTCTTATTTGGTATTGATACGGTTGGCCCGGAAGAGATATTAATGAATCTGTGCCAGTAGATGTGCAAAAGCCATCTGTAACAGTGACCGTATACGTGCCAGCTATAATATTATTCAAATTTTGCGTCGTAGCGCTATTACTCCAAATATATGTAAACGTCGGAGGAGTACCTCCGGTTACAACTAGATTAATTGACCCATCTGGCTGGTTGCAGTGGGAATCAGAAGATGATAATGCTAGAGTAATTATAGGATGAGTCCCAACAAGAAATGAAGCTGTATTTGTACATCCTGCTGCATCTGTGACAGTAACTGTATATGTTACTCCACCAGGGAGATTTGAAATATTTTGAGTACTGTCGTTATTTGACCATTTAAAAGTATAGGGTGATGCCGGGTCAGTAATAGTAGTATTAATGGAACCATTACTCATACCCGCACAACTTTCACTAACTGTGACCCCATTAACTAATGGTCCGGGCAAATTAGGAACGCTGCTGGATGAAGTAGCCACACAACCTGTTGAATCTGTTACCGTTATTGAATAAACAATACCGCCTGTTATATTTATTACAGAATCTGAGTTTGGTCCTGAGGGATTCCATGTATAGGTAAATGGAGGAGTTCCACTGCTTACAGCAACAGCAACCCAACCATTAGGTAAATTGCATGTAGAAGGTGAAAATGACATCTGTACTGTTGGTGGCGGAAAATTTCTAATAACCAACGAACTATTTGCAGTGCAGTTATTGGAATCCGTAATCGTAATAGAATAAGTTCCAGCAGATAGCCCGGTTATAGTAGGTGTTGTTTGAGTAGTGCCGCTCCATGCATAAGTAAATGGGGGTGTCCCTCCGAAAGCAGAAATGGCAGCGCTTCCATTACCCAAACTGCAGGTTTCATCTTTAATATTATCAATATGAACAGAAGGACCTGCAACACTTGCTATTGTGAATTGTGCAGTCACAGGGCAAACACCATCTGTAACAGTAACTGTATATGTTAAACCTCCTGAAAGTCCTGTGGCAGTTGCAGTAGTTTGAACAGGTGTAGTGCTCCATGTATATGAAAGAGGTCCGCTTCCTCCAGTAGCATTTACTGTCGCAGTACCGTTTGAATGGCCGCAATATTCTGGTGTTTGACTAGTAGTAATAGTTATTCCCGAAGGCGAAGTAATAGCACCCGTAATGGTCGCAGAGCAGCTATTTGCATCTGTAACTGTAACAATATATGATCCTGCACCTAAATTTGAAGCTGTTACTGTGGTTTGTGCAGGCGTGGTGCTCCAGTTATAAGTAAATGGTGAAGTACCTGTAGTAGTATTAACAGTTATGGTGCCATTATTATTGCCACATGTCGCCGGAGTCGAAGTGGTAGAACCCGCAGGCAAAGGATTGACAGTAACAGGAACACTAGCAGAACTCGAGCATCCTCCAGGCGCTGTAGCCGTCACTGAGTAGGTAGTATCTCTGGGTGGAGTTACAGAAATTGAAGCTCCTGATCCCCCGGTACTCCACTGATATGTATATGTTCCTATTCCGCTGGCCGTAATATTTGCAGTAGCGCCTGCACAAATAGTAGGAGCAGCAGGCGTAAAAACAGGTACATTAATAGAAAGAGGCAACTTATATTGAAACTGGCATCCTGTTACTGAAGTACACACGCATGTAATAGTATCCCCGTTTGGAACTGGGTTAATGATAATAGTATTAACCGTGCCCGTATTAGTATTAGTAATAATCCCCAAAGTATTTTTATAAGACCATTGATACACAGCATATCCCGCCGGTGCTGTAACTGAATCGGAAGTTCCGGTACATTGTTGTGCTAATGTAAATGATCCGCAATTACATGTAAGATAAGCATAGCCAAAATGCTTTCCAGCATGCCCACTCGGGTTGCAATCACGAGTTGCAAAATTTATAGTTACACTGCTTCCTATTTGAGATGTCAAATCGATACTCACCGAAGTCCAGTCTTTCCATAAAACGTCATCTGAATTATCACATGCATCCAGCGGATCCGGGCTGCATTGAACAAATCCCGGTATTCCGGCAACTGCAGTAACACTGTAATAACCACATGCAGAATCAATAAGCGCTCCTGATGAACTTAAAATCTGAATTACAAAACTTGGCCTAGTATATTGAGTATGACTTGCAGAAGCGCCAGGGTCGTGAAGCACCACAGCATATTGATAGGTAAAAATACAACTCGTCGAGGTTGGAGTATAAGTATATGATATTTGTTCTTCCTGAGCATTTCCTCCATCGCATGATGCACTTCTGGGGTTTCCGAGTCTTACAGCATAACCTCCACCCGGAGGTAATTCGTTTAAGGCATGTCCTGTTTCAGGGTCTGTTTGAGATTGAGTAATCAGGGTCTGTCTGCCCATATCAGTAGCATAAGTATTTTCATTTGTTGTACCCAACACCATACCTCCAGTAGCGCCATAGACTCCATTTGTAGCACTGTATGTACCAGTTGTGCCAGACCAATTACCATTAATTGTACCTGTAGAGAAGTTTGCGTTTGGGCATTGCGAATAGCTTATTCCATAGAGTGATGCAGCGAATAAGAATAATCCAACTATCTTTTTCATATTACTTTATTATCTTATCTATAAATGTATGAAATTTTATAAATACATTATTAACCATGAGCTTTATAAACAGTTCTCTTTTTTAATAAAGACATGCAATATAATCAAAGGTTGCCTTTCCACACCAAAATTAACAATTAATTTATACAATCTAAATGGATTCAGATATAAACTTTTAAGTAAAGTTGCCTAAATAAATTAAGTGTTTTTTCATATCCTTTGCTAAATTAATAATCATTTTACAGATTATTAATTTAACTGCCTATCTGTTTTAATCAAGTTATGCAAATAATTTTATAATTTGTTTTTGCGAATTTGTATAACAATGGATTTTAAATTATTTTCAATCTGCGAAAATCAGCGTAATCAGCGGGAAGCAGAAAGAACTCCCGCAGATAGCGCAGATATACACAGAAAATCAATATTAAATTTTGACATAATAAATCTTTCAACTTGTTCGAAGCAGATAGGCAGTTTAATTTATTAACACTTAATTTACCACAGTAAACTTATCTTATAATGTATTGAGATGCGGTTCATTAATCAACAATCTCTAAACTATGAAAATTGATTTTAAATCAATAGACAAGAAACCCAGAACCATTTTCATTGATGCTCTGATAACAAAATTGAAAATGATTTAATAAAAATTACCCTGATTTTAAATTTGAATGCTATTGTAAAGGTTTAACCACTTCAATTAACTCGGGTAAATCCATTCCAATATTTTTCAAATGTTCAATAGTTGGAACCCCGTTACTTGTCCAACCTCTTCTTTTGTAAACAGCATCAAGGAGTTGTTCGTAGCGGTCTTCACGATATTTACGTGTAATGGCGACTTTTTCGGTAGTCGATTTCCCTTCAGGATCAATACCTATAAGTTCTTTCATTTGTTTGTCATAGCGATCCTGCCTCGATTCATATTCTTCATTGGTAACAGGACCACAGGCACGATATGGCTGTGCATCATGCTTGCGTAAGCCGTATCCCCTGCGAATACTGAATATCCTCTGGAAGTTATAAACCCTTTCCGACTGACAAATTATTTCATGTTTGTCAATATTTCTACCTGTAACAGCATTGAATATTGTAACATAATTATCAACGTGTTCTGGGACTTTTGCAGGCTCATCTGTTTGCTTATTATCTTCTGGCTCAACGTCATTCCAGGGGAGCTTACATAATCCAACCAGACCAAACCAGGTACGGAACATAGGGAAATAATGCAATGCTTCTGCTTTCTTCTCAAATGTAGGGATCTGGTTATTCACCATATCCATAAAGATAAGCCATGCCTCATCATGCTGTGGACCCTTGTTTGTCATCGCATAACCGCCCTGCTGTGCCAGTGATTCTTTAGAAACATACTGGGAATATTCAAGTCCTTTATTTTCCATGCCGATATCCTGCATGAACTTTGGATCGCCCCAACCGTTCTTTGCAAATAATGCTTTCATTTTGCGAACGCCAAGCCCGGCAATTTTCCCGAAGCCTTCGCCTCTAGCCATCTGGTGAAGCATTTCCATTACGGCATCCCAGTTGCCGAAATTCAGATCCAGTCCTCCTGTACGTTCTTTATTCAGAATACCATTTTCATAACATTCCATGATAAATGCAGTGAGTGTACCATAAGTAATGGTGCAAATACCATAAGTATCGCAATAGAAATTACATTCAATTACATGGTCGGCTTCAAAAACACCAATACAAGAACCAAGACTACCTGCTGTTTCATATTCCGGACCGTCTACAGTAACTTTCGTTCCTTTATAAGGACCTGTTTTAAGTTCGAAATTATCTACAGATTTGGCACAAGCCATAGAGCAACCAATCCAGCAACCATCGGGCAAACCTTGTGTAAACTTCGATTTCCATATTTCAGAATGAAGTCCTGCGGCTTTTTCGTGGCTACCAAATTTAAAGTTATGTGTTGGTAACAGATCATAATCATTCATTACTTCAACAAGGTGAGCTGTGCCTTTTGTACGCATTTCACATTGTTTGTCATCGAGCTCGCGAATTTCTTTATTGAAACGTTTTCCACGTTCAGCAATAGCTCCAAGATCGACAACATTATTAAGATTCCCTCTAACACCTGAATACTTACAAACCAGTGCTTTAATTTTTTTATCTCTTAAAACTGTTCCAATTCCACCACGTCCGGCTTGCTTCAGGCGGCATACTTTTCTTCTTGGGTCCCAGAAACTAAAGTTAAGCATACCTATAAGGCTGTTCTGTGCTGCCAGTCCTGCAGAAACCACACCTATATTCATTTTATCTTTTTCATCATTGGCATACATTTCAGTAAGTTCTTCTGCCAGAATGTGACTGTCAATGGATTCCTCAGAAGCTTCTTCTATAGTAATACGGCTGTTAACTCCATCAATAAAAATAATTACATCTTTCTTGGCTTTGCCCTGTAATTCAACAGCATCGAAACCAGAGAACTTCATGAATGGACCGAAATAACCTCCAACATTACTATCGATAACAACATCAGTCTGTGGTGATATAGCAACAACCAATGATTTACCTGTTCCTGAATATTGAGTAATGCCTGCAATTGGTCCCGGTGAAATCACAATTTCATTTTCCGGATCGTCCCATTTAGTATTAGGTTTAGTGCCATCCCACAATAACCTTAATCCGAAACCTTTTCCACCGGTAAATTTCTCCTTCATTTCTTCTGAAACAAGTTTTTCAGCAATGGTGTTGTCAGACAAGTTAATGTATAAGGTTCTGTTGTTGTAACCCCTGTCAATTGGGGCGCTCTGATATTTGTATTCTTTCAGTAATACATGTTTGGCTTTCATTTCCTGCACATTCTTCATATAGAATCTCCTTTTCTGTTAATTCATTAACGACACAAAATTACAAAATAAGATTAACCTAATACAAAATTTAAAAACTTTTCTCTTTATGAAAATCAATGCATATCGGGGAAAGCAAGCATATTCAAGTTAATCTGACAAATAACATTTTAACTTAATTATTTTAATCGGTTCAATACAGTTAAGAATGGTTTTTTAGCATGAAATAAAATATTTTTCTTTGGTCATATATACTTTCTGATAAAAAAACATGTTTACTTTTGTATGCTCGGGTTGTTTATAATCCGTATGAATTAGTGATCAGAATTAAACTTTGATTTTATGAAGAATGAAGAATTAGAGGTTTGCAACGAGAGAGCCATTGAAAAAGGAAATAATGAAAAGAAAGAAAAGAAAAGAACAATCCCTGTTAGTATAGCGCAAAGAGAACATGCTGAGTTTCATAATTGCCATACGGAAAGAAGCGTTAAAGGAGATATTGCTTTTTTAAAGCTTGTTTATGGAGATAAAATTAAGCTTTCGCAAGATGATGTAACCATTGATTTTATTAATAATCTGAAGATAATCAGTAAGGACATTTACTTTTTCCTTAAGAATTTCGAGATAGATCTGAACCCTCAAAATTACATTAAGAGTAAGTATGAATTTATAAAACACCAGATACCTAAAGGAGACCCTCATCTTTTCTATCTTGCCTGGAACGGGCTTATAAAAAATGACAGCTTCAGAAGGCTTTTGCTGCAAATATTCAGCATCAGTAAATTCAGCGATATGCTTTGCCCGCAGAATATTCCATCGTTCGGTTCTTCCATGTCAAGGTATCGCACTAAATTAATTCTTGCTGATGATATGGCTACAAATCACGATGGCAGCAGAAGAACCTTAGGGAGAATTCTTGATGACGGAAGCGGTTTGTCAATGAGGGAAGCTATTATTTGGCTACCTAATGGGAAAGCAATACCAATGTTTCCGCAAGCATATGTCCCGCTGAATCAAACGCAGTTGATCCTTATCAGGCATGGAAAATCTATACATGAATCGGGTGGTGATAATCCCGAGTTTGTAGGTTCGGGTTATTGGGATACATGGGATAATAACCGCAGGATACCTGGCATTCTGAGTAATTTCTTAAGAGAAGAAGGAATTACAACAGCAAGGGAATTAGGTAAAGATTTTAAGGTTGCTGTGGATATTCTTGATAAAAGCGGCTACCCTCTATGGTCATGGTCGAAGGATAATCCTATACCTGTGTATGGCAGCGAATCAGAAAACACCGAGCAAACAGCTAGGTATTTCCTTCAGGAAGCAGGATATACCAATATGACATTTAATGCTACATTCGGTATAAATTCACAAAAATACGGCGCATTGACCTTTAAAAACAAAAAGGAAATCACTGCTGAGGCAATAAAAATATATAGCGCAGGAAAAGAACCGACACCGGAAATTGAAGCCAAAGTGGCAAAGATGTTCAAGAATCGTTTTTATCATTATCCCGAAGGAGAAACACTGATAGAAGCCGACTGGCGCATAGCGTATGCATTTGTTGACCTGCTGAACAAGAATCTTGGAAAGAGAGTATTATTAGCTGACCATTCAGGCGCAATAAGGGTATTTGAAGCCATTATCCGCACCCTTGACTTTGCCGAATACAGCACTATTAAAGAATCACAGGATTCCATCATTGCCTTATGTTATCAGCCGGGACGAAATCTTCGTTATGATTATTTACAGAAGAAATCATACCCGCTCAGGAAAAGGGTAAAATAGTTATAAGTATTGAATAACATGGTTTACAATACGGTATTTTATACTTGTATATTTCTTCTTTTTGCATTAGCTGTTATTGCATTATTCTTATCAAAGCGGATAATATATTACAGGATATTATCTGAAACTGACCAGATGACATCGTTGATGAATTATCGCGGTTTATGCAGGAATATCGAAGGACTCCTCAAGCATAATATTTCGTTTTCGCTTGTAATAATTGACATTGATAATTTCAGGGTATTCAATAAACACAGCTATAAACTGGGTGATGAAGTGTTAAAAGAATTCTCGGTATTATTAAACAATTCGTTTGATGATAATACTATTATTTCACGTTTTCGCATAGGCGATGAATTTATCCTTGTCTTTCCCAATACCGGTTCGGAAAAAGCAAAAGCAAAGATTGAAGAATTTAAAGAAAACTGTAAAAAGCATACCTATAACTCTCTTCATAACTTCTCCATCAAAAACCTAACATTCACTGATGGTATAGTTGAAACATCTGCAAGTTTAAATACCATTGAAAAGTTATTTTCAGAAGCAGAAAATTCGCTGAGGATAAATAAATCAAAAAACACCAACTCCATTAATTAGAGAGCATTCGATTAATATTATTGATAAAATACCGATATGTATATTTGCGCATAACGTTATTTATTTCGTATATTTGCAAAAAATTCAACAAATATTGTCATGAATAACACAGTTTTCAAATTCGACGAACCCAAAAATGAAAAGATATACGATTTCTCTTCCTCCTGTGAATCAAGAGCAAAAGTTCTGGCCGAGATAGATAAACAATCCAAACAGGAAATAGAAATTCCATTGATCATTGACGGGAAAGAGGTAAGGACAGGCAAAACAGCCAAAGTTACCATGCCTCACGATCATAAACATGTAATAGCTACGTATCATATAGCTTCCGAGAAAGAAGTGCAGATGGCTATTGCCGCCGCCGGCAAAGCGAAGAAAGAATGGCTCGAGCTGTCGTGGGTTGAAAGAGCTTCCATTACTTTAAAAGCAGCAGATCTGTTATCGCTTAAGTATCGTTTCCGTATTGATGCCGCCACAATGCTCGGACAGGGTAAGAGCGTTTACCAGGCTGAAATTGATGCTGCCTGCGAAGTGATAGATTACCTGCGCTATAATGCATACTTCGCATCCGAGATCTATTCCAATCAGCCCAAATCAGGCTTCGACCAGTTGAACCGTATGGAGTACAGGCCTCTTGAAGGTTTCATTTTTACGGTCAGTCCTTTTAATTTCACTGCTATTGCATCTAACCTTAATATGTCGGTAGTGCTGATGGGAAATACTACCGTATGGAAACCGGCATCCACGGCTTTGCTTTCGAATTATTACCTGATGAAAGTATTCCAGGAAGCAGGCTTGCCGGATGGTGTAATAAATTTTGTACCCGGAAGCGGTTCTATGATAGGAAACATTGCATTAACGCATAAAGACCTGGGCGGAGTTCATTTCACGGGCTCTAATGCTACTTTTAATTCTTTATGGAGAAAGATAGGCGAGAACCTCGAAACCTATAAATCATATCCAAGAATAGTTGGTGAAACCGGAGGAAAAGATTTCATCTTTGTTCATCAATCTGCCAATGCCCAGGAAGTGGCTACAGCTATTGTAAGGGGTGCGTTCGAAATACCAGGGACAGAAATGTTCGGCAGCTTCGAGGTCGTATATTCCAAAATCATTGTGGAAAGAAGTGAAGGAAAGGATAGTTGCTATGGCTGAAGAGATAAAAGTTGGCGATGTGAAGGATTTTTCGAACTTCATGAATGCTGTGATAGACGAAGCATCTTATGATAATATCATGAGCTATATTGATAGAGTGAAAAAATCGAATAACGCCGAAATACTTTGTGGCGGAGTTGGTGATAAATCTGCCGGATATTTTATCAGGCCTACTATTGTACAAACCACCGATCCGAAGTTCTTCACCATGCAGGAAGAAATATTCGGACCTGTTATGACCATCTATGTTTACGACGACAATGATTACGAAAAGACATTGCAGATATGCGATGAAACTTCGCCTTATGCATTAACGGGAGCTATCTTCTCAAACGACCGTTATGCCTATATGCAGGCATGTAAAATATTACGCTTTGCAGCAGGTAATTTTTACATTAACGATAAGCCATCAGGCGCTATGGTGGGTTTACAACCTTTTGGCGGCTCCAGAGGTTCGGGAACGAACGACAAAGCAGGTGGCCCGTTGAATTTATTGCGCTGGACAAGTCCGCGTACCATAAAGGAAACCTTTGTACCTGCTACGGATTACAAGTATCCGTATATGAAATAATAAAGTTATTCGGAAAATATTTTCGTTATTGATTCTTTTGCAGCATCAATATCTGCTGTCGGAACATCAATAATAACTGGGTTATTCAGCTTCCATTTCTTTATTACCTCATCAAGTATCTCTTTTCTTACAACCCATATCATATTATATCTGGGAAGCTCAACAAGCATATTTAAGCTTTCTGCCCAGCCTCCGCCTTCCAGCTCCCACGGGCCAATTTCATCAATGATCAATACAGCGGAATTATCTTCCTTGTATGATCGGAGAATTTCATTTCCCTTGTCTATTCCTTCCCTGCTGAAAAAATACTTCCTGAATTTTATAGATCCATCTGATTCTTTCTCGCTGATAAAATCCATTTTATTATTGTCAGCCACATTTAACAAGTCGTATCCATTTTGTGTTTTCCCTTCAAACCTTGCCAGTGAAAGAAATCCTTTCGTTTCAATTCCTTTGGATCTAATTGATGTAATAATTTCTTTCAGAAAAGATGTTTTACCTGAGCCTATCTCTCCAGTGATAATAATTATATTCTGGCTTTTAGCAGTCTTTTCCTGGAAATGACTTAGCAATCCTTCCGCATGATTAATTAAGAAAGCAGTAGAGCGCATGGGATACCTGATAAAATCCTTAGGCTTATTCAAGGCTTTCATAATGGACGGAAGAGCTTCAAAACTTAATTCAAGCGACATATAAAGCGAATCATAGCTTTTTCCACTAAAAGCATTTTTAATTTTCGGATTCCTGAATTCAACGCTTAATGCTGCCAGTCCTATTATCATAAATACTGCACGAAGATTCATCTGCAAGCCTGCCATTAAACCTTCGTAACTAAATATATTCCCACCGGCTTGCATGCCTTTTATGAATAAAGCAGCCAGTATAGTGAGGGCGAAAAGCTGAAACCAAAGCATGGGCTTTTTTAAACGCCGCATGGATGTGCTATACTTTGCAATGCAGAAGGCTATATAAACTGCAAAATATATAAGCGCATAATAAATGGGGAGGAAATTTATGATAACAATACCCGCAATTATCAGGACAGGATGTAGGAACAATAACAATAATGAAAATGACTGGCTCTCGTCAACCTTAAACATTTCTTTCTTTTCGGAAGCGGAAATGTTGAGAGTAAGATTCTCCATCTTTAATGACTGTTGCCCGGTGAAGAAACCTATTATAGCTGCTGCAGCACCAAACAATATATAAAGGAGTATCAGTAACCATATCACCTGCGTTGCGCTGAGGTTATCGATCATTACTTGTTTAGCAGCAAAGGCATACATATTGACATAAATCTTAACAATACTGAAACCATAAGTGATTATCCAGTTAAGCAGTTTATACAGCAGAGCGGTCGATACAGCAAGCCCGCCTCCAAGCATATATCCTATCAGGTTTTTGCCAAGAACAAAAATTGAAAGTTCAACCAAAAGAGCTTCAAGAAAAATGCATATCATAGGCCCGAAAATTACAGCGCTGGGTGAAATGGATTTCATCAGTGCACAAATCAGCCCTGCTCGCCATATAATGCCATTCTCTTTCCAAAGCCTGTTTGAAGCAACAAGCAATATGACACCAATGGAAGACAAAATAATACCGGCAAAAGGAAGCCCTATATTATGCAGGAAGCTTCCGAGTATGACCTCCACAGAGCCCCACAAACTGCCTATAGCAGCAGCTTTCATCCATTTCTGGCTTAGAACAGCATTTGGTTTTGTATTCAATTAATGCGTTTTAGATTTATACCTTCATAACATATCATAAAATCAGAATACTATTTTAATACTTCCAAAATATTCTCTTCCGGGAGCAGCCTGATACAAGTTCCATTGCGGATAAAAATCGGGTTAAGTATAACCGAAATAAAATGTATTGAAAATATTCTTCACCCTGAAGCTTATTTCCCCTTTGCACTTAGCAAGCTTGCAGTTGTATTTTAATTCGGCTCCATAAATATTATATCCCTTTACCCAGGAATTATAAGTAATAGCAGGCTGATAATAGGTTGCTCCCAGGGTGTATGTATCATAGGTAGCAGGATCGGGGTTAATGTACCATTTGGATTGCCATTCAGCGCTGGCAACAAAAGTAAAATGTTTTGCGAATTTGAGGGAAACCTCTGCATCAAGCATGTTTTGCGGACATTCAGGTATCCAATGATCTTTAACACTATCAGGAGAAACATACTGGAAATGGGAATATGTATATGCGATCTGAAACTTAAGTGGGTCAACAGGAGAATAAGCAATCGAAGCTTCCACTCCCAGCCTGTTACTTTTTCCAATATTAGAAAAGAAATCAGAAGTATTACCCGCCCATGCTAATAAGTAACGGTAGAATTCATTATCTGAGATTAATCTGAAAGCATCTATATCATAATAAACATTATTCCCTATATCGCCTCTTATTCCCAGTTCTTCACCCTGAGATGTGGAAGGTTTAATTGTTGAATTGAACCCACCCCAATGTTCGGGATTATTATACAACTCATCACCAGCAGGTGATAAAAAGCCCGTTCCCCAATTTGCATAGATGTTGAAACCATTACTTAAATCATAGGCAAGACCAATGCCGTATGTTGGTTTAGTAAAAGTTTTCTGACCTGAGAGTGATGAGTCGGGCGACTGATAATGCATATTATCTGTGAGCTGGTTATAAACATTGTCATAGCGAACATTAAATGTTGCATAAAGCTTTTTGCAGATATCGAGTTTATCAATAAAGAATAAACCCATACTTCTCTGATGTATCAGCTGGTTCACTAATAAAGTATTGGTGCCGATAATGGTCTGATCGTAATTACTGTAGCTCTTATTAGTGTCGGTCTGATCATAAGGAGGAACATCAAACTCATGCTGAATAATGGTTTGCGATTGCATGTCGGTGCCAATACTTACATGGTTGATAAGATTTTCCTTGCCAAAGTTAAGATCATACTGAGCAGAGAAACCTGGATTGACAGAAGGTTCATAGTTAACTCCTCCATCGTTTTGCTCAATATAATTTGCTAACTTAAAAAAACCTTTAAGCTGAATATCCTGTTTATTATTGATGTCGAATTTCCCTGTAACAGCAGCTGTGAGCCTTTGTGTTCTCTGAAATTCGTTATACGGCAAAGCATCAATATTCGGAGCCTGCGGGCCAAGTGTGGCAAGGCGGTAAAGATTAACCCCTTCGGCATTCTGATTGAAATAATCAGTATATGTAATAAACTGGGTTATCTTCACTTTATTTGTAGGAGTCCAGTTGATCTTTTCATTCACATTATTGCCGAAAAAATCCTGGTGCTGCCGATAGCCATCACCCTGGCTACGTGTAAACGAAAGCCTGTAATTCACATTACCCTCTGTACCGTCAACCTGTTCAAGCGCTTTCAGAAAACCGTATGAACCGGCAGTGGCATAAAACATTTCTTCTACAGGCTTTGAACCGCCATCCTGTGTAATAATATTCACCACGCCTCCGTTGCCGCTGCCACCGTACATAGCAGAAGCAACCCCTTTAACTATTTCAATATCTTTCACCGTTTCCCAATCAATGTCATACAGGTCGTGAGCATTACCACCCGGATCATTCACAGGTATTCCGTCAATCAGCACCTGTATTCCTCTTATACCGCTTTCCTGCATCAGGTCTTCGCCGCGTATATAAAAATGAACCCTTTCGCCACAGGAACCATTATCCACTTTCACGCCGGGCACAAGCTTCATCACTTCGTCGACAGACAGGGTTTTTGACATGGCGTTTATATCATCAGCCGTGATAATTGATATTGCAGCAGGCATCTCAATAAGAGGGATATCTATTCTCGGGGCAGATATGATAACTTCTTTCAGGTTCAACACTTTTGAAGTATCAGGAATTTGTTTAAGGCTGTCGTTGTTTAATGCGAAGACACAGCCTGAGTACAAAACAAATAATATTAGTACCGGTTTTCTCATATTGTATCTTTTTGAAAGAATATCAAAAATATATTTTTTTCTTCTTTTATATAACCTCCTTACCATGCTGTTTAATTCATCATTTTATTCATTCACTATACATATCTTCTTCGCACAATATTCAAACAAATGGTAACCTGTTGCGCCTTCAGCAATAAGCCCGAACATTTGTTCAGCGTCAAGTATCTTTATTGAGCCTATAATATTTACTTTATGTTTGAATAAGATATCCGGAACAAGGCTGCTACTGGGGCCTACAAGGATAGTTTGCGCATGTGGCGGAACACAAGCCAGAAGACTATCGAGGGTGTTGTTTGACAGTGTTGAGCCTGTTATCACAATAATATCCGATTTGGCAAATGTGTGTGCATAATCGGCTGCAGGCACATAAAATTGTTTTTGTTCTTCATCAAATGCATTCTCATTCAGTTCGAGAACAAACAATCTGTTCTTCGTGGCTGCTATCTTATCCATGTAGGACTGAAATGCACCAACGATACATATTGTTTTTTCCTTACTTAAGTCAACAAGGTCTATCGGGTCCTTATCAGCTATAACTTTGTATTTAGGATGTGCTATCATTTCCGAAGAAATAGCATTCAGTACGGCAAGTTTCACATTATCCAGAATATCTGATTTACCATCCTGTTCAAAAAGGTCGGTTATCTTTTGCCCATGTATCTTACCGGGTGTGAAAGCGCCGAAATTCCTTTTATGCTTAGCCGAGCTGCTGCAATTGCCTTTCACCTCTGTTTTTGCAACACCCGCAAAACCGCTTGATAATTTTACGGCGGTGAAATGAACGCCAATCATAACCCTTTCAAGAGTTGTATTGCTGAACATATCGGCGTTTGCTGACTTTATAAAATTATATGTTTCGTTAAGGATCATTATGGTATAAAAATTATGCAGGTAATTGACAGTGGATAAAATTAATAATAATCGCCTTATTCGCATTCAGTACACAAATAATATTATTGAATTATGATTTTTTTGTCTTTTTTTCTATTTTTCAAACGTTGTATTACCAGTACAGCGGTAGCTGTAATAAATTAATTTAGGAATAACGTATTGAATTTTAAATAAATGTAAAACAAAACCACTTTTGCCTATATAACACAGACACCCCCTTCGACGAATTTTTTAAGTTAAAATTGACACTTTATGTCGCGATTTTAATATAATATGAATCCGCTGATTCGCTTGCACAACGTGCAAGGACAGCTAAGAGGCATTGAAAAAATGATACTCTCCCATCGTCCTCCGGGCGATGTCAAAATTCAATTTTCTGCTGCCGAACATTCCCTCTACGAACTTTATTACACAAAATTTTTTGAAGCAGTTCAAAAAAATGTTGCGGCACATCTTTCTCAACTTTTAGACAAATACGCCGACTGTCCACGATTGCTTGAAACCCTTGATACTGTTATAAAAAACTTCCACACCTACAATATCAAACAGTTGCTTTCCGTCCATAAATTGCTTTGCGATATGGACGATTTTGAAGATAAAAACAAGCCTGAATAAAAAAATATTTTCATCGATCTATTGACAGACACCCCCCCTCCGGTGCGAACTTTGTTTCGCAATTAATTCACTAATTTATTTAACTAAAAAAATTAAAACTATGAAAACAAAAATTGAAAAATCAGAACATTTGACTTACGGTGAAAGATGCTTAGTAATGTTTTACCTGCTGTCGATAATGAGGAATCCCTCAAAAATTAACCTTAAGCTTCTTAAGGTGACTGATCCAACGGATTTTGTAATTAAGGAATGTTTAGGACTTAAAACTACCGGGGTGGCAGCTATGGCAGGATGCACTACTACCGATACCATGGTGCATACTGCGGCGAACACGCTGCAACCATGGAAAACGGAACGCTGCTTAAGCCCCAGCTCTATACCAGCAACCAGGTACTGGGGCAGAAAAAAACTACGGTTGACTTGTATAACAAGGTAATTAGTTTTATGAAAGGCGCCTGCAACGATGCCTCTATGGCTGCCGGCGATATTACAGCAGGTATTGCGCTTGCCAATACCTGCGGAGGCAGCCTGACCAAAAAAGCAGGAGGCAAACAACCCGATTTTGGGATTATTGCCGTAGGATCCGGTTGGGTGCTTGTACATGCCAAAAAAACCAGAAAAGGGGTAGAAGGGCATATTTTCAGGGTGGCTATAGTTAGCGGCAAAGGAGTTATCCCTGCTAAAGGAAGTTACACAGATTATGTTTCGCTCGAAGGTACTATCCAGCTTAGCGATCTTACGAGCGGAACCATACTGGCTATTAATCATACATGCATAGTGCCTGTCAGCCGTACCAAAAATCCTTTCGTAATACCATCGGCAAAGACCAAAAAGACGGCAAAAACTACCATAACAGATAAACATCATCCTATATTCAGCATCACCTCTCCCGACCCTTATATATGGGATGGCTGGATTTATATAGGCATTCAGTAGAAAATTAGCAGACATCCAGTACGTTTTGCCTGTTATACAGGTAAATTGAGAGTGCTTCGGGGCAAATAGCTCCGGGCACTCTTTGCTTTTCGGGTATTTTATTTGAAATTAGCGAGATGTGTTGTAACACAAGAGAGATGTGTTGTAACACAAGAGAGATGCGTTATAACACAAGAGAGATGTGTTGTAACACAAGAGAGATGTGTTGTAACACAAGAGAGATGTGTTGTAACACAAGAGAGATGTGTTGTAACACAAGAGAGATGCGTTATAACACAAGAGAGATGTGTTGTAACACAAGAGAGATGCGTTATAACACAAGAGAGATGTGTTGTAACACAAGAGAGATGTGTTGTAACACAAGAGAGATGTGTTGTAACACAAGAGAGATGTGTTGTAACACAAGAGAGATGTGTTATAAGAGTTTGTGCAAGTCTTACAAGAGTTTGTGCAATGATACTTGGAAATTACACCGAAAGCGGATGGAAAAGTAAAAATTATAACATGTGTTTTTGATTACATATCCATGTTTTTTCTACTTTTAAACAAAATTTGTAAAAAGTGACCATACAGGAATACATAGATAAAGTAAATATCCACTTTAAAACAGGGATTTCTACCGAACATACCTATCGCGGCGACCTTCAAAACCTTATTGAAAGCATCGCCCCCGATGTGTTGATTACTAACGAACCTTCGCATATTGAATGCGGCGCCCCCGATTATATCATTACAAAAAAGAATATTCCTGTAGGCTATATTGAAGCAAAAGATATTGGAGCCGACCTGAACAGCAAATCGCATAAAGAGCAATTCGACCGTTATAAAAATTCGCTTTCAAACCTTATCATTACCGATTACCTGCAATTCCGCTTGTTTATTGATGGCGAGCCTGTAACTTCTGTTACTATAGCCTCTATTGAAAAGAATAAAATTGTTCCCATCCCTGCTAACTACGAAGCTTTCACTTTATTCATAAAGAACTTTTGTACGTATGTAGGTCAAACAATAAAGTCAGCATCCAAGCTGTCGAAAATGATGGCAGGCAAAGCAAGGCTGCTGGCTGATATTATTGAGAACGCCCTTCATGCCGATGAAAAACTGGCTGACGATATTGCCCACGAAAGCGCCAATAATTCACTGCGCGACCAGTTGAATTCGTTCAAGCAGATACTTATTCACGATATAACGCCCAAGGATTTTGCCGACATATACGCCCAAACCATTGCCTATGGTATGTTTGCAGCAAGGCTTCACGATACCAAGCTCGATAGTTTTACCCGTCAGGAAGCTGCCGAACTGATTCCCAAAACTAATCCTTTCCTTAGGAAACTATTTCAGTATGTGGCAGGTTACGACCTTGACGACCGCATTAAATGGATAGTGGATGCGCTGGCTGATATTTTCAGGGCTACCGATGTGGCAGCTATAATGAACAATTTTGGTAAGCCTACGCAGCAGAACGACCCTGTTATACATTTTTACGAAACCTTTCTTTCGGAATACGACCCCAAACTTCGCAAAAGTCGCGGTGTTTGGTACACTCCCGAACCTGTAGTGAATTTTATAGTGCGCGCAGTTGACGATATTTTAAAAACAGAGTTTGGCTTGGAGCAGGGATTATCCGATACTACCAAAATAAGGATAAAGAAAAAAGTAGTTACCAAAGCCACTGCCGACCGTCGTTCAAATTTAAAAGAAGTTGAAATTGAACAGGAAGTGCATAAGGTGCAGATATTAGACCCTGCCTGCGGCACAGGGACATTCCTTGCCGAAATAATTAAACATGTTTATAAGAATTTTGAAGGGCAGCATGGCATCTGGAGCATTTATGCCGAGGAGCATTTGATACCCCGCCTGTATGGCTTTGAAATATTAATGGCTTCCTATGCTATGGCGCATTTAAAGCTTGATTTGCTTTTTACCGATACAGGGTATCGCCCCTCCTCTGGAGGGGTTGGGGGAGGCCGTTTTAGGATTTACCTTACCAATTCCTTAGAAGAATACCATCCCGATACTGGCACTTTGTTTGCAAACTGGCTAAGCAGCGAAGCCAACGAAGCCAACCACGTTAAGCGCGATACACCTGTGATGGTGGTTTTAGGAAACCCTCCTTATTCTGTAAGCAGTAACAATAAGAGTGAATGGATAGAAAAATTAACAGCAGATTATAAAAAAGATTTGCATGAACGAAATATACAGCCACTCTCTGATGATTATATTAAGTTTATTCGTTTCGGTGAATATTTTATTGAAAAGAATGGCGGGGGTATTTTAGCTTATATCTCTAATAATAGTTTTATAGATGGTGGTATTCATAGACAAATGCGTAAACATTTACTCGAGACATTTGACAAAATTTATATTTTGGATTTACATGGAAGTGCGAAGAAAAATGAAACATCTATAGATGGTAGTAAAGATGAAAATGTTTTTGATATACAACAAGGTGTAAGTATTAACTTGCTAATAAAAACGAATAAAAAGGAAAAAGGAAGATTAGCTGAAGTAAAACATTTTAATTCATTTGGATTAAGAGAAGAAAAGTATAAAGCTCTTTCTGAAAATAATTTAAGTAAAATTAATTGGAAGCAATTAGAATGTAAAGAACCTTACTTCTTCTTTGTTCCAAAAGATTTTCAATCTTCAGGTAGTTATAATGCGGGTTTTGAAATTTCTAAATTATTTAACCAATTTGCTTGTGGAATAGTTACTGCTAGAGATAATTTATTAGTTAAATATTCTCAGAATGAAATTGAAAAAGTAAAAAATGATTTTATAACTTTAGATGAAATTTCATTTCGAAATAAATATAATGAACATACTGATAGTAGAGATTGGACATATGCTAATGCGAAAAAAGAAATTGATAATTCTACAATTCAGCGAGTAGATTATCGTCCTTTTGACAACCGAATGATTCTATATTCTGCCAAATCAAAAGGTGTTTTATCTTATCCAAGAAATGAAATTATGAAACATATGATTTCTAAGGATAATATTGGTCTCTTAATTTGTAAACAACAAAGCACTTTTGATTTTCAACATGTTTTTGTTACTAAATCAATTAGTGACAAATGCACAGTATCTCTACAAACAAAAGAAGCCTCTTATCATTTCCCACTTTATCTTTATCCCGAAACCACAGCCCAGCAAAGCACAGCGCAAACAGCAGAACCAAACCTTTTGACCCCTCTAAATCTCTCCAAAGGGGAGACTAAAAGAGGTAAAGTCCCCTCCTTTGGAGGGGATTTAGGGGAGGTCACGCCAAATCTTTTGACCCCTCTAAATCTCCCCAAAGGGGAGACTAAAAGAGGTAAAGTCCCCTCCTTTGGAGGGGATTTAGGGGAGGTACGGGAGGTCAGAACGCCAAACTTAAATTTAGAAATAGTAAAACAAATTGCGGAGAAACTTGGCTTAACATTTACACCGGAGCGTCATTGCGATACGCCAACAGGTGGAGAAGCAATCTCAAAAACAGACTGCTTCGTTCCTCGCAGTGACGATGGCACTTTTGCACCTATAGATATACTGGATTATATATATGCAGTATTGCATAGCCCAACATACAGGGAAAAATACAAAGAGTTTTTAAAGATAGATTTTCCAAGGGTGCCATATCCAAAGGATAAAGAAACCTTTTGGGCTTTGGTTAAACTGGGTGGAGAACTTAGACAGATACATTTACTTGAAAGCCCTGTAGTAAATAACCTTATAACAAAGTATCCGCAAGGCGGCACCAATAAAGTTGATAAAATAAGGTATGTTATAAACCAACCGCAGACCCCCACTTACTCCCCCAAAGGGGGAGAACCAGCCAATGCTGAAGATGAAAACATCGTAAACGATTATGGATGGCAAACAGCAGACCCTAAATTTTACAAAGTAATTAAAGAAGAGAGAGACCGCTTAAAAGCTGAAATGACGGATGCTGAAAAACTACTTTGGGAGAATTTGAAAACCAAAAAGCTTGGAGTTAAATTCAGAAGACAACATATTATTGACCGCTTCATTCCTGATTTTGTATGCTTAACTCATAAATTGATTATTGAAGTTGATGGTGAAATACATAAATTCAGAAAAGAATATGATGAAAACAGAACTGTTGAATTGAATGACCTTGGTTATCGGGTAATCCGCTTTACAAATGAGCAAGTATTAACGAATATAGCTTCTGTTTTAGATTCCATATCATCAACATTAAAAGAACAGTCAACTAATGTGGAGGTTGAAAGCCCCTCCTTTGGAGGGGTTGGGGAGGTCTTTATAAACGATGAACAATATTTTGATTGCGTGCCTCCAGTTGCATGGGAGTTTTTTATTGGTGGTTATCAACCCGCACAGAAATGGCTAAAGGACAGAAAAGGAAGAACATTAACCTTTGGTGATATTTTACATTATCAGAAAATAATTGTTGCCCTGGCAGAAACTTCAATGTTAATGGGAGAGATAGATAAAATAAGTTTTGAATAATTTATCCTATGTACCAGTCGGCTAAAGCCGACTGAAAGAAGAAATCAATCATTACTACCGTTGACTTTAGTCAACGGATAAAAAAGAGAGAAATTATTTTGACTTTAGTCACATATTATTCAGCTAAAACCCTTGATGGCGCTCGTAAAGTTCGCGCTCGGCTGGCTGTGGGAAGAATTATATAAACAATAAAACAATAATGATATGAAAACACACACTATCCTTATTTTTGCTTCACTATTATTTATAGGAAGCTGTACGTATGCGCAACACAAAATAAAAGCCGAAGATGCCAAAAACTACAAATCGAAAACCGATACAGTAGTGGGCAAAGTATTTCAAATAAAATCAACCGATAAAGCGGTTTATTTAAATATAGGCGGCAAATATCCAGATAATCCTTTTACGGCAGTAATATTCCAGAAAGATATAGTAAATGTAGGCAATGTAGCCGTGTATGATGGAAAGGTTATTGATGTGATAGGCGTAATAACCGACTACAAAGGCAAAACTGAAATTATAGTAAGCGATGCAAAACAGTTAATGCTGGATAAGTAACTTAAGTTTTGCGCTCGCCTGTATGAAGTTAAACAGCTTTTATAATTAAAAATATGGCAAAAAAAACAAAAGAAAAAAAGGAAAATGCATTAACAATCATTAATAGATTTAGGAAAGAAGCTAAAGCCGAAACTATTTTATTTATTTCTATAGCTAATAACCTTTACCGGTTTTTTCCTGAGCTGAACTTAACGCTTCTGAAAGGCGAGATTGTTTTTGTGCCTGCTAAAGCACCCCATGATTATTCGCCGGGCACGTATAACTGGAACAAACCCACAGCTTTGGTGGCAAGCTTAATGTTCAATTGCAATAACAAAGATTTTACAAAAGAAACCGATAATACCAATTATACTTTAGTAAAAACATTAATAAAGCAATTTGCAGGCCTCTTCAGGAATCATGAAGAAGAATTGATTTTACAAAAACCTATTAAAGTTAACAACAATTATTCGAAAGCATTCTCAATGGAATTTTACACACGATATAATAAGCGCGTAAAATTTATTTTTAACAGGGATGCTCCTGTAACAGATTGGTATAATCATATTGATACTGCTATTGATCTGATGGCGGAACATTACCACAAAGAGAATAATGTATTGCGGAGAAAGATGGACAAATTGAAACTACCTGTTAAATATCCTTTGCACTTAGTTTACGATAAAAGAAAAAAGCAATGGGAGCCTTATATTCGCCGTTAGTTCGCGATAGCCAGTCTATGGGAAAATATGAATACTTGCTATGTATACTCAATAGTTAAAATTTAGAAAATTATATTATGCCTACACTTGGTTATATTGATGTTACTAAAAAGCAGCCTTTCTGGAAAGAAATGGCAGATGAATTGGGCGGAACAATTAAAGTTAAACATACGGTTTCATATGATATGGAGATGCTTTGTTTAATTGTTCCTTATAAAAGTGTACTCCCTACGGTAAAGTACCTACCTCTTCAGGTGTAAGGATTGGTGCCCAATTATTCGGAAGGAATCCACCTATGTTGGATATTTTTGTATCGGGTAAGCGGGTTAGTGTATCTCTCAGCCATGCGAATGGTTCTACCTGATTCATTTTGCAGCACGCCATAAAAGAATACATCATAGCAGCACGTTCTGCGCCTTCGTGGGAACCAGCAAACAAATAATTTTTTCTTCCCAATGCTATGGGACGTATAGCATTTTCTATAAGATTGTTGTCTATCTCACATCTACCATCGTCAGCATAACGGATTAACCGTGGCCATAATTTCAGGGTGTAAGCTATAGCTTTTCCGATAGCACTTTTAGGAAGTACTTGCATAATATTTTCTTTCATCCAGTCTCTCCATATCCTTAAGAATAGGCAAAGATTCTTCCTGACGTAGAGTATAACGTTCTTCATGCGACATATTTGTCTCCCTTGCCGTTCTCTCTATATTATACAAGCCCTGCATTAACTTTAGCATCTGCCCAGCCCTTATACTGTCATTGTCTAATGCATCTTTAAATTTTCGGCGTGCATGCGCCATGCAGGCAAGTAATATTATATCCTTTATTTTTTCAAATATCGTGTATGCTTCATAGCCATCTGTCTGTAATTTTCCATGAAAGTCTTTTAAGATTTCTGTAGGACCCTCCCGACTCCTGCTTTTTCGATAGTCAAATAATACCATTCGCATTAACGGGTCATAATAAACCCAGATATATCCTTTATGCGTTGCTCCAGGCTTATCTACCGATAACACAGGTATCGGTGTTTCATCTGCCATCAAATAATTGGATTTTAATACCTCGCTTTTCAATAACTGATACATCGGTAATATCAATTTGCACCCACCAACATGCCATCCACCAATTGTTGATTGAGCAAGTACAACGCCTTCCCTTTTTTAATTGTTGCACCTGACGATGAAAGGGCATATGGTCTACATATTTACTCACTTCTATATGAGCCAATAATCCAGGACCTACATTGCCTCGTGGAATGGGTAATGATGGAAGCTGTCCTATTACGATACCTTTGTCTTGTGGTAATACATATTTAGGACGAACATAACGCTGTACAAAAAGTCTCCCGGTTTATATTCTAAAACTTCTGTTATTTCTTCCCCAATTTTCTTTCCACCTTCTATATTCTCTTTTGGTTCTATCACATGCTCTACTCTGGGCAAATGTGCTGGTAGTGGCATACGTGAATGTCCAGATACTTCTTCTGTCTGTTTTGACTTGTTGCGGGTATAACTTATCTCCTGTGTTTCGGGTTCCTTCTCTTTCAGTGGCTCAATACCATCCAATCCTAATGTAAGTTGTTGAGATGAATCAATCGCAATGAAACGTTCGCTCTTAGCTCCAAATATCATTCGTTTGAGTTTATCCAACTCATGCTTGAGATAAAGAACTTCCGCCTGTAATTCTGATTCTTTTTCTAAATGTGCTTTAAGTGATTCATATTCACTCCTGGGAATTGTAATGAAGTCAGTATTTTCGGCGTTTTTACTTTGATGTTCTATCACATAACAAAAGTAAAAAAATCACCAATGCCAGACCCATTGATTTTACTGAATTTATCAACACATTTATCAACATAAACCCGCAGTAGTAAAGCGTTTCCGAAGTTTTATATTTTGCATGGATATACCCTCGACCATCATCATGAGTTCTGACCATTGTATCTGATAGCTATTGCTCGAACTATCGAAAAATGGCATTTCAAACGTTCCCCACTCAAGTCGCTTGTAATACAATACAAAACCCCCATATTCCCAATGAAGCAGCTTTATCGTGTTGCGTTGCCTGCCCATGAATATGAATACCTCTCCTGATATTGGATTGCGATTCATTTGCTCTTTTACCATCTGGCACAATCCGTCAAAGCTTTTCCGCATATCAGTATTCCCTCGGTAGAGAAAGTATGTCTGTGATGAACTTAAGGAAAACATATCACAGGCAAACAAGACTTTTTATTAATACTAGGGATACCTCTGCTGGCAGATGGACACTGGTCCCATTTGAATATCGTATTTCAATCCTGTCCAAAATCTTTTCTGTTTTACTTTCTTCCTTTATTTGAACAGGTATAAATCCTGCCTGAGAAGATTTTTCCTTTTCATACTTTGCTGTCCAATAGTAAAACTGCCATTTGGGGATATTGTGGATTTGGCAAAACCTTACTTTACTTTCTCCGCTGGATTGCCATTGCTTTATCAGCCGAATCATTTTTTCCCTATGCTTTGCTTGTTCCTGCTTTTCCATACCTTTGCTTTTGCCACAAAGGTAGGTACGGGTTAAATCTCATGCAAGACGTGGCAGGCAGTAGTCTTACATAAAAGTTGCCAGATTGAGTTTACTGAATCTACCACACAACCATTGAAAATCAATTGTAATTTAAAAGTTAAGCAAAAACTGGAATTTTCGATTATTGTTATTGATTCAATGGATAAACTTTGGAAAATATTTGCACGAAAAAGTATTAAAATTGGAGATGAAGTTTTTGACAAAAAATATATGGTGCAAAGCCCAAATTCGAATCAGGTTTTAAAGATATTTAGCAATGATAGTATAAGATCAATTTTACTTAAGAACAATGTGTATTCTATTCTTTGTAATTTTCAGAAAACTGATAGCAAAATAAATCTTTTAAGTGTTGTGAGTAGAACTGTAAATTCGAAATCAGAACTGTCAGAATTATATAAATTATTGTGTTTAACTATTGATAAAATAATTGAATTAGATTAATACAGTTTCGCGCTCGCCTGGCTGTGGGAAAAAGGTATGGTAATAGCGGCAATAGATGAAGGAGAAGAAAAACGCAATAAAAATAATAAAGACTCCGTAGGGGTCGGATATTGGTAAAAAGCAATTCATAATGAAACATCCCGCTCAGTAGGAGCGGAACATTTATATAAAGCAGGAACTTTACCAACATCATGTCCCTACGGGACAAATAAAAGAACTATGGCAAACACAACGTTTGCGCTCGCCTGCCTTTGGGAAAAAGGCATGGTAATAGCGGCAATAGATGAAGGAGAAGAAAAACGCAATAAAAATAATAAAGACTCCGTAGGGGTCGGATATTGGTAAAAAGCAATTCATAATGAAACATCCCGCTCCGTAGGAGCGGAACATTTATATAAAGCAGGAACTTTACCAACATCATGTCCCTACGGGACAAATAAAAGAACTATGGCAAACACTTATTCACAAATTACCATTCAGTTAATTTTCGCCGTTAGAAATAGAGAAGCTATGATCGCTTCCTCTTTTCGGGAAACTTTACATAAATATATAACAGGTATTATCAAAAATCAAAAACAAAAACTTTTGGCTATTAATTCCGTTTCCGACCATATTCATATTCTTCTAGGACAGTCGCCTTCATGCTGTTTATCAGATTTAGTGCGAGAAATTAAATCAGAATCATCACGATTTATCAATGAAAATAAATATTCAAAATTCAAATTTTACTGGCAGGAAGGTTTTGGCTCATTCTCATATAGTCGCTCTCAACGCGACAATGTGATAAAATATATAATGAATCAGGAAATTCATCATCAAAAGAAAACATTTAAAGAAGAATATCTGGAATTTTTAAAGGAGTTTGAAATTGATTTTGACAGCGCTTATCTCTTCGATTTTTTTGAATGAATGTCATGATTCGCGCTAGGCTGCCTGTGGGAAAACATGAATTGACATAAACAGACTTGCAAAAGGAGTTTACATTTTAAGGCTTTGCAGTAACGATAAGGCGGAAGTGACAAGGATAGTGAAAGAGTGATATTTGAACTTTCTGTTCGTGCACGCTTGGCTGTGGAAAAACATGAATCGAACCATAACTAACAATAAACAAAAAAAATAAACACATGAAAAAAAATATTCTAATCAATCTATTGACCATTGCCGGCATAATAGTTTTAGGCATTTTAATGATTTTGTTAGCTAAACCAAATCATTCAGGAGGATGGGAACAGGCGAGCACCTATTTTATTGAAGAAATATGGAGTAAGGCCAGCGGGCTAACTATTATAGTATTTGGATTGGTTATCTTAGCTATAATACTGATAAACCGCAAAAAACCAGAAAGCGCAAAACCAGAAAGCCTGAGCAGGGTATTTTTCGTTATTTCATTTTTCATTTTAAAAGTAACATTATTGCTTTATGCCATTATGCTTATTCAGTATGCGTTAGGAAACAATAATATTCTTTCACCCGATTTTTCTTTTGAAGATAGAAGCTTAGATACTATCAGTATGGTTTGCATTACATTTATAATTTGCTTTGGAATTATTACTTTAATTACATGGCTGATAAGCAAGCGTGCCGGAAGAAAATTGTCCAGTTGATAACTTACTTGCTTCAATAGCAACGTAAAGTTTCGCGCTCGCCTGCCAGTGTTGTTTAATGTGCAAAGCCATACAGTTTATTTCGGGTTTTTTTTATGCTAAAAACACTGCAAAACCTTTATCCCACTTTGGAAAGCGGCAATTATCAAAAATAATTTCGACCAAAAGCTTGATTTGTCAACATTAATACAATATCTTTGAGGTTATTTTAAATTTTTAAACCATGAAAAAACCTACCACAGCCTTCTTTGTATAATAGCATTTGTTATTATATTATCAAATAACCTTTTTTCACAAGGCGCCTGGACATACTATCCATATGGAGGAGGTGTTATGGGCGAATTTGGTGTATGGTCTTTATTAGAAGACAGCCATGGTAATATATGGTTTGGCAGCCCTCCTCCAGGTTTATCCAAATTCGATGGTACCAGTTGGTCTCATTATAGTATACATTCAGATGCGGGTTTATTTGAAGATAGCCATGGCAACATTTGGGCAAGTTCAAATTTCGGAACCCCTACATCAAAATTCGACGGGAGTACCTGGGAAAATTTTAATATACAAACATGTGCCATTAATGAAGATGATTCAGGTAAAATATGGGCTGCTACCAAAACAGGGATTTACACACTCAATGATACTACATGGAGCCAGGTTTCACTTCCCGGTGCATACACAAATTATCCATTTTATTCATTGGTTAAAGATTCACTTGGAAACCTGTGGTTCGGAACAAAAAATTGTACCGTTCTTAAATACGATCAGAACAACTGGACAATATACGATTCAATTATACCGGGCTGGACAGATAATATTACCAGAATTTTTCTCGACAGTCGTAATAAACTATGGTTCTTAACCGGTAGTCCGGATCTGTTTAACTACGATGGTATCAATTGGCAGAAAGTTCAGGTATTTGATAATTGTTTTAATTCATCCCTGTATTCTATGGCTGAGGATAAACAAGGCAATTATTGGTTTCCTGCTGATAATATCCTTTATAAATATGATGGAACGAATTGGAGTTATTTTCAGGAGAACAGGTTTATCATTGAAGCCATGTTTACCATACTGATTGATCATAATGATAATATCTGGACGGGAGAACAATTTACATTCGGTGGTGCCGCTAAGCTCGAAATAATCAATATCAAATCGAACTATTATCATTGTACCGGTTTGGACAGCGGTGTTATTACAATTAATACCCCTGCCCTGTCGCCTCCACTGAAATATTCGCTGGACAGCGGACAAACATACAGCAACGACAGCATTTTTACCAATGTTTCACCGGGCACCTATTATGTGGCAGTAAAAAATAATACAGAAACAATTTATAACTCAACTCCTGTTTCCTTATATAAAGATTTCAGGATATGGAATAATTTGAATTATCCTTCTTACGACACTGCATCATCTGTAACAATGGATACTTGCGGAGATATTATTTTAGATGCCGGAGCCGGTTATAATTCATATCTATGGTCGAATGGTTCGGAATGTCCTCAAGTTGATTTGCATTTTTCGAGTGGCGGAACATATAAATATTCTGTTACAGTAACTGATAATTTATGCCAATATAAAGATTCTGTTTCAATTATTGTATTTGAAGCGAATTGCATTACCGGCATTATTCAACATGATAATAATTCCATAAAAATTTATCCCAACCCTGTTACCAATGATCTGCAAATATTGTCGGATGTGACAATTAAGAATATAGATGTTACAGATATTACCGGGAGACTGCTTTGCAACACTAATTCTAAAACCATTGATTGTAGAAGTTTTGCCAGCGGTGTGTATTTTATAAGGGCAACAACGGATAAAGGGGTAGTGGTGAAGAAATTTATTAAAGAATAAATAATCGGAATGAAAAGATATTCCCTTTTTATTGTATTTGTACATATAGTTTGTTTTGCCTGTCTGCCCGAAGGCAAGGCAAAAGCACAGACTTATTATCCATTAGTTGATACAAACAAAGTATGGAACAACTTAATATTATGGGCTGATGGTGTTTCATCTAATAACTACACTGTAAAGTTTACATCAGATACTGTTATAAATTCACTTCATTATAAAAAAGTTTTACAAATTGGATTTGATGAAGCCCCGGTAAAATATATCCGTGAAGATTCAACTGAAAAAGTATTTTATAAATACTATCCTGATTCTGCCGAAGCATTATTATATGATTTTAATATAGGTTTAAACGATACTTTTACTATAAACACTATACCTGCATACCCTGTTAAATTAATAGCTGACACGATTGATTCTGTTAAAATTTCAGGCAAACTTAGAAAAAGGATTTATCTTTCGTGGGTGCAGACAGGTGCAGTTAATGATACTTGGATTGAAGGCATAGGTAGCTTGCGTGGAGTGTTAACCACCTTTAACTTAGGTCTCTCAAATAGCCAGAATGATGTGTTGCTTTGTTTTACTGAAAACGATACATTAAAATATATCAATCCGGAATTTAGTACTTGTTCTTATTCCGGTGTTGGAATTCAAGGATATAATGCCAATAATAATGCTGTAGAAATATTTCCCAATCCTGTTACTGATAATTTGCAGACACAAACGGGAACTGGTTCAGAAGTGAGAATTGAGAAGTCAGAAATAAGAATCTATGATATTATAGGTAATTTGGTTTTAGAAAAGAGTATTACTGAGAATAAAACCAACATCGATATTTCAGCATTGCCCGACGGAGTGTATATTGTACATGTAAAAAGCGAGGAAGTCAATAACGTTGGAAAGTTTGTAAAAGAATAAGTAAGTCAGAATTAATCTAAACATAAAATAAATAATACCATGAAAAAATTAATTACATTACTAATGCTAGTTTTTATTGGCTTGAGCATAAAAGCACAGTGGCAACCAACAAGTGGTCCTTTATTTAGCACAGGGCAAATTTCTTGCTTTTTAGTGAAAGGTACAAATATTTTTGCGGGAACTAATGGTGGTGGTGTGTATTTATCAACTGATCAAGGTATAAGCTGGACAGCTGTGAATAACGGTATATCTAGTACGGAAGTTATTCTCTCAATGTCTATGTGCAATGATACCATTTTTGCCGGCACACAGGGTGATGGAGTGTTTTTATCTGCCAATAATGGCACAAACTGGTCTTGCAGCGAGTACCGGATTGTCATCTTCCGAAGATAAAACTGTATTATCATTGGTCGTCAGTGGAACTAATATTTTTGCCGGTACTAATAACGGAGTGTTTTTATCTGCCAATAATGGTATAAGCTGGACAGCAGTAAATAGTGGAATTACAACTTTAGCGGTTCATTCATTGGCTATATGTTTAAACGGCGGAACAAATATTATTGCAGGTACTATGGGTAGTGGTGTGTTTTTATCAAACAATAATGGCGCAAGTTGGGTGGCGGTAAATACAGGATTAACAAATTCTTCCGATAATATAATTCTCTCATTAGCTGTCAGTGGAAATAATATTTTTGCGGGAACTTATGGAGGCGTATTTCTATCAGATAATAATGGCACGAGCTGGACGGCTATGAACACAGGGCTGGCTTGTACAACATTAAATGCTATAGCTGTAAGTAACGATACCCTTTTTGCAGGCACAAGTGGTGGCAGCGGAATTTATAAATCAGCCAATAATGGCGCAAAATGGAGTAGCTGGAATTCTGGCTTGACTTATACATCTATTTATTCATTCGTGATAAGCGGAGCAGATATTTTTGCAGGGACATACGGCGGTGGAGCATGGAAACGATCGACATCGCAATCGGATGGAATAGAAGAAATAAATGATAAAAATACTAATATTACTGTTTTCCCTATTCCTGTCACCAATAATTTGCAAATACAAACGGTTGTGCCAATTAAAAACATAGAGGTTACTGATATTACCGGAAGGCTATTTTGCAACACTACTGCGAAAACTATTGATTGCAGTAATTATGCAAGCGGTGTATATTTTATAAGAGCAACAACGGACAAAGGGGTTGTAGTGAAGAAGTTTATTAAAGAATAAAGAACAATTATGCAGTTCAATTATTAAATAATCTGTGTTATGAAAAAAATAATCTTACTCAGTATTTGTTTCTTCATATACAGTAATATATTCCCGCAACTTGTAGTTGATAGTTCAATTATGACACCGGCACAAATGGTACAAAATATTTTTGCAGGAGCAGGAGTAACAGTAAGCAATGTTATATACACAGGAGATCCGTCAGCGATAGGAAGCTTTAGCGGAGGTGCATTAACAAATCTTGGAATGGCAAGTGGAATAGTTATGTCAACAGGAATGGTTAATGGAAATGGTTCTAATGGAGAATATCCAATCGGTTCACCTGCTTCGAATTTTAATTCATGGATTTTTAGTGATTCTACATGTCATGACCCCCAGCTTATTTCCATTGCAACTGATAATATCTATGATGCAGCAATTTTGCAATTCGATTTTGTTCCATCTTCTGACACCATCTACTTCAAATATGTTTTTGCTTCAGAAGAATATCCTGATTATGTTAACTCATATTTTAATGATGTTTTTGGCTTCTTTTTATCTGGCCCTAATCCTGATAGTGGTAATTATTCCAATGTCAATATCGCTTTAATTCCTGGTACAGATACTATGGTTTCCATTAATAATGTTAATGATGGACAAAGCTGGTCTGGCCCGCCAACTGGTCCATGCAATAATTGCCAGTATTATATAGATAATTTTTCTGGTACATCAATAGTGTATAATGGATTTACTACTGTTCTAACTGCTAAATATCCTGTACTCCCTTTCATGACCTATCATGCTAAAATCGGTATTACAGATGTGGGAGATGCATCATGGGACTCTGCAATATTTCTTGAAGCAAATAGTCTATCCACGTTTGGCAATGATGTAATTTATTTTACATTTCCCTGGTCATCACATGCTACTGTATTAGAATGCAGTACATGTAAAGATACTGTCAATACTTGTGGGGGAGTGGTTCCAATTGCAATTGTAGGCACAACAGTTAACCATTATTCATGGTCATGGAGCCCTGCGGCAGGATTACTGGCAACTACGGGAGACACTGTTATAGCCAATCCTTCCGTTACAACATTGTACACTGTTATAGGAACGCCATTAGATTCTTCTGTTATCGCCGATACTCTTTATATAGTTGTAAAGGTAACTCCCGGAGCAACAGTAGGTATTAATGCATCTGCAAATCCGAGTGACTTTGTTGCATGGATAATTTGGAAAAAAAATAATTTCTTTGTTTAAAAATTCTTAAGCTACTTTTGTACTTATCGGCATTCCTAAATTTGTCATAACATTTAATATTGAGCAATTAATCCGTACTTCTGTTTTTTCATTTTCAAATTTTCTCGCATTAATTTTATCTCCAATTATTGTTTTATACCGAAACATTGCTACTTCCACTAAACTTCGTTTGTGATATTTAATTTGTTTCTTCCATTCTTTTCGTCCTATTTTGTTTATGCATTTTATGACTTTATTCCTTTCTTTTAATGCCGTATCTTTACTCTCAACTGCATTCTCTTGCGGTGGTATTATTTCTTTGATTTTTCTTTTACATAATTCTTTACGAACATTCTTTTTATCATACCCTCCATCTCCTCTAAAGCTATTGATTTGCCCAGCTACTTCATTTAATAAATCTTCTGTCACTTCCGCATCAGATATGCTGTTTTCTGTTAATTCTTCTGCTATGATTTCCTGTGTCTCTGCATTTATTCCTATATGTAATTTCCTCCATGTTCTGTGCTTACTCCATCCATACCTACGCACTTTCCATTCACCTTCACCATATACTTTTAATCCAGTGCTGTCAACTATTATATCTATGTTCCCTTTTTGTTTTATTGCTTTCAATTCTATTTGAAGTTTTCCCGCCCGCCTACTCAATGTACTATAATCCGGAGCATTTATTTCTAAACTCATTATTTCAAACAAACTATTTACAAACCCTTCTGTTTGCCTTAATTTTAAATGTATTACTTGCTTTATAGTCAAGCAGGTTTTTATGGCTAAATCACTATATCCTATTTTACCCCCTCGTTCTCTTGTGCCTGTATATGCCCATGAATTTATTGCTTCTTTACTTATCCAAAGGGTTATCTTTCCTCGATTTTTTAAACTCTCATTATATTCTTTCCAATTTAAAATTTTATATTTATCTTTGGCTTTGAATTCTGTTAGTTTGCTCATAATGTCGAAGTTTTGTGCAAACTTCTTAATTTAGAGTGTTAGCTTATTTGGGTTAACACTCTTTTTTCAACATTCTTTTGTTTATATCCATGCAACAAAGTCAATCCGAGTTGTGCTGGAACATTAACAACATTAACTGCCAGCGGCGGAATTACTTATTCATGGAGCGGCGGTTTGGGAACTGTAGACCCTTTAACAGTTGAACCAGCAGCAACAAATACGTACTCAGTTACATGTACTGATATGAATGGCTGTACGGCTAAGGATAGCATCACTGTTGATGTGGTTCCTAATCCAGTAATCAGTATTTCTTCTTCTGCCAATAATATATGCGCAAGTAGTTCTGATATTTTGACAGCAAACGGAGGAAATACTTATGTGTGGAGTAATAGTTTAGGAACAAATAATCCTGTTACAATAATGCCAACTGCTGCTTCAATATATACAGTTACAGGTACTGACACTAATGGATGTTCGGGTACTGCAAATATCACTATCAATATTGTTCAGACAGCCGTAGCACCTTTCATTTGCGTGGTTACAACTGATAGTTCTACCTTTTATAAATATAATGATATTTATTGGGATAATACTGTATACAATAATGCTGACAGCTTTATTGTATATAGGATGAATATACTAACTTCAACCTATTTGTGCATTGGAACAGTAAGCGCGAATGCCTTGAGTGAATTTACAGATACTGCTCAAAGTATTGGCGGACCTAATGGTGGGAATCCGATGTATTCTAGTTGGTTATATAAACTTGCTATACGTGATACATGTGGTAATATTAGCGATTTAAGCCCTTCTCATCAAACTATGTTTGTTCAGGAAAGCGGTTCTAATTTTTCTTGGAATGCATATTCAATTGGATCAGGACAGGCTAACCCGGTAATAGGTTATGCTTTTTTAAGAGATGATAATAACACAGGGAATTGGCATGTTCTGGTAAATACAGCCGGCCTTGCATCTACAGATCCGAACTATACAAGTTACCCTAATGGTAATTGGCGAGTTGATGCTTTAGGTTTTGATTGCACACCAACAATGTTAAGCATCACACAAACACATTTATTATCACATAGCAATACTATAAAGCCAGTACCTATGGGATTTGCACAGTTGACTTTAAACAATGAACAAATAGCCGTTTATCCCAATCCCGTATTTAATACGTTAACAATCGAAAGTCTGCAGAGTGCAGTAATTGAAATTACAAACATACAAGGTCAGCTTATTAAAATTTATACAACGACAGGCAATAAAATTAATATTGATGTTTCCTCATTGACAAGCGGTGTCTACATTTTGCAAGTGAGAACTGAGAAAGGAATCGAAGTAAAAAAGTTCATTAAAGAATAAATAGAGCAAATAGATAACATTGAAAAATAAAACCAATAAATAATCAAAGCTATGAAAAAGTTATTTATTATTTTAATGCTTGCATTTACATGCATAAGTACATATGCACAAAATTGTTTCTGGGCAAAAAGTGCCAGTGGCACAGGCGATGAGTATACCAAAGCCATTACTACAGATATAAGCGGGAATGTATATGTTACAGGGTCGTTCGAATATTCATTGACAATTGGTGACACAACACTAATATGCCCTTCAAATAATGGCGAATTTTTCATAGCCAAATATAGCCCGGGTGGTTTGGTTATTTGGGCAAAAGGAACTGCTAATGGTGCTGGTTATGGCATTACGACAGACGCAGTTGGAAATATTTATGTAACCGGTTTTTTTGTCAGGTCAATTATATTTGGGTCCACTACATTAACTGATTCAGGAGTAGGCGATAATTTTGTAGTTAAATATGATCCAAATGGTAATGTAATATGGGCTAAGTTCATAGGAGGTAGAAATGGGGGTGAAGAAGTAAATAGTATTACAGTAGATAAGGGAGAAAATGTTTTTATTGCAGGGTCTTTTGAGAATGATACTATTACATTTGGCAATTTTACAATATCAGCTCTTGGATCAGGTAATCTTGATATTTTTGTTGCTAAATTTAATTCAAACGGAAACCCTGTTTGGATAAAAAGCGCCGGAGGGGATAGACCAGATAATGGTAATAGCATTACTGAAAATAACGGATATTTATTTATTACCGGTAGCTTTTCAAGTGATTCAATAGCTTTTGGCGATACTACGTTTTACAATATTGCTCCCGGCGCTGACGTTTTTTATAATGCGAAAATGGATACCACCGGTAATTTTATCTGGGTAAAACCGGTAAGTTCTACTTGGGGAAATGCTGACGGTATTTCGATCACAATTGATTCTACGGGTAATACATTTGTAACAGGAACCTTTACAGGCGTCACCACTGTTTTTGGCACGACAACTTTTACTCAAAGTACTTCGGGAAATACAAGTATATTTATTGTAAAATATGATGCATCAGGTAATGTAATATGGGCAAAAAGTTCAGGAAGTACTTCTTATACAAATGAAAGTACCGGAATTACTATTGACACAAGCAGCAATGTTTATATTACAGGTAATTATAGAAGTCCCTCTATTTCATTTGATAGCGATATATTAATAAATAATAGTTCTATGGGTTATAATATTTTTATTGCAAAATATAGCTCTGTAGGTAATGTATTATGGGCGAAAAGTGCAGGAGGTACGGGTGATGAATTTTCACGCGGAATAGCTAAAGGTGTAAAAGATAATGTTTATATTACAGGTGTATTTCAAGATAACGCTGCTGTTTTTGGAAATGATACTTTAATATCTATAAGTAATGATGATATTTTTGTGGCAGACCTGTATGACTTTAATTCAGCTATATCTTCCTTTACTGATGCCACATGTTTTGGTTCAAACAATGGAAAAGCATTTACATCGGTTTCCGAAGGAAATTCTCCTTACACTTATTTATGGAATACAAGCCCAACTCAAACAACATCTTCAGTTACTAATCTTCCTGCGGGAAGTTTTACTGTAACTATAACAGAAGAATATGGTTGTGCGCAGACACATTCCGTTACCATTACTCAGCCCCCTGCCGATTCCGCAAAGATTTGCATGGTTACTGTTGATTCTTTATCTCAATATAACATTATTGTGTGGGATAAAACGCCTTTCACCCGAGTTGATTCATTCATTGTTTACCGTGAAATAACCACTAATAATTATTTACCAATTGCACGAATGCCTTATGCAGCGCTTAGCCAGTTTACAGATACTGTGCGAACATTATATTTCCCGAATACAGGAAATCCAAATGCAGGAACTTACCGGTATAAATTGCAAGTACATGATACCTGTGGCAGCTACAGCACGCTAAGCCCTTATCATAATACAATCTTTATATTAAACAATGATGGGACATTTTACTGGACAGTACCTTATACTATTGAAAATGGCGCTAATCCGGTAGCTGATTATATCCTGATGCGCGATGACAGCAGCAATGGAAACTGGCATGCAGTAAACAGTGTGGCTGGTACCCAGCAAACTGTCAGCGACCCTCTCTACGCTTTATATAAAGATGTTGCCTCATGGAGAGTAAAGACACAATGGAGCATAAGTTGTGCCCCAACATTAATTGAGAGAACGTCATCTTTAAGCACATCTTTTTCAAATGTCATGTCTAATTTATCTCCGGTAGGAGTCGATAGTTATTCTTCAGCAAATGCCATAAATATTTTTCCTAATCCTATTGAAGATATTTTGCAAATAAAGACTGCTTTACAAATCAAGAAGATTGAAGTTACAGATATTACAGGAAGATTGCTTTTCACTACTACTTCCAGAACCATTGATTGCAGAGATTATGCAAGCGGTGTGTATTTTATCAGGGCGACAATGGGTAAAGGGATTGTGGTTAAAAGGTTTGTAAAAGAATAATTTATTATAAAAGGCTTAATAAAGTTAAGGGCTTCGCATTGACGAAGCCCTTGAAATATATCAGCTTTAGGACTTAATTGTCATTTATCAAGACTTTGTATATTTGAAGAATTTTACAATGGTCAGAATTAAATTAAGCACATGGTAAATTACAAGGAAATACTTAAAACCAAATGTGTTGGCATAGCAGGCTGTGGCGGACTTGGTTCCAATTGTGCCGTTGCGCTTGCACGTGTGGGCATTGGTAAGCTTATTATTGCCGATTTTGATGTGATCATTGAAAGCAATCTTAACAGGCAATATTTCTTTTTTAACCAGATAGGACAGAAAAAAGCATATGCGCTTCGAGAGAATATCAACAGGATAAACCCTGCTGTTGCCGTGGAAGCCCATGACAAAAAACTTAAAGCTAGTGATATTATTAAGCTTTTCAAAAATTGTGATGTTATTGTTGAAGCTTTTGACCTTGCTGAAATGAAACAAATGATTATAGAGACCGTGCTGGCAGAAATGCATGATAAACCTATAGTTTCGGGAGTGGGACTTGCCGGCTGGGGTGATTCAAATTCTATTAAAGTATGGCAAAATGGTAAGCTTTATATATGCGGTGATTCTTCTAAGGAAGTTTCTGAAAGCATGCCTCCCCTTGCACCTCGTGTTGGCATTGTTGCCAATATGCAAGCCAATGTGGTGATGGAAATATTGATTGAAAATTAATAATTAACTTTGCA
This sequence comes from uncultured Bacteroidota bacterium, assembly GCA_963831005.1. Lineage (GTDB taxonomy): Bacteria > Bacteroidota > Bacteroidia > Bacteroidales > CG2-30-32-10 > CAWHOW01. The sequence goes on from CAWHOW010000017.1 coordinate 118,692, forward strand.
CTTTATCAATGGTATTTATCCCGATTTCATCTGGTAATGAATAAATTATGAAAAAGTGAAATAGAAATGAAAATTACTCTTAACAACAATAACGAAGAATTAAGCGGAAATGAAATGACTGTTCAGCAATTATTGAATACAAAAAAGTTTACCTTCAAAATGTTGGTAATTAAAATTAACGGTAGCTTAATTAAAAAGGACGAATATGAAAAAGCTGTCATTACTGATGGCGACAATGTAGATGTGATACATCTTATCAGCGGAGGATAATGATTCAGTTCAATGTTTAAGGTTCAAAGTTGAAAAATAAATATAAATAATAAAGATATGTTTAAAACAAACGAATATTTCGAGGGCAAGGTTAAATCCATTGCTTTTACAACTAAAGAAGGTCCTGCAACAATTGGTGTTATGGCAGTAGGCGAATATGAATTCGGAACATCAACTGTCGAGTATATGACAGTAACTTCAGGAAAACTTACTGTTAAACTTCCGGGTAGCAACGAATGGAAGGATTATAAGCCTTTCGAAACCTTTATTGTGGAAAAGGATAAGAAGTTCCAGTTGATTGTAAAAGAAGAAACATCTTACTTATGTCTTTATAAATAAATCAAGAATTATGGAAAGAAAAAAAATTGAAGAAGCCATCAAGGCAGAAACCACACTCAAGGATGGCAAGCAGTTCATAAACTGCACAACTGCATTAGCTATTGCGGAAAAATTAAACGTTAAACCGATAGAAGTAGGGAAAATCTGTAATGAGTTGAATATAAAAATTCAAAATTGCCAGTTGGGTTGCTTTTAACTCAAAAATAAAGCAACTTCGATTTTAATATTTACATATAGTAAAAGCATGATCACTTTATAATAGCATCAATCATGCCTTTAGTTTAAATAGTCAGGAACCTAATTCGGTATTAGCTGATAGGCAATACCATAATTCAATGTCCTATTCTTTTACAAATTCTTTGTATTTCAAACCATTCACTGTTTCAAGTTTTATCAGGTAAACACCAGTTGGCAGGCTTGATGTCTGGATAACAGTTTTACCGGGGAATGTTCCGTTAGAAACAATCTGACCAACTGAATTTATTATTTCAAAATTTGTATTTTTTAAAGTACCGTTTATTTCAATATTTAATTCGGATGATACCGGATTCGGATAAACATTGATTGAACTATTATTTTCGTACTTTGCAATGTCGACAGTTAAAATATATGTGCATGAAGAAGTATCAGAACATGGACCCTGAGTCACTATTACCGCATAGTTTCCGTCAACTGCAGGTGCAAAACTTTGTCCAGTTTCTCCGCTTATCCATGCATAATTATTATCACAATCAACCCATTGGAATGTTCCTGAAGATGCATTAGCAGTAATTGTATATCCAACAACAGTAATACCAGTATCCACATCATTTACAGTTAAATTTAAAGTGTAATTACTGTCACAACTACTAATACTTGTATAATTTGCATAATATGTTCCTGCAGTGGAATAATTTGTACCGTGCCAGTTATAAGTTGTTCCCTTGCAGATACTTTGACCATCAGTGAACGAATAAGATGCATTAACCTTCACCGACACTGATTCTATAGTTGAACAGCCTTCCGCATTGGTCCCTTCAATATAATAGGTCCCGTTTGTTGCAGCAGTAGGACTTGAATAAACCAAAGTGGCTGATGTATCAGTCCAGTATGTATAAGCTAATCCTGTAGAACTTCCGGCTGTAACAGATGCCGCTGTAATATCAACAGTCGAAGGAGAACAGACAGAGGCAGGGTTTGTTATTACTACATTCGGGGAAGCATTATTCAGGGAAACTGTTATATCTGAAGTTGCAGTGCATCCATTTACTGAAGTTACTGTTACTGCATATATACCAGCAGTTGTCAATGAATCATTAGCTGTTAATGGAGTAGTTCCTCCAGACCACACATAAGTTCCTCCACCTGTAGCTGTCACACTTATAGCTGTTGTTTTACAGGTTATTACAATGTCACCAGTATTGTTCGTGATTCCTACCGTAGGTGCTGTCGTGTTTTGACTAATCGTAATATTGTCACTTGCAGTACATCCGTCAGCGCCTGTTACTGTTACAGTATATATTGCAGGTAAGGTAAATGTATTGGCTGCCGTATTCAACGAACTACCGCCTGACCATGCATAGGTTCCTACTCCTGTTGCTGTTACATCTATTGTAGTTGTTGTACAGGTTAGCGTTGTCGTGCCGGTATTATTCGTAATACCTGCTGTAGGTGCTGTCGTATTCTGACTAATCGTAAAATCATTACTTGCTGTACATCCATTAGCGCCTGTTACTGTTACTGTATACGTTGCTGGGGCCGTAAATGTATTGGCTGCAGTGTTCAAAGAACTACCGCCTGACCATGCATAGGTTCCCACTCCTGTTGCTGTTACATCTATTGTAGTTGTTGTACAGGTTAGCGTTGTCGTGCCGGTATTATTCGTAATACCTGCTGTAGGTGCTGTCGTGTTCTGACTAATCGTAAAATCATTACTTGCTGTACATCCGTTAGCGCCTGTCACTGTTACTGTATACGTTGCAGGGGCCGTAAATGTATTGGCTGCAGTGTTCAAGGAGCTACCGCCTGACCATGCATAGGTTCCCACTCCTGTTGCTGTTACATTAATAGCAGTTATTGTACAGGTTAGCGTTGCCGTGCCGCTATTATTTGTGATACCTGTAGTTGGTGCAGTAGTATTCTGACTTATTGTAATATCTGATGTTGCTGTGCAGCCGTTGGTTGAGGTAATTGTTACAGTATATATACCTGGAGCAGATAAAGTATCGTCGGCAGTTGACAATGAATTTCCACCCGTCCAAGCATAGCTTGATCCACCGGTAGCTGTAACACTTATATAGGTTGTTGCGCAGGTAAGTTCAGAACTTCCTGAATTATTAGTAACTCCGGCAGTTGGATTTAAATATGTCGAAATACCGACTATATTACTAGTAGAGGCACAAGATGCAACATTTGTTCCTGAAACATAATACCCAGTACCAGCAGATAGACTTGTCCATGTGAGTCTGGATCCTGTACCTGAAACTGCAGATCCTACCGTATTATTACTTCCATCGTAAAGCTGATAATCAACTCCAACTTCAGAAGTTGTTGAAGAAATAGTTCCATTCCCTCCTGGGCTTACGCAAATTGTGCTTCCATTTATAACAAGCGCTGAAGGATTGGGTGTGGTTGAAATATCAACACTATTACTTGTAGAGGTACAGTTTGAAATATTGGAATCGATAACATAGTAACCGGTACCTGCTGAAATACCCGACCAGGTAAGTCCCGATCCTGTTCCTGCAATAGATGTTCCAACTGTATTATTACTTCCGTCATAGAGCTGATAATTTACCCCAATCTCAGAAGTTGATGTTGTAATGGTTCCATTGCCACCCGGACTGACACATATTGTACTTCCAGTTAAAACAAGCGCTACCGGATTTGGCGTGGTTAACACATCAACACTATTGCTCGTAGAGGCACATGCTGCAATATTGGAGCCTATTACATAGTAACCGGTACCTGCAGTTAATCCTGACCACGTTAGCGCTGATCCTGTTCCTGCAAGAGCAATTCCGACGGTATTATTACTTCCATCATAAAGCTGATAGCTCACCCCAATAGCAGAAGTGGTTGATATTATAGTACCATTATTTCCCGGAGTGGCACAAATTGTGCTTCCTGATACTGACAGATCTGCAGGATAAGGATATACATTAACCTTAATTTCATTTGATACAGTAGGGCTTCCGCAGGTAGGAGTTGAGGTGCAAACAACAAACCATGAACCTTCTGTTAAATCAGAGCCTGCAGGTGTATAAGTCGAATCTATTGCCCCTGATATTGGAGTTATTGCCCCAAGCGAAACAAAGCGTTTTCCCCATTGGTAAGCTGTTATTAAACCGCCGCCGGTTTCTGAAGCTGTTAATTGGCTGCCCAACCCTGTTTTGCACATGTTTTGAGTTCCCGTTGGAAAAACACTCACTGCTATGAGAGGATCGCAGGCATTCCCTACTACAAAATCACCAAATCCCGTAACTCCTGAAACCTGAGTTGTGAAGGGTCCTGAGCCTGCATTAATAACAGGAGTTGGCGATGTCCATGCTGAAGAAGCAAACTCACCTGTAATAAAACTGCTTTGAACAGATCCAGCTAAAATATCACCTGAGTTATATGTAAATATAGGAGAATATGAGGTAAAACCAATACCTGAATTAGCCAGTGTCCAGTATAGGTTAACATCTTTTGAAGTATTTAAGGGAGTGCCACTATTTGGATTTTGTCCTTCAGTGACATTGGCAGTGAGGTAACCGGTAGTACTAACAGATGCAAAATTAATACCTACAGGTGTGTTGCTTGTAGATGTACCAACATAAAAATTATATGGTGTAGAGCCTGTAGCAATTGCTCTTTTTAGCCTGCCAGCAACCCAGCCGCTAGCCTGCGAAATAGCTGCAGTTGAACTGTTTGTCACGATAAGAGTATCCGAGTCTACAGTAACAACACCTGAACTTAAACTAAGTGTATCATTAACTGTTGCATTTGCGCTAAGAGTAACACCTGTAGAATTATTTACAATAAGGTTATTATATGTAATTCCTGCGGCTGTTTGATTGCTTGTTCCATTATAATTAACTGTTCCGCCCCCGCAGGTAAAAATACCGTTATTTGTCCAGTTTCCATTAATAGAAATTGTTCCCGTACCGGATGTAATTGCTCCAGCCCCCGATAAATTTCCGGTCAGATTTACAGAAGTATTGTTAGTATTCAATGCTGCCGGACTCTCTTCATCCCAGTTTCCCGATATTATTAAAGTACCCGTGTTGGGGGTTTTAGTTCCTGCATTTGTAAAAGTAAGGTTGTTATATGAAGGGGCTGTAGCAACGATTTGTGATCCAGAACCATCATAATTAACTAATCCGTTCCCGCATGTGAAAGTTCCATTGTTTGTCCAGTTTCCACCTATAAAAATTGTTCCCGAACCTGATGTGATGGAACCAACTCCCGAAAGATTTCCTGATAGGCTTACTATAGTGTTATGTGTATTTAAAGCGGTAGGACTTTCAACATCCCAATCTCCTGAAATTGACAAAGTACCGGCATTGGTAGTTTTAGTACCGGCATTAGTAAAAGTGAGATTTTTATATGAAGGAGCTGTTGAAATTGTTTGCGCAACACCAGACGCATAATTTACTGTCGTGCCATTACTAAATGAAACACTTGAAAAAGCTGGCCATGTGGTTGCTGCAGTTAAACTACCGAGATATAATGTACCCGAAACAAAATCGAATCCTGATGTTGAAGAGATCTGGTTTCCTCCATCATATAATATGCTTCCAGATATTAAATTTCCTATATAAATAGACGCATTCATAGTCGTTGCGGCTGTAAGAGTAACCCCACTATTATTATTTATTTTCAGGTTATTAAACTGGCCAACATTGGTCTGTTGTGGGAGAGTACCATTAAAGTTCACTGTTCCCGAACCGTGTTTAAACGATCCGGAACCATATTTCATGAAGTTCCCGCCAATATTCAATGTACAAGTTGTCGGCTTTAAAGTTCCACTTAAAATTGAGAGGTTTCCGGTAATATTATGAGTAAGTGGTGTACTATTATAACATAGATCTAATTCATATCCATTAACAATAAGTGTTCCTGCATTTAAAACTCCTGAAAATGTAGCTATGCCACTTGGTTTTGTAATATAAACTGTTCCTGTAGTGGTCAACGCTCCAATACTTTGTGTTGCTGCAATTCCTGATAGATTAATTGAAGATGCATTCCCGATAAATGTTCCATTATTAATAAAACTGCCTAAAAGTGTTAAAGAATCATTACTTGCAGAAGTATTGAAATTAGCTCCGGGATTAATTGTAAATGTAGAATCAATAGTTGCATTGCCGCTTAGAGTAACTCCTGATGTATTGTTTATTGTGAGATAATAATAAGTAATTCCTCCAGCTGTTTGAGGCGATGTTCCAGCATAATTAACTGCTCCTGTTCCGCAATTAAATGTTCCGCCATTATTGACCCAGTTGCCATAAACATTTAAGCTGTAGGCACCGCCAATAGTTAAACTAGCGCCGCTTTCAATCGTAATATTTTGGCATAACCCGCCTAATGAACCTATATTAGGTTGATTGCCGCCTGCCGGAATATCAACATTGGTTGTTGACGTGGGCACATTGCCTCCACACCAGTTAGACCCTGTGTTCCAATCAGTGCTCGTTGTTCCTTGCCATGTTCCTGGAGTACAACCGGAACTTACAGTCAGATAACCTGAAGTAGCAGCGAAATAAATATTGTTTTGATTTGTTGCAATGGAAGAAGTGCTTCCCCATGTTCCGGAAAGCTGTTCAACGCCGGCAAATTCAAGCTCACCAACAGATACATTCGAATTTGTTACACTTGCAATTGCAGTTCCGCTAATGTTTAAAATGCCTATTGCCAGTGTACCGCTGGCTGCAGTTCCAATTACTGCTGTTCCACTACCTGAGAGGGTAAGATTACCGTATGGTAATGGCGTTATTAACTGTCCGCTCCCGTAATAAATCACAGTACTTGTAGAATTTATGGAAGTGTTTGTAAATGCAGGTAAGTTGGCAGTACCACCAATTTCCAAAGTACTTCCGCTACCTAGATTCAAATCGTTGGAAGCGCCTGACAATGAAAGCTGATTACTTGAAAGGTCAAGCGTACCTTGCGTAACACTAAGTCCTATAGTAGCACTACCGGTAATCGTTATTGCCGCAGAGTCAGTTGCAATTCCGCTGATCTTATTAACTATAATATTTTTAAAAGTGCAGGTAGTACCGCTCATTATTGTTTGAGCACCTGTTCCATTAAGAGTAAGTTGAAGGATACTAGGAGAAAACATAGTTCCCGAAAAAGAATAATTTCCACCAAGATTCAAGGGCGAATACGAGCCTGCAACATTAAATCTGCCGCAACCAGCAACCGAAGAAGATATATTTCCCGTAATATTAACTACAGAAGTATTGTCAGTCCAAGTTATAGCTGCTGTTCCAGGGTTAGATGAAGTGCTATTGACAAAATTAAAATTCCCATTACAGTTAACAGTACCTCCTGATGAAACCAATAATATGCTTTTATAACTACCACTTATATTAGATCCATTAATGGTAATGCTTCCGGCATTTAATGTTCCGCTTACTGTGATTTGTTTAGTGACCGCAGAGGTCGTCTGTGCAAGCATTGTAAGAGCGCCTTTTACTGTTAATGCATACCCACTGTTAATAGTAAAAGTTGTAGCGGTTGATGAAAGAAAAGTAATCGCCCAGCACGAATCAGTAAGCGAATTAACAGAAATAGAAAAACCGGATGGAATAACAACACTATCTTTCGAAGATGGTACTACACCACCAGTCCATGTTGAGTTACTCTCCCAAGTTCCAGATGCCTGAGCAGTAATGGTCGAAGCATTAGTGCTGCTAATTACTGAAAAGAGTATAACTAAAGAAGCCATGCCCACCTTTAAGCTCACAAATTTTAAAATTGTTTTCATAATTCTTTTCTATTATGTCGTTAAGTTTTCTATTTTAATTTTTTCTTAATTATTGACAGTTATGCATTTTAATACATATCGCAAAAATATATAATAATTTCAATTTCCTAAACAAATAATAAATTGTTTTTGCTGTGGTATATGCATTATCCAAATAACCAAATCAAAATATATTTATTTGCTCATATTCGGGAAGAAGTTTAATTTTGCTTTAATTATAATTAGTTTTTATTGTCTATTTATTAAAACAAGGATCAATATAAATGAAACAAAATCTTCCCAAGCTCGATGCTCATTATAAACTGTGGCTTTCATTGAAAAATGGCGAAGGTATTCTTGGGGATGGTAAATGGCGCTTATTGAATGCTATTGATGAGTTCGGTTCAATAGCACAAGCTGCTGTTAAGCTTGGAATAAGTTATCGTAAAGCATGGGGTGATCTGAAAAAAGTGGAAGAACTACTTGGAATAATGGTAATAGAAAGATCAAGGGGAGGAATATCAGGTGGTAGTTCTGTACTCACTGAACAAGGCATCAACCTTATTAAAGCCTGGGCGAAATTCCACAAGGATGTTGACCATTCATTCAAAAAATCATTTGATAGTTTTATAAAAGATTTATCCTCCATCTGATGAAAATACTTATAGGCGTTGATGATACAGACAACTTGGAAAGCCGCGGGACAGGTTTCTATTCGCGTGAAATGGGCCGTTTGCTTACCGAGAAGGGATTAGGAAAGCTTATAAACGTTAGCCGGCATCAGTTGTTGTTCGACAGGAGAATTCCCTACACTTCGCATAATAGCTCGGCCTGCCTTGAGGTTGAAGGAGAAAACTCTATTGGATTAAGAAATTTTTGCGCTACCTATCTTTTACATGAAAGTGCTGAAGGTTCTGATGCTGGGCTTTGTATTGCACCTTTTGAAGATATTTCGGAAGAAATTATGCAATGGGGACAGCGGGCTAAGAAAGAGATAATCACACAGGAAGAAGCAAGGGAAATTGCATTGAAAAACAATGTTTTTCTTGAAGGCTATACAGGAACTAAAGGCGGTATTATAGGTTCGCTGGCTGCAGTCGGATTGCGTAAAAGAGGCAATGACGGACGTTTTCTTCTGGTAAAAGGGATGCGCGAACTTAAAGGTGATTTCACAATTTCAGATATACTTGAAAAGACAGGAGTTCAGGAAGTACTGAGCATTGAGAACAAAAAGCTTCCAGCCAATACTATGGTTTATCTGGCTGAATGGTGGCGCCCTGTGTTGAAGAACAATAAAATTGTTATTTTTGTTGAACCCAAAAAAGATAATGAACATGGATGGCAAATTGTCTCAAAAGACTATATCAAAAGCATTTCCAGCTAAGATAGTAGTTGATATTGCTGAATTTATTTTACTGGCAGGGATAGGTGCCGCAGGAGTTTTGATACATTCTTATTTAAGAATGCCTCTAAAATTGCCCGGTCATCATGGCATTATATATATGGCATTGCTTCTTTCAGGTAGACTTATCTCATCAAAGAAATTTGCATCGAGCTATTCAAGTATCGGAGCAGCTATGATGTTATTGATTCCGCTTGGTTTCAAAGATCCATTCATTCCTGTAATTTACTTATTTCCCGGCTTTATTGTTGATGTGTTTTATAATAAGATTGCTGCAGTTTCTTCTAAAATGTTATTACTTGCTATTGTCTGTGGCCTTGCATATATGACCATTCCTGTTACCCGCATGGTTATAGAACTTTTTACCGGCTTTCCTTACGGCTCAATTGCTTTGGGTTTCTTCTACGCACTTGTAATGCATTTCACTTTCGGCTTTGCCGGTGGTCTTATACCTTCCGGAGTGCGCTTCTTCACCAGGAAAAATAAGTAAGAAATAAAAGCAACGTCCAATTATTTATTCCTATGAATTCGATATGTACTGTATTGCATAACCTTCTTTTAAAAAGCTGCATTTTAATTACGCTGCTTATTGTAATTGCAATCGGTATTTCTTCCTGTAAAAAAACAGATAGTAAGGGCAACAGACCCACTCTTCAATTCAGAACAGACAGCGGCTATGTTTACAAAGACGATACAGTGCTAATCGGAAAGACTTTTAAAGTTGGAATCATTGCTAAAAAAGGAAATGTCAATCTCACCAACTTTATCATAGAGGTCAGCAATAATGGTATAATAGAAAGATACCTGGATACTGGTCTAAATGCTGCAAGCCTTGCAGTGAACGAAACTATCATCAAAGGGATTTCATCCAAAGATACGTGGACATTCATAGCACGTGATAAAGACGGGAGTTCTGCTTCTATATCTTTCAATATTTACGCCAGTCCAAATTCTACCTTTGGACCTATCAAAACAATACCATCAATTATCTTGGGAGCACAGAACAATACGAGCATTGGCGGTTTTCTGGACATAAAGAATGATGCGGTTTATAATCTTCAACAGGCATACGGCGTGCAGGACTCAATTGAAATACTGTATTATTATGATGCCCTCACAGGGAATACAAACACACTTGCTTCGCCCAATGCAACCATTGATGCATCTGTGTTTCCCGGTACTTATGGTCTGGCAAACTGGACGGTGAAAAATGAAGTACGTTACCTTCAAACTAATTTTACAGATGCTGATTTTGTAAAATTCAATAACGACAGTCTGTTGATTGCAACCTACGATGATCCTCTGGCTAAGCGTAAAGCAAAAAACCTTGTGGCAGGCAATATCTATGTATTTAAAACAGGGGATGGAAAACTGGGAATGTTTGAAGTGTTGAATGTAACAGGAACAGATGCAGGTACTGTTGAAATAAAAGTTAAAATGCAGGCTTATTAAGGAATGAATAAAAACATTAAAACATATCTACTGTTTCTTTTAATTAACTTTTTAGGTGTTGGTGCATATTCGCAGGTCACTATCAAAGGTAATGTTGCCGATGAAAGCAATGGAAATGTTCTCCCAGGTGCTTCTGTCATTATTCATGATCTTAACCTTACCACCACAACTGATAAAAATGGGAATTATACTTTTTCTAATATCCAAGCAGGCACTTATATTATTAATGTTTCTTTCGTAGGATACAGGGATATTTCACAATATGTCATCATTGCACAAGGGGTGTATAAACAGAATTTTTTATTGTATCCAAAGTCAGTTGAGATGGACTCGGTAATAGTTACAGCAACACTTACAGATAAGAATATAAATGATATTCCTGCCAGCGTGGGTGTTGTTACTCATGAGCAATTGCAAAGTCTGCCATGCATTTCAGTTGATGAATACTTAAGCTCGATTGCGGGTATCAATGATGCCCGGCCGTATGGAATATTCAACCAATCAGGTAATGTTACCATGCGCGGACTTAACCGTAACGTTTATACATTGCTGCTGATAGATGGCATTCCTGCAAGTGTTGTGGATGGAGGTGCCACCAACTGGAACAGGATAGACCCTGATAATATTGAAAGAATAGAAGTTATCAAAGGTCCCAACTCTTCGCTTTATGGCAGCAATGCAATGGATGGCGTAATCAATATCATCACCAAGCATCCTGCAAAACCTTTTACTGGTGATGTTAGCGCATTTTACGGAACATATAATACTTACGGGGGCAACATCAACTTAAGTGGTAGTACTATTAAAAATGATAAAGGCTTTTACTGGCTTGCGGATGGATTTATCCGTCGCAGCGATGGCTATGTACTTCAACCCGATTCCACTGCCGACAGTACAAGCGCAAAAACTTATCTAAAAGATAATGATGCCTCCTTGCGTGCAGGTTACTCTTTTAATAAGAACAACAATCTTGAGTTGCAGGCAGATCTGTCAAATGAAACTTTGGGCGTTGGCAAGAAGATCTATGAAAGCGATGGAAGCTATGATAATACTCTTTATCAGTTCTGGCAGGCACACTACCACGGTCTTGTGGGAAAGCTAAGGATTTCTGCTTCGGCTTTTTATAAAATTGAATATGATTACAGCCAGCGCGAAAGCATTAAACAAAGCGGAGCTTATACATTATTCAATAACCACACTACATCCTCTGACGAAGGTATATGGTGCAATGCATCGCTTCCAATTAAAGCAAACCAGCTAATTACTTTTGGCTTCGACAGCAAACTGGGTAAAACCACTTATGCCGATATTTACCGCACATCCACTGACACTGTCAATTATAAGGGAAACCTAAATTATTACGGTTTATTCGTGCAGGATGATATAGATATTTTTAAAGATAGATTGAAAGCAATAGCCGGATTGCGTTACGACCTGGTGAATTTTTATAATGCTAATTTCTATATTGCCGACCCTTCCGGATTCACATCATACATGTTGCCATATCTTCAGCCATTAAGTAAAAAAACATGGGATGCGCTTAGCCCTAAAGCAGGACTTTTGTATAAAATCACAGGCAACACCTCTGCTTATATAAATGTTTCCCGTGGTTTCCGTTCTGCTACATTGAACGACCTATGCCAGACTGGTGATGTGAACAAAGGTTTCAAAATAGCCAATCCCAATCTGCAACCTGAATATTTGAACAATATTGAAACAGGCGCAATGATACAGCTTAAGAAGTTAGATATAGAACCTACGCTGTTTTATTCCATTGGGCAGGATTTTCAATACTTCCTTGGAACGGGAGATTCTTTGTACACAACCAAAACAAAGGAAGAAGCTGTGATTGAAAGAGAGAATATTAAAAAAGTGGAAATATATGGGGCCGAGCTTTCTGTAAATTACACGGTAAATAATCACATTTCTTTATTCGCCACTTACGCTTATAACCATTCACAGATAAAGAAAGTTGATACCAGTATAATTAATTCGGCAGAACTAACCGGTAAAATTCTGACCAATGTACCGATGCACAATACCTATTCTGGCGTGGAGTATAAATCGAAATTGTTCGCTCTTAGCCTTACTTACAGATATACTTCTTCCAACTGGTATGATGATGAAAACACTGTAAAAATTGCTGGTTATTCACTTTTCGATGCAAAAATATCCAAAACATTCTATAATAAATTACGCCTCTCGGTAACTGTGCAAAACATTTTGAACACTATGTACCTTGACAACAAAGGTCAGCGTCCGCCGGGAAGGTTTATTATAGCAGAACTCCGATATAATTTTTAATTATTTATACATCAAACATCAATTATTAACCCGATTAAAATAAACATTATGAAAAAGATCATTACTATTTTAGCGTTGTTGCTTATAACTTCAACTTATATTAAAGCGCAGGATACTATAGTAGGCTGGACTTTCCTCACTGGAACCAGTACTGATTTAAATCCCGATAAAGGAAACAGCCTGAATACGTCAATGACTATCACCACGCAGGGAGGTACCAGCGCCATTGCTTATAAAAATGGGCTTACTACTTATGCTGCACAAACCACAGGATGGGATGGTGGCGAAAATGTGAAATGCTGGCAGATAGAGATCAACACTACAGGATATTCGGCGTTAAAGTTGAATTCAGTGCAACAATCTGGTGGCACTTATCCCGGTCCACGCGATTATAAAGTGCAATACGAAATAGGCACATCAGGCACATGGACGGATATACCCGGCACAACCATAGTAACCGCAAATAACTGGACAAGCAGTGCGCTAAGTAATATTGATATTCCAGCGGCATGTAATAACCAGCCATCTGTTAATATCCGCTGGATCATGACCAGCGATACTTCAAGCGCTCCTCCCGCTTTGGTAGCCTCAACGGGCAATACAAAAATCGATAATATCATTATTACCGGCACAAGTAGTGCGTCAGTCATTACTGAAATATTGCCCGAAACATTTTCATTTTATCCAAACCCCGCAAAAGACGCTATCTATATTAATGCATCCCTGAAATCGGAATACGAAATTTTTTCTGTTGATGGCAAATTGCTTAAAGAAGGATGGGTTAATGCCCGGCGAAAAGATGTTTCAGATCTGAGCAAGGGTGTTTACCTTTTTGAAATTAAAAACGAAAAAGGAATACTTGTTAAAAAACTCCTGATTCAATAAGCAGAGGTCAGGTTCCATTTTGACCTTGAAATAGTAAAATTTTTCTTCTTTTCACACTATAATTCATTTTTTCAAACGTTGTATTGTCAGTACGGCTTTAGCCGTATTAAGTTCATTTTATAAATAACGTATTGATTTTTAACCAAATGTAAAAACAAAACCATTTTTGCCTATGTAACCCAGACACCCCCTTCGACGAAAATTTCAAAATAAATTGATGCAAAATGCACAAATTTGAACACAATCGAAAACTGCTAAAACACTTATATTTACTGCATGGGCAGCTGAATGGAATTGAAAAAATAATGCTCAATGACCGCAGCCACGAAGATGTCACTATCCAATTATCTTCCGTCGAATGTTCCTATTATACTTTTTTTTCTAAAGATTTTTTTAAGGCTTTACAAAAAGATGTTGCAGCACATCTTACTCAACTTTTAGATAAATACTCCGACTGCTTAAGATTGCCTAAAACTCTTGATACCATTCACGAAAACTTAGGTTCATATACTCTTTTCCCGTTACCTCTCATTCTGAAATTGCTATGCGAAATTGACCAGTTTGGCGAGAAATATAAGCCCGAATAAAAAAATATTTTCACCTTCCTCTTGACAGACCCCCCCCCTCCGATGCGAACTTTGTATCGAAATTAATACAATTATTTATTAACCTAAAAAATCAAATATTATGAAAACAAAAGCTTTAAAAAAAGAACATTTGACTTACGGTGAAAGATGCTTAGTAATGTTTTACCTGATGTCAATAATGAGGAATCCCTCAAAAATTAATCTTAAACTTCTGAGGGTAACTGATCCCACGGATCTTGTGACTAAAGAATGTTTAGGACTTAAAACTACCGGAGTGGCTGCCATGTCAGCATGTCCCACTACCGATACCATGGTGCATAATGCAGCGAATTTGCTGCTCACCATGGAAAACGGAACGCTGCTTAAGCCCCAGCTTTATACCAGCAACCAGGTACTGGGGCAGAAAAAAACTGCGGTTGACCTGTATAATAAGGTAATCAGTTTTATGAAAGGTGCCTGCAACGATGCCTCTATGGCTGCCGGCGATATTACAGCAGGTATTACGCTGGCCAATACCTGCGGAGGCAGATTAACTAAAAAAGTGGGGGGCGCTCAGCCCGATTACGGCGTAACTGCTGCAGGAGTGGGCTGGGTGCGGGTACATGCAAAGAAAGTGGTAAAAGGAATGGAAGGGCATATTTTCAAGGTGGCGGTGGTAAGCGATAAAGGTGTTATCCCTGCCGATTCAAGCTGCATTTTGTGTGTTTCGCTTGAAGGAACTATTGAAATTATCGGGCTTACCAGCAAAACAGTACTGGCCATAAACCATTCAAGTATATTACCTGTGGGGCATGGCGGCAAAACTCCTGTAATAACCCCTGCTTTACTTAAAAAAGCCACCAAAATGGCTGCAAGCAAAAAGAAACACCCTGTATTTAACATCACTATTCCCAACCCTTATGAATGGGATGGTTGGATATATGTGGTGATTCAATAGTTAGTTGGGAGTTTGGAGTTGAGAGTTTAGAGTTAGAACCTGCCGAAAGGCAGGTTTTTTTATGCCTTCCCTCTGCTTTTTTCTAAATATGCAAAAAAAAATGTAAGAGTTTGCGTAAGTCTTACAAGAGTTTGTGCAAGTCTTATAAGAGTCTGTGCAAGTCTTACAAGAGTTTATGCAAGTCTTATAAGAGTTTGCGTAAGTCTTACAAGAGTTTGTGCAAGTCTTACAAGAGTTTGTGCAAGTCTTAAAAGAGTTTGCGTAAGTCTTATAACTCACGTTACGCAAAAATTAACAAGAGAGTATAAATGAGATTGTGTAGACAGTGAATATCCTGTTTACACAATCTCATTTATACTCTCTATAGGAGTTGGTGCAACTTGCCTGACTAAAATGGAAGGTTTTTAAAGAAATGCTTGGGAAATAGGGTGGGTGTGAAGGGTTTATTTAAGAGAAACGATGCAAATTACATTTTAGCTCTTACCTACTTTATTTTCTGATTTGTTTAAAATTTGATAATAAACTTAAAAGACTTTTTTATTATCTTTGATAAAATTTCACAAATAAATGAATGAACTATATTAATTACATTAATAAAACTCTTAAACCAAAAATAACAGAAAGAGAGACAGTTCTTGATTTATTTGCTGGTTGTGGAGGTTTAGCGTTGGGATTTGAAACAGCAGGCTACAAAACAATTGGTTTTGAAATGGACAATGCTGCTGCAACCACTTATGCTAAAAATTTAAGTGGGGAATGTTATGCTGTTAAACTTGATCTTGAATTTGAATATCCCCATGCCGAAATAATTATTGGTGGACCACCTTGTCAGCCATTTAGTGTTGGCGGACATCAAAAAGGATTTGAAGATGCAAGAGATGGTTTCCCTATATTTATTGATGCGGTAAAAAAATTGCGTCCAAAAGTATTTATGTTTGAAAATGTTCGAGGACTGCTTTATTCAAACAAATGGTATTTTGAAATAGTAATTAAAGAACTTCAAAAATTAGGATATATTATAAACTACAAACTTTTGAATGCAGTAAATTATGGAGTACCTCAAAACCGTGAACGACTTTTTGTTTTTGGACATAGAGCAAAATTTAATTTCCCGAAACCTCAACTTAAAAAAGTTATGGTTGGTGAGGCTATTGGCGACACAATGTTGACTGCACCAGAAGGAAGTAAATTCTTAAATTCATCAATGGATACTTATGTCGCAAAATATGAGAAAGCATCATATTGTATCAATCCAAGAGATTTATATGCTGACAGGCCGGCACGTACATTAACATGCAGAAATCTTGCAGGTGCGACAGGTGATATGCAGAGAGTGAAATTGAATGATGGAAGGCGTAGAAGATTATTACATCGAGAAGCAGCGAGATTACAAAGTTTTCCTGATTGGTTTGAGTTCACAGGAAATGAAACCCAACAATTTAATCAAATCGGAAATGCAGTCCCCCCTTTATTAGCATACCAGTTAGCAATTGCATTAAAGGAATGCTATAAAACAAATGAATTATATACGCTTGAAGAAATTTTAGAAAATAACTTACAGCCAAATAATGAGCTTACTCTTTTTTAATCTATGAAACAATATTTAAGTAAAAGCACAAAATCCAAAGCTGTTCAAAAAATTATTAACGAAGCGCTTGATATTTTAGAATGTGTCGGAATTCCTATTAACACTAAATCTGAAAGAGGTTTAGAAAGAATGGCAGAATGCTTTCTTGCAGTAGCTGGTGTAACTAAGGATTGGAGCAAAGCATTAGCAAATTCTAATCTTAAATCAAGAGATATTATTAATATCATAAATAAAAACTTTGAAGAAAATATTTCTTCAGGCTCATATGATGATATCAGAAGAAAGGATTTAATCCTTCTTGTATTGGCAGATATTGTTATAAATAGCGGAGTTCAGAAAGGATCTGATACAAATGACCCAACAAGAGGTTATTCTTTACACCCTGATTTTCTTAATTTGATAATTACATACAAAACTGATAAATGGAATGGAGCATTAAAATCATTCAATGAAAATAAACCTTCTTTGTCTGAAATTCTTGCACGGAAAAGAGCCATTGAGAAATTACCGGTAAGGTTGCCAAATGGTAAACCAATTGAACTTTCTCTTGGCGAACATAATGTTTTACAAAAAGCAATTATTGAAGAATTTTTACCAATATTCGGCAGTGACTGTGAAGTTCTATATATTGGGGATACATCAAAAAAGATTCTTCACATTGAAGAAGAATATTTAAAAGAATTGAATTTCTTTGAGCTTTCTCATAATGAATTGCCAGATATTGTTGCCTATAGCAAAAAGAATAATTGGCTTTACCTGATAGAAGCAGTTTATAGCTCCGGCCCAATGAGTGAAGAACGCGTAATGAAATTAAAAAAGATACTAAAAAACTGTAATGCCCAACCTGTTTTTGTCACAGGATTTTTAACAAAAGCTGATTTTAGAAAATGGGTGATGGACATTGCTTGGGAAACCGAAGTATGGGTTGCTGACAATCCAGAACATTTAATTCATTTCAATGGTCACAAATTTTTAGGTGCATATTAACTAACATTTTTTATTTAATTTCAGGTCAAAAGAAATACTTAACGTTTACACCCTTTTCCATAATTCAGCAAAGCAGCTTACTTGCCAATCTTAATCCAAATAAAACTTATAAATTTCCTCCTTACAGGGTGTAGTTCACCGAAAAGCCTTAACTTTGTTAAGGTTTTTTTATGGCAATGATAAGGATAGAGCGAATGATCATGATAGGGGCAACTGCGCGCCAGTCGGGCAAAACCGAACTTGCTTCTATTATCATTAAAAACTTCTGTAAGCAGGAAAAGATCACAGGGGTTAAAATAAGCACCCTGCACGAGGGCGATGCATCCTTTCACGGAAGTATGAGTTTGCCCATGAATGAGAAATATGTTATTGAGAAAAGCACAACTCATACAAAAAATAAAAGCACCGACCGTATGCTGCTTGCAGGAGCTAGAGAAACGTTCTGGCTGCATTCAAAAGATATATTTTTGAAGGATGCGCTTAACGAGCTTTTACCTATGATAGATAAAAATTCGTTTGTGGTTTGCGAATCGAACAGCCTGAGAAGATTGGTTGAACCGGATGTATTTATTATGATCAAAAACCTGAAGAGTGAAAGTAAAAACTCAGTAAAAGATATACTCGAACTTGCTGATATTACTATTGAATTCGATGGTGCTAAATTCCTGCAATTTGATTTGAATATGTTGGATATAGTGAATGGGAAATGGATATTAAAGAAATAATAAGGAGTGTCATGTAACAATATTTTGTCATTTAGATTTCTTCGTCGTACCTCCTCGCAATGACGTCATTGCGAAGCCGACAAAGGAGGATGAAGCAATCTCAAACCAAAGAAATAAATATAATTAAATAGTAGAATAGTTTTTATGATACAATTTGAAGAAGCGCTTGAAATAGTTTTGAAATCATCAAAAACACTGGGTGTTGAACATGTGTTGCTGAATGATTCATTGAATAGGGTGCTGACTGAAGATGTCCTTACCGACAGGGATCTGCCTCCTTTTAACAGGTCGGCAATGGATGGCTATGCATGTAGGCGTGCTGATCTGAAAGAAGTGCTGGAGGTTATTGAATTGATTCCCGCCGGACAATCACCAACCAAAAGAGTTGACAAGAATCAATGCTCAAAGATAATGACAGGAGCAGAAGTTCCCGTAGGCGCTGATTGTGTGATAATGGTTGAACAAACAGTAAAGGTTTCGGAAAAGCAAATTCGTTTTACCGCTGAAGATACTATGAACAATATAGCCTATAAAGCCGAGGATGTGCATAAAGGCGATATTGCTTTAACAAAGGGAACACTTATACAACCACAGCATATTGCAATACTTGCCACTGTAGGTTGTTCAAACCCTCTTGTAACAAAGCAACCGGTAGTAGCGATACTCTCAACCGGCGATGAACTTGTTGAACCCGATATAAATCCCGGTCCTTCGCAAATAAGGAACAGCAATGCTTACCAGCTTATTGCACAGGTAAAAAATGCGCATTGCAATCCACTTTACATGGGAATAGCTCCTGATGATCCTGCACAAACCAAGGCTATGATCATTGATGCGCTTGAAAAAGCAGATGTGCTGCTTTTAACAGGCGGTGTTTCCATGGGTGATTTTGATTTTATTCCTGCAACACTAAAAGAAGCAAATATTGAAATAAAATTTCAAAAGATGCTTGTAAGGCCGGGTAGTCCTACAATATTTGGTATAGGTAAAAATAAATGGATATTTGGCTTACCGGGAAATCCTGTATCATCATTTGTTGTTTTTGAGATGCTTGTAAAACCTCTTCTGTCCGGTATGATGGGAAAGAATACAGGAATAAAGGATATTAAACTTCCTATTGCTGAAAATTATAAACGTAAGAAGACTGACAGGCTGAACTGGGTTCCGGTTAACATCAACTCCAATGGAGAAGCTGCAATGATTGACTACCATGGCTCTGCACATATACATTCCTTATGTTTTGCAGACGGATTAATGACGGTGCCTTATGGTACAAGCGAAATAAATAAAGGAGAACTGGTGGATGTTAGACCGCTTTAACCGGAAAATAAATTACCTGAGGATATCTATAACCGACCGCTGCAACCTGCGCTGTGAGTATTGCATGCCTGCAGAAGGAATAAAGTTATTGGATCATAAGGATATTTTACGTTTCGAAGAGATCATTGAATTCGTTAAAATAGCCGTAAACAAAGGCATTGATAAAATAAGGATAACCGGTGGGGAACCATTGGTAAGAAAAGGTGTGGTGAGTTTTGTTCACGAGATATCACAGATAAAAGGAGTAAAAGATCTATCCATGACCTCTAACGGTATACTTCTTGAAGAATTTGCACAGCCTTTAAAGGAAGCTGGATTACAGCGTATAAATATAAGTCTTGATACTGTTGACCCTGATCGTTTTTATAAATTGACAAGAGGCGGGGATATTAATAAAGTGATGAAAGGGATAACTGCAGCAAAAGCTGCCGGACTTATGCCAATTAAAATAAATTGCGTTATCAATGAATCTTCTGAAGAACCGGATGCTAAAGGAGTAAAAGACTACTGTTCAAAACAAAATATTGAAGTCCGTTTCATTCACAGGATGAATTTAACCAAAGGACATTTCAGCATAGTTGAAGGCGGAACAGGCGGTAATTGTGCCATGTGTAATAAACTTCGCTTATCGAGCGATGGTAAACTTCGCCCATGTTTGTTCAATGATATTGCAATAAATATTCGCGAACATGGTTTTGAGAAAGCTTTTGATATGGCTGTTGCTCAAAAACCCGAATGCGGAACAGTCAGCAGTCAGAATAAATTTAATGAAATTGGAGGATAATGTTCTCGCAGATTTACGCAGATAGAAACGCAGATTAACTCAGACATGAAAGAAAATAATTTAATCAAATATGGATCAGAGGAAATCAGCGAACTTTTCAGCATGTATCTGCGAGAAACAAAATTTACGAAAGAAATTTTAATACAGTTGTTGTTCTTAAATAGGAATGTGATTGAGTTAAATTTTAAAATATTTTTAATGAAACAGCTCGTCATTTTCCCGGCTAAATAACCCAAATTAAACCGCAAATTCTTGCAGATATGAATGAAAATGAAATATCATACCAGATCAGAGGTGCAGTTTTTAAAGTTTATAATGAACTTGGCCCCGGTTTATTAGAATCTGTTTACGAAACAGCATTATCATATGAATTAAAACAAATAGGGTTGGATGTTAAAAATCAGGTGGGCATCCCAATGAAATATGCTGACATTAACTTTGATGTGGGTTTTAGACTTGATATTTTAGTTAATGACAAAGTAATAATTGAAATAAAATCTGTTGAAGCACTGGCTGATGTACATCATAAACAATTACTCACTTATTTGAAACTTACCGAAAAGAAGTTAGGTTTATTGATCAATTTTAATTCATCTTCCATTTCAAATTCAATTATCAGGATTGTAAATAATTTATAAATTAGCGGAAATCAGCGAACTTTTCAGCGTATATCTGCGAGAAACAAAGTATATGAAAAAACTTTCACATGTTGATAATAAGGGCAAAGCCAATATGGTAGATGTTGGCCATAAACCTGACCAGTTAAGGATTGCAAAGGCATCCGGATTTATTAAACTTTCAGCAGAAACTGTAAACCTTATTAAACAAAATGAAATTAAAAAAGGTGATGTACTTACAGTAGCCGAAATAGCCGGGATACAGGCTGCAAAGAAAACTTCGGAGTTGATTCCTCTTTGTCATCCCTTGCAGTTAACAAAAATAGATGTTAAGGCAACACTGGAAAACACAGGTGTGAACGTTGTTACAGAAGTTAAATGCATCGGTCAAACAGGTGTTGAGATGGAAGCATTAACGGCAGTGAATATAGCATTGCTAACGGTATATGATATGTGCAAAGCTGTTGACAAGAAAATGGAAATGGGAAAAATAAAACTGGAAGAAAAAACTAAAAGCGACCTGTAATTATGATAAAAGTTCTATCAACAAATATCTCTGAGAAAAAAGGTACTATAAAACTTCCTGTAGATACTATTTTAATTAATGAAACAGGTATTGCTAATGATGCTCATGCAGGTTTGTGGCACAGGCAGGTAAGTATGCTTGGAGTTGAAAGCATTGAGAAGTTTTCAAAGCAGGCAAACAGAAAAATTAATTACGGCGAGTTTGCCGAAAACATTAGCACAGAAGGATTTGAACTATACAAAGCAAATATTCTTGATCGTTTTCAAATTGGAAATGTTGTTCTGGAACTTACACAAATCGGAAAGGAATGCCATGGAGATAAGTGTGCAATCTTTCGTGAAGTTGGTAATTGTGTGATGCCTAAAGAAGGTATTTTTTGTCGTGTTATCAGTGGTGGACAAGTGAAAGCCGGTGATGAAATTATCTATCTACCAAAGATCTATAAAATCGGCATAATCACGTTAAGTGATCGTGCCAGCAGGGGTGAATACACCGATAGAAGTGGCCCTCAAATAAAAGAACTGATAGAAAAACATTTTTCGGGTGGAAGAAAATTTGATATCACAACAGCCTTGATTCCTGATGATGCGGTTCAATTAAAGAAATCAATTGAAGAATTTACAGATAAGAAATTTGATATTATTTTTACTACAGGAGGAACAGGAATTGGGTCAAAAGATATAACTGTTGATGTTGTAAAACCATTACTGCAAAAAGAGATTCCGGGCATCATGGATTACATACGATATAAATATGGCTCCGAAAAACCCAATGCGCTTATCAGTCGTTCTATTGCAGGAATAATCAATAAGACCATGATATTTACTTTACCAGGCAGTGTAAAAGCTGTTACGGAATACATGACTGAAATTACAAAAGTTTTGAATCATCTGATATTGATGCTTCATGATATAGATGCACATTAATATTTTATTACTTCTTTTTTTAACTTTTATATATGGACAAACAAGTTGCTCTTGATTTCTTAAAAGAATATATCAAAAACGAACGCACAATATGGCACAGCCTGGCATCAGAAGCTGTAATGCGTGCTATTGCAATTAAACTTAACCAAGACCCGGAGAAATGGGCATTAGCAGGATTACTGCATGATCTTGATGTCGAAATCACAAATGCAGATCCAAAAGTTCATGGACTGATTGCTGCTAAAATGCTTGAAGAAAAGGGTGTTGATGCAGAGGTCATAGATGCAATAAAACATCACAATGAAGAAGCAGAAGGTGTTGGTCCCCGTACTACAGTTTTTCAACATGCATTGGCTGCCGGTGAAACAATAACAGGTTTGATACAGGCAACTACGTATGTTTATCCTGACAGGAAAATTGCATCAGTAAAATCTTCTTCCGTTGTGAAACGTATGAAAGAAAAAGCGTTTGCTGCTTCCGTAAAAAGAGACAGCATCCGTGAATGCGAACTGATAGGAATTCCTTTAAATGAATTTGCTGAAATTAGTGTTAATGCCATGCGCGAAATTGCTGACCAAATTGGACTATAATATGAATATCTCTCTTAGAAAAGCAAACGAAAATGACTTACCGGCAGTATTTGATCTAATTAAAGAACTTGCCACATATGAAAGAGCACCAAACGAAGTAACCATTACGCTTGATGATTTAAAAAAAGACGGTTTTGGAGAACATCCGATATTTGAAATTATTCTTGCGGAAAATGAAAAAGATATTCTTGGAATGGCTTTTTATTTTTATTCATATTCTACCTGGAAAGGCAAGTGTATATATCTTGAAGATATTATTGTAAAAGAAGCTCACCGCGGAAATAAGATCGGAAAATTATTATTTGAAGCCGTCATTACGAAATGCAAAGAAGTTGGAGCTAAGCGTATGCAGTGGCAGGTACTCGACTGGAATACTCCCGCAATAAACTTCTATAATAAATACAATGCATCTCTTGACCAGACGTGGATAAGCGGAAGGCTCACTGAAGACCAGATAAAAGCATTTATACCTGTTGCAGATATTTTCATAAATTAGCCACCCAAAATTCATTTTATGAAATTTATCGGTATAATACCTGCACGCTATGCTTCTTCGCGATTTCCGGGAAAAGCCCTTTTCGTTATTGAAGGAAAAACCATGATTCAGCGTGTTTATGAACAGGTGCAAAAATCTTCTATTCTTAATGAGCTCATAGTTGCCACAGATGATGTAAGTATTGAGAACCATGTTAAGAAATTTGGCGGTAATGCTGTGATGACATCAAAAGACCACCCATGCGGAACTGACAGATGTCATGAGACCTTTCATGCTATAAACACAGATGGAAAGTATAATTCAGATGATGTTGTGATCAATATACAAGGTGATGAGCCTTGTATAAATCCTCAGCAAATTGAGCTTGTTGCATCTTGTTTTAAGAATAATGAAGTTAAGATTGCTACACTGGTCAGAAAAATGGATTCTTTAGATGATCTTGTTAGCCCAAGTGTCATGAAAGTTGTCTGCGATAAAAATAAAAAGGCCATGTATTTTAGCCGCTCGCCTATCCCCTATTTTCAATCACTTGATCAAAAACAATGGTTAAAAAAACATACATATTTTCAGCATATTGGGATTTACGCATATAAAGCTCAGGTACTAGATGAAATTCACAAATTAAAACCATCTTCATTAGAAAAAGTTGAGTCTCTTGAGCAATTGCGCTGGCTTGAAAATGGCTACCCTATTCATCTTGAAATAACAGAACATGCCAGCCATTCTGTTGATGTGCCAGGTGATGTCGAAAAAATTATTGCCCTTTTAAAAGGAGATAAGAAATAATCACTTAATATGATTGAACAATACATAAGCGATCTCCTTTACAAATACGATAATGTTATTCTTCCCGGTTTTGGTGCTTTTGTTTTAAAGAATTTTCCTGCTTCAATTAATCCAGCAGATAATAGCCTGACTCCACCTTCCAGTCATGTTACTTTTGATCCTTCTTCAAAAAACAATGATGGGATTCTTGCTAATTACATATCAGATAAAGAAAAAATATCATTTTTTGATGCGTGTAATAAAATACTTCTATTTACAGATGAAATAAAAAAATCATTATCAGAGGGAAAAGCTTGTATATTTAATAAGATAGGGACTTTTAAAAGTTCATTGGATAATAGTATTTCTTTCGTTCCTGATATCTCAGCGAATTACAACCTTAATACTATTGGAATGGATGAATTAGTAAGTTCTCCAATTATCAGAGATGACAAGAAAAGTAGATCGGCGAATAAGGTTGCAGAAATAACTACGAGTGATAAAGTACAGAGAAAACATTCTAAAGTTGTTGTATGGATAATTAGCATCATTGCTATTCTAGGTATTGGCATAGCTGTAATTCTATTTGTTCAATCTAATATTTTTTCTAACAAGGAGAATGGGAAAATAGTCGTTATTAAAGAGCCATCAAAAAAGGAAGATCAATCCATCATAAAAGAAAAAGCTTTACCTGCGGATACTATAAAGAAACAAGACACTGTTTCAAAAAGCGCAGACAACAATACGGCTAATACGAATGAACAAACCACATCTGAGAAATATTACATTATTTCTGCAAGTTTCCGTATCAAGGAGAATGCAGTTAATTATGCACAAACATTGAAACAGAAGAATTATGACTCAAATGTAATTTTTCTTGAAGACAGAGGATTATATGTAGTAAGCTATAACAACTATTCATCCGAAACTGAAGCAGAACAGGCTTTAACAAAAATTAAACCTGAAAATTCTGTTGCATGGATATTGAAACATTAAAAAACAGCTATGCCTAAAAGAAAAATGCAACGCTTTGCAGAGCTGGAAACCTTCGGAAATGTACTTCAGCCAAAGCTGAATGATATTATTATCAGTGATTATCAATATAAAGGTAAATGGGCGGCTGGTTTCTTTAAGAATTCTAACCCCATTATCCTTGAGCTTGCTTGCGGAAAAGGTGAATATACAATAGGCCTTGCGGAAAAATACCCAGAGATTAATTTCATTGGAATAGACATAAAAGGAGAAAGGATATGGAAAGGAAGTAAAGCCTCTTTAGAAAAGAAATTAGCAAACGTAGCCTTTCTGCGTTCTCGAATAGAATATATTTCTCAACTCTTTGCTATGGACGAAGTCTCTGAAATATGGATCACCTTTCCTGATCCTCAACCTAAAAAACCCAACACAAAAAAAAGACTCACATCACCTCAATTTATTAAACGATACAAAGAGATATTAAAGTCAGATGGTGTAATACATTTAAAGACGGATAATGCAGGTCTCTTTGACTATACTTTGGAAACTATTGAAGAAGGAAAACACGAACTCCTTTTCAAAACACATGATTTATATGGTTCTGGAATAAATGATGATATTCTCTCTATTAAGACATATTACGAACAAATATTTTCTGAACAGGGATATAAAATATGCTATTTGAATTTCAGACCAAACAGTATTTAATGGCCTAATCCGAAATCAAAAAGCCCCGTGTTTAAAAGAAACACGGGGCTTTTAATATGAATAAATAATATTAATGACGTAATAATGTTACAGCACCATGCTGGCTATAATCCTTACTCTCACTCTTCGCGGTTAGGATATAAAAATAGGTACCATCTGAAGCATCAGCACCCGACATTGTTCTTCCATCCCACTTAACACTTGGGCTTTCACTCTCGAATAATAATGCACCCCACCTATTATAAATTTCCAGTTGAAAAACAACCATACCGCTTGCTTCTATATCGAAAACATCATTTTTACCATCGCCATTCGGAGTAAAAACATTCGGAATAACAATACCTTCAACAACATCAACAGTCATACATGTGTCAGAGGTACAATCTTTTGGGGAGGAAACACTTAGACAAACGTTATATTTACCGGGCTGTGGATACACATGGAACGGACTTTCTTCAGTAGATTCTTCTCCATCTCCAAAATTCCACGACCATTGAACTGCATTCTGGCTTAAATTGATAAAATGAATCAGGTCATAAGAGAAGATATGCAATGAATCATTACATTGAATCTGAAAATTAGCAATTGCCTGTGGATTTACTGTTACTGAAAAAGTTGCAGCAGACGATCTGCAACTCCCAAAAGGAGTAATTTCCTGAACGGTCAAGGTTCCGGTTCCAGCCTGTGTCCATATTACTTGTACCGTGCTGCCAGTTGAATCAGTGCCTGGGACAAAATTTCCTCCTGTGATAGTCCATATATATTGATCATTAGGGTTTCCCCATGCCTGATAAGTTGCTGGACCTGAACCTATGCAAACAGTTGAAGAGCCACTCATACTATCTGCCACTGGAACATCAGCAGTCAATGCATAAGGATCATAGGACCATGAATTCCAATTCGATTTTTTTATTCCCCACATAGGGCTGTAAAGTTCTGAAGTAGGTCTCATGCTTGCCCATTCGCAAGGGTATGGTGTAATAGGAGGCGGACAATAATTAAAGTTTGCCAATCCGTCCCACGCTCCATCCGTTGTCTGATCAAAATAAACAGTAATATCTACGGAAGTATCAGGATGATATAAACGATTAATCTTATGGTAAAATAATGAATCTACCAAGCAAATCCTAGTGTGATCATAACTATCAGTGTTATAATTGTCAATAGTAGCATTATAATTAAAGAACCCAACTATATACCTATTGGTGTCAGCATTGTGTGTTGTAATTTCAACTGGTCTGTAACGCATAGGTCCGCCATAAGGAGGACCACTTGAGCCCATAGGGAAAAGGTAAGTTGCGGCAACGCCAACCTTTCTGGACAGCCATCCATCATTTGGAATAGGTAAATTGCTAACAAATCCGCTTGTCCTTTGAATTGCAAAAGGATCAATATTTGAAACGGACATAGTGTTGTTAAGTACAGCAAGTTCCCTGTCGTTCAGGTTTAGAAAATGCCTTACCGTGTCATTTAAAGTAATATATTTAATACCCACACCTGTAAGTGTTAAATCATAAAATGCAGTAATACTAGAACCTTCTATATATTGGTTAGTGGCCAATGTAGGAACAGCATTCGGCATATTATTCAGTATTACTTTACTGGTACCGCATTTAAATGTATCATTATTGAACCAGTTTGCTCCTATTACATACTGCCCGTTACCCGAAATTTCGCCATTGTTGATCAGATCCCCTTCGTTTGTAATTGCCGTAGGAAATTGCTGCCCTGCAAGGGTAATAGTTCCATTATTAAAAAGAGAGTCTCCATAGATGCGTAATGAGCCATTGATCCATACCTGTGAACCTACTGCGCAATACATCACAACGCCATTTTCCTTGGTCATTGTAATACTATCGGTCTGACCTTTAGCAATAAAAACTATAAAGAAAAATATCAGGGAGAAGTGTAAATTTTTCAATTTTACCATAGTCGCGGGTATTTTTACCAAAATAATTAACAAAGAAACAAACTTTTTTAAAGAAAAACAAATTTAATCTAATTATTTTCTCTACTTATATAATTTTTGTTGTATACGAAATATTTATTTTTTGGTTTTGTGTCTTTTATTATTTTTTAGGTTTATATCCCGACTTCATTAATATATCCTGGGCATCCTGATTAGTAAATAGTTCTTTCATACTTATGTTCTTGTTCTTCTCCATGTAAGCTCTCACAATTTGCCATCCAATCCATTCGCCCAATCGTGGAGGTGATTGTTTTGAGAAAAAAGGAGTAAAAGGGCCATCAACACAAAACTTAGTAATGGGCGATGGGTCGGTAGTATAAAGCAGGTTCCTATCAATGATAAATGACCAGATATTAGGTTCGTTTTTAGTACACCATGCCATTTGTAAAGAAGTATATCCTATTTTTAAAGAATCCTGTGTTTCGGGAAGTGTGGCATCAAGGAAATATAGGAGTTTCCCTGCATAAACAATAAAATCAATAAACTTTTTATCACCTTTGCTGTTATCAATCATTGTTTTTCCGATTTCTTTCATACAATCAGGAAGTATATATTCCTTCCTGAAGCGCAACTGCCGGTAATAAGGCTGACCGAGTTGCCTGTAATAGCTGTAGTTATTACCATAATACATATCTAATGCAACAATCAATGCACTGTCGGCATATTTAACAGGGTAATCATAATCCATACCGGAAACATACGTAAACACTTTCGGCAATTTTTTATCAGGAAAATTATATTTGATATAGCTAAAGGCTTTAGAGAATTGTGATTCCAGATCTTTAACATCAGGATAATACTTTAAGCAATCATTATAAAGATTAACCAAAAGAGGGTCTGAAATAAAACTCTTAATCTGCATTATATTTCGGTTGTCATTCAGGTCACCGTCAAGGAAAAAACGATATTCTCTTTGGATTTTTCTTAAACCATTCTTTAGATTTTCTTTATCTATGCTAAACAATGCTTTCTCATATCGATGTATCTTTATCTTAATAGAGTCTTCTTTGCGAAGTTCTATTTGACTAACCCGTGGTTTGTCATGTTTACATTTATTGCATGAAAATGTCAGAGTAAGGAATAGAATAATTAACGCAAAAATGAGAGGGTTCTTCATGAATAAAAATATATTAGTATAATTGCATAAGAATTTAAGAATTAAAATTCAAAATTATGAAAAAATTTGTATTAGCAGCGAATGTGTTTGCTATGATCTTTTTAAGTATTTCTTCATCTGCCCAGGATAACGGTAGCAGCAACTTATTTCATTTCGGATTAAAAATTGCTCCTGCTTTGACATGGTTTACCCCCGGAGAGAATTCACTTTCTAAGGGTGGTGCAGGATTGGGGTTTGGATATGGATTGACCACTGAATTCGGGTTTACAAAGAACTATGCTTTTTCAACCGGGCTTGAAATATTAAATGCAAATGGTAAATTAGGATTTGCTGACAGTACTATTTATACATTGCCCAATACAACTCATCCAAATTTGACTGATACTTTTATACTTCAAAAAAGAACATATAAATTACGATATGTTGAGATACCTTTGCTTTTAAAACTTAAAACAAATCAGATAGGGCCTATTACCTATTTTGGACAGTTTGGCTTTGATCTGGCTGTTTTGTGGAAGGCAACTGCTAATGATAATGTGACAGGTGTTACAACTTCAAATACTGATATTGATATTTCAAAGGATGTAAATTTTATCCGGCTTGCGCTTAATGTAGGCTTGGGCCTCGAGTATAATTTAGCAGGAACAACCTCTCTGGTGATCTCCTTAAATTATGATAACGGATTTACCAATGCACTGAAGAAGAATTCGGAAACTTTATATGCGAAAAAATTCAATACTCCTTTTGCTCAAAATGCAGTATTTAATTATATAGGATTAAATATCGGGGTTTTGTTTTGATGTTTTATTCTATTACTATCTGATACTTTTGAAGCAGTCCAATTATCCCGTTAATAGAAAACTTCGCATTTTTAACACGGTTTAATTCAAGATCAATTGAGTAATTAAACGCCGTCCGGAAATCTGCCTTTTCTAAAATGGTTTGATGAAATACGGTACGAGACAAATCACAATTATTAAAACTTGAAGCAGTAAGGTCTGAATTCGAAAAATCAGCTTCTTTAATTGAACAGTCCTTAAATATAGTTTTATGTAGTTTCTTCGTACAAAAAACTGAATAATCTAAAGTGCATTTTTCAAAGCTGAATGACAGCAGGAAATCCTTGCACCTTGAAAAATCAATACCTAACAATTTACAACCGGTAAAACAAACATTCTTCAAGCCGGTATTATTAAACTTGCAATTACTGAAATTACAGTCTTCAAATTTGCAATCAATAAAATCGCTTTTCGACAGATCGCTTTTTGTGAAGTTGCAGCTAATGAATATGCAATTTTCAATTA
Source organism: uncultured Bacteroidota bacterium (assembly GCA_963831005.1). GTDB lineage: Bacteria > Bacteroidota > Bacteroidia > Bacteroidales > CG2-30-32-10 > CAWHOW01. The sequence continues at coordinate 149,193 of CAWHOW010000017.1, forward strand.
CCTTACCTGACAAATTTTTGTCGGAATAATCAATCTTAGTAAACGTTGTTTTCTCGTGAAGCGTTTTATCCATTCTCCTTTAAAATTTGTATGTGGTAAAATTGATACTTGCTTAAAGATGAATATATGAAAGGCTATCAGGCGGAGTATCGTTAATAATATTTAAATCCGCTTTTGAAAGAACCTCAATTTTAACATTAGCAATTCCTGAATTAATAATATTAAGTTTATTCGCCGCAGCTTTTGAAAGGTCTAATATTCTATTGCTATAATTCGGACAACGGTCGTTTATTTTTACCACAACAGAAATATTATTTGAAAGATTGGTAACTTTTACTAATGTTTGAAAAGGCAGATTGGCATGAGCTGCAGTATATAAGGTATAATCATATTTCTCCCCGCAACTTGTATATCTTCCCTGAAATGCATCTGAATAGTAGGTAGCAATACCAGTCTGTACAAATTTTTCCTGTGCAGATAACAAACTGTTAAAAAAAAGAGAAATAAACAATAAGAAAGCAAGACTCTTCCCCATTTCCATTTAAATAAAAAATATACTATAAAAGAGAATCACTCAGATAACTTTGTCATTTGCTGAATAAATTCATCTCTGTTTCTACGTGAAAGTGTAATTGAAGAACCATCGTTCATTTCAACCATTCCTTCATTTCGTAAAAAGCGTTTTACCTGCAGTAAATTAATCAGATGAGAATTATGTGCCCTGTAAAACATATTCTGCGGCAACATATTTTGAAATTCCTTCAGATTCTTTGATGCGATAATCTTTTTATTATTAATTAAAAATATATTAGAATAGCTTCCTTCTGCTTCAAGCCTGATAATCTCATCTATATTGACAAACTCAGTGCTGTTGCTTGACTGAACAGCAATTTTTTTAGGTATCTGGGAAACAGAAATTTCTTTATTCAATGTGGGAAAAATAGATTTCTGGATCTGCTCCTCAGCTTTTTTAATTGCATTTTGCAATTCTTCAATATCAACAGGTTTAAGGAGGTAATCCAATGCGCTGGCTTTTATTGCCTTGATAGCATAATCATTATGAGCAGTTGTAAATATTACTGCAAATTTCCTGTCGGGTATGCTTTCCAATATATCGAAGCCTGTTCCATGAGGCATCTCTATGTCAAGAAAAACAAGGTCAGGTTTTTTATTCTGTATTTCTTTTATTGCATCAATAACGGAAAAAGCTTTTCCGATAATAGTTGTACCGGGGCAAAATTCATTCAGCATAAGCTCAAGCGAACTTACTGCATCCTTCTCGTCATCAACAATAACAACTTTCATTGATTTTAATTTGAATGTTAAATGAATGCAAATATAGAAAATATTAAAAGGAACATTATTTTATTATAGGTATGGTAATTTCAACTTTAGTACCTGTCGCATTTCCGTTCTCATCCTTTAAATCAATGTAGTTTATTTGCATTTGAATATTGTTCAATGTACTTAAAAGTCTCAGCCTGTCACCCGTAATTTTAGTGCCACGAGATTCGTGAGTAACTGTTTTTTTACTCTTAATTTCTGCGGCCTTTTCTCTTCCTACTCCATTGTCTGTTATAGTGCATAATATCACGTTATCTTTTAATCTTAGATCGACTGACAAAATCCCGTTCTCTTCTTTATGCATAAGGCCATGCCAGATCGCATTTTCAACATAAGGCTGAAGGAGCAAAGGAGGAATTTTGTTTGAATTCGTATCAATCTTATCATCAACCGTAATGGAATGAATAAACTTTTCTTTAAACCTCATTGCTTCAAGTTCAATATACAGGTTTAACGCATTTAATTCCTCCTGTAATGTTATTAACTGGTGCTGTGAATTATCAAGTATTATTCTCATTAAGCTTGCAAATTTCGACAAGTATTTGTTCGATGAAGTCCTGTCATTTTTCAGAATATAATATTGAATAGAGTTAAGAGAGTTAAAAATAAAATGCGGGTTCATCTGTTGGCTTAATGCCTGCTGCATATATTTGTTGAGCTGTAAACGCAAGGCATTCCTCTTTTTTATTGCAGTCACTCTTATATAAAAGAATATTCGAATCAATGCGGCAATTACGATGATGCAGAGGGTGATAAACCACCATGTTTTCCAAAATGGGGGATTAATAATAAATGTAATTACAGCAGGAGCACTACTGCTTACGCCATCTTTATTTATAGCATACACTTCAAACTTATATTCGCCATCAGGAAGAAAAGGATATAAAATCTTTATGCTTTTTGAATATACCCAGTTATTATCTATCCCTGATAACCTGTATTTATAAAGGACATCTCCTGCCCTTCTGTATGTTAAGCCGACAAACCCTATTTCAATAAAATTTTCATTATATGGAAGAGTATAATTCTCCTTAATGGAAGTATCCCTGTCCATGATCTTTAAATTCGTAATATAAACCGATGGCGGAGTTCTATTTATTTCAATTTTGTTCTTATTAATAACGCTTAACCCTTCTTGTGTTGCAACATATAATAAACTATCTGTTGCAAAAACGCTATTAACTTCATTTGAACACAATCCATCTGCCTGGTTAAAACCCTCAATTGTGTAGGAATGCCTGTTTTCTTTTGATATTATTATTTTATTAAGCCCATTATCACTGGAAGCCCAAATAATATCTTTATCAATAAACAAGTGCTTAATATAATTGCTATACAAACCGTCTTTCTGCAGAATTTGCTTTACAGAATCCCCTTTCATTATTAAAATACCGGCACCTTTTGTGGCTATCCAAAAACTGTTATCAAAGGAGCATTTTTTTATAAACGTGATACGGTTCTTTAACAAAGGGTTCTTATTCCCATAATAAATATACTTTCCATTAATAAACTTATAAAGCCCATCATTACTGCCAAGATAGAAACTGCAATTTTCATCTTCCTGCAATGTATATATCCTAAAGAAATAATCCTTTATATCATACCTGTATAACTGATTTTGGCTAATTTTAAATATTCCGCTATTTGTCGATATCCATATATTCCCATCACTGCCTTTAACAATCTCATATACCGCATAATTTGTATGATCTTTATGAAGTGCCGAATCAGAAACACTTATAAATGAATTGAATTTTTTAATATTTCCATCTTTGAAGCTATATAAAAACAATGATGTACCAACCCAAAGTGTATTTTCAGGTTTATCATAATAAATGGCAGTTATTGATTGTCCCGGATCATTTAATAACTTTAATCGTTTAATTTCTCCCTTGCAGAAATAATTTATATCTAAACCTGATATACCGGCTCCGATTATATTTTTACCATCATATTCAAGAATTTTTATTGCATTCTCATCCAATCCTTCTGAGGATGCATACTTTTTATAATTAAAAGATGGCACATAAAAAGCTCCATCAGTCAGGGTGGTGAACCAATACCCCCCTTCCCTGTCGCGAACTACGCTCGATCCGGCTTTCCCGTCCAGAAAATGAAGTCCCGGTTTTCTGGAAATATCGCCATTTTCAAAAGAGTAAAATCCACTACAATTCGTACCTGTCCATATGCTGTTATTATTGTCAAAATATAATGAGATTATATTGGCTTTTTCATATTGAAAAAATTTTGATGACTTAAAATCATGAATACAATATAAATTATTATTTTCCGAAATATATACATCTCCATTCCTTCCAATAACTCCCAGATGAACCCCTGATGTGAATTTATTTTTGTCGCCATGACCTTTAAGTCCATATACTTTACTCCCTTTTATAATATCCAATTCCGGTTTCTTCCCCACTCTCCCGGTTAAATAAGAAAAAGGAAAATCACAATAAACATTATTATTCTCAATATACCATGCCATGCAGTCGTTTAAAGAATCATTAGGGTACTTACGCGTTACCTCACCGCTCTTGCTGATTTTATAATTACCCTGTTGATATATTCCTATATAAACATTGTCCTTTTCGTCCACATAAAATGTTTTATTAATAACTGATGTTACGCACACAATAAATTTGAATAATCGTTCATATTTTTTAAAATAGATAGTTCTTTGAAAGCGGCTTTAATAGCTGCAAGGTATAATTTAGATTTTAAAGCGAAATGATTCATTTTGTTGGCAGATTTAAGTTTTTCTAATTTAATGTAAGCCAACATTGATGCAAACAAATGATTTTGCTGGGTTCGTTCTGTTCGGGTTGGAGACTTTTCTGCTCCGGTATTTTGTTTAATGCTTTTATGGTATTCTTCAACGCCCCATCGTTTTTTATAGAACGTATTAAAATCATCGGATGATAATTCCAAGTTGTTCGTTACCAAATACATTTCTCCCATAGAACCATCTTTGTTTGTAAAGACTTGTTTACATAGAAGAACAGGAATTTCCAAGTCCTTCAAAAAAACTTTTATGGGTGTTTTTGGAGTTATGTCCAACTCATCAAGCCTTATCCAGTTACCGGCACTTCTATCCTTTTGTGATAATGCTATAAGGCGATTGCTTTTCATATCCATTAAGAAAAACTTCTTTTTTCGATGAATAAAAAGCATATTATCCGATGAAGCAAACCAACTATCTGCTAACACGTATTGGAATTTGAGTTGATTACGAATACATTGTATTATCATCTCTCGCATCAATTCGTTTTTAGTTACTGCTGATGTTCGCTTGATTTTTCCTGTTTTTGGGTCGGTGTAGCTCACATCTTTTTTTACACATTCAAAAGCAACGGGTATGCGAAGAGGTATCTCATTATCGGGCTTCTGACTGTGATAAAAAGCTGTCAAAAGATTAATGCCTTTTTTGTTCCGGTTTTCGCTGTGATCATAAAACCAACCGATAATTTCATTCTCATCTGTGTATGGTTTTTCAAGCAACGAATCATCGAAAATCAAGCAGGCAGAATCGTTTTCAAATTCCCGAACTAATGGCTTTACTTCTCGCCATAAGTCTTTTGACTTAAAACGATGGTCATTTAATAACCGAGTGATTTTATCATGCGAAATGGCGCCATCTAAAGCTTTTGATAAACCTGTCGCTGTTGTTTGACCAAAGCTGCTTAGCAAATAGTCTGTGTATAAATCTAATAATCCTTGCATATAGCAAAGCTATATTGCTGTCAAAGAACGTTTATATTGTATTATTGTTTTTAATCAACAGCCTATTGTTAATTTTTGCGTAACGTGAGTTAATAATATTGGGGACATCTTTTATGACATTATGAAATGCTTCATTATTCCAGTACAAATGAATACTGTCATTATAATAATAGGACAGTTTAGCTGAATGGGAAACAAACCATATCCGCCCTTTATAATCTTCATAACATTCAAAAACAGTATTATCGGGCAATCCTTTTTGTGAATCAAAGTTTGTAAAGGTATATCCGTCAAACCTGCTTACGCCATAGTTTGTTGAAAACCACATATACTCTTTTGAATCCTGAATTACCTGATAAACTTCATTGCTTGGAAGTCCTTCTTTAGTGGTGTAATGCTTATAATAAACTTCCTGGGAATACAGTGGAGATAAAAAAACCAGAAAAATAATGCAGAGTAATAAACTAAGTTTTACAGACCGGAAAGTATGATTGAACAGATGAACAGGTAAAAGCGACCGGGAATAAAAACGCATATCTAATCAAATGACTGCAACTCGCAAAGTTTTTTATAGATGCCATCCTTTTCTATAAGTTCAGCATGTTTGCCGCGTTCAACTATCTCGCCTTTCTGCAAAACAATTATTTCATCGGCATGCTGTATGGTCGACAGGCGATGCGCAATAACTATAGATGTCCTATTTTTCAATAGCTTTTCAAGTGCATCCTGCACCAGCCTTTCTGATTCTGTATCAAGCGAGGAAGTGGCTTCATCAAGAATTAAAATTGGAGGATTTTTCAGTACGGCGCGGGCAATGCTTAAACGCTGCCTTTGTCCGCCTGAAAGCTTGCTTCCCCGGTCCCCTATAAACGTATGATAACCATTTTCAAGATCAACAATGAATTCGTGAGCATTGGCTATCTTGGCTGCTTCTATAACTTTTTCTTCAGGGACATCCTGCATGGCAAAAGCAATATTGTTGAAGACAGTGTCGTTGAACAATATCGACTCTTGTGTAACGATGCCCATTAATCCCCTGAGATCGGTAATAACAAGGTCTTTAATGGGTATGCCGTCTATTATAATTTCTCCTTTGGTGCAATCATAAAAACGCGGAAGCAGGTCGGCCATGGTTGATTTGCCTCCGCCGGAAGGACCAACAAGCGCAACAGTTTTCCCTTTACCTATGGTAAGATCAATACTTGTAAGAACAGGTTCTTTCTCATAAGTGAAGCCAACATTCTTATAAACTATTTCCTTTTTGAATTCTTTTAACTGCATGGCATTCGGCTTCTCCATGATCACTTCTTCAGCATCCAGTATCTGCCTGATGCGTTCAGCGCTGGCAGCACCTTTCTGTATATTATAAAAGGCTGTTACAAAGGATTTGACAGGTACAATCAGCTGAGAGAAAATTACCACGTAAGCAATGAATACTTCGGGCGTAACGCTGGCATTAGCGCCCAGCACCAGCTTGCCGCCAAACCACATAATGATGCTAAGTACAAGCGCCCCTATGAATTCGCTTAAAGGATTTGCAAGGTCGCGCTTACGGTACACCCTGTTCATCATCTGGGTGTAGTTGTCGTTTATCTTTTTGAATTTCTTATCGGAATAATCAATAGCATTAAATGCTTTTATTATCCTGAGTCCTGAAAGGGTTTCCTCAATCACCGATAAAATAATACCCATACGTTTCTGAACCCTGTCGGAACTTCTCTTTAAGCTCTTGCCAATCCTGCCAATAAAGAATGCTGTGATAGGAAGCAACACCAATACGAACAAGGTAAGCTGCGGACTCATTATCATCAAAGTGATAAGGAAAATCACAATATTCAGCGGATCGCGGAAAATCATTTCGAGCGAACTCATTATCGACCATTCCACCTCCTGCACATCGGTAGTTACCCTTGCAATAATATCTCCTTTCTTTTGCTCGGTATAGTATGATAATGGCAGTATAAGTATTTTCATGTAAAGGTCGTTGCGAAGGTCCTTAACAACCCCGTTCCTTACCGGCGCCAGGTAATACATGCCCATATAACGGAAGAAGTTCTTCAGAAAAAACAGTACGACCACGAAAATGCAAATGAATATAAGCGCCTCTACCTTGCCGTAATTGTTGATAATGGTGCTGATATAATAATTAAAATTGCCGGTAACCGAACTTATGGTAAGATGAAACTCCGGTTGCACCAGCACCAGTTTCTGGTTGCCGAAAAGCAGTTGAAGAAAAGGCACTACCATTGCCAGCGAAACAAGCGAAAACACCACCGATAGCAGGTTGAATAATATATTCAGCAATGCAAAAGCCCAGTAAGGTTTTACATATTTGAATATCTGCATTACATTCTTCATAGCGGCAACCCTTCTTAATTTTTTGCAAATATACATATTAGGGTTGAAACTAGTATAAGGGAAAACCGGCGCGGCAGTATCTGCTTTTCTGATCGTTCACCTGAGAGAAAAACGATTTCCAAAAAAACTCTAATATATCTATAAGAACTTTATTGATAAATATCCGCTATTGCTGCTTTTCGTCCACCCATAAACACACAAAGATAATATAAACGTTTTCTCAAAACACGCTTGAAATGAGAAAATGTTGGCTGTAACTTTGTAATGGAAATAATTCCAAAAAACCAAAAAAAAACTAAAACAATGAAAACTCTAAAAAAAATTGCAACAAAAATTATTGCCATGATAGCAATAATTAAAAATTTGCCGATGATCACAGTATTGTTGGCAACTAAAAAAACAACAACGCCAATGTTGATCAAAATGTGTAATTTACAGAAAACAGTTGGCGATCCGCTGGTAGTATCGCCTCCTGTAAGTGATACAACTATCAAAAGCCAGGCGGCAACTTTGGAAACTATTTATAATGCATCGGAATCTACACCACCCACCGCGACCAAATTGCAGGTAACTACGCAGAGGAACATTTGCATAAATTCGTACAACCTGAATGCTATGTACATACAGGGGGTAGCGCGGAATGCAGCTATTAGTGCAGGTGATGTTTCGGCAGGGGAACAGGTCGTAACCCGTTGCAATTACAAATATAAAAAGCCTAAAGCCCCTACTAACAGGGTGTTCAAGGCTACCCCTTTGGGTGCTGGCGCCGTTGAAATAACAACCAAAGCGGTAGGTTCCCGTGTGAGCTATATCCGCCAGTATGGTATTACACCCACTAAAGGGGTTCCGCCTACTGTATTTGCTGAATTGATTATAAGCCTCGAAGCTAATATTTACATTAACAATTTGAAGAGTGTTACTGTTTATGGGTTTCGCGAAGCTACAGTTTTACCCGTTGGTCGTAGCACCACTAAGGGTACACCTATAACTGCCGTTAAAAAAGTTGCCACGCCAACCGTTTCTACCAAAACGCATAAAGCCACTTACACTGATAATTCCGAACATTATAACTTTGGCGAGTGGATATATGTAGTGGTTCAGTAAAAAAGAAAGAAGCATTGCCTGCCAGTAAGCATATGAGCTAAAGTCTTGCCGTCAGTCTGAGGAGTCCCGCTTTCCTTCGAGACGCTTCGCTCCTCAGGATGACACGGGACGTCTCGAAGACAGGCAAGACAGAGAGTACTTAGAGCTAAAACCTCTAAGTACTCTTTTTATTTTAGGATATATGTGCTAAACTTTCTAAACTTAAACACAAAGAAGATAAACTTTTCATGAAAGCTTATATTCTTTGGAGTAAAGATTGTAATTTTTTCCTCAATGCTTCCAGGAATCGGTCCGAAGATTAGAAGAATCGGTCCGATGCTTTCAAGAATCGGTCCGATGATCATAAGAATCGGACTGAAGATTACAAGAATCGGTCCAATGATCACAAGAATCAGTTCGAAGATCACAAGAATCGGTTCGAAGACCATAAGAATAGGTCCGAAGATCACAAGAATAGGTCTGAAGACCATAAGAATCGGTCCGGAGATTACAAGAATCGGTCCGAAGATCACAAGAATCGGTCCGAAGATTACAAGCATCGGATTAATGCTTCCTTGCTTCGGACTGATAATTACAAGAAACGGACAGAAGATCATAAGAATCGACCCGAAGATTACAAGCATCGGATTAATCCTTCCTTGCACTAGCTTAATAATTACAGGCAAAGCAAATTATTAACTCATGTTTGTTAAGGAAATGGGATGAATGGGGAAATGACTGGACGTTTTATACCTCAAAAAGAAATTTACTTGCGTTTAATATAAATATTCTAACTTTAGAGCGGGAAAATAGCAAGAAGAGAAGTAAATAAAAAAGGCGATCCCTTTTACAGAACCGCCTTAAATGTTTTCACAACGGAATAATCCTTATTGTGATTTGCTTCAATTGTGATGCAAAGATATAAAAGTAATACTATAAAAAACAAATAATATGAAAAAAATTCTTAGGATTTGATATTGGAACGACTTCTATAGGCTGGGCAATTGTTGAAGCAACTGATGAAAAGAAAGTTAATGAAAGAACGAATGAAGTTGCGGCAACTGATATAAATAATGACCGTTTGGGAATTCATAAAGAGGTGCTGTCGGAGTGAGAATAATTTCACAAGACACCGCTAACATACAGTCTTTTAATAAAGGGGAAAAACTTGTGCAAGGTAGCACATTAACCCCTACGGCAAACCGAAGAGTAAAACGTGGTAGCAGAAGATTAAAAAGTCGTTATAAATTAAGAAGAGGAAAGCTTGAAAATGTGTTATCTTTTTTAAAAATTACAAAAGATGAGCAATATTATACTAACGAAAAAAAACATGATTTAGAAGGAAAGCGAATTAAAGAGAGGCGATAATAATGATATTGGTAAAGCCATTTACGAATTACGAGATAGAGCAATTAGAGAAAAAATTTCATTAAGCGAGTTAGGAAGAATTTTATTGCACCTCAATCAGTGGAGGGGTTATAGTAGTGATAGATTCGCTATTACAGAAAAAGAAGAAACCTACAGCAGGAACAACTGCAAGAGTAGAAAAGATAGAACAAAGTGATGACTTTGTTTCCAAGAAAAAAATTAAGGGAAAAGAAGTTGAAACAATTTACAACACATTCATCATTCATTTTGACAATGGGGAAAGCGGAATAGTAGTGAGAACAAAAGAAAATGAAAATGCAGATTTTATTATTGGAAAACTTTGTACATACAAATTCAAAGATGAAGATGAAATAAATGGATTTAAGCCTATTGATAAAAAGAATTTGAATGAAAATTCTTGGGCTTTTAAAAAGGACAAAATAAATACTTCAATTCATGAGTGGTGCAATACAGGAGGAACTTTAGGCTCATACTTTCATCACAATTTTTATGAAACAAAAAATATTGAAAGAATCAGAAATAATACTATTGATAGAGACTGGTACGAGCAAGAATTTGACAAAATCTGGGATTTACAATTTGAAAATCATAAAGATTTTTTTGATAAATTAAATATTGAAGATATTGTAAAAATTGCTTTCAAAGATTATCAAGCAATATTAAATGAAGTAAAAAAAAAAGGATGGAATAAAAGAGCAAATGAAATGCTTGATTAAAGATAAAATAATTTTCTTCCAACGTCCTTGGCAACAAGCCAAAAATAAAGGGCAATGTCCATTTGAAAAAATAAAAGTAAAAAAAGAAGTTACAATAAAAGGAACTGGTAAAAAAGAAATAGCTGAGGTTTATATTGGCAGAACTGTTATACCTCGCAGCCATCCTTTGTTTCAGGAATTTAAAATCTGGCAGCAAATAAATAATGTTAGAATATATTTGCTTACACCTGATGAAAAAATAGATTTATTTTCAGATGCCGTAGCATTCAAACAGATTGTAGGAAAAGAAATCCCGGAAGTAAAACAAATGCTCTATGATGCTTTGCAAGATTGTAAAACATTATCGTGGAAAAATTTTGCAGAAACAGCATTAGGTTTAAAAAATAAAAAAGAAATAACAGATGAAGACACGGGAGAAATAATCAATTGCCATTTTGAATTTAATTTCAGAAAATTAAAACGAGATAAAGTTACTTGGGAAGATATAAAATTAAAAGGTAATACTACGAAGGTTTCTATTCAAAATGTTTTAAAAGATAGTGTTGATAATGATAATTGGTTTTATAAAATTCATTCTCAAAAACAAGAAATAACAAACCTTCAATTGCTTTGGGAAATTATTTATGACATAACAAACAGTGATGCAAATAAAGTTGCCCTGATAATTGAAAAACATTTTGGCTTCGTCAAAGAAATTTGTTTGCAATTAGCTAAAATAAAATTCGATGATGCAGGAATGGGAAACCTTTCTGCAAAAGCAATTCGTCACATTTTGCCAATGATGAGTAATGGAAATAATATTACTGAAAAAACAAAGAAAAAAATTGCTTCGCTTATTGCATTAAATCAAAGCGAAGAAGAAAAAGAAGAAAAATTAGAAAGTCTTAAAAATTTCATTACCGATAAAAAAGCAAGATTACGATTGTCAAAATTCAATTCCGAAAACGATTTTACTTATTTGAATTACTGGGAAGCAACAGCAGTAATGTATGGGTCTCATTCTTCTAAAAGAACAATCATTAAACCTGAAATTTCAAGAGTAGAAAATCACTCAATGAATAACCCCATTGTTGAAAAAATTGTGAACGAAACTATTTCTATCGTAAATGAAATATATAAACGTTACGGTTTTGATGAAGTAAGAATAGAATTAAGCCGTGAGTTAAAAGCAAGTATGGACGAAAGAGAACAGATGTGGGAAGCTATGACTAATAATGCTAACAAAAATGAATGGGCAAAACAAATGCTTCGTGAGTTAAAATCGGATTCAGAACATTCAAATTCTGATTTAGAAACTTCTAACAAAAATAATTTAGATAAAATTAAAATAATAGAAGACGTTGTTAAATATAAAAATGCAGTTGAATATAAACAGAAAGTTAAGGATTATAATTTAGGCGAGCCATCTAAAGCAGAAGTAAAGAAATACTTAATGTGGTTGGAGCAAAATTTTAAGTGTCCTTATACCAACCAACCAATACCTTTAACTGATGTTTTTGCAAGAGGTAAGGTAGTTGAAATTGAACATATAATACCAAAGGAAAGATATTATCTTAATTCTTATGCAAATAAAGTAATTACATGGAGAGAAGTTAATCAAGCAAAATCAAATAATGGCAATAGGACTGCTTACGAATTTATAGTTACTAAAAGGGTTGAAGAAACAGTAAAAGTTGGCAATAGGTCTATGTCGCTTGTTGCAAAAGAGAAATGGGAAGAACACGTAAAAACAATGTTTCCAAAAGGTGGAAAACGAACAAATCTTTTAAGAAAAGAAATCCCTGAAGACCCTATTAATAGAACACTAAACGAAACTCAATACATCAACAAAAAGCTAAAAGAAAAATTAGCAGAATTAATTGATGAAAAAAATGTTTGGGTTACATCTGGTGCTATTACTGACATTTTAAGGGAACGCTGGCATTTGAATGATATAATGAAAGAATTACTTCGAAATCGTTTTGAGAACTTTGAAATACCAACAGGGAAAAAAACATTTACACTTAAAACCATTGCTGAGCAAGAACAAATGGATGATGGTATTAGTCAAGCATTAAATTCGGATAAATTTGAAGTATTTAAAATTTCAACTGGTAAAAAAATTATTGAAATAAAAGACATTGAAGAACTGCAAAAGATTTCAGAGGATTTAAAAAATCTGATTAGAGAAAACATAGATTCTCCAAAGAAAATAAAACCATACAAATATTCATCAACAGAAGAAAGTTTTGAAACAAAAAGTTTAGTTCATTGGACAAATGAATATAATCCAAAAACTGAACAATACCAAGATGTTGAGAAAATTGAAGGATATTCAAAAAGATTAGACCATCGTCATCATGCTATGGATGCTATAATTATTGCTTGCACCAAACAAAATCACATTCAATACATCAATAGTTTAAATGCTATAAACACATCAGACCAAGAAAGTGATGAAAGCAAAAAAGCAAAATATACTTTTTTAAAGAATGATGTTTGCATTGGTGATAGTAGTAAGAAATTTATTACACCTTGGATCAAAGATAAATTTATTGTTGATGTAAAAAATGTAATGAACGAAATTGTTGTTTCTCACAAAAATACAAGACTATTAATAAGTCCTTCAAAAAATAAATATGGACAAAACAAAGTAGCTTCAATAAGAGGTGAACTTCATAAAGAAACTAACTACGCTAAGAAAAATTATTTTGAAGGAGATAAAACCCCTATTAAAAAGTTAATTCCAAATCTCTTAAAATTAAAAAAAGAAAATCAGTATCAATCAATGGTTCACTTTAAAAAGTTTGATGAAATAATTCGTGAAACTGTATTAAAAGAAAAGTATCGGAATATTCTTATTCCTTTATTTGAAAAGATCGAAAATGATGAAAAAGGAAAAGAGAGTAAAATTGAATGATAGTTTATGTAAGGAATTAAGCAAATAATTTTAAACGAAATTGAAGACAATAAATTATTGGTCGATTCTAAAACAAACAAGCCTTTGGAATGGCTTTCTACTTATTCTACAAAGACAAGTCAGTTAGACCAAATGGACTTTCAATGGATTTGAATTCGAAAACAGCTAAGGTTGATGAAATAAAATCGATTGCAGACCCAAGAATTAAGAGAATATCCGAATATAGGAGAAACATAATAATTAAAAAGGAAAAATGAAATTAGATAAACTTGAAATTACAAAAACAGAAAAGGATAAATTAAAAAGAGAAACTGAAAAACTTCCTTTATTTAGCAATGCAATTTATGAAGTAAGGTTGAAACGAGAAGATGGCCAATTTGATTGGATAGAATTAAAAGATTTCAATTTTAATGATATTGAAAAGATTGAAATATGTAAAAAAGAAACAACTCAATTAATTAAAGCAAAATTAAAAGAAGTTAATTTCGAAAAATTGAAAACAAGTTATTTTGACAATCCAATTTTTCTTTCACAAACTCCAATACCAATAAAGAAAGTTAGACAAAAATCCTATTTTCAGGATTTATATGAAGTTAATAAAGGGCAGGTATGTTTATTCCTTCTGAAATGTTTATGACTTATTTTTTCAAAAATAAAAATGATGCAAAACGAGAAATAAAATTTTTAAAATACATTCAATGCAGTATACATAATTAATTTAGAAAAACCTGATAAAATAGACTACAACAAATTAATTGAAAAAGAAAAAACTAATTCCGAATTACTAAATGACACTCATTATGATTTTGCTTTTCACATTAGCAAAAAATGATTTAGTCTATTCGCCAAATGTTAACGAAGAAATTAAAAATATTGATTGGAATAATATCTGTTCAATATCAAACAACTTATTTATTGTAAAGGATATGAATCCAAGTTTAAATAAAATAGTATTTCAGCAATTTTATAAAGCTGATGCAATAAATATTTCCGAAGCAGATGCGAAATCATTGTTTAAAAACCCAGATTTAAAAGAACAAATGGAAGAAATTAAATATGGAGTAGTTGAAATGATGCAATCTTGCATCAAAGTTTTCACTGACAAACTAGGAAAAAAAGTAGTACCATATTGGGAGTTTCCAAATGGTTGTTGGGATAAAGAGAGAGCAAAAGAATTAGGATTGATTGACTAGAATATATTGAAATAAATTAATAAAGATTCTAAATAAGATACTGAACTTAAGTTCAGTATGACTGACACATTATGATTAAACGCACTCTATACTTCGGTAATCCTGCATATTTGAGTTTAAACAATGCTCAATTGCTTGTGCGTTTGCCCGAAGTAGAAAAGAATGATATGAATAGTCATTCCGAACTCGTTTCGGAATCTAACGTAAACGCATTAACAGATTTATAGATTCTGAAATAAATTCAGAATGACAATCAGTATGACATTATGATTAAACGCACACTTTATTTTGGCAACCCTGCATATTTGAGTTTGAATAATGCTCAATTGCTTGTTCGTTTGCCCGAAGTAGAAAAGAATGATATGAATAGTCATTCCGAACTCGTTTCGGAATCTAACGTAAACGCATTAACAGATTTATAGATTCTGAAATAAATTCAGAATGACAATCAGTATGACATTATGATTAAACGCACGCTTTATTTTGGCAACCCTGCATATTTGAGTTTGAACAATGCTCAATTGCTTGTGCGTTTACCCGAAGTGGAAAAGAATGATACGCTCCCCACTGAATTTAAAAAAAATGCAGTAGCTGTTATACCTGTTGAAGATATAGGCATAGTGGTACTCGACCATAAGCAAATAACCATTACTCAGGCATTAATGGAAGCGTTGCTTGATAATAATGTAGCACTAATAACATGTAGCAGCACACATCATCCCGTTGGCTTAATGCTGCCATTGAGTGTAAACACCCTGCAAAACGAACGTTTCAGAATCCAGATAGATGCCACCGAGCCATTAAAAAAGCAATTATGGGCGCAATGTATCACGCAAAAGATAAAGAATCAGGCTGCATTACTAGCATACAGGGGAATTAGTAATGATTATTTAATTCCTCTTTATAAAAATGTGAAAAGCGGCGATAGTGATAACTGCGAAGCAGTGGCAGCAGCTTATTACTGGCAGCATATCTTTCCAAACATACCCGATTTCAGACGACACAGAGAAGAAGCATCGCCCAACAATTACCTTAATTACGGATATGCCATTTTAAGGGCTACTATGGCGCGCAGTATAGTAGGCGCGGGATTATTACCTACGCTTGGCATACATCATGCAAATAAATACAATGCATATTGTCTGGCTGACGACCTGATGGAGCCTTACAGGCCTTTTGTTGATAAACTTGTTTGCGAGATATTAGAGGAGCAAGGTACAACCGAAGAAATGAATAAGGATATTAAAGCAATATTCCTAAATATCCCTGCACTTGATATTGTGATGGATAATGAACAAAGCCCGTTGATGGTTGCAACACAACGAACTGCAGTGAGCCTTGTAAAATGTTTTGCAGGAGAACAAAGAAAACTATTGTTGCCTGATTTGTCATGCTGAACCCTAAGTGTCATGCTGAACCCGAAATGTCATGCTGAACTTGTTTCAGCATCTAAAATAGTAAAAGCTTGTTTCAGCATCCCATTGCATGTACTAAGATGCCGAACTGAATTCGGCATGACTATAAGATATATATGAAAACAGGCTATGTTTATATAATGAGCAATAAAAACAGGACTACCTTTTATATAGGCGTAACTAATGATATAGGGAGAAGAGTTGCAGAGCATAAAGAAGGAAGCGGCTCAAAATTTACAGCTAAATATAAATTACATGACCTTGTTTATTATGAGGAAATACCTGATATTGGACAAGCGATTAGAAGGGAAAAACAATTAAAGAACTGGCACAGGGAATGGAAACTAAATCTTATTAAAGAATTAAATCCTGAAATGAAAGATTTGAGTGAAACAATATTTGGATAAGATGCAGATGCCGAAATAAATTCGGCATGACTATGGTGTCATGCTGAACTTGTTTCAGCATCTAATCAAAACAGGTGCTTGTTTCGGAATCTAAAAATACAATAATGAAAACAGATCGCTTAAATGCTTACAGAGTAATGTGGACACTTGTAATGTATGACTTGCCAACAGAAACAAAGAAACACAGGCGTATTGCAGCCAGGTTTCGTAAAGATATTATGAAGGATGGGTTTAGTATGTTCCAGTTCAGTATGTATGTGCGCCACAGCGCCAGTTCCGAAAATGCAGAAGTGCACAGAAAAAGGGTAATAAAATTATTGCCCGAAGAAGGACATATAGGCATATTGCAAATTACCGATAAACAATTCGGACAAATGGAAATATTTTATGGGGTTAATAAACAGGAAACGCCTGATGTCCCGCAACAACTTGAATTATTTTAATAGTCATGCTGAACTTGTTTCCGATAGTCATGCTGAACTTGTTTCAGCATCTCTTGTTTCAGCATAGAAATAAAAAAGTCCGGTCAATGATCGGACTTTTTACTTGATAACAACAGTTTTTTTATTGCCAAAACAACCTACAAACCTTGCTTTTATTAGCTTTTCGCCATGTATGTTGTTTATCAATAAATCAAAGATACGAATTGAAAGCAAATCACAACATAGAATGTTATCGAGTTCATATGGTCAATAGTTGTTTATCAATAAATCAAAGATACGAATTGAAAGCAAATCACAACTATGTGAATACTTGATATCACGATGCATCCAGTTGTTTATCAATAAATCAAAGATACGAATTGAAAGCAAATCACAACACTGTTACATAGCTTGAATTACTGATATGTTGTTTATCAATAAATCAAAGATACGAATTGAAAGCAAATCACAACTATGTATGCTGTAGCATTCACAGTTTGTCAGTTGTTTATCAATAAATCAAAGATACGAATTGAAAGCAAATCACAACTACGGCTTTCAGTACATTGCATAATCCTAAGTTGTTTATCAATAAATCAAAGATACGAATTGAAAGCAAATCACAACATGATAGATTCGTAGTACGATTGCAATAGTTGTTTATCAATAAATCAAAGATACGAATTGAAAGCAAATCACAACTACTGCTGTAATCTTATATACTCAATGTTAAGTTGTTTATCAATAAATCAAAGATACGAATTGAAAGCAAATCACAACCATAGATCGTCTGTATATTACACGTCATTATGTTGTTTATCAATAAATCAAAGATACGAATTGAAAGCAAATCACAACATGATTGTAATGAATGATATGCTTGAATATCTGTTGTTTATCAATAAATCAAAGATACGAATTGAAAGCAAATCACAACAAGGTTGAACTATGCATAAGTTGATAGATGTTGTTTATCAATAAATCAAAGATACGAATTGAAAGCAAATCACAACATACTGAATGCCTGTACAATTAACTTAATATGTTGTTTATCAATAAATCAAAGATACGAATTGAAAGCAAATCACAACACATCGCGTACATGAATATTATACATATTAAGTTGTTTATCAATAAATCAAAGATACGAATTGAAAGCAAATCACAACAATGTAATGAATTCACTATGCTAACTTAAGTTGTTTATCAATAAATCAAAGATACGAATTGAAAGCAAATCACAACTGACTTCAGATGAACATGATAGCACTTATACTGTTGTTTATCAATAAATCAAAGATACGAATTGAAAGCAAATCACAACACAGTTGATGAACTGTACATAGCTAATCATATGTTGTTTATCAATAAATCAAAGATACGAATTGAAAGCAAATCACAACATAGTGATAAATTATCGATATCATCAATTTAGTTGTTTATCAATAAATCAAAGATACGAATTGAAAGCAAATCACAACTCAGTATTAGTATTGACATTGCTACATTACTGTTGTTTATCAATAAATCAAAGATACGAATTGAAAGCAAATCACAACCATTAATTGCTATTGAATCATAGACTTAAGTTGTTTATCAATAAATCAAAGATACGAATTGAAAGCAAATCACAACACTAAACTGGCATATGAATCATTTACATAGTTGTTTATCAATAAATCAAAGATACGAATTGAAAGCAAATCACAACAATGATACATATAACTTGAACAGTTCAGATGGTTGTTTATCAATAAATCAAAGATACGAATTGAAAGCAAATCACAACTATTGATACAATTTGACATTCATAATTACTGTTGTTTATCAATAAATCAAAGATACGAATTGAAAGCAAATCACAACATGATATGCAAGTTATAGTTGAATAAGTAAGTTGTTTATCAATAAATCAAAGATACGAATTGAAAGCAAATCACAACTATTAGATATATGCAACATTCATACTTCATAGTTGTTTATCAATAAATCAAAGATACGAATTGAAAGCAAATCACAACATAGTAATTGATGGCTATAATTCAGATTAACAGTTGTTTATCAATAAATCAAAGATACGAATTGAAAGCAAATCACAACATAGTTTGAGTACATATTAAAATTTATTAGTTGTTTATCAATAAATCAAAGATACGAATTGAAAGCAAATCACAACATATGGAATGAATGCAACTTACATTTTAAGTTGTTTATCAATAAATCAAAGATACGAATTGAAAGCAAATCACAACATAAACAGGGTGTTGGTCTTACTGATCAGGGTTGTTTATCAATAAATCAAAGATACGAATTGAAAGCAAATCACAACTGGAAAATAAAAAAGGAAAATCACATTAAGAAGTTTGTGAAAGAGAATTTGTTATCTTATTTCAATTTTCCGTATTATTGCTAAACAATTTTAACAGCTTTCGCTATGGAAAACACCACTACACTAAAAGACAACACTGCAAACCCTGCACCACTTGGCCTTGCCGGATTTGCCATGACAACCATTTTGCTCAACATTCACAATGCGGGGGGCTTTGCATTTGGAAGCACCATACTTGCTATGGGAATTACCATAGGTGGTATATCGCAGGTAATTGCAGGCATAATGGAATGGAAAAAGAACAATACTTTCGGAGCCACTGCATTTACGGCTTACGGCTTTTTCTGGTTGTCGCTGGTGCTTATCATCACCCTGCCTAAAATGGGTTATGGAACAGCGCCCGATAAGAACGAAATGACGGCTTATCTTGCCCTATGGGGATTGTTTACCCTGTTCATGTTCATTGCAACACTCCGTATCAATGTAGCGCTGCAATGTGTGTTCGGCACATTGGTAGTACTTTTCTTTTTGCTTGCTATAGGCGATTTTACCGAGAGTGCGGGTATAAAAATATTTGCAGGTTATGTAGGAATACTTTGTGGCTTATGTGCGCTTTATGCATCCATGGCGCAGGTGCTGAACGAAGTGTATGGCAAAACCGTTATGCCGCTTTGCCCTGTGAAGAAAAAGTAAATCATCGGCATTACACCTATTTTATTCATTAGAGTTCTTAGGATCATGTATACGTCATTGCGAGCATAGCGAAGCAATCTTATACTTGACTTTAGATTGCTTCGGTCGTTCCTCCCTCGCAATGACGAGAAAAATGATTTTTCGATGAAGTCTATTAATATTTACAAGAGTCACTCAGAGCCTGACATTGCATAGGCTCTGGTGGTGGGGTCAGTGTCGAAGAGTGGCTCGTAATGGTCGACTTCGACACGATTCTCCTTCAACTTCCGTTTCAGGATAATCGGCTCTGTCTGACCAATGATATTGTAAGTATATAAATTGAGTAATATAAGCAGATCAGATAGAGAATTTCCACGCACAATACCATTCGTCGGGGTGCTTGTCGGGAGGGCATCCCAAACACTCAGTTTTTATTCTGCTGTCAATTGCTGTTGCAAAGCTTGTATATTCAACTACTCCGGCAGATTTGCAGGGGTAATCATCCAGTCCTTTTCTTTTTCTTGCCGATTGCACACGGCAATCGTTCATGCGGAAAATAAAGCTGTCAGGAGTTTCATCAGTTATGGATTGCTTATTGATGAAAGCATATAAACGATATTGCAATGCCTGTTTCAAGCCATCAAGTCCTGCCTGTTCAGAGAGGTTCAATATCCTCTTTATCGACCATGCTTCCAGAGGCGAGAACTTTTCCCAGCATGCATCGTTGCAGTGCTTTGCATTGTCCATGCCATTAGTAAATTCAACCGACTGGAACCAGATACCATCACTGGCAAGCCAGTTTGTCGCAACACCTTCTCGTAATGCAAGTATTGTTTCTTCGGGCAAGTCAAGCAATGGAGCAGGTATACCGTCTTTCATCTCAAAACCGAGAGTTTTTGAAAGACGTTTCATCTGCACATCGTAGCTCGTCTTATACACTTCATTTAATGCCTGAAAAGCTTTTTCTTTACCCAGGTGCTGTTGCACTTCGGCAAACCACATCGCATGATGCATCATAATGCGATGAAAGAAATCAATAATAAGCCTGGCATTTTGTTCATTGCTGAGCTTAGGAAGAGTATCCATCTATAAATAAATTTAAATAAGTAGCAAGAAAAGGCACAAAGATGCTTAGTGATTAAAGAAAGAAAATGTAGAAATGTAAGTCAATTATTTTGCCAAACAAGCAGCCAGCGCTATAGAATACAGCTTTGTCTTTTCGCTGTCACCTCTTGATGTTAATACGCAAGGAACTTTGGCACCGAAAACAACTGCACCTAATTCACCTCCGCAAAGACTAGTGCTTGATTTGAAAAATACATTTCCTGATTCGATGTTCGGGAACAGTATGCAATCGGCGTCACCGCCAACAGGACTTTTCAGCTTCTTTATTTCACAGCATTCCTTATTTATACAAACATCCATAGCAAGAGGGCCGTCAACAATAGCACCCTTTATCTGTCCACGGTCGGCCATTTTGCTGATAATAGCAGCATCAATACATGCAGGCATACCATTCGACATTTGTTCGGTAGCAGCAAGAATAGCAACTTTTGGATTATCATTTCCCAGAGCATGAGCTGTCTGTATAAGGTAATTAGTCTGTGCAATTTTTTGTTTAAGGTCGGGCAATGGAATAATGGCAACATCGGAAACGATAAGCAGTTTGTGATAAGTAGGAATCTCAATCACACTAACGTGTGAAAGAATGGCATTCGGGCTCGACATCAAACCTTTTTCTTTATGAAGTATCGCTCTCATGTATTTATCGCTTGTAACAAGCCCTTTCATAAGAACATCGCCTTCTTTTTTATTGATGAGTTCTACCGCTTTTTCAGTAGCTTTTACATCGTCTGCTTCCTGAACAATTTTAAATTTCTTTACATCAATTTTGTGTTCAGTGCAAACTTGTTTAATGGTAGCTTCGTCACCTACAAGTGTTGCTTCAACAATTCCCATATCTATAGCTCCGCTTATAGCGCCAATAGTATGCGCATCATTAGCATAAGCAGCTACCAATCTTTTTTTCGTTTTGCTTTTCAGCATGTCGAACATCTGGTCTAATTTTGTAATAGGCATTTTACTTCCTCCTTGTTATTTATTTTTGGTTATGTTTTGTTAGAAATTTTCACTGGCTAATGTATAACTTTTTTATTTCATCTGTATATCTTTTTGTTTTTTAAAGGTCATATTCCTGCCTGTCTTCGAGACGTCCCGCGTCAGACTGAGGAGGAGCAAAGCGACGTCTCGAAGTAAAGCGGGACTCCTCTGACTGACGGCAGTCATATTTGTTGTGAACTTTATTACTCATGTCTATTTTGTGTAAAAATCGATCATATTTTGAATGGCTTTTTTACATACAGGACAAAAATTGTTGTACGAAATAGATTTCATTGAACAATCCTGGTAAGGGCGGTAAACTCCTTTTGCCTCGTATCCTCCCCCTTCATAAACACCTACTACATTTTTATTCTGATCTGTAGCCGGGGTTGGGATGGGAACATTTTTATCCATCATACTTTTCCATTTCTTATCAAAATGAATCAGGGTAGTGATATTAGGCTCCCATGGCTCAATATCAGTAGGATAAAAATCTTCAACTGACACTTCGGAAGTGTAATATTCATCAGCCAATCCTGCAAAGTTATGACTGAATTCATGAGTGAATACATAATTTGAATATTCATTATCAGAAGCACAGGTGCAATAGAAATTATAAATGCCGCCACCGCCATATTTATCTGTGTTTACAAGAATGATGATCTCATCATAAGGTGCATTGGCTGCTATATCGTGTATCGCTTTATTCTCGGTGGTCATCAGGTAGCGCTCCGAATCGAAGGTATAGAAAGAAGAACCAACAGCAGTGTTATTCCATTTGTTCTCCTTTGGAATATCCGGACCTGAATCAACAGAAGGCTTTTCAATTCCCCATAAGTTGAACTTATCCTTGTTCTCCTTGTATGGAGAAGCGCCGAAAAGATAGCCTGCGAATTTTTCACAATCCTTTTTAAACTTAGGCATTTGTTCATGGGTGTATCCATCGGGTATGATAACAATATCAACCTTTTTGGAAGGATCGCCGCTGTAAAGTATCTTGAAATTGCTGCATTTATCTTTCATTTCATGCGAAATAAAATAGCTTGCTGGATCGATGTTGTATTCGAATTTTTTTATCCAGTTATTGGTCTTTTTATCACGACTGTAAAACTCAGTTCGTATTTTAGCTTTGGGAAAAGGCATGACAACAGTTTCTGAGAAAGCTTTTGTTGTTGACTTTCCTTCATCAGTGGTGCGCCATTCGGCAAAAAGGGAAGAATAGTTTCTTTGAAAGATTATCTTGCCTGATGCTTTGTCGTATGCTACAAATTTGTAATTACCGTAATTGAAAGTATCGGTAAGGTTGGCCTTTGAACCACCCCATATAGGTTCTTCTTTTAGTTCATCCATGGCATAGAACTCTTCGGTAATATTGCCTGAATGCACATAATCTATGCGAAGTGTTTTGTTCTCGAAATAATCTTCAAATGCAGCGAAGGTTCTGAAAGAGCAAAGGCTTATAAGGGCTATTAAAAAAAGAAGTTTCTTCATAATGCTAGTATATGAATAAAGGATGTGAAATTAAACAAATTTATATTTCGCGAAAACATACATGGGAACAAAAACAATGATCTATAGTTATTTGTTAAATATTTCCGTTTGCTTTCTGATAGATTCTTCATGCAACATGCGAAGAAGTTTCAATAAAAATTCTTTGTCAAGTCCAAATTTTTCTCCAAGTTCAATGCTATCTTTCACAATGTTGTTCCAACGTTTGATCTGCAATATGGTAACATTGTTTTCTTTTTTATAATTCCCGATCTTTTCAATTACTTGCATCCTTTTCGATAACTGCTTAATTAGCTCAGCATCTATCTTGTCAATTTCAAAACGCAGTTCTTCAAGTTTATTCCTGAACTCATCATTGGTATTCGCATTGCTGCGGATAACCAAACTTCCAACTAGCTTTTCAAGTTCTTTAGGAGTTATCTGTTGTTCTTTGTCCGAAAGCGCTACTTTTGGATTTATATGCGATTCTATCATCAAGCCATCCATGTCAAGATCGAGTGCTTGTTGTGCAATACCTTTCAGAAGCATAGCATTACCTGAAATATGGCTGGGATCGCAAATAACAGGCAAGTCAGGGCACAAGCGCATCAGTTCTATTGGAATTTCCCAGATGGGAGCATTACGGTAAGGTGCACTATCATATGCATTAAAACCCCTATGTATAGCAATAAGCTTTTTTATTCCGGCAAGATTAATCCTTTCAAGGGCGCCTAACCATAACTTAAGGTCGGGATTAACCGGATTCTTAATCATTACAGCAATATCGTGTCCTTTAAGCGCTTCGGCAATTTCCTGAACGGAAAAAGGATTAACGGTTGTACGGGCGCCTATCCAAAGTATATCTATGCGGTGTTCAATAGCCGCTTCAATATGATAGGGTGTTGCTACTTCAACACAGGTCAACATTCCTGTTTCTTCCTTAACCTGCTTCATCCAGGCAAGACCGGCTTCTCCAACGCCTTCAAATGAATCAGGTCGTGTTCGCGGTTTCCACATACCCGCCCTGAAAACATTTACTATGCCTGTTGCAGCAAGAGCTTTCGCAGTACTCATTACTTGTTCTTTGCTTTCAGCACTGCATGGTCCGCTGATTATCAAAGGATGGACATCAAAATTTATCCATTCTTTTAAGGGTAATATGTCGAGTTTAACATCTTTCATTTCTTTTCAAAGATAAAACAGATAATTGGAACAGGAAAAATAATTCAAGGAAATTCATTAACAGATGTTATGCAAACAAAAAATAATTATTAAATATAGCGGTCAGGCAGAGCGGATTATCCTGAAACGACAGTTGAAGGAAAATCGTGTCGAAGTCGACCTCTATATCACTCTTCGACACGGACAATATCAAGCTACCGCTTGCTTTGTCCGGCTCTGAGTGACAATAGAAATTAAGTATAAATAAAGTGCGTAACATCAGGGCAAACGCATTAAAATATTAACAAAGGCCTGGTTATAAATATTCCTCGAAGCAAGTACCTATAGTGTAGAAAAGTATTTTCTTGGTTGAAAAAAATCATGACAACACCGATTGATTATTTCACCAACATAGAAGATCCTCGCATAGAAAGGAGGAAAGAACATTTGCTTGAAGATATAATATTCATCACCATAGCATCAGTAATATGTGGAGCAGAGACATGGAATGATATCGAAAATTATGGGAATGCAAAAAAAGAATGGTTACAACAATATCTTAAACTTCCCAATGGTATCCCATCGCATGACACATTTAACAGATTTTTTAGTTTAATAGAGCCAAAGCAATTGGAACAAAGTTTTTTAAACTGGATACGTGCCATAGCAGAAATAACAGATGGGGAAATAATCAGCATAGACGGAAAAACGATACGGGGATCAAGAAATAAAGGCTCCAAGTCATTTGTACATATGGTAAGTGCATGGGCAAATGAGAATCATTTATTATTAGGTCAAATCAAAGTAGGTGACAAGACAAATGAAATTACCGCTATACCAAAGTTGCTGGAAATATTGGAAATAAGAGGGTGTATTATAACCATTGATGCTATGGGTTGTCAAACTGAAATAGCGGATAAGATTATCGAAAAAGAAGCTGATTATATATTAGCAGTAAAAGGTAATCAAGGAACATTAGAAAAAGATATTAAGGATACGATAAAATTTTCAAAGCCTACAGATGAATTTGAAGAAACAGATTTTGGACACGGAAGGATTGAAACTCGCAAATGTTCAGTCTATACTGATTTCTCACATATAGAAAACATTTCACGCTGGGCAGGAATAAAATCAATAGTAAAAATAGAATCGCTCAGAATCATAAAAGACACAGGAAAAGAAGAGAGGGAGCTCCGTTTATATATCAGTAGTATAAAACCAGATGCTCGAAAAATATCAAATGGAATCAGAAAACACTGGGGAATTGAAAATTCATTGCACTGGGTTTTGGATGTATCTTTCGGGGAAGATAAAAGTATGAAGCGTAATGTTAATGCAGTTGAAAACTTCTCCATCATTAATAGAATAGCTTTAAATCTTATAAAACAAGAAAAATCAAAGAAGATAAGCAACAAGGGTAAACGCCTTGATGCGGGATGGGATAATGATTATCTACTTAAAATCTTAAAAAATTAAATGCGTTTGCCCTGACCGATTGGGTTATTGATAGCGGAGATTCTGTTTTATTTACTTACAATTCCAATAATGCTATAACAAGTCAATTAGTCCAACAATGGAATGGCACTGCATTGGGAAATGCATATTTATATACCAATAATACCTTTAATGCAAATAATTATTGTACAAGCTGGACAAAGCAAAGTTGGAATGGCAGTGCATGGGTGACGGCCTTTAAAGGTACTGATACTTATGATTTCAATAATAATTGGACAAGTGAATCAAGTTTAGAATGGAATGGCTCTGCATGGGTGAATAATTATTTAATCACAAATACATACGATGCCAATAATGATTTGACAAGTTATTTATCCCAAAATTGGAACGGAGTCAAATGGGTGAATAACTCACTTTTTACTTTTACCTATGATGCCAATTATTTACAGCAAAGTTACGTAGGAAGAAGCTGGAGCATCACAGGCGATACTATAACGGATGGTGATAGCACATATTACTATTTTAAAGCTGTGCAAGGAATAAATGAGTTTGAAGCACAACAGGAAAGTGTTTTGGTTTACCCCAACCCTACCGTAGATAACCTAACAATAGAAAGCTCACAGTGTGCAGTAATAGAAATAACAAACATCCAAGGCCAACTATTAAAAACCCTAACAACAACAGGTAATAAAACAAATGTAGATGTTTCAGCCTTGCCAAGCGGGGTGTATATTGTACAAGTTAAAAGTGAGAAGGTTATTAAAGTTGGAAAGTTTGTGAAAGAGTAAATCCTTACTTCAAAATAAATTTTTACAGAAATTTGTTTGATATTTAAAAAGAAATAGTACATTTGCCGTACGAAAATAAGGCGGAATTGTAAAGAGGGGACAAAAAGTCCCCTCTTTCTTTAGCCAAAAATTCAGGCAGTGATAACGGAAGAACAGGTAATAAAATTAGCAGAACAGCATAATGCAGGCAGCGATAAGTTTATTGTTTCGGTAAAGGTAAAACCGGGAAATAAAATTGCCGTGTTCATTGATGCTGACAGTTCTGTTTTGATAGCCGACTGTATAAAGCTTAGCCGTTTTATTGAATCGCAGCTCGACAGGGAAAAAGAAGATTTTGAACTGGATGTTTCTTCGGCAGGGCTTGATTCTCCACTTAAGCTTGAAAGGCAGTATAAAAAGAATATTGGCAAACAGGTGAAAGTGGTTTTAAAGAACGGAGCGCTTAAAGTTGGCATGCTTGCTGCTGTTACAGATAAAGGCTTTGAGCTTATGGAAACCATTAAAGAAAA
The DNA here is from genome assembly GCA_963831005.1 of uncultured Bacteroidota bacterium. Classification (GTDB taxonomy): domain Bacteria; phylum Bacteroidota; class Bacteroidia; order Bacteroidales; family CG2-30-32-10; genus CAWHOW01. Next base: position 176,647 of record CAWHOW010000017.1, read on the forward strand.
AAAGAAAGAAGTGCGAAAAGTAAATACAACTTTTACTTTCAGTGAAGTAAAAGAAACAAGAATAGTTATTAATTTTTAATGATAAACATAGAAAATAAAAGTTGTCAGTTCGAGTAGTCACGATAAAATCGGGACGTATCGAGAACAGACATGCTTGCCAGTCGCATCTCGATACGCACCGAAAGCCTTCGGTACTACTCGATGTGACATTATAAGGATAGAGTGAAATCAAATAAATAATTTTTAATTTTAATATAAAATGGAACATATCAATTTAGTTGAATCTTTCTCCGAATTCAAGGAATTTAAAAACATCGACCGCGGCACTATGATGCGCATACTTGAAGAAGTCTTCAGGAATATGCTTACCAAGAAATTCGGTTCGTGCGATAACTTTGACATTATTGTAAACGTTGATAAGGGCGACCTTGAAATATGGCGCAACCGTACCATTGTTGATGATGGCGCTGTTGAAGATGAAAACCAGCAAATAGCCTATTCCCAAGCCATAAAAATAGAACCCGACTTTGAAGTAGGTGAAGATGTTTCGGAAGAATTCAAGATGGAGAATTTCGGACGCAGGGAAATATTGTCTATCAGGCAGAACCTTGCATCTAAGATACTCGACCTTGAAAAAGACAATGTTTACAAAAAATATAAAGAAAGAGTGGGCGATATAGTTACCGGCGAAGTGTACCAGGTATGGAAAAAAGAAATGCTTGTGCTCGACGACGAAGGCATAGAAATGATACTGCCTAAATCAGAACAAATACCTTCTGATTTCTACAGAAAGGGAGACTCCATGCGTGCTGTGGTTTCGAAAGTGGATATGAAGAACAATACACCTGTTATCATTTTATCGCGTACATCGCCTGTATTCCTTGAAAGGTTATTTGAACAGGAAGTGCCGGAAGTATTTGACGGACTTATCACCATTAAGAACATTGTGCGTGTGCCGGGCGAAAGGGCTAAGGTTGCCGTGGAATCGTATGATGACCGCATTGATCCTGTTGGAGCTTGCGTAGGTATGAAAGGTTCGCGTATTCATGGAATAGTAAGGGAATTGAAGAATGAGAATATTGATGTGATCAATTTCACTACTAATCCTAATCTGTATATTCAGCGTTCATTAAGCCCTGCAAAGATCTCTTCAATCGTTATCAATGATGATACCAAACGTGCAGAAGTATATTTAAAACCAGATCAGGTTTCGCTAGCCATAGGCAAAGGCGGATTTAACATCAAGCTTGCAGGCAAACTTACTGGTTACGAAATTGATGTTTACCGCGATACCGAAGAAGATGTTGAAGATGTTGACCTGATGGAATTCAGCGATGAAATAGATACCTGGATAATTGATGAGTTCAAGGCTATTGGCTGTGATACGGCTAAGAGTATTCTTGAGTTGAGCATAGATGAACTTGTTCAAAGAACCGACCTTGAAGAAGAAACCATTAAAGAAGTGATACGGATTCTTAAATCAGAATTCGAATAAAAAGTATAATTTTACATCATAATTCCTGTAACGTATAGAGTTGAAGTAACAGAAAAAATAAGTATGACAGACGTACCACAAGTATTACGACTTAGTAAGGTAGCAAAAGAATTTAATATTGGCTTGCAAACGATAGTTGAATTCCTTTCCAAGAAAGGGCATCATCTCGAAGTTAATCCTAACACTAAGATTACATCTGAGATGTATGATTTGCTGTTAAAGGAGTTTTCAACAGAAAAAAATGTGAAGGAAGAATCGCGTCGTTCTGCGCTGACTTTTACAAAAAAGGAAACCCTCACTATTGATGAAACAAAGCCAATAGCAAAGGAAAACGAAAAAGAGAAAGAAACAAATGAGCTCCTGATCAAGGATGTGAAATTAGGCAAGGGAAAGAAAGAAATATTTAAGGTTGAAACTGACCCTATTGAAATTAAAGGGCCAAAAGTTTTAGGCAAAATAGATCCGGAAAAACTTTCTCCCAAGACTAAACCTGCAGAAGAGAAAGAATTAGTTAAGCAAAAAGATAAAGCCGAGACTGCTAAGGTTAAGAAAGAAAAAGAAAAGAGAGAAGCAGAAACTGCCAAAGAAGAAAAAGAAAAGAAAGTTTCTAAAAAGGGGAAAAAGGAAGAGCCTGCTGTTGAAGAAAATCTGGAAAAGGAAGAACCTGTAATTAAAAAGAAAACTAAAAAGGAAGAAGAAGAACCCAGTAAAGAAAGTGAATCAAAGATAAAGGTTATTGGTAAAATCGATCTCGAATCGATGAATACAAAAACCAAACCTGCCAAGAAAACCAAAGCAGAAAAGGATGAAGAGCGAAATGCCAAATTATCGGATAAGAAAAAGAAGACTCTGGTTAAAAAAGGCAAGGTTCCTGAAATTACTGAAAAGCCCGAGATAAAGGAAACAGAAGAGCAAATTGAAGAAACCCCAGTTGTTACAGAAGAAAAGAAAGAGTTACCTGATAATTTTTTGCCTACTGCATTTGAAAAGCTTGGCGGCCCCACTATTTTAGGTAAAATGGAATTACCTGCAGCCAAAGAATTAGTCAAGAAACCAGTTGCTACTTCCAGTGAAGATGACAGGGACAAGAAAAAGAAAAGAAAAAGAATTAAGAAAGATTTTAAGGTTAATACTGTATCGGAAGTTACTCATGAGAAGCCTAAGTTCAATAAAGAGGTAAAAAAACATTTTAAAAAAGACAGGGTTAAGCCTGAAGTTTCAGAAGAAGAAATACAGAAGCAGATAAAAGAAACCCTTGCCCGACTTAGTGGAACAGGCAAATCAAAAGCCTCTAAATACCGCCGACAGAAAAGAGAAATAGCCAGTCAGCAGGTTCAGGAAGAGATAGATAAACAGGCAGAAGATAAGAAAGTAATCAAGGTTACAGAGTTTGTTACTGCAAACGAATTAGCCAGCATGATGAATGTTTCAGTGACCCAGATCATTTCTACCTGTATGAACCTTGGATTGTTTGTTTCCATCAATCAGCGCATGGATGCTGAAACGCTCAGCATTGTAGCTGAAGAATTCGGATATAAGGTAGAGTTTGTCAGTGTTGACGTACAAGAGGCTATAAAAGAAGATGTAGATGAACCTGATGATCTTTCATGGCGAGCACCTATTGTTACAGTTATGGGACATGTTGACCATGGTAAAACTTCATTGCTTGATTATATAAGAAAAGCAAACGTAATTGCCGGTGAAGCAGGAGGGATTACTCAGCATATAGGCGCATATGAAGTAACATTAGAAAATGGAAAGAAAATTACATTTCTTGACACTCCCGGACACGAAGCTTTTACAGCCATGAGGGCACGTGGAGCTAAAGTTACTGACCTTGTAATTGTAGTTGTTGCCGCTGACGACAGTGTTATGCCTCAAACCATTGAAGCCATCAATCATGCTACTGCAGCAGGCGTTCCGATTATTTTTGCGATAAATAAAATTGATAAGCCAAATGCTAATCCTGAAAAGATTAAGGAACAGCTTGCCAACCTTAACTTCCTTGTTGAAGATTGGGGCGGTAAATATCAATCGCAGGAAATCTCAGCAAAAAAAGGCGTTAATGTTGAATTATTGCTTGAAAAAGTTCTGCTCGAAGCCGAGCTACTTGACCTGAAAGCTAACGCTGATAAAAATGCTATTGGCGCCGTAATAGAATCATCCCTCGATAAGGGACGCGGTTATGTTGCCACAATATTGGTCCAGAATGGAACGCTTAAAATAGGCGACATGGTTCTTGCCGGATGTACTTATGGTAGGGTAAAAGCTATGTTTAATGAACGCAGCCAGCTGATTAAAGAGGCTGGCCCTTCTACTCCTGTATTATTACTTGGATTAAACGGTGCACCGCAAGCCGGTGATAAGTTCAATGTAATGGACGACGAGCATGAAGTAAAGAATATTGCTACCAAACGTCTTCAACTGCAACGCGAACAAGGATTACGTACACAGAAACATATTACGTTGGATGAAATCGGACGAAGGATTGCTATTGGCGATTTCAAAGAACTTAACCTCATTATCAAGGGTGACGTTGACGGCTCTATAGAAGCATTAACAGATGCTTTGCTTAAACAGTCAACCGAACAGGTTCTGGTTAATGTCATTCATAAATCAGTTGGACAGATAACCGAATCGGATGTGTTGCTTGCATCTGCATCTAATGCCATTATTATTGGCTTCCAGGTACGTCCTTCTGTCAGTGCTCGGAAACTTGCGGAACAGGAACAAATTGACATCAGGCTTTATTCTATAATTTATAACGCTATCAACGAACTTAAGTCAGCTATTGAAGGTATGCTTGCCCCTGAAATAGAGGAAAAGATAACCTGCAATATTGAGATACGCGAAGTATTCAAAATTACGAAAGTTGGAAGCGTGGCCGGTTGTATGGTACTGGATGGAAAAGTTACAAGAAACACACGGGTTCGACTTATTCGTGATGGTATTGTTGTGTACGCAGGCGAACTAGGCTCACTTAAGCGCTTTAAAGACGATGCCAGAGAAGTTTCTGCCGGATATGAATGCGGCCTGAACATTAACAATTTCAATGATATTAAAGTTGGCGATATTATTGAAGGCTACGAAGAAGTTGAAGTGAAGAGGAAACTGTAATTAGTGTTAAATTACTATTCGTAAGCGTTAATAGTTTTTCAGAACATTCTTTGCTCCCTGTTTCAATTATTTACTGATACAATATTTTATTTTCTGAACTTCCTTATAAAGTCTTCCACTTCGGGAACACCACCCTGGTAAATAAGATAACCGTTATAAGGTTCGCGGCGGGTAATTTCGTCGTTAATAGGGGTAAGCATAATTTGTTTAACCTTTTCGAGGTCGCTGGTTTGCCCCAATGCCCAGCCTAATTTAATATAAGCTGTTTCGGGTATCATGTTTTCGGCGGGGATAACACCTTTTGCCATCAGGTCGCGGCCTGTATCATAAACAAACATGTGTACATATCCCCACAGGGTTTGAACTGTCATGTAAATAGCCACACCTTTTTTGGTAGCCCTTTCAATAGCAGGGTAAAGGGGTTTGTTAACATGCCCCAGTCCGGTGCCAATAATGATGATGCCTTTGTAACCATTCTCAACCATCGAATCTATCATATCGGGATTCATATTGGTGTAATAATAAATCATCCCTACTTTTTCCTCGAAATAAGGTAGTATGGTAACATTTCTGTCTTTTCGGCGCTGATGATAAATCTTTTTTATTGGAACCACTCCCTGTCTTGTAACAGTGGCAATAGGAGTATCTCCAATGGTGCGGAAAGTTGAACGATAAGAAGAATGCATTTTTCTAACCCTTGTTCCCCTGTGCAAAAACGCGTAAGAATCGGAAGTAGGGCCAAACATACAAACCATAACTTCGGCTATGTCACCATGACCGGCGGCTGTTGCAGCATGCATAAGGTTAAGCGCTGCATCGGAAGAAGGACGGTCGGACGAACGCTGTGAACCCACAAGAATAATAGGAACTGGAGAATTCTGCACCATGAATGTCAAAGCTGCAGCAGTATAATGTAAGGTATCTGTACCATGACCGATAATAATTCCATCAATGCCGTTTTCAATTTCTTTGCCAATGGCGATGGCTAATTTCTTATACTGTTCGGGGCCCATATTCTCGCTAAATACAGCAAAAACTTTCTCGGTAGTAAGGTTGCAAATGTCTGCTAATTCGGGAACAGCACCATAAAGTTCACCAGGACTGAAAGCAGGAATAACAGCTCCTGTGCGGTAATCCAAACGTGATGCAATAGTTCCACCAGTACCTATAAGTTTAACTTTTGGCAAGCCTTCTGTGTAAGGAAATTCTTTTTCAGGAATTTTATAATTGGCTTTTTTATAACCGGTTTCTTTCATATCGGTTATGGTGTCTGTATCAAGACCAATATTATAACCGGTGATAATTTTCAATACAATATGCTTATCATCATCGCTTTCTGAACGCGGCAAAATAGTCCCTTTGAAAGCCCCGCGTTTTGTTTCTATCTCAGCCTGTCCCCAAACGCGCACATTGAACTTCTTGAGCATTTCCAATGCCGTGCCTTTATATCCCTGGAAAAAATCTTCACTCATTGTATTTTATGATTAGTCTTGTTCGATTTAAAATTCCTATAATTCCTTAATTTTTGTTAGTTGTTTTGGGCTAAAGCCCTATATTCTTGTAAGTTTTGAATTGCCACGACCTTAAGGTCGTGGTAATTGATAAATCCTCGTTATTACAAGGACTTTAGTCCAATATTTCAAAAATTTGCCCAAATATTATTTTCAAAATGCTTAATTTATAATCATCAAATCATTTCAATGTAAAGCAATAAATTCATCCAACTCCCGATGCCATTTATCAGTAGCTATGGTTTTAGGAATTGTTTCCTCTCCGAATAAAAGATCAACCATATAATGCGGTTTCTTTCCACCAATGAACATAGATTTTGTACACGACACACAATAAACCACCACATCGTCAACAGGCATTTCACCGGCACGTTTCTTCATTTGAATGTTTACTTTTTCAGTAGGTATTTCACCATAAAAAGTATCGCCGCAGCAAACGCCTTTAGTTCCGGTCTTTTCGGGTTCAACAAGCGTGATATTCATCTTTTTCAACAAACTTCGTACAGCTTTATGTATCCGTTCCTGATCGCGTGATGGGCAGGCATCGTTGATAGTCATTTTTTTGCCTTTATAATCAGGAAAAGGGAAAACATCACTATTGTCTATGATCTCCCAAAGAGAAACAGTAGAAGTTTGTGCATAGTCGTTTCTGTATCTCTTATCGCAGCCCGGGCAAATATTAATAACCTCAGTCCTTATATCAACCTTTGGTTCGTGCTTGCAGCAACTAAGCAGAGTTTCGTTAATATTCAGGTTTTCTTGAAGAAAATTGAAAACCTTATCGGCTAATTCAGGCTTATAAATTAACAATGCACAACCGGGGGCGAAATACTTTTTCATTGAAAGTTTCTTGTGCTGGTTTATTTATTAATTTTTAGAAATATGTTTGCATAATTCGGTTAATGAGATATTGCCAACAGCACGTTTCCTCAATTCTCCCATTATCCACTTTGATTCTACATCTTCTCTTTCCTTTACGCGGATGGTTTTGAACTTATCTTTAAGGAAAGGAACGAGAGAGAGTATTTCTTTTTTCTCTATGCGTTTGAAATTAATACTGACCAATACCGATTCAAAATCCATTTGCGGATGTTCGTAAATCACTGGCAGCATTTCTTTCAATATTTGCACGTCAAGTTTTTCGTCTTTCACAAATTTGAAGAGATCGAAAATTATATCATAATGAAATTTAGATGCAGGTTTGTAATGTCCTTTTACGAATTTCAATATGTGTCCATAAAATGTTCCAACAAATTTCGGATCGTAACCAAGCTCTTTTACAATTCTTTCAATCATTGGGAAATGATTCCTTTTAAATATAAAGGTGTAAGTATCTTCAGGAACTCCCCACTTTTTCAGTTGATGATAACGTTCGATCACTTCTACCGGAAGGTTTTTACTGAGTTCGTCAATATAACTGTCTTCAAGTGGAATTGGCTTGGAATCAGTGTCAGGATACATACGGTCGGCACCGGGAAGCACCCGTTCAAAAATGGTAGTACCATCATTCAATGATTTACGTGTTTCATTCGGTACACCTGCAAATGCCATCTTGCAACGTTCTTCTATAACATCAAGAGCAGTTTTAATATCTTCTTCCGGTCCCCAGAAAACAAGTTGAGCATCATTCTCTCCTGCTTTTAATGTCTTTCTTATTTTGTCAAGTTCAGTATCACTGATAATCGGTTTGAATTCTTCGGAATGAAGCATATTCGGTCTTTCAAGGCAGGCTACTACTTTCAGCCTGTCGCAAAATTCATTTGCAAACATTTTACCCGGTTGAGTAAAATGAGAAAGGATTCCGTGAAATTGTGGTAAATTAACTGCAACGAGTTTATATTTGTTTGCTTTGGCTTCTTTTAAAGGATTGTATTTCCCTTTGATTGCTGTAAACGATATGAGCTCATGCGAAATTTTCCAATTTTTCGGGTCAGCAACTCTTTCATTTAATATCTTTTTGATCTTTAATAATGCCCACTGACGGAAACATTCGTTATGGGTAAGTTCGGGTATCCATTTAGTATGAGCAACGCCCTTAATTTCAACGCGCGAACCTCCGCGACAGCTTACATTCACATCTTCGCGTCCTGCTCCAATGCCAACACGTACAAGGCCTGTACTCCTGTTTAAAAAGCGTATATAATCGCAGGCTTCTTTTACTTCATCCGGGTTAACCATTTCGGGATAAGTTACCGTTTCAATAAGCGGCATCCCGAGACGATCTGTTTTGAATATCCTGGTATGCCTAATATCGCTTACTTCACGACAGGAGTCTTCCTCAAGACTTAATTGAATAAGTCGAACTTTTTTATTCTTCAAAGGAATTTCGCCTTCTACTCCAATAATAGCAGTACGTTGAAATCCCGCAGGGATACTTCCATCCAAATATTGCTTACGCGTTATATGTACTTCACCAACAATCTTAAGTTTTGAAAGAAGAGAGATCTGTATTGCTTTCCCAAGTGCTTCTCTATTAAGTGGAAAAGGAGGGGTATCATCCACTTCGTAAGTACAGGTGGTTTCATTTTTAATACGATACACTATCTCTTTCCTTGTCTTGAATTCCATCAAAGCAGTTCCGTCGTATTCGCCAAGCTCACTAAGAGTAGGGCGCATGTGCCGGATTACTTCAGCATCGTAAACTTCACTATCGTGGTAACATCCGGCTGGGCAACGGCAAAATAGCTTTTCTTTGGTGTCAATCTGTTGGTGGACTTCTAATCCCGACATAAAACCAACGTCAGCATATGTTTTTTGTGTTGCTTTTTTCCTGGGAACATATCCAACCGCCTCGAAGCTTTCATTGTAATTTTTAACCGGATCGAAAGTATTTTTCATCTGTATATTATTTTGTTTCTTAAAGGGCAGATGGAATACGCCATGAAATATTCATTTTGATTATTGTTAATTTTATTGCTCATGGCTATTTCATGTAAAAGAATGGTTATAAATAGTGGGCTCAAAAGTATATAATATCTGAAAGATGAAAAAGAAAATAAAGGGAATTGTTAAAAGATTATCAAATCTCTTCTGTAATTATTTTCTCGATTATCCTTGGATAATGATAATGTTCTAATTCATGTATCTTTAATGCCAGACTTTCTGGTGTGTCTTTATCCTCAACTTCGCACCTTGACTGAAAAATAATTTTTCCCTCATCGTATTTTTCATTAACAAAGTGGATAGTAATTCCAGATTCCTTTTCTTTGGCAGCGATTACAGATTTGTGAACATGTTCGCCATACATTCCCCTCCCTCCATATTTAGGAAGCAGGGCGGGATGAATATTAATGATTCTGTCTGGAAATAGACTTATTAATGAATCAGGTACTTTTATCATAAATCCAGCCAGTACGATAAAGCCAATATCAAAATCCTTGAGCTTATCCTGAACAATATTGGTGTTTTTTAGCTCTGCTGCTGTGAATATATAATAAGGTATATTCAGGTCCTTCGCCCGTTGAATCACATAAGCATCACTCTTATTCGAAAGAATCAATGAGATTCTTATATGCGGATTTCCTGCAAAATATTCAGCGATCTGCTGTGCATTACTCCCATTTCCAGAAGCAAAAACGGCTACATTCATTCAATTATTTTTTGGTAAAAGTAAATTTATTAATGAGTTAAACTGTAAGTTTTTTCATGATAATTACCATTAAAATACCCAATGTTGATAATTTAAACCATTGATTTATAATACAATTATTGTTAAAAACCCAAAAAGTAAATTTATTTTTTTGGTTGTTATAGTAGATTTTCATTTCTTTGCACCCTGTTTAACCAAAAATTATTAAAATGTCAGACATTGCAACAAGAGTAAAAGCTATCATTATCGATAAGCTTGGTGTAGATGAAAAAGAAGTTACACCAGAAGCAAGTTTCACTAACGATCTGGGCGCAGATTCTCTCGACACTGTTGAGTTAATCATGGAATTCGAAAAAGAATTCAACATTGCTATTCCTGATGATCAGGCAGAAAAGATAGGTACAGTTGGAGAAGCTATTGCTTACATTGAGAACAACAATAAAGGGTAATTAATTTATTTACTTTATGAATCTGAAACGAGTAGTCGTTACAGGATTAGGTGCTATTACTCCATTAGGTAATAATGTTCCGGATTTTTGGAATGCTTTACTTAATGGAGTAAGTGGTGCTGCTCCTATAACAAACTTTGATGCCTCTAAATTTAAAACTCAGTTTGCCTGCGAGGTAAAAGGATATGATTCTTCACTTTTCTTCGATCGCAAGGAAGTAAGAAAATACGATCCATATGCTCAGTATGCATTGGTTTGTGCCGATGAGGCTGTTAAGGATTCAAAGCTTGAACTTGATAAAATAAATCGTGATAGAGCCGGTGTTATTTGGGCTTCGGGTATTGGCGGATTAGATACTTTCTTTAGGGAAGTTACCGATTTTGCTAAAGGTGATGGTACTCCTCGCTTCAATCCCTTCTTTATTCCCAAGATGATTGCTGATATTGCTGCCGGTCATATCTCTATTAAATATGGCTTTCACGGGCCAAATTTTACAACCACATCTGCATGTGCTTCATCAACGAACTCCATGATAGATGCATTTAATTATATCAGGCTTGGAAAAGCCGATGTGATTATCACTGGTGGTTCTGAAGCCGCATGTAATCCTGCCGGAGTAGGCGGATTCAATGCGATGCAGGCGCTTTCTCAAAGAAACGATGACCCTAAAACTGCTTCACGCCCTTTCGATAAAGATCGCGATGGTTTTGTTTTAGGTGAAGGTGGCGGCGCTATTATTCTCGAAGAATACGAGCATGCTATAAGAAGAGGTGCAAAGATATATGCTGAATTAGCTGGTGGCGGACTTTCTGCCGATGCTCATCACATGACAGCTCCTCATCCTGAAGGACTAGGTGCAATCCTGGTAATGAAGAATGTTTTGGAAGATGCAGAAATGAAACCCAATGACATTGATTATGTGAATGTTCATGGAACATCCACCCCACTGGGTGATATTGCTGAAACCAAAGCAATTATTTCTCTCTTCGGAGAACATGCCTATAAGCTTAATATCAGTGCAACCAAATCAATGACAGGACACTTACTTGGCGCTGCCGGCGCTATTGAAGGTATTGCTGCTATTCTGGCTGTTCAGAACGACATTATCCCTCCAACCATCAATCATTTTACCGATGATCCGGAACTGGATAACAAACTTAATTTCACATTCCACACTGCTCAGAAAAGGGTTGTAAATGTTGCATTAAGCAATACTTTCGGTTTTGGCGGTCATAATGCTTCTGTAATTTTCAAAAAGTTTGTTGGATAAAACTGCTTCGGTTTGAAACTGATTACTCCTCTTGCAGGATTACTTTCAAAGGATAAGAAATTATACGAATTTATAAAAAATGTTTTCGGATATTACCCCGGAAACATTTTGCTTTATAAGCTTGCCCTTTGCCATAAGTCGGCATCGGAAGAAGAAGTAAAAGGAATAAAAGTTAACAACGAACGTCTTGAATACCTTGGCGATGCCATTCTCAGCGCAGTAATTGCCGATTTCCTTTTTAAAAAATATCCCGGTCGCGACGAGGGTTTCCTCACCGAAATGCGCTCACGCATTGTCAGCAGGAATAATCTTAACAAGCTTTCCGAAAAGATTGGACTCAATAAATTCGTGAAAGTTTGCAATACCAATGTATATCGCTCTATCAATGGCGATGCTTTCGAAGCATTTATTGGCGCTCTCTTCCTCGATAAAGGATTCAATTCTGCAAGAAAGGTTATCATAAACCGCATCATTAAATTCCATATCGATATTGAGGAACTCGAAGCTAACGACCTGAATTTTAAAAGTAAACTCATTGAATGGGCACAGAAGGAAAAGAAACTGGTAGAGTTTGTGGTGATGGATAAAGTTGGGAATGGTTATAACAAACATTATATTGTTGAAGTGTTAATTGATAAAAATCCTTGTGGCTCAGGGCGCGATTTTTCCATTAAAAAAGCTGAACAAAATGCTGCCGAAAAGGCGCTGACTCATATCCTTGAAACAACTCCTTCGCTTTCTTAATAAAATATTTTCTCTTTCTTCTTTCCATTTCAAGAATCATTCGTAATTTTATCTTTCTAAAAGATAACAAATGCCAAAGAAACTTCGCCTTGAGAATAATTACGACGATGACTTTACTCTTATCGGTATTGTTTCGCATCTCAAGGATTACAGACTTATCTGGTCGATAAATGAAAAGATGCACCTTCACCTGGTGAAGATGAACGACCTGAAAATATTTCAGGATAAAAAGAACGAGCTTAATATATTCTCCCTTTATTATTACGACGAACCCCATACCTTTAAAACATATTATTTTATTTCCAATAATGGGGAAAAAGGCTCATTGTTTGCCGAGCATAAGCAAACAAATTATTTCCTTCTGATTAAAGGAAACATTAATACCGAACTGAGGAACGAGATTGTTAAAAGTATTTATACTATTGTGAATGTACTTACCGTGCACCACATACCGCTTTCAACCATAAAGAATATGGAAAACTTTTTCTCCGACCTTGAGATCGATATGATGGAAATGCTGAAAGAGAAAACTGCTACTCCGCCCGCTCAACCAAAAGATAAATAGTATTTTATAATAATAATCAAGAGTCGAAATTTATTATTATTTCAAATATAGCCACTAAGACTCAAAGACACAAAGTGTCACAAAGAGAAGCATCTATCACATTCAATATAGCTTAGTGTATCTTAGTGACTTAGCGCCTTTGTGGCAAAAATATATTTACTTTTGAATCAGATATATAATCAATTTATGAAGAAATTATCCTTTCTCCTCATTTTATTCTTGATGCTGCATCTTGCAAATGCACAGGGAATAAAGCGAAAAGCTTTCATGGGTGTGAAAACCACCGAACTCAGCGATTCTATTATCAAAACACTTAACCTGAAACAGGCGAATGGGGTGTTGGTTTCGGAAATTAAACCTAAATCAACGGGTGAAGCGCTGCAACTGCAGCCCAACGATGTGATAATGAAAGTGAATTCGACGATAACGCTCAATAACAAAGAGTTTATTTCGGCTACAAAGAATTTTAAGGAGAACGACACAGTGGTAATGCTTGTTACCCGCAAAAAGCAGAGTCTTTTGCTGAAAGGGAAAGCCGTGGGACTGGCGTATGAAACATCGGAGAAATATGATATTGTTTACGATCAGATGAAATTCATGAATGGCTGGATGCGGGTGATAATCAATAAGCCGAAAACCCCCGGTAAACACAAGGCCATCCTTTTTATACAGGGATATACCTGTTATTCGCTCGATAATATTGGCAAGCATCCATACGGACAACTGGTGGATAAGCTTTGCGACAAAGGCTATGTGGTTATGCGTGCCGAAAAGCCCGGAATGGGCGATGATACCAATATACCTGATTGCGCCGATGTGGATTTTAACACAGAAGTGAAAGCTTTTTCGACTGCTTACGAGAAACTTAAAACCTACGACTATGTTGACACGGCTAACATATTCATTTTCGGGCATTCGTTGGGTGGAATAGAGGCGCCTGTGCTGGCACAAAAGTATCATCCGAAAGGAATAATTGTTTGCGGCACCACGGCTGTTTCGTGGTTTGAATATATCATTGAGATGTTCCGTTTTCAGAACATTATTGAAGGTGAAGATTACGTGGAGAATGAAAATATGATAAAGAAAGTTACTCCTTTACTGTATGACCTTTTAATTGAAAAGCAAACCCCCAGAGAACTTGCAAAGAATCCGGGCTTCGACAGCTTGCTGATAAAATATTTTGAGTTTGACGGCGACGACCATATATGGTCGAGGAATTATACTTACTGGCAAGAGTTGCAGGACGAGAATATGGCCGAGGTTTGGAAGAATAACCGCGAAAATGTACTGGTGGTTCGCGGCGAAGGCGATTTTGAAGCATTCTCTACTGCACAGCATCAAACTATAGTGGATATGGTGAACACGTATCATCCCGGCAAAGCCACGTTCCAGCTTATTCCCGATATGGATCATGCTTTTGCCAAATCGAAAACGCCTGCCGATAGCTATAAGAACGGCTTGATCAAAGGCTATTACTACAATAACTTCAACGATGCTATTATTGAAGTTACGGATAAATGGATTAGTTCAGTGAAATAGGGATAGGGTATAGAGGGATAAAGGTATATGGTCTATTGTATGCATTGGCAGTAGTCAGTATGTTTTTCTTTGCCTAACTTTTCTCCTTGATGAGAAAAGTTACAAAAGAATCAAGGAAAATTTAAAAGCCCTGCGATGGTCGTTTGTCGCACTGGCCTGCGCTATCCGAGCTACGACCATCACGCCCATCATCGCACAAGAAGCCGCCCCGCCAAATTTTCCTTTGCCTACCCACATCACAATATAGAGAATGCGCATTAACAGCAATAATTATAATAATAAATCAATGATACTATTATTGAAGTTACGGATAAGTGGATAGGCGGGCTGAAATAAAGGGATAAATAAAAAGTCCTAAGTCTTCAGTCGGCAGTCTTCAATTCTCAGTTCATTAATCTTAGTCATTTGTTGGCATTATGCTGCACTGTTATTAATTATCATTAATTATTAATATGGCTATTACCTTTGCTTATACTGATTAACATGTCGCCTATAAAATATATTTTCATAAAAGCTTGACTTTGCTAAATAAGTTTTTGTACCTTTGTTATCGAATTTACAAATTGATTAATAAGTCAAAGAAATAGATGTGTTTTATTTTAGAATTATGATTTAAGATTTTAGAATTGAGGTTTACATAGAGGAAATCAATGTTGTTATTTAAGAAATAGATGCTGTCATTCATGAAATCAATGCTTAGATTATTCGGAACAACATTTACATTTAAGAAATCAACGTTTACATTCACGAAATTGAGTCTTCAATTCGCGAAATCGTGTCTTCAATTCACGAAATCGTGTCTTCAGTTCACGAAATTGGGTCTTCAGTTCACGAAATTGGGTCTTCAATTCACGAAATCGTGTCTTCAGTTCACGAAATTGGGTCTTCAGTTCACGAAATTGGGTCTTCAATTCACGAAATCGTGTCTTCAATTCGCGAAATCGTGTCTTCAATTCACGAAATTGAGTCTTCAGTTCACGAAATTGGGTCTTCAATTCACGAAATCGAGTCTTCAATTCGCGAAATCGAGTCTTCAATTCACGAAATCGAGTCTTCAATTCGCGAAATCGTGTCTTCAATTCACGAAATTGAGTCTTCAATTCGCGAAATCGTGTCTTCAGTTCACGAAATTGGGTCTTCAATTCGCGAAATCGTGTCTTCAATTCACGAAATCGTGTCTTCAGTTCACGAAATCAATATTTCAGTTTGAGAAATCAATGTTTATTAATTCAGAAGTAAGAATTGAGAAGTTAGAATTAAGTAGACGTTGGCAGGAGGCAGTGGCAGGAGACAGGTTATTGAGATGCTACGCTGTTCTCGATACGAAAGCTTCGCTTTTTACTCGAACTGACATGAATGAACTGGCAATATGATTTAAGAATTATGATTTGAAATTTAAGAATTAGAATATACACACCCCTTTTATCCCCTCTTTTTAGAGGGGAAATTAGCTGGAAAAAAAATCATCAAATAGAAAATAGAAAAAAAATAATTTAATCATTCACATTAAAAATTGATATTATGACACTTGGACAAACAAATGAGCTAAATATGCTCGAGGCAACACTAATCACCTTGTTAAAATATAATTCGGTGTATAGCACCAATGTTGTTTTGGTGGCAGATGTGAACACATTGCAGAGTACAATAAATTCGATAAGAAGCACGGATTTGGTGCAAAATGCAAAGTCGAAAGGTATAACTTTGACAAAAGAACAGGCGAAGAGCGCCATGATTAACCTTGCTTTTGCACATGTATCAGCGGGCAGAGCTTATGCCACCGCAACAAGTAACACAATTTTGAAAGCAACATTGGATTATACGCTTTCGGATATGAAAAAATTGAAGGATAATGATGCGTGGACTGATTGCCAGACCATACATGACGCGGTGAACCCTTATATTGGGAGCATGGGGCCTTACGGGGCTAGTGGTACAACGCTAGGTTCGTTGCAGACGGATATTAATAATTATGCACCGCTGATTGGGAAGCCACGCAGCCAGGTTGCGGCTTCGGCGGCTGCCACGAAAACCGTGAAAGAAGTAATAAAGGGGAGCCGTTCGCTAACGAAAGACTCGCTTGACCCACTGATGGAACAGTTTAAAACGAGTAATGAGACCTTTTATAATGAGTATCATACTTCGAGGATTATTGTAAATATTGGCACTCATAAGGAAACGATACTGGAAGGGGTGGTTACGAATGGGACTAGCGCGATTGCAGGAATTACGGTGAAACTGACAGGTACTAAAAAGAAGAAGATAACTACTAAGACAGGGAAATTCAGGTTTATGAAGTTGCAGCCGCAAAAATATACTGTGACTGCAACGGGTACGAATTATGTGAATTTTAGTGAAAATGTGATGCTGACTAAGGATGAGGCGAATAAGATTACTATAGTGATGCTGCCGAATAAGAGTGGGATTATTGTGGCTTAAACTTTCTTTTTTACCCTAACCCTATATCCCTTCCCCTACAAGTAAGGGAAGGGATTTTTTTTTAGCTTTGCGGAATATATTTAAATGAATGAATATGATTTATGCAGAAGCAGAATACAGGTTTCGGATATTGAGAAATGGTTTGCTTGGAGGTGTACTATTTTCAAATGCTTCCACTGTTAGTGATTGGC
Source organism: uncultured Bacteroidota bacterium (assembly GCA_963831005.1). Lineage (GTDB taxonomy): Bacteria > Bacteroidota > Bacteroidia > Bacteroidales > CG2-30-32-10 > CAWHOW01. The sequence continues at coordinate 193,556 of CAWHOW010000017.1, forward strand.
CGGGTAATAATTTTGATAGAATAAACCCCGGTTATGGGTTTGGATTACGGATAAAAATGAATAAATCATCATCTACGAATTTATGTTTTGATTATGCGTTCGGAGCAGATGGTTCGAGCGGTTTTGCTTTTAACATGAATGAAGTTTTTTAATTTTATTAACTGCCTATCTGTTTTAATCAAGTTATGCAAATAATTTTATAATTTGTTTTTGCGAATTTGTATAACAATGGATTTTAAATTATTTTCAATCTGCGAAAATCAGCGTAATCAGCGGGAAACAGAAAGAACTCCCGCAGATAGCGCAGATATACACAGAAAATCAATATTAAATTTTGACATAATAAATCTTTCAACTTGTTCGAAGCAGATAGGCAGTTTTTATTATTTAGATTTCATTTTTTAATCCTATGATAGCGCTCGTTAAATTCCGCATCCACCTTCTTGTCTTTTATTGAGTTGTGAGAAACAGGCTGTGAGTAGTGAGAAATATGTGTATTCTCAATCTTATACCATTACTTATAAGCATTTGTGTCAATATCCTTTCCGCTCGTTCCTCTTAATCGTTCAAAGAAATTTTCACGCTCGGGCAGGGGAATAAAATCCTTTACAAATGCCTGCTGATAATCAATAAGTGGATTAATCATTCCTGGTTTAATAGATGAAAGGGTGTCATAAACAAAAGGAATTAAGGCCACATCATTTTTTAATATTATTCGTGTATATCTTTGAAGTAATTTTGTTTGAAATGGATCAGAAGCCAGTGCAATTGTTACAAAGCCTGTTTTTTTCGATTTCTTATACGAATAATAAATATTTTCCGTACTATGCTCTGCTTTAGTTTCCGTATAGATATGCTCCTTCGGAATACCAATAGCCTCTGCATAAAGCGCCATTATCCTGGCTTCATAATATGGAGTGTAAACCGCATTACCTGAATACATAATGTTTTTTGCAATTCCCTTTTCATATAAATACTTGGACCAATATATTCTTGCTTTCATTGTAGCACTCCATTGCGTGTTTTCAAAAGGACATCCTGGAATTACAACCATGTCATAGGATTTTGTCATGGATGTCCTTAATAATTTTTTACATTTCTTTTGAGTAAAAGAACAGGAATAAAGAAATAATATAAAAATTAGAAGATATAGTGGTAATAAAACAAATCTATTTTGTATGGTATTCATTATATATTTTGTTTTCTCTTAAGAGTTTAAATGTATAAATAAAAAATAACATGCTTTTCAGATTTAATTAACAATGCATATTGATTTTATTTAAAACCACTCCATTTAGTCCTTGTCTGCCTCATTTGGCTTAGCTTGTTGAAACATTATCAGTAAATTGCTGCTTTAAGTTATAACATTATAATTTTCAAATTCTTTTCTGCATTCTCAAATCTGAAATCTAAACTCTGACTTCTCACCTCTGAATTGCGCATTATACTTTTTTCGCTTTTCCCCTTGACTTTGGCTTTTTAAACACTTAAATTTGTTGCAACCAAAAACAAAAAACCCATGAGAAAGATATGCCTTTTAATTGTGCTGGGCACAATGTTGTCGTTATTATCCCTTGCTCAAGTGCCACAGGCATTAAATTACCAGGCTGTTGCCCGCGACTATATAGGTAAACTTATAGCAAATCATGCTATAGGAATAGAGATAGTGATACACCAGGGTTCTGCCGGTGGCAGTGCGGTTTATATTGAGACCGATAGCGTAACGACAAATCAGTTTGGATTATTTACAATTGCTGTTGGAAAAGGTACAGTAGTATCAGGAACATTTAGTTCCATAACATGGAGCACAGGCAGCTATTGGTTGCAGGTTTTGATGGATCCCACAGGAGGTAATTCATATGCAGATATGGGTGCAACACAGTTATTGTCTGTACCCTATGCCTTGTATGCTGCTAATGCCGGTACGTCTGGAATTACGGGTCCGACAGGTCCTGCCGGTAGTAATGGGGCAACCGGTTCGACAGGAACTGCAGGGGGTGCCGGAGCCACCGGACCTACTGGTATAGCCGGAAGTATTGGCGCTACCGGTCCAACCGGAACAGCTGGAAGTGTAGGCGCAACTGGCCCTACAGGAACTGCAGGAAGTGACGGTGCAACCGGTCCTACCGGTACAACAGGAAGTAATGGTGTCACTGGCCCGACAGGCGTAACAGGAAGTGTGGGAGCAACAGGTAATACCGGCCCAACTGGAACAGCGGGAAATAATGGCGCCACAGGAGCCACAGGAACAGGCATAGCAGGAACGACAGGACCAACAGGAACTGCAGGAGTAACAGGCCCGGCAGGTTCTACGGGAGCAACAGGCCCCACTGGTGCAACCGGAGTAGGTACAACAGGAGTAACCGGACCGATAGGTGTTACAGGCCCGACAGGTCCAACCGGATTTGGTACAACAGGTGATGTTGGCCCGACAGGCGCAACGGGTCCAGGCGTAGGAGCAACAGGCCCGACAGGTGCCACAGGAAATGATGGTGCTATGGGTACAACAGGAGCAACAGGCCCGACAGGAGATGCTCCTTCAGGCGCAATTTACCAGGCTTCACCCGCTAATCCTGCAACTACAACAAGCACAGCGGGAGTAATGATGGGGCTGGCCGGTACAATTACTCCCCAAGGCTCAGGAAATATTTATATTGAGATCAGTGGAGATGTATCGAATAGTACAAAGAACGACGGAAGTGATATTCAAATATATTATGGAACGGGAATAGCTCCTGCAAATGGTGCAGCTATCACTGGAACAGCCGTGGGAGGAAAGGTAAATTTGCTAACAACTTATAGCGGAGGGTCCAACTTAAGTATACTTACTCCTTTCGCTCTTAATGGGTTGGTAACTGGACTTAATGTCGGGACTACTTATTGGATTGATATAAGTCTTGCTTCAGTTACCGGAGGAACATCAACGGTAAAAGATATTTCTATTTCAGCCCAGGAAGTTGGGGCAGGGGCAGCAGGGGCTACAGGGCCTGCAGGTGTTGCCGGAACAACAGGCGCTATAGGACCAACCGGGCCAACAGGTGCCGGAACTACTGGTGCGACTGGTCCCACTGGAACTGTTGGAAATACTGGGCCAACAGGATCAACTGGTGTTACAGGTGCTGGAACGACAGGTGCTACCGGTCCCACTGGAACCGCCGGAACAACTGGACCTACCGGACCTACAGGTTCAAATGGTTCAGTTGGAGCCACCGGACCAACAGGGACAGGACCAACAGGCGCTACTGGACCAACAGGCGCTACCGGTTCAGGAATGGGACCAACTGGCCCTACCGGGGCAACCGGACCAACAGGTGGAAGTGCAGGATGGCTACTTACAGGAAATGCAGGAACAACAGCAGGAACAAATTTTATTGGTACCTCTGATAATAACGATGTTGTTTTTAAGCGAAATGGTGTTCAGGCAGGTTTACTTAATAATGCCTTGAACAATACATCATGGGGTGTAAATGCGCTAAACCCGGCTGCCGCAGGAAGTAATAATGTCGCTATAGGAGTTGAGGCGTTGTATGTCAATACATCAGGAGGTAATAACATTGCTATAGGCACCTATTCACTGCAGGCAAATACTACATCAAGCGGAAACATAGCAATAGGATCGGGTTCGTTATTCAGTCAGTCATATAACAGTGGTACCAGCACGTATAATATTGCTATAGGAAATGATGCTTTATATAATAATAACCCTACAAGCACAACGAATGGTTATCAGAATACTGCCATAGGCTCAAATGCATTATTTTATAATAAAACCGGCTCTGCCAACACGTCAATAGGATATCAGTCACTATATAATTCCAAAGGTTCTTATTCAACTGCAAACGGGGCATATGCACTTAATGCCGACACCTCAGGTGCAAATAATACAGCAATAGGGTATGGGGCCCTTTATACAAATACGAACGGGAACTTTAATACCGCCATAGGGTATGAAGCTTTTTATACTGGCGCAACTTATTCCAATTCAATTGCCATTGGTGCTAATGCTTATGCCATAACTGCCAGCAATCAGGTACATATTGGTAATGCATCTGTGATTAGTACATGGGTTCAGGTTGATTGGACCATTGGATCCGATGCCCGCATCAAAGACAATATCAAGGAAGATGTTGCCGGATTATCCTTTATAAAAGAACTAAGACCAGTAACATATAACTACAATGTTGACAGGGAGAACGAACTCACGGGAAGCGCAAATAGCCATTCTTATGAAGGTAAATACGATATCGAGAAAATTAAGTTCACCGGGTTCATAGCCCAGGAAGTGGATGCAGCTGCTAAAAAAGCAGGATATGATTTCAGCGGAGTCGATAAAAGCGGTAAAGTATGGGGTTTGCGTTATTCCGAATTTGTTGTTCCAATAGTTAAGGCAATACAGGAACAACAAAAGACCATTGAAGAACAGGGTAAAACCATTGAAGAGCTGAAAGCTGAAATTAAATTGCTGAAAAGCAAGATGAAATGACCAGAATGTTTTTTATTTACTGCTTCTCTGATAAGCTAAAAAAGTAAAGCTTCAAGGGAGTTTAAATTTGTTTCTGTTTATCTTTCCTGTTGATTAGTTGATGTTGCATTCACAGGCGTAACCTTTTTCTTTATTTCTTCAAAATTTATCTTTGGAATAATCATGGGGGCAAAAGCCGAAACAGGCGAGTAAAGCAGGGAATGTTTTTTTGTTTCTTCGGAGAGTATCCCTGTTTTGGAATCTATCTTATTAAAGAACATCAGCAGTACACTTACAATAAAAGCTATTTTCAGTAAAGCGAATATTGCTCCCGCCAGCTTATTCAAAAAACCAAGCGCGAGCAGGTCAACCGATTTTTCGAGCATTTTAGCAAGCAGGTAAACCACAATCACTATAATTAGAAAGGTAATGGCAAAAGAAATAAGAGGGGAATAAGAAGAAGTTAAATGCAGTGCATTGGTGATGAAATATGAAAAATGTATAGCGCCATAAACCCCCAGCACTATTGCAATAAGCGAAGCCACTTCGATAATTAATCCCTTGCTGAAGCCTTTGTAAAGCGCCCACAGCAATGGAATGGCAAGTATAATATCGAGGTAGTTCATCAATGGGCTTTAAATCCGGAAACGAAGATAGGTAATTCATAATTTACGCTAATACTGAATTTTAAAAGGATATTAACCTGCAACTGTTAACATTTAACAAACAACTTATTCCATTATCCACATTTAAACAATCACCTTTGCAAATGGATTTTAAGAATGGAATGATGACGGTTTTTGTTTGCCTTCCTTTGTTGTCTTTACTATTTTTCCTGCTACCCAAAAAGTTCCAGTCGTCTTATAATTTGCTCCTTACAGTAGCAGTTGCGGCAGTAAGCAGTTACTTTGCCATTACAGTTATTTCATCGGGTATTGCCTATAAAGAAAGCCTGCCTTTAAGTTTCTGGGGAAGCCAGATAGAATTAAATATTGATCTGCTATCAGCGGTATTCATACTGATAGTGAATTTCACTGTCATCACAGGCGCGTGGTTCGCCATTGAATATATGCGCATGTACAAGGACAGAAAGAAAATGGATTTTTCGCTTCATTTCTTTTCGTTCTTCTGGCTATTGTTTTCTATGCTTATGGTTTGCATGATACACAATACAATTGCATTCCTTGTTGCCTGGGAGATCATGTCAGTTGTATCCTTCCTGCTGGTAATATTTGAAAACGAAAAACCTGAAGTATTAAAAGCAGGTATCAACTACCTTGTGCAGATGCATATAGGAGCACTCTTTTTGATAGTCGCTTTTATTCTTGTCTATAATGAAACAGGCTCAACAAGCTGGGATGCGCTGGCATTGTATTTTTCAAAACATAATAATGTCATTATTTTCTTATTGTTTTTCATAGGCTTTGGAATTAAAGCTGGTTTTGTTCCTTTCCATACTTGGCTGCCTCATGCACATCCCGCAGCACCTACGCATGTATCGGGCATTATGTCGGGGGTAATGATAAAGATGGGAATATATGGGATACTGAGGGTGTTATTATACGTGCAATCTGATGTTCTCACTATAGGTATCATCATCCTTGTCATTTCAGTCATTTCAGGAATTGCAGGAGTGGGAACTGCTATTATACAGCACGACCTGAAAAAGCTGCTGGCTTATCACAGCATCGAAAACATTGGAATCATAGGCATAGGAATAGGCACAGGATTAATAGGCATTGCAACCAAAAATAACACTATTGCCATACTTGGTTTCGGTGGTGGCATATTGCATGTGTTGAATCACTCTCTTTTCAAATCGCTTTTGTTTTACAGCACGGGTTCTGTTTACCTGAACACCCATACCCGCGAAATTGATAAACTTGGCGGACTTATAAAAAAGATGCCACATACGGCAATATTATTCCTGGTAGCTTCAATCGCCATTTGCGGACTTCCTCCATTTAATGGCTTTGTGTCTGAATTTTTCCTTTATAATGGTTTTGCCGAAAGCATGATATCATCCACTGTTGGTTTAAAAATACTGATGATGTTCTCCATGTTATCTCTTGTAGTAATAGGCGGGCTTGCTATTTTTTGTTTTACCAAAGCATTTGGCATTGTATTTCTGGGAACAGCGCGACATATAAATACAGATCATGTCCATGAAATGAAATGGTACACCTTGTTTCCACAATACATTATACTTGCAGTTATCGTTTTGATTGGAGTTTATCCCGGACTGATATCGGGCTTGTTTTTTGGTATAGCCGGGCTTTACATACATCCTGCGCCAGCCATCGCTACAACATACGTTATCAATACTACTTATATCAGTCAATTTACACTGTTTTTCATAGGGATAACACTTTTAATGCTTTTGGTTAAAAAGCTATTTATGCGAAATAAAGTAATAGAATACAAACCTACATGGGGATGCGCTTATACAGGAAATGCAGAAAAGATGCAATACACTGCTTCCTCTTATGCCGAGAATTATTCGCACGATATGGATAAGCTGTTAAACCAAAAAACGCATTATAAGGCAATTCCTGCTAATGATATTTTCCCTAAAGAAAGAACATATAAAACACATTCGGAAAGCCGTATAGAGGAAAGGTTCTTCATACGTTTATCAGGCTTTATCCAAAAGATATTTAACCGGCTTGCTTTTGTGCAAACTGGGCAGACGCAACATTATATTATGTATATGTTTGCATTATTGATTGTACTTATTCTGCTTACTATTTTTAGTGTAATATGAGAATAGGTAGTATTATATTAATTATACTTGCCAGCCTGGTGTTCCCCGGTATTATTGTCCGTGTTAAAAGCATAGCCAGCGGAAGAAAGGGACCCGGTTTGTTCCAGCCTATGTTTGATATATTGCGTTTATTGAAGAAAGGAACTATTTATAGCACTACATCTTCTTTTATTTTTAAGATTGCACCTATTGTTTATTTTTCTACTATTATCACTGCAGCATTCCTGCTCCCATTCAATAATGAACCGGGGCTGCTTTCTTTTAATGGAGATTTTATTGCTTTCAGTTATATCCTTGCTCTTGGAAAGTTCTTCATGATCATTGCTGCTTTGGACACCGGCAGCGCTTTTGAAGGAATGGGAGCCAGTCGAGAAGCATTGTATTCTCTTCTTGTAGAACCTGCTTTCTTTATTTTGGTGGCTTCATTTGCTATGCTCACAGGGCATACATCGTTTTATGATATATACCACTCGCTTTATTTTGGCTCGTATATGGCAGCCTTTGCCGGTTTTCTCGCGGCTTTCAATCTTTTCCAGATAATGATGGTTGAAAACAGCAGGCTTCCCTATGATGATCCTAAGACACATCTTGAACTTACCATGATACACGAAGTAATGGTGCTCGACAATAGTGGTTTTGATCTTGGTCTGATAAACTATGCATCATCTTTAAAGTTTGTAATTTTTGGTTCGCTTATAAGTAATTTCTTTTTCACTCCATCACTTCCAATTTATTTATGCGTTCTTATTTTCTTTGGGATACAGTTTTTATTAGCGGTATTGGTGGGTATTGCAGAATCGTTTAGGGCAAGGTATAAACTAAGAAATAACAATAAAGCGATAGTGTTGCTTACGCCAATTTCGATACTTATTTTCCTGAGTATATTAATGATCATAACACATCAATATTAAAATTATGAATAATCTCTTTATTATAATTTTTCTGATGTCTCTATTTTACATCGCCGTTTCGGGGAGATTGTTCGTATGCATCAACTTGCTAATCTTACAGGGATTGTTGCTTTTCGGTATTGCCTTTCTTTCACTTCGGGAGATCAATATAATAAACCTGGCGGTGGTACTTACCGAAACTCTAGTATTCAAAGCTATCATCCTTCCATATTATATCAAGAAGATGGTGTTGCAAAATAAAATTAAACGTCAGGTCTCCCCTTTCATGTCTGGCTTTTCATCATTACTTATAGTTTCTGTTTTAATATTGTTGAGTTTCATTATGGGAATTTATTTACAAAACCAACAATTAAAATTGATATATATAACAGCAGCATTTTCGGGCATTATGACCGGCTTGTTCCTTATAGTTTCACGTAAAGAAATTATTCAGCACATCATTGGATATATTGTACTTGAAAATGCAATTGTGCTTCTTTCATTTTCATTAGGAAACGAAATGCCGATGGCTGTAAATGCAGGAATATTGCTTGACATACTTATAAGCATATTGTTGTTTGGTTTGTTCATGAACAGGATAGCAAAAACATATAAAGAACTTGATATTGACCAGTTGAATAAACTGTCTGATTAATAAATTTAAATGATGGGATTGCTGATTTATTTTATTGCAGTTTTTGGCCTTGCAGCAATTGTTTTTTCAATAAGAAAAAGCAATGTGCAATACCTGTCAGCTATGGCATTTTGTGTGGTACAACTGGTATTCAACTATTTCTTATTTACTGAAAAGGATTTCTTTACAGGAATATTTTTCAGACCAGATGCCTTATCGCTTATTTTCATCAGCGTGTTGACAATTACCGGAATAGCCACTATTATTAACAGCTTCGTGTATTTCTCTAAGAGGCAGGAACGACTAAAAAGGAGGTCCATTTATCTTGCCTCACTATTTCTCCTTTTTGCTTGCATGACCGGAGCTTTCTTGTCAGACAATATCAATATACTATGGATACTGGCAGAAGCAACAACTCTATGCATATCCATGCTCATTTATCATGAACGCACTGAAGAAGCGCTTGAAGCAACCTGGAAATATTTCTTTGTATCGACCGTAGGGCTGTCGTTTTCATTTATTGGCATATTGCTATTAAATGCAGCAACTAATGTGTCAGGATTTTCATCACTCACCTTTTCATCATTAATGTCGGAACAGGTTCAGATAACTAATGAATTTCTTTTCCAGATCTCATTTATGCTTATAGTAATTGGATTTAGTGTGAAGATGGGCGTTTTCCCGTTGCATACGGTTTGCATAGACGCACACAGTGTAGCCCCAGGACCTGTAAGCGCTATTATTTCCACTTCTCTGATGAATGTTGGCTTTGTGTCTGTTTTCAGGTTCTATCAACTATTTGTGCATACGTCATTGTACGGCTGGATGAGCCATGTTATGCTTATCATTGGGGTACTCTCCTTACTTGTTGCAACCATATATATGCTGAAGGTGGATAATTACAAAAGACTTATTGCCTATTCCAGCATCGAGCATATGGGATTGATAACTATTGGCATTGCAGTTGGCGGTATTGCTTATTTTGCCGTGATCCTTCACCTTATCATTCATTCATTTACAAAAGCAAGTATCTTTTACCAGACATCCCAATTCGTCAGGGTTTTCAAAACAAAACATATAGACGGTACAGGTGGATATTTCAGAATAAGCCCATCAGGTGGAGTGCTGGTAATTTTACTTTTTCTTGTGATCATGGGTATTCCGCCTTCAGGTTTGTTTTTCACCAAGCTGATGATATTCCAGTCAATGATTGCAAATGGTTACCTATGGCTCGTTTGCATCATGCTCCTTTTGCTTGTGTTTATTTTATGGGCATTCGGGAAGAATATTTTTCATATACTGTTCCTTAAAGAACCATTGGCTGTACAGGAAAGCAAACCAAAAGTGAATTTTTGGGAAAACATTCCGCAATATGCACTTTTACTGACAGCATTGTATATCGGGCTGAATCCACCTATTGCTCTAATCAATATTATTAACGAAGCTATTCAATATTTACCAAAATAGATCATGAACCATATCATTCTGAAGAACGGACAATCAACGGCTACCAGGAATATTCCTGTGCTTGATTATTCTTTGTTCAGGAAACATATACTGTCCCAGCTTGAAAATGCAGCATGTCATTGCATGAATTACTACGGCTACAAGGAAGATGATAAGACACTGCGTTTCATTTGCTGCATTGGTAATGATGAAACTTCTGAGATTTATGTTTCATTTTATGAATATGATCTCATTGAGAAAAAGCCATTGGATTCTATCACGCGTGAATATTTTGGTATGCATATTTTTGAAAGAGAGATAAGCGAAAACTTTGGAATCGATTTCATTGGTCATCCGTGGAATAAGCCTGTCCGCTATGCATTTGAACGCTCAGACAGAGAAAAGATCTTCAATAACTATCCATTTTACAAAATAGAAAGTCATGAATTGCATGAGGTTGGTGTTGGCCCTATACATGCAGGCATCATAGAACCCGGTCATTTCCGTTTTATTTGCAACGGCGAAAAAGTATTGCACCTTGAAATTCATTTAGGTTACCAACACCGGGGTGTAGAACAAATGTTTCTTCAGAAAAAGAAGCTTCTCGAAAGACACATCCTTGCCGAAAGCATTACCGGAGACAGTGTTGCTGCAAACACCACTGCATTTGCATCACTGATGGAATCACTTGGAAATACTGAAATTTCAGAAGCCACATCGATATCAAGAACCATTGCTATTGAACTTGAAAGAGCCGCAATACATACAGGCGACCTGAGTGCATTGTGCACAGATATTGCTTACCAGTTAGGCAGTTCTGTTTTCCAGGGATTAAGGACTATTCTTATTAATACTTTCCTTATATGGTGCGGGAATCGTTTTGCAAGAAGATTGGTACGAAGCGGAGCTGATCCATTTCCTATTAATGCTTATTTAAGAAAACAGATACTGGCAAACCTTGATAAATTTGAATCAAGGGTTAATGAGATGGCTGATTATATGTTCAACACTCCCGGTGTACTGACAAGATTTGAAGGTATAGGTATAGTTACCAATGAACAGGCAAAACTGATACAAACAGTGGGAATGGCCGCACGTACATGCGGATTGTTACGTGATATAAGAAGTTCGCATCCTTACGGGGTATTTAATAAAATGAAACATGTTCCTGTTTGCCTTGATTCAGGTGATGTACAGGCAAGAGCAATGATAAGAAGACAGGAAGTAACGCAATCTCTTTCATATATAAGGACATTGCTGGATATATGTGAAACCGAGCAACCGACAAGAAAAACAGAAATAAACCTTGCTCCTGATTCTTTCGGAATATCATTGACAGAAGGTTGGAGAGGTGAGCACTGCCATTGTGCAGTGACTGATTCAAAAGGAAATTTTAAACATTATAAGGTAAAAGACCCATCCATGCATAACTGGATGGCCCTGGCGCTGGCCGTAAGAAATAACGATATTTCCGATTTCCCGGTTTGTAATAAAAGTTTCGATCTTTCATATTGTGGTTACGATCTTTAAAAATAAAACGATATGCTGACTCTATTTAAAATAATGAATCACCAGGGCAAACAATACATTCCTGATGTTACAACCATATCGTTACCGCCCCAGCATATAGGAAAACCCAATATTGATAACAATGCATGTCTTGAAAATTGCGCTTCCTGCAAAGAGATATGCCCGGTGAATGCCATAACCATATCACCTGTATCGCTTGATCTTGGCAAATGCTTGTTTTGCAGGGAATGTGAAATGATGTGCCCTTCGAATAAAATCTCTTTTACTTCCGATTATAAGATCGCTTCAAATTCTCCTGATGCTCTAGTTATAAAAGAAGGAATAAACGATGAAATAAAATTTGATGCAGATAAGATACGTAAGGAAATAAAACAATATTTCGGAAAATCATTGAAGCTGCGACTGGTTTCTGCAGGCAGTTGTAATGGCTGTGAACTGGAACTGAATGCTGCCGGAAATGTGAACTTCGATATGGGGCGTTATGGTATTGAATTTCTTGCTTCGCCTAGGCATTGCGATGGTGTAGTTGTTACAGGACCAATTGTTGAAAATAGTATTGAGGCATTAAGAATAACAATCGAGGCCATTCCACAACCTAAAATATTAATTCTTGCAGGAGCATGTGCTGTGAGCGGGGGAATATTTGCCGAAAGCAGGGCTGTTGAACGCAAACTGCTCGATATTTACAAACCCGATCTGCTGGTACCGGGCTGCCCTCCTCATCCATTAACTTTTATTAATGGGATATTGAATTTAATACGATAGTGATATTCTGAAGAAATTTCTATAAGTAAAATACAATTCCCAACAAGTAACTAAAACTACTCTGGTTTAACGGCTGGAGTATCCTTCTGCTGGTCAAGTTTAACATTAACGGCATTCAGACCCTTGGGGCCGCGCACAACTTCAAATGTTACCCTGTTGTTTTCTTTTATTTGGTTTACACATCCGTTAGCGTGAACGAATATACTTTCCTGCGTAACTATGTCTTTTATGAATCCATATCCTTTGGAATCATTAAAAAACGTTACAGTACCTTTTCTTATTAAATCAGCTGGATCCTGTGGTATGCTTTTCGGAACTCCTAATTGGATATCTTCAGCTTTTATTACCGTTTTTTTCTGTGTGGGATCGGGAGGAGTGGAAGTAATATTGCCGAATTCGTCAACATAGGCAATCATATCGTCAAGGTTGTTGCCGTCCCTGCCTTCTTTTTTGTTCAGTTTTTTCTTTTCTTTTTCTTTTCTTTTTTTCTCTTTCTTTTCTCGAACATTCTTTTTGTTAAATGTTTCGTTTGCTCTGCCCATAGTTCTCCTTTTTTAAATTTAAAATATCCATTCCAATAATTTAGTACAAATTCAGATACAGATATTCGGTACAAAGGTAGTTTAAATTTCCTTCTGCTGCACCAAATTGATTAGATGATAACCGGTATTTATTTTTCAGGTGCTAAATCCAGTATCACAAATGTATTTGGTTTTATGTGAGGGCGGGTTCTTGGCTTGTCCTTTGTAGGAGCCGGAGCAGCTTCGAATTCAGCTGTAGGCAAAAAGAGATGATGTGTGTTTTTATCAATTGTAATGGTGCGTGCACCTTTTTGAGTTTTTACATTATAAAGCACACTGAACTTATCTTTGCTGATTTCCTGAACTACAGTCAACGTTCCTTCGCCATTAGAACTATATGCACGTTTCAGTGATGGGTCGTATGATGCTCCGTCAGGGCCATCGCCAATAGGAACAGTAGTAATAACTTTTCCTGCAACAGCATCGGAGATCACCATCAGTTTATTACCGCATACGCTGAATAAAAGATGGTTCACTACATCAATCGCAAGGCCGCTTGGTTCTTCACCCGGTTTAACCGACCATGTTTTTTCCACTTTAAGTGTTTTTGCATTGATAAAACTTATCTCACTTTTATCTTCAACATTGAAATAAACATTTCCTTTTCCGTCTGTAGCTGAGAATTCAGGTTTGCCGTCAACAGCAATAGTTCCAACGACAGCATTTGTTTTGCCATCAATTACTGTTACATTTGAGCTTCTTCCATTGAATGTAAAAACCTTTTGAGTTGAAGGTTCATATAAGATGGCATCAGGATTTCTTCCTGTGACATTTATTTTTGCTATCAAAGCCAGAGTTTTTAAATTGAAAACAGTTACTGATGAATCCTTGCCGCTGCTTATAAACCCTTTATTAAGATCATTGGCTATAGCTATCCCGTGAACACCATTTAAGCCCGTAATAGTGCCGATAAGTTTTCCGGTTTTATCATCAGCAACCTGTACAACATTTCCGTGCGAAATGAATAACCTTCCTGTTGAGTCATCGGCTGTAAGATAATCCCATCCGTCATTACCTTCAATTTTGAATGTATTTGCTATTTTATATTTGGAACTATCTGTTTGTGAAAAAGAAGAATAATTGAAAGCAAACAGAATAAGACAACTTATTAGGATGACGACTTTTTTCATACAAAATATTTTAATAAAAAATTAAATGGCTTATCTGGCAAAATTAATGAAAGGTGAGGATAATAGAATTATTTCATTGAATTATTTGTTAAGATTTACAAATAGTAACAACGGCTTTTAATCGAAGGAAGAGAATGAAAACTTTTCTTTGAAAGCGGTCAATTCCTCTTTAAATGGTTTCTCAGGAATTGTTATAAGAGTCTTCAATCTGTCATCCGTTTTTACTTTCAATTCACGCATGGTAAGATGCTGATTAATGAAGATCATTTCTAGAGAAGGGAAAATTTCTTTAATCACATCGGATATTTCAAGTATGGAAAGGTTTTTATCTACTAAGTTATAAATACCTGATGGCAGTTCATTATGCAGCAAATTTGAAAGCTGGTTGACTACTTTATCAACGTGTATAAATGCTCTTTTTTGCTGACCGTTGCCAGTAATCTGTATCCTTCCTGTGAAATTAGCTTCAAATAAGAACCTGTTGATTACAGCATCAAATCTAACGCTCGGGCTATATCCATAAATATTACCGGTTCTGAATATATGAGTAGGTATCTTATTAAAAAGTCTTTCAACATGAGCTTCTCCCCTAAGTTTTGAGCTCCCGTAAAATGTCTTTGGATTAGGGAAAGTCAATATGTCAATCATTTTATCTGAATCACCATAAATGGAAGAACTGCTTGTGTAAATGAATCGTGATACATTACTTTCTTCTACTGCATAAACTAACTCTGCTGTTCCCCAATGATTGGTTTGTTCAAAAAGATGAGAATCTTCACTAGCAAAAGGAGTTGAAACCCTTGCCGCCAAATGATATACAACATCGATATCGTTCAGCACGCTTTTTAATTTGCGTGAATCGAGCAGTTCTCCTTGTATGAATTTGACTTTCCCATTCTGATATTTTGTGTCGAGGAAAAGATTATAATTTTTGCGGCTGAGATTATCATAAACAGTTATATTGTTTACTTCATTGTCCTTAAGCAATTCAAAAACCAGTTCATTGCCAACATATCCAGCTCCGCCTGTTATCAGTATATTCATTATTTTTCAATTAATTCAGTGTTTAAACCGCATTCAGTTTTGTTCAAGCCGTACCAACGCGATTCCCGTTCATCGTTTCCAAAAGCTTTCCTTGTGCATGGTTCGCAGCCAATACTGATATATCCTTTTTCTTCCAGTGGGTGCCGAGGTAAATTGTATTCTTTTATATAATCGAATATCATTTTGTCAGTCCAGCGAAGCAGCGGGTGATAACGTAACGTGTCATGCGCTGCTTTTTCTTCCATCATCAAAGTTTTTCTGCTTTCGCTTTGCGTTGCCCTTACTCCATTTATCCAAACATCCATAGACATCAGAATCTTGTCTACAGGTACAATTTTATTCAGGTAACAGCAATGATCAGGGTCAATTGTAAATAATAAATTCCCGCTGTTATCTTTTTGAAGATGCTTTGAAACAGTTGAGCTTAGTGTTTTTATTTCGATATTCAATTTTTGAGAAACTTCTTCCTTGAATTTAATGGTCTCAGGGAAATGATAACCTGTGTTGATAAAGTAAATGGGTATGGTTTTATCAATATTGGCCAAAATATGCAACAGAACAATGCTATGCGTTTGCAAAGATGTAGTAGCAAACATTTTTTTATTCTGGCTTTTGTAATGATCTATATGTTTCTTTATTTCGCTGGTATCCATCTTTCCTATTACAATTGTTGCAAAATTAATCATTTAATACTAAAAATGAGATATAATCTCATGTTACGCACAGGGCAAACGCATTTAATTTTTTAAGATTTTAAGTAGATAATCATTATCCCATCCCGCATCAAGGCGTTTACCCTTGTTGCTTATCTTCTTTGATTTTTCTTGTTTTATAAGATTTAAAGCTATTCTATTAATGATGGAGAAGTTTTCAACTGCATTAACATTACGCTTCATACTTTTATCTTCCCCGAAAGATACATCTAAAACCCAGTGCAATGAATTTTCAATTCCCCAGTGTTTTCTGATTCCATTTGATATTTTTCGAGCATCTGGTTTTATACTACTGATATATAAACGGAGCTCCCTCTCTTCTTTTCCTGTGTCTTTTATGATTCTGAGCGATTCTATTTTTACTATTGATTTTATTCCTGCCCAGCGTGAAATGTTTTCTATATGTGAGAAATCAGTATAGACTGAACATTTGCGAGTTTCAATCCTTCCGTGTCCAAAATCTGTTTCTTCAAATTCATCTGTAGGCTTTGAAAATTTTATCGTATCCTTAATATCTTTTTCTAATGTTCCTTGATTACCTTTTACTGCTAATATATAATCAGCTTCTTTTTCGATAATCTTATCCGCTATTTCAGTTTGACAACCCATAGCATCAATGGTTATAATACACCCTCTTATTTCCAATATTTCCAGCAACTTTGGTATAGCGGTAATTTCATTTGTCTTGTCACCTACTTTGATTTGACCTAATAATAAATGATTCTCATTTGCCCATGCACTTACCATATGTACAAATGACTTGGAGCCTTTATTTCTTGATCCCCGTATCGTTTTTCCGTCTATGCTGATTATTTCCCCATCTGTTATTTCTGCTATGGCACGTATCCAGTTTAAAAAACTTTGTTCCAATTGCTTTGGCTCTATTAAACTAAAAAATCTGTTAAATGTGTCATGCGATGGGATACCATTGGGAAGTTTAAGATATTGTTGTAACCATTCTTTTTTTGCATTCCCATAATTTTCGATATCATTCCATGTCTCTGCTCCACATATTACTGATGCTATGGTGATGAATATTATATCTTCAAGCAAATGTTCTTTCCTCCTTTCTATGCGAGGATCTTCTATGTTGGTGAAATAATCAATCGGTGTTGTCATGATTTTTTTCAACCAAGAAAATACTTTTCTACACTATAGGTACTTGCTTCGAGGAATATTTATAACCAGGCCTTTGTTAATATTTTAATGCGTTTGCCCTGCCCAATCGGTACCACTCCAGTATAGGTCTGTAGAACTTGTCATGTTATTGTGTGAATCGTAATATTGGGTGTAAAGACCTTCATTAACCCATGAAGTGCCATTCCAACTTTTGGTTAAATCACTTATCATATAATTATTTGTATTATATGTATAGGTGGTTAAATGTGAATTCGTCCAGGCAGTTCCGCTCCAAGTTTGCCGTAAATCATATTTTAGTTTATTATTAGCATCATAAGTATTGCTGTCTTGGCTTCCATTTACCCATGCATTGCTACTCCAGAATTGGATAATATCAGTTGAAACATACTGATGGGCATTATATACGATATGGATAGTTTTATCACTGTACCCCCATTTTGTAGTATCCCAATTCCAATCATAAATACTATCATTTAAAGCTATCATTGATTTTGGGGAATCACTAGTAGCTTTTGTAGTCAGGAAGGTAAATAATGGTTTATTGTTTTTATGAAGCAAAGTTGCTCTGCTTTTGTGAGTTTTTAGCCATGTCTGCTGCCACTGCGCATTTGCACTAAAGCCAATAATGGCAAGAACTGAAATAATAAGTAGTTTTTTCATAGCATCTTCCTTATAGTTTAAGGGGACTTCTAAAAATTCAAGATATAAGATAATTCAGTAGTTCTGCTTATCTTTATCAAAAAAAATAACAGATATGGCAACATACAAGCAAACAGGCAACAAAGGATTATTTGATGAACAGGAAACATATCAAAAGCTAATAGAAAAGGGTAATCCATTGGAATTGATAAGCAGAGTAGTAGATTTTGAAATATTTAGAAGCATAATAGAATCAAAACTATTAAACACAGATAAGAAAAACAATGCAGGAGCAAAACCTTATGATGTTGTGATGATGTTTAAAATAATGATATTACAAAGGTATTACGGACTTGGCGACACACAAATAGAATATCAGATATTAGACAGGCTAAGTTTTAAAAAGTTTTTAGGGCTTGAAAGCGGAGATAAAGTACCGGATGAAAAAACAGTCTGGGCATTTAGAGAAAATATAACCAATAGTGGACTTGTAACAGAAATTTTTGAACAGTTTACACAATTTTTAGAATCAAAAGGATTAATAATGAACGAAGGGAAAATGGTAGATGCCAGTTTTACAGTTGCTCCACGTCAACGCAACACACGTGAAGAAAACAAAATAATAAAAGAAGGGCGAGGCGATGAACTTTGGAATGAAGAACCCAATAAAAAAAAGCATAAAGACATTGATGCCCGCTGGACAAAGAAGAATGGCGAAACATTTTATGGATATAAAAATCACACCAAAGTTGATACAAAAAGCAAGTTTATTGACAACTATACGGTTACCGATGCTTCGGTTCACGATTCACAACCATTAGATGCTTTATTAACTGAAAAAGATGCAGGACAGGATATTCATGCAGATAGCGCATATACAGGAGAAGAACAGGAAAAAGTAATCAGCAAATACAAAATGAAAAATAAAGTACATGAAAAAGGTTATCGCAACAAATCGTTAACAGAGCAACAGAAAGCAAGTAATCACGAGAAATCAAAAACCAGAGCAAGAGTTGAACA
The DNA here is from genome assembly GCA_963831005.1 of uncultured Bacteroidota bacterium. Taxonomy (GTDB): domain Bacteria; phylum Bacteroidota; class Bacteroidia; order Bacteroidales; family CG2-30-32-10; genus CAWHOW01. The sequence goes on from CAWHOW010000017.1 coordinate 212,314, forward strand.
TGTGTACGGTTTTATGGAACAAAGCATGAATGGCTTATTTTTGAGGTCAGTTGGTATGGTTAGAGCAACGGGTATTATCGGCTTAATAAATTTAACTTACAATTTATTCCGTTACGAGCAAGTTGTCCGCCTAAATATTTTGAAAGTTAAATAGCGTAAGAAATAGATAGATAGATAGATAGATAGATAGATAGATAGATAGATAGATAGAATTTTGTAAAAAAGTGAATTTTTAGATGTAGAAATTCAAGAAAATATTGTAATATTGCTTTGATTTAAAGAAATCGGTAAACAGGTTCTACGATTTTTTTGAATCAAAATTTAAAAAACTGAATTTTTAGAACCCACCTTAATTCATCAAAGATAAAACTTTTAGCATAAATTAAAATATTTCCGTCATAAATAAAATCACATTCCCCACCTCTTATACGAATCACATCAAGTGTCTAGAGAGTTACAGCAAGTGTCTAGAGAATCACAGCAAATCGGTAGGGAGTTACAGCAAATCGCTAGGGAGTTACAGCAAGTCGCTAGGGAGTTACAGCAAGTCGCTAAGGAGTAACAGCAAGTCCTTAAGGAGTAACAGCAAGTCCTTAAGGAATAACAGCAAGTCCTTAAGGAGTAACGGCAAGTCCCTAAGGAGTAACAGCAAGTCCCTAAGGAGTAACAGCAAGTCCTTAAGGAGTAACAGCAAGTCCTTAAGGAGTAACAGCAAGTCGTTAAGGAATAACAGCAAGTCCTTAAGGAATCACAGCAAGTCGGATAACAAATGCATCTTTTTTATAAATGAGTTGGGGCATAACATAAAAAAACCTGCCTTTCGGCAGGTTCTAACTCCAAACTCTCAACTCCAAACTCCCAACTTATTACAGAATCACTATATAAATCCACCCATCCCACGTATAAGGGTCGGGCGAAGTGAAGCTGAACAAGGGATGGTTTTTCTTACTTACAGGCAATTTGGTAGCTTTCTTAAGTTTCATGGGCGTTAGCACTAAAGGAATTTTAGAATGTCCTGCAGGTATTATGCCTGCATGGTTAATTGCCAGTACGCTTCCGCTGGGAAGGTCGTTAATTTCAATAGTACATTCCAACGAAACATAATCCACGCAGTTTGCTTTTAAAGGGATAAATCCTTTAGAGGTACCTATGCAGCAACGGAACAAATGCGCTTCTTCGCCTCTTCACGACTTTCTTTGCATGCACCTTTATCCAGCCGGGTCCGGATTCGGTTACCCCAAAATCAGTCTGGGTGCTGGTTGATTTCTTGGCTAACCTGCCACCGCAATTGATAGCAAGGGTAACCCCTGTATTAACATCACCGCTGGACTCGGCAACGTCATTCACAGCGCCTTTCATAAACCTGATGACTTTGTTGTACAAATCAACTGTTATTCTTTTCTGGCTCTTCACCTGGCTGGTAGTGTATAATTGCGGCCTCAGCTTTGAGCCGGTTAACATGGTTTGCATCAAAGTTGCGGCATTATGTACCATAACATCAGTGGTGGTGCAACCGCTCATCGCAGCAATACCGGTAGTTTTCAACGTTAATCCCTCACCGATCACTGTTTCATCTGGATCGTCGTACTTCAGTTCAAGAATGTCGATCTTAGGAAGATTTTTTGAAATTAACGCTAACATAAAAATTCTTAACATTTCATCTTCTAGTGTTTTCATTGTTTTTAGTTTTAGGGTTAATACTTTTTTTTATTACAAAATTACAACCCTCAAAACCCATGATGCAACTATTTTTCACCTGTGGTACGCTTTTTTCACCTGTGGTACATTTTAGGTGAAAATCTACTGAAATCTCTGTCTTAAAATTTTATCATAAAGGGCAATGACTTCTTTTTTATATTGGCGGGCAACAGGAACCGGATCACCTGAAGTAAGTATCAGTTCCATGTTTCTATGGCAATAGACAATGGATTTAATGCAGGAAAGTTTAACGATATAGGATTTATGACAACGGCAGAATTGTTCCTTGTCCAGTTGTTGTTCAATGATGCAGATGCGGAAAGCGGATTTTTCAGGTTCATGCCCTTTGAAGTAAATGATAGTATAACTGCCCAATGCCTCGCAATAAAGAATCAGTTCAGGGTGGGTTATAAAAAAAGCACGCCTGATGTGGTATATCTTTTTACTCTTTTTATGTCTTTTACGGCTCATGATTGCATACCCTTGTTATTACAGGGACTTAAAAAAGTATAGATTATGTCATAGCGCTGGTTTTTAGTTAAACATTATGTTTGTTATTTATTGTTTTAGTTGTTTTTCATCCTTTTATTAATTAAAATAATTATGCTGATTGATTGGCTTTGTAATTCTGACTCATCCCTAAATCCCTTCTCTACTGGTAGAGAAGGGACTTCAGTTTTCCCCTCTTTGCTTGCAGAGAGGGGACACAGGGGTGAGTCAAAAAAACAAAACATACCAACACAATATATAATCAATAATAATCCTCCGAATATCCCAACGGTTTTATTATCGAAATATTGTATAAACCGAAGAAAAAATTATTATCTGATTTTACTCAAAAAAGTATTTTATCATATTAGATTCCTCATTTCACTTCGTTTCATTCGGAATGACAATATATTTATTTTCTTTTGGGGGATTAGGTGGCGATTCGTCAAATGCGAATCGCCACCTCATCCCCCTTTTGTCACTCAATCAAACATGTCATTCCGAACGAAGTGAGGAATCATATTTAGTAAGGATATAAAATTATCTGTGCGTAACATGATTTATTACATTCATATATTAAGCAAATTGAATAATTTTACACAAATTTATTACAATGAAGATTTCGTATAACTGGCTTAAACAATATGCTGATATTGATATAGAGCCGGAAGAATTGTCAAAAGTGCTTACCAACTGCGGACTTGAAGTAGAGACACTGGAAGAGTTCTGTTCTGTTAAAGGCGGACTTAAAGGCTGCGTGATAGGCGAAGTGAAGACCAAGACCAAGCATCCTGATGCTGATAAGCTCAGCCTTACAACTGTTGATATTGGCAGGGAAGAACTGCTGCATATTGTTTGCGGCGCGCCAAATGTGGAGGCCGGTCAGAAAGTGGTGGTGGCAACCGTCGGCACAACCTTATATACTACCAAAGGCGAACTCGAATTAAAGAAAGCAAAGATACGCGGCGAGGTTTCGGAAGGCATGATATGCGCCGAAGATGAGCTGGGCATAGGCGAATCGCATGCAGGCATCATGGTGCTTGACGCTGCTGCAAAAGTGGGAACTCCCGCAAGCGAGTATTTTAAGATAGAAACTGACAATGTGTTTGAAATCGGCTTAACTCCCAACCGTGCCGATGCCATGGGACATATAGGTGTGGCAAGGGATACCGTGGCTGCCTTAAGTTGTGTTAAGAATAAAACCTATCATCTTACAAAACCCAATCTTGATGATTTCAAAGTCGATAATCACGAACTGAAAATTGATGTGGTCATTGACGATGCAAAAGCCTGTCCACGGTATGCAGGGATAACTGTTACAAATGTAAAGGTGAAAGAATCTCCCGCATGGCTTCAAAACAAGCTGAAAGCAGTAGGTTTAAGACCTATCAATAATATTGTTGACATTACCAATTATATTCTTTTTGAAACCGGACAGCCGCTGCATGCCTTTGATGCGGACAAGATAACAGGGAATAAGATCATTGTAAAAAAGCTTGCTGCCGGAACTAAATTCACTACGCTTGATGAGGTTGAACGCGAACTTCTGCCAACAGATCTGATGATCTGCAACACATCCGAAGGCATGTGCATAGCAGGTGTTTTTGGCGGAGCGAAATCAGGCGTTACTGAAAACACTCACAATGTATTTATTGAAAGCGCTTATTTCGATACGGTTCATGTTCGCAAAACCTCTAAGCATCATGGATTGAAGACCGATGCTTCTTTCCGTTTCGAACGTGGTGTTGATCCCAATATGGTCATCTTCGCATTGAAACATGCTGCATTGCTGATGAAAGAGATTGCCGGTGGCAGCATTTCATCCGATATAGTAGATGTATATCCTGAGCCTATTAAAAATTTCAGCGTTGATATTAATTATGCCAATGTTGACAAGCTGATAGGTAAGGTCATTGACAGGAACACCATCAAGAAAATATTGGCTTCACTTGAAATTGAGATAGTGTCTGAAACTACCGAAGGGCTTGCTCTTTCGGTTCCTCCTTTTAAAGTAGATGTGCTGCGTGAAGCCGATGTGGTAGAAGAAATACTCAGGATCTACGGCTACAATAATGTAGAAGAACCGCAGCAATTCAGGATTTCACCATCGAAAGCGCCGGACCCCGACAAAGAAAAGATACAAAACACCATTGCTGATTACCTTAGCAGTTGCGGGTTCAACGAGATCATGAATAATTCGCTTACCAATAAATCATATACAGAAGACAATTCATTTTTCCGTGCAGAGAATAATGTTTCTATACTAAACCCATTGAGCAATGAGCTTGCTGTGATGCGTCAAACGCTCTTATTTGGAGGACTTGAGTCTGTTCTGTATAACATCAACAGGAAGAATTTCAATTTGAAGTTGTATGAATTCGGGAAAGTTTATACTGATAGTAAAAAGACCGATGCATCGAATTCACTGGCCTCTTTTCACGAAAATGAACAACTGGCCTTGTTTGTTAGTGGAAGTATTACTCCCGAAAACTGGCAAATCGGAAAAGAAAAGCCTGTTGATTTTTACTTTATGAAGGCTTATTTAAACAATATATTCAGCAGGGCTGGCATAAATGTAAGATCACTTTCTGTTAAAGAAATAAGCAATGATATTTTTAGTGAAGGACTTGAATATTACTCAAAGGATGCACTGATCGCTTCTTTCGGCAGAATAGCAAAAGCGGTATTAAAGAAATTCGACATTAAGCAGGATGTGTTTTATGCAGTTACGGAGTGGGAAAAACTGATAGAACTGTCAGCAAAAAATGTAGTTATTTTTAAAGATATTCCGAAGTTCCCCGAAGTGCGCAGGGACCTTGCACTGCTGATTGACAAAAAAGTAAAATTCTCCGAAATAGAAGAACTTGCTTATAAAACAGAAGCAAAATTATTGAAGCAAGTCAATTTGTTTGATGTTTACCAGGGTGAGAAATTAGGAGAAGATAAAAAATCCTATGCAGTTAGTTTCACTTTGCTTGATGAGGAGAAAACCCTTACCGATGCTGAGATAGAGCGCATCATGAATAAACTGATGAAAGCATATACTGAAAAACTTCAGGCTGTGATCAGATAATCAATAACTATTAATGATATATGTTACACAAACAAGTATTTATCATATTTAGATTCCTCATTTCACTTCGTTCCATTCGGAATGACAATTTAATTTTAAGGTGTGAGTAGGAGCGGGGAAGCGACCGCTTGAAGCGGTCGCTTCCCCGCTCCCTCCTTTTAATTATATTATTGTTGTCATTCCGAACGAAGTGAGGAATCAAACTTAAATGCAGTATCTAAAAATATATACCTAACATCAATTAATAAAACCATGTATAACCAGTTTTTTCAGTATGCAACCATAGCGCTTATAGCCGTCGTGGTCATTTTGATGGTTAGGTATCTTATACTTTCAATGAAAGAAAAGTCATATTTTCCTGAGCAATGGTTACACATGCTCAAGAAGAAGAAAATTCCAGAAGCCCTTATCAATCTTGAGAAGCATTATAATGATAAAGTGCGTTTTTATAATTTCTGGTTTCAGATCGAGCGTTTAAAAAAAGAAAATGTGAAAGGCTCCTTTGCAGAACTTGGAGTGTATAAAGGTGAAACAGCAAAGATAATCCATGCAATGGATAATTCCCGAAAGCTTCATCTTTTCGACACTTTCGAAGGTTTTAAAAAAGATGATCTTAAAGAAGAAACAGGTGAAGCATCGACTTATTCAACAAAAAACTTTGCTGATACTAACGATAAGAAAGTAGTTGAATACATTAACGGAAACAACAATATCATTGTACATAAAGGTCATTTTCCTGCAACAACAATAGGATTCGATAGTGAAAAATTCGCCTTGGTAAATATTGATGCCGACCTTTATAATCCTATAAAAGACGGATGCAATTTCTTTTATCCCCGTTTATCTCCGGGTGGTGTTATCATCATACATGATTACAATCACAAATGGGAAGGTGCAGTAAAAGCAGTAAATGAATTTGCAAAAGGAATTCCCGAAAACATTATCGAACTGCCCGATATGCATGGCACGGTGATGATAATAAGAAATAAAGAAGTCAGATAATCTTTATCGAAGAAAATGTTCAAATTCAGAAAAAGCAAAAAATCCAAAGAGGTTACTCCTGATTCTGAAATGTCATTTTGGGATCATCTGGAAGTGTTGCGATGGCATTTGATTCGCTCCATTATAGCTGTACTTGTCTTCACCAGTTTAGGATTAATATTCAAAGATTTTATTTTTGACAACATCATACTTGCTCCCAAAAGGGCTGACTTTATTACCAACAGGATACTTTGCTGGCTTGGACAAAAGGTCAATATAAATTATTTCTGTGTAAACGATCTTAATTTAAAAATAATAAATACTGAGTTAACAGGTCAGTTCTCCATGCATTTGAATGTTTCTATTATTGGCGGATTGATATTAGCTATACCCTTTATCCTTTGGGAAATATGGAGATTCATTAAACCCGCACTGAAAGAAAAAGAAATAAGGCATTCTAAAGCGTTTGTTCTTGTTACTTCTGCACTTTTCTTTAGCGGAGTGTTGTTTGCTTATTTTGTAGTTGTTCCATTAATGGTTAATTTTTTAGGCAAGTATAAAGTAAGTGAAACTGTTGATAATTATGTAAACCTTAGTTCTTATGTTGGAACGGTTACTAATTTGACTTTTGCAGTGGGCTGCGTTTTCGAGTTTCCGGTACTGGTTTACTTCCTTACAAAAATAGGCATACTGAATCCTTCTTTCCTGAAAAAATACAGGCGTCATACCATTGTAATTATTTTGATAGTTGCTGCCATAATCACACCCCCCGATATGTTTAGCCAGATACTGGTAAGTATTCCGCTTTATGCTTTGTTCGAAATAAGTATTCACATTTCGAAAAAGGTTTATAATAATAAAAAGAAGAAGGAAGCGGAGGCATAATCGTTTGACTCAATAAGTGGTTTAACTGGTAAACCAAAAATTATATAAAATAGCATGAAATCGTATGATTCAAACAGTGCGTGGAAGCAGTTGAATGAATTGCTTCCGGCAGATTTTCAGATCAAAGAAGATAATCTGCCTCTTGAAGAAACATGGGACTGGAAAGGCAATAGAATGCACTTAGACCGTTATCCTAACCCGAAAGCACAATACCGGATATTTCTGCATCATGGCGTTGGAACTAATGGGCGCCAGCTCAATATGATATTTGGGCATAAAATGGCTGAACTGGGATACGATGTTGTTGCTTTTGATAATTTAGGTTATGGAATGACTGAAGTCAGTCAGAAAGATGTTACCTATGATAACTGGGTTCATTCGTTTGCAGACTTTGTAAATGCTGAGACCAAAAGAGATCATAAAAAAACGATACTCTATGGTTTAAGTGCCGGGGGAATGCTAGTCTATAACTCAGCTTGCTTTATTAATGAGGTGCATGGAATCATAGGAATGTGTTTTTTGAAGAACGACAATAAGAAAGTCGGAAATGAAACAGCAAGGTTTAAAAATACAAACTGGTTCGCTCTTCCAATAATGAATATATTGTCAAAATCTGGTTTGAGAAGATTTCCCATTGCTATGAAGGCTGTTTCAAAAATGAACGCTTTAGTAAACGATAAAAAAGCATTGAAAATATGTCTGTCTGATAAAGCATCTGCTTGTGCTAAAGTTCAGGCGCAATTTTTATGTTCCTATTTGAGTTATAAATTGCCCATTCCCGTAAATGAATTTAATAAATGTCCAATTCTTCTCACCCAACCCGAACTGGACGCATGGACGCCATTGAAGCTTAGTGAGATTTCAATGAAAGGCATAAAGGCTCCTTATACCATAAAAATTCTAGAAGGGGCTGGGCATTATCCAATTGAAGAGAAAGGGCTGAAGCAACTTATTCAATATGCTGATGGGTTTATAAAGATGTTAAAAATAGAACGAATTGTATCTTAATCTAGTTTGTTATAAATGGCCTTAGCTAAGTTAAAGAAATAAAATAAGAAAAGGATTATGTGCAATAAAAGCTGGTCATGTATTATCAATCAGCTTTGAGAAGCTTCAGAGTTAATTTATTTTCGATATTATCAAAGAAAATTTTATTTTTGCATACACAATAACAAATTATTAACCTTATTTACTAACTATTAAATTTTAAAAAAACATGAAAAAATTAGCAGTATTAATTTTCGTATTTGCATTATCAGCAGTTTCAGTAAAGCTAATGGCACAGCAAACTCAACAGGCTCAACCGCCAGCTAAGCAAGTTGTCATCCCTAATGACAAACCAGGTGCACCGGCAAATGATAAAGATGAGCACCCTCACATGGATGCAGCTAAAAAAGCCTTAGAGAATGCTAAAAACCAATTGCAGCAGGCAGTTCATGATTATGATGGACATAGGGCAAAAGCGCTTGATTTAGTTGATCAGGCAATAAAAGAAATCAACGTAGGTCTTAAATGGGAAGAGAATAACCCTCCTAAAAAATAATTTCTTTTAAGAGAAGTGAAACGAAGGAATACAATTTATGTATCCTTTTTTATGAAATATATTTTATGAAGATATTATAAAAAAAGAGACGAAGAGCAAAAAATGCTGGTCGTCTCGTTAAGTCGGACTTCCTTGCGGAAGTTCTAACTTACTTTAAAAGTAAGTACCACCAATAAAATGAATGTAATTTCTTCTCATTAACGTTTTTATAAAACGTTTAAGTTTCTTGTTACTTTTTTTATAAAGTAACCAAAAATCTAGAAAACTTTAAAGCCCTGCTTATGGTCGTTTTTCGCACAAGCCAACGCTATCCATGCTACGATCATCTCGGCTGTCTTCGCACAAGTGTCCGCCGTTCTAAGTTTTCTGTTGCCTGCGCACTTTAAAAGTCAATATTAAAACTAAAGGGAGAGGTATTTGCTATTTTTATTTTTTTTAAATTACATGCCCATACCAAAATCATTTCCTTTATCTTGCTCCTTATTTTTCTTTTCTTTTTCCTGTCGCTTGATTTCTTTTCCCCCTTCTTTCATTAGTTTATTCTTTCTCTCTTCATTACCCTGCTTCTGTAAAATAATATTCAGGTCTCTTTCCATTTTGTCTTTTTGAGCCTGTAATTTTTCATTTTGTTCTTTAATCTCTTTTAATTTCTTTTGGTTTTCTTCAAAATTTAACTCGCCTATTTTATACTGATGATTTGCTTCTTGTGCAAGTTGGTTGTGTTTTTCAAACTTCTCATTTAGTAACCCCATTTCATAATTGGTTTTCTTTATATATTTTTTAGCTTGAAATTCTACCTTCTCGCCTCGTTCTAAAGTCAAACCACATTCTTTTCCATAAGGAACACAATACTGAAAATAATCATCCTGTAGTTTGCGTAACATATCACGATTGCCTGTAAAATCTCTCGCACAAAGACGGTTTTCTTCTTTTTTACCTTCTATATATCCATTGCCTTTTGAACGCTTCCATCTCACCTCTTTTTTTATAATGGGAACGACAATAATATGTACATGCGGTTTGGACTCATCATAATGTTCCGCTATGGCTACAATGTTTTCTTTACCATGTTTTTTTTCTAAAAAATTTACACAGTTTGCAAAATGTTTAGCTGGAGTATATGCCTTAAGAAAATCCTCTGAACCGGACATAACATATTCTAACGCCATAACGGAGTTTTTTCGCTCCTGTGCGCCTGCCCTTTTGATGCAATAATATATCGTATCTTTTAATGACATATTTGTTTCAATACCATCTATTATAACATAATTTTTGTTTAAGACACTTTGTCCGATTATTATATTTTCCGGTGTATCGAATCCTAATTCTGAATACAGTCTGTTATTATGAATGCCTGCTCTTTTTATCGCTCCGGCAGATATGGGCTTTACTCTTATCGTTGCATTTGCCATAGGGTTTAAGGGGTTTTAAAAATTTCAAAAATTTAAGCTTTGTATAGCGAGTATATACAAAGTTTAAATTTTTGCTAAATGTGAACTCTTTTGGGGGGCGTTTTTTTATTCCTTTTTATTTGCCGTTTTTTGTTATATCCGATTACAAACGATTACAATTGATTTGTTTTTTCAAAATCTATGAATCAAGTTAGACCTGACAAAACTACCGCTATTTTTTGAAAAACAAAATTTAATATGAACTATTTTTTTAATAAGGTTGCCAATACTCATATATTGGTTATTATATAAAAAGGCGCAAACATTTTAAATAATACTAGAAAAATTATCAAAATAAAATTCGTAAATATTCATACAAAAACTGTTCTATGAATTACAATATATTCCGAACAATAATTCCCGAATGAAATAAAAAATAATTCTTGTTTGAAATGACAATAAACTTTTGTTGAAAGTAAAAAGCAAATTGAAGTAGAAAGATTACAATAATAAATACGAGGAAATTTTAAACATCATATTGAGAACTTCTAAAGTGATGAAAATATTTGGTAAAATACTTATGATAAAAACATAATCCCTTTGATATAAAATATTGCTTGGACAAGAAATATATTTTAAATACAAAAAGCAATAGAACTTGTTTAACAAAAGTAAAAAGATAATAAACTTTTTATTAAACTGACTATTTACTTTGTGTAAAAATATCTTATAACAATTAATTACAAATCGAAAAAAACATTACGAAAATAATAACAATTAATAAGGTTGACCATTAAATCCCTCCAAAGGTGGGTTATCAATATGCATCTACGTAAAAGAATTTTGAATTAAAAGAATACTTATGAAGAAAACAGAAACCTTAGTCGAGAAAGCATGCAGAGAAGTTGCAGGCTTTTCAAATGTTTATGCAAAACTGGAACAAAAGATTATTCTTTCCAGCCATAGTAAAAGCACATTAACTAATTACGGGCGCAAACTTGCGCACCTGTGTTTTCACTTCAATGCCCTGCCGCATGAAATAAATGCTGAAGAAATCAATGAATACCTTGCATATTTGGCACAAAGTTCTAAAACACCATCACGAAGTGCTTTCAAACATACAATTTATGGCTTGAGATATTATTTTAGATTTATGAACTTGCCCCAACGGGCTTTAAAATTGCCTGTCCTTCCAAATGAAAAAAAACTGCCAGAGGTGCTCAGTAAACAAGAATGCAAGCGATTATTTGCAGCTCCTGATATTTTAAAACACAAGATAATTCTTAGTATGATATATTCTGCTGGATTAAGGTCTGGGGAATTATGTCGTTTGAAAATTTCCGATGTCGATTCGGGAAGAATGATGATCCATATTCGACGAGCCAAAGGCTGCAAAGACCGCTATGTTCCTTTATCTAAAAATTTACTTTCAGGCTTACGAGAATATTACAAGCTCTATAACCCACAGGTATATCTTTTCAATGGGAAAGAAACAGGAACAACATACAGTCCAAGCGGACTTAGGTGGATAATGCAAGAATCTGTGAAAAAGGCAAGAATATTGAAAAAGGTATGTGTGCATACTCTTCGTCATAGCTATGCAACACATTTGCTTGAAGACGGACTTGATATTGTAACTATTAAAGAGTTATTAGGGCATGAGTGCATAGAATCAACGATGATTTATCTGCATATAGCAAGGCCGGAAAAAAGAAATGCATTCAGTCCCTTTGATACTCTATACGATGAAATCCAACCATGATGTAGAAGATTATATTCGACAGCCTAACAAAAGCTTCATAATTCAATATAATCATTACCCATGAACAACTGTCATTGAAGCAATGCTAAGTTATATGCAGGCGCAATTAATTCTTTAATAGTAATTCGATTTGTTCTTTGAGGATAGGAATATGCTTTGTAATGATTCCCCAAATTATAATATCATCTACTCTGTCATATCCGTGAATAACCCAATTTCTCAAGTCAACAATTTTTCGGGCATCTTCAATTTTTATGTCAGGGTCAAGAGAAAGAATATTATTTGCAGCTTCACCAATAATTTCAAGTTCCCTTTCTACGGCTCTGCGTAATTGTTTGCTGGCTTTATAAACATTAAAGTCTTTTTTTTCGCCAAGATAATCGTTTATCGAATCAATTGAAACTTTAATGTCGTATAAATATTTTTGAATTTCAATCTGCATAAATCAATTGTTTGGTCTTATCAATAGTCTGAATCAAGTAAGGATTAGAAAGAGAATTATCTGTCATGAGGTCAATTTTTCTTTTGAAGAGTCGCTCAAACTGATAATGCAATTCAAAATAATTGTCAGTGTACTTTTCAATAGAGATATTTTTGTCAAATGCCACCAATAAATCAATATCGCTTGAATCATTAAAGTCGGAATTACAAACAGATCCAAAAGCATATAGATTCCTTACGTTGAAAGAAGTACAAAGCCTGATTATTTCGTTGGCCCTATCTGTAATGATCTTGTTCATTGCATTATTATTTTTTACAAATATAATACTTTTTTTGCGCTTGCATATAACGTTTAAGCATTGCTTGCAGTGGCGGACTTGTCAGACGAAGTCTGACGTGTCCGCCTTGCTGTTGTTATTAAACTACACTGCGCTGTACCGTCAACCACCCGCCATTGAAGCAATGCTAAGTTATACACTGGGCGAATCAATAGTCTGCTCTATGAAATGAGTATCTGTAATGTTAAGCACTAAACTATCTACTTGCATGTCTTTTGTATGTATGTCTTGTGCGTGTCGCAAAAAATTTTGTTTTAAGGGAAGGAAGAAAAATAAAAAAAGAAATAAGGGAAAAATGTAAAGCGCTTTTGCGGCCAAAATAATATCTGCCTTTAAAGATGGGCTGCAAATGGGCTTTACATTGTGTGGTTGACATTTTCTCAATTGTTCTTTCACAAACTTATTTTATTATAACTATCTTATTCTTTGCTACCAATTTATTATTTGAATATACCTGATAGAAGTAAACACCTTTAGCCAAATTAGAACCATCTATTGTAAATGTTTTAGTTCCCCCGCTTATAGGGTAGCTTAACAGCAAGTTACCCAGCACATCGTATAAACCAAATACACCGCTTTCGTTTGCAGGAATTGAATATAAAACCTGCATATTGCCATTATTAGGATTAGGGTAAATATTAATTTTTGAAATTTGCTGATTTATTGTTTGATTTATATTGCCATTATTAGGATAAATATTATTTGAATTTTGCTGATTTGTTGTTTGATTTATTGGGTTTAATTTGGGTACATTCTTCATAATAATCATATTGGAAAGCCCATTATTATTTCCAGATGGATTTGGCGCTAACATTGGATTATTTGGTACCCACGCACAACTTTTGGGAGCACATGGTGTTATTTTGGCAGTGAAATGGCTACCAGAAGCAGCATGAAAACCGGGTTTTAAATCAATACTATTACCAGCTTGTAAAGTGACTGTTGCGCCTGAATTAATTGTATAATTGGTAGCTTCAATATCTGAAACATTCGAAACGGAAATATTTTGACCGTTTGTTACTGTGCCATTCAATGTTTCAGTTTCTGTAAGGCAAGTTATTAAACTGTAATTCCCTGTTATTTGATCCACTAACCAAGTTACTAAACCTAAATCTGTTGTTTGATCAGATTGATGAGATAAATTATCACCAGTTATTCCATATATAGCATCAAATGGTGTTTTTTCCAAATTGTTTGGATCATCGTAAATATCATAAAATAAATCGTCTGAATCGAAAGCCAACGCACTAACGGTTGGAATAAATGTACTATTGTTCGAAAAGGCATAACTACATTGAATTTGGCTATTCAAAGCTGAAACAACTTGATTATATATATCAATATTAGAACCGGGAGCGAAATCTCTTGGTTCCTCATCGCTGCCATACCACCACAAAGTACTCCACGCACCCTGAGGAAAAACACCCATAACATCGCCAGGTCCATCTAAATAAAGATAAGTGGCATCTGCTACATCACACTTGTTTACTGGATCATAATAAGCATTCGTACCAGTATAATTTGCCCTTGTATTATAATATGGATAATTATTAGAATATGCAGTTGCAAGTTGAACTTGAAATGTGGCAAATGCCTCTAATTGGCAGGTATTTAGAGAAAGAATCCATTCACTGTTGCTTGAACCATAGCCTTTATTAATATTTATAAAAGCTGAGTTAACGCCTGATTGTTGATAATCAAAACCACCAGATTGATTATAGTCCATATTGGAACGCTGAGCATGTTGATTCCAGCTACCCAGTGAAAGAGCAATGTTCCTGCAAGTTGTTGGAAAACCATTGCAATTATTCAATGAGTTTATTTCGTTCATGAAACTTGTATATGTTGAACTAATGGGGATTGCCCCATTTGTTTGAGAAGGGTTGGAAATTCTGTATTTAAGCATTTGTTGTGCTGCCGGACAAGTAAATTCATTAATAGCAGCTTGCAAACCGGGAAACATTGTAAAATAAGCCGAATGATTAAATGTTAAAGCAAAAGCCTGAACAGAGGCAGGCACATGTGCACCTTTATGAGGTGCGTCAAATGATACATATAAACGTGTTTGATGATCCATATTATTTGATTCCATATAAGTTAATGCATAACGGGCTACCAAACCACCCATGCTATATCCAACAACAACAAGCTTATCATTTGAATTTGGTTTTTGCGCATTCACCTGATTTATTAATTCCATTAATAAAAAGGCATTTCGTTGTATGTAATCTCCGGCATTATCAAATTTTAATATTATTATATCATACCCAGCATTTTGAAGATCTCCAGCCAAGTCATGTGGATATGAAAATGCATAATAAATATCATTTATACTATATGTATTATTCGGATCAAACCCTTCAACAACAATTATTGGCTTATGGACATTTGATAAAGAATTATCGCCATTGTAACTATAAACCTCGTATTCGCCAGTAGCTTTTACTCCGTTATATGCCTGAGATGCGGTTATTGAGGTTTGGCAGAAAACATTACTTTGAATAAACCAAACTAAAGATATAAAAATAAAAGTATTTTTCATAATTATTTTAGATTTAAAAGTTTTGAATTAATATTTCCCATCAAACCGTCCTTCTGTAATATTTAATTGTCCACCTTGAAAATTTGATAAGGTCATATAAAATGTACCCGAAACAATTCTATTAATAGTGTCAAGCCTTGTAATGCTTACGCCTGATTTTGTTGAATCAATTAACCTATAAGAATAACAATTATTGTTTTCAGTAAAACGAGTAAAAAAAGAACATGAATCTTGTATCTGATTCTTAGTATACCACATTTTATTAATTTGATAATTTCCAATTAAATAATGGGTGTTTACGTAAAAATATAATCTTTCATTTCCATTTAACCCGTGCACTTGTAAAAGACCTTTATCAAGTAATTGAACAATTGGCGGACAAAAAACACAAGGAGGCATGTTCCATAATTCGCCATTAACAAGCATAGCAAAAGTATTTGCTCCTGTTTGTGTAGTATTTGTAAGTGTATCTTTCTTACAACTACATTTAATAAAAAATAATGATAAGAATAATAGAACAAAAATTTTGTTTTTCATAACGAATGTTTTTGTTTCTGTAAAATTAATACTTTTTATTTTCAATAAAAAATATTTTTTATTTTTTGTTGCTTAAATAAAAATTGTATCTTTGTATCAACTTATTTTCTACAAATCAAAAATCGCAAATCTAAAATAACTAACCATGGCTTCAGCACGACCTTTTAACTGTGTGATGCACTGTTCGGCAGGCGAGTTTCATAAGGTAAACGCCTTAGGTCTGCGTTTAATTAACAACGGACTTTACGTAAATACCGCGTTGTTTCCTGCTCCGCCTATAGCATTGGCAGGTACTACAGGGTTTCAGGCAGCGGTAAACAAACTTACCAATTTAATTGCAGCGGCAAAGGGTAATAGCAATAACGTTGGCTTACGCGATGCCCAAAGCGAACTGGTGCATGGCATGGCAGAACAGTTGATGGGGTATGCAAACCCTATTTGCAACCATGATATAGCTAAAATACAGTTGAGCGGTTTTGACAGCAGCAATGTACCCCAGCCAACGGTTAAACCTTTGGCTCCGGTTATTAAAAAAATTACCGAAGATAAACAAGAAGCAGGTTACTATAAAGCCACTCTGGAAAAACCAAAAACGGGCGGTGGGGCGCTAACCGAAAAGGTTGCCGCCGAGCACCACAAAAATACGCGATGGACGGTTAAAAGTTCGCTTGTTGCAACAGGTCCTTATAACACCCTGTTAGAAGGCGCTGCAAGTACTAAATTAGTTTTTACAGGTTTAACTGTAGGGCAAAAGAACTACATCATTATTTACGGGGTAAATAACAAAGGCAGGGGTCCCGATAGCAAACCCTACCCGTTTACGCCGCAAATTCCTTAAACTTAAGGCATAAAGGCATAAGGTATAAAGGTATAGGGCGGACTGTGAATTTTCCCTGTTTCCTTATACCTTATTTCCTCTTTACCCTATTCCTCTTTACCTTAAGCATTGCTGAAATCAGAATGATGTAATCTGAAACCGGAATGATGCAATGCGAAATCTGAATTGTGCAATTTGAAATCTGGATTGTGCAATCTGAAATCTGAATGTAGCAATCTGAAATCTGAATTGTGCAATCTGAAGTCTGAATGTAGCAATTTGAAATCAGAAACCTATCAAGTAGGATTGGGAATACATCATGAAGGAACGGGAATACATCAAGTACGTTCAACTTGATATCAAACCTTACCCTGTTTGATGTAAAGCCGGTTCAAAATGATATTAATCCGGTTCAACTTGATATAAAACATTTCAACATGATGTAAAACCTTATCTGACTTGATGTAAAGCCGGTTCAACATGATATTATGCCGATTCTACATGATGTAAAACAGTTTCTAAAGTGTTTATTCCCCATCCTACTTGGTGTATCTTCCATCCAAATTTGATACCAAGTCCGTTCAACTTGATACCAAGAATTCATAACAAAATAATATTGCGGGATGGCAAGATTGGCTTATTTGCAGCCGAAATAATATCTGCCTTTAAAGATGGGCTGCAAATGTGCTTTACATTGTGTGGTTTGGCATTTATTTGGTTATTCTTTAAACTACTTCACCTCATTTCTTTTCTAGATGTTGTTTTACAGGGTGCAATAATTTTTTTATTGTTTTTACAGGCAAACTATAACTTATGGTAAAACTTAATATTTTATGCCGAAAATTCGAAATGCGTTTCAAATTCTTGTCCCTCAATATTAACTCCATCTTCAATTAAAATATGTCCAAACACACTATGCTCAAATTTTATGCAAAAATCAATCTGCCCTATACCCCATTGTTGTTTATAACCAATTCCTGTTGCCATACCAACATCTGTTCTTGGAAAGGTACGTTGTTTGTGACTCTTGTGGCATAATTACCCACAGCGGGAGTGCCAGTAAAAATATAATTACCCACCACATTATCTTCATATGGACATATCTTTTAGAAAAATCATATGAGAAATACGGACCTGCTTCAATAAAAAACGATTTATTGGATTTTGGTTTTACAGGAATATTATACCTTATCATTTCGGGGAAATGAATAAAATACTGATGACACCATAGACCCGGCTCTTTGTTTTCAAAAAGTAATTTCCGATTGCAATGAAAATCTTTTATCAATGATAAACATTCACCATTAATCCACCAATTGGAGCAATAATCGGCGAACCAGTGTGATTTGCTATAAAGTCTGCGATTCTCAACACCATTAAGATAATCTTTAAATTTAAACGATGTAAAGGAAGCGCTTGCGCCGCCCTGCACGCCTATATTAAATTGGGCCATTAATTCAGAATACATTATTACTAACAAAATTGTCAGAAATATGATTCTTTTCATTATAATTTAATTACTTGTAGCTATTCGATCATTTAACGTTCAGCTATTTGCCATTGCAGTGAATAGAGTCATAAGGTCTGACAAATATTGTTGATGAAAGTATCGGACTAGTGGTATAACTATTTTTAGCTACAACATGTATTGCATAAAATCCTATTTTAACAGGCGATATGGTACAAGATAGCCCGTCAGTGCTGGGTTGTAAAATTACACCACCAGTACCTCCAGACCATGTATAAGATGTTGCGCATGCCATAGGTTTAATAGTCCATGTTACAGGATATCCAATATCACCTTTCATACAGGCGCTTGTATAAACATAGGAAAAAGTTCGGTTCGGGAAGTTCAGTTGTAATTGTTTCCGAAAAAGCGTCGCACATATTAGCTCCATTTACTGTTAGTGTAGCATTTCCTGCCGAGCCCGAACCCGGTGTTTTTATAGTAACCGGAGTGGCTGTGATGATGGAGTAGCGTATACGTAGTATTAATCGTTACGGGTGATTATCAATCTCCCATCCTGCCTGAGCTGGTGTTAATGACCATGTATACTACCCACGACTTGGAATAGTACCCATGTTGCCGTTTTGCGATAAGTATAAGTATTTGTAGAATTTTCACATAAATAGGTATTACCTGTTATGACTTGATTAATTATATTTGCCTTGCATGTATTTGCCACTTCATTGCAACCATCAATTTAATCCAATTGTTATCGTTGATTGTGCACCACAGGGAGCATTTGCCGGTGATGAATATTCCAATGTAAAAGGGATTTGATATTATTGTCAGCAATCAGTATATAGGAGGATTTAAGGACTTCCAGGAAGATAAATCTGTATTACTATGAATCCATCATTATAAATAATTTCCAAGCCAAATAAATTTAAATTTCCACTTTGTGAAAAATCCAAAATATAATAACATCAGAAAAATTATTAAAATGTCCAATGCAGGTATATTGTGCCCCGGCTAAAAAGCTTACTGTAGAACTGCCAAAGGTTATTGTTTGAGCAGAGCAAGGCTAAAGTTTAAAAAGGCTAAAAAGCCAATTAAAGTTAAAATGGTTCTGTTAAAAAGTATTGTTTTTTTAATGATTTTATTGATTTTAGTAGGTTAATAGATAATGGTATAGAATTGATAATACAAATGTAAATAAACTAAACGATATAAAAAACTTTGTTGATAATTATTTTCCTCTAATTTCCATTAATTCCCAAACAAAATAATATTACGGGTTGGCAGATTAGCTCTTTTGCCTGTGATGGGCGAAGCCCAGCCGCCGAAGGCGGCAACAGGCAAAGTCGAGTAGGCAAGGGCATTTCAGCCCAAGCCTCTCACAAAACCGTACGGGAAACTCTCGCTTCATACGGCTTTTGTCATTTTTAAACCTTTAACAAAGAAACCTTGTTTCCAGGGTTCAAACAATGTAGGTTTTGCTTTTCTAATACGCATAAGCATACCGTAGGCTTTGCCAATATTGTTTCTTAATGCTTTATACCTGTTCATAATCCATTTGAGTAGCCTGCGATGAAAATTATAAAAAATAAATGACATTGCTGATTTCCGAAACTTTCCGTAATAATTCAACCATCCCCGAAATTTGGGGTTCAGTTCTGCTGCGATTCCTTCAATGGTGTTTGATGTCCACCGATGAAAATGGCTTTGTCGTAGCATTGTCAAAATACGTTTCCCTGATTTTACGCTTATCCCTAAATCAAATCCCAGAAACTTATATCCATCCTCCTTCCCCTTTGATGTTCGTGGTTTGAAGGTGTACCCCAGAAAATCAAACTTCACATGTTTATAATTCCCTGTTCGTTTGTGGTCTTTGCAGTAAACAATCTTTGTCTTTTCAGGGTGTATCGTCCTGAAAATAGTTTACACATTTTGATTAAAAATCCTAAGACAAGTTTACAAAAGTTTTTTAATCCTAACACAAATTTACATTAATTTTTAATCTTGAATAATATTTACATTTGCATCACCGGAAGAAGCGGAAGCGGGCTCTGCTGAGGAGCAACTCGCCAGGAATACCCCGGTCAGATAGCATAATAATCCGTTATAGAGTTTACACTTTGTAGTGGATTTGCTTTTATTACGCATTCTGTGTATTCCTAAAAAAACCTATATTTCCATAAGCACCTCCTGTTCTTTTTTAAGAGCATAATAATTTTTCCATCGTTTTTTGATAACACCTTCCATAACATGGGCATCAACTGGTGTGAGCATATCAATGCTGGAATGTGGTCGCAGATAATTATAGGTGCTGATTGCTTTTGCCACTTCATCACGGGCAGTATTAAAATCCGGATAAATATTTTCCAGCAATTCGCTTTTTAAAATACCATTTACTCTTTCTGCAATAGCATTATCCAAAGGGTCTCCGGTTTGTGTCATACTAATACGAATATGATTTTTTTCTAATAATTCTACGTAATCATAACTACAATACTGAACACCTCTATCTGAATGATGTATGAGCCGATGTTTTTCAGGCAAAGATTTTAAAGCCATTCGCAAAGCCCTTTCACAACCAATAGTTGATAAATTTTGACTCAAATAAAATCCAACTATTTTCCGGGAATACGCATCTGTAATCAACGAAAGATAAGCAAACTCTGTCCCAACATGGATATAGGTAATATCACTAACCCATAATTGATTTGCCGCAATTGGAATAAAATCTTCTATTAAATTCGGATATTTTTTTAACCAATGCTTACTATTCGTTGTAATGGGTTTTCTGTTTTTACGCTTTCGTATCAGTAATCCATGTTCTCGAAGCAAATCAAAAAATGAATCCCGACCAATTCCGATCGCATGCTGCTGCATAAATAATTGCATTCTTATCAATAGCTTCCGCCCACCAAGCCGTTTCATTAATTTACGTTGACTATTTACTTCTTGTAAAACTAATTCTTCACTCAAAATAATCTTTTCCTGATATTTTTTCCCTTGATAATACGCTTGCCTCGAATAACCAAGCAATGAACAAAGCTCTTCTGTTTTTGAATAAGGCCTGCTTTGTTCTACTTTCATGATTGCTTGGCGCCAGATTTTTTTCGCAAATCAATACCGAATTGATCTTTTCCAATATCAATCATGGCTTCAAGCAATTCGTTGTGCAATTGTAATCTTCGAAGTTCTGCTTGCAACAATTTTACTTCTTTGGGAAGTGGCTCTGTGGGCTGATTTGGTTTTGCTATTTTTGATTTTGGTGAGTGGTTAGAAGAGTTATATCGCCCTCTAAATTGTTGTACCCAACCATGTATGGTTCTGAAGTCCACTCCATACTTTGCTTGTAATTGCCGGTAGGTAATGCCTCCAGCTAAATACTCCGCTATAATTTTTTCTTTTTCTTTTATCATATCTGTTTTGTCTGATGTAAATTTACAATTTTCTGTAAACCTATTTCAGGACAAGACAAACCATAACAAGGTGAATTTGTCTGCGCATTTAATATATAGATATTTGATAATACAAAAACTAACATTAATGTATATTTTTTCATGGCTTTTTCTTTTTTAAAATTTTATTTTTTTTACTATTTGTAAATTTATTCCTATTAAAAGACCATATGATTTTGTGTATAGTATATTAGATGTTTGTCCGGTAGTATAATAATATTGTCCTTTACCTGTAATAAGTAAATATGGTTCTATATTGAAAACCAGATTTCTTTTATTTAAAGGAATAATATTTCCAAATCCAACTTGAAACCCCGCATATGGATTTGGTAAACCAGATTGAGCATTCTTTTTATATTCTAAAGGAAAACATACAGGTCTTCTTATTGTTCCACCAAATGATATGTATGAATTAGTAAGATTTATATTAATAAGAATAGGAATATAAACATAATTATAGTTAAATTTAATGGGGTTCTTATTAAAATAAACATACTCTACATTGTATCTTTTAAAATCGAATAATAATCCTGTTTCTATTCCAATTATAGATTTATTAGCTAATTTTGAAGAGAAACAAAAACCTGTCGGGAGACTAAATATATCTTTAGTATTATGATACATATTGATTGTATGAATTAATGGTGATACTACAACCCCAATATTTAATGAATTGTCATGTCTTTTTAATGTGTCATTATTAATAATGGAATCGGTTTTTTGCCCAAACAAATTGTTAATGCAAAAAAGGAATAATAATACATACGTAATAATTAAAAATATTTTTTTCATTATTTTATTATAAGCTAGATAATGATTTATTCCCTTATTCTTTATAATATTTTCAAGTTAACTCCAATATAAAATGAATCAAATAATATTGTGGGTTGGCAAGATTGCACTCTTTTGCTTGTGGTGGGCGAAGCCCAGCCGCCGAAGGCGGCAACAAGCAAAGTCGAGTAGGCAAGGGCATTTCAGCCCAAGCCTCTCACAAAACCGTACGGGAAACTCTCGCTTCATACGGCTTTTGTCATTTTTAAACCTTTAACAAAGAAACCTTGTTTCCAGGGTTCAAACAATGTAGGTTTTGCTTTTCTAATACGCATAAGCATACCGTAGGCTTTGCCAATATTGTTTCTTAATGCTTTATACCTGTTCATAATCCATTTGAGTAGCCTGCGATGAAAATTATAAAAAATAAATGACATTGCTGATTTCCGAAACTTTCCGTAATAATTCAACCATCCCCGAAATTTGGGGTTCAGTTCTGCTGCGATTCCTTCAATGGTGTTTGATGTCCACCGATGAAAATGGCTTTGTCGTAGCATTGTCAAAATACGTTTCCCTGATTTTACGCTTATCCCTAAATCAAATCCCAGAAACTTATATCCATCCTCCTTCCCCTTTGATGTTCGTGGTTTGAAGGTGTACCCCAGAAAATCAAACTTCACATGTTTATAATTCCCTGTTCGTTTGTGGTCTTTGCAGTAAACAATCTTTGTCTTTTCAGGGTGTAGTTCCAGTTCACAATTCTGCATTCGTTCTTCAAGCCTTTCAAGTAATTTTTCCGCTTGCTCTTTGGTGCGGCAATGCACAATGATGTCATCGGCATATCGCTCGAATTTCGCACCCCAAAAGCGCTTTGTTAGCCATTGGTCAAAAGCATAGTGCAGAAACAAGTTGGCAAGCAAAGGACTTATGACTCCGCCCTGCGGTGTCCCTTTTCCTTCTTTGTATATCAGTTCTCCGCCTTCTTTTTGCACAGGTGCATTAAGCCAGCGTTTAATATACATCTTAACCCACTTTTCATTCACATGCTTGTCAATGGAAAGGAGTAACTTTTCATGACTGATGTTATCGAAGAATCCTTTTATGTCAATATCTACCACCCAACTATACAGCCAGCAATTTCGTCTCGCCTTTGCTAATGCATCATGTGCACTGCGATTTGGACGATAACCATAGCTGCTCTCGTGGAAGATTCTTTCCATTCTTGGTTCAAGATAATCTTTTACTACCATCTGTGCCACTCTGTCCCCTACCGTAGGTATGCCAAGCTTTCGGGTTTTCCCGTCTTCTTTTGGTATCTCTACTTCCTTTACAGGGGGCGGAAAATATGTACCCGATGAAAGCCTGTTCCAGACTTTATACAGGTTGTCGGCAAGTCTTTCTTCAAATATTTTCAGACTTTCTCCGTCAACTCCTGCAGAGCCTTTGTTGGCTTTCACCTTTTTGTATGCTACCCGTACCATCTGTTTTGTTACAGGTATTGGTTTTGTTTCACTCATCCTAATCCTCTCCGCCAACTGGCGGATTGTTAAAACTTGTTATACTAAATGACCTAAGTCCTTCGCTCCTTTCATGTTTCCATGAGTATCTTCACTACTACTACTTAGTCCGTCACCTCTCGATGCTTCGATATTTTAGCCTTGTGTTGCTTCACTTGTGCCGTTTCTCTTTAATTGTCCAGCGAATCCTCAAGCGGTAGCCTTATTTTGACAATCTATCATCATCGGGAGGTTTCCCTCGTTCCTTCAATGAGCCTGATTAAAGGTCATGCCTCCTTAATATCGGTTGACGCATAGCCGGTAAACAGGTGTCTGCTATACTCTTCCTGCCGATAGCACAAAATCAACAGTTTTGTCAACGGGTTACATTGTCTCGACACTTCTTCAGAGGTTTACTTTCGTTCATCTCCTTTAACCTTACCTGATTTTGCTTGCTGCAAAACCTTGCTCTTTATCGCTCAGCACCATAACTTTTGATTACAGCACCATAAAGTGGTTTGGAAGCTACTCCTGTAAGTCGCTTCCGGTGGGTCGTCCACCATCTCATTGAAAGCTCGTCAAAGAACTACTGTCCTCTTTCTTCGAGGCGCACTGTGTGCAATGTGAGATGGCAAAAACGCCGAAGGCGAAAAGTGTCCCGCTTTTCGCGGGATAAACTCTGGGGTAAAAATTTAAACTCTTGCGATGGCTCATGTGTCGGCTCATTTCGTTTTCTGTTACTGAACTGTCAACCCGTACCAATCTGTCTGAATTGGCAAAGTTAATATTTTATTTAATTACGCTTGCAACCAACGGTCGGTGGTTGCTTAAGCCGCCGTATTTAAAGCACTAAATTATCAAAATATATTGAAATAAAAAAAACTTGCGTTTGTATCTTCCAGCAGGAAACGGCGGTTGAAGCAACCACATGTTATGCACTGGCGGAATGGTCGAATATACTGTCGTGAATGCACTGTTAAGTCTAGCTTTTGTATTGAACAGTCAAAGATAAGGTTTTTGTCGAAGATGAAATGTGTGTAGGCGTTTAAATTTTTATTAAAAGGGGAGGGAATTTTTATTTTTTATTTTGTTTTTGGGGGGAAATGCGAAGCTTATTTGCAGCCAAACACTTTATGCCTATAAAATAAAAGCTGCAAATGTGCTTTGCATTGTGCTGTTGGCCTTATAGGGTTCGCTGACCAGTCAATAATTCCACCTTACATATCAATAGGGTTGCCTTACACTTGTCTTGGACTGTCTTACATTCGGCTTGAGTTTGCTTACAGATGACTTAGGTTCGCTTACATTTGACTTGAGTATGCTTACAGATGACTTAGGTTCGCTTACATTTGACTTGAGTATGCTTACAGATGACTTGAGTATGCTCACAGATGACTTGGGTTTGCTTACGTTTGACTTACGTTCCCTTACAAATGACTTATGTTCGCTTACAAATGACTTAGGTCGACTGACGTGACACTATGGCATACTTGCAATTGACTTGAGTAATCTTGCACCCGACTTGAGTTATCTTACATGACACTATGGCATACATACAATTGATTTTAGTTATCTTACATTTAACTTTAGATGTCTTACAATTGACTTGAGTGATCTTACACAAAATTTGGATGTCTTACAGTTGACTTGGGATGTCTTACAGTTGACTTGGATTGTCTTGCAATTATCTTTTAATGCCTTACACTTGTTTATTGATGTTGAGTATTCAATAAGGTGAACACGAAAATATTTTTGACATTGTTATTTAGCTAATAATTGTATATTTGCTTCATAATAATAAAAAAACATTTATTTATGACCAACAGACAAGAAAATTATCAGAACATGACCGAAGCTGCTATGGGCGTAATGGATAAAAATAGCGGTTTCTGGAGCCTTAATCCTCTTATTGCGGCAATAGTGGCGTTGATAAAAGGGACAATAACGAGTATTAATAATGCTGCAGGGCTTCAACAACAAGCGGCAACAGGGGCGACCAAAAGTGAACATTCGTTGTGGATTACTGCGGGGGAACAAACAGAGCATGTATGCTTTGGTTTGAAGGCATATTATATGAATACGAATGATTTGGTGACGTTTGATATTGTGAATTTTACGGTAGCTGATTTTTTAGATTGTACAAAACTAACTGCTGTGAAAAGGATGCAGTTGATACATGATACTGCTGCTGCAATACCTATAGGCACACTGACTAATTATAATATAGTAGCAGCTGATATAACGGGTTTGCAGACTGCTATAAATAACTTTTCGGCTTCACAACCATTGCGTACCATAATGAAAGCAAGTAATAAAACAGCTACTACGAATTTAGCTCCCTTGTTTAAAACACAGAGACATCAGGTGAAATTGCTGGATATGTATATGGGAACGATGAAGTATTCACATGCTGACTTTTATTCGACTTATCACTGGACAAGAAAAATAATAAATTTAGGAAAGACTCAAATGGCGGAAGAATTGCATTTGATGCCTAAACATTTTGAGGCTATTTTTGGGAGGAAATTTGAAGCAGGGGATACTTTTACGGTGAGGAATCACAGCAAGTATCCGGCAATGGTGTATTTGAGTGATGTAACAACGGCGTTGCCAACGGTAAACGGGGTTAAAATTGCCGCAGAAACTGATTTGAAACTTGAAATACCTATTAATTTCGGGGGTGTTTTCGGGCACTGGCTGCTGGTGGATAACCCGAATGCTTTGGATGATGTACATATAACTGTGATACTGGCGCATGGGAAAAGCTTTAGCGGGGCGCTGCCAGTGGGGAATGTGACGGCTTAAAAAAAGTAGGCAGTCCTCAATAGGCAGTAGGCAATGAAAATAAAAAAAGCGGAAATGAATGTTTCCGCTTTTTTACTTTTAGGCTTTTATTATACCCCCTCTGTCAGCATTCGCTGACATCTCCCCCTACAAGCAGGTGGAGTTAAAAGGCTTTTTTTATTGTATGTTTATTTTGTTTTTACCATTTTCTTGGTATCTATTACTTTGCCATTGACAAGCATCGAATAGGAATAAATGCCCGATGCAAGATTAAGGGTAGAAAGGTTCAATACGGCGGTAATTCCTTTGTTTGGGAGTTCCACATTTTTAATTTCGTTGCCAAACTCATCATAGAATATAATGCTTGCGCTTGTAACATTTTCGGGAACGAAATATTTTACCACTGTTCCATCGCCGAAATGGATTAGGCATATTCTGATAAAGAATTGCTGATTTACTTGCAAGTTCAACATCGGTTGAAGGGTCGGTGCTATTATCGCCCGTTGATTTATCAACACTGCCTTTAGCGCAACAACTTGTTATTTGCTGCTGAAGGTTGGTTGTTGTCGTTGTGAGTTGAGTTTGTACAACAGTTAACAGACTATCTGTTGATTTTGCTACACGCTTTAAGCTATCATTAGTTTTACTTAACTCTTGAACAGCTTTTACCAGTGGAACAACAATTTCCGAATAAGATAAAGCATAATAGTCAGAACTACTTGTAGGTTTATGTACTATGGAAGAAGTAAATCCACAAGCATTAGCAGCAGAATCTACTGACTGTGCAATAAAACCTGAATGAATAACAGCGGTTGATGGTGCAAAATCCATTCCTATTTTATGCAATATCTTAACACTATCGGGCAAGTTCTGGATAAGAAAATCATCAAGTTGTTTGGTATTTACCTGATAAGTTACAGGACAAAGTTTATTAATAAAAGCTAAACCTTTCACTTCCTGTTTGATGTTGAATTTAAAACGTCCATCAGAACCTCCATAAACAGCACCTACAGGTATGTTAAAATTAGTTATTGCATTTCCTGCCATAATTGTAGCACTGGCTGCCACAATTGTTCCATTGCCAATTGCAGTAGCATTTGTTAAATTATTTGCCCCAGCATTTGCGCCGTATCCAATAAAAGTATTGTTGGTGTTAGCTGCAAATGATGCACCAGCATTATGGCCTAAAGCTGTATTATAATTTCCGGTATTGAGAGTTAATGCATTATTACCAACAGCAACATTATCATAACCTGAAACATTAGAGTATAATGCCTGTAAACCTATACCAACATTATTATTTCCGGCTTGTCCTGGAGAGAGCCCGATGTCTGAAAACAATGCCTGATAACCAATACCTACATTGAAACTACCCTTAGTAAGTGAATAAAGTGATTGATACCCTACACCCACATTATCTGTACCTGCTAATGTCATAGATGTTAATGCTTGTGTCCCAACACCCACATTACATGACCCCGTTAATGTTAAATTACCTGCATTTACACCTGCAAAAAAGTTGTTTGTTCCATATGAATGAATAAATGTATTTACACCACTTTTGTAAATACCTGTTGTTGCAGTTGTAGCTGGTAAACTCAGATTGCCTGTTATTTGTAATTGCTCACTTGGGCTTGATGTTCCTATGCCGACATTGCCATAAGGTATATCAAATTGAGTAATGGGAATCAAAACTGTAGAACTTCCAGAGCCCGGGTCTGATTGACCTGAAAGACCAACATTAGTCCAGCTTGCACCATTATTCACGGAAACTGTATAATGGCTGTTGTCGGAATATGCAGGAACTTCCATATAAAGATCGAAAGAAGTTGCATTTACTCCGGCAGCATTAGCTTTCCATTTAATATAACCGGGTTGTATGGTATTATCAAAACCAATAGAATACCAACTTCCGTTGCCTGCAAAACCATTACCATCAACACTACTACCGTTGGATGTCTTGAAATTTATATAATATGTAGCATCCTGTGTATTTGAAGCATTATACCCGTTATGTATATATGCTACAATCCTTATAGTTTGACCGCCTTGTGCAGCAGTAAAAGTGCCAACTTTTACCCATCCTTGTGAACCGCCGGGGCTGGGTATGAATAATTTCTTCCATTAAGAACCCCTGAAATATTTACATTATTATTAAAAATACTATTTCCGGTTACCTGCAATTCAAAACCAGATGGAGGAGCCGATAATGTTCCTATTGAAACAGCATTACCCGAGAAAATTTTACATTGTGCATTTGCACCGATTACTATGCCTGTAAAGACAAGCATCAATAAATATAACTTTGTTTTCATGATTTTTGTTTTTTAATTATTCAATTACTACTTTCTTATTTAATGAATTATTATTAATTGTACACTTTAAAATGTATACACCTTTTGGAATATTGTTTACATGGACTTCCGTTATTTGGTATTCGCTTTTTACTGTTGCGCTTACTTGCTTGCCAACTATATCGTACAAACTCACTTCCATTGCACCGTCGTTAGTGCGTTGTATGTATATTTTATCGTTTGTTGGATTAGGATAAATAGCAATATTTTGTGAGTAGTTTATTTCGTTTACGCCAACAGTGGTATCACTATACTCCCAGAAATCCTGTAATAGGTTTAAGCTATTATCTTGCCCTGTTCCAATATATCCTTTATTTCCAATTGAAAAACCTATCGCAGTCGATCTGGCTACACCTGCAAAATTTAATTCTTTAATCCATGTATTGCTTACCTGATCCCATGCCCAGAAATCTTGTGTACTGCTCCTGCAAACAAAACCCTGAGTTCCTATTGCAAATGCAACAGCATCCTGTGTTGCGCCACCACCGCAATTTGCCTTTTGTGTCCATGTATTATATGTCGGTGAAGCAGTATCTCCATCCCATTCCCAAAAATCAGCTTTCACTGGATTCGGTAGAGTTCCATCATTACCTGTGCCTATATACCCTTTATTGCCTATAGAAAATCCAATAGCACTATTTCTCGCTGTACCGCCAAAATCAGCCATTCGTGTCCATGTATTATACTTTAGCGAAGCAGTATCACCATCCCATTCCCAAAAATCTTTACCAGAAGACCAGCCTGTACCAATATACCCTTTAGTACCTATAGAAAAACCTACAGCAGTTACTCGACCTGCTCCACCAAAATCTGCTTTTCTTGTCCATGTATTTGTAGCTTGGTTCCATTCCCAGAAATCAAGTGGGTAACCGATAGAATCTTCACCTGTACCGATATATCCTTTGTTGCCTATAGAAAAACCAACAGCTCCCCAAAGCGGTAATCCCGGGAAATCAGCTTTTCTCGTCCAAGTATTAGTAGACTGATCCCATTCATAAAAAGCATGGCTAGTTTTCCCCCCTGTAAAAATATATCCTTTAGTTCCTATTGAGAAACCTACAGCACTATTTGTTGCCGTATCAGCATAATTCGCTTTTTGTGTCCATATTTGTGCGCATGCCATGTTAGTAACAAATAGAAGGCACAGTAAATTTATGTAATATGTCTTTTTCATTGTTGTTGGTTATTATTTTGTTTAGCTTTCGCATATCTTTTAAAAGTGGCGGATTCTACCTGGGTTAGGTGCAGCCTTGTCGTCTGAGCGACTGTCTGATTTTGCTGGCATGGCATTGTTGAAATTATTACAGTGGCTGTTCCGCTTGCTTCAAAACCGCTTTGCAGCAGCACATAATCCTGCCCTGCTATATGGTATGAACCGCTGTTAAGTATAGCTGTGCCGCTCCCACCTATATTTACATCCTTATATAACTGGCTTGTATAATTATTGGTGGTAGAACCATTCGGTAAACTATCAGCTTGGGTTGTACAACCGGCAACTTGGTTTATCTGATATACCTTTACATAACCAATATCGTAATTAATTGAATTATCAGGAGACAGAAATCCTGATTGGTATTTAATGCAGTAATTATCTGGGGGCATCATTTCAGTACCTACTAATAAATACATGCTATCCAAATTATGTATCGGTAATTTTGCATTAGAGTATCTTCTGATGGTATCGCTATTATCGTAATAAAAATCGGTGTAAGCGGGTGTCCATTCGCAGCCCACTGTATGCCAATTGCCACCATTATAACCATTGCCACCATTATTATACATTTGCGGTGTATATGGCGAATAAATACCTGTGCTTCCTACTGCATGCCAGAAAACAGTGTCGCCAGTGTGTGTAGGGTGGGATCCCAAGCAGAATCCTGATTTCTGTAATGGATATTTGGCGCCATAGTCCAGTGGTGTCCTTCCATTTCAAACATATCTATCTCGCTGTAGGCAGCGCTGTCGGCATGATGGCCACTACCACCGAAGAGCCAAAAATTTGGTCCAAACGCATTATATTTATTAGTATCATAATTGCTTAGTCGGTAACGTATCTCAAAATAGCCATCAGTAAAACTATAATGACTCCTAAGCATGGCACCGCTGAAGTTAAATGGCATTGCAGAGTCGTACATACACCAATTTCCACTATTAGGATTATTAAAACAACCATTTCCAATAAAGTCCCCATGATATGCACATGCTCCTGACGGACAAGGACTATATACAAAGACAGTATCATTGAAATTTTCAGCCTTACTAACAAGTGTTTGGTAATGGGGATATCCTGAAGGGTGATATTTACGGTTAGCTGTATCGCGAGGCCACTGTCGGCAATAAGGCACTGGCCATGATGGATCACCGCAGCTATTTTCAACATTGCCATTAGCGCCTTTGCCTGCCCACCAAGGCCAAGCTGTAAACCATTTAGAAGTATCTAATGTTGTACCGCTAAAAGTGTCCTGAAACACTACGTGATATAAAGGGTCTTGCGAAAGTGGTAGCTGTCCTTGAGCTTTGCTGTTAGGTATCAGCATAAAATGCATTAGTAAAGCCAATACCCCGAATTTAATCAGGAATTTTAATTTTTTACCATGCTTTCTTTTTTTTTGTAAAGTTAAATGAATAATTTAATTGAATTGGTTAAATCATTATCTTAAATGATTCAGTTTTTATCTAGTTTTTTTTTAAATGAGGCACCTCCTTTCTTATAATGGGCGACCATATATAATATAGTCTCCCAAATTTTAAAAGTAGTGGTGGCAAGATTGGCTCTTTTTTGTTTTGCAGAAGGGTTGGCTTTGGGCGATTGGGGCAAAACAAAAGTCGAGTAGGCAAGGGCATTTCAGCCCAAGCCTCTCACAAAACCGTACGGGAAACTCTCGCTTCATACGGCTTTTGTCATTTTTAAACCTTTGACAAAGAAACCATGTTTCCAGGGTTCAAACAATGTAGGTTTTGCTTTTCTAATACGCATAAGCATACCGTAGGCTTTGCCAATATTGTTTCTTATTGCTTTATACCTGTTCATAATCCATTTAAGTAGCCTTCGATGAAAATTATAAAAAATAAATGACATTGCTGATTTCCGAAACTTTCCGTAATAATTCAACCAACCCCGAAATTTGGGGTTAAGTTCTGCTGCGATACCTTCAATGGTGTTTGATGTCCACCGATGAAAGTGGCTTTGTCGCAGCGTTGTTAAAATACGTTTCCCTGCTTTAACGCTAATCCCTAAATCAAATCCCAGAAACTTATATCCATCCTCCTTCCCCTTTGATGTTCGTGGTTTGAAGGTGAACCCAAGAAAGTCAAACTTCACATGTTTATAATTCTCGGTTCGTTTGTGGTCTTTGCAGTAAACAATCTTCGTCTTTTCAGGGTGTAATTCCAGTCCACAACTCTGCATTCGTTCTTCAAGTTTCTCAAGTAGTTTTTCCGCTTGCTCTTTGGTGCGGCAATGCACAATGATATCATCGGCATAACGCTCGAATTTCGCACCCCAAAAGCGCTTTGTTAGCCATTGGTCAAAAGCATAGTGCAGAAACAAGTTGGCAAGCAAAGGACTTATGACTCCGCCCTGCGGTGTCCCTTTTCCTTCTTTGTATATCAGTTCTCCGCCTTCTTTTTGCACAGGTGCATTAAGCCAGCGTTTAATATACATCTTAACCCACTTTTCACTCACATGCTTGTCTAAAGCAAGGAGTAACTTTTCATGACTGATGTTATCGAAGAAACCTTTTATGTCAATATCTACCACCCAACTGTACAGCCAACAATTTCGTCTCGCCTTTGCCAATGCATCATGTGCACTGCGGTTTGGACGATAACCATAACTGTTCTCGTGGAAGATTCTTTCCATTCTTGGTTCAAGATAATCTTTTACTACCATCTGTGCCACCCTGTCCCCTACCGTAGGTATGCCAAGCTTTCGGGTTTTCCCGTCTTCTTTTGGTATCTCTACTTCCTTTGCTAAGGGAGGAAAATATGTACCCGATGAAAGCCTGTTCCAGACTTTATACAGGTTGCCGGATAGTCTTTCTTCAAATATTTTAAGACTTTCCCCGTCAACTCCTGCTGAGCCTTTGTTGGCTTTCACCTTTTTGTATGCTACCCATACCATCTGTTTTGTTACAGGTATTGGTTTTGTTTCACTCATTCTAATCCTCTCCTTTTAGATTGTTAAAACTTGTTCTACTAAATGACCTAAGTCCTTCGCTCCTTTCATGTTTCCATGATTATCTTCACTACTACTACTTAGTCCGTCTCCTCTCGATGCTTCGATATTTTAGCCTCGTGTTGCTTCACTTGTGCCGTTTCTCTTTGATTGTCCAGCGAATCCTCAAGCGGTAGCCTTATAGTGACAACCTAACATCATCGGGAGGTTTCCCTCGTTCCTTCAATGAGCCTGATTAAAGGTCATGCCTCCTTAATATCGGTTGACGCATAGCCGGTAAACAGGTGTCTGCTATACTCTTCCTGCCAATAGCACAAAATCAGCAGTTTTGTCAACGGGTTGCATTGTCTCGACACTTCTTCAGAGGTACCTTGCGTTCATCTCCTTTAACCTTACCTGATTTTGCTTGCTGCAAAACCTTGCTCTTTATCGCTCAGCACCATAACTTTTGATTACAGCACCATAAAGTGGTTTGAAAGCTACTCCTGTAAGTCGCTCCCGGTGGGTCGTCCACCATCTCATTGAAAGCTTGTCAAAGAACTATTGTCCTCTTTCTTCGAGGCGCACTGT